>OMWX01000010.1 GCA_900314875.1 uncultured Actinomycetes bacterium | reverse complement strand
CCTGTTTCCGTTCCGTATCTGCTGTTGTTTGTTCCCGTTGCCGCTCTCAGGCTGTGGATTGGAAACAGCGTCGATGCGGTTTTCAGGTTTTTTGCGCTTCTTGTTTGTATCGCAGCTGTTTCTTTTTTCGGCTCATGAAGCGGCTCACGCTGCGTGTCTTGCGAGCAGAGATTATGCGCATGATTTGTCTGTAAGGGTTTATTTTATGAAAATCTGCGTGGTTACCCGCCGCGAACACAGCGTGAAAAGGTTGATAATTGCGGCTGTTGCCGATCCTTTTGCCGGCGCGATATCTGCTCTGATTCTCGGGTTTGCGTTCAATATGCTTCCGATTGCGTATTTTATTGCCGGTTTTAATCTTTTGAATCTTATTCCTCCCGCAGACGACGGAATGCGAATCCTGGAAGCCGCGAAAATGCTGGCAGCAAACAGGAAATAATCAGAAAATAAGCCGGCAAACATCGATAAGCAACAATTCGATACGTCATGCTTCTCAATACGAACAAAACTCTCCGTGCGGCAGCAGTGCGGAAACGTGCGCTGCTCTCAGAGTTTTTTTTTTTTTTTTTTTTATGTCTGAAATTGTGCGGTGAGATGCACAGTGAAATTTTGCAGTGAAATTGTGCGGTGAGATTGCGCGCGCGAGAATATCGCGGATGGCGGCGCAACGGCTTAAAACAGCGTGTTTTGAGCGTCCTCCGTGTCGTTGAGAGTATCGGACAGTCTTTGCGCGGCTCTGTCGAACAATTTTGCCGCACGTTCGAAACGCACAGTAGCTTCGCGCAGCTGTCGAATCAGATAGGAAATCTGGTTTGCAGACAAAGACGCGGTCTCGGCTCTGCCTGAAACCGCGTCTGTTCCGGCATTCGAAGCGGTGTTTGTGACATTGTTTGCTGCATTATTTGCTGCGGTTTCAGTCGATGTTTCACGCGAAACATCGACTGCGTTTTTTGAAACATTGCGTGAAACGCCTGCAAAAACGCTGTCTGAACCGTCCTTCGGAACATAAGCGGAATAATCCGCGTCTTTCCCCTCGAGCATTTTGGCAACAGGCTGAGGAATATCGTCTCTGCCGGCGTAATCGGAATGAAGAAGCGTATCCCAGCCTTCCTTCGGCAGAAGCGCAGTTTTCTTTCCCGATCGAACATCCTGAGCATACGTGCGCGCAAGTTCATCGCATTTTTCGTTATATCTGTTGCCGGCGTGTCCTTTAACCCACTCAAAACGTACCGGACCTTCGCGATTCGAGATTTCCTCGTCAATCGCTTTTATAACCTGCATATTCTTAACAGGCTCTTTTTTCGAGTTTTTCCAGCCGTTTCTCTTCCAGTTGCGAATCCACTCGGAAGCGCATTTAATCGCATACTGAGAATCGCTTTCGATAACAAGCTCGCAGGAACCGCGATGAGTTCGCAAAGCTTGCAAAACGGCGCAAAGTTCGCCGATTTGGTTTGTGCCGTTCGCAGCTCCTCCGCAGTCTGTCCGTTCGGAATCATGCTCCGCCCAAGCCCAGCCCATCGGACCGTCGGGGTTGCCTAAAGCAGATCCGTCGGTCGAAACGGTAACAGTGCCGGTAATAGTGCCGTTTTTGCTCATAATTACAGCCTAAGCTAAAGCCTTGTCCACGGTTTCGGCTGCTTCTTTAAGAATATTTTCCAAAGCCTGCTCGGACTCGAAAGATTCTGCATAGACCTTGTAAATATTCTCAGTTCCTGACGGGCGCGCCGCAAACCAATTATTGCGAGTCGTAACCTTCAAACCTCCGATTTGAGCATTGTTTCCGGGAGCTTTAGTCAGCTTTGCGGTTATTTCTTCGCCTGCAAGAGTCGTCGCTTCCACGTCGTCTTCGTCAAGATTTGCAAACTTCTGTTTCTGCTCCAAAGTCGTTGGCGTGTCTATGCGTTTGTACCAGCTTTCGCCGAATCGATTTACCTGCTCTTTGTGAAGCTCAGCAGGATTCTTGCCTGTTTTGCCCGTAATTTCAGCTGCAAGCAGGTCTGGGATAAGTCCGTCCTTGTCGGTGGTCCACACTCGGCCGTCTTTGCGCAGGAAGCTCATTCCGGAGCTTTCTTCGCCGCCGAATGCGACTTCTCCGGAAAACAGAGGATCCACAAACCACTTGAATCCTACGGGAACCTCTACCAGCTTTGCGTTGATTGATTCGGCAACGCGGTCGATAAGCGACGATGAAACCAGGGTTTTGCCCACTCCCGCATTCTCCGGCCAGTCCGGACGATTGCCGCCGAACAGGTATTCGACGCATACTGCCAGGTAGTGATTCGGATTCATGACTCCGTAATTCGGGCATACGATTCCGTGCCTGTCTGCGTCGGGATCTGTGCCGCCGACCAAATCATATTTGTCCCAGGCTCCGGCATTAAGTTGATCAACAAGACCTTTCATAGCATGCGGCGAGGAGGGATCCATGCGGATTTTCCCGTCATGGTCGAGAGTCATGAAACGCCATGTCGGGTCAACTTGCGGACGCACAACTCCGATTGACAGTCCGTATTTCTCGTTAATCAAATCCCAATAATTCACCGAAGCGCCGCCGAGCGGGTCAATTCCCAAGCGCACTCCGGAAGCTTTCAAAACGTCAAAATCGATAACATTGTTCAAATCGTTGACATAATGCTCGCGGTAATCGAAACGTTCGACCAGGTCGGACTTTATTGCCTGCTCGAAAGGCACGCGCTTGACGTTCTTCCAATCGGGCAAAAGTTCGTTTGCCCGATTGGCAATCGCATTTGTGGTCTCAGAAGGAGCCGGACCGCCTGTCGGAGGGTCGTATTTGAAACCGCCGTCAGTGGGAGGATTGTGGGAAGGAGTTACCACGATTCCGTCCGCTATATCGTTTCCGCTGAATCTCTGCGTCCCGTCTTTCGCGCGATTGTGGGTCAGAATTGCTTGAGAAATAACGGGCGTGGGCGTGAAATCGTCATGCGAATCAATGCGTACGCGAATGCCGTTTGCGACAAGAACCTCAATTGCCGTTTTCCAAGCCGGTTCACTTAAAGCGTGCGTGTCCCGCCCGATGTACAGCGGTCCGTCAATTCCGGCTTTTTTGCGAATCTCGGCAATGGCCTGAGTGATTGTCACGATATGCGCTTCGTTGAATGAAGTTTTTAAAGACGAGCCGCGATGTCCGGAAGTGCCGAAACTCACACGCTGCTCGGGGATGTCAGCCTCGGGAACAAGGCTGTAATAGGAGCCGATTACTTCATCGACATTGATCAAATCTTTTTCTGTGGCGGGCATTCCCGCATTTTTAGCTGCCATGTTCATATTATGCCATGCGCATATGTCAAATTTCCGCCGGGGCGTGTTGTGCGGATTTTGCGATTATGCAGCTTGAGAATTTGCAAAATCGGGCAATGAATCAGGCGATTATTTATTCCTGCGCCGATTCAGGCTCTGTTTTATACATTGTTTCAGGCTTATTTATTGTGTCGGATTCGGCTTTGCCTTCTGCAAAATCAGATTTTGAATCTAAACCTGAATCGGCATCTTCGGTATTCTTCTCAACGTCCTGCTTTTGCTCGCTCTGCTCTTTATTTTCGCGCGCTTCCTCCTTTTCGCGCATTTCGATATATTCGCTGAGCTGCGCGATATTTCCGGTCTCTTCCGGGTCAGGCAGGTCGGGAGCAGCCGGCGCTCTTACGATAAGCGCATTCTTTTCAAGACTTATTCTTACATGCTTAGTCGTTCCGACAATATCTCCGTCTGCCTCGACGAGTCTCGGTTTGTCAAGGATAATCTCAGCCCACTGACCCCTTGTGATGCTGATTTTGCTGTTTGTGGAAAGCGGACTGCCGCCCGGCTTGCGTTTAACCGTCTGATGAACCACATCGCCGAACAGATTCATCCATCCGATAATTCCCGCGCTCGTGTCGATAAGCTCAAAATCAAGCAGTCCGTCGTCGAATCTTGCGCCCGGAATAAGCTGAAATCCCGGAATCTGACCGCAGTTTCCCGCGATGAATGTGCGGAAAGAAATTTTGTCTTTTCGGGTTTTTTCGCCGTTTTCATCCATTGTGATAATCGTTCCGCGACACTTTGCGGAAAAAAGATTCTTCATTCCGCCGACAAAATAAGCGATCCAGCTGATTTTCTTCTTCAAATCAGGGTTTGTATCGTCAATCATGTCAGCATCGAAACCGATTCCGCCGACGATAAGGAACCCGTGCCGTGCGGGTTCGGCAGGGGTGTCGGGGCTGTCCAAAAGCGTTATTTTGCCCATGTCGATTCGCCGCGAACCGTGACTTGTCGCGATAAGCATGGCAGCTTCGATGTCGCCTGTAGGGATATTCATGTTGCGCGCGAAAAGATTTCCGGTGCCGATGGGGATGATTCCCATCGAATGTTCCGTGCCTGTCATTGCGGAAGCGACTGTCCGCACTGTTCCGTCGCCGCCGACCGCAATAACCGCGTCCGCGCCTGATTCCAAGGCTTCTTTGGCGCATGCCTCGCCGTCGCGCTCAAGCGTCGTTTCGATGAAAAGCGGCTCTTTTATGTTATTTCGGCCGCAGAAATCTTTTATCTTTTCGACAATCTGTGCCGCATCCGGTTTGGAAGGATTGACGATAAAAGCATATTTCACGCTGTCGTTTTCTCTGTCCTCAATTATGCTGCGTCTCACGGCTTTCTGTTTTCTTATAAGGAAAAACAGCACAGCAAGCAATACGGCGATTGCTGCGGCTGCAAATGCGACTGCGGAAGTGAAAGACATAAATACTATTATTGCATGTTTCGCCCGCCGCATATTCTGTTGCAAATTGCATGGTTTTGCCGCTGCAGCAGCTGTTTGCCGCTGTTTGCCGCTGTCTGCCGCTGTCGGGTTCAGCCGGTTTTGCTTTGTATCTGTTCTGAAATGTTTTGCACTTAAACGTTCTGCTCGACTCTTTAAAGCAAAATGTCTTATATCGGGGATATTTTAAGGCTATGCTTGATATACAATTTATTCGCGAAAATGCCGACATTGTCAAGGAATCGCAGCGCAAACGCTCGGAATCCGTCGAACTGGTCGATGAGGTTCTTTCTGCCGATAATGCGCGTCGCGATGCTTTGTCAAGATTTGAAACCGCCCGCGCAGAGCAGAAAAGCATAGGAAAAAAGGTTGCTGCCGCGCCGGCTGAGGAAAAAGCCGCTCTGATTGCGCAGACAAAAGAGCTGGCGCAGAAAGTCGCAGAATACAAGTCTGCCGCAGATTCTGCGTCCGAAGAATTTACGACGGCAATGTGGAAACTGAGCAATATTGTCGAGGAAGAAGCACCCGAAGGCGGCGAAGACGATTATGTCGTCGTTGACGAAATCGGTCAGATTCGCGACTTTGCAGCCGAAGGATTCGAACCGAAAAACCATCTCGAGCTGGGCGAATCCGTCAACGGAATCGATATGAAACGCGGAGTGAAAGTCTCCGGTTCGCGTTTCTATTTCTTGCGCGGAGCAGTTGCCCGCATGGAAATCGCAATGCTTACAATGGCTGTCGATCAGGCTGAAGAGAACGGTTTCTCGCTTGCGATCACGCCTACTCTGGTTCGCCCGGAAGCGATGAGAGGCACAGGATTCCTCAATTCGCACGCCGACGAAATCTATCGCTTGCGCGAACCTGACGACCAGTATCTGGTTGGAACTTCCGAGGTTGCGCTCGCAGGAATGCATGCCGACGAGATTTTGGATTTGTCGAACGGTCCTTTGCGATACTGCGGCTGGTCGAGCTGTTATCGGCGCGAAGCCGGTTCAGCCGGAAAAGACACTATGGGAATTATTCGCGTTCACCAGTTTAACAAGGTGGAAATGTTCTCCTACTGCAAGTCTGAGGAGGCAAAGGAAGAGCATAAGCGTCTGCTTGCCATGGAGCAGGAAATGCTTGGCAAGATGGAGCTGCCTTATCGCATAATCGACACGGCTGCCGGGGATTTGGGTTCGTCGGCTGCCCGCAAATTCGACTGCGAGGCATGGGTTCCGACGCAGGGACGTTACCGCGAGCTTACGTCCACGTCGAACTGCACGGAGTATCAGGCTCGCCGCCTGAACGTGCGCGAACGCGCGGAAGACGGCAAGACCCGTCCGGTTTCAACTTTGAACGGAACGCTTGCGACCACGCGCTGGCTGGTTGCGATTCTTGAGAACGGTCAGCAGAAGGACGGATCAATAGTGATTCCAAAGGCTATGCGTCCCTATATGGGCGGCCGCGAGGTTATCGAGCCGACACGCCGAGAATCTTGATTTGCGATTTTGTCCGCTTTCCGGTTAGAATTAATTTTTGTGCGGCGGGATCGGACCTGAGAGCCTCCCGGCGCATGATTATCCGGACAGGTGTCTGAGCGGTCTAAAGAAACGGTCTTGAAAACCGTCGAGGGAAACCTCCGCGAGTTCGAATCTCGCCCTGTCCGCCTTTCGGGTTCTGAGTTTTCTCGGGACCCGCTTTTTTATATGCGTTTCCGTGCAGTCTGTTGTATGCGCTTTTTGCAAACGTTGTCGTGCGGGCTTTTGCGAGCTTTTACGGGATTTTATGCGCGGTGTCGTGTGTGCGTTGCCGCGCGGTCGGCGTTGTGTGTCGGCGTGCGGATGAGCGGACGTTTGCAGGTGTGCGGCCAATGCGTGAGTGGGCATCGGAGTGCGGCAGCTTGCACGGAAACGCATATTGAATGAGCAGATGGCCGAGCAGATGAGCGCACAGATTATGTTGCGGACTGTTTTTATTGATTTTGCGGGAGATTAGAATGATTTCAGCTGACGGTTTTCCAGACAGCAGTTTTCCGGGCTGCTCATTTCGGGCGGTGATATTATGCCGAATTTGAGTTTTAATGTGCGAATGTTTCTGCATAAATTCGATTCACTTTCGCAGTCAGGCGCGGATTTCGGGAGGATTGAGGCATTTCTCGCCGAATCGCTTGAAAAAGCTCGCGAATCCGAGGATTTTGACAGTGCTTTAATTGTTGCCGGCGAGAGAGTTAATTTTTATCGCCGCTTCGGAAGATATGATGAAATTTATAAGGTTGTCGAAGAATATCTGGATTTGGCTGCGCCGGCAAAGATTGAAAATACTTCCCGTCAGGTTGATGTTTTGCTGGTTTCTGCGACCGCGCTTTTTTCGGCCGGAGAATATGACAAAGCGGAAAACCTGTATTTGCAGGCTGAGCAGACGGTTGAGAAACAGTGCGGTCTGTCGGGTAAGAGTTGCGAAAATTCGCCTGCCGGAAATAATGTGTTTGGAAATAATGTGTCTGGAAATAATTCAGTCGGAAATAGTTCAGCAGAACGTCTTCCGCTTATTTATTCGGGTCTGTCGAGAATTTATGCTCGCACGGGAAGAGTTGAACAGGCTGCGGAAAAACTGAGAACAGTTTTGGACGGTTTGGAAAAGCGACAGGAGATTTCTCCGTCTGATTTGAATGTTTTGCGCGACTGCGCGGCGATTAATACAGAGCTTTCAATGCTGTTTTTTAAGTCGTCTGATATCGATCCCTCTGCCGGTTCTGCTGCTGATTCTGCTGCTGATTCTGCTGCTCCTGCTGATTCTGCTTTGCGTTATGCTGAGCGGGCTGTTCAAATATGCGAGAAGAACGGGATTTACGGCGATGTTTATGCGCTTGCGCTGCTTCAGCATGCTCAAATGATGCATGCTCAAATGATGCAAGCATTTTCAGGTTTTGGGGCGAAATCGGCATATTCTGAAAACTGTGCTGCGTCGGAAAACTGTGATTTTTCGGAAGATTCTGCGGCAGATTCTGCGGCGGACTCTGCGGATGAGATAAAGACGATGTCTGCGTTGGAAACGGCTTTCTCTAAGGCTTCCGAAGCGTCTTTTGAATCGTTCGGAGCCGGCAGCGACTGTTATCTTGCTGCCGAATCGGCTCTGTCTCTGATTCGCGCGCGTCTTGCAGCTTTGCGTTCGCAGCCGTCGCGCTAATCTCGAAACTTCCGCATAACGGGCAAGCGTGAGTGCGCTCCCGGCCGGGGATTTTCGAATAAACAAAAAAGGCGAAACCGCAATAATTTTGTGATTTCACCTTGCCGGTCGGGCTGGCGGGATTTGAACCCGCGGCCTCTTCGTCCCGAACGAAGCGCGCTACCAAGCTGCGCCACAGCCCGTAAAACAACACTTCATTCTACACGCTTCAGAAAATAAGTCAAATTCGGTATTTGGCGTGTTGTTTGCATTTGCAGCTGCCGGCACTGCCGGGGCTTAAAAATGCGTTTGCGTTTGAAATAACCGTCGGGTTTACGGAAGACGCAAATCCGGCGACTGCGCTGCTGCCGGGTCGTATGCAATGCGTAAAATAGACTTCATGAGCGACAATAATGAGAATTTGAATCAGAATGGCGAAGCGAACGGCGATTCGCAGGCTGCGCGAGATACCCGGTCTGCGCAGAACACTCAGTCTGCGCGGGAAGAGCAAGCCGCGCAGGCTGCAAGAGACAATGCCGACAGCCGAATGAGCACGGTTGAGCATGCCAAGCTTCTGCAGGAACAGAACGAGGTTATCGCGCGCAAAGTCAGCGAGGCGCAGCCGGATACCCCTTTGGAAGAAGCGATTGATCCTTCAAATTCTCAATTCGGTCCTAAAGCTCACCCCGAACAGGTGCAGATGCGCGTGGCAAAACGCGCTCTTATGCTGAAAGAAGGCTTGGAACCGTATCCGGTGAAGGTCGATGTGACCGACACAATCGAGCAGGTTCGCAAACGTTACGAGGGCAAGCTTGAAGACGGAGCTCAGACTGAGGATGTCGTCGGCGTGGCCGGACGCGTCATCTTCCTGCGCAATGCGGGAGGGCTTTGTTTCGTGCGCCTTACGGCAGGCGACGGCACTTATATTCAGGGCATGATTTCCAAGCGCGAAATCGGCGAAGAATCGATGAAGCGTTTTAAGCAGCTTGTTGATTTGGGCGACCATCTTTTTATTTCCGGCCGCGTCGTAATGAGCAAAACCGGAGAACTGTCTGTTTTCGCTCAGGAATGGAAGATAGCAGCCAAAGCTTTGCAGCCGCTTCCCGCAATGCATAAAGAGCTGAACGACGATACGCGCACGCGCAAGCCTTATATCGGCATGATTGCAGACGAAAAAATGCGCAATATGGTTCGCCGCCGTTCGGCAGTCGTTTCCTCGCTTCGCCGCACATTTGACGAGCAGGGCTTCCTTGAAGTCGAAACGCCCATGCTTCAGACCGTTCACGGGGGAGCGGCCGCAAGACCGTTCACGACTCACATGAATGCGTTCGACATTGATTTATACTTGCGAATCGCGCCGGAACTGTTCCTTAAACGCTGTCTTGTGGGCGGAATCGAGCGTGTTTTTGAGATTAACCGCGACTTCAGAAATGAGGGTGCGGACGCGACTCATGCGCCTGAATTTACCATGGTTGAAGCGTATCAGGCATACGGAAACTACGATACGATTGCCGATCTGACCAAGCAGCTTATTCAAAATGCCGCAATTAACGCATTCGGTTCGACTGTCGTTACTCTCAACGACGGCACGGAATACGATTTGGGCGGAGAATGGAAGACTATGACCATGTACGGCTCGCTTTCCGAAGCTTTGGGCGAGCAGATTACTCCCGAAACGTCCGTCGAACATCTGGGCGCGCTCGCAGACAAGCTGGGAGTTGAACGCGACGATGTGGAAAATCATGGAAAACTCGTCGAACATTTGTGGGAGCATTTCTACGAGGACAAGCTTTACGAGCCTACTTTTGTGCGAGATTTCCCGGTTGAAACTTCGCCGCTTACCAAGGATCATCGCGAAATTCCGGGCGTTACGGAAAAGTGGGATTTGTATGTTCGCGGTTTTGAGCTGGCAACCGGATATTCCGAGCTTAACGACCCGGTTATTCAGCGCGAACGCTTTGTCGCGCAGGCTTTGGATGCGCTTGCCGGCGATGCTGAGGCTATGGATATCGACGAGGACTTTTTGGAAGCTCTCGGCACGGGAATGCCTCCTGCAGGCGGCATGGGAATGGGTATCGACCGTCTGCTGATTGCGCTTACCGGCGCGACGATTCGCGAAACGATTACTTTCCCGCTGGTTAAGCCGCTGGCATTGTAATTTTTCATTGTAATTTCTATTGCAATTTTTTCAGATATGAATGCAAAACAATGGATTTCGGGCGCAAGACCGCAGACTCTGCTTCTCGGTTTTGCGTCCGTGACGGCAGGTATCGGCATATGCAGCAGAATGCATGCGCTTAACGGACTCAGCGTTCGGGACGGAAATTCCCGGAATTGGACAGCTCGCGAAATTACTGTTGCCGCTTTATGCATGATTGTCGCCCTTTTTTTGCAGATTGCCGCGAATTTTGCCGATGATTATTCGGACGGAGTGCGCGGAATCGACGAGGGAAGAGGATTTGAGAAAGAGTCTGAGAAGGATTCTGAGAAAGGCTTGGGAAAAGCAGACAGGCCGTCTTCCAAGGCTCCTCGCAGACTGGTCGCTTCCGGCGTGAGCGCGAAAAGCGTTCTGCATTGCGCTCTGTTCTCGGCGGCGGTTGCATGCGCGGCCGGGCTTTCTGTAGTCGCAATCACTAAAAATTACCTGTTTCTCGCCGCCGGAGCTTTGTGTCTGGCAGCCGCATGGTTCTATGCCGGAGGGCGCAAGCCTTATTCTGCAATGGGTTTGGGCGAGCTGAGCGCTTTTCTGTTCTTCGGACCGACAGCAGTAGCCGGCACGGTTTGCGCGGTTGAAGGCACTCTTTTTGCCGGCGGCAGGATTAACGCTATTTTCGAGTCGTTCGCAATCGGTTTTTATTCGGCATCTCTTATGCTTGTGAATAATATTCGCGATATCGAATCGGATGAAAAGCACGGAAAATACACGCTTCCCGTGCGAATCGGATATCGCGCTTCCGTAAGTCTTTTCACGGTTTTGATTCTCGCTGCGCCCTCTTTGATGCTGTTCGGTTCATACAGCAGCCGCGCCGGTGAAATCTGTTCGGACAGTTCTGCCGGTCAGAGCGGACTGCCCCTTGTTTTTATTGTGATGTCGGCTTTGACGGCGGTTTTGACTGCTGCCGATATTTTTGCGATTGCAAAGAAACATTATAAGCCCGCATTGCCGATTACTTCATTTTTGTCGCTGTGGTCAGCTTTATGCATATTCTTTATTTAGTCCCGGATATCGCCTAAAATTCTCATTATGACATACAAACTCGTATTGCTCCGACACGGTCAGAGCGCATGGAACAAGACCAATCAATTCACCGGCTGGGTTGACGTCCCGCTTACCGAGCAGGGGGTCGAGGAAGCCAAAAACGGCGGTCGTCTTTTGAAGGAAAAAGGCGTTCTGCCGGATATCGTTTTCACTTCGCTGCTTCGCCGCGCTATCAACACCGCAAATGTCGCCCTTGACGAGGCTGACCGTCTGTGGATTCCGGTTAAGCGCAACTGGCGTCTGAATGAGCGTCACTACGGCGCTTTGCAGGGTAAGAACAAGACTGAAATCCGCGAAGAGTACGGCGATGAGAAATTCATGCTTTGGCGTCGCTCTTATGCTACTCCGCCGCCGCAGATTGATCCGAACGACGAGTATGCGCAGAACAACGATCCCCGTTACGCGGGCGAGCCTGTTCCGGACTGCGAGGCTCTGTCAAACGTTGTAACTCGCGTTAAGCCCTATTTTGAGTCGGATATTATTCCCGAGCTCAAGACTGGCAAAACCGTTCTGATTGCGGCTCACGGCAACTCTCTTCGCGCTATTGTCAAGATGCTTGACGACCTGACAGAAGAAGAGATTTCCAAGGTTAATATTCCTACCGCAATGCCCTTGCTGTATGAATTGGATGAGAATTTCCGTCCGATTACTCCTCGCGGCGTTTACCTTGATCCGGAAGCTGCGGCAGCAGGCGCGGCAGCCGTTGCGGCGCAGGGTCAGAAGTAAGCTCGTAAGCAAGTTTGCAGGCTGGTTTGATTTGCAGACAATCACAGCTTAAAACTTTTCGCAGAGTTTGAAATAATTCTGTAAAATTGAAAATACTCCCGTTTATGCGCATTCGGGAGTATTTTTATTATTTATTCTATTATTTTCTGTTATTTTGCGGCTTCTGCGCCTTGTGCGTCCGGGCAGTTTCCCGGCGCTTCCGATCGTTCGGATTTCGGGTTTTCAATAAAATCCGAACAATCAGAAATATTATCTGTTGCTGCGACTTGGCGTTTCGTTCCAGGCTGTGTATTCGGGCTGTGCGTTTCTGAACAGCGCATTCCGGGGTTTTACGCTCAAAGCCGGCGCATTTCAGAACAGCGTTCTTCAGTCGCAGCAGTTCAATCGCATCACTTTTCAGTCGCAGCAACTCAGTCAGATTACAGCAGTTCAGTCGTTGTCGTCATCATTGCCGGGATCCATTGCGGGGTCGAATCCGGAAACGATGTAAACAAGCCTGCGAGCCACGGAAACCGCATGATCTCCGAATCGCTCATAGAATCGGCTTAAAAGCACAGTATCGATAACCTGCTGGCGGGTTCCGGTCCATTCGTCGCCGGTAACAAGCGCGAAAACGGAATTGTGCAGCGCATTAAGCTTCGAATCATTCTCAATAATCTGCTTGGCGGTTTCGGTATCGTGCTTTTCCAAAATGCCGGAAAGCCTGTTTGCAACATCGGCCGTAAAAGCCTGCATTTGAGCGAAAGTGTCTTTAAGTTCGTTTGTGATTGCGCTGTTAGGATAGGTTCGCCGCGCGGTTTCGCCGATATGCCGTGCCAAGTCGCCCATGCGTTCGAACGTCGAAGCCAGACGCATCGAAGAAACGACAACCCTCAAGTCGGTAGCGACCGGGTTCTGCTTGGCAAGCATAACAACGCATCTGTCGATAATGCTTACCTCCAGACCGTCAATAATCGAATCGTTGTCGATCAGCTGCTGCGCTGCTTCGATATCGTTTTCCAAAAGCGCTTTGCCGGCTAAAACAATGGCCTTTTCAATATAGTCGGTCATGCTTTTCAAATCGTCGGCAACCTGCTTCATTTCTTCATTGAAAATAACTCGCATATGTTTCCTTTCAGGGTCTGCGGTCTTGCAAAAGTCCGCTTTTTCGGGGCAGTCGCCTCGCGCTGCTTTCTGTATTTTTGACATTATTTATTTTATGAGGAAAACAGACGAAAAAATCGTGCTCGGGTAAACGGAAAGTAAACTTTTTATAGTTTCTCGCTTTTCCATAATTTGGGATTGCGCAGAAAGCCGCCGGAAAAAAGTGAGAAAATGCAGGCATGTGTGTTTTTGTTGTTGGAATTGTCGCTGCTGCGATTTTGGTTTGTTTTGCATTTGTCGGAATATGCGTTTCCGTTCACAAGGTTTTTTCGCATTTTTCGCATTCGGATCGCTTGAGAAGTCATGAGTCGGCGGATCGGGAGGAATCTGAAGAGCTGTGTGACGATGCGGCCGTGATTTTAAGTCTTTCGGGCACAAGTTCGATTATTCTCGACCGAAACGGTCAGATTGTGCGCTCGTCCCCGGACACATACAGGCTGGGCGCGGTCGGCAATGACAGCATTGTAAGCGGCGAAATCTTGGAAGCCGTTGAAAAAGTTCGCGAAACGGGCAACCCTGAGGAGTTTGACCTGACTACTTATACTCCCGGCGAGTTTCGCGACAGCGAGTTTATCGGAAGCGCGTTTTCCGAGTCGGAGAAGAAAAAGTATGCGCTAGCCGAGCATATTCACCGGCTGCGCGTGTCGGTTGCCAGGCTTTCGGGCGGTATTATTGCTATTCTTCTCGATGATCGTTCAGGGCAGGCGAAAAGCGAGCGAATGCATTTGGAATTTGTTGAAAAAACTGCGAAAACAATGGAAATGCAGGCTGACAGGGTTGCTCGCGCTGTTGAAAAAATTCATGATGTGTCTGATATGACAGGCAGTCTGCATGCGGTCAGAGATATTGCCGAATGCGAAAAGCGCATTGCGGGAAAGCTGCTTTTGCTGAGCGAAATTCAATTGTGCGAAATTCAAAGGCAGCAGAATCAGGGATATCAGGAGAAAAACAGTCATTCGCGCGAACCGCTGAACGAAATTATCGCAGCTTCCTGCAAAAAGGCGGAAGAATTTCAGGAAAAGAATCCGAGGCGAAATGCGGACGGCAGCAGAGCAAAGCCGGTTGAGATTGTCGTGCTTTTTGAATCGGCTGATGGGAATGATGAGAATGCTGAGAATGATGAGAACTCAGGCGGAAACTCAGGCGGGAATGCTCAGAATAGCGGCAGGAACGCAAGTCGGAAGATTTATTTGTCTGCGCCCGGCCGGCATGTATCCGCGGCTTTGGATGAGTTGCTTGAGAATGCGGCTGCGTATTCGAAGCCTGGCGCGAAGGCGGTTGTCAGCGTGAATCTGTCTGAGGATAAGAAAACTGCG
>OMWX01000007.1 GCA_900314875.1 uncultured Actinomycetes bacterium | reverse complement strand
TTTTTTTGGAATGTGACAAAAATATGTTTTTATCGTGCTAAAGTTTTTTATTACGAGGTTTGCCTCGGACAGAACCTCCGGCGATAAGCCGGCGTTCTGGAATAAGATAATTTATTGATTAAAAACCAATTATTCAAACAATTAATTATTGTTATTGGTTATTTTAAGGAGGGAATATATGCGTAAGGCTATTTCTACTGTTTTGGCTGCTGCTGCTTTGTTCGGCGGAGCTGCAATTTCTAACGGCGCTGCAAATGCTTATGATAGATGGGATATGCCGAAATATACGGTCGGAACTTGCGATCGTCAGGGCGTTTGGGATGGCGTTCAGTATGAAGTTTGCAAGGTTACTCCTCAGTATGCAGGTGCCTCCGAGAGGGAATACGCTTTCGCTTATGGTCTTACTGACGAAGCAAAGAACAACTATTGGGATATCACCATCCATTCCACATATGCCTCTAAAGATGTTATCCAGATTGGTCGTTACGGTTCGCTTACAGAAGGAGCTAAAGAACTTCGCAATGTTAACATTGAAGCAAAGGATGCTATCTCAGGCTTCTACATTGATGACAATGAGTTTAAGACTAGCACTCGCATCAATGAGAACGCTTTTGCCGGCAAAAAGCTTGAGAATGTAAACATCAGCGGTTCTGTATCTGTTGGCAAAAATGCTTTCAACGGCGCATATGCGAACGTTTGGAAGCACAGTAATTCTGGCGATAAAGGTTATATCCGCATTGCTGAAGAAGGTGCCTTCGATACTTGCACTGTTAATGACTAATAAATGATTAATGTCTGATAAAGTCAGTATCTGACTGTCAATGTTAATTATTTGAAACAGCTAGAGAGAATCTGCGTTTGTCCGCAGGTTCTCTTTTGCCGTTTCATGTGAAAAGTTTCGGGCGATAATGCAATGTTGTTGTCCGATAATTTCCGAATCGCGGACGAATGCCAGCGATTCGGAAATGACAAACAGGGAAACAACAAAAGGGAGTCTGCGGAAAACCGCAAGCTCCCTTTTTCCGCGTCTGCACACGCTAGCATAAGCATAACGCGGCAAAAGAGCGCGTCTGAGCAGGGCGGGGGATGTTTTACAGCCTGTTTTCGCGCCAGAGAGCGGCGGCCGTTGTAAAATCGCGCGTTGTGACAGACAGTGCTTTGGCGTTTTTTGCAAGATGTGCGGCTGTAGGATTATTGACAGCTGCCGAACTCACAGCGTTTGAATTGCTTCCGTTTGAATTGCTGACTGTTGAAGTTGCGG
Organism: uncultured Actinomycetes bacterium; assembly: GCA_900314875.1. Lineage (GTDB taxonomy): Bacteria > Actinomycetota > Actinomycetes > Actinomycetales > Bifidobacteriaceae > RUG039. Next base: position 29,128 of record OMWX01000007.1, on the reverse strand, counting down.
CGTTTGAAACATTGCCGTTTGAAGTGCCGGACGTATTGCGTTTGTTTTTCAGCTTTTGCGCGTATATTCTCATTCCTTTGCATACAACCGAACAGAAAGCCGCAGCCCGCTCGAGCGCAACCGCAAAATCCCCTGTAAACGCGCCTGAAAGAATCGAGTCGGCAGTCGACGCGATATCGTCCGCGTCCGGCGCATAATTAATCCCCGCAACAGCAGAGTCAGCTGCCGCGTCAGGCTCGCCCGCCCTCCAGAAAACCGACAGAGTTTCGCCGTTTTTCCTCATCCAGGTTCGAAGCATGTAAAGCCGCCACAAAATCCCGGGCAGCGAATCTGCAGGCGACGAACTCCAAAGCTGCGCAACCGTGTCCGCCCCCTCAGTTTCGACCAGTTTTACAGTTCTCTCTACGACGCCTGCATCCTGCGTGTGACGCACCCGGTCAAGCAAAGCCTCGGCAGTGGAACGGCTTATATAAGCGGCAACCTCAGGGTCGACTCCGTCCGCGATATGCTCCACCAGCGCGGGATCGAGCTGAGCCGGGCGGCGGAAACCGCCTGAGAGCGCGCGATGAGCCGCAAAACCGGAGCCTGCAGCGCGTATTGAACCTGAACCGCCTGCGCCTCCTGAATAATCAGTAAACAATGGGATTAACCTTTTGAACGTCAATAATTTTCGGACCGTCAGAAGCAATAATAACACTGACCGCGACCGCGTGCGCAGTGGGAAGCCACGGATTCGCAGCCGGCAGCTTCGCTCTCACGGTTTTGTTGACGCACATTTTCGCAAGATCCGGGAGAATGCCGCCCAGCACGGGCCGATGCATGCATACGCATGAAACCGAACCCGGGTTTTGCGCCAGTCTTAAAACCTCGCTGCGGAAAAACTCTTCTGCTTTCGACTCGTCGAGAGCAAACTCGTCTTCAGTGAGAGCCTCGCAGTTTTTAAGCGGCATTCCGGTCGGATTCGCATAAAAAGACAGCGTGTCCGCGCATCTTCTCCAAGGAGAAGTGAAAAGCCTGTCAGGCGCAAAACAAGCCGTTTCGCGAGTCTGAGCGTATGCGGCCGCCGCGCCTTTCGGAGTCAGCGGTCTGTCTGACTCTTTTCCGTCCCAAGACTTGCGTCTCTCGGCTTTCCCATGCCGCAGAATAAGCAGCGTCGAAGCGAATAATGCTCCCTCTCGAACTTTCGCGCAGAAAATGTCGATCAGCTTCTTGTCATCGTCGCGAGTAAGCTTTTTTCGCGCTTTTTTCGGGCTCAGCCACTGGATTTCGTCGATTTCACGCTTATCCGGCTCTCGGACCGCTCCGAAAGCTTTGAAGCGCGGCGAATCTGCGGTTTCCTCAGGCAGGCATCTTGCAATCCAATACATGACATGCTTGCGTTTTCCGCGCGGCGAATTCTTCTGATTTTTCTTGCCTTCGGAACTGATTTCATACGACTGCTCGGCAAGCGGGACAGTCAAAACGGGGAAAACTCCCGTCTCTTCGCATCCTTCGCGCACAGCCGCATGACGGTGAGTTTCGTTCGCTTCCAGCTTGCCCTTAGGCCAGCTCCAATCGTCGTATCGCGGCCGGTGAATAATGCACAGCTCGACATCATCGGGCAGATTTTCGGACAATTTTATCGGGTCGACTGCGGGAAATTCTGCAATCTTGGGCAGGCAGGCGCCCTTTTTGAATCGATACAGCACAATTCCCGCAGCTTCGACAACATATTGAGAAGTCATATCGTTTAACCTATTTCAGATTTGCGATTTGACCTGATTTTATGCGCATACTGCTTAATCATCACGCTCTGGCTGTCGCGCAGCGGTTTCCCTTCCGCATCTTTGGAATGCTTGACGTATGTGCCGTCGCTTTGCATGTGCCAGGAAATAACGGAGTCGTCGGTCTGCAAGTCGATGTATGAAAGCAGATTCTCGATTTGCTGCTTGTCGTCAATGCGCACAAGGGCTTCGACTCGCCTGTCCAGATTCCTGTGCATCATGTCGGCCGAACCTATCCAAACTTCCGGACCGGTCTCGGGACCTTCGCCGATCTTCGGACCTGCCGAGTTGGCAAAAGCAAAAATGCGGCTGTGCTCCAGGAATCTCCCGAGGATCGATCGGACGCGAATGTTTTCGCTTAATCCCGGCACTCCCGGTTTCAGAGCGCATATTCCGCGTTCTACTATATCGATTTTCACGCCCGCGCGGCTTGCCCTATACAGAGCGTCAATGCATTTTTCGTCCACAAGCGAGTTGACTTTGATTTTAATCCAGGCTTCGCGGCCTGCTTTTGCGGCGTCCTCCTCGCGCTGGATGCGTTCGATAAGTCCGCGTCTGATATTTCGGGGGGCGACCAGCAGACGGCGGAAATCAGTTTTCGGCGCATAACCGGAAAGCTGGTTGAAAAGGCGAGACAGGTCCTGTCCGACAATGTTGTTGCATGTCAGCAGTCCCAAATCCGTGTACATTCGCGCGGTTTTCGGGTTGTAATTTCCGGTTCCGACATGGCAATACTTGCGCAGACCATTGGTTTCCTGCCGCACGACAAGACTGAGCTTGCAGTGAGTTTTCAGTCCGACAATTCCGTAAACCACGTGAACGCCCGCTCTTTCAAGCTTTCGCGCCCAGGCAATATTGGCCTCCTCGTCGAATCGCGCTTTAATTTCGACCAGCGCCAAAACCTGCTTGCCGGCATGAGCCGCTTCAACCAGAGCGTCGATAATCGGCGAATTTCCCGACGTTCTGTAAAGCGTCTGTTTTATAGCCAAAACATTGGGATCGGCCGCTGCCTGAGTCAGAAAAGCCTGAACCGAAGTCGAGAAGGAATCATAAGGATGATGCAGCAGAATATCTCCCTCGCGTATGCAAGAGAAAATATCCTGCGACTGTCCTCCCTCGGTTTCAAGAAGGTTTATGTTTGTCGTCGGGCGGAACGGAGGATATTTCAAATCGGGGCGGTCCACGTCGTGAAGCTCGAAAAGCGCGGTCAGGTCGAGAGGCGCAGGAAGCCTGTAAACTTCGTCGGCGGTAATGCCCAGCTGAGCGGTAAGCAGTTCTGACAGGAAAGGCGATGTCTCCTGATCCAGTTCCAAGCGGATGGGAGGTCCGAAGCGTCGGCGCAAAAGCTCGCGTTCCATGGCATTGAGAAGATCTTCGGCGTCGTCTTCCTCAACGTCGATGTCCTCGTTTCGCGTGAGCCTGAATGCGCGGGCTTCCTTGATGATCATGCCCGGGAAAAGCGATTCCAGATGCGACAGAATCAGATTTTCCATGGTAATGAAGCCGTAACGCTGAGTCTGACCGTCCTCGCCTTCTGCGGGAGCATCGCTGTCAAAATCGTCGACAGGAATCAGGCGCGGCATATTGTCCGGGATTTTCACGCGGGCGAAATGAGTTTTGCCGGAAACAGGGTTTTCCACAAGAATCGCCAAGTTAAGCGATTTGCCTGAAATATAAGGGAAAGGATGAGCCGGGTCGACCGCAAGCGGGGTGAGAACCGCGAAAATGCGGTGGCGGTAAAACTTTGAAAGCCGCTCCTGCTCTTCGGGGGTCAGCTGGCTCCACTGAAGCAGGACAATGCCTTCCTTGGCAAGTTCGGGCAGAATAGTGTCGATTGTGTAGCGGGCGTGCGTTTCCTGGAGTTTGTGCGCCTGCTCGGAAATCGCGCGCAGCTGCTGGCGGGGGCGCAGACCGCTGGGAGCCGTCACGGCAAGACCCGTGTTGATTCGGCGTTTCAGACCGGCGACGCGCACCATGAAAAATTCGTCTAAGTTTGAAGCGAAAATGGCTGAAAAATTCGAGCGCTCCAATGCGGGCAGCGTCTCGTCTTCGGCTAATTCAAGCACGCGCTGATTGAATTTGAGCCAGCTGATTTCGCGATCAAAGAAGCGGTCGGCGGGAAGCGGCTCGTAGTTTGCTTCGCGCAGATTCGTCTTCGGCGTTTTCTCTGTTTCCGCAATGTGTTCGGCGATTTGCCTGCGCAAAACCGCCTTCGTGGGTTCGTTGAATTTTAATGCCATGATACTATTTTATTGCATTTTTGCCGGCTTTTATTGTTTTTATCGCATTTATGTGTTTTGCTGTGTTTTTCGGGGGTTCGAAGTGTTTTGTTGTGTTTTTCTGCATTTTGAAGCGTTTTTTTTTTTTTTTTTCGAGAGTTTAAGGCGTTTTCGGGCAGAATTTGGACTGTCTTTTTTAGCAGAGTTTGGGCAGGGTTTGAAGCTTTTGATGCGGTTTGCTGCGGTTGAGGTGTTTGGAGCGCGGTTTCAGATGTTTATGCAGGCATTTTTTTTGAGGGGGGGTAGTCGGGTTTTGGCGAACTTTCGGTGTGTTTTATATGCGGCTGCTGCGGTTTGCTGTAAAAACAAATTTTTCGGCAAAACACATTTTTAATAAGGAATATTTTCTGCAAAGAATATTTACTGCAAAAACAAATTTTTCCTATAAATACAAATTTTCCTATAAAACCTGTTTTTAACAAAAAACACTCTCTCAAAGAATATTTTGAACTCTTTCCCAAATACACACCTGCCCTCCGACTGGAGGGCAGGGACCCAAACCGCCTTGCGGCGAAATCTCCGTAACTTCCTCGTCATGACGATACATAAAAATCTCAATCGCCCGAATCGCACGGCCTGTAATTGCTGTCTGTTTTGCGAGTTTCGCCGCTTTTTGTTTGTACTTATATTATCCCGCTTTCTTGCGGAAAAATCAATGAAAATTACGCCGATTTTGAAGTTGTTTCACTTGTTGAAAAGCTCCGGATGCGTTTGTTTCCGGCTGATGCAATGTGAGTGCAGTTGCGTCTTTTGGGATTTCGTAAACAAGCGGTCAATCAGGTTCTGTGCGACACTCGCGAGTTCCCTTGTGATTTCCTGTGAGTGTACTTCATGCTTCGAATGCTTTTCTGAGTGAATTAATGTCGATATAACCTTTTATGTTGTCATCAGTTGCGAATTTTCTTTCTTCTTTGACTGCGGCAATTGCAGTTTCGTCGGAGACGGCTGTTTTGTCGGGGACGGCTGTTTTGTCGGGGACGGCTGTTTTGTCGGAAATGTCCGGTTTGAGCGAGAAAGGAATCCCGTGCTCTCTTACGGCTGTTCTGAGAAATACGTTAATGGTGGTTGTCATATTCAGTCCCAGTTCGTTAAGAATTTGCTCGGCCTGTTCTTTTAAATCTCTGTCTATTCTGATATTCAGGTTTGTTGTTGCCATTTTTCTCCCTGATATTGATATCGGTATATGCAAATCCTTGTCTGATATCAATACAATGTCATTACAAATTAATGCTTTATGCGATGACGGGGGTCGCATTGATGCACATTTTGATTCGGACATTGTTTTGCGGACGGCAAAAGAATTGAATTGCAGATATGGAAATTTCAGAAGTAACGATTAAAAGAGCGAAAACCGGGCTGAAGAGCGGACTGCGAAACTCGGGAAGCGAGCCGGGAAGCGGCTTGAAAACCGGGCTGAAGAGCGGCTTGGGGAGCGAACGGGAAACCAGTTTGAAAACAGAGTTGAAAAGAGATCTGAAAACAGGATTAAAAGCGGTCTCGGCCGACTCTCTCGATGATAATTCTGATACGGTTCAGTGGCCTGTGCTGTCGTCGAAAACTTATGCGGGAAACGGTGTTGCGGACAAAATTGCTGCAAATAATATTGCTTCGCTTAAAACCGGCATAAACAAAAGCATGGCAGGCGGCACAGCTAAAGCTGGCACAGCTAAAACCGGCACAGCTAAAATCAGTACAGTTAAAGCCGGTTCCGCAAAAGGCAGACATGCGGCTGCGAATGTGGAAATGTCCGCAAAAACAGGTCTTGTTCCTGCGGGGTCGCATGCGGGGTTGCGCATTTCCGCCGAATCCGGCGAAACATGTTCGGACAAAGCATATGCAGTCGGATCATATTCGAGCGAAAAACTTCGAAAACAAGCGAATCTTGTGGCATTCAGATCGTCTGCCGGAGGAAGCGGGACGACGCTTGCAGCATGTCTTTACGCGCTGTGGAGAAAACAGCGGGGAGACACGGTTGCGCTCGCAGACATGGATTTTTACGGCGGCGGAATGGAGCTGATTCTGGGCATTGAAAGCGAATCAGGAGTGCGATGGCAGGATATTCACGCGCCTTTGGGGCATCTTGAGTCGCAGTCGCTGCTGAACGAATTGCCCGAATGGGAGGGCATTGGGATTCTTTCATCGAATATGTCTGAAGGCAAAACTCCGCAGTGGTGGGAAATTCAGGCGGCACTCGAGGCTTTGAGCGAAACAAACAAAACCGTGATTATAGATGTCGGAAGAGGTTTGGAAGTAAAAGAGCCGCAGGTGTTTGAGAATGTTATTTTCGTCGATGTGACCGAGATGAGCGTGCTTTCTCTCGTAAGGCAAAAGAATCGGCAGAATCTTGCGCTCCAAAAAAGCGAACGAAATAAAATCCGACAGATTGACAGCCTGCGGACAAACAGAAGTCTTACCGCTCAAAGCAAGGCGGTTTTGGGCATAATTCCGTGGGCGGCGAAGAAAAAAGGAGGCGCTCCCGGCGCGGATGAAGCTTCCGAATATTTGGGGCAGAAAGTATTGGGACCGGTCGCGCGAAACAAAAAACTTTGCACGGACGTGCTGTCGGGGCTTGGAATCCGCGAGATTCCGAAAGATTACGCGAGAGCTTTCGAACAGCTTGACGGGCTTGCTATTGCGAGAAATTAATGATCGGGGAGCCGATGATTGAAACGACAAGAAGAATAAATTTAGGACCTTTGGACTGTTTTGCGGCCGACCCCGGGATAACGGATTTGGCAATCACGGAAGACGGCAAAATTTGGGCGGACAAGGGGAGCGGAATGGAAGAGCAGCATTCCGACATGATTTTTGAGTCTCCCGAACAGGTGCGCGAATATGCTGTGCAGCTTTGCGCTCAGTTGGGCAAGCGTTTGGATGATTCGTATCCGATAGCGGACGCGTCGACTGTTTCCGGAATGCGAATTCATGCGGTTATTTCGCCGATTGTTTCGCGCGGAGCCTGCATTTCCGTGCGTTTTCCTGACAGGCTTCGCTCTCAGTTGAGCGATTTGGAAGAAGCGGGGATGTTTCCGCCTCAATGGGCTCAAGTTTTGCGCGGAATGGTCGAAAGAAAGGCTTCTGTTCTCATAAGCGGCTCGACCGGCAGCGGCAAAACGACTCTGCTTAAAGCTCTGTTGCGGGAATGTTCCGAATCTGAACGGATTATAACGGTTGAGGAAACGCGCGAACTTGGCAGTCTCGACCTTAAAAATCACGTGTCGATGGTAGTAAGAGAGCCGAATATTGAGGGTGCCGGAGAAATAAGTCTTGCCGATCTGGTGAAAGCGACAGTTCGAATGAGACCGGACCGAATCGTGCTGGGAGAATGCCGAGGAGAAGAAATTGCCGATCTGCTCAGGGCTTTGAATTCAGGGCATCACGGAGGATTGGCAACCGTTCATGCAGACAGCATCGAAAGGCTTCCGTCTCGTCTGGCGGCATTGGGAATGCTTGCAAATATGGACTATAAGCCCGTTTCGATTATGGTTCCAAACGCGTTTGACGCAGTGCTGCATACGGTCAGGTCGGGCGGACGAAGGCGAATATCGCAAATCGGAATACTTAAATCCGAACCCGAAAGCGAAATCGGAATGACCGGAAAATGTCTTGCGCAATGGGACGGAATCTCGCCGCCGGACTATTTCCCGGGATGGCAGGAATTCTGCGGCACATGGACTAAAGGGAAAGGACCGTGGATGTGATGACTGATGTGACTGTCGTGTCTCAGCTCGCGGCCGGCGCGGTATGGTTCGCATTGTCCTGTTCGCCGAAAAGCCTTGCATTGCAGCGTCTTTCGTTTTTCAGCGAAAACGGGAACGGACGGGAAAAACGTGCCGGAGCCGTGTCTGTGCTGGCGAATGCGAATGCGTATATAAAAAACGGAGCTTCGCTTGTGTCGGCTTTTGAACAGCAGGGCGGACAGAAGTTTTTTACTCCCGCTGTTACCGAGGAGCGGCTGAAACGAATTTTTATGCTGCACAGAAGAGATGAGAGCGCAGACGATATCGAAAGGATTGCAGCCGATACTGCGGTTGCATGCAGGCTGTCTGAAACTTTGGGATGCCAGGCTGTGCGATGTCTTGAAACTGTTGCCGCAGAGCATAAAAGACAGCGCGAAACGTCCGATTTGCGCTCGCAGGCTCTTTCAATGCCTCAGGCGACCGTTCGGCTGCTGACGATTCTGCCGTTTGTCATTATCTTTTTTTCGATTTTGTGCGGCGCGAATCCGCTCAGTTTTCTGTTTTCGTCTTTTGCCGGATTCTGCTGCATGTTCGCAGCTGCGATTTTATATGCGGCCGGAGCCGTATGGGTCAAAGCGTTGATTGACGGTTTTATGAAAGAGTCTCAAAGCATTGATTTATAAGAACTTGCAATTGTTTTATAGGGATTTAAAAGGGTTTTCGCGCAATTTTGCGGGAATTAATCGGTTTTGCGGTTATAAAACGAAAGGAGGTTTTCTTGGATTTTCGTTCATGGGCATTTTTGGCTGCTCTGTTTGCGTTTGCGGCGGTTTTTGTCGGGCGGGAACGGGTTTTTTCGCGATTAAAAGAATATGAAGAAGAAAAACAGAAGAAGCGAGAATATGTTCCCGCTCTTTCTCTTGTGCTTGAAATGATTGCGGTTGCAGTCGGTCAGGGGGCTTCGATTCCGCGTGCTTTGGAAGCGATTTCGCACAGCATGCCGGGCGTGTTTTCGCAGTTTGCCGGCGAGATTGTTTCTGTGCTTTACAAGGGCGGCGATTGGGCGGGAGCGTGGGCTGTCGTGCCGGGGAACTGCCCGTATCGCGCGATTTTTGATGCTTTGCGCGATGTTCTCGAACCTTCATGGAGACACGGGATTTCGCCCATGATTCGCATAGAGTCGGCTGTGGAACAGATCGGGCGCGACGAAAAACAGGCTGTAGCTCAGGCTTCGGGCAGGCTGTCTGTAAAGGTTCTTATGCCTGTGGGACTTTGTTTTCTGCCGGCTTTTATTTTGATAAGCGTCGTGCCTTCGATTGCTTCCTGGGCGGGCGAGCTGTTCTGATTTTGCATTTCGCATTTTGCTGCATATTCGAATACCGTCTTGCGCTCATTTGTGCTGTGATTTGATTTTTAATGTTTTTGAATCTTTGCGATTTTTGTAGGGGGTCAAATTGATGCACATTCTTCCTTGAATGTCGACCGTCGGACCTGTTCGGGCGAAACTGGAATTACCGCAATAAAGCAAAAGCATTGCGGCAGATATTTATAACAGACAACAGATAAATCAAATCAAAACAAAGAAAAGGAGAAAAAATGACAGGGTCAAAATTATTTAAAAAAGACGAACTGGGGCAAAGCCGGTATATGAGGCTGCGAAACAGGGCTTTTAAAGCGGCGGTTTCTGCGCATTCGCGCGTTCATGCGCTTATTGACGAGCCTGAAAAGGGAACGACTACGGCCGAGTATGCGGTAGTAATCGTTGCGGCTACGGGGTTTGCGGGGCTGCTTATCGCGGTTCTTAAGTCCGACGCGGTAAAAGGTCTGCTCAGTTCTCTTGTGGAAAAGGCTTTGCAAACATCATGACAGCTTCGGTCATGATTCGAAACGGATTGAGACTGCATAAAAATCAGAACGGGACGGTTACGGCGGAATTTGCGGTCGTTCTGCCTGCGGTTATCGCCGTAGTCGTTCTGGTTCTCATGCTGTTCCGAGCTTCGAGCACGGGAATAAGCTGTCAGGATGCTGCAAATGTTGCCGCACACGACATAAGCGTGTCTTCTGAAAATCCGCCTGATTATTCGAAAACTGACGCTCTGGTCGCTTCCATGGTTTCGGGAGCAAAGGCAAATGTTGAAGAAATCGGGCAAAGAGGAGCAAAAACCGGCGGCAGCTCTGATGCCGGTTCCGAATCGGGCAATTCAGGCAGTGATATTTCCGGCAGCAATGTTTCGAACAGCAGCAGCGGCAACGGCAGGATAATTAAAGTCACTGTTTCCTGTCCGATTGCGGCTGTCGGCGCGGATTCTGTTTTGCCGGCGCAAGTGCAGGGAACAGCCGTATGCATTAAGTATTCTTAATCGCGTTGTTTTGAGAAATACTGCTTTTAGAAACGTTGTTTTGAGAAGCTTTGCGCCGAAAAGCGCTGCCTGAAAGCTTTGCTTGAAAACATTGTCTGAAAGCGTTTTCTGAAAGCTTTGCGACGAAAATCGGGCTTATATGTTCGAATTGTCGGCAAATCGCCTTAAAACCGCTCAAAGGGGGTGAAAAATGAAATTATGCACAAATATGAAAAGATTTTTCAAAAATCAGCAGGGCGTCTCGACGGTGCTTGTAACATGCATTCTCGCTGTAATCGTTGTTTTGGGAACGATTATCGCTTCTCTTGCGAATGTTGTTATGACGAAAACAAGATTGCGCACCGCTTCGGACAGAGCAGCCGTCTCAGCTGCGGAAAGAATTATGATTTACAGTTCAGATGCGTGCGAAACTGCGCGTATGGCGGCAGAAGAAAACGGTGCGGAATTAAAAGAATGCAAAGTTGAAGATTTTGACGTGACAGTCAAAACAGCAATGCGTTCCTCTGTTCCTCTCGCCGGCGAAATGTCTGCATCTGCCAGAGCCGGACCGGTCGATTGCGAATAAGCAGGCGCAGAATCGCCAAGCGCGAGTAAATCTGTGCGAACAAATTTATGAATGTGGACGGATTCGGGTAGTCTTGAAAGAGTTTTGTTTTGAATATGCGTGCGTGAAAATTTCAAGGAGAAATCATGGCGGTTGCGTTGTATCGTCGATATCGTCCCGATGTTTTTCAGGATGTTATCGGGCAGGATCAGACGACGATTCCGCTTATGCGCGCGCTTGATGCGGGCAAAATTACCCACGCATACCTTTTTTCCGGGCCGCGCGGCTGCGGGAAAACCAGTTCTGCGAGAATTTTGGCCAGATGCATAAATTGTGCCGAAGGACCGTCAAGTCATCCGTGCGGGAAATGCGATTCCTGCCGGGATTTGGCTACCGGAGGTCCGGGTTCGATAGATGTCGTGGAAATCGATGCCGCAAGTCATAACGGTGTTGAAGATGCCAGAGAATTGCGCGATCGCGCGGGGTTTGCTCCGGCGCGAGACCGCTATAAAATCTTTATCCTCGACGAAGCTCATATGGTAACTCAGCAGGGTTTTAACGCTTTGCTGAAAATCGTTGAAGAGCCTCCCGAGCATGTTCTTTTCATTTTTGCCACGACAGAACCCGAAAAAGTATTGGGAACAATACGTTCCCGCACTCACCACTACCCGTTCCGTCTCGTTCCGTCAAAAATAATGCTTCCGTTTTTGGAAGGAGTGTGCGAAAAGGAAAACGTTGTGCCCGAATCGGGAGTGCTGCGAGCTGTTATCCGCGCCGGCGGGGGTTCCGTGCGCGATACCTTAAGCGTGCTTGATCAGCTGCTTATCAGTGCGAAAGACGGCAAGATAGCATACGAAACGGCTGTCGCTCTGCTGGGGTTTACTCCTGAAGAGCTTATATCGCAAACGATTGATTCAATTGCAAAAAAAGACGGTTCGAAACTGTATTCGGCTGTTGAAAACGTTATAGCCGGCGGTTACGATCCGAAGAAATTTGCAGAAGATCTGCTCAATCGCGTAAGAGATTTGACTCTTATCAACCTGGTTTCGGGCAAAGCGGAAACTGTTTCCTCGGCTCTCGCAGATGCGAACAATATCGACGTTTTGCGCTCGCAGGCAGGCGAAATAAGTCTGGCGAATCTGACTGAGATGGCTGAAATAATCGATTCTGCGGCCGCTTCTATGTCCGGTTCGATGTCTCCGGCGATGAGACTGGAACTTTTAGCTGCGAAACTTATGCTTGCGGTTCAGACGGACGGCTATGCTGCGAGCAGCTCTGCAAGTTTGAACGCTGCAGGAAGCGCGGCTGCCGCTGTAAAAAACAGCGAAAAAGACGGCGCAATCGGCAATGCAAAAGGCAATGTGCAAAATACTGCGCGAAATGTTGTGCAGAGCGTTCAAAATGCAAAGTCCGCAAATCCTGTTCAGACTGCAAATCCTGTTCAGACTGCCGGCACCGCACAGTTCAACGCTGCGCAATCTGATACTGCTCAGCTCAACACTGTGCAAACCGGCGTTCAGCCGCAATCTGTCCGCAAGTCGCAGTCTGAGTCTGAACATACCGGTTCGAAACAGCCGAACATCGTCGGCGGTCTGAACAAGTTTTTCTCGGGTTCTTCGTCTTCTGCAGGCTCGAAAGCTCAAAACGAGAATGTTTCCGTTCAGAATATGACAGCCGAAAATGTCGACAAAGCTTGGGATTCAATCGTTTCGGGACTTCCCGATATGGAACGGATTATTTTGGGCAGAAAACATGTTCCGTCCGTCGAGCTTAAAGAGATTCGTCCCGGAAAATTCTATTTGCAGATAAGATTCGACGAGCCTCTCAGCCAGCATGTTTTCAGCACTAGGAAAACCGATGACGGTCAGGCTTTGCCTGCGGTTATGCAAAAACAGGTCGCGACCGTGTTCGGGGAAAATGTTCTGCTTGCGCCCGGAAAAACAATGGACGGGCAGACTGTAACTCCGCTGAGAAAACTGCCTGAAGAAGATCAGAAAAATATTCGCACTGCCGTAGCCTCGAGGACAATGCAGCTAAGTCTTGCCGCAACCAAAGCGAAATCCGGCACAGAGCCGGGCAATTCTGCCGTGAAACAAAATGTGAAACAAGACGCGAAACAGACCGTGAAACAAGACGCGAAACCGACCGAAACTTCTGCTGTTTCAGACTCGAAATCCTCAGATTCTTCGCACTCTTCAAACTCTTCTCGGACTTCGGAATCTGACGATGAGGAGCCTGAAGGCTGGGGAAATACTGCAACGGTTTCGGCGACGGCTTCAGCGACGGATTCTGCATCGGCTCATCCTGTTCAAAATATTCGGTCTGCTCAGTCTGTCCGGTCTGAACAGTCTGTCCGGTCTGAACAGTCTGAGTCTAAACCTGAACAGTCTGATCCGGCACAATTCGAATCTTCACAGGATGATATTCCGCCTGCCGATGATTTTGTATCCGGTGATTTTGCGCCTGGTGATTTCGTTCCTGACGATATGCCTCCGACAGAAGCTGTTGATGACAGTGCGCTTTCTGCTTTGCCTGACGAGCCTCCTGCCGATTTTGCTGATCCGGGTTTTGCCGAACCTGAATTTGCAGAACCCGCAGAGCCTGTGAAGCCGAAATTCAACGGTTTTTCGCGCGATAAACTCGCAGAATTGAAAAACGTGGTCTCTGAGCGCAAAAACAAAGCAGAAAGCGAGGCTGCGCAAAAATCCGCAGGCAAATCGCAGTCTGCTGAAACATCAGATAAAACATCAGATAAAACACAGCGGACTGTTAAAGCCTCGCAATCGTCTGATTCTGCGCATTTCGTTGAAAAATCCGAATCAGGAAATCTCGAATCAGACAACTCTGAAACCGAATCAGAACAGTCAGAATCTAAACAGTCAGAAAAGCAGTCAGAAACCGAAAATTCGAACAACTCGAACAATCGTGAAAACTCGAAGCGGGAATTGCCCGAACCCAAGGTGTCCGCAGACGAGGACACATATTCGGACGATGATGAAGATTTGCAGGTTGAGTCTGAAATAACCATCGAAGACATAAAAAGAAAATTCAACGTTACCCAGACGCGTTTTTACGAAGCCTCTGATCCTAAAAACCCGATGAAGAAGAAAGGACGGAAGAAACATGCCGACACGGTATGACGGCGCTTTGCGCGATGTTATAGACGCTTTTTCTTCTCTGCCGGGAATCGGACCGAAAGGAGCGCAGCGCATAGCTTTTCATCTGCTAGGCGCAGACGAGGAAAGCGTAAACAATCTGGCTCAGTCGATTGTCAGGCTGAAAACATCCGTGAGATTCTGCCAAATCTGCGGAAACGTGTGCGAAACAAGTCCGTGCATAATATGTGTTGACCCTCGCAGAGACAAAACCGTTATCTGCACTGTTCAGGAGCCGAAAGACATTATGAGCGTGGAAAAAACGGGAGAATATCGCGGTTTATATCATGTTTTGGGCGGCGCGATAAACCCGATGGCAAATGTGGGACCTTCCGATTTGCGCATCGCAGATCTGCTTAATCGTCTGCGCGGAGAAGAGGGCAGACAAGTTAAGGAAATAATACTTGCGTTAAATCCCGACATAGAAGGAGAAGCGACCGCAACATACATGGCAAGGCTTTTGGGCGATACCGGCATAAAGATAACCCGGCTTGCTTACGGACTGCCCGTCGGAAGCGATTTGGAGTATGCGGACGAAATCACGCTGGGTCGCGCGCTGGCGGGAAGACAAGAAATGTGAAAAACGAATTTTTAGAACGTCTGCCGCAGTGCATAGAATTTTGAAACGGCTGTTTATTTTCGCAAAAGCTTGACAAAGGCGAAAAATAACAACGGTTTATGCGAAATACGCGCAAACCGGCAGCAAACGGCAAAACGGCAAGAAGGAAAAACGTGGCTCTTATAGTGCAGAAATACGGCGGTTCGTCAGTCGCCGATATCGAATCTGTGAAACGTGTGGCGCGCCGCATTATCGAGACGAAGAAAAAAGGCAATGATGTTGCCGTCGTAGTGTCTGCAATGGGAGACACAACCGACGAGCTTATCGATCAGGCAACAGCAATCGACTCGAACCCTCCCGCGCGCGAAATGGATATGCTTATGACCGCAGGAGAACGCATATCGATGAGTCTTCTTGCAATGGCAATCCATGCTCAGGGAGAAAAAGCGCATTCGTTCACCGGGCAGCAGGCCGGGTTTTTAACCGATACGAGATACGGAGCCGCGCATATTCGCGACGTGAAACCCGAACGAGTGGCAAACGCTCTTAAAGCCGGAGAAGTCGGCATAGTAGCCGGATTTCAGGGAATCAACAATCTCGGAGACGCGACCACGCTCGGGCGGGGAGGATCGGACACTTCGGCGGTTGCGCTCGCAGTAGCTCTCAAAGCGGACGTGTGCGAAATTTATACGGACGTAGACGGAGTATTTACAGCCGATCCGCGAATCGTTCCCACAGCGCGCAGAATTCCTTCGATTTCCTATGAAGCGATGATGGAAATGGCTGCTTCAGGCTCGAAAGTGCTTGCGCTTCGATGTGTTGAATATGCGCAGAGATTCTCAATGCCGATTCACGTCCGCTCTTCGTTTTCTCACAGACCGGGAACGCTGGTTTTAAGCGAAAAAGCAAGCCTTGGAAGCATTCCGAATATGTAAGCTTTCGGTCAGATTTTTGACTAAACTTCAAACGAATCATTAAAAATTTAAAGAAAAGAACAAAGAAAAGGAACAGCAATGAGTTCAGACAGCACTCAGTCGATGGGACAGATTTTCCCGGATTTGAACGGCCCGGAGTCCCCCGTTATTTCAGGCGTTGCGCACGACCGTTCCGAGGCTATGGTCACGATTCGCGATATTGCTGACAAGCCGGGCGTGGCAACTTCGGTATTTGCGCTTCTCGCGGAAGGCGGAGTGAACATCGACATGATTGTTCAGGCTGTCGCGGCGCGTTCCGACGGTTCCGCCGTTGCCGATATTTCCATAACTCTTCCCGAAAACCAGTTGCGTCAGGCTGAAGATTTGCTTACGGAAAAGCAGAAAACGCTGGGATATAAGTCCCTTGATTTTAATCCTTCAATCGGTAAAGTATCTCTTGTGGGCGTGGGAATGAAAACCCATTCGGGCATTACGGCAAGTTTTTTCAAGGCTTTGTCGGATAAGAGCATTAACGTGCTTATGATTTCCACATCCGAAATCCGCATTTCGGCCGTTGTTCCTCTGGATAATCTGGACGAAGCGGTTCGTGCGGTTCATACGGCATTCGATTTGGATGCAGAACAGGTAGAAGCAGTAGTTTACGGAGGAACAGGCCGCTAATGACGCTTATAAACGAAAAAGGAATCAACATCGCGGTGCTCGGAGCGACCGGACAGGTCGGCATGGTCATGCGCCGCATTCTTGACGAACGCAATTTTCCGGTTCGCGATTTGCGTTTTATCGCTTCTGCGCACTCGGCAGGCAAGAAAATCGAATGGCGCGGACATGAGATTGAAGTTGAAGATGTAGAAAAAGCCGATTTGAGCGGCATTGATATCGCAATTTTCTCTGCGGGCGGCGGCACGTCGAAAAAGTGGGCTCCCGAATTTGCTAAGGCAGGCGCGTTTGTTGTCGACAACTCCTCGCAGTGGCGTCTTCATGACGATGTTCCGCTGGTTGTCGCGGAAGTAAATCCTGACGATTTGGACGTTATTCCCTCTAAAATCGTTGCGAATCCGAACTGCACGACCATGGCATGCATGCCTGTTGTCAAGGCTTTGTCTGACGCTTTCGGACTTAAGCGTCTTATCGTTTCGTCTTATCAGGCTGTTTCCGGAGCCGGCCGCAACGGCGTGCTTCAGCTTATGAATGAAGCCAAAGCAGCAGTCGAGCAGGGCGCGGACAAGCTTGTTTTTGACGGTGAAGCGATTGATTTCCCCGAACCGTCGAAGATTGTGAAAACCATTGCTTTCAATGCTGTGCCGTTTATCGGAGATATCGTCGACGACGGCAGCGAAGAAACTGACGAAGAGCAGAAGTTGCGCAACGAAAGCCGCAAGATTCTGCATCTTCCCGAACTTAAAGCTTCATGCACGTGCGTGCGAATCGGCGTATTCACATCTCACGGCATGAGCGTTAATGCGGAATTTGAGAAAGATGTGACTCCCGACGAAGCGCGCAAAGTTTTGAGTAATGCACCCGGGGTAGAACTGACTGACATTCCCACGCCGCTTATGGCGGCGGGTAAAACTCCCAGCTTTGTGGGCAGAATTCGCCAGGATCAGGCTGTCGACGGCAAGAAGGGTCTTTCTTTCTTCCTTACAAATGACAATTTGCGCAAGGGAGCTGCTCTTAATGCCGTGCAGCTTGCAGAAATCATCGCGCAAAAGCATTTTGCTGACAGACTGTAGACTTGTCCGGGTTAAAAATGTCTTCTGAGGATGCGTCAGATACGGTAAATACGGCATCGGATGCAAGCAAAACCGGTTCGAAGCTGGGATATTGACAGAAAAACAAGAATCAGCTTATCCGGGCTTATGCGATAATCTGCTCGATCAGAATGGAGTTCAGTCTGCCTTCAAAAAACCAGCTGATATCAGACCTTGAAATAAACGGCTAAGACGTATCCTCCGAATCAGTTGAAAGAATCTCGTATTCTATTATGCTGTTTTTGATTGTGTTCGAATGCGGCAAACCTGAAAAACCCTGGCAGCGCTGGATTCCGGTCTCTGTTTTGCTGTCTTTGGCATACATTAACGTCGCACTGCAAATATCCGAGGCAGCAGGTTACAGCTAAACTGCCGTTTATATTTAAACTGCGATTTTGCGCGTGATGCCAATTCGCCGATTATTCGCCGCTTTCTGTTTTCGGGAGGCGGCGTTTTTGCTGTCCTGACGGCTGTCGCTGATACTATTAAATAGTAAATTGATTTCAAAAACGTTTAATATTGGAGGTTCGCATTGACGCAATTTGACGAATCGAAAGAAACTTCGGGAAATAAGAGCGCATCTGAAGCTGTAAACGAAGCTGTAAACGCAGTGCCTGTAAATGACGGGACTGCTGCAAATGCTGTTGAAGCTGCAACTGCTGCAAATGA
The DNA here is from genome assembly GCA_900314875.1 of uncultured Actinomycetes bacterium. Classification (GTDB taxonomy): domain Bacteria; phylum Actinomycetota; class Actinomycetes; order Actinomycetales; family Bifidobacteriaceae; genus RUG039. The sequence continues at coordinate 11,436 of OMWX01000007.1, read as the reverse complement.
AACTGTTGCAGCGCAATCTTCATCAGCGCAGCCTCAACCTGCGCAGCCTTCAGCATCACAGCCTGAGCAGCCTCAAGAGATGTCTGCACAACAGCTTGCATTCGGCAATCCTGCGGCAGTCAATTTTACGCAGCCTGTCACTACTGCGTCGCCCGTCACAGCTCAGCCAATGCCTGCTCAGCCTGCTCAGGCGATTCAGCCTGCTCAGGCTCAACAGTCTTCTGCTGGACAGTTCTGCGATCAACCTGGACAGAGCCAACCTGCAAACGGTTATCCCGCGGCCGGTAATCCTCCCTACGTTCCCAGTGCAGGACAACCTTCGAACGGAGAAAATCCCGAAGGCAAGCCTGGTTTCTGCAAGAGATTCAAATGGTTTTTCATTCTGCTTATCACGCTGGTATATTCAGGAAGAATTGTATTGCTGATGCCGTCGCGTGAAAAGATGATGACTCTTGTGAAAAATGATGACAAGTCTCAATCGATGTCGGACACTGAGATCAGTCAGGCGTCCAATATGGTTTTTTGGATTATTGTCGGGGTTGTGGCTGTTTTCTTCTTTATCTTTGCGTTGTTGATTACTTTGCGTTGTTGTAGCTATGAGAAGAAAAGACAGTATGAGGCTTCTTTGGCTGGTAAAGATGTGTATTTTTCTAAGGCTATTTTGCTCACTATTTCATTGTTGGGTACATGTTTCCTGATTGCCTCGGCTTTAAAGCTGACCGGAGGAGTGCTTTTTGCTTCTAAGGCGGTTATAATCGGCGCTGTCGCAGCGCTTCTGTTTAAGATTGGTGAGCCTGAAAAGCCCTGGCATCGTTGGGTTATTCTCGCTGTTGCGCTCTACTTGACGTATACTTTTGATGCGACTCCTGTAAACTTGTTTGAAAATGTATAGCATAAAGTGACTGTTGTATAAAACTGATTGCAGACAGGCTGCGCTAATTACGCTTGGATGGGGGTAGTTAGCGCAGTTTGTGTTTTTCTGGAGTTTTGTATTCGATTCTTGACATGGCGACACGCCGTGCTTGTTTTGTTTTTTTTTTTTTTTTTTTTTTTAGACTGATTGTCTGGAAGCTGAAAGGAACTGATGTTAGTTTGGCTCGGCTTCTCCGCGCGGACTGTGTAGTTTGAAATACTAATCTGAGAGGATTAATGAAAATGAAAGCAAAGAAGAATTTTGCTGTCATGTCTGCCGCCGTCGTTATGGCGACAGTCGGTTTGTTGCTTGCGGCATGCAATATGCACTGGATCTGCGGAACTTTCAAAGTTGCTGACCATGTTGCAGAAGCAGTTGTTAAAGGAGTTGAAATTGGAAGCTGGACCGCATTTGTGGCTGCTATCGCTACTTGTGGAGTGATAGGAACAGGAGCTTGGAGTCTTGAAGTCGTGACTAAAAAGTAGGGTTGAAGAAACTGCAGCGATAAAGTGCGGAATATGAAGAGCAAAATAAAAGATAATTACAAAGAAGGGTTATGGGAATGCTTGAAAAGATTACTCCTCAGACTCTGAAAAAAGCCGTCTTTTACTCTTGGATTGCCGCTGCCGTTATTCAGCTTGCCGAGCTGGCGGTTATATTTGCGGATCAGGTTAATGAAATATCCCATAAACCCGGACGCAATATGATAGCTTCTGCCGTTATTGCCGTATTTTTGTGTTCTTGTGCCGGGATTTTTCGCGGTCAAAAATGGAAAGCGACAGCATTTATTGCCTCTCTTAACGGATTTATGTTTCAAAAGGTTGTTTCCATGGAATATACCGTCGGCACAGCCGGCATAATTATTAAATTTGTTTCCGGCGCAGGCATGCTAATTTTTCTTTTAATAACATTACTTGCGGTTGAAAATCTTATGCAGGATATTGATCAGCGGGGTGGGCAGGCGAAAAAGCGAAAGAAGTTCTTCTGACGAGACGGCAAAGAAAGAGTATATGCATGCTTGAGGATATCGTTCTGAAAACGCTGGAGAAGACGGCTTTTGGTTTGCGAATCGCCGGCACGGTTTTCCTGCTTGCGCAAACGGCGATAATTTTCGCGGACCGCACAGGCGAAACATTTCAAAAACCGACTTCGCGCACTGTGTTTGCAAGTTTGTCTGTTGTTATGTTTATTTGGTTTTTTATCAGCATTTTTCGCGGCAAAAATTGGAAGGTTATGAACGTATTTGCCTCGGGGTACGGTTTTGTCGCTCAAGCGGCTTTTTCCGGAATACATACAAGCAGTTCGTTCGAAATGATTTCAAAAATTATTACCGGCACGGGATTTTTGATTTTTGGTTTGCTGCTGTTTTTATCGCTGGCAAATTTTAAACAAAATCAGTCACGGCAAGACATGGAGCAACAGGGCGGGCAGTCGAAAAAGCGAAAGAAGTTCTTCTGATATGCGTTCAAAACCCTGGGGCGCATACAAAACCGCGCTTTTCTTGACAATTTCACGTTGTGCCGACTACTTTGGTATTACGATACACCCGTTCAAACTGCTGTATTTCTTCATCTTGCCTTTGACGGCTTCGGAAATAATCGGCACGATGACGGCTTTTCGCGCTCAATTTTTGCAAGTCGCGCAGTCTGAACAGTTCGCGCAGCTCGCGGTCGATCTGAATGCAAACAGTCTGCAAACTATTGCGACACAAGACTTCGCGCGGCAGATAATTCTTATGATTGCGCTGATTCCGGTCTCGGGAATGCTCAGTTATGTTTCGCGCATGTTCTCAAAACCGCGAATCGACAAAAGCATCGAATGCTGGCAGTCGTTCGCCATATCCGCGCAGCAAATGTTCATCGTCACAAGACTGTCGCGTCAAATTCTGGGCATAATATTCACCCAGACCCCGATTTTTGTCGCGCTCGCAGTATTTTCGTCATGCCGCCCGATTGTTATCTGGTGCATTAACCTGCTCTGCCTGAGTCTGGCGGTTTGCGGCACGGCAATCATAGTAATGTATCGCCGCTTTGAAAACCGCAACAATATAAATCTGAACGGCTGGCGCAGAATCTTTGCAACACACTTGTGTCTGCTTCCGTTCGGTCTGTTTTTCGGACTTTCGCTTAAAGATTTGTATGAAATGCTCAAGCGGATATTGCCGTTTGATATCGAGTCGGTCAGCGTGGAATCCGCATTGGAAAAGTATTTTCCTGCGGAAACAATTGCCGATCCGGGATCTGCCGACGGCGCGGCTTCCGCGCTTAATCCCGACAATTTCGCGAACATGACCGACTCGTTTGAGTCTCCCGCAATCGCGATTTCCAAGGCGTTTTCCGGCTCGGACATTCTGGGCAATATTTTCGCGGCTGCAACGAGTCCGCTCTCTTTGGCGGTTTTCGGCGCAATCGGAGTTTACGGCATTTTTGTCTGCGTCCGTCTGGTTAAAATTCTGCGCAAAAACGAACAGTTTTCTGCCGTGTCGCTTTTGGGGAGGGCTGCGAAAACCAAAGTTTCCGCAAAACTTGACGAGCAGTTTTTCCCTGTGTGCAGCACGAATTTCATCCAGCATATTTATTCGAATAAGCTGACAAATTTCTATGTTCTGATTGCCGCTGCCGCCGCCGGATTTCTGCTTTCCGGAGCAGCCGGAACGGCATCGGCGGGATCAGGTCCATCGGCGGGATCAGTCCCTCGTCCCGATTCGCTTTTCGTTCTGATAACAGTCGCGCTGTGCAACGTCCCCGACAAATATTTAAGGTCGATAAATCTGTCCAAAGCCCGCACGAGATACCGCACAATCGTCGAAACCGGATATTCGGCGCACAAAATCATATTTTCTGCGATGTCCGCCGTGCTTTTAAGCGGTATTCCGGCATTCTCGGCTGCGTTTTTCCTGCTGATTGCAGGGCATGTCAATATCGTTTCGGCATTTCTGCTTCCGCTCGCGGCTGCAATGATTGCGCTGCTTGTCGACGCGATGTTCGCATTTCTTCCGCAGGGAAGAATGTTCGTCGAAACGCTTAACTGGATTTTCTTCGCTCCTATTTTCTTTTTCTCGGTTATCGTCGGGGCTCAGTCGGCCGTTCTTATGCTTATTATTTTCGCCGTTTTATCGGTTTCGCTTTACGTTACTTGGAGGAAAAGGCTTTTATGTCTGAATTGAAGACCGAATTGCAGTCTGAACTGGTTATTTCCGATTTGACAGCAGGATATCGCGGTTTTAAGCCGGTTTTTGAAAATGTTTCTCTGCGAGTCAAAGGGCCGGGTCTTTTCCGTCTTACCGGAGTCAACGGTGCGGGAAAGTCGACGCTTTTTGAAGTTTTGTCGGGTTATATCGAGCCTAAAATCGGCACTGTTACGTTTTCCGGCAAGGCGCTGGACAAACAATCAGCGCTGCAAATCTCAACATTTATCCGTCATGACGAGTCGCTTGTGCCGTACATGGCTGTTTCTGACAATCTCGCGCTTTTTTCCAAGCGGTTCGGCGCAGACATCGATAAGGTTTTTGCGCTGGCAAAACGATGGAAGCTGGACGAGCATTTAGACAAAATTTCAAGCGAACTGTCTGTGGGAACTTTGCGGAAAGTCTGGATTTTGTGCTGTCTTCAGTCGAATCGGCCGCTTCTTTGTCTTGATGAGCCTTTCAACGGTCTCGATGATGATTCTGCCGGAATCCTGTCTGAAATTCTTGCCGAAAAAGCGCGGAATCAGACGGTTTTGGTTATAAGTCACATTCTTCCGCCGAGTTTGGAAAGCGAGAAAATCGAGGCGAATCCGCTGGGAATAGGGAAAATGTATTTAATTGATAATGCATAAAATGAATGTTTGATATAGGAATGCTTAAAAATTGCAATGCCGAATCCGGCTGAAAACAGATGAAATGCAAAACGTGCGCGAGGAGGGACTTGAACCCTCACGTCAAAGACACAAGAACCTAAATCTTGCGCGTCTGCCAATTCCGCCACTCGCGCATAGCAATCGTACAGCAGTCAGACAATCGACAGCAAAAACGATTGCAATCGAAGCAATCGTACGCAAAGCTAATGAAAAGCAAAGCAGACGACAGCCAAAATAATTTGCGACCGAACAATTATTGATTTGAACAATTATTGCCCGGACAGTCATTGTTCAGATAAAAAAGAGAGCCGCTTGACGGAATCGGACCGTCGACCTTCTCATTACGAGTGAGACGCTCTACCGACTGAGCTAAAGCGGCGTTTATCGCGCATTGCATATTGCATGCTGCACAAAATGCAAAGCAACAGAAACAGAATTATACTCTGTATTTCGAAAAAACTCAACTCGCGTGTTCGAAAAGCGGGGAAGCGCGGAAATGTTATCTTGTTTTCCGTACCGCATGCCCGCATGCCGTCATGCCTGAATATTTCTCCATACCTCCATACCTCCATACCGGCACAATCCGGCATAATATAAACATGGAAGAAGCAAAGCAGAATATGAAACTCATCGACGATTTTTACGCGCTTATCCCGGCGGGAGGTTCAGGAAGCCGCCTGTGGCCCGTCAGCCGCAAAAGCCGCCCGAAATTTCTTTACGATTTCCTCGATTCCGGACAGACTTTGCTGCAATCGACCTATGATCGTCTGGCCGGCCTTGCGGGGGAAGGACATGTGGCGGTCGGCACGGGGGTAAAACATGTCGGTCCGGTTCTTGAGCAGCTTCCTCAGCTGGTCGAAGAAAATATTTTTGCAGAGCCTGTGGGGCGCGATTCGACTGCCGTTATTGCGCTTGCGGCCGCTGTTCTTGCTCGCAGACACGGAGATGAAATCGTTATCGGCTCTTTCGCTGCCGACCAGATTATCCGCGATCGTCACGCTTTTGCGGGGTCTGTGCGCGAAGCTGTCGAGGTTGCCCGCGCGGGATACGTTACGACAATCGGAATCGCGGCTTCTCGTCCGTCTACTGCATTCGGATATATTCGCTACGGTCATTCTCTGGCAGACGAAATCCCGTCGGCTCCTTCCTCTTATACTGTCCGGCAATTCGTTGAAAAGCCTGATGCGCAGACGGCTCAGGCATATCTTATGACCGGAGAATACCGCTGGAATGCGGGAATGTTCGTTATGCGCGCCGATGTGCTTCTCAATGCGCTGGCTGAGTTTAGACCCGATTTGTTTGCGAGAATCAGTCGCATTGCCGACGCGTGGGATACTCCCGAGCGCGATTCTGTTGTGTCGCAGCAGTGGGAAGGAATCGAGAAAATCGCCTTTGATTACGCGGTTGCCGAGCCTTTAAGCGAACGCGGGGGAGTTGCGATGGTTCCGGGCGGATTCGGCTGGGATGATATAGGAGACTTTAATTCGCTGGCTGCTCTGCTGCCGAGCAGGACGAACCGCAATCTTAAGGTTTTAGGCGATGCTGATAACGTTATTTCACGAGATTCCGCAGGCGACATCGTTGTGTCTGAAACTGAGAGAGCTGTTGCTTTGCTTGGCGTTGATGACATGATTGTTGTCGATACTGACGATGTTCTGCTGGTTGCTCCCCGCGCGAGGAGTCAGGAGGTCAAGCAGATGACGGCGCAGATTGCAAAGGAAGGCCGCGAGGATCTTTTATAAGATCTTTTATAGGTTTTGCGCATAGGATTTGCGTATGGGATTTGCGGAAAAAAATTTAAAAAACCTTTGCAAAGTCAACACAAAACAATAAAAAAGTCCGGCACGCAAACTAGAATGCGGTCTGTATGAATTACCGAACTTATCGGCTTTGCAGTCTTTCCCGACCGGCGGCTGTAAGCTGACGAGTGAAAGGAATATTATGGCTATCAATCCCCCTATTGACGCGACAAAAACCCCCGCGTGGGAAGCCCTTCAGAAGCACTATGATCAGCTTCAGTCCGAGGGCATTGACATGCGCAAATGGTTTGCCGAAGACTCGGAACGCGCGCAGAAGCTTTCTTTCGAGGCCGGCGACCTTTACTTCGACTTGTCAAAGAATTTGATTAAGCCTGAGACCTTGGAGCTTTTGGCTGCGTTGGCGAAAGATGTCAAGCTTGACGAGCGTATTAAGCAGCAGTACACAGGCGTTCACATCAACAATACTGAGGATCGCGCCGTGCTTCATACTGCATTGCGCCGTCCGGCTTCCGACGAGGGCAAGTATATCGTTGACGGTCAGGATACTGTTAAGGATGTTCGCGAAGTTCTCGAGCGCATTTACGCTTTCGCAAACAAGGTTCGTTCCGGCGAATGGACAGGCGTTACCGGCAAGAAGATTGAGACTGTTGTAAACATCGGCATCGGCGGTTCTGATTTGGGTCCGGTAATGGTTTATGAAGCTCTTAAGCCTTATCAGGATGCCGGAATTTCGGCTCGTTACATTTCGAACATCGATCCCAATGATGCTGCTGAGAAACTCAAGGGACTCGACCCTGAGACTACTTTGTTCATCGTTGCTTCCAAGACTTTCACTACCTTGGAAACCCTTACAAATGCACGCGTTTGCCGCGCCTGGCTGCTTGACGCTCTTAAGGCTGCCGGAGCGGTTGACGGTTCTGACGAGCGCAATGCAGAAGCTGTTTTGAAGCACTTTATCGCAGTTTCGACCGCTTTGGACAAGGTTGCGGAATTCGGAATCGATCCGAACAACGCATTCGGCTTCTGGAATTGGGTCGGCGGCCGCTACTCTGTTGATTCGGCTGTCGGAACTTCCATTGCAATCGTTTACGGTCCGGAACGCTTTGAAGAGTTCCTTTCCGGTTTCCATGCGATTGACGAATACTTTGCAAATACTCCGTTTGAAAAGAATGTCGTCGCTCTTATGGGCTTGCTCAACGTTTGGTATGTCAACTTCTTTGACGCTCATTCGCACGCGGTTCTTCCTTACGATCAGTATCTGCATCGCTTCCCGGCATACTTGCAGCAGCTGACCATGGAATCCAACGGAAAATCGGTTCGCTGGGACGGAACTCCCGTAACCAGCCAGACCGGCGAAATTTTCTGGGGAGAGCCGGGAACCAACGGACAGCATGCTTTCTATCAGCTGATTCACCAGGGTACCCGCCTGATTCCTGCTGATTTCATTGCTTTTGCGAATACTCCGAACCCGACCAAGGACAGCGGACAGGATGTTCACGAGCTGTTCCTCGGAAACTATCTGGCTCAGACCAAAGCTCTCGCATTCGGAAAGACTGCGGAAGAAGTTCGTGCTGAGGGAACTGCGGAGGAAATCGTTTCGGCTCGCGTATTCACGGGCAATCGTCCTACGACTTCCATCCTCGGCGACGCTTTGACTCCGTTTGCAGTCGGTGAACTTATCGCGCTTTACGAGCACATCACTCTCGTAGAAGGAACCGTGTGGGGTCTGAACCCTTACGATCAGTGGGGCGTCGAGCTCGGCAAGCAGCTTGCCAAGCAGATTACTCCCGCAATCAGTCAGGATGATGAGCGTCTCGCGGAGCAGGATCAGTCCACTCAGGCTCTGATTCGCTTCTATCGTGCGCATCGCCACTGATTCTTCTTATTCACCTTTCTTCGGTTAATGTTATCATCATAAATTTTCTTTGCAGAAGGAGTCTCGTCCGAAAGGGCGAGGCTTCTTTTGTAATTTGCAATGCTTTTTGTAATTTATCAGCGCAAGTGCGGCATTAATGCAAGACCGGTACCGGCGGAAGACCTGTATCAGTCAAGACTGATATCAATCAAGTTCAGTATCGATGCAAAGCCGGCATATTTTGAATATGCTTTGAATATGCTTTGAATATGCTTTGAATGCGTCCTGATGCATTTTCGATTTTTTATGCAGAAAATATGAACCTTAAGCAGAAAATATAAAAACGACACGCTCGCAGTTGACTTATTTAAAAACAGACCATAAAATTGTCCGTATCCGCACTCGCGGTGTTTAGAGATGAAATAAGAACACATTGCTGTACATAAGATCTTTATACTGTACATGTGCTTTTGAATATCTCGAAATTCTTATTAATTCTTTGTAATGTGCTCTTGTATTTTATGAAAGGCGCGAAATGCCCGATAATCGGCAATTATCTGATATGAAGCTCCCGGAGCTTAAGAATATGGCTAAAGAGCTTGGATTGCGCGGAACTTCCACAATGCGCAAACCCGAATTGGTTACGGCAATTGAGGCCGCTCAAGGCGCTAACGAAAGTGTTGAAGATACTATTAAATCATCTGTTAAATCTTCAGGAAACTCAGAAGGAACGTCTGCTGATTCTTTCGGCGTAATAAACCGTTCATCGGACGGCGATTTTTCAATTCGCAGAAGAAATATGGGCGACAATCCGATTCTTCCTCGATTCGGCCGCCGTTCAACGCCTTCTCGTTCGTCTTCGCCGTCGGCATCGATTGAACTGCCTTCTCGCCGTTCGACGGTTGCTGCGCGTTTTCCCCGTCAAAACAAGGAAAACAGAGACTTTAATCTTCGAGACAATGTTTTGCGCGATTCCGGCATGAGAGATTCCGGCATGGGGTCCGGAATGAGAGACTCGTCTTCTCGCGACTCCGGTATGCGCGACTCTGGTATGCGCGACTCTGGTATGCGCGATTCTTCGATGAGAGATTCTTTTTCAAGAGATTTCGGCATGCGAAACTCAGGATTGCGCGATTCGAATGATTTCCGCGATCGCGGCCGCCGTTCTTTTGATAAAGAGCCGCAGAAGCATTATTCTCGCAATCTGAACTCGATTCTCGATTCTCTGCCTGAGCGCAATCCCAATGAGGAGCAGCAGAGAAGTCGCATGATTAAGCGCGATGAGAATCATATTCGCCGTCTGCGCGACAATATTTACGAAAATCTTCTCGACAGAGAAACGGCTCGCGACGCAGCTGTGTCTGCTTCGACTCCGACTCTCGGTCCAGAGGAGTTTGTGCCGGTTGCCGGAATTATCGAAATTCTCGAATCTTATGCGTTTATAAGGACTTCCGGATATCTGCCCGGACCCAATGACGTTTACGTTTCTATGGGTCAGGTGAAAAAGTACGGGCTGCGCAAGGGCGATGCGGTTCGCGGTTCGATTCGAGCAACTCGCGACTCAGACCGCAGAAATCAGCGTCAGAAGTATGTTCCGCTGCAGTCGATTGAATCCATTAACGGCATGACCGTGGAAGAAGCGGCGAATCGTCCGCATTTTGCTAAGCTGACTCCGCTGTATCCGAATGAGCGCCTTGTTCAGGAAACTTCTTCCTCAAAGCTTACCGGTCGCATTATCGACATTGTTTCGCCTATCGGGAAAGGTCAGCGCGGTCTGATTGTTTCGCCCCCTAAGGCCGGCAAAACCATTACTTTGCAGAATATTGCCAATTCGATTACCGAGAATAATCCCGAAGTTCACCTGATGGTCGTTCTTGTTGACGAGCGTCCTGAGGAAGTTACCGACATGGAACGCACAGTTCAGGGAGAGGTTATTTCTTCGACGTTTGACCGTCCTGCAGCTGACCATACGGTTGTTGCCGAGCTTGCGATTGAAAGAGCAAAGCGTCTGGTCGAACTCGGACAGGACGTTGTCGTTCTTCTTGATTCTATGACTCGTCTCGCGCGCGCATACAATATTGCAGCTCCCGCTTCGGGCCGAATCCTTTCCGGCGGTGTGGATGCGCAGGCATTATATCCGCCCAAGAAGTTTTTCGGAGCTGCGCGAAATATCGAAAACGGCGGCTCTCTTACGATTATTTCCTCAGCTCTTGTTGAAACCGGTTCGAAGATGGACGAGGTTATCTTCGAAGAATTCAAAGGCACGGGAAATATGGAGCTTTGCCTTTCGCGCGACTTGTCTGAGAAGCGCATGTTCCCGGCGATTGACATTAATGCCTCCGGCACTCGCCGCGAGGAGATGATTACCAATCCGGAAGATATGGCGACAATTTATCGTTTGCGCCGCGCTTTGGGCGGACTCGAGCCTGAGCAGGCATATCAGCAGCTGGTTCCGCGCTTGAGGAAGACCGCTTCCAACCGCGAGTTTATGGATTCGCTGACCAAAAACGCGCCGGCAGGCAGCTCTGGCGGTCAGGCGAACTGACGCGCGATCAGGCGTTTAAGCTGAAGCTTCAATGCGCGTGATCTGAATGCGTTTGAGGGTCGGGCTTATGCGGCAAACTTTGCATAAAACGGCATGCGCTTTACAGAGTGTGTGCCGTTTTTGCTGTATGCTGTTGTGTTTCGTGCTTTTTAAAACAAGAATCATCGCAGATTTTAATTCATGAAAAGCAAAAATCAGGTAAACTGAGCGAATGTCTAATGCTTTTTTGTAAATACGCTCAAAACACTTTTATTATGAGCGGAAATGGTGTATACTTATTTTGTGGTTACAAAAGTGCGATGTAAATGAAATTACGCTGCATTAACTGCGGGAGGAAACATGAGCGCAAAAACGCTTTACAAAGTGAAAAGTTTGGAACTCGTGTTTCAAATCATGTCTTCAGATAACGAAAAAACAAAAAAAGGATTGGATACAGACAAGGTGCATTATGAGGATTTTTCTCACAGCTGGAGAAAAGTCAATTTTGACGAATATCTGGCAAAGCTGGGCATAACTGAAAGCA
>OMWX01000011.1 GCA_900314875.1 uncultured Actinomycetes bacterium | reverse complement strand
CATTGTCAAGCATGTTGCGCTGGAAAATCGCGGTTCTGCGGGCGTTTGGAGCGCGCCCGGGCATGGCAGCACCTTCTCGCTGAGTCTCCCGTGCGAAGCAGACTGCAGAAATGATTAATCCAAAGATAATTAATGCGCATCCGATAAAGGAGCAAGGGTGATTGTTAAATTTGATCGCGTGTCCAAAACGCTTGACGGCAATCGCGTTACGGACGATATATCGTTTGAGCTGCCTGAAGGTAAAGTGATGGCGCTCTTATTGAATCTGTAGGAATTTGCGGGCGGCCGGAAAAGTTCGGCTGAGAACAAGTTCGGCTGAGAATACTTGGCTGAGAATACTTGGCTGGAGAAAGTTAAGCGGAGAAAATCCGCCCGGGGAAACAAATTTGGCGCAATGTGCTGCAAACTGCTGCAACGCATTGCGTTTTTTTGTTGCTGCAGGTTTTTCTTTGCGACACATGTTTTTGTTGCTTTCTCTTGCTTTCTCTTGCTCTCTCTCAGTTTTGCATTTCACTTGCTTATTTCGTCCGCTTGCATGAGATTTTGCGCCGCTTAGACCGGAATTGGGGACAGAAAAGAGCATGATGAAGTATTGTAAATTGCAGAAAACAGAACAGCCGTGCGGCGGAAGGCTCAACGGCGCAACACGAAAAACAGAAAGGAGAAAATCGGCATGAAGGTCAGCATAGACATGTCGCCTGAATACAGGGAGCCCTATGCGATTATCCGCACAGATAAAATGACCGAAGAAATACAAAGAATAGCCGACCTTCTTGGCGGAACGGGCATCCCTGTTGCGGCAGTGAAAAACAGCGGGGATATTGCAATTCTGCAAAACAGCGAAATCTGCATGGTTCGCATAGAGTCGGGCTGCGCGGTCATTTACGGAAAAAACGAGAAATACCGTTCAAACAAAAAGCTTTACGAGCTTCTTGAACAGCTGGGACCGGATTTTATGCAGATATCCAAATCTGCGATAGTGAACATGCGGCATATCGACAGTCTCGAAACCGGTTTTTCCGGCGCGATACTTCTGAAAATGAAAAACGGCTGCAAAGAATATATTTCAAGAAAATATCTGAAGGATTTCAAGAAGCATCTCGGGCTGTGAAACACGGAATCGGGCTGTGAAACACAGATTTCCGCTGCGAAACCGAATATCGGCACTAAATTGCGCAGCTGGAATGCGCTCGCAAAAATTATCTGAAAAACATTACGAAAATCAGAGAGGAAAAACAATGAATAAGAACCGCGAAATAGCTGAAAACAGAGAAAAATCCGCAAAAAATGCAGGGGGAGGCGCAAAGAAAACCGCGTGGTCGGCGATGCTTAGACACGCATTGCGCGGCTCAGTGTGCGGGATTGGAATCGCTTTTGCGGGATTCTGCATTGCGGGAGTTGTGTTTGATATCTCGGGGAAAGGATGCATAACGTTCGAAAACTGGGCTTTTACAAAGATGGCAGTCGGGTGTTTTGCTGTCGGATTAGGATTCGGAATCCCCAGTGCAGTGTATGAAAACGACAGTCTGCCCATGCTGATGAAAGTGCTGATTCATATGGGGACGGGGTGTGCGGTTTATACGGCGATCGCATTTGCTGTCGGCTGGCTCGGACATGAGAGTTCGGCGGCGCTTTGTCTGCTGAGTCTGGCAGGGCAGCTTGCTGCCACGTTCGCGATATGGCTTTGTTTCTACATGCGCGCGCGTCGTGAAGTGAAACTGATGAACGAGAAACTCGGCTAGGGTCTCGCGCGAATGCCGTCAAAAGCTTTTTCGGCGGTCATAACCTGTCCGGCTTTCATGTCTTCAAGTCCCTTTTCCAGTTCGTCAGACAGCTCTGCTTCTGTCATTTTTGACAAATCAAGCGGCTCGAGAATTTCCGGCAATTCCGGCAATGCTGTTTGTTTGCTGTCGTGCGTTTTTGCGTCATACTTGTGTCTGACTTCGCGCATGAATTCCTCGGTCGCATCAGGGTGATTCTTTAAAAACCATTCGATATGATTTTTATGTATTCGCCGCGAATTGCTTTTAATTCTTTATCCATTGATTCTTTACCGCCTCTTTGTAAAAAACTTCAAACGTTCTGCGCGGGCTTTCTGTTTTCCTTTTCGTTTGCTTGTCTCTAGATTACCATTTGACAGCGCGTAAAAAGGTGTGGATTTTTGAGAGAAAACAGGATAGATTTTATGCAATTTTCGTCTGAAAATTCGCAATTTTACACGTTCGCCCCTTTGATTTTTGCGAGACAGTCAATCGTGCCGCAAATGCCCGGCGGGCGGGTTAATATTCTCTATTAGTGTGTTAAAACCGCAGCAGAGTTTGTGATTGAATCACAGAATTTGCAACAGAGAGGCAGGTCAGCAATGAGCGACGAGAGAAAGAATTTGGAAGCCGTCTTGTGGGCGGGAGCCGATGTTCTGCGTTCCAAAATGGACGCGAACGAATACAAGGACTACCTGCTGGCCTTCGTTTTCTACAAATATCTTTCCGACAAATTCCTGAAAACTGTTTGCGATGAAATGGAGCATGAGCTGGAATCTGTCGAGCAGGCTCAGGGCGTGTGGGAAGAAGCGCGTTCCGGCGAGTATGCGGAAGATCTGATTGAAGATCTGAAAAGCGAGCTGCGTTACATAATCGAGCCTGAGCATACTTTCACTGCTTTCGCAAAAAAAGCGGCAAACAGCGAGTTTTACAAGGAAGACCTTCAGACGGCGTTTAACAATATCGAGCAGTCCGACGAGCTGTTCGAAAATCTTTTCCAGGGCGTCGATTTGTACTCCAATAAGCTCGGCGTGGGCGACCAAAAGCAGGCAGACACGATTCAGGAGCTGATCAAGGTTATAGATCAGGCTGATATCTTAAAGGCTGATGGTGATGTTCTGGGCAATGCTTATGAGTATCTGATCGGCGCTTTTGCTTCGGAAACAGGCAAGAAAGCGGGCGAATTTTATACTCCGACCGGTCCGGCTAAAATTCTGACTCAAATTGCCATTGACGGTCAGGAAGATAAGAGAGGGCTTCTCGTATACGATCCCTGCATGGGTTCGGCTTCGCTGCTTCTCGACGCGCGCAATTTTTCCAAGCGTCCCCAGTACATTAAATATTTCGGCCAGGAATTGATGAATTCCACATATAATATCGCGCGAATGAACATGCTGCTGCACGGGATTGCGCCCGAAAATCAGAATCTGAATCTGGGCGATACGTTGGACGACGACTGGCCTGCCGGCGAAGACACAGAGTTTGACATGGTGGTTATGAATCCGCCGTATTCTGCGAAATGGTCGGCGAAAGAAGGTTTTAAGACTGACCCGCGCTTTTCCGGTCGCGATGATCTTGCGCCGAAATCCAAGGCGGACTATGCTTTTCTGCTTCACGGTCTTTATCATTTGAAGTCCGGCGGCACGATGGGAATCGTTCTTCCTCACGGCGTGCTTTTCAGAGGCGGTTCGGAAGGCAAAATCCGCAGAAGTCTGCTGAAAGACGGCAATATTTATGCGATTATCGGTCTGCCTGCGAACATGTTCTACAATACGTCAATCCCCACCTGCATTATTATTCTGAAAAAAGAGCGCGATGATAAGTCAGACGCTCCGAGCGGCGAATCCGGCGGCGAAAGCGAAAATGCAGACAGCAGGGACGTTCTGTTTATCGACGCTTCAAAGCTGTTTGAAAAGAAGAAAACGCAGAACGTGATGAACGACGAGCATATCAAGCGCGTGATTGAGCTGTACAAGAACAGGCAGGATGTTGACAAGGAAGCGCATTTGGCTTCTTTTGCGGAAATTGAGGAAAACGATTTCAACCTTAATATTCCCAGATATGTGGACACGACCGAGGATGAAGAGCCGGTCAGACTTGCCGACGTGAACTCTCAGATAGCTGCGCTCGACGGTGAAATGGAAGCTGAAAGAGCGCAGATGCTGCAGATTCTCGGGTCTCTTGAGCCTCTTGAGCAAAGTGTTGATTCAAGCAGCGGTTCGCGTGTCGGCGAGAGCGAGACGCGTGAACAGACCGAGACGCATGAACAGACTTTGGCTGCTCTCAAGGAATTTATGAACCGCATCGAACAGCTGTAAACGGCTTATAAACGGGCTCGGTCTTTCGCACAGGGGTACTTTCCGCAAAAATTATCTGAACCCGGCTTTGAAGCGGGGGCTGATCGTGTGCACGATTCCCGACAAGCCGAACAGCCGAAATCAGAAGTATCGAAAGCACGGGTAAGTTCGCTGAATCTTTTGAACGGTATTGCCTGTGTTGTCATTTTGTTTTTCTGCCGCCTGCTGTAAGGCGAGACCTGCACCTGAGTTATGTTCCTGTCCTTCGACGGATTGAGTATGACAAGGATTTCTGCCTTTGAGCCGAAGTGTGTCGAGCCTCTTTCTTCTGTCAGGTATCCGTGTTCTCGAAGCAGTTGTTCGATTTCGTTCACGGATTTGCCTATAAACAACTCCATGTTTTCCTCGATGCTTTTCGGCGTGACATGACCTTTATCGCTGAAAGCCGGAAGTTTTTCTTCCTGCGCGCTTTTCGGACCGCACAGCGTTATGTTCGGTATGACTGCCGCTCCGATTTCGAACATGAACCACAGTCCCGCGATTCGGGCTTTGAACATGCGGTAAACGTTTTCGGCTTCGTGAACGTCTCCCAGGAGGGAATAGTCGGGAACTATAGCGTATTTCACGTTTTCGAAACGTTTTTTGAAATATTTCAATCGTTTAGCGTCCCCGCAGTATATGGCCTGATAAAGCCCGTTTTTCCCGTCGAACACGCTGTCGTACTCGTAGAACGCCACAGCGGTCCTGTCTGTTTTCCGGTACAGTCCCGGCTCGCTGTACAGCGCGATGAAATCGGGCAGAACCGCAATATTGCAATCGATTCTGGGCATGTCCGCGCTTCCGGACGAAAACGTTCTGTTCGTCAGCTTAAGACAATTTGCGTTAAGCAGACGCATTAAATTTTTTTGACACTTCATGTGTCTTCCTTTCCAATTGGAACAGAATAAAACAGGCAAAGCTTTGCCCGTTATGCTCTGTTCTCTCGCGGGCGTTCCTGCCCGCAGTTTTCACAATGCACTCAGGGTTAAACGTTTCGGCGGCCGGCTGTGCGGCTTTCGGAAGCTTAACCTGACAGTGACGGTAAATTGTTTGCCGCGCGTTTTGCTTTTCGCTTCGCGCGCGAGGCTTTTCGCCCTCTCGAATGCTTCTGCTTTCCGCTCGGCATTCGCGCTGTCCGAGAACCATTCTTTTTTGAAACAATGTTCTCTGACGGGATACAGCATAGCATACTGAAAACCGTTCTAAACCTTAATGTTTCCCGGGAATTTTTTGCCGATGATTTAAAGCTGTCCGACTGTTATGCAGTATATGTACATATACTGCATAACAGTCGCCCCCTTCTGTTGCGGCGGAAAGATTTTTTGACGCGAAAACTTTTTAGGGCAGCAGATGCGGCTGTTGGGAAGCGGATGACAAGTAAAAGTCGGCTTTTAATATTTCTTTATCCGCCGTTTGATGCGCGGGTTCGTTTAATGCGCGGGTTTGGCGGTTTGGGCGGCGGTTTGGAAGATTTTTGCCGGTCGGGAATGGCCGGGTTGCCGGGGTGACGCGCATTTCGCCGGGCGTCCGTTCTGCGGGTATGCGCTTCAAAAATCTGATGTCGAAAAAAATTTGACATCAGGCCGGGCGGGGTTAAAGAAAACCGGTTTCGGGCTTTCAGATTTTGCCCGGGTTTTTGTGTAGAATATGTGTTTTATAACGGTTTTGACAGGGGTTTTGTTTGAAGGGAGCAATGCGGATGAGCGGCAAAGCGGAAGATGCGGGCGCGGAAAACATGCAATCGGAAAACATGCGGCAGGATGATATGCGGGCGGAGAATGCGGGTCTGGAGAGCGGCGCGGCTGCGAAGCTCACCTGCGGCGTGAGCGTTGCCGGCGTGACCGCTGCCTGCGGCGGTTCGAATGCGAAACCGGGCGCAGAGAATGCGCGTGCCGAATCGAATGCGGGCGCAAAGAATGCGGCTGCGGCGAATGCGGCTGCGGAATCGAACGCGCCGCGTCTGCGGTTTGCGGGTTTCACGGAACCCTGGCAGACGAAGAAGTTTTCGGATTTTACTTATGCTTCGAGTGTGAGGAATAAGGATAATCTTGATTTGGTGCCGTATGCGATTACCAACGAACATGGGTTTATACCTCAGAATGAGGCCCATGATGAGTTTGGTTATATGAAGAATACCGACAGGAGTGCTTATCGGATTGTTTCTCCTGATTCTTTTGGTTATAACCCGGCGAGGATTAATATTGGTTCGATAGGTTTTTATGACGGTTGCGATGATGTTATAGTCAGTTCTTTGTATGAGATTTTTAAAACTGATGAGTCTGTTGATGACAGATTTTTGTCATACTGGTTTAAGACGAATGATTTTCAAAATTGGATAGCCAGGCTTCAGGAGGGAAGCGTCCGGCTGTATTTTTATTACGATAAATTGCGTGAATGCAAGATTCCTGTTCCGCCGTCTGTTGGGGGGCATGTTTTTTTCGGGTCTTGACAGGATTATCCGTGTTCAGGAGCGGAAGACGGAATTGTTGAGGCAGGCTAAAAAGTATTTTTTGCAGAACATGTTTGCATGACAGAACAAGCCGCCTGGCTGTGCGAGACGATTCGTGTGGAACAGTTTCATGCGAAACTTTATAAAGTTTGTGAAGCAGCGTGAAACTCCGTGAAATCGCGCGAAATCGTGTTAAATTCCGTCGAGACGGGAAAAGGCAAAGCGGCGAAGCGGCAAAACGTCAAAGCAAAACCGGAATGCAAAACAGCTGCGGGCATATTGTTATGCCGTGCGCGTTGCGAGCGTGTTGCCGCCGCGCAAAAGTGGCATAATAGTGTAATAGCGTGTCGTTCTGAAAGTTGGAGGATTGCAAATTATGGCAGGGGAAGCAGCGCAGGAATCAGTGAGGAGACATAAAGCCTACAGTCAGGAACTTAAGCTTGCTGCCGTCAAAGACGTGCTTGAAAAAGGCGTTTCATGCAATGAGGTTATCGAACGCTACGAGATTGCTTCGCGTTCTCCGCTGTCGATTTGGTGCAAGCTCTATCGCGAAGGCGGCGAGGAAGCCTTGAAACCGAAAACCAAAGGCCGACCGAAAGGCAGTTTCTCAAAGAAGAAAAAGGAAAACGCTGAAACAGACAAGCGAAAGAAAAAACAAAACAGATCCAAGAAAGCCGTAAAATCACAGCAAACGGAGAAAGCCACGAAAACGCTTAAAAGTGCATAAAACTTTGCATTGAACAGCATTTAACCGTATAGAACTGCATAAAACCGCATGAAAACTGTGTAAAAACTGTGTAATCGGAAGGCATCGCAGAGGCGTTGCAATTAAAGAAAGCAAAGAAGTTGCGAAACTGTTCTGAAAATGTTATCCTGAAAAGTTACGAAAAAATTATTGGAAACGCAAAAACGGCAAGATAAGCACAGCTTGCAAAAGTAAGCAGCTTGCGGCAGACGCGGCTTGTAACAAGCACGGTTTTCGGCAGGCGCGATTCCCGGCAAACATAATTTGCGCAACACAGGCACGATTCGCAAAAAAGGAAAGAAATTGGCAGAACTCGAAGAAAAAATCGAAAACAGGCTGATAGAACAGCTTACATGCGAAGATTCGCAGTGGACATACCGTCCCGAGCTGAAAACTGAGCAGGATTTGTGGGCTAATTTCAGGAAAATTCTTGAGCAGAATAACAGAGACAAGCTCGACGGCAAAAAACTTTCGGATTCCGAGTTCGAACAAGTTAAAAACATCGTGCAATTTTCCTCGTTTTACAATGCGGGGCAGTGGCTTGCAGGCGAAAACGGCAAAGTGTATGCGAATATTCAGAGAGGAAACAAGAAAATTCCTCTGCTTGTGCTGGATCAGTCGCATATCGCGGGCGGGAAAACCGTTTATGAGGTAATTAACCAGTATCGCGCGCCCAAGCAGGGAAGCGGCAAGGTGAATGAGCGCGACAGGCGTTTTGACGTGACGCTGCTGATTAACGGTCTTCCCATGATTCATATCGAACTGAAAAATCGCGTTCATCCCATTACGGACGGATTTAATCAGATAAAAAAGTACATTAAAGAAGGCAAATTCAAAGGCATTTTCTCGACCGTGCAGATGTTTGTCGTCAGCAACGGTTCGGACACTAAGTATTTCAGTGCGGCAAGAGATACCGAGCTGAATCCTAAATTTATGTCGCGCTGGCTGGATAAAGGAAAAGAGCCTGTCTCGAATTATATTGATTTCGCAAAGCAGGTGCTCAGAATCCCTCAGGCTCACAAAATGGTTTCCCAGTATATGGTGCTCGACTATGACAAGAAGCGTCTGATTCTGCTGCGTCCCTATCAGATTCATGCAATCGAAGCCATGGGAGAGGCTTCCAAAAACGGCAAGTCCGGTTTTATTTGGCATACGACCGGCTCAGGTAAAACGATTACTTCATATAAGGGTGCAAGAAATCTGCTTTTGGACATTCCGAAAATCGATAAAACCGTATTCCTTATAGACAGGAATGATTTGAACGAGCAGACTGCGGCCGCTTTTGAGTCGTATGCGGGAAACGACCGAATTGACGTGGATGACACGGAAAGTACGAACGAACTTAAGGAAAAGCTGTCAAACAGCAGCAGACAGATGATTGTCGCAACTCGTCAGAAACTTCAGGCGCTGTTAAATCGGATGAGTGAAAAGGATCCGGCATACAAGAAAATAAAATCTAAAACGGTCGCGTTTGTTGTCGACGAATGTCACAGAGCCATCAGTCCCGAATCTAAGCGCGAAATCGACAAATTCTTTGCAAATCCGCGCTGGTATGGTTTTACGGGAACGCCCAGAT
Source organism: uncultured Actinomycetes bacterium (assembly GCA_900314875.1). Taxonomy (GTDB): domain Bacteria; phylum Actinomycetota; class Actinomycetes; order Actinomycetales; family Bifidobacteriaceae; genus RUG039. Next base: position 12,823 of record OMWX01000011.1, on the reverse strand, counting down.
TTGACGAAAATTCGTATGAAGTTAGCGGCGACCTGCCTCTGACAACCGAGAAAATGTACGGCAAATGCCTGCATGATTACACGATTAAAGAAGCTGTGAAAGACGAAGCCGTTCTGCCGTTCAGCATTGAATATTTGGGCGACGAAAAACTGGAAGACGGCGACGAAGAAAAGAGAAACAAATTCTATGAGAGCGAAGAGCATATGCTTTTTGTGCTCGATAAAGTTCTGAATAACCCTGAAAGACTGGGAATAAAGAAAGGTTCGGGTGAAACGTATGAAGCGATTTTGACGACAACCTCAATCGACAAAGCGCAAAGATATTACGAGCTGGCCAAAAAAATCGTGCGCGGAGAAACGCGCGTAAAAATAAACAGCGAAATAAAAAAAGCTTTGCCGGATTATCCGAAATTTGCGATTACCTACTCTGTTAGCGAAAATGAGAATGATTCTTTGAAGAATCAGGATAAAATGAGGCAGGCTCTGAGCGATTACAACAAAATGTTCGGCACGGATTTCCAAGAATCCGAGAAACTCAATGCATACAATACGGATTTGAATGACCGGCTTGCGCGCAAAAAAACAAAATACAAGTCGCGCCGCGAGCAGCTTGACCTGGTTATCGTCGTGGACAGGCTTCTGACCGGCTTTGATGCTCCATGCATGAACACGCTGTATATCGATCGTCCTCCGATGTCGCTTCACGGCATAATTCAGGCTTTTTCGAGAACAAACAGAATTTTCGACAAAGACAAGCAATACGGAAACATCCTTATTTTTCAACATACGAAAAAATTTAAGGAAGATGTCGACAAAGCGATAAAACTGTTCTCTCTCGGCGGAGAAAGCGCGGCTGTCGCGCCCGACTGGGCTGAAACTGAGAGAAATGTAAAAAAATCTCTTTCTGATCTTCGCGAGTTTGCGCCCGTTCCCGAAGCTGCAGCCGATCTTTCTCTTAAGCAGAAGAAAGCGTTTGTCAAGATTTATCAGAAGCTTAACTCTTCAATCGGTCATTTGCGAGCTTTTTCAAACTTTGACGGAAAAAGTCTTGAAGATTATTCGATCAGCGAAACCGAACTGGAAGAATATCACGGACACTACGTCAATATTTTGGCTGAACTGAAAGACAGCAGGGAAAAAGACGGCGAAGCAGATTTTGAGCAGGATGAGATCGATTTTGACTATCAGCCGATAACGCTGTGCACAGTGCGTGTCGATTATGACTATATTGTCGGCCTGCTTCAGGGGATTGCAGAACCCGAGGTCGGCGAAACTCCTGAAGAATTTGAAAAGAAGATGCGGGATCTGCGCAAAATTGTCGAAGATTACAGCAAAGACAATCAAATAATTGCGGATTTGCTGAGTAAGATTCTCGATGAAATCGAGGAAGACAGAGAGAAATATGCGAATGAAGATATCTCAGTAATTCTGTATAAGATGAAAAATGAAATAATCAGCGCGGTAGCGGATGCTTTTGTAAAAATGTGGCGTGTGGGTTCGGAAGAAGTCATAAACAATTTCCTCGACAGCAGACACGGTGAAATTCCTTATGAACAAGAACTGCGAAGGAGCATGGATTATAAAGCTTATTGTGAAGAATGCGAACAATCGGGAGAAAAACCTCTTCCTAAATTCATGGCGAAAAAAGCAATGCAGTCAGATATGAAAAGAGTGTTGAAAGAGGAGATAATGCCGCTGGAAGACATTGAATAGAGCGGGCTGCGAATAAAGAGCTCGAAATATCAGCCGGGCTGTCGGTCAGGTTGACAGCCCGGCTGTGCGCGCGATTTAAGATTATGCAATTTGAGGTTGCACAATTTGAGGTTGCGCGAACGGCTCGACTGAACTGTCGTCTCAGCTGTCGCCCAGCTTGCGGTATTCGTCGCGGAAGTAATGTTCCCAGATAAGCATGAGCATTCCGATAACAAGTCCGAAACTGCATGTGAGAAGCGCGAAATTGTTTGTATGCCCCAGAAGCGAAGCAATAATAAAGCCCAAGTCGGCCAGAAACCACAAAACTGTGACCGGCAGAAAAATATGCTTCAAATCGAGACGAACCGGTTCCGGAGGCTCGCGTCTTGCGTCAGGGTCGAAAAGCGGTGCAAACTTCATAAAAACAACAATACCGGCAAGGGTATTCAGCAAAGCGCGGCATCTGCGCGTTTAAGATTAGGCCGGCGTTTTAGAGCGGCATTTGAAATTGCGTTTGAAATTGCGTTTAAAATAGTAAAATCAGACTGTTTAATCGCTCGAAAATTTCTGCTCGAAGATTGACGCCGGAAATTTGTTGCTCGGAGTTTGAAGGGAAGACCGGATGTACCTGATTGAGCCTGTGCAGAAGCGTTATGCCTGGGGATCGCATACGAAACTTCAGGACATTTTCGGCTTGGAGCAGGGCAGTCCGCTTGCCGAAATGTGGTTTTCCGGGCATGTCGAGTCGCCGTCAAATCTTGTGATTTCAGGCATTGCAGATAATGCGGACAGTTCGGATAAAGCCGAAAAAAATCCTGTCAATAAAAACCTTGCCAGAATGATAAGTGAAAATCCGACAAAGATGCTGGGTTCTGCGGTTTCTGCGGCTTTCGGACCGGTTTTGCCTTATCTTTTCAAAGTGATTTCCGCGCGAATGCCTTTAAGTCTGCAGGTTCATCCTCTGGATTTCGAGGCGAGAGCCGGTTTTAACCGCGAAAATCGCGAGGGGATTGCGCTGAACGCTCCCGAGCGCACATTCAAGGATTCGCTTGCAAAACATGAGATGGTAGTGGCTCTCGAGCCGTTTGAAGCATGCGTGGGATTTATGTCTCGTCCTCTCCAGCTGCAGGCATTGCGGGCGATAGACAATATAACCGCCCAGCGCATGAGAGCGGCTTTGTCCGGAGCGGGCAGTCTTTCTCGCGCCGGCGGCATGTTTAACGACGACATGCGTGACGAGGATATGCCTGAATCGTCGGCGGTGTGGACGCGCACGCAGAAAAGGATTTTCAGGGCTTTTCGCATTGCGGTCACTGCCTGCGGCAATTCAGACGATATGAATGATATTCGCAGTCTGCCGGCTGCTTTGGAGCGCGCTTTGAACAAGTCTTTGCAGCGCAGGGTTCGCGAGGCTTTGGAATCCGTGCTGACAGCGGCTAAAGCATTTCCGGATGACCCGAGCGTGCTGTGTCTGGCGATGATGAATCATGTCACGCTTGAAGAAGGCGAGTCGGTTTTTATTCCGGCCGGCACTCCTCATGCTTATCTTTCAGGCACGGCAGCCGAAATAATGACCAATTCCGACAATGTTCTGCGCGGCGGAATGACCGTAAAACATAAGGATATACCCAATCTTTTGCGCAATATAAACTGCCGTCCCGAAGCTCCGATTGATCCGTCTTCCGGTTTTCTTTCGGCGATTATTCACCCTAATTTCATCACATACCGCCCGAATTTGCGCGAATACATGCTCGCATACGGTTTTGTGCGCAAAAAATATGATTTTTCGGCGGAAGACTTGTTTTTTCCGCAGTCTCGTTCAGTTTTGAAGAAAATGTCTTCATCGCGTGATTTTGAACGGATTTTAAGTGCGTCATCCAAACAAAAAATTCCTGTTGCCGCAGGACCTAGAATCCTGCTTTGCGTGTCGGGAAGCATTTGCTGTCAGTCGAGCGGCGGAAGATACGGAAAATACGGCAATGCGGCACAGACCGAGGTTATCGGGCAGGGGCAGGCATTGTTTATCCTCGCCGATGAGGAAGTGTATATTTCTGCTGCAAGTAATGCTGTCAAAAATGCTTCGGGCGGCTCATACCTTTTGGCAGGAACCGCCCTGTAAGCGTTTTTATTATCTGATTTGTTTGGCTTTTGTCCGATTTGCCTGATTTTATTTGATTTTGCGGGCTGTTCGGGCTGTTTTAGTTCGCAGCCTTAATCTTTTCGACCGCATAATCGATGCAGTTTGTCAAAGCCTTGACATCATCAGGCTCAACCGACGGGAAAACGCCGACTCTCAGCTGATTGCGTCCCAGCTTCCTGTATCCTGAAATATCGACGATGCCGTTATCTCGCAGAACAGACAGAATCGCATTTGCCGAAATCGAATCGTCGATATCGACAGTGACGACGACAGTTGAGCGCGCAGCCTTATCCTGTACGAAAGGCTGAGCATAAGAACAGTTTTCCGCCCAATCGTAGACAGTCTGAGCAGACTGAGCGCAGCGAGCTGCCGAAGCCTTAAGTCCTCCGTTCGCATTCAGCTGCTTAATCTGCTCGTCCATAAGAATAAGCGTGGCAATCGCCGGCGTGTTCAAAGTCTGGTTTTTGCGCGAATTTTCAACCGCAGCGGTCAGCGACAAGAACGGGGGCACCCAACGCCTCGCGCCCGGCAGATCCGCTGTCGACTCTATAGCCTTCGCGCGCGCAATCGCCCGGGGCGACAAAACCGCAATCCACAGCCCACCGTCCGAACCGAACGCCTTTTGCGGCGAAAAATAGTACGCGTCCGTCTGATCGATATCAACCTCGGCAGCTCCGGCCGCGCTTGTCGCGTCAATTAACATCAGCGCATCCTCGTCAACGCCTTCAATGCGTTTAACCGGCGTCATAACGCCCGTGGAAGTCTCGTTGTGCGCCCAGCAGTATGCGTCGGCTTCTTCAGTCGGCTCAGGCAGGCAATATGACCCCGGCTCGACCGAGTAAATCGCAGGCTCATCCAAAAACGGAGCGCTTTGAGCGGATGAAGCAAATTTTTTGGAAAAAGAACCGTAAACGCCAAAAGCTGCTTTTCTGTTGATAAGACAGGCGCAGGCTATGTCCCAGAAAGCCGTCGCGCCGCCGTTTCCCAAAGCAATCTCGTATCCTTCGGGAAGCTCGAAAAGCTGCGAAAGCCCGGATTTAATCGACGCGACCAGATTTTTCACCGGCTGCTGTCTGTGGGAAGTGCCCATCAGACTGCGCCCGGCCGCGCATAAAACATCGATTTGCTTCGAACGTATTTTGCTCGGTCCTGAGCCGAAACGTCCGTCGGAAGGAAGCATTTGTTCGGGAATTATAATTTTTTCCATATGCACAACCTTATCAATCGGGCAATATCAGGGCGATAGTCCTTAAGAATGATTGTTTTCGCGGCTGTTTTGAATGCTTGTCTCGGCTGCGGGTCTCGGCTTGCGGGTTTTGGCAGTGTCCGGGTTTTCGGCAGTGTCTGGGGAGGGTTTCGCGCATGTTTCGCGGCTTTCGCGATTTCGCGGTATTCTTAGATATAGGATTCTTGCTGCAGGCTTGATTTTCAGCTTGAAGCAGGGAAGAAGTTTGATACAGTGAAGAAGAATGAGAAAAGGAGAGCAGCGATGCAGGAAGTAAAGCGAAACGAAAAAAAGACGATTCTCGCCGGCGTTGACGGCACGGATGCCAGCTATAAAGCGGTCTGGTGGGCGGCAAACTATGCAGTTCACGCGAACTTGGATTTGCAGATTGTATGCGTCTGCCCGCTGATTAATTATGCTGCCGTGACGATGGATTCAAGTTATATCACTTTTGCGGACGATACTGCGGCAAAGCAGGATGCGCAGCTGATTCTGGCGAAAGCAAAGGCGATTGCGAAAAAGCAGGGCGCGAATGTCGAGACTCTGCTTGCGACCGGCGATCCGACTTCGGTTTTTGTCGAACTGTCTCGCAATTATCGCCTGATTGTTATCGGAAATCGCAAAAAGGGCGGTCTTGCGGAGCGTCTTCTGGATGCGCCCGGCTCGAATCTGCCGGCTCACGTATACTGCCCTGTCGTCGTGGTTCCGTATCTTGACGCCGAAGGCAAGCGCATTCGCCTGAACAACAAAATCGAGAATGTCGCGGTCGGCTCGGACGAATCTGTGTGGGGTCTGAAAGCCTTGGAAATTGCTGCAGAATACGCGAATGAGTGGGGAGCTAAGCTGTCCGTCGTGTCGGCGGTTTCGATTCCCGCAGTTTCCGGCGGAACTCTTTCGGCGGCGGCTATTATTTCCGATCGCGAGATGGACGATATTCTCAATTCGTATCGCGAGGAGCTTGAAGAGCGTATCGAGCCGCTTAAAAAGAAGTATCCCGATTTGCAAATCGAGGCTCAGGTCGTGCAGGGAACCGCGCATTCGGCTCTGACTGAAGCAAGCGAGAAAAGCGATGCGGTTGTTGTCGGATCGCGCGGAAGAAGCGGATTTACGGGACTGCTTATCGGTTCTGTCAGTCAGGATTTGGTTCAGCACTCGGTTGCGCCGGTTTATGTCGTGCCGAAGAAATATGTTGATTTCGTGCGCGATGAAAACCGGACAGATGAAAGCGGAAAAGCCGAGTCTTCGAATGTTTCGATTGATGAGATAATCGGCTTGGAGAAGGTTGAAGTCGAGCCTGCGCAGGGCGAGGCGGCTGAAGCGGTTGAAGAAGCGATTAAGCCGGACGAGCAGTAAAATCGGCGGCTGCGGGGGTTCTGACTTGCTGCGGGCGAAATGCCGGCTGCGGATGCGCCTGCTGCAAATCTGACAAACAGCAGAAATGCGGGCTTGGCAGAAATGCGGGCTTGGCAGAAATGCGGGCTTGCAAAGAGCTTTGAAAAACTGAAAAGGCGCAAACAAAAAACGCGCAAACTGCAAAAAGAGACCGGGTTCAGGCTCGGTCTCTTATTGTTTGCGGTCTCTTGTTTGTTTGCGGGTTGCTATCATATGCGGGTTTGATTTGTGAACTTGGCTGCCTGTGATTCGGCCGGTGTCTGTGATTCGGCCGGATGCAAACTATGCCGGCTGAGTTCTGCTCTGCAAACTGCTCTGCCTGCCCGTTATTTTGATTTGATGTCAACCGTCAATTCTGTGGGAGTTTCGCGGTGATATGTATGAGCAACCGTGCAGGCTTTATCGATATGCCTCCTGATTTGCTCTTCAAACTTCTCAACATCCTCTCCGCTTAAACCGGCAGCGCTCGCATCGACGCTTATATGCTCCTGAAAACTTACATACGAGTTGGAATCCCCATCAAACTCGCCGTCGACCGTGATCGAAGTCGTGTCATTGGTGCCCAAAGTGCGCTGAATTGCGCTTTGAGAAGACAGCGCTGCACATCCGGCCAAAGCAATTTTCATCAGATCGCCGGGATTGAAAAGACCTTCTGCATGACCAAATCTGATTTCGCTTCCGTCAGGCGAAAAAGCCCTCCAGGAACCGTCCTCATTATGCTCAATTCGAATATTTTTCGCCATCGAATCCTCCTTAAGTCTTGCCCGATTTACGATTTATGCATGTTTTCATGCCTGTTCTGCGCATGTTCGCAGCTGTTCGCATATTTGCATATTTGCTTTTATGCTGATTCCAAAAATCGGAACAGTCTGTTGCGAATATTCATGCGAATATTTAATTAAATGATATTAACTCAATGATACAAATTCAGCTTGTAAATTCAGTTCGCAGACTAAGCTTGCAGACTAAGCTTGCAGACTAAGCTTGCAAAAAAAGCTTTGCACTGCAGCTGTTCTGCTTTAAGTTCGGTTTTCGGCATTCGCTGTTTCAGTATTTGCTGTCCGGTAGAATTTACGTCATGGGTTTGACGCAAGAACAGCTGGAAAAGATCAGACAAAATATCCCGTCGCGACCGGATACGGATATTCCGATGCCTTATGAGGATCTTGTGCGAAAAATCCTTGTCGAGGGCGAGCTGAAATCTGATCGCACGGGCACAGGTACGATTTCGCTTTTCGGCTGTCAAATGCGTTTTGATCTTTCAAAATATTTCCCGCTTCTGACCACGAAAACCGTGTTTTTCAAGGGTGTTGCATACGAGCTTTTGTGGTTTTTGAAGGGTTCTTCGAATGTGCGCTGGCTGCAGGAAAACAATGTTCACATCTGGGATGAGTGGGCAGATCCGCAGACCGGAGAGCTCGGACCTGTATACGGAGTGCAGTGGAGAAGCTGGCCTGCGCCGACCGCTGACGATCCGAACCGCACGATTGACCAGATTTCAAATGTGCTGGAATTGATCAAAACCAATCCTGATTCTCGCAGAATGATTGTTACGGCATGGAATCCCGCAGAGGTTGAAAACATGGCTCTGCCGCCTTGTCATGCGCTTTTCCAGTTCTATGTGTCGAACGGAAAGCTCAGCTGTCAGCTTTATCAGCGTTCCTGCGACATGTTCCTCGGCGTGCCGTTTAATATCGCTTCCTACTCGCTTCTGACCAGAATGCTCGCGCAACAGACGGGGTTGCAGCCGGGGGAATTTGTTTGGACGGGCGGCGACTGTCATGTGTATGACAATCACATTGAGCAGGTTCTTACCCAGCTTTCTCGTTCGCCTTATGAGTATCCGCAGCTTTCTTTGCGCAAAGCGAAATCCCTTTTTGACTATGAATATGCGGATTTCAAGGTTGAAGGATATGAGCATCATCCGACGATTAAAGCGCCGGTTGCGGTGTAAAGTTCGGGTATTTGATGCGGGTCTGAATTTTTGCGCAGAATCTGCTTAAAATATCCGGCAATAAGCAGACTGAAATAAAACATAATCCGGAATAAAACATAATCCGGATAAACAGGCTTAACAATCCGACTAAAATAAACTGATTAAACAGTCCGATAAAACTAAAAGAAAACGAGGAGAAAGCATGGACGACAGTCACGACAGTCGCAGCGGCTATCACGAACGCAAGCCCGGCGTTGCCGCTTTTTTCGGCGCGTCCGGGCATGAATATTCGAACAGTTCCGGGTTTGACGACGCTGCCGAGAGCGAGGAAAATCCCGAGGACGGCGAGCAATACTCGATAAACGCGATCTGGGCGCAGGCAAGGGATGCCGACGGTCGCGCAGCAATCGGTTTTCGCGGTTCAATGCCTTGGCATTTAAGCGAGGACTTAAAACATTTCAAGGATTTGACGGTGTCTCATCCGGTGATTATGGGCAGGAAAACATGGGAGTCGCTTCCTGAGAGTTTTCGGCCTCTTTCCAATCGTGACAATATCGTTATTTCGTCCGATCCTGAGTATCATGCGGCAGGAGCCACGGTTGTTTCTTCTCTCGAGCAGGCGATTGAGCTGGCCGCGCAGCCTGCTATTCCCGACGACGGAATCAGGCGCGACGAGATTTGGATTATCGGCGGAGCAACGCTTTTCAATCAGGCTGTAAAATTTGCTGACACGCTGTTTTTGACTGATATCGACGCGATTGTCGAGGCGGATGCTTACGCGCCGGAAATTTCGATTTTTGCCGACGGTTCTGCCGGCGAATCTGCGGACGGTTCTGCCGGCGAATCTGCGGACGGTTCCGTATCGGGTTTTGCGTCCGGTTTCTCGGCTGAAAATGCTTTTGAAAGCGACTCAGGACAGGATTCTGTCTGGCAGGTTGCTCATGATTCAGGGTGGCTGACATCGAAAAACAGCAAATCGACTGTCGAGAGATATCGTTTTCGCACGCTGAAACGACTGTCAGAGCCGAAGCATTGCGCGAATGATGAAAATGCTTAAAATACGAAAGGCTTAAAATGACGAAAAAATACACTGTTTCCGCGATTTGCACCGGCAATATCTGCCGCTCGGCCATGGCTGAAGTCATACTGAGCGATATCGTTGCTAAGCGCGGTCTTGACGACCGGATTGAAGTGATTTCTTCGGGAGTGAGCAGCGAGGAGCACGGACATCCGATTGACCCGCGCGCACAGAAAGTTTTGCGCGAGAGAGGATACGCGCTGCCTGAAAGTCATTTTGCCCACAAAATCACGCGCGAAGAGATTGAAGCGACCGATCTTTTTCTGCCCATGACTCAGTCGCATATGCGCTCGCTTTTGCGCATGCTGCCGCCTGCCGACAGGGAAAACGTGCATATGTACCGCAGTTTTGATCCGTCGCTGCCGAAACCTCAGCCCGGATGCGAGTATCAGATTGACCTGGCTGACCCCTGGTATGGAGGTCCTGAGGATTTTGAGGTTGCAATCGAGCAGATTGAGAGCGCGGCTCCGCATATTGTTGACTGGATTGAGCAGCAGCTTTCCAGGTAAGCTTTTTGAGCAACAGGCACTCTGAGTAAATTATTTAAGTAACAATTTTCCCGGCAGCTTTCTTGGCGGCGGTTTTCTTGGCGGCAGCTATCCTGGCGGCAGCTTTCCAGTGAGAGGATTGTTTGCTGTTTTGCGAATCACGACACGCCGTAGAGGCTTTGAAAATACTTGTGACTTGGCAAACTGAAAAAAGTAGTGTATTATTTTTATTCGTTGCTCATGATTGATTCATGAAAGTGAGTTGTCATGAATGAGTACACGGCTCCATAGCTCAGTTGGTTAGAGCGCCGCCCTGTCACGGCGGAGGTCGCCGGTTCAAGTCCGGTTGGAGTCGCTGATAAGAAGCCCGGTTATCGGGTTTTTTTATCGCAAGGCTCTGTAGCTCAGTTGGTAGAGCGAGCGACTGAAAATCGCTAGGTCAGCGGATCGATGCCGCTCGGAGCTTTTTTTTTTTTTTTTTTTTGTGTGTGTGCGTGTTGTGTGTGTGTGTGTTGTGTGTGTGTCCGGTTTTTTGCGGTGATATATTTTGTGCGGTGTTTCCCTGCGGCGTGTTTCCTTGCAGTGTTTTCTTTTGCGGTGTGTTTCCCTTGCGGTGTGTTTCTCTGTGATGTTGTTCTGTGGGAATTTATTTTGCACTCAGATTCCTTTTGTGTCCCTCGCAATGCAGTCCGCATGTCGGTCTCTTCGCTTTTGCCGTTTCGCTTTTGCCGTTTCGCATTGATGTTTGAATAACGCTGTTTGAATATTTCTGCCTGAATAGCGTTTCCTGTGCACAGTTTTCTTTGTTTGTTTTTTATTGAATATTGATGTTTGCATGTAGAATTTACTTTTAGAAGGAGGCTTTCCCATGAATTTGTCGACAGAAAATATTGCAGCAAAAAATTTTGCAGCGGTAGTCGGAGAATCGGATTTTGCGTCGCTTCGCCGCGAAAATGCGTTTTATGTTGACAAAACCGAGATGATTTATGAGCTTGCCAATAATGAAAGAAGCAAAGTAGCGCTTTTTACCCGTCCGCGCAGGTTCGGCAAAACGCTTGCAATGAGCATGATGGAAAACTTCTTCAATATCCGCAAGGACAGCACCGATATTTTCAAAGGGCTTGACGTTTGTGCGCATGAGAATTTTTGCGCAAAGTGGATGAACCGGTATCCTGTGCTTTTTATATCGTTTAAGGATGCTGAATCCGACACTTTCGAAACAGCTTATGCGAAACTTAAAAATGTTTTGGCGGATATGTGCAAAAATATTTCTGATATAGATTCAAATGCGAATGTGAATCCTTTTGATGCGCAAATTTTTAACAGATTGAAAGCACAGACCGGTTCAGAGTCGGATGTTCAGAATTCGCTGAAAACGATTATGCGCATGCTGCATGCGGTTTATGGCAAAAAAGTAATTCTTCTGATCGACGAATATGATGTGCCGCTTGCGAAAGCTAATGAGAAGAACACTGCGGAAAATCAGTATTATGAGCGAATGCTCGACTTGATTAAGGGAATTATGAGCATTGCGCTTAAAGATAATGAATTTTTGCAGTTTGCTGCTATTACCGGCTGTCTGCGTCTGGCTAAGGAAAGCGTTTTTACGGGAACGAATAATTTCGCTTCGTACTCGGTTCTGGATGAAGAGTTCTCGCAGTTTTTCGGATTTTCTGACAGTGAAGTTCGTTCGGCGCTTAAAGCTGCGGGGTTGTCTCGCAAGGCTGAAACCGTCAAAGAGTGGTATGACGGCTATGTTTTTGGCAACAGTTACGTTTACTGTCCCTGGGATGTGGTGAATTATCTGTCCGCGCTGAATCGAAACAGTGAGGCGCAGCCGAAGAATTATTGGAAAAATACAAGTCATAACGGCGTTTTGATGACGTTTGCCAGCCGGACTGATTTTGATGTTTCTGATAAGTTTGAGACGCTTTTGAACGGCGGCACGGTGACGCAAACGGTTACGGATTTGCTTACTTATGACACGCTGCATTCGTCGGAGGATAATCTGTGGAGCGTTCTGCTTATGACCGGATATGTTACCAAAGCGAATCCGGATGAAAAGGGGGATAGTGTTTCGCTTAAAATCCCCAACAGGGAGATTGCGTCGATTTTTGAAGATACGGTTGTTCGTTATTTTCGGGATAATGTCAGCGCAGATTCGATAAATCGGCTTATGGAGGCTTTGTGGAGCGGTGACGAGAACTGTGCGACTGATATTATTTCAGATTTATTGTGGGATACGGTCAGTTTTCATGATTATCATGAGAATTACTATCATGCATTTCTTGCAGGGGTGTTTGTAGGAAGGGGTTACAGTGTTGAATCAAATAAGGAAAGCGGGTTGGGAAGACCCGCTATTTTGCTTAAGGACAGAAAGAACAGGAGGGCGGTTGTTATTGAAGCGAAAAAGTCAGCGAAGGAGTCTGATATGGGTAAAGATTGCGATAAGGCTCTTGAGCAGATTGCAGCCGGGAAATATGCGGAGGGGTTGGACGGTTATAAGCAGATAATGCGTTGCGGCGCAGCATTTTTCCGCAAGCGCGCGAAATTGAAAATTCGCGAGAACGGGCTGTGAGTTTGCGGCGTTAAAGCCGGTGCACAAGTTTTTCTCGGGGGGCGGGAGGCTTTGAAGGATTCTGTCGTGTTTTTGGATGAGGCTGGCGGGGTGATTTCCCGGGGTTTTGAGGGTACGGTTTTCGGACGGCGTTGCGGAGTCTGCGGTGTCGGGAGAGTTTGTTGCGGCGGCGTAAAGCGGTTTGACGTGTCGGAGTGGTTTGCGCCGGCGGCGTAGAATGCGGTGTGCGGCGAACGTGCCGGCTGCGGCGCGGTTTTGTTTGTGCCGGGTTATAAGCTCATGCTTAGAATATTTC
>OMWX01000005.1 GCA_900314875.1 uncultured Actinomycetes bacterium | reverse complement strand
CAACAATTTCACGGATCTGATTATTCAGGACATGTGCGAACTCGCCGCCGGCAGCGCGTGCGCTTCCGCATCCGCCGCAGCCGCGCCCGCCGCGCAGTCCGCGCCCGCTCAGCTGTGGGCATGCTGAACGTGGGCATGCCCGGCAACACAACAAAAAAATCCCGCCTGACCGGTCAAAACAAAGGCAAAACAAAGGCAAAACAAGCCCAGACAAACCGTTCAGACGGGATTTTCATATGGAATTTATACGGGACTTGTTGTATGCGGAACTCTTACACTTGTAAGAGGAAATCTCGATCAACCAAATCTCAGTTTTTTCAAGCTCCTGATGCGTATCGGCACAAAGCTTTAGTCTGGCATGCTTCAGCCCGAAGCTCTTAAGCCCGAAGCTCTTAAGCCTTAAATTCTCAGTCCCGCTGCTTCCAGCTCTCCGTGTCAATGTGATGAGCGGGATTCGCCTGCCACGCAGCCCAAGCGGATTTAACGATGTCGTGAACATCGTACTGCGCGTGCCATCCCATTTCCTCGTTAATGCGCTTTGGCGAACCGATAAGCTGCGCGGGGTCACCCGGGCGGCGAGCCGTAACTGTCTCTGTAAACGGCAAGCCTGTAACTTTCTTAACCTCATCGACGATTTCGCGCACAGACGTGCCTTTTCCGGTTCCCACATTAAACGCGTCATATGCGCGCTCATCCCTGTCCAGATAATCCAAAGCCGCAACATGCGCGTTGGCCAAATCCGACACGTGAATGTAATCGCGAATGCAGGTTCCGTCCGCAGTCGGATAATCGTCACCGAAAATTGTGGGAGCCTTGCTCTGCTGCAGCTTGTCAAAAAGCATGGGGATAAGATTGAGAATCGCAGGATCCTCAAGCTCAACCGGACCGCAGCCGGCAACATTAAAATACCGTAAAGCACAGAAACGAATCCCGTAAGGCTGCTCGCAGGCTCTGGCCATCCATTCGCCGAAAAGCTTCGTCTGACCGTAAGGATTAATCGGAATCATCGGCACGACATCCTCCGGCACAACCTCAACCGCAGGCTCGCCGTAAGTCGCCGCAGATGAAGAGAAAACGAGCTTCTTTACGTCCGAATCATGCATAGCCTGCAAAACATTAATCATTCCGTCAATATTCTGGCGGTAATACCAAAGCGGTTTCTCCATCGATTCGCCCACCTGTTTGCGGGCAGCAAAATGGATAACCGAATCAACCTGCTCATCCTTCATAATCTGTGCGAGACGCGCGGCAGCATCAGGCGAAGAAATGTCCGCTCCGTAAAGTCTCGCATTTCCGATTCGCGACGGATTTCCATAGCTCAAATCGTCAACGGCGACAACCTTCTCGCCCTTCTTATGCAAAGCATGAACAACGTGCGCTCCGATGTATCCGCACCCGCCTGTGACCAAAACTGTCATAATCTCTCCTTCTGCGGTTTGGCTTTTTATCGCATTTTCCGCGCCAAACATCGTTTTGCTTATTCGGCATGAGCATTTGCGTATTTACAGCCATTTGCAAAAGCATTTGCGCATTCATAAGCGTTCGGCATCGGCATGATGAACGATTCTTATATAATTAATCTTATTTGCAGGCGTGTAATTTTTGCAGAATAAAACATAAGGAAGGCAAAAAATGTGTGAATCGGCGCAAAACAAGGATTTCGGCAAGCGACCGCTGTCTTTTGTGAGGCGTTCAAGCCGGCTTGATGCCAGGCTTCAGAAGGCATGGGATTCGCACAGGGGCGCTTATCTGCTTGATTTGCCTGACAGCGGGCACACTTTGGGGGTTGATCCTTCCTTCAGGTTTGATTGCGAATATGTGCGCAAAATATGGGGCAGCGACAATCCGCTTGTCGTGGAAATCGGCACCGGACAGGGCGAAAATATTGTTGCGGCGGCCAAAGCTCGGCCCGACAGAAACTTTCTTGCGATTGAAGTCTATACTCCGGGAGTCGCTCACACGATGCTTTTGTCGGCGAATGCGAAACTTGAAAATCTTCGCATTGCGCAGGTTAATGCGCCCGAGCTTTTTGCGGTTTTTCAAACGGGTCTCCTTGACGAAGTCTGGACGTATTTTCCCGATCCGTGGCCGAAAACCAAGCATCACAAGCGCAGAATAGTCTGTGCTGCTCTGGCGGATGAAATTCGCAGATCTCTTCGCGAGAAAGGCGCGTGGAGAATCGCTACAGATATCGAAGATTATGCGCTTCACGTGCATGAAGTAATGGATTTTGCGCAAAAGCCGGCTGTCGAATGTCTGGAAGCCGATTCTGCGGCGTTTGAAAAGCATGGCGGCAGGATTGAGACTGAGGAATTCGGGGAAGCGGGGACCGGGGAATCCCGGGAATCCGGGGAAGAAAGATCTGTTGAAGATTTGCTTGCGGATTTTGATAAGGCTCGTGCATCGGCCGTGCAGTCCGATCCGATTATAAACGGCTTCGAAAATGCGGGGGATTGCGCTGCCTCAATTCCTTTGGAGCATGTGAGCAAAGGGACTGCGCATACGGCGCAAACGCTTGAACATGCTTGGATGCGCGAGTCGCGGCGTTTTTCAGGCAGGATTCTTACCAATTTCGAGCGCAAAGGAATCGAAGCCGGTCGCACGATTCACGACTTTACCTACATCGCAAAATAAATCGAAACGAAATTTTATGTCGAAGAGCTTTGAAAATCTTTGGGATTCCTGGGGATCTCTTTTGAATTTGAACCCTTGAGAACCCTTGAGAACCCTTGAGAACCCTTGAGAACCCTTGAAAACCCTTGAAAACCCTTGAGAACCCTTGAGAACCCTTGAAAACCCTAGAAAATAATGAAAAATAACGGTTGAAAAACAAAAAATCCGGGAAATTTTCGAAAAAATTTTTGCGTAATATCGGGAAATGGTCACTTAGCCCTTATTTTTCATGGCGTGTCGCAAATTTGCATATAGAATAAAACTCATGTAAACTGTATCAAGTTCGCCCCCGTCGTCTAACGGTTAGGACACCAGACTTTCACTCTGGCAACGAGAGTTCGACTCTCTCCGGGGGTACCGTTTTTTGATTAATACTGTTTTAACCAGTATTGTTTTAATCAATAGTGTTTGTATATTGTTTTCTTGAGTAATTCTTTGCATATTCGACAGTTGTTTATCGTATTCGACGGTTGTTTATTTTGCCCGCAATTCAACAGCTTCGTTGCTGCTGTTGCAGTTTTTCGCATATTTCGTTTCTGTTAATTCTCCTCGGGCGAAGCAATGTCAGAAACTGCCTGACCCGCTTCTTCAGCCTTGTGCAGCAGCTCAATCTGCTCCTCAAGCCATACCTGCTCGGCGGGGTTGATTTCTCGCGACTTCAAGTACTTTTGATATATCGGATAAAGCATATGCAGCCACGGATAAAGCGCGCTGACTGAAATTTCGGGATGACCCGACTGCCAGTGATTCGGATGCGCGTCAAAAGTATTCTTAAACCTCTTCATGTAGCGGAAAAACGAAGTAATCGACGTATCCATTCGCCGGGCGGAAAGCGCATTAACCATCTGAGGACAGTATCCGGTTTTCAGATTGTTGTCCATCAAATGCAAAGATACATCGATATCTTCATGGAAAATATCTTTCTCGTCAGCGCAAACTTCGTCTTTAATCTGCTCCCAGGCAGTGGCGCGAACAGCCATATTCGAGCCGAAAAGCAGCACTTCGCCGCCGTCGGCCGTGTACTGTTCCGTGCGTATCTTTGCGTCGCCCTTAAGCGAAACCTTTCGCGCGGGCATATCGTAATACGTAACAGGTCCGGTAGCGCCCATAATTTCAGGATTTTCGGTGAAAAACCTGCTGACCGTCTCGACCCAGTTCGGGCGAATCATGCAGTCGGCGTCAAATCGTCCGATAATATCGCCGGTCGCGTGCGCAATTCCGTAGTTGCGCGTGGGGATCAGTCCCTGCTTTTCGTTCTGTTCGAGGAGGATAACATTTGTGTTCGGGTGCGAATCGATGTAATCGCGGACCAGCTGTCTTGTGTTGTCGGTTGACATGTTGTCTGTGACGATTACTTCTTTCGCCGGCATTGACTGTTTTGTCGCGTTTTTGATACAGTCGATAATGCGCTCGGATTCGTTCCATGCCGGAATGACAAGGGAAACGCTCAAATAATTATCCATGCTTACTATCCTATGTGCCGGGCGGTACAGGCTTTTATTTGTCTATGCATTTCCCGGCATATTTGCAGACGTATCTGTCGGCACATTTGATAATGCGGCTGATAATGCTTTCGCAGGCATATGGAATAATGAATCGTATGGGTACAGAATCTGACAGGCATAAAACACGGTATTCAACGGAAGAAACCGGCGCGAGCGGCGACGATGTCGAAACCGGCCGCATTCGAATAAAGCGCAGTCCGAGCGGCTCGGCTCCTGCAGGAACTCCCGAAGAACTTGACGCAGCATATGAGGATTTCGAAAATGACATGCGGAATCCCTCAGCCGATGCGAATCGTCTTGACTTGGCCTCTCTTTTTCCCGGTAAAGGCGACCCCAGGCGGCCTCCGGAATGGTTCGGCCGAGGTCTGCTTTATGCTGCAATCGGCGTGTTTTCGGCGATTTTCGTATGGAACGGCTGGGCCAGGATTCAGCTTATCGTCACATATGTGCTTATCGCGGTTTTTATCGCGCTGGCCGTCGAGCCTGTTGTGCTTTGGCTTATTCGGCACGGCTGGAAGCGTTCGGTCGCGTCGGTGACGACTCTTATGAGCGTTATTCTCATCACTTGCGCAATGCTTGTTTTGTTCGGGCAGATGTTTGTTCAGCAGCTCATATCCATGTTTTCAAACCTGCCTTCTCTGTATGAGCAGTTAAGCGGCGACATAGAAAAGCAATTCCATTTTGCGATGCCGGAAATTGACGATTTGAGTTCGGAGGCTTTGGCATTTATAAAGAAAACCGATATATCAGGCTATGCCGGTCAGGCTATTTCGACCCTGACTTCTCTTGTGGGCGGAATTTTCGGTATCGCAACCGTCCTTGTTATATCGTTCTATGTTTCTGCGGCCGGTCCGAAACTGCGCAAAAGCCTGTGCAAATGGCTGTCTCCGCGCACTCAGCGCAAATTCCTGTATACCTGGACTGTTGCTCAGGATCAGATTTCCAATTTTCTGTATTCGCGCATTATTCTGGCGGTTATCGCGGCTGTGTCCGTTTCGCTGTTTCTGCTTTTTGTGCTGCATAATCCTTACTGGCTGCCGCTTGCGATTTTCTTCGGTCTTATGTCTCAATTTATTCCGACAATCGGCACATATATCGGTTTGGCAGTGCCTTTGCTTTCGGCTTGGCTGAACAACGGAATGTGGGGAGCAGTCGGGCTGATTGTTTTTGTAACCGCTTATACCCAGGTGAAAAATCTGATTCTCTCTCCGAGAATTTCTCAGCGGACAATGGAGCTGAACGCTTGTATTTCGTTCCTGTCGGTTCTTGTGTTTACCGCGCTTTTCGGTCCGGTCGGAGGTTTTTTGGGGCTGCCGCTGGCTGCATCGATAAAGGTTATTTTCAAGGCATACACGAAAAGCTACGACCTTATCGATTCGGATTTGCTTGACGATCCGAAAGCGAAGAAGAAGTCGGCTGTCGTTGTCGGAGCGGAAGCAATCGGCGAGCATGTTATCAAGCCTGTTGTCAGCAAATTTCCCAGAAAAGTTTCCGGCTCGAGCGCGCGCGTTACCGAAATCGACGAAGACCTGGCTCAGCTTAGAAACGAATACATATACGGCACGCCCGATTCGGGCAAAACCGGTTCTTACGGTTCCGGTTCTGCGCATAATTCTGCTTACGTCGAAACGGACAGCGATTCCGAAACGGTTGCGATTCCCAAGGATATAATGAATCGCAATGCCAGACTGTCTGCCTCGAAAAAACCCGGAAAGAGAGTCGGAGCAAAATTTGACGCAAAGAACAACGCAAAGTCCGGCACAAAATCCGGGCGGAAGAATAAAATACACAAAAATAATCAAAAATATGCGGACAATACCGAAAATAGCATAGAAAACACAGAAAATGCGGAAAACAAGGAAAACGCAGAAAAAGAATCCGCAAGAACTGGCAATCCGCGCGAAAGGTGGCGATAAATGGGTCTGCTGTCCCTGCTCGATCTGCTTATTGCTTTTTTGGGGCTTTCGAGTTTTCTGTATCAGGTTGTATGCGTGATAACCTCGTTTGCGGCGAAATCCGTCGATTTTCCCGACGCTCCTTTTGACAAGCATTACTGCGTGCTTATCGCCGCGCGCAACGAGCAGAAGGTTATCGGCAATCTTATTTCGTCGATTCGCAGTCAGACATATCCGAGCGAACTGATTGATATTTGGGTTGTTGCAGACAATTGCGACGATTCTACTGCGCAGGTGTGCCGCGAAGCCGGATGTCATGTGGTCGAGCGGAACAATAGAGAGCTGATCGGCAAGGGATATGCGCTTTCTTACGCTTTCGACAACATTATCGAATCGGGATATTCGAAGAAATATGACGCATATATCGTTTTCGATGCTGACAATCTTCTCGATTCGCATTACATTGAAGAAATGAACAAAGGATTCCATGCTGGATTCAATGTTCTTACAAGCTACAGAAACTCGGTTAATTTGAACGAAAACTGGGTTTCTTCAGGGTCTGCGCTGTGGTTTATGCGCGAATCGCGGTTCCTGCATTCGTCTCGGGCCGTGTTCGGAACCAGCTGTCATGTGGGCGGAACCGGATTCCTGTTTTCGCGCGAAATTATGGAGCGAAACGGCGGCTGGAAATTCCATCTGATGACCGAAGATCTTGAATTCAGCACGGACTGCGTTCTGCACGGCGACCGGATAGGATTCTGCTCGAAAGCCATGCTTTATGACGAGCAGCCTGTGACTTTTGTGCAGTCCTGGAGACAGCGGGTGCGCTGGTCGAAAGGCTTTTTGCAGGTTTTCCGCTATTACGGCGGCGCGATGATGCAATATGCAATCAAAGAGCGCGATTTTTCGGCAGTCGACTTGTCTTTAATGATTTGTCCGCTTACAGTTATCTCAATTCTGCGCCTTGCTTTGGGAATCGCATTCGCTGCAATGGGATACATGTCCTGGAGCGTTCAGCTTGTTTCCGTGAAATCGTTCTTTATTTCGGCGGGAACCGGAGTGCTTATTCTCATGCTTTTGGCGGCTCTTACATGTTTTGCCGAGCGCGACAAAATCGATGCGACGAATAAAGAGCTTTTTGCTTTTGTTTTGAGTTTTCCGGTTTATATGCTCAGCTATATTCCGATTTCATTTGTTGCAATATTTTCCAAACCTCAATGGAAGCCGATAGCGCATGAAGGAATCGCTCAGGAAGGCGGCAAAGCAGAAAAGATTCTGAAAGAATCGGTTCTTGCGCGTCAGGATCAGCAGGGATCGCAAGAACAGTTAGAAAAAACGGACCGGAAAGAAAAGGAGAGTGCAGGATGAAAAGAACCGCAACGGTTGCATTGTCTGCGGGACTTACTTTCGCGCTCGCGGCCGGGTATGTTGTTTGCGACTGCTGCGACGTGCTTCCCGGAGTTTTGTCTTTCGCGTCTTCTGATTTGCAATCTATGACAATCGACACTTACAAGCCTGTTTCCGGGCAGTCTTTTATATCAAGTTCGCGCTCGGATCCCGTCGATTCGCGTTCGGCTGCGCGTCTTTTGGATGATTTTGCCGCGAATTCTGCGGTCGGGTCAGACTGGTCGGCCGTTATTATGTCTGAGGAAGGGCAGGTTGCCGCTTCTCGCGAGCCGGGGATGAAACGCGAGCCGGCTTCCGTGCTGAAAATGATTACGGCAGCTGCGGCCGCAAGAGGGCTTGACATGTCGTCTACTCTGAAAACTCAGGTTTGTCTCGATAATTCGAATTCAAAAGACTCTGTTTCTCATCTTGTTCTTAAAGGCGGCGGCGATGTTCTGCTTTCAGGCGGCGAGAATGATTTTTCGCATGTGAACGGTCGCGCCGGTCTTAAAACTTTGGCAAAAAATACGGCTGAAGCATTGAAAAAAAGCGGCATAAGCAAAGTGACCGCAGGATATGACGATTCGCTGTTCGGCACGGACAGGGCACCCGCGAGACTTTCAGAATCCAACGAAGACAGGCTTTATGCGATGGAACAAAGTTCTATGGCGATAGATATCGGACGCAACCGTTCCGAATCGGGCAGTCTGGCAAATCCTG
Organism: uncultured Actinomycetes bacterium; assembly: GCA_900314875.1. Taxonomy (GTDB): domain Bacteria; phylum Actinomycetota; class Actinomycetes; order Actinomycetales; family Bifidobacteriaceae; genus RUG039. The sequence continues at coordinate 74,107 of OMWX01000005.1, read as the reverse complement.
ACGGCTTGGCATACGTGCGCAGAAGCGCCTCTCCGGCAACAGATGCCGCGAGAAAATTCTTCTCTCTTCTGTCTGAAGAAGGAATTGAAGTCTCGGGAATCGTTTCTGAAGAAAAAACGGCTTCTTCTTCTGTGGTTGCGACTGCGGAATCTGCGAAACTTTATGAAATTCTCGATTTTACGCTGAAAACATCGGATAACACTCTTGCTGAAGAATTCGGACGGCTTCTCGCTTTGAAAACCAATCATTCCAACTCTTCCCAAGGTGCGGTCGAGGCTGTTTGCGACACTTTAAAAAATGCGGGAATCGATATATCGGATTTGGAAATGTCAGATTGCTCGGGACTTTCTCCCGGAAGTCGTCTGACTGCGAGCATCCTTGCTCAGACGGAAAAAATGTGTCTGAACAGAGGAGCTGCCGCAGTTGCAGCCGTTGAAGGCACTGCGGTTTCAGGATTGTCCGGCACGGCTTTGGAGCATTCGATAGCCGAAGATGCGGCAGGGCTTATCCGCCTTAAAACCGGAACTTTGCCTTCGGTTAATTCGATGACCGGGTTTGTCTCGCGCAAAAACGGCTCAAATTTGATTTTCGCGATTATCGTAAATAATCCGTCTGATTCGAACGGCGCAAAAAATGCTATAGATGCCTTTGTTTCCAAACTACCGTCTTTGTAAAGCAAATCTGCGCGGCATTTTGCGACACGCGGCAAACGGCTTGTTTTCGCGCCTGTGCCGCGCCGGGTCATTCGTATGTGCGAAGATAGATATCCAAAGCAGTAGTGAAGAAGTCTGTCTGTGAAGGAGAGAGATTCAATGCCTGTACCTCCAAACCCCGATAAGGGGAAAAGCAATAAGGGCAATGGCGGCAAGAAGCCGGCGAAGAAATCGGCATCGCCAAAACGTCCTCGCAAATGGTGGCAGATTCCGTGGCTGTGGATTGCCGTTGCCGGCGTTGCGGGTCTTTTTATATTTCAGGTTTTCTTTGCCGGCGCGACCAGAATAATCGATACAAAAGACGGTTTGGCATTGATTAGAGACGGGAAAGCCGAATATGCGGAGATTACCGAAACGCGGCAGACCGTGCGTCTTGATCTTTCCGAGGATTTTAAGAAGACCGTAAACGGACGCGAACAGAATTACGGCAAATCCGTCGAATTCTATTTTGTCGAAGCGCAGGGCGGAGAAATTGCCGAAACGGTCGAGCATTCGAATATTTCTAAGGGCTGGACATCTGTTGTTCCGCAAAGCAGCATTTGGACATATCTGCTTACGTCGTTCCTGCCTTTCATTATTATTTTCGGTTCTTTCTTCTGGCTGATCAGCCGCATGCCCGGAACTGGCGGCGGAATGTTCGGCATCGGCGGCGGAAAATCCGGAAAACTTGCAGACAGCGATATACCGAAAACTAAGTTTGCCGATGTTGCCGGAGAAGAAGCGGCCGTTGCGGAAGTCGAAGAAATTAAGGACTTCCTTACAGATCCTTCCAAGTATCGCGAATTGGGGGCGCGCATTCCGCGAGGCGTTTTGCTTTACGGTCCTCCCGGAACGGGTAAAACTCTTCTCGCAAGAGCAATTGCAGGAGAAGCCGGAGTGCCCTTCTATTCGATGGCAGGCTCTGACTTTGTAGAAATGTTTGTCGGTTTGGGAGCTTCTCGAGTTCGCGACCTTTTTGACGAAGCAAAAAAGAATGCGCCCGCAATTATCTTTATCGACGAAATCGATGCCGTGGGACGTCGCAGAGGCGGCGGCAATATCGGAGGTCACGACGAGCGCGAGCAGACGCTGAATCAGCTGCTTGTCGAAATGGACGGTTTTGAAAATGATACCGATCTGATTATCATCGCTGCCACAAACAGACCCGACGTTCTTGATTCGGCTCTTATGCGTCCCGGACGTTTCGATCGTCAGGTTGCGGTTGAAGCTCCGGATCTCAAGGGACGGGAAGCTATTCTTAAAGTTCACGCGAAGGGCAAGCCGTTTGTGCCTGACGTCGATTTGCACACGGTTGCGGTTCGCACTCCCGGATTTACCGGCGCAGACCTTGCAAACGTTTTGAACGAGGCTGCATTGCTCACCGCCCGTTCGAATGCTCAGCTGATTGACAATCGCGCAATCGACGAGGCTATCGACCGCGTTATGTCCGGTCCTCGCCGCAAAGGCGGAATGGCTATGGAAGATCTTAGAAATACCGCTTACCATGAGGGCGGTCACGCTATGGTTGCCGCTGCGCTGCATAATACGGATCCTGTGACCAAAGTTACGATTCTTCCTCGCGGAAGGGCTTTGGGTTATACGGCTGTTATGCCGACTGAAGACCGCTATTCGCAGTCTCGCAACGCTCTTCTCGATCAGATGGCATATGCTATGGGAGGCCGCACGGCTGAAGAAGTCGTGTTCCACGATCCTACGACCGGCGCTTCGAACGATATCGAGAAAGCCACTGCAATTGCTCGCAAGATGGTTATGGAATACGGTTTTTCGAACAGGCTGGGCGCAATCAAATGGGGTTCGTCCGACCCTGAATCCGGAGAAGCCGATGCTCTCGCTCCTCACAAATATTCGGAAGATACTGCGAAGATTATCGATGAAGAAGTGCTTTCTCTTGTCGAAACCGCGCATACGGAGGCTTGGAAGATTATTTCCGAAAATCGCGATGTTCTTGACGAGCTTGTCCGTCAGCTTCTTATCAAAGAGACGCTGAATGAGAAGGAGCTTGCAGCAATTTTCGCGAATCTGAAGAAGGCTCCGGAACGCGAGCTGTGGCTTTCGAATTCGTCGCGTCCGAATTCGGATGTGCCGCCGGTTGAGATTCCTCAGCAGGTTCGCAAGAATTCAGAAGACGGAACCAGCATTATTCCCGGAAACGGAAACATCTGAAAAAAGTTTGATTGAAAACATAAATATTGGCCGCCGCTTGAACAGTGTGCGGTCATATTTGCTTTTTTGCAGGGTTTCGCAGGGACTTTCGCAGGGACTTTCGCAGGGACTTTCGCAGGGATCATGCAGAAAATGCGCGGTTGTTCTTGCCGGTCTGTAGGCTTTTGTATCGCATATTTTTATATTGCGCGGACGAATCTCTTGGCAAAATGCGCAAGATAACTATGCAAGACCTTGGCAATCAGGCAATTGCAATCAGGCAATTGCAAAACAAACATCGCAAAACTGCTTGCGCAGAAAAAATCGGGAGGAATTATGAAAGCGCGAAGAACGCCCCCTGCATACTATGTTGCGGCAATTCTTGCCGGCATCGCTTTGGGCGCAATATTCTTCCTTGTAACCGATCGGCTGCCTTTCAACCTGCTTTCCGCCCCCGCGCCGGTATGCGTGATACTGATTTGCGTTGCAGCATACGTCCTGTATATGGCAAGACAGGTTCGCAGATATGTGAAGGGCGAATTGAAAAAACTGGACGACCGCACGGCAGTCAATGCTCTGATGCTGAGCAAAGCTTTGGCTTTGTCATCGGCTCTGCTTGTCGGATTTTATGGCGGAGAAGCTATTATGTGCGCAATGCGTTCTTCAAACGAATATTATTCCGGACAGATTTTAAGCTGTCTGACGGTTGCGATCGTCTGCATTGTCGATATGTTTGCGGGGATTTTGGGAGAAAAATGGTGTCAGCTGCCTTCCGATGACATTAAAGACGAAAAATCGTCAGATAGAGCCGGCAATGCTTCAAATGCTTCAAATGCGGCTGAATCGTCCGTTGAAAAAAACAAAGCCTGAATAAAACTTGAATAAACAGCCTTAATGAATACAGATTAAATAATTTGAAATCGAAAGGAAAAACGTGTCCGCAGCTTCAAATGCCGCAAATGATAATAAAAACGGCAATAAAAACAGCAGCGTCAAGCAAAACGCGCAGCAAAACGCGAAAAAGAGCAATTTCGCCTTTCTGCCCGAAACTTTTCGCATAAACTCCGTGCGGGCAAGATTTGCCGCAGCCTGCGTTCTTGCTGCCGGAATCTGCGCGATTCTCATTAAGAGTTACCTTCCGATTATGCAGGCTCTTAACTTCGATTTCAGAGAAACGGCAGTTCACAGAGATTTGCTGCTTATGCGCGGTATCGTGCTGTATCCGTTCGCGCTGCTTCTCTGCTCGTGGCTTTGTTTGGGGTCTCGAATTGTAAACAGAACTCTTCACCGTTTCCGCTGGGCTTTCGGAGCCGCAATAATCATTTTTTGCACTCTTGCTTCTCTTCACGGCTCTTCGCTGAATATATACAACTTCTTCCTCGGCGGCGATTTGCAGCAGGATACGATTTTCGGCACTGCGCGAATCATGCGGTCGGACGAATATTCGGTCGGCACTCCTTTTGCGATTTCCCAGGAAGCCAATCATTTCGCATGGCATAATATGCTGCTGGGCGATTTTCCGACAAACATGTATATCATCAAAGATTCGCCGATGATTGCAATTTCTGAGATTTTCCGTCCGTTCCACTGGGGATATATCCTTTTCGGATCATCTGCCGGTCTTTCTTTCTACTGGTCTGCGCGGTTTGTCGTGCTTTTCCTGGTTTCTTACGAGTTCTTCCTGCTTGTTTCCCGCAATTGTTCGAAGACTGCTTCTTTTGCTGTGAAAACTGCTGCGCGAACCGCAAAAACCTCCGAAGAAACTTCTGCCGAAACCTTGGAAAACTGCGGCGAACACAGAATCCTGGCCGCGTTCGGAGCTGTCTCAATCGCCTGCGCCCCGCTTATTCAATGGTGGTTTGCAGTCAATAATCTGGTCGAAATGCTTATCGATGTTTTTGCGTCGATTCTGCTGTTCAATTATTATCTGAGAACCCGCAATACATTCAAACGCGCTCTTGCGGCGGCGGGAATCTCTTTGTGCGCAGGTTCGTTCATATGGACTCTGTATCCGGCATGGCAGATTCCGCTCTCATACGTTTTGGCTGCGCTTATCGTCTGGCAGATTGCAGCTTTCTGGGGAAAAATTTGCATGAAAGCTGCCGATTGGATTATTGCGGGCGTTATTTTTGCATGTTTTGCGATTTTGATGCTTTATATCGTGCGAAATTGCAAAGATACGATTTCGGCGTCGATGTCTACCATATATCCCGGAGCGCGAAAAGATGCCGGCGGAGCCGTCAAATTCGGCACGCTTTTTAATTCGTTTGCCTCTCATTTCTTGCCGTTCCGTCCGCTGGGCAACGCTCCCGAACTGGCAAAATTCGCGGATCTGTTCCCTCTGGGAGCCGTTTTTGCGCTCGCGAATCTTTTCTTGAACAGGAAAAAAGATCTGCTTTCGATTCTGCTTCTGTGCGTTTCTGCATGCCAGCTTGTTTACATGACTGTCGGCGTACCCGCTTTTATCGCAAAAATCACTTTGAGCGAAATCAGCACTTCCGAGCGCATGTATCTGGGGTTCGCTGTCGCTCAGATTCTGCTGTTTATCAGGTCTTTTGCGGTTAAAGAATGGAAGCTTTCCCTGTCTTGCTCCAGTTTTGCGGCCTGCTTCGCCGGAGCGGTTTTTGCTGTCGTCAGCCGCATTTTTGCAGCAGATCCTGGACTGTTAAGCAAAGCTGACAGCGGAATTTGCGCTCGAATCGCGGTTTATGCTTTTGTTTTCTATGCTGTTGTCGTTTTTGCTTCGCTTTATTCTTGCAAATCAGGCAATGCCGAAAAAGCTTCGAATGGCAAAATTGCTGTCAATTCGGCAGGTGCGCTTGCGAAAAATCCGGCTGCCGCGCTTTTTGTCTGCGCGGGCATTTTCAGCCTTGCCTGCACTTCGCTGTTTATCAATCCCGTTCAAAAGTCGACTCGCGCGATAACCGATTCTCCGCTTGTAAATCAGGCGAAAGCCGTAAATATGCAGGCTCCCGGGAAATGGGTTGCGGCAGGAGAGAAAAGCGGAATGATTGCGAACCTTCTCGCAGCCAACGGTCTGACTGTGCAAAATGCAGTTCAAATCGTTCCGAATACGAATTTGTGGAATATGATTGACCCGAGCGGAAAATGCAGTCATGCAACGAATCGTTTTGCTTACATTAACGTTAAAATTGCCTCTGAAATCCGGGATGAATGCGTGACTTTATCTGTTCTCGATCAGATAAACGCTGCTTTTGCTCCCGCTCAGCTTAACGGGCTGGGAGTCAGATATGTTTTTTCCGACAAGGATTTAAGCGACACAAGCGACGGAAGTTTCAGGTTTGAAAAAATGGGCGAAACGTATTGCGGATATTCTGTTTGGAGGCTTGTTGCGGTTTCGAGCGGATCAGTTTCGAGCGAATCGGTTTTGCAGAACGCGGCTTTGCAAGGCGCTGCTTCGCAGAATAACGTTTCGGCAGAAGAAGTTTCGAAAGCCGCAGTTTCAGACAATATCGAAGAAAAAACCGAATAATTTCGCGTATTATCTCGCGCGAAGCCGGCGCATATACTCTCCGGTCGGTATGATGTGATGTATGACAGAAATTTTTGCTCCGAAGAACATCATCGTCACCGGCGGCGCCGGCTTTATCGGTTCTAACTTTGTTCATTATGTTGTCGATAACTTCCCTCAGACACACGTCACGGTTCTTGACGCTCTGACTTACGCGGGCAATCTTGACAACCTCAAGGGAATCCCTGAGGATCGCATGGATTTCGTGCACGGAAATATTTGCGATGCCGAGCTTCTCGACAAGCTTGTTCCCGGGCATGATGCGATTGTTCATTATGCGGCAGAATCGCATAACGACAATTCAATTGCCGATCCCGAGCCGTTCCTGAAAACCAATGTCGAAGGAACTTATCGACTTCTCGAAGCGGTTCGCAAGTACGGAATCCGCTACCATCATGTATCCACAGACGAAGTTTACGGCGATTTGGCTTTGGACGATCCGGCTAAATTTACTGAAGAAACGCCTTATCATCCTTCGAGCCCGTACTCTTCCACTAAAGCTTCTTCCGACCTGCTTGTGCGTGCATGGACCCGCACATTCGGCGTTCGCGCGACAATTTCCAACTGCTCGAACAATTACGGTCCGTATCAGCATGTCGAAAAATTTATTCCCCGTCAGATTACGAATATCCTTACCGGCGTGCGTCCCAAGCTTTACGGCGACGGTCTGAATGTTCGCGACTGGATTCACACCGAAGATCATTCTTCCGGCGTGTGGACGATTCTCACAAAGGGACGCATAGGAGAAACATATCTTATCGGCGCGAACGGAGAGAAGAATAATATTGATGTTCTTCGTCTGATTCTTAAGCATATGAATCAGAGCGAGGATGCTTTCGATCACGTAAAAGATCGTCCGGGGCACGACCGCCGATACGCAATCGACTCAACCAAGCTTCAGACAGAGCTCAAGTGGGTTCCGACGCATACCGATTTCGAATCCGGTTTGGACGAAACAATCAAGTGGTATACGGACAATCCGCAGTGGTGGGAAAAAACAAAAGCTGCCACCGAAGAACGCTACAAACAGCAGAATCGTTAATCCGATTTTCAGCTGAGCATCATACGCATATAAGCATATTTAAAGCCGTTTCGACAAAAACGAAAGTGTGATTTAAATGGAATTCGGTAAAGAACTGAAAGCCGAAGAGACGAATATTCCCGGGCTTATCGTTTTCGATTTGCCCGTGCACGGAGACAATCGCGGCTGGTTTAAAGAAAACTGGCAGCGCGCAAAACAGTGCGGTCTGGGCTTGCCCGATTTCGGACCGGTTCAGAACAATATCAGTTTCAATACCAAGCGCGGAGTTACGCGCGGAATCCACGCAGAGCCGTGGGATAAATACATCTCTATCGCGGCCGGTTCAGTTTTCGGCGCATGGGTTGATTTGCGTCCGGGGAAGAGCTTCGGTCAGGTTTATACCTGCATCCTTGACCCGAGCAAAGCGATTTTCGTTCCGCGAGGCGTGGGCAACTCGTTCCAGACTCTCGAAGATGAAACCGCATACACTTATCTGGTTAATGCTCACTGGAGTATGGAACAGAAGAAAACCTATACTTTCGTAAATCTTGCAGACCCCGATCTGAATATCGAATGGCCTATTCCGCTTGAACAGACCGAACGTTCCGAAGCTGATTTGAACCATCCTTATCTTAAGGATGTGACGCCAATGGAACCCAAGCGCACTCTTGTAACCGGCGCAAACGGTCAGCTGGGCAGAGCTTTGCGCGAATATGTCGAAAAGCACAATGTCGAAAACGTCGAATATTGCGACATCGACACGTTTGATTTCTCGAATCCCGCCGAGTACGGCAAGTATGACTGGAGTCTGTACGGCACAATTATCAATGCCGGGGCTTATACCGCAGTAGACAAGGCCGAAACTTCCGAAGGCCGCGCTCTCGCATGGAAAGCAAACGCGCAAGGACCGGCTTTGCTGGCAAAAACAGCCCGCGAAAACAACATAACTTTGGTTCACGTGTCATCTGACTATGTTTTCGACGGCACAAAAGAACAGCATGACGAAACTGAAGATTTCGCGCCCTTGGGAGTTTACGGACAGACCAAGGCAGCCGGCGACATCGCTGTTTCTGAGATTGAAAAGCATTACATTGTGCGCTCAAGCTGGGTTATCGGCGACGGTCACAATTTCGTAAAAACAATGATGAATCTGTCAAACAAGGTTGCTGATTCTTCGGATTCTCTCAATGAGATAACGGTTGTGGACGACCAGTACGGCCGTCTGACATTCACGAAAGACATGGCCGAAGGCATTTTCGCGCTTCTGGATTCCGGCGCAGAATACGGAACATACAATCTGACCGGTTCGGGAAGAGTAAAATCCTGGAAAGAAATCGCGGCTGCGGTATTCGAACAGACTAACGGCAACGGCAATGCGGTAAAACCCGTGTCCACGGCACAGTATTTCGAATCGGCTTCCGCGCCTGTTTCCCCGCGTCCTGAACATTCCGCGCTTGATCTTTCTAAGATTTCGGCAGCGGGTTATGCTCCGGCAGACTGGGAAGAGTCACTGAAAGAATATGTGGCAAAACAGCTGAATTCATAAAAGCCGTTTGAGACAAAAGGAGAAGAATATGAAGGGAATTATTCTTGCCGGCGGATCAGGCACGCGGCTTTATCCGCTGACCACGGTTACGTCCAAGCAGCTTCTGCCTGTTTATGACAAGCCGATGGTTTACTACCCGCTGTCTACTCTGATGATGGCCGGGATTCGCGATATTCTTATCATTTCCACTCCGAAAGATTTGCCGAATTTCGAGAATCTTCTCGGCGACGGTTCGCAGTTCGGAATTTCTTTAAGCTACAAGGTTCAGCCCAGTCCCGACGGTCTGGCTCAGGCTTTCCTGCTGGGAGAAGAATTTATTGACGGAGATTCCTGCGCTCTTGTTTTGGGAGACAATATTTTCTACGGAAACGGATTGAGCAAAATTCTGTCCAGAGCGACTGATGTAAAATCCGGGGCAACCGTTTTCGGATATTATGTCGACGACCCTGAGCGTTACGGAGTGGTCGAATTTGACGATAACAAGAAAGTCGTTTCCATTGAAGAAAAGCCTGAGAATCCGGCTTCGAATTACGCTGTTACGGGGCTTTACTTCTATGATGAACGCGTTACGCAGTTTGCGAAACAGGTTAAGCCTTCCGCGCGCGGCGAGCTTGAAATAACCGATTTGAACAAGATGTATCTTGAAGACGGTTCTTTGAACGTTGTAACTCTCGGCCGCGGTTATGCATGGCTTGATACCGGCACTATGGATTCGCTGTATGAAGCGGGAGAGTTTGTGCGCACAGTCGAGCGCGCACAGGGTCTTCCAATTTCGGTTTTGGAAGAAATCGCTTTCGAAAACGGCTGGATTTCCAAGGATCAGCTGATTGAGGCGGCACAGAAATACGGCAAATCCAACTACGGCAAGCATTTGAAAGACGTTGCCGAGAATCGCGTTATTTCAAAGCCGGACGACTGATTATCAGACTGTTTTGCAGCGGATTTGAAGTAATAAAACAAAATAATTTTGCGGTTTTCGCGGGCTTCGCCTTTTTTCTCTCAGGCAAAACGCCTGAACGCGAAGTCCTGCGGAATCCGCAATTGTTTTTAATGATGTAAAATTGCACATTAAAGACATTGCAAAGGCAAAATTTTTACACGGTTTAACACAGTCAGATTGGAAACATGGCGAAGTATTCGATTATTGTCGCAGCATACAATATTGCTCCTTACATCGGCAGATGTTTGGAATCATTGACATCTCAGACGTTTTCCGACATTGAAATTATTGTTGTCGACGACTGCAGCACGGACAGCACTGCGGATATCATTTGCGAAAAAGCGGAAGCTGACAGCCGCATAAAAATTGTGCGCACTATAGCGAACAGCGGGCTTCATGTTGTGCGAAAACGAGGGGTTGAGCGGGCTGAGGGAGAAAGAATTCTTTTTGTCGACGGCGACGACGAGCTTAAACCCGATGCAATCGAAAAACTTGATGCCTTTGTAAAAGAACAGCCGGAACAGAGTCGCGAAAATTCGATTGTTCTTTACGGCTGCGATGTTGTTGCGGAAAACGGAACCGACGAAAACGCAGCTCGCGATTTAAGCGAACAATACAATCATGAATTCAAAGTCCTGAAAAGCGAAGAGCTGATCGAATCCGTTTTTGCCGAGTCATCCGAATCTTACGGCTCGTGGAGCATGGTTCTGGCTTCTGCGCCGAAAAAAACAATGAAACGCGCATTTGAGCGCATGGCCAACGTGCGAATGGAACGCATGGAGGATGCGTATGAGTTCCTCGTTTTGGCCGACAACTGCGAATCTGCTGTTTTTATGCCTGAAAAGCTTGCCGTATATCATTGGGGCAGGGGAATTACCGGCACTCGCAGGCAGAGCGCTAAACAGTTTGCGAAAAATGTGCATTCAATGCGCGTTATCGCGGAATATGCGGAAAAATACGCGCAGAATTCTGAACAGGAAAGCGTTAAAAAAGCTGCGCAGCGGTTTAAATCGGATATTCCGAAGCATATTTCCACAGAGCTTGTTCTGCGCACGGATCCCGAGGCGGAACAGGGTTGCGCTCTCGAATTTGCCCGCGAATGGGGAACTTCAACAGCCGTAAGCGAAATGAATCGTCTTATCTCAGACCGGGCTGAAACGATTCTTAAATCGAAGCGCTCTGCGGGCAGCGACGACGAGCTGTGGAAGCTTATTCGAATCCGCGATTTTATTGCTATGTCGGATTACTCGGGTTTCGGCAGTTCTGAGAATCTTTCAGGCGAATCCGTATTCGAAAATTCGGCAAAATACGAACAATACAGCAGACGGGCCGAAGAAAAAACTGCTCTTGTGCGCAAAATGTCAGCCGAATCGTCAGCCGGCATCACGCAATCGTCAGCCGGAAAAACAATCAGCCCGGACTCGACAAACCGTCTGGCGATTTTCTGTTTTTATGACAAAAACGGTCACGCTGCAGGCTTTATCAAGACTTTTCTTGACGATTTGCAGAAGAACATCAGCCGTCTGGTTGTCGTTGTCAACGGCAAGCTGGACGACGAATCTCGCGCGCTTTTCGAAAAATACACGAAACACATTATTTTACGCGACAATCGCGGACTGGATGCGGCCGCGTACAAGCAGGTTATTCTTTCCGTCGGCTGGGAGCAGCTCGAAACATTCGACGAAGTAATCTGCCTGAACGACACGTGCTTAGGGCCGGTATATCCGTTCAAGGAAATGTTCTCTCAGATGGCATCTCGTCCGGTAGATTTCTGGGGAATCACGGCTTACTCGGGCGAGACTGTCAACGAGGAAGTGATTCCGACACACTTGCAGGCTTATTGGCATGTTTATCGCCGCTCGCTTGTCTGTTCGCCCGAATTTAAGGAATATTGGCAGAATATGCCGATTTACGACGGATATGCCGAAGTTACGCGAAAGCATGAGATTCCGTTTACAAAGCATTTCGAAGAATTGGGATTCGAATGGGATTCATATGTCGATCATAAGCAGTTTGAGGATTACTCTTCATATCCTCTGCTTTACATGCCCATGCAGGTTATCCGCGATGCTCGCTGTCCCGTATTCAAACGCCGCGTATTCTTCGTGCCCTACGAATTCACATTCGACCAGACAGCAGGTCAGCCCGCGATGGATTTGTATGATTATATTCGCGACCATACTTCCTATGATGTCGACCTGATTTGGGATGCCCTGCTGCAAAGCTACAATGTCGAGGATATTCGCAAAGCAATGCATTTGGATTATATTCTGCCGTCCCGCGTTGAAAATCCGCGCAAAAACCAAGCAAATATTTCCAGTGCGTTTATATATCATATTTTCTTTACCGACCTGCTTGACGACACGCTTCGCTACATTGAGCAGATTCCCGACGAAACAGACCTTTACATTACGACGACGGAAGACAAAATCAGTCTGATCAGAGAAAAAATGCGGCTGCGCGGGATTAACAAAGAGCCTGTTTTCATAACGGTCGTCAATCGCGGTCGGGATGTTTCCGCGCTTCTGGTCGCCTCCAAAGATGTTGTTTTATCAGGAAAATACGATGTTATCGGCTTTGCGCACGACAAGAAGTCAGGGCAGAATCAGCAGAACGGACATCACGGTTCCGAATCGCAGGGCTTTGCGTACAAACTCATGGAAAATACGCTTGGCAGCACGGAATATGTTCGCAATATTCTCACTTTGTTCGCAGACAATCCGCGTCTGGGACAGGTTTCGCCGCCGCCGCCGTTCCATGCGCTGTACTTCGGGCATACGCGCCCTTCCGACTGGGCGATTAATTTCGAGCCGACAAGAGAGCTGCTCGAAGAAAAGCTGGGCATACATGTTCCGCTTGACGAGTCGAAAGGCACTATGAGCGCAATAGGCTCGTGCTACTGGTTCAGAGTTGACGCGCTGCGCCCGCTTTTCGAGTACGGATGGGAGTATACCGACTTTCTGCCCGAAGGATTAATGGGCGCGGACGGTTCGATTTCCCATGCGATTGAGCGCGCGAACGGATATATTGCGCAGTCTCGAGGGTATTATCCGGCATGGGTCATGTCCGACCGGTATGCGCGAATCGAAACGGATTCGCTGTATCATACAACCGACATTCTGCTTAAAGGCATGGGAATTCATCGTCAGGGAGAAACTCTTCTGCAGACAGCCGGAGCCATGTCAATGCAGCTCGACCGTAAGGGACGATACAAGCGCGCTGCGCGCCGCAAACTGCATAACAGCTTCAAATGGGTGGGAAAAAACGTTATACAAAAAATGCCCGATCCTGTTGAAAATGCAATGTACCGCATCGGCTGGGCTCCGATTAATGCAGTAAGAAACACGAAAGCTGCGATAAACAAGAAAAGATACGAACGCACTCTGCGCATTCAGACCGAAGCGAAAAAGCAACAGCGCGAAAAAGCCGAAGCAGCAGACAAAACGCTTGAACAGGCAAAGCTTTTGGAAAATAAGAATGCCCGCGCGATTGCGCTCGCAGCCGGCAGGCAAGACGGTTCGGACAAGAACAGTTCAGACAAGAAATGATAACCCCGGCAAGCCCGTTTGTTAGGATGTGATTCGTGAAAGATTTCAGAAAACGACTTTACGAAAAGTATCATTATTCGGCAGTTGTTCTCAGGGAACTTGTGATAACGGATTTCAAACTCCGTTATCAGGGTTCGTATCTGGGCATTCTGTGGACGGTTCTCAAGCCGCTTATGCTGTTTGTAGTAATGTTTACGGTTTTCGTCAAATTCCTGAAATTTACTGACGGCACAAGAACCTTCCCGCTTGTTCTGCTGCTTGGCATTCAGCTGTGGAATTTCTTTTCCGAAGCGACGAATATGGGCATGTTTGCAGTTGTAAGCCGCGGAGATCTTATGCGGAAAGTGCATTTTCCGAATTATATAGTCGTTGTTGCAGCCACCGTGAACGCGCTTATTTCTTTGGCGATTAACTTGTGCGTGATTATCGTTTTCTGCATTGCTTACAGGGTTCATTTCACGTGGAGAGCTCTTCTTGTTCCGGCCGGTCTGATTGAGCTGTATGTTTTGGGTCTGGGCTTTGCTTTGCTGCTGGCCACTCTGAACGTTTATTATCGGGACATTCAGCATATCTGGGAAGTGATTATGCAGGCTCTTTTCTACGGAATACCCGTTATTTATCCTCTTGCAATGGCTGCGAATGTTTCTCCGGCTTTCGCAAAAGTAATTCTTGTCAATCCGATTGCGCAGGCGATTCAGGATGTCAGATATCTGCTTATAGACCCTGAAAATACTCCCACTGCATGGAATTACATAAACAGCTGGCCGATTAAAATGATTCCGATTGTTCTGACTTTTGCAATTTTTGCTGCGGGATTCGCAGTGTTCAAAAAGCACAGCCGCAAATTCGCGGAAGTTATATAATGCCGGAAAATCTCAGGGCAAACGGCAAATAAGATATCAAGCGAATAAACGGATTAACGGAGAACATGATGGCAAAAGAAAAAACTTCAGATTCGGCCGACGCTGTTTTGCATGTCGAGCATGTCGCAAAATCGTTCCGCCTGCCCACAGAACAGGCCAGCGGACTTAAGCAGGCGTTCGTAAACCGTGCCAAAGGAGTGAAAGGCTACAAAGAGCAGCATGTTTTGCGCGATATTTCTTTCGACGTCAAACGCGGCGACTTTTTTGGAATTGTGGGACGAAACGGTTCCGGGAAGTCTACTCTTCTCAAACTGATTTCCGGCATTTACGTTCCCGACGAGGGCAGAATTGACATAAAAGGCAAACTTGTGCCGTTTATCGAGCTGGGGGTCGGGTTTAATCCCGAGCTTACCGGTCGGGAAAACGTGTATCTTAACGGTGCTCTGCTGGGCTTTACTCGCGAAGAAATCGACGAAATGTATGACGATATCGTCGTTTTTGCAGAGCTTGAAGAGTTCATGGATCAGAAATTGAAGAATTATTCGTCCGGAATGCAGGTTCGTCTCGCGTTCTCTGTTGCGATTAAAGCTCAGGGCGATATTTTGGTTCTCGACGAGGTTCTGGCTGTCGGAGATGAGGCTTTTCAGCGCAAATGCAATGATTTCTTTACGGAAATCAAAAAAGATCCGAGCAAAACCGTTATTCTCGTCACTCATTCGATGGATTCGGTTAAAAAATACTGCAATAAGGCGATTCTTATTCAGGACGGCGAAATTGTCGTTTCCGGAAACAAGGATGAAGTTGCTGACCGTTATTCGCTTGAAAACCTTAAAAAGCGCGAGCCTGCGCACGAGGCTGCTGAGGAAAACGGCAGTGAGAGAGAAAATAAGAAAAACAAGAAAAAGCAGAAAAAGAAGCCTGAGTATCCGACAGGTCTCAACCGGCGCGTTCCTCTTTTGAAAATCACTGCTGTCGGCGAACCTATTGTTTCGCGCGACGAAGATTTCTCATTCGATATCGAGTATCAGTTCGACGAGGATAAGCCGTTTTACGTAGCATTTTCGCTCTCTGACATTAAGCGCGGAGGCATTTCGTATGATTCGGGGTCGCTGCCGATTAACAAGCGCGGACATCATAAGGTTCGCTTTACTCTGCCGATGAAACTGTTTAACAGCACAGATTTCCGCATAGTCGCTTCCATTCGCGAGGACGATCCGCATGACAGCGAAGCTCTCGACACAGTTTTGGTCGCGTTCACGAATGAGGAAAATTCCTGCCTTTTCTCAGTGAAAAACGACTATCGTCAGCCCGATTACGCGCTTATAACAAAGGATGCGATCGACTTTAAGCAGGAGTTTGTTTAAAGCCGGGATTTGTTTAAGCAGAACCTCGCGAAAGCTGTGCTAACATGAAGAACGGCATAGTTCTCGTCAGTCAGAGCAGCAGATGGATAGGGCATGCGAACGAGAAATGATAAGAAAGTTTTAGAAACAGAGATTTTATATGCCTGTAATAGAGTGGATTGGGGAAAAGCAAAGTCGTAAATCATCATCTCGATGTGCCTTATCACGTTCTTAAAAAGAAATACAGTTACAGTGGAAAACTAGCCGTTGCGGAGAGAGAGAGAGAGAGTAAAACCTCTGAAAATAAGATAATACACGGGGATAATCTGCTCGCTCTGAAAAGTCTCCTGCCTCAATATGAGGGTCGTATAAAATGTATCTATATCGACCCGCCTTTACAATACGGGGAATGAAAACTGGGTCTATACGGTAACCTGTTCCGCTTTGCAGAGTATTTTGATGATAAATCCGTCCTGCTTGCCGATACGCTGGATACCGCGTTGATTCAAGTGCTGCGATACCTGTCTCCCGTGACGGTTGTTGACGAGAGCCGCAATGCAGGGTCAAAATTAAGCGTGGAAATGCTTAACAATCTGAATCCGGCCTTCATCATGGAGCTTACCGCTACGCCGCGCAGTTCCAGTAACATCATTTCCTATGTGGATGCGAGGGAACTGAAAAAGGAAAATATGGTCAAGCTGCCTGTGGTCGTATTCAACAGAAACAGCAGACAGACTGTTATACAGGATGCGATTCAGCTTCGCGGAAATATTGAAAAACAGGCATTAACGGAGCAGGCTGCCGGCGGGAAATACATCCGTCCGATTGTGCTGTTCCAAGCACAGCCGAAAATCAATGAGGGCAGCGACACTTTTGATAAAATCAAGAGCCTTCTGATTGAAATGGGCATTCCGCAGGAACAGATCGCGGTCAAGACATCCAAGGCGGATGATATCGGAAACACAGATCTGATGAGTCCGAGCTGTGAAATCAGATATATTATCACAGTTAATGCTTTGAAAGAGGGATGGGATTGCCCGTTCGCCTATATCCTTGCGTCCCTTGCAAACAAAACCTCAAAAGTCGATGTGGAGCAGATTCTTGGCAGAATTCTGCGTCAGCCCTATGTATGTCAGCATTCCGCTCCGCTGCTTAACACTTCCTACGTGCTGACCTGTTCTAATGATTTTTGCTTCGCGCTTGACAGCATTGTTGCCGGATTAACAAGTCTGGCTTCAGCAAAAGGGATTACCGTGTTGCAGAAGAACGTCCCGTAACTGAAGAGTCGGAGCCGCAGTCAGAGCCGAAACAGATGTCACTTACGTTGGAAGAAGAACAGTCTGATGATAGTAGCGATTCCTTTGACGATGTAAATCCGCAAGAAATCGGACAGATTATTTCTGGCGGTTTTGCAAACGGAGAGGGCGATGCTTCGGATGTAAACATAGGAGTTGCCGCGATGATTGAATCTGCTGTCGCTCAATCCGAACAATATAATGCAGAGATAAACAATGCCCGGGATGAAGGGTTTGTCGGAGGTGAGCTTGGCGATATGCTTATACAGAATACAGTTCAAGAGCAATATTTGGACGAGGTAAAAGAGCTTCGTGTTCCGAGACGGAGCATACACGCTCGATAAATTTGTAGATGTAATGAAAGAAATCTGATGTACAGACAGAGGCTGCATAAAACTATTTCCCTCTTTGTCTGTTATCGGTATTCATTGTTTTCTGAAAATGGCCAATCCTGTAGGATATTCAGATCGGAGTCGTTATTCCTAATCTGTTTGAAAATGTTGTTTTTGCTGTTTTGCTTAATTACTAAGCGAAAATAAGAGAGAGCCGAAAAGCGCTCATTACTTCATATTCTTGATTTTTCTGTCGTAAACGAATTTTTCGGCAAGCCTGATTTGACGCAAAACAGAGCATTTTGCGCGCTGCGAAGGTGTTAAGCCTGCAAACAGTTTTTCCTTTTCTTCGCAGTCTTTGCGATAGATTTCAAGATTCTCAGGTTTGCTGAAGTCGCTTGCGGTTTTCTCTTCGCTTACGGCTCCGGCAACGGTATACCAGCTTCTTGCGGGCATAATTCCGCGCTGAAGAGCGAATTTCATGTTTTCGATTCCGGCTGCTGCATTGTCGTGGTAAAAGCTGAAACTGCGCTCTTTGTGCGTAACCGAATCTGCCGACTGTCTCCAGTAATACAGGACTTTATCTACGTCGGCCACGAATTTCATGCGGTCATACAAGCGTCCTGCAACCATAACATCCTGCGCATACATGCCTTCGGGGAACCGCAGACCTTCCCAAAGTTTGCGGCGGTATATTCTGCACCAGTTTGCTTCGTTGAAGTATCTGACTTCCCCGTGTCGGCCCGCTCGGTCCGCAGCAAGCCGCAAAGCCTTGCAAAATACGGTCTGATAAGCTCTCAGCGGCTGCGCGAACTTCATAATGCTGCCGGGATTATCCTCGCCCTTGCCCGCTTTCTCGACAATCTGTCTGTGTTGCGATTGTCCGAACTGCTGCCATCGTCCTTTTGACATATCCGCGCCGGTCTGCTTGAGGGCCGAAAGCAGAATTTCTATATTTCGTCTGTCGAGAATGTCATCATTGTCCGCAAAAGCGATATATTCGCCTGTCGCCAAATCCAATCCCGCGTTCTGAGCCGACGCGATTCCGCCGTTTTCCTTGTGTATAACCTCGAAACGGGCGTCTTTTTGCGCAAAATCGTCGCAAATGCTTCCCGAATCATCGCTGCTGCCGTCGTTGATCGCGATAATCTGCAGATTCTCGTAACTTTGTCCTGCAACAGATTCAAGACATGCCAGCAGGCTGTCCTGCGAATTGTAAACGGGAATAATTATCGAAACGGTTTCGCTTTTTGTCATATTCTCAATTTTAATGCAGTTTCAGGCCGGGTTTAATCGGCCGGACAAAGGATTCGGCATGATTTTTCTCGCAATTTTTCTTGTATGATTCTTTCTGTCTGATTTCTGTTGCCCGGATTCTGTCGTTTTGATTCTGTTATTTGGTTCTGTTGTCTGGTTTTTGTGCAGTATTGCAAACGAGTCTGCGATAAGTCTTTATCATTGCGCTTTGTCTGTGTACTATAATGTATCTATGTCAAGATACGAACTTCATGCTGTGCCCGCGAGCAAAGATATCGCGCTGTTGTTTTTCGACGCCGAGGCAGGGCTTTCTTATGCGCATATTTACCCTGAATATGAGCAGTATCCTTTGGCAACAGACAGGTATGTTCGCAACAGACGCAATCTTTTTGTAGATATTATCGATATTTTGGACGGAAACAATCCTTTTTCAGATGATGACGCAGCAGGAAAGCGCAAAACCGGAACAGCCGGTTCAACTGAAATTTTAGAAACCGGAGCTTCATCAGCTGAAGATATTAAAGATTATCCTTCGATTTCCTTGGAAACGCTGGCGAAAAACGCGGCTCACCGCTCGGCTGACGGTTCGGGGAATGCCCGCAGATTCAAGGATGCTCGCGATTTGTGGAGCAAAATAGGCGAGAGAGTCGAAGCCGGTATCGTAAAAGCAGGCGAACCGCCTATTACCGACGTGCGAAAAACCAAGAATTGGAAGAAAAATCAGCCGAACAAGAATGTTGCGGCAGACCCTCAGGCATGGTATGTCACAAGCGTTTACGCGCGTTCAAATGTGAAGAAAAACCCGATTTTTGCATATCGCGGACTGTTTGCTCTTCTGGATTCCTTCGATGATTCGAGCAAGGCAGAGCAGAACGGCAAAACGGAGCTCAGCAGCGCGGCATCGCGCATTAAAGAAGCGGCAGAACGTAATTTGGATTATCCGGTTTACGGCGAAATTTCAACCTTGACCGGCGATTCGAATATGCTTGTTTTTCATTCGAACGAATCTTTGGCGCAGTGGCTTAAAAAACAGTATAAGGAAGACGAGTTCATTCATCCCGAATGTCCGGCGGAAATATGCTGCATTCCCGATCCGGACATTAAAGAGGAAGATGAGCGTTATCTGCCGGCAAAAGGTCAGATAACCGTTGCAAAGCTTGTAAAAGCGCTCAGCGCGAAGCCGAAGAAGAAATAGCTGCTTTATTTCTGCTGTTTATTTTTCGGGAACGCGAATCATGGCTTCCTGAACCATGCAGGCAACCAGTTTGCCTGATTCGTCGTAAACTTTTGCAGTTCCCAGTCCTCGTCCGTGACCCGCTTTGGGAGTGTCTTGAACATACAAATGCCATTCGTTGATGTCAATGCTGTCATACCACCACATAGAATGGTCGATTGTCGCATAAAAAATGCCTTTTGTCGCAAAACTCAAGCCTGCTCGCCGCACGACAGGTTCCATCATTATCTGATCGCAGCCCAAAGCCAGCAGAGCGCGGTGGTAAATCTGACCGGCATTTATTTGTTCGTCGGCTTTCATCCATACAATCTGCTTTCCGCTGTCTTCCTGCGCGGATTTGTCGTCTTTTGCAAGCATTACCGAGTTGCCGACATGTCTTATGTCAAAAGGCGAGCGCGTCGCATAATAGTTTGCCATGGGGGAGTATTGCGCGTAAGGCTCCATAAGCTGTTTTGCGCTTGTAAGCTCTTCGGGTTCGGGCAGGTTTTGCGGCATTTCGTCCTGAAATTCAACTCCGCTCTGATTGTCTTTCTGGAATGAAGCGATTGCGGTGAAAATCGCGCCGTTTCGCTGTGTTACGTTTACGCGTCTTGCGGACAGCGAACGTCCGTCGCGCAGATTTTCGACTTCAAAATCCAGTTCCTGCTTTATGTCGCCGGGCTTCATGAAATATCCGTGAACCGAATTGGGAAGCCGGTCGTCTTCGACTGTTTTGTATGCTGCGACAAGAGACTGCGCGATAACCTGGCCGCCGTAAACTTTTCCCGTAGGGAAATAAATGCTTTTGCCCGTAAAAGTTTTGCTGTCTGCAAAAGTTTTGTTTTCTGCGGAAGAATCTGACGGCGAATTCGGTGCGGCCGAATCTTCTTTTTCCTTAAAATTGAATACGGAAATAATGCTTTCCGGCTGCTTTGCCGCGTTTTTGTCTGCTTTGTCTGCATTCGTCGCATTTGCGTTCGCTGCAGCTGCATTTGCCGTATTCTTCTCTGCTGTATTCTTCTCTGCCGTGTTTTCTGCAATGTTCTTCGACATTTTTGCCCTCTCGACGCTGTTTAGGATGTCTTTTTATGTTATTGAGATTGTATCGGACGCAATGCCCGGAAAATATTTGATTTTGCGCTTTTTTTGTCTTTGCCTCATGTCTTCGCTTTATGTGTCAGCCCGATTTACTTGTTTCATCTTCTTGCAAGCAGATTTTATTTAACAAAAAGGCAGATCTCGCATATGCTTTGCGCATTTGCAAAACCTGCCTGAATCTTAATCTTTTAAACGTTTGCCTGAATTTTCAGACTGCTTATTTATTTCAGACTGCCGAAAATCCTAGTCGCGCGTCAGCTTTCTGTGCAGACGGTGAGGCTTGGCAGCTTCCTCGCCCAGACGCGCAATCTTGTTCTCCTGATACGCCTGGAAGTTTCCTTCGAACCAATACCAGCGCGCGGGATTCTCGTCGTCGCCCTCCCAAGCCAGGATATGCGTGGCGATTCTGTCGAGGAACCAGCGATCGTGAGAAATAACCACAGCGCAGCCCGGGAATACAAGAAGCGCATTTTCAAGGCTTTCGAGGGTTTCTACATCCAAATCGTTGGTGGGCTCGTCGAGAAGAAGCAGATTGCCGCCCTGCTTCAAAGTCAGAGCAAGATTAAGTCTGTTGCGTTCTCCTCCGGACAAAACTCCGGCAAGCTTCTGCTGGTCGGAACCCTTGAATCCGAAGCTGGCCACGTAGGCGCGCGTGGGGATTTCAACTCCGCCGACCTCGATATAATCATTGCCGTCGGAAACAGCTTCCCAAAGATTCTTGTTCGGGTCGATTCCGGCGCGATTCTGATCTACATAAGAAACTTTAACCGTGTCGCCGATTTCCAGCGAACCGGACGTAAGCTCTTCAAGTCCGACAATCGTCTTGAACAAAGTCGACTTTCCCACTCCGTTCGGACCGATAACTCCGACAATGCCGTTTCGCGGCAGAGTAAAGCTCAAATCATCAATCAGAACGCGGTCGCCGAACGCTTTATGCAAATGCTCGGCTTCAAGAACTTTCGAACCCATGCGAGGACCGGGCGGAATCTGAATTTCCGCAAAATCAAGTTTCTTGGAGTTGCGCGCTTCGGCTTCCATCTGATCGTATCTTTCCAGACGTGCCTTGTTCTTAGCCTGACGTGCCTTGGGCGAAGAACGCACCCATTCCAGCTCGCTGCGCAGTCTCTTGGCAAGCTTGGCATCCTTCTGTCCCTGAACCTCCAGACGTTTCTCCTTCGTCTCCAAATAAGTGGAATAATTGCCCTGATACGGATAAAGATGTCCGCGATCGACCTCGCAGATCCATTCTGCGACATTATCGAGGAAGTAACGGTCGTGAGTAACGGCCAAAACCGCTCCCGGATACGTATGCAGGAACTTTTCCAGCCACAAAATCGACTCTGCGTCCAAATGGTTGGTAGGCTCGTCGAGAAGCAGCAAATCAGGAGCCTCGAGCAAAAGCTTGCAAAGCGCAACGCGTCGGCGTTCTCCTCCTGAAAGCACGGAAACGGGAGAATCCGGATCAGGACACTGCAAAGCGTCCATAGCCTGCTCAAGCTGCGAATCGATGTCCCAGCCGTTTGCCGCATCGATTTCTTCCTGCAGCTTGCCCATTTCGGCCATCAGCGCATCATAATCCGCTTCAGGATCTGCCATCTCTTCGCCGATTGCATTGAAACGGTCGATTTTCTGCGTTAATTCGCCGTAAGCCATGCGAATGTTTTCGCCTACTGTTTTGTCTTCATCCAGCGGCGGTTCCTGCTGAAGAATCCCGACCGTGTATCCCGGAGTAAGACCCGCTTCGCCGTTGGAAACCGTGTCCAGTCCGGCCATGATTTTCAGCAGAGTGGACTTTCCCATTCCGTTCGGACCGACAACGCCGATTTTTGCTCCCGGCAGAAAACTTAACGTCACATCGTCAAGAATCACGCGCTCGCCATAGGCTTTTCGCGCTTTTATCATCTGATAAATGAATTCAGCCAACGGTTTACCGTCCTTATGTTCAAATCGCTTTAATACATTGATAATTATTCTATATGTCGCCCGCTATAAGCAAAAGACGGCAGGCAATATATCAGCCGGCCGTCTCTTTGTCTTTTGCGTTTTTTGCGCAGTTTTCGCGCTGGTTTACGAAATTTTGTATTCGTGCATTATTCTTGTTTTGCTGGTCATGAAATCGTAAACGGTTACAGTCACGTCAGATTTGCCGTCTTTCAAAGCAAAGGTTTCGCTTTCATTTTTTGACTCATTCGGCTGAAGAACATGCCAGTCAAAATCCCCGCTTTCTTCATTGAAAGAGTCAGGATCTATATAAGAGCTGTCTTCAAAATCCAGCTCCGCATCGTTTTGTGAAGTGCTTACCATCATTGTGTTAAATGCGCTTTTTTCGCTGCTTGAAATATTTGTCGTTTCGTAATTAACCGTTACGGTGTTGTCGCTGTTTTTCTTCAAATCGATGAGTTTTATGTGAATTCCGTTAAAGTCGGCTTCGTTTTCGTCAACCTTCTGAGACGATTCGTAATCATTCGCGAAAGGACCGTCGATGTTGTATCCGAAAGTTCTTGAGAGCTGCTTTTCGTCATCTTGCAGCTTTGCATATGTTCCGCAGGAAATCACTATCGAAAATACGGAAATGCCTATCGCGAAAATGCTGATGACGATCGCAATAATGCTTAATGCGGTTGAGGGCGATTTCTTTTGCTGGATATAAGGATTCGGGAAAATCGGCTGTCCCGCGGGAATCGCACCGTTCGCATATATGCCTGCAGGCGGAACCGTTCCGTAAGAATAAGAAGCCGCATTTGTCTGCGCTGTCTGCTGCGTTTGGGTGAAATTCGGCATTTCCTGCGCAGAATTGTCTGCAGCAGGATTGTCGGCGGGGTTGCCGAAATTGTTCTCTTCCATTTTTGCCTCTTTCCGATTGTCTTGATTTTTGCAGTTTAAATTTTTGCAGTTCAAATCGCACAGTTTCAAAGTCTGCAAACAGTGACAAAAGTCTGCAGACCGTCTCAAAGTTTGCAAACATTGCAGCTCGCAAACACCAAATTGAAGAGCCGTTTTAACAGGTTATTAACGCAATGGTACAGTATGCGCGGGATTACGGTTTCCGTCCGCTGTCTGCCGTTATTTTTTGTATTATTTTTTGATTTCAAATGTGCGAAGTCAGTCCTGCATGCAGATTGTTCCGGCTTTCGCGCCCGCATCCAGGTAATCCACGCGGGTCACGGTCATTTCGGGGACGACTTTCGGACGTTTAAGCCCTCGCTGATCCGCATAGTCGACCGCGTCCTTGAAAATTTGGTCGTCCTTATGCAAAACAATCGTTCCGTGAAAACGAAATCCTTTCATTGTTTCTTCATTGGAAACTCCGATAACCATTTTCTGATTGGCCGTAAGATTGCGGAAATGCTGTCCGCCCGTGCGTTCGTAATAAATAATATGCGAATCGTCAAGCAGATGAACGCTGATTTTCGGGCCGATATTCGGATTGCCCTGCTCGTCAACCGTGGCAATATAAGCCAGATTGTTTGCCAGCATTTTCTTCATTTCGTCATTCAGAACAACCATGTCCGTTTCCTTTCGGCGTGTTTTTCGGTGATTTATAATTCTACCTTTTATTGCTTTTTTTCGCATTCCGCGAATCTGATGTTCCGCGAATCTGGTGTGTTTGTAAAGTCTGATACATTCTGCAAATCTGCGGCAAATTGCGAGTCTGTGCTTTTTCTGCTGTGACATTTTGTTATGCTTTTTTGCTGCCTGAATTCACAAAAGCGAAATGAACAATCATCGCTGCCGGAATAATCGCGACAAGAATCGGGTAAATCCTGTCTATTCCGGCCGAACCGTAAATAAGTCCGGTGATAAAAGGACCGATAATCATTCCGAAGTCAACCGCGATATAATATGTCGAGTTTGCCTGTCCCGAATGTTCGATTCCTGCAAATTCAATCATTTTCGACTGAGTGACCGAGCTCATCACTCCGTAAGCGCAGGCCATGAAAAATGCTCCGACGGCGAGAATCGCGCTGTTTGCCGCAGAGTTTAAGAACAGAAGAGATGCAATCATCGAAAATCCGCATGCGAATACGAAAAATGTGAATGAATGTCTGTCAAACGCGTTGCGGAAAAATATTCGAATAAGCAGCAAAGTTATCGCATAGCAGGGAAAAAACAATCCCGCGTCGGCCGGCGAATGTTTTGCGGCGATGTATGTGACGACGAATGCCTGCGTGGAAAAATAAGGCACGGAAAAAATCATGAAAATAAGCGCTGCTTCAATCACATTGGGAATCAGGAAAGCCGGTTTTCTGATTTTCTTTGCGGTTTTTTGATTAGAAGCCTGATATGAATCATGATTTGGGTTTTGATTTGGATTTTGGTCGGAATTTGCGAGAGGAGAGGAGGTTTTTGCCTTGCCGGCTGCTGTCTGTCCGGCTGTTTTGCCGACGGGAGAGCCTCCGTTTTTGATAAACATGACGATCAGCGTTTCGGCAAAAATAAGCGCTGCGGCAAACGCAAATGAAGCGCGGTATCCGAATGACGACTGTATTTTTATTGCCGCAGCTGGGCCGATTGCCATTGCCAGCGCGTTGATTGTCCCGTATAATCCCATGCCCGCGCCCATTCGCGAAATGGGGATCATCATGGTCATCCATGTCGCAATGCATACTGATATGACTGAAAATCCGACGCCGTTCACTGTTCTGCAAATCGTTAAAAACAGCGGCGTTTTTGCGAAGCAGCATCCGATGTTTGCGGCGAGAAGCAGCGAAGACGAACCCCAGGCAACCGCGCGTTTGGAGAATTTGTCCGAAAGAATGCCCGCAAACGGTCGGCAGAAAAGCGAAATAAAACTCATGGAAGCCGCAATGGCGCCCGTTGCTGACGGGGAGGCGCCCAGTTCGGCTGCAAATCCCGCAGTCAGCGATATTCCGATCATCGAACAGGCCATATAGCAAAAACCTGCGGTCATTACGAGGACGACGTCGCGCGAAAGCAGTTTTCCGCCCGGGTTTTCTTTAGTTTCTCTCATTTTGCTCTTCTGTTTTGTTGATGTTTTGTTCAGTTTTGCGCGTATGCTCTTTTATTGCAGCATTGCAGTCTATTTTATGCGCTTTTTTGACGAGAACAGCTGCTTTGGCGTGCAAGGATGTCAGCCTGAAATATTTTGCAATGCGGCGTTAATCGGGCGGCCTGCGCGGCGCGTTCGGCAAAGGCGCGAGAATGTGATATCATCTGATAGGTTTGAATTTGATTTAAAGAACGGTTCTGCGAAATTCAAACGGGGCCTTAGCTCAGTCGGTCAGAGCAGCGCTCTTATAAGGCGTTGGTCCCGGGTTCAAGTCCCGGAGGCCCCACTTTTTATCTTTTAAGGCGAATCTGCGGCGCGGCGGCCGTGAAATTTTCTGACTTGAATTTTATGTGCCGGGTTATTAAACTTGTATCAGTTATGCCGGTTCACGTCTGTCGCGTATATGCGGGTTTGAAATTGCAAATCTGCAAAAACAAAGGCAAGGCGACCCGGCTGAAATCCGATTTCCCAGGAGATTAAAATGAAACAGGGTATTCATCCCGAATATGTGCCTACCGAAGTCGTCTGCTCTTGCGGCAATACTTTCGTGACGCGTTCTACAGTACAGGCCGGTCACATTACGGCCGATGTGTGTTCAAAGTGTCACCCGTTCTACACCGGAAAACAGAAGATTCTCGATACCGGCGGCCGCGTGGCTCGTTTCGAGGCCCGTTACGGCAAGAAAAAGTAGCTGTATTCTTTTGCGCCGGCTTGCGGACATGTTCTTTGCCGACATGTTCCGAGTCGGCGTTTTCTGCACCCTGAAACATATTCGACTTAAAACAGACTTGAATTCGGCTTAAATCAAATCTGAATCAGATTAAAAGCAAAATAAAAGCAAAATCAGGCAAAGCAAAATTAAACAGCTGAAATCATAACGCTGAAATTCCAGAAAATCAGACATTTTAAGGAAAATTGTGAGCGAAAAAAAGTTTCCGGCAGCAGTGACTGCCCTTAAAGAATACACGGATATCGAAGAGCAGATGGGGCAGCCCGACGTAGTTACCGATGCTGCAAAAATGCGCAAATTGGGACGCCGTCATGCCGAACTTGCACAGATTGTCGAAGCTTATAAATCGTGGGAGCAGGCCTGCACCGATTATCAGGTCGCGAACGAGCTGGCGAAAGAAGACTCGTCGTTTGCGCAGGAAGCTGAGGATTTGGGCGCAAAGATTCCGGCTTTGGAAGACAAACTTTACACTGCGCTTATTCCGCGAGACCCTGACGATTCGCGCGATACTATTATGGAGCTTAAAGCGGGCGCGGGCGGCGAGGAGGCTGCTCTGTTTGCCGGCGATCTGCTTCGCATGTACATGCGCTATGCGGAAAAACGCGGCTGGACGGCTGAAATCATGAGCCAGAATGCTACTCCTCTGGGCGGAGTCAAAGACGTTCAGGTGGCATTCCGCGCAAAAGGCACTCCTTCTCCGGCAGAAGGCGTTTGGGCATCTTTAAAATATGAGGGCGGAGTTCACCGAGTTCAGCGAATTCCTGTAACCGAATCTCAAGGGCGAATCCAGACTTCGGCTGCGGCAGTTATCGTTTTCCCGGAAGCCGACGAAGACAATGACGAGATCGAAATCGATCCTAAGGATCTGAAAATCGACACATTCTGCGCATCCGGTCCGGGAGGTCAGTGCGTAAACACGACATATTCTGCCGTGCGAATGACCCATATTCCCACCGGAATCGTCGTAAATATGCAGGATGAAAAATCGCAGATTCAGAATCGAGCGGCTGCTTTGCGCGTTCTTAAGTCGCGTATTCTGGCTCTGAAACACGAGCAGGAAGCCGCAGAGGCAGCCGATATGCGACATTCTCAGGTTCGTTCGATGGATCGTTCCGAAAGAATCCGCACGTACAATTTCCCTGAAAACCGCATTGTCGATCACAGAACGGGTTATAAAGCTTACAACCTCGACCAGGTTTTGGACGGAGAAATTCAGGCGGTTATCGATTCGGATATTCAGGCTGATGAGGCTGCGCGTCTCGAAGCTCAGGCGAAAAAAGCCGAAAACGAGTAATCCGGCGGTTCAAGTCGAGTGTTATCTGAGCAATGGTTTCTGAGCAATTGCAGCGGTATTCGCTTAAATCTCGCGCTGATGAAGTTTTGCGCGAGATAACCCGCATTTTTGACGAAGTCGGAATCGAGTTTGCGCAAAATGATGCGAAAATGCTTGTTTGCGAGGCTTTTGGCTGCAGCATGAGCGATGTTTCTTCGGCGGTTCTGTTGCAAAAACCGCTTGAAACGCTGATTCGCGAAGATTTGCAGCTGTCTGAAGATCCGCAGTCTGACTCAAAGCGCAAAAATCCGCTTGAACTGCTCAAATCCTGCGTTTCTCGCAGATTAAAACGCGAGCCGCTGCAATACATAGTCGGACATGCCGCATTCAGATATTTGGATTTATCAGTCGGCGAAGGGGTTTTTATCCCCCGGCAGGAAACTGAGCTGATTGTGCAGGAGGCGCTCGATCGCATTGCTGAAAAGCATATCGAATCCGCGAAAATGGCCGATTTGTGCGCAGGAAGCGGAGCAATCGGTCTGTCTGTCGTGTTTGAAAATCCGACATGCTTTGTTGTTGCGGCCGAAAAATTCGTTTCGGCTTATAAATATGCTGCCGAAAATGCGGAAAAAATCGCGAAAACCGCTGAAAATCCCGATGATTTCCTAAACAGATACAGCCTGCGTTTGTGTGATGCGACAAGCGAAAATTCCCTTAAAGAATATGACGGGCAGATCGATATAGTCGTTTCTAATCCGCCTTATATTCCGCTGTCTGAAATTCCCGAACAGCCGGAAGTGGCAAATTTTGATCCCGAAACTGCGCTGTACGGCGGCAGCAGCGACGGTCTTGCAATTCCCGAACAAATAATTTCTCGTTCGGCAAAACTTCTTAAGCCTGAAGGTCTGCTGGTCATGGAACATGATGTCAGCCAAGGCGAGCCGCTTCGAAAATTCGCGCAGTCATGCGGTTTCAAGCAGATTCGCACATGCTCCGATCTGACCGGGCGAGACAGATATTTGTATGCGATAAAAAGCTGAATTGCTTTATCGCCTGAGCTGTTTATCGCCTGAACCGCTTTATTGTTTCAGCAGCTTTATTATTTCAGCCCGATTGCAGCTGCGCTCTGTGCCGGAATCGTTATGTCGAGCATTGTTGAGTTTTCGGAAGAAAGCGCATTGCTGCATGAAACATCAGAACCGACAGAAATAATCGTGCTCAGACTGTCTGCATTCAGATCAGCCGAATTCAGTTCATTCGCATTCGGAACATCAGACAGATCAACCTGCACGGTTTCTGCGCAAAGCGACGGATTAAGCGCGACGATAACGCTTTTAAAACCGTTTTTTTCAGCTTCTTTCGCAAACCGCGCAAACACAAGCGAGCGCGACGATTCTTGCGCATAAAGAACTTTAAACTCGCTGTCCGGAGCCAGAGCCGGAATTTCGCGCACTGAGCGAATCAGGCTTTTGACAAGCGAATACTGCGATTTCGGGTCGTTAATCTGCGATGCGACATTCGCATAATTGCCGCGATCGGGTACGGGAAGATACAGATAAGCCGAATCAGCCTTGGAAAAACCTGCGTTTTTTTCGTTTGACCATTGCATGGGAGTGCGGCTTCCCGTGCGCACGTAACCGCCCTCTTTTGTAGGCAGTTTCCTGTATTCCATGCCGATTTCGTCGCCGTAATACAGGAAAGTATGCCCCGGCAGAGCGAAAAGCAAAGTCAAAGCAACCGCTCTTTCGCGCGCATCAAGTCTGGGAGCCAAGCGTGCCGTATCATGGTTGCATGTCAGGAAACAAAAGCTTCCCAAGTCTTTCGTTTCCTCATATTGCGGAAGATACTCATTCAAAAATCTGACGGGACTCGAACCTGATTTCGCAACAAGATAGCTGCTGTCCTTGGGAAGACCCGTGAGCCTGTCATCCGTGTCTCGAAGCAGCATGCAATACCCGTTCGGATTGCCTCCCCATCGCCAGTCCAGATAGAAATCCATGTCAAAACCTGCTCTGAGAGCCTGACACGGGCGTCCCCATTCGGATACGAAAGCCGCCTTGGGGAACTCGCTTTTAATCCTGAAAAGAATATCCTGCCAGACCTTTATCGTGTTTTTCTTGTCAAATCCGTCAAACTTGACAAGCGAATCGGCCATATCGACCCTGAATCCGTCTGCGCCGGCATTAAGCCAGAATCTCATGACATCAACAATCGCTTCCCGTGTTTTAAGCGGCTCTTCATCGTCGGCAGACATCATCCAGCCGGCTTTGCGCTCGCCGAAGCCGTAGTTCAGCGCGGGCTGGCATTTGAAAAAATTAATAACATAAGTTCCGCTGCGTTCTGCTTCTCCTCCGATGAAAGGCAATCCTTCCGCGCCTTCAATCCAATCGTTTGTCCAGATATATCTGCCTGAAAATTCGTTGTTTTCGGCTTTGCAGCTTGCTTTGAACCACTCATGTTCCTCGCTTGTATGCCCCGGAACCAGGTCGAGCAGAATTTTTATGCCCTTATCGTGCGCAGTGCGGAAAAGCTCAAAAGCGTCTTCATTTGTGCCGTAGCGCGGCGCGACTTTCAGATAATCGCGCACGTCGTAGCCGGCGTCCTTGAACGGCGAATCATAAATCGGATTAAGCCAAATCGCATTGCAGCCCAAGTCGCGCACATAGTCAAGTTTCTCGATTATTCCGCGCAAATCGCCTGTTCCGTCTCCGTTCGAATCTTTGAACGACTGCGGGTAAATTTCATAAAAAACGGCGTCTTTCAGCCATTTTGCGTGGCTGCGGAGAACCTTATCGCGATCCTGAGTCTGCTTTGCCGCGCTGTTTGCGCACGTGTGTTCTTTCATGGAAATATCCTAAAACAAAAAAGAATGTCTGTCTGCAATGTATCGCATTTCGGGAAATTTTCGGGCTTTTGTCAAATTGCGTGTCAAATTGCGTGTCAAATTTTTTCGGAAAATTCGACTCGTTTTGACAAAACGTATACCATGTGGTGTATTCTTTTACTTGTTACGAAAAGTGAAATATGCCGAATGCGAACAGCTTTTGTGCGCTTGAGTGACAGAAAAATAAAAGTCAACAAAAAGGACAGGAGATCAATGATGATTGATTTCAAAAAAATCATTGGTGTTACTGCTGCAGGTGCCATGCTTATGGGAACCGTTGCCTGCGGTAACAAGACCGAGAATAAAAGCAGTTCATCGGGTGATTCTGTTACCGATGTGACTTTGACCGTATGGACTCCTCAGGAAGATCAGGAGAAGCAGGACGGTCAGTCTGAGTCCTGGCTTGCTGCAGAAGAAGCCGCTTTTGAAAAGGCGCACAAAGAGTACAAGATTACTTGGAAGAACGCTACCGTTTCTGAAGGCGACGCCGGTGAGCAGATGAAGACAGATCCTTCTGCGGGAGCCGACGTATTCCTCTTCGCGAACGATCAGCTGGGAACTCTTATCGATTCCAAGGCAATCGCCGAGCTTCCCGACAGTTCTGTAGAGCAGATTAAGAAAGACAATGACGAAGAGATGATCGAGTCCGTAACCGGAACCGACGGCAATCTTTACGGAATTCCTTTCTCGGGAAACACCTGGTTCATGTACTACAACAAGGCTAAAGTATCCGAAGACGACGCAAAGTCGCTCGACACTATGCTTGAGAAAGCTAAGGTTTCGTTCCCGCTGAACGATTCTTGGTACATTCCTTCCTTCTACATCGGCGCGGGCGCAACAATCTTCGGCGAGAAGGGCACCGACGCTTCCGCTAAGGTAAACCTCGGCGACAATGCCGGCGACGTAACCAAGTATCTTGTAGACCTTAAGAACAATTCCAACTTTGTTCTCGATGACGGAGCTTCCGGACTTGCCGGAATCAAGAACGGAAATGTCGACGTTCTCTTCTCCGGCGCATGGAATGCAGCTGACGTTAAGGCTGCTTTGGGAGACAACTTCGGCGTAGCAAAGCTTCCGACTTACACTCTCAACGGCAAGGAAACTCAGCTGAAGTCTTTCGCAGGTTCCAAGGCTGTCGGTTACAACCCGAATTCGAAGAACACCAAAGCTGCTTCTCAGTTCGCAGCATTCCTCGGTTCTTCGGACGCTCAGAAAGATCACTACAAGCTTCGCAACTCTTCTGTAATTCCGGCT
Organism: uncultured Actinomycetes bacterium; assembly: GCA_900314875.1. GTDB lineage: Bacteria > Actinomycetota > Actinomycetes > Actinomycetales > Bifidobacteriaceae > RUG039. The sequence goes on along the minus strand of OMWX01000005.1, from coordinate 42,112 downwards.
TCCAAGTCGCTTGTTTCCAGCGATTCGGATTTGAAGTCCGATCCGGTTGTAGTTGCTCAGAACGAAACAATTGCCCAGACTTCGATTCTTCAGCCGACAATTGCTGCAATGAGTTCATGGTGGGATCCCTGTGAGACATTCGGAAAGAACATCACCAGCGGTGTGGTTACAAAAGAAAATGCCGATTCGAAGACAAGCGAATGGCAGGATCTGGTCAACAGCAGCATGAACTGATAATCTGCTGAACTCTAAAATCTGATTTGAATAACAGATTGAACGCGGCTGCTCCGGGAAACATAAAAATATGCGTGTCTCTTGGCGCAGTCGCGTTTTTTTATTTGAAAATTTTCCCGCACAAATGAAAGGGGATTAAAGTGGCTGTCGCAACTGCAGCAAAAGGTGCGCCTGTGAAGGCAAAGAAAAAGAAGAAGCGCACCGCCTACGAGCCGCCTTCGCCGTACACTTTTCGCGGAGCAGTTAAAGAAGGTGATCTTTTTACGCGTCTGTCGATTCTTGTCTGGGGACTGGGAAATATGGTTCGCGGACAGATCATTAAAGGAATCGCCTTCCTTGCAGTTGAAGCGGTCTTTATCGCCTACTTCGTTTCAAACGGTTTTGCGCAGATAGCAAAACTTGGCAATCTTTACGGAGAAAGCCAGAAAAAAATAAAGAATGACGAAGGTTTTTGGGAATATATAGAAGGAGACCATTCAGTTACGATTCTTCTGTACGGAGTTGCGGGAATTTTCGCCGTTTTGGTGTTCATATGGTTTTGGAGAATCGCGGTATCGAGCTCTTACCGCGCTCAGAAAGCGGCAGCTGCTTCAAAAACAGGAAAGGCTCCCGGATTCTGGGCGGAGTTTAAGTCGCTTTTTGACGAGCGCATTCCGATTACTCTTATGTCTCTTCCTGTTCTCGGTGTCGTGCTTTTCACGGTTCTTCCTCTGGTTTTCATGATTTCGATGGCGTTTACCGAATATGATTCGAATCATCCCGACCAGTTCAACTGGGCAGGCGTAAACAATTTCAAAGCGGTGCTTGCAAACAATGACGGAATCGTAAACTTTCATCTGTTTATGTCCGTTCTGCTTTGGACTCTTGTCTGGGCATTCTTCGCAACATTCCTCAACTATTTCCTGGGAATGTTCATGGCGATGATTATCAATCGCAAATCTATTAAGCTTAAAGGACTTTGGCGCGGAATTTTCTCGATGTCAATCGCGGTTCCTCAATTTGTTTCCCTGCTTGTTATGCATACAATGCTTCAGCCGACGGGTATCGTGAACCGTCTGCTTATGGAAAATGGATGGATTGACAGTCCGCTTCCGTTCTTTACTGATACCAACTGGGCTCGAGTCACGGTTATCGTGATCAATCTTTGGGTCGGTATTCCATTCACGATTATGCAGGTAACCGGTATTCTGCAAAATATTCCGGCAGAGCTTTATGAAGCTGCGAAACTTGACGGCGCAAACTGGTGGCAGCAGTTCCGCTCCATCACAATGCCTTACATGATTTTCGTTACCACACCGTATCTGATTACGACTTTTACGGGAAATGTAAACAATTTCAATGTTATCTACCTGCTGTCTTCCGGAGACCCGACGCCGGTCGGCTCCTCAGCGGGTAAAACGGATTTGCTTATCACATGGCTGTACAAGCTGACTGTAGATAAAGGCAATTACAACCTCGGAGCGGTTATAGGTATTATGACGTTTATCGTCCTTGCGGTTATTTCGCTGATTACTTACCGTTCATCCGGTTCGTATAAGAACGAGGGAGGCTACCGATGAGCAGCAAAGCAAATGAAACTGCCGAGCTTGAAGAAAAAGCGAAGGGCATGAAAAACCAGAAAATTCGCCGCATTACAGGAGATGTAATAACATACATTTTTCTGAGCGTTCTGGGCGTTATCTGGCTTGTTCCCATAGTTTGGATTGTTGCCGAATCATTAAATAAGAACACGGCTCCTTATCAGTCGACATTCTTCCCTGAAGAATATACTTTCGACAATTACACGGATTTGTTTACAAAAACAAACGTTATGAATTTCAGGAGCATGTATGCAAGAACGCTGATTGTGTCAGTTTTCGTGTGCATTATCTCGCTGTTCTTCGTGCTAGCGACCGCATTCTGCATGAGCCGTCTGCGTTTCCGCTTCAGAAAGATGTTTATGAACGTCGCTCTGATTCTCGGAATGTTCCCGGGAATCATGTCGGTAGTAGCAATCTACTTCATTCTTAAAGCGATGGGTCTGACTCAGTCATCTACAGTAACGCTGGCTCTGATTATCGTATATTCGGCCGGCTCCGGTCTGCAGTTCTACATGATGAAGGGATACATGGATACGATTCCCAATTCTCTTGATGAAGCTGCATACCTTGACGGCTGCACAAAATGGCAGGTATTTACGAAGATTATTATTCCTATCTGCAAGCCCATGATTGTATATCAGGCAATTACCAGCTTTCTGGCTCCGTGGCTTGACTTTGTTCTTGCGAAAGCAATATGCCGCACTCAGGAAAACTACACTGTGTCTCTCGGACTGTGGCAAATGCTTCAGAAAGAGTACATTAACGACTGGTATGCGAGATTTGCAGCTGCCGCAGTATGCGTATCGGTTCCGATCGCAATACTGTTCATAATCATGCAGCATTTCTATGAAGATTCTATGTCCGGCTCGGTCAAGGGCTGACAGGAACAGATTCGAATCGCGCAAATAACAATGATTCATAATACCGCGACCGCTGTAACCGGCGGTCGCGGTATTATGTATTTTGAAGGAGGAAACAATGGCGGACAACAAAAATTACACTCACGTTTTCTTTGATTTGTATGGTACTCTCTTGGATATCGCAACCGATGAAGAAAGCGATGCGACATGGGAAGTTTTGCGAAAATTCCTGGCAGAAAACGGTGCGGAATACGAAGATGTCAAAGAACTGAAAATCTTTTGGGATAAAGCTGAATCTAAGCTGATAAATGCGCAGGGTTTCAACAAAGAAGAATCTGAATATGATATTGCGAAGCTTTACAAAGAAGCGTTCGCAAATAAGGGAATTCAATCCGACGATAAGCTTGCTGCTGAAGCTGCGCGCGTTTTTCGAGACGCTTCGAGGAAATTCATGAATCTCTATCCCGGCACGGTTGAAATGCTTAGAAAAGTCAAAGATTCAGGCAGACAGATAGTTCTTCTTTCAAATGCGCAGACGCTGTTTACGGTTCCGGAAATCGAAGCCGTCGGACTGGATAAAGAATTCGAGCATATATTCATATCGTCAGAATTCGGATGGAAGAAACCGTCAGCGAAATTCTACGATTATGCGGCAGAAAAGCTCGGCTGCGATAAGAACAGCGTGCTTATGGTCGGAAATGATCCCGTTTGCGATATAGACGGAGCGAAAAATGCCGGCATTGACGCATTTTATTTCCTTACGGGTGTTTCGCCGCAGAATTCTCCCGAAGTGCACCCCGATGCGGTTGTTTCGTGCGCGGGAGCCGATTACGATGAATTGCTGAAATATCTTCAGATAGACTGATATAAGTTAAATCGACAGCGAAAACACGGAAGAACACGGAAAGCAAAGTATGGAATACGCCAATCCCAAAAAAAGCAAAGTGCGCGGTCTGAGTCTGTTGAAAATAAAGGTTATTGCAGCGATTTTGCTTTTATTCGGCACATTGTCAACATGTTTTCTGCAAAGCAGTTCGGGATACGATTCTGCAGACATGTCTCAATTGACGTATGCGCTTTTGACGGAAGCGATTTCCTGGATTTCCGCACCTCTTTACGCATGGATGACAGTTAATGCGCTGTATCATGCTTCAAGCCGCCGCAGGTATGTAATCGACCTGTTTTTGCTGGCCATAGCAAGCGAAATTCCGTACAATATGGCAACCGGCGGAAAATACTTATATTTTGATTCGCAGAATCCCGTGTGGGCTCTGGCAGTCGGAGCGGCAGTCCTGTGCATTCTCAGAATGCTCCCTTCAGAAGAGAATCGAACGAGAATGCCGTGGAACGGTCCGAACATGAAAACGACATACGCGACTGCAAACATTATCAGAGTTATGCTTGTTTTCTCGGCTGCAGTCTGGATTTGGGTTTTGAGAATCGGTCAGCGTGCCGGAGCGGTTCCCATAGGGCTGATTATTTTTGCGCTTATTCTGATTTTTTCGCAGAAAAAACGCGCGGAAAACACTGTAATGCTTTCTGCGGCGGCAGTGGGAGCCCTTGCCTTTGTCGCGCCCGCGCTGGGAGTGATGATTCTGCATTGGGAAAACGGAGAAAAAGGATGGAAGCACAGTATTGTGCCGAAAATTTTCTATGTGCTTTATCCTGCCCAGCTGCTTATTTTCGGCGCGATTTCAATGATGCGTTGAACAGATGTTTCGACAATGCCGGCAATGCCGGCAATGCCGGCAATGCTGGCAATGCAATGCAGAGTGAAACGGGCAATGCAAGGCAATGCGGGTATGCGTCAGCCGATAATGCATTTCGGGCAAAAATCTGCAAAATCTGCATTATCTGCATATTCTGAGTGATCGGCAGCATGTATTTCTCTGCGAATTAAACGGAAATTAAATGCATAAGGAATCTGAGTAAATGGAACGCAAAGAGAGCGGAGCTGAATTGAACGGCGTTCAATCGTGCGAAGCCGGACTGCGCCGTGCAGAGTCGGCAACAGCTTGCATCAGCGACGATTCTTTGGCTGAAGCAGCAAAGTTGATTAAAGCCGGGGAATTGGTTGTCATTCCTACCGACACGGTTCTGGGAATAGTTTGCAATCCGTTTGATTCGGCGGCAATAGAAAAACTTTACGAGGCGAAAAAACGTCCGAAAAACAAAGCTTTGCAGGTGCTTTTGGCTTCAATTGAGGATGCTGAAACGGCGAAATTGCACATTCCGCAAGTCTTGAAACCTCTTTGCGAAGCATTTCTTCCCGGTCCTTTTTCTCCCGTTTTGACTGCGGAAAGCGGCTGCGAATTAGAAACGCTGAAAAAAGCGGACAACCCGGCGAATGAAGAATCAAATGTTTGCACGCAGGCCGTGCGCGTGCCTGATTTTCCCGCACTGACTGAGCTTCTGAAAATTACAGGACCTCTTGCGGCTTCGAGCGCAAATATTTCCGGTTGCGATTGCGCTGAAAATATCGGGCAGGCGGTTAAATATTTCGGCGATAAAGTAAGCCTTTATCTTTATTCTCCGGAATTTTCTCGCGATGAGTTTTCTGATGAGTTTTCTGATGAGTGCTCTGCTGAGTGTTCTGATGAGTGCTCTGTTGCATATTGTGCCGATGCTTCTGCTGCTGCAGCCTCTCAAGCAGGGTCTCGTGCAAACCCTCCTGAAGGCACAGTCGCAAGCACAGTCATCGCAAGCGACGGCAATTCCCGGTCGGGTATTAAGATTATTCGGGAAGGCGCGATTGAAAAGGAAAGAATTTATTCTGTTCTGCAGGCTGCTCGAAACTGCTGATCTCGCGCTGATCTCGCGCTGTTCTCGCGGGAAACCTGCAAAATCTCGCGAAATATTTCGCGAAAAACAAATAAGGTAACCGAATCGTGAAAATATACATTTTGCTGCTGCTCGTCGCCTGCGCGTCCGTGTGGCTTTTTACTCCGATGATCCGCCGCGCCGCAGTGCGCATGGGCGCCGTCGGACAGGTGCGCAAACGTGATGTGCATAAAGTTCCTACTGCCCGCATGGGAGGAGTAGGAATGCTTTTGGGATTCTTCGTCGCAATGATTTTCGCAAGCCGCACTGACTTTCTCTCGTCGCTTTTCAGGGACAGCCGCCAGCCTTATGCGATTATGGCAGGAGCTGCGGCAATCTGTCTGCTGGGCGTATGCGACGACATATGGGATTTGGACTGGATGCTCAAACTTTCCGGGCAGCTTCTCATCTCGGTGTACGTGTCGCTTAACGGGATTCAGGTCGTTTCGCTGCCGTTCGGCTCTCTTATAGGAGCATCAGCGGGCATTTCGATGACCGTCGTCTCTGTTTTGATGGTTATATCAATTAATGCAGTGAATTTTGTAGACGGGCTGGACGGGCTTGCTTCAGGTATTGTTGCGATAGGCGGCATAGCATTCGGCACATACTCTTATATGACTTCGCGCACATCGCCAAGCTATGCTTCGGTTACTACGCTTATCGACGTTGTTCTGGTCGGTCTTTGCATCGGATTTCTTTTTCACAATTGGAATCCGGCGAGATTGTTTATGGGCGATTCCGGCTCAATGCTTTTGGGATATCTGATTACATGCGCTTCGATTATCATGACCGGACATATCGACCCCAATACCGTTCATGCAAGTCTTTATCTTCCTGTGTTTATGCCGGTTCTGCTGCCTGTGCTGGTTCTTTTTCTGCCGTTTTTGGATATGATTATGGCTATTGTGCGCCGCCTTGCCAAAGGACAGTCTCCCATGCATCCGGATCGAATGCATTTGCATCACCGCATGCTGCGAATAGGACACAGCGTTCCCGGGGCCGTGCTGATTTTATGGGGATGGGCGGCTCTTATATCTTTCGGCTCTGTTATGACGCTTTTCTTTAAATTCCGATATGTTGCGGCTGCCGTGGCCGTTCTTGCCGCGCTTTTGTCATTTTTAACGCTGCACCCTTATATTGTGAAGAAAAAAGAAATAAGGCAAAATCAACTCACGGAAAGCTCTCTGGAAAATGGTTTTGAATAATTCTGTGAAAAATCAGCAGGATAATCGTTCGGAAAATCGCTGTGAAAACAGTTTTAAAAAAAGTGAAACAGAAAATCCTTTTGCGGCAGCAATGAAAAAATCTCTGTTTGCAGCGGCGATTCTCATAACTGTTGCGGCTGCTGTTCTTGCGATTGCCGGCAAATCGATATGCCGCAGTATTGGGACGGCGGGCATTGCGGACTCTGATATTGCAAATTCCGGCTTTGCAAATACTGTGCATATGACGGTTCTTTGCGCATGGGGCACAATGATGATTTTCAGCGCCGGAATGCCGCTGACTGTTATTCTGCTTGAAAAAATGAAGAAACGCGGCACGGAATTTATTGCGGGATTCTTCGTTCTGTGGATGATTAAAACCGCTCTTGCATTTGCAGCCGGCTTTGTTTCTGTCGCAAATCTTGACGCGGACAGGAAATTTTTCGGAATATGCGTTCTGATTATGGCTCTCATATCGGTTCCCGTCAATATAGCATTTGCTGTAAAATCGCGCATACCGATTGCCGATTTGTCTGCAAGAAATCAGGAATAAGATTTTTACTGTGTGCAAAAAGGTACAAAAATGTGCGCAAAACAGCATTCTGACAGCATGGTCTTGTATTAGTCTCTACTTCTTTCTAAAGTTAGGATATGGCTTCAACAACAATGGCGGACGATTCCGCATACAAACCTCTTCCGGCACCGTTTCAGAAGCTCGGACTTGCTTATGACGACGTTCTGCTGCTGCCGAATGAATCTGATGTAATTCCTTCACAAGTCGATACGACCACGCGTCTGACCCGCGAGATTACTTTGAAGTCTCCGGTTGTTTCCGCTGCGATGGACACCGTAACGGAATCTCAGATGGCTATTGCCATGGCGCGCAACGGCGGTATCGGTGTTCTCCACCGAAATCTGAGCATTGAGGATCAGGCTAATCAGGTCGATATCGTAAAGCGTTCCGAATCCGGCATGATTTCCGATCCTTTAACCGTTCCGCCGGACGCGACTCTTACGGATTTGGATCGTCTTTGCGCGGCTTATCACGTATCCGGTCTTCCGGTCGTGGACAGCGAGGATCGCCTTGTAGGTATCATAACTAACCGCGACATGCGTTTTGTCAACTCGGAAGATTACGATCGCCTGCGCGTAAGCGATGTTATGACAAAAGAAGGGCTTGTAACCGGTCCTGCAAACATATCCAAGGAAGACGCGCACAAGCTTCTTGCCGCACACAAGGTTGAGAAGCTCCCGCTGGTTGACGAAGACGGCAAGCTTGCAGGTCTTATCACCGTAAAAGATTTTGTTAAAACCGAGCAGTATCCTGACGCCACTAAGGACGAGCAGGGACGTTTGCGCGTAGCGGCTGCCGTGGGATTCTTCGGCGACGCTTGGCAGCGCTGTTCTGCTTTGATGGAAGCCGGCGTCGACGCTCTTGTAGTAGATACCGCGCACGGTCACGCAAAACTTATGCTTGAAATGATTCAGCGTCTTAAGGCTGACCCCGCATTCTCAGGAGTGCAGATTATCGGCGGAAACATTGCGACTCGCGAAGGCGCTCAGGCTCTTATCGATGCCGGCGTTGACGCTGTTAAAGTCGGAGTCGGACCCGGTTCGATTTGCACTACGCGCGTTGTTGCGGGCGTAGGCGTTCCTCAGCTGACCGCAGTTTACGACGCTTCTCTTGCCTGCCGCGCTGCCGGAGTTCCGCTTATCGCAGACGGAGGAATCCACTATTCCGGCGATATTGCGAAAGCTATTGTCGCGGGCGCAGATTCCGTTATGCTCGGAGGACTGCTTGCGGGAACTGAAGAGGCACCCGGCGAGAAAGTTCTGCTGCACGGCAAACAGTACAAGGTTTATCGCGGAATGGGCTCGTTAGGCGCGATGGCGCCTCGCGGAAAGAAAAGCTATTCCAAAGATCGCTATTTCCAGGCTGACGTCACAAGCAATGACAAGGTCGTTCCCGAAGGCGTCGAAGGCGAAGTTCCGTATCGCGGACCGCTTAACTACGTTCTGTACGAACTTGTCGGCGGACTTCACCAGACAATGTTCTATACTGGCGCTCGCACTATTTCCGAGCTGAAGGAAAACGGCAAGTTTATCCGCATTACGGCAGCAGGTTTGCGCGAATCGCATCCTCACGACATCGTAATGACAAAGGAAGCTCCCAATTACTCCGGTTTCCACGAGTGAAACAGGTTTTGTGAGCAAAAAACAAAAAGACGGCCGTAATATCGAACAGTAATATCGAGTCGAAATAAATATCTCCCGCACAATTCATATGAACTGGACGGGAGATATTTTATTATTCTTTTTATATTCGCTTTATGCGGTGTCAGTTAAGAATTTCGATTGTCTCAATCATTACAGGTTCTACGGGAGCGTCTGAGCGATCTGTTTCGACAGACTCTATTTTCTTAACGATTTTTTGCGATTCTTCGTCGGTTACTTCTCCGAAAATCGTATGATTTCCGTTAAGCCATGAAGTGTTCACGGTTGTGATGAAGAACTGCGAGCCGTTTGTTCCGCGAATTTCGCCTGTAGCGGGATCTCTGTGTTTTCCCGCGTTTGCCATAGCTAAAAGATAAGGCTTGTCGAAAGTCAGTTCAGGGTCGATTTCGTCATCAAACATGTATCCGGGGCCGCCTGTGCCGTTTCCTGCGGGATCCCCGCCCTGAATCATGAAATCTTTGATGATGCGGTGAAAAACAGTTCCGTTGTAAAGCGGTTCCGTTGTCGGCTCGCCTGTTACGGGATCTGTCCATTGCTGCTTTCCTGTTGCAAGTTTCACGAAATTGGATACTGTGAAAGGCGCTTTGTCGTCAAAAAGATCAACTTTTATATCGCCTTCTGATGTGTGAATAATTGCTTTTGTCATAATAAAATTCTACCTTATCGCCGTAAAATTTTCGCAATTCGGTCAGCTTGCGCATTCATTTTTCTTCGATTATCCAAGCGCAGCAGTCTTGCGGCAAAAGCCTGTCATCCGCAAGCGGCGAAGAAACAAGCACGATTTTTCCCTCGGGCAGTTTTGCGCTCTTCGCACTGAAATTTGTTATGCATGTCCATCCGTTTGCGCGTCTGAAAGCAAGCACCCCGCCCTTATTTCCTTCAGCTCCGTCGAAAGAATCGCTTTCGCAATCGTCTTCGGTCCATTCCAAGCTCAGATCGGACGTATTTAATTTTCGGCGCAGATCAAGGGTTTTTCTGTAAAAATTCAGCATAGAACCGCTGTCGCGATCCTGTATGTCAGCAGCGTAATCTGCAAACCAGCCGGGCTGTCTCAAATGCGGTTTCGCACAAGGTTTTTTGCGCTGGTCATCAGTTTCATTGACTGCAGTTTCATTGCGCGCAAATTCAGGCGAAAAACCGTAAGACCCCCTGCTGTCGGCTGTCCACGGAAGCGGCACTCGGCAGCCGTCCCTTCCTTTTATCGACGAGCTTCGCGAGGTTCTCCGGGCATTCGGATCTTCAAGTTCATCCCAAGGAATGTCGGCAACCTCAAACAATCCCAGCTCTTCGCCCTGATAAATATAAGCAGACCCCGGAAGAGCCATTTCGATCATCAAAGCTGCTCTGGCTCTTTTTGAGCCTTTCTCGCGGTCTTCGATATAGGTTTTTCCGTCGCGCAGAAGCCAGTCATCAGCGATTCCGTGATATCCCGCCGTTTCAATCTGCGGCAGCGCATAACGGGTTGCATGCCTTATCGTGTCATGGTTGCTCATAACCCAAGTCGTGCTGCTCTGCGAATCTTCAGCGGTCTGAATCCCGTGCTTAATCGCGGCATGAAACTGACTGCGCACCCAATTGCAGGCTGCAAATTCGAAATTGAATGTCTGTCCGAGTTCGTCTTTGCGGGCATACAAATGCAGTCTGCTGCTGTGTCCGCTTGATTCGGCAACCGCAAAAAGCGGCGGATCGTATTCATTGAATATTTTTCGCCATTCTTTGTATATTTCGTGCGTCGCATCTCTGTCCCAAATCGGATCGTTTCCGTCGGTCGGCATGCATTCGAACCGCAGGATTTTTTTCTCTTCCAACTCTTCGAAGGGGCGATTCAAATCTTTGGTCAGTCCGTGCGCTACGTCGATTCTGAATCCGTCTGCTCCGCGATCTGCCCAGAATCTCAACGTTTTCTCGAAATCTCTGCGTACTTTTTCATTATCCCAATTCAAATCGGGCTGTTCTTTTGCGAAAATATGCAGATACCACTGACCGTCCGCCACGCGCTCCCAAGCCGGTTCTCCGAAAACCGACTCCCAAGTAGTCGGCGGAAGTTCGCCGTTCGGACCGCGTCCGTCCCTGAAAATATACATGTCGCGTTCGGGCGAACCGGGAGCTGCTTTAAGCGCTTTTTGGAACATTTCATGCAAAATCGAAGTATGGTTCGGCACAATATCGACAATGATTTTCATCCCGGCTTCATGAACTTTTTCGACAAGCAGATCAAAATCTTCCAGCGTTCCCAGTCTCGGGTCTACGTTGCGGTAGTCGATCACGTCATATCCGCCGTCGGCCAGCGCGGACGGGTAGAAAGGATTCAGCCACAGCGCGTCTGCGTTCAGTGATTTAATATAATCGATTTTCTCGATAATTCCGCGCAAATCTCCGACTCCGCTGCCGGTCGTGTCTTTGAAAGAGCGCGGGTAGATCTGATATATTACAGCCTGCTTCCACCAGTCGGCAGCATTGATTATCGAAGCTTTGTCTATTGCCGTATTGTTTATTGCCGCCGCTTTGTCGTTCTCTGCATTGCTCATTTTGACGCTCCCGATTTTTGCGCTTTGTGTTTATTTATTTTCGAATATGCAGCAGACAATAATCGGGCTTATCCGTCCGTGCGGTCTGTACTCTGAGTTATGCTTCAGGTTATGCTTCAGGCATGGCGGGCATCATGCGGCAGCTCTTAGTGCGGTCTGCGGCGGAAGTGCGGGCTTTGCGTTGATTTTCGCTCAAATTTTTGTCACGTTCGTGTCTTGGTTTAGGATTGGATTTGTACAAATCGAATCGTGCGAATCGAAAGGTCGGAAAAATGAAGGATGAAGCCGTTTTCAGTCCCGAAGAATCCAGGCTTATCTGGGTTGACTGCGAAATGACCGGTTTGGATGTCGAACACGACGAATTGTGCGAAGTTTCAGTGGTTCCCACCGACTTTAATTTTAACGTTCTTGACGACGGTTTTGACATTATTATCAAACCGAGCGACGCGGCCGTCAATCATATGAACGATTTTGTGCGCAATATGCATACTTCTTCAGGTCTTGTCGATGAATGGCAGAATGCAGTCGATTATAAAACCGCAGAAAAAGAAATTATCGAGTACGTAAAACGTTTTCTGCCCGAAAACGGCAAAGCGCATCTGGCCGGCAATTCCATTCATTCCGACAAAAAATTCCTCGACCGTTATATGCCGAATGTGACCGCGCTTCTGCACTATCGCGTTATTGACGTGAGCACGATTAAAGAGCTTGCCCGCCGCTGGTATCCTCATGCTTTCCTCAACCGTCCCGCAAAACACGGAGGGCATCGCGCTCTTGCGGATATTATCGAATCGGCCGACGAACTGCGTTACTATCGCGACATGTTTTTCGCTCCGCTTCCCGGTCCTGACGAGGCGGCTTCAAAAGCGGGAGCGGAAAATGTTGAAAAGACAAGCCTTCTGCGTATTTATGAAAAGAACGGACATCCGCTCGGAGCATTGTAAAAGCACCGCAAAGCCTGCAGTGAAAAAAGCTGATGAAACAGACTGACGCACTGGCAATATTAGAAACCGGCGTATCCGTGTTTTTGACCGGAGCTCCCGGCGCCGGCAAAACGCATGTCTTAAATCAGTTTATTTCTGCCGCGCGTCAAGCCGGGAAAAACGTTGCGGTTACGGCTTCCACAGGCATTGCCTCCACGCATGTAAACGGTCAGACGATTCATTCCTGGTCGGGGATCGGCGTTTCGCGCGTTTTAACTGACGACATGCTTAAGCGCATCAGAACCCGTCGCCGCAAAGCAATCAAATCCGCCGATGTGCTTGTTATTGACGAAATTTCCATGCTTCCGGCTCAGACATTTGATATGGCCGACCGCGTTTGCCGCGCTCTTCGACGTGACGACAGACCTTTCGGCGGCTTGCAGGTCGTTATTTCCGGAGATTTTTTTCAGCTTCCGCCCGTCAGTTCTCCTTCGAAAACGGCAGCAATGTTCGAATTTAATCCCGAAGCAGTCGCAGAGTATAAAAAATATGCGGAGAAAGGGCGGAATCCCGACGGATTCGTCATCGAATCTTTCGCATGGGATAATCTGAACCCGGTCATATGTTATCTGACGGAACAGCATCGTCAGGATGACGGCAGACTGTTGCAAATCCTTACAAATATCCGTTCCGGCGAAGCTGGAGACGGCGACTATCAGATTCTGTCCGAAAGAAAGAATGCGCGGCCTGCGGAAGATTCGGCTGCAGTCTGCCTTTTCCCTGTAAACGCGCAGGCGGACAGGCTGAACAGCGCGCGTCTGGCGCAAATTAACGAAGAACTGCATTATTTCGAGGCTCAGGAGATCGGTCCGGCAAATCTTGTTAAGCGGCTCTGCAGCAGCATGCTCGCCGAAAAGCGGCTTGCGCTTAAAAAAGGCGCAAATGTTATGGCTTTGCGCAATGACCCGAATCGCAGATACGTGAACGGCTCTCTCGGCCGCGTTGTCGATTTTCTGCCTGAAAGCAAAGGCGGCTGGCCGCTTGTCGAGTTTGAAAACGGAAATGTTATGACGGTAAAGCCTGCCGATTGGCAGATAACCGAGGGCGAAACCGTGCTGGCTTCCGTTTCTCAAGTGCCGCTGCGGCTTGCATGGGCGATTACGGTTCATAAGTCTCAGGGCATGACGCTTGACTGTGCCGTAATGGATTTGTCGCGCACTTTCGCACCCGGGATGGGGTATGTGGCGCTTTCCCGCGTGCAAAAGCTTTCCGGTCTGTATCTTTTGGGCATTTCTCCGAAGGCTTGCGGAATATCTCAGCAGGCAGTCGAATCGGATTCTGCGCTTCGCTCGCTGTCTGCGCAGGCGGAGAGGCTTTTGTCTGCCGGCGGCGGTTTCTTGGAATTGTCGAATATCAGCCAGGAAGCATTTTCGGCATTTTCCCGTTTTTCCGGCAGTGATTTTGAAGTCGGTCAGACAGGCGGCGCTGACAATCCTGCAGATAAGCCTGAAGCTGAATTTGTTCAGGGATCGCTTTTTTAGGATTTGTATTTCCTCTTTTTGTTTTTCCCTGTTTTGTTTTTGATTATTCTTCTCAGATTTTGCAGTTCTTTGAATATAATTTGAATATTCTTTGCATATTTCTGCGATTGTTTGTCAGCGTGATATTGGCAGCGTTTTCATAGAAGAAGCGACACGCACTTGGATTTATTCCTTCCTTGTGCTTTAATATATAAGTTACCTGTTTAAGGTTCGCAAATTTCTATATTAATAGCGAGCATAACGCGACAAATGTCGTGAGTATGCACTGATGTGGCTTCGCGCTTTTTCGGCGGCGAAGTCTGTCTGGTGCCGGACGCAGGTTGGAATTAGAATCGATCGCAAGAAAGGGCGGACGGCAATGGCGGGACAGAAAATCCGCATCAGGCTAAAGTCCTATGACCATGAGGTCATTGACCAGTCGGCAAAGAAAATTGTCGAAACGGTCAAGAACGCGGGCGCGACAGTGGTCGGCCCCGTTCCTCTTCCCACTGAGAAGAACGTATTTTGTGTTATTCGTTCTCCTCATAAGTATAAGGATTCTCGCGAGCATTTCGAGATGCGCACACACAAGCGCCTTATTGACATCATTGATCCTACTCCTAAGGCTGTGGACTCTCTGATGCGTCTTGATTTGCCTGCAGATGTCAACATTGAGATCAAGCTGTGAGGGGAGGGGAAATAAATGACTGCTCAAAATAAACGCACTGCACTGCTGGGTAAGAAGCTCGGCATGTCTCAGGTTTGGGATGAGAACGGTATTTTTGTCCCCGTTACTCTCGTAGATGTCTCTACAAACATTGTTACTGCGGTTAAGACCGACGAAACTGACGGTTACACGGCTGTTCAGATCGGTTACGGTCAGATTGATCCCAAGAAGGTAACCAAGCCTCTCGCGGGTCATTTCGCAAAAGCCGGCGTTACTCCTCGCCGTCACCTCGTAGAGGTTCGCACTGAGGATGCTGCTGAATATCAGCCCGGACAGGAACTTACCGCAGAACTTTTTGCCGACGGTGCAGTTGTAGATGTTACAGGCACCACAAAAGGTAAAGGATTTGCGGGTACTATCAAGCGCTGGGGTTTTGCATCCTATCGTCGTACTCACGGTTCGCACAAGAATGAACGCCGCCCCGGCTCTGTAGGCGCATGCGCTACTCCGAGCCGTATTCTTAAGGGCAAGCGCATGGCCGGCCGTATGGGTCATGACACTAATACCGTTTTGAATCTCAAAGTCGTATCTTCCGACGTTGAGAACGGTATTCTCGCCATTAAGGGTGCTTTGCCCGGACCTAAGGGCGGACTTGTTCTCGTTCGCACGGCTGTGAAGGGAGCATGATATAAATGGCAAATCTCACATTGAATGTAACCGATGCCAAGGGTGCAAAGGCTGATACCGTCGAAGTTCCCGAAGAAATCTTCGGATACTCGAAGGAAGAAGTCGCAGCCCGCGTTCCTTTGGTACACCAGGTTGTTATCGCTCAGCTCGCTGCCCGCCGTCAGGGTACGCACGCTGTAAAAAACCGCGCCCGCATCTCGGGAGGCGGCAAGAAGCCTTGGAAGCAGAAGGGTACGGGACGCGCTCGCCAGGGTTCGATCCGCGCTCCTCAGTTTGCAGGCGGCGCTGTAGTTCACGGACCTGTTCCGCGCGACTACTCGCAGCGCACACCCAAGAAGATGAAGGCAGCAGCGCTCCGTTACGTTCTTTCGGATCGCAACAACGCCGGACGTATTCACGTTGTGGATCTCGGCGTTGCAGAGAATCCTTCCACAAAGACCGCGAAAGCAGCTCTTGCAGCAGTTGCAGGCGAGCGTTTTACTACTGTTGTGGTTTCTCGCGACAACATTAACGAGTGGCTTTCCGTTCGAAACCTGTCCTATGTGCATGTCCTTTTTGCAGATCAGCTCAACACTTATGATGTTGTTACTGCTGAGGATGTTGTCTTCACCAAGGAAGGTCTTGATGCTTTCCTTAACAAGACTGAGGAGGCCTGATTTTTATGGTCGCTGTACACAAGCCCGCATATGACATTATTATCAAGCCGGTTGTCTCTGAAAAGAGCTATGCCAATTCCGATCGCGGTCAGTACACTTTCGTTGTAGACCCTTCGGCAAACAAGGTACAGATCAAGCAGGCAATCGAGGAGATCTTCAAAGTCAAAGTGACGAATGTTAACACTCTCAACCGTGCAGGCAAGCGCAAGCGCACCCGCACAGGCTACGGTCGCCGCGTTAATCAGAAGCGCGCAATTGTTACCGTTGCCGAGGGTCAGACAATCGACATCTTTGGCAGCTGAAGGCTAGCCGAGAAAGTTAGGAACTAAATTATGGCTATCCGCACATACAAGCCGACAACTGCAGGACGCCGCAACGCTTCTGTTTCGGATTTTTCCGAACTTACGCGCGCAACTCCTGAGAAGTCGCTTTTACGCAAACTCTCAAAGACCGGCGGACGCAACTCCTACGGTCGCATCACCAGCCGCCATCGCGGAGGCGGTCACAAGCGTCAGTATCGTCTGATTGATTTCAAGCGCTGGGATAAAGACGGAGTACCTGCAAAAGTTGCTCACATCGAATATGATCCCAACCGTTCCGCACGTATTGCTCTGCTTCACTACGCAGACGGCGAGAAGCGTTACATTATCGCTCCGCTCGGCGTAAAGCAGGGAGATGTTATCGAAACAGGCGCCCAGGCTGATATCAAGCCCGGAAACAACCTGCCTTTGCGTAACATTCCTACGGGTACCGTTGTTCACGCAATCGAACTTCGTCCTTTGGGCGGAGCTAAGATCGCGCGTTCTGCCGGAACATCCGTACAGCTCGTTGCGAAAGACGGCGCGTATGCTCAGCTTCGCATGCCGTCAGGTGAAATCCGCAACGTTGACGCACGCTGCCGCGCAACAGTCGGCGAAGTAGGCAATTCCGAGCATGCGAATATCGAGCTCGGTAAGGCCGGTCGCGCACGCTGGAAGGGACACCGCCCGATTACTCGCGGTGAATCCATGAATCCTGTCGATCATCCGCACGGAGGTCGTACACGCGGCGGAAAGCCGCCTGTATCGCCGTGGGGTAAGGGTGAAGTACGTACCCGTCGTCCGAAGAAGGCTTCGAATAAGATGATTGTTCGTCGCCGTCCGAACGGTAAGAACCGCAAGTAAGGAAGTAGTGTCGAGATGACTCGTAGCATCAAGAAGGGCCCATTTGTCGACGCCCACCTTATGAAGAAGGTCGACGAGCAGAACGAAAAGGGAACGCATAATGTCATTAAGACATGGTCCCGCCGTTCAATGATTACACCCGATTTCATCGGTCACACCTTCGCTGTTCACGACGGACGTAAGCACGTTCCGGTATTCGTAACCGAAGCAATGGTCGGTCACAAGCTCGGAGAGTTCGCTCCCACGCGTACTTTCAAGGGGCATGTGAAAGATGATAAAAAGGCACGCCGCTAAAGGCAGGAGAGTATAGACACATGGAAGCTAAAGCAATTGCCCGTCACGTTCGCGTGACGCCGCGCAAGGCTCGCCGCGTCGTCGACCTCATCCGAGGCAAGCAGGCGACCGAAGCCGTAACTATTTTGAAGTTTGCACCTCAGGACGCTTCAGCACCCGTATTGAAGGTTCTTAACAGCGCGATTGCAAATGCCCGCGTTAAGGCTGAGGCTGCAAACAAACCGTTCCGTGAGAATGATTTGGTTATCAGCGAAACTTTCGTTGACGAGGGCGTAACCCTCAAGCGTTTCCGTGCGCGCGCACAGGGACGCGCCGGAAGAATCAACAAGCGCACCAGCCACATTACGGTCGTTGTCGCTGATAAGGAAGGGGTCCGCTAATGGGACAAAAGATTAACCCGTTCGGTTACCGCCTCGGTATCACGGAACAGCACCGCAGCAAGTGGTATTCGGATTCCACGAAGAAGGGCGAAACTTACGCAGACTTCGTTTTGGAAGACGATAAGATCCGCAAGACCATCAACAAAGACTTCGAGCGCGCGGGTGTTTCTCGCGTTGTTATCGAGCGTACTCGCGATCGCGTTCGCGTGGATATCCACACTGCGCGTCCGGGTGTTGTCATCGGTCGTCGCGGAGCAGAAGCCGACCGCGTTCGTGCAAAGCTCGAGAAACTGACCGGCAAGCAGATTCAGCTCAACATTTTTGAGGTGAAGAATGCTGCCATCGATTCTCAGCTTGTTGCTCAGTCCATTGCCGAGCAGCTGACAAACCGCGTTACATTCCGTCGTGCAATGCGCAAAGCGCAGCAGGACGCAATGCGCGCCGGCGCAAAAGGTATCCGTATTAAGCTCTCAGGTCGTCTCGGCGGCGCTGAAATGAGCCGTTCGGAGTTCTATCGCGAGGGTCGCGTTCCGCTTCAGACTCTCCGCGCTCTGATCGATTACGGCTTCTTTGAAGCTCATACCACTTACGGTCGTATCGGCGTTAAGGTATGGATTTACAAGGGCGACATGACCGAGCAGGAATTCGAGAAACAGCAGGCTCAGTCCAACAGCCGTTCTCGCCGTTCCAATGATCGCCGTTCTCGTCGCGGCAACCGTTCCGCAGCTGCGCAGAAGAACGCTGAACAGAAGAATGCGGCATCTGCTGCGCAGAATGCTCCAGCAGCAGAGCAGACGGAAGTAAAGGAGTGACCTGATGCTTATTCCTAAGAGGGTCAAATACCGCAAGCAGCACCGTCCGGTGCGTCGCGGAATGTCCAAAGGCGGAAACGAAATCGCATTCGGTGATTTCGGTATCCAGTCTCTTGCGCCCGCCTATATCACAAATCGCCAGATTGAAGCGGCTCGTATCGCAATGACCCGTTACATCAAGCGCGGCGGTCGTGTTTGGATTACAATATTCCCTGATCGTCCTTTGACAAAGCACGCTCTCGGAGCTCGAATGGGTTCCGGTAAGGGTGCGCCCGAATTCTGGGTTGCCAATGTACGACCGGGTCGTGTTATGTTCGAGATTTCCGGCGTTTCTGAGGAAGTCGCTCGCGAGGCACTTCGCCGCGCAATCGACAAGCTTCCGATGAAGTGCAGGATCATCTCCCGTGAAGGTGGTGACAACTGATGACAGTCGGTACTGCTGATTACTCGATCAAGAATCTCAACGAGAAGACCAATGCAGAAATTGAGGAAGCCCTCAAGAAATCGAAGGAAGAACTTTTCAACCTTCGTTTTCAGCATGCAACCGGTCAGCTCGAAAACACAGCTCGCCTGAAGGCTGTTAAACGCGACATCGCGCGCATGTACACCGTGTTGCGCGAACGCGAACTGGGCATCAGCACCGCACCCGCAGGCGATAACGCAGAGGAGAAGTGAGCATGACTGAACAGAACCAGGAAGAACGCAACTTCCGTAAAGTTCGCCGCGGCTACGTCGTGTCGGATGCAGCCGACAAGACAATCACGGTTGAATTGGAGCAGCGTTCGACTCATCCTCTGTATGGAAAGGTCGTCCGCAGCAACCGCAAGGTTAAGGCTCATGATGAAAAAAACGAGGCACATGTCGGTGATCTTGTTACAATTATGGAGACTCGACCTTTGAGCAAGACGAAGCGTTGGCGTTTGACCGACATCGTTGAGCGAGCAAAGTAAAATAAGTTCGGCAAGGCTCCGCTTACACCGGCGTTTCAGACATTTTTCGCCTGAAACGCCGGTGTACGGGGAGGACCAGCTCGGCTAAGGAGAATTATGATTCAGCAGGAATCAAGGCTTCGCGTCGCCGACAACACGGGTGCCAAGGAAATTTTGGCTATCCGAGTGCTCGGCGGATCGAAGCGTCGCTATGCCGGCATCGGCGACGTAATTGTTGCCTCCGTCAAGGATGCTATTCCCGGCGGGTCGGTAAAGAAGGGCGACGTCGTTAAAGCCGTCGTCGTCCGCACAGTAAAAGAACATCGTCGCGCTGACGGTTCTTACATCAAGTTTGACGAGAACGCGGCCGTTATTCTCGGCAGCGGAAATGACCCTAAGGGTACTCGTATTTTTGGACCGGTCGGACGTGAATTGCGCGACAGGCGCTTCATGAAGATCGTGTCTCTCGCTCCGGAGGTGATCTGATTATGGCAGCCAAGATTAAGACCGGCGACCAGGTCAAGGTCATCCGCGGAAAAGATCGCGGCAAGGAAGGAAAAGTCCTCCGCGTTCTTCCCAACAACAAGCTGATCGTCGAAGGCGTTCAGATCGTTAAGAAGCATGTCCGCGCGACACAGCAGGGACAGCAGGCGGGAATCGTTTCTGCAGAAGCTCCCATCGATCGTTCGAACGTCATGGTTATTGACCCTGAAACGGGCAAACCTACGCGAGTCGGCTTCATCATTAAGGAAGAAGCACGTGACGGCAAAGTAAAGCGCGTTCGCGTTCGCATTGCCAAGAAGTCAGGAAAGGAGCTGTAATGGCGGAGAATAATATCGAAGCGCCGGCAACGCCGCGTCTGAAGACTCGTTATTCAGAAGAAATCGCTCCTGCGGTTGCTAAGAAATTCGGCATTGCAAATCCGATGCAGATTCCTTCAATCGAAAAGATTGTCGTTTCCATGGGCGTTGGTGCGGCAGCTCGCGATTCCAAGCTTATTGAAGGCGCAGTTCGCGATCTGACTCTCATTACCGGTCAGAAGCCGAAGATTACAAAGGCTAAGAAGTCTGTTGCGCAGTTCCACTTGCGCGAAGGACAGGCTATCGGCGCTTTCGTTACCCTTCGCGGAGATCGCATGTGGGAGTTCCTCGACCGTCTTCTCACTCTTGCTCTGCCTCGTATCCGCGATTTCCGCGGTATCAGCGGCAAGCAGTTCGACGGCAACGGCAACTACAACTTCGGTCTTACAGAACAGTCCATGTTCCACGAGATTGATCCCGATTCGATTGATCACCGTCGCGGTATGGATATCACTGTGGTAACCACCACCAGAGACGATGAACAGGCTTCTGAGCTTCTTAAGCAGCTCGGCTTCCCATTCAAGGAGAACTGATATGGCAAAAACCGCTCTGCGCACGAAGGCGGCCGCCAAGCCCAAGTTTGCAGTCCGCGCATACACGCGCTGCCAAGTTTGCGGCCGTCCCCATTCCGTCTATCGTAAGTTCGGTCTCTGCCGCATTTGCCTTCGTGAGAAGGCTCACCGCGGCGAGCTGCCCGGCGTAACGAAGTCCAGCTGGTAAATATCGACGCTGAAGGTCCGCGGCTTTGAGAAATCGCAAGCGGCGGAAACCACGGCGAGAAAGGGCAATTGCCCACATGACAATGACAGATCCGATCGCAGACATGCTTACGCGTCTGCGCAATGCGAGTGCGGCAAAGCACGTAACAGTCGACATGCCGTATTCGAAATTTAAGGCGTCTATCGCCAATATCCTCAAGCGCGAAGGCTACATTGAGGATTTTGCCGCAAAGGAAGCTAAAGTAGGCCAGACTCTCGAAGTCACGCTGAAATACGGTCCTTCCGGCGAACGTTCCATCCAGGGTATCAAGCGTATTTCCAAACCGGGCTTGCGCCGCTATGCGAAATCCGATGCTCTGCCTATGCCTTTGGGCGGACTCGGAATCGCCATCATCTCGACTTCGTCGGGTCTGATGACGCAGAAAGAATGCATGGCTAAGGGAATCGGCGGCGAAATCGTCGCTTATGTATGGTGAGAAAGGAGAGCATTACATTATGACATCGCATATTGGTAAGCTTCCTGTCACCGTTCCTGCCGGTGTAGAAGTAAAGATTGACGGAAATACCGTTAACGTAAAAGGACCTAAGGGTTCCGATTCTTACACGCTTCCCGAGAAGATCTCCGTTGAACTCAACGAGAACATTCTTCAGGTGAATGCTGCCGACGATCAGCGCCAGACCCGTGCATTCCACGGTCTGTCTCGTGCTCTTATCGCATCCAAGATTAAGGGTGTGCATGAGGGATACGAGAAGCGACTTCTTATTGTCGGTACCGGTTATCGCGTTGCTGCAAAAGGCAAGGGACTCGAGTTCTCGCTCGGTTACTCGCACACGATTTCCGTAAACCCGCCTGAAGGAATTACTTTCGAGGTTGTTAATCCGAACGAGCTTCTTGTTAAGGGTATTGACAAGCAGGCTGTCGGACAGGTTGCCGCAAACATCCGTAAGTTGCGCGCTCCCGAACCTTACAAGGGCAAGGGTATCAAGTATGCCGACGAGCATATTATGCGTAAGGCTGGAAAGGCTGGTAAGTAAATGTCGGTCAAGATTTATGGAAAAGGCAAGAAAATTGCTCGTTTGCGTCGTCACAACCGTCTTCGCAAGAAGGTTGTCGGCACTCCCGAGCGTCCTCGTCTGGTCGTAACCCGTTCTAACCGCCACATGTTCGCGCAGGTTGTTGACGACACCAAAGGAATTACCTTGGTAAGCGCTTCGACTCTCGCAGACTTGTCGAATTTTGATGGCACCAAAACCGAAGCTTCGAAGAAAGTCGGCGAACTGGTAGCCGAGAAAGCGAAAGCAGCAGGCATTACCGCTGTTGTTTTCGACCGTGGCGGTAACAAATATCATGGACGCATCGCGGCAGTTGCCGAAGGTGCCCGCGAGGGAGGTTTGCAGCTGTGAGCGAGAACGAAGCAAAGGAAACCCAAGTGGCTGAAGACGCACAGAACACGCAGCCTGCCGGCGAAGAACGTCGCGGCCGTCGCGGCAATCGCTCTGAGCGCCGAGGCGAGCGTCGCGGCCGTCGCGAAGAAAATCGCGGCGACGAGCTCCTTGACCGCGTTGTTACGATTCGCCGCGTTGCCAAGACTCACAAGGGCGGACGCACGATGAGCTTTGCTGCTCTCGTAGTTGTCGGAGACGGCAACGGAACCGTCGGCGTAGGTTACGGCAAATCGCGCGAAGTTCCTTCCGCAATTGCAAAGGGGCAGCTGGACGCCAAGAAGCACATGTTCAGCATTCCCCGCGTTCGCGGAACCATTACCCATCCCGTTATCGGTCATGATGCTGCAGGCACCGTTTTGCTGCGTCCCGCAGCTCCCGGTACAGGCGTAATTGCAGGTTCTGCCGTTCGCGCAGTACTTGAGTGCGCCGGCGTTACCGACATCCTGACCAAGTCGATGGGGTCGGACAATGCGCTTAACACTGTTAACGCTACTGTAGATGCTCTCAAGCAGCTTGAGGAGCCGGAAGAAGTTGCTGCACGTCGCGGTTTGAGCCTCGACGAAGTAGCACCCGACTCGCTTCTCCGTGCGCGCGCAATCGGCATTGACGAAGCCCGCAAAGCACGCGAAGAAAAAGCTGCCGCTAAGAAGGACGGTGAGTGATGGCTGACAAGAAGATCAAGATTACTCTGGTAAAGGGTCTCGTCGGTTCTACCGAACGTCAGAAAGTTAATGTTCACTCTCTCGGACTTCACAAGATCGGTCAGTCCGTAATTCGCGAGGATACGCCTGTTTATCGCGGCATGGCGAACAGAGTTCGTCACCTCGTGACTGTTGAGGAGGTCTGATATGGCAGATACAGAGATTTTGCGAATGCACGATCTGCATCCCGCAGAGGGTGCAAAGAAATCCCGCAAGCGCGTAGGTCGCGGCGAGGGTTCGCGAGGCAAGACTTCAGGTCGCGGTATGAAGGGTACGCATGCGCGTTACCAGGTTCGCCCCGGCTTTGAAGGAGGTCAGCTGCCCCTTTACATGCGTCTTCCGAAGCTTCGCGGATTCAAGAATCCGTTCAAGAAGGTTTATCAGGTTGTAAACCTCTCGGCCGTTGCGGAACTTTTCCCCAAGGGCGGCGAGATTACCGTTGAAGATCTGGTAAATAAGGGAGCTGTTCGCAAGGGATACCCCGTAAAGGTTCTCGGCGACGGCGAGATTACCGCTTCATACACTTTCAAGGGTGTTAAGGCCTCGGCTTCTGCCGTTGCTAAGATTGAAGCAGCGGGCGGTTCTGTTTCCGCAGAGTAATTTGAGCGGACAAAAGATACGCTGAAACTGAAAGGTAAAGACCCTTTTCCAACACTCCGTCGGGAGAGGGTCTTTACCCTTTTATAGACTTAATCAGGGTTTCCCCGATTAGAGAGAGAGAAAGCCTGAAGGAGGAATTCCATTGAAGACGCTAATACAAGCGCTGCGCACTAAAGAACTCAGGAAGAAAATCCTGTTTGTGTTCTTTATTGTCATTATTTATCGCATTGGATCGTATATACCTACGCCGGGTGTCGATTACAAGCAGGTCGTAAACTGCACAACGCAAATGCAGGCCGGCGGAGAAGACATGCTCGGTTTGATTAATCTTTTCTCGGGTGGCGCTTTGCTTCAGCTGTCAATATTCGCATTGGGAATTATGCCGTACATTACGGCTTCCATTGTCGTGCAGCTGCTTCGCGTCGTGATTCCTCATTTTGAGGCGCTCCACAAGGAAGGTCAGTCGGGCGAAGCGAAACTTACCGAATATACGCGTTATATGACGATCGGTCTGGCTGTTATGCAGTCCGCCACGATTCTTGTTACCGCAAGAAGCGGCGCGCTTTTCGGATATCAGTGTTCGGGCATTATTCCCGACTCATCCGCATGGAACATGGTTATCATGGTTCTGATTATGACCGGAGGAACCGGCTTGATCATGTGGATGTCCGAGCTTATCACTGAAAAAGGCATCGGTAACGGCATGTCGGTGCTTATTTTCATGTCAATCTGCTCCGGATTCCTGCCGTCGCTGTGGTCGATCGGCGCACAGGAGCATGAGTGGGCAAAATTCGGAATCGTAACTGGCGTTATAGTCGTTATTCTCGTATTTGTTATTTATGTAGAGCTTTCACAGCGTCGCATACCTGTTCAGTACACTCGCCGAATGATCGGACGCAAGATGTACGGCGGCACATCGACATATCTTCCGCTGAAGATTAATATGTCCGGCGTTATTCCTCCCATTTTCGCTTCCTCGATTCTGGCTGTTCCTACGCTGATTGCGCGTTTCGGAGACTCGAGTCAGTCTTGGGTGAAGTGGATTAATGAGAATCTTGTAAGCAGTACGTCGGTCTGGTACATTTCCTTGTACTCCGTAATGATCGTATTCTTCACGTTCTTCTATGCTTCCATCACGTTTAATACGGATGAGATTTCAGACAACATGAAGGAGTACGGCGGATTCATTCCCGGCATTCGTGCGGGGTCGGATACAGCAAGATATCTCGATTATGTAATTAACCGTCTGAACACGGTCGGCGCATTCTATATTCTGTTTGTTGCTCTGCTTCCGACGATTCTGATTATGTCTCTTAATCTGAATGCGAAGCTTCCGTTCGGAGGAACCACGATTCTGATTATCGCCGGAACCGGACTGGATACGCTGCGTCAGGCAAAAGCTCAGACTGAGCAGTTCCAGTACACCGGATTTATCGACAACGGACTGACTGACAAAGAACGCAAGAAGGCTGCCAAGCTTGCTGCCAAAGAAGCGAATTCTGCACAAGCTTGATTTTTTGCGGATATCGATAAAGGAGAAACATAATGCGTCTTTTGATTATGGGGCCTCAAGGAGTAGGAAAGGGAACCCAGGCCGCGATTCTTTCGCAGCGTTACGGGATCCCTCATATTTCCACTGGAGATATTTTCCGTTACAACCTGAAGAATAAGACGCCTCTCGGCATTGAAGCTCAGGCTTACATTGACAAAGGCGAGCTTGTTCCCGACAGTCTGACGAATGAGATTGTTAAGGATCGTCTTGCCATGGACGATGCTAAAAACGGCTGGATTCTCGACGGCTATCCGCGCAATGCTTCCCAGGTGGAAGCACTTGACGAGATTCTCTCACAGCTGGATATCAAACTGGACTGCGCGGTTGCTTTAGACGCGGAACGCGATGTTTTGCTCGAGCGCATGAAAAAACGCGCGGAAGAAGAAGGGCGTTCAGACGACACTCCCGAAGCGATTGCCAAACGTCTTGACGTTTATGAAAAGGAAACCGCTCCGCTTCTCGAAAAATACGAGCAGCGCGGTCAGCTTGCGCGGCTTGACGGAACCGGCGAAGTCGAGGCTGTTACCGAATCGATTGTTAAGGCTTTGGACGAAAGAAACAATTAAAGCCCTTAATGACTGAATTCGAAACAGTAAGATTCTGAATAATAAACAGATCCCATAAAACACAATCTTGAAAACGGGATTCTGAAAACGGGATTCTGAAAAACAGACGGGCAGTGAAAAGTCCTTAAAAGGATTTGTCACTGCCCGTTTTTCTTGTCTTTTTTGTTATATGTTTTGCGCGTGAATTTCGCGCGGTTATATTATTATTTAATTATGATAGCTTTAATAGTAATTGTCGCGATTGTATTGATTCTCGCTCTGGTTGTCGCAGGGAGCTACAACAGTCTTGTTGATCTGCGCAACCGCGTGCAGAACGGATGGTCTCAAATCGACGTGCAGCTTAAGCAGCGTGCGGACTTGATTCCCAATCTTGTGGAGACCGTTAAAGGCTATGCTGCGCACGAATCGGAAGTTTTTGAAGCCGTAACGCAAGCAAGAGCAAAGGCGGCAAACTTGTCGGCGGGCGGCGCGACCGTGCAGGAGCGTTCCGAAGCGGAAAACATGCTTTCGCGCGCTATTGTCAATGTTCTTGCGGTTGCAGAGGCATATCCGTCTCTTCAGGCAAATCAGAATTTTATTAATCTTCAGGAACAGCTGGCTCAGCTTGAACAGAAGATTGCTTACGCACGTCAGTTCTACAATGACGTTGTAATGAAGTACAACAATAAAATTCAGATGTTTCCGTCGAATATTTTCGCGAAAATGTTTCATTTTACGCAGGCTCAGCCGTTCAGCGTAAGCAGTTCCGAACGCGAGGCTCCCAAGGTAAGCTTTTCGAATCCGAACAATGGCAATTCGAATGCACAGCCTGCAAGTGCACAGTCTGCAAGTGCACAGCCTTCAGCGCCGCAGTTTGAAGGGCCGTTTGCGAATAACGCAGGAACTTCATCTGCAAACATTCAGACAAACCCGTCTGCAGGCTCAGTCGGCAATGCTCCTTTTGATAACGGCAACGCATCGGGGACATCCGTATTCGATCCTCAATAAGTTTCGCAGATTATAAATTTCACAGAATTAAAAGACGCATATGACTGAGTTTTTGCTTCAAGAATTGGCGGCTGCGGCGATCCGACATCGCTACAGGTCGACCTCGTGGTGGCAGTTAATTATTGTCATTGCGATAGGTTATGGGATTCGATGGCTTATTGTAAACGCGGGAAGTAAAGCCCGTACTCAGAATCCTGTAAGAACGTTTCTGAGAACCGGACTTGGCGATTCGAAAAAAAACTTTTGGGGCGCGGAGCGTCAGCAAAACTCGGTTAACGGATTTGATCCGAATTCCGCGGGACAAGGCGGCGGAAAATATTTTAATTCGAAACTTTTCGTCAGATCCATTATCATTTCGATCCTGGCGGCGATTTTTGTCGCTCTGGCGGGATATGCCGTCGCATATGCGGGCTCGAATACGTCCAAAGTTCATTATTCCAATGTTAATTACGAGACAGAAATATTGAATAACGGAGATATTAAAGTCCGGCAGCATTTGGATACGCGGCTTGACGAACAAAACAACGGTCAAAGCTGGCACCAGATTTACTGGAAATACGATATTGACCCTAACAAATATTCTTCGATAAAAGACATCAGCGTCAAACGCTCTGATACTGCTGAGGATTATGCATATGCTCCGTTTAAAAGTCCTGCGGGCATGAGCGATCAAATGTGGAATCAGGAATATTCAAAACAATGGTATGCATATGACTTAACTGCTGAAACCGATTTTACCTTGGGTTCTAAATCAGAAGAAAACAGGAAAATTGAAATCGGCTGGAATATTCCTTCCGTAAAAAGCGGAAATATGTCTTTTGACATCGAGCTGACGTTTGAAAACATTCTTACGGTTCATTCGGATGTCGCATATTTCAAATGGGAGCCGATAGGATCGGATAATACTATTCCGATTGAAAACCTGTCTGCCGACGTTAAATTCCCTCAGGAGCCTGAGGGGATTCAAACGTGGGCGTGGCTTCATTTCGGGGGCAAATCGACAGTTTCGCGCACGTCCGAAAGCGATTTGCATTTCACTGCGCAAAGCATAGGACCGCATGTGTATATAGATTTGGTCGCAATGTGCGATTCAAGTGCAATTCCCAATTCTCTTAAAGTATTTTCCGAACCTGCTAAAGATAAGGTTATCGCAGAGGAAACCGCTGAGGAAAAAACATGGTATGAGTTTCAGGAAAAACAGGCGCGAAAAAATCTGTTATGTCTGATTGCAGGTGCAACAGCTGCGGTTCTGCTTGCAATCTGGCTTATGATCGGCGCTTTTAGAACATACAGGCTGGGACATTATCTGGGAACCGAAATATATTGGCGCGAACCGCTTGACATTTCTCCGGCTGCAACAGCCGAAATTGCAATGTATATGGGATTGGGAAACAGGTCGTCGAAAATTTCGAGAATAATTTCCTCTTCGATTCTCTCTCTTGCGACAAAAGGATACCTGTCGATTTACCCCGGACCTGCACACATGTATCACCGAGACGGAAATCAGTATAAGAAAACAGCTCAGATGTTTATCGACAATCCGTCGATGACCGGAGTAAAGAAATCCACATCGACAATAGCTATAAACCATAAGGTTCTTACCGACCAGAGTCTGGATTTGTTTCCGTCTCTTTCATATTCCGAGACTTGCGTTCTGACTCTTTTGCGCGCACTGTCCGTTCGAACAGGTTTTGAAGCGTTCGACCTTAATATGATGCGCGAAAAGTGCAAGAATTGGACGTCCGGCAGCGTATACATGAAGAATATAGAACGAGCGGCTGCAAGCGAATTCGAAGCTGCATGTCCTACAAAATCTGCTGCAGGCTGGACGCTTGTGCCGTCGGCTCTTCAGGCGGTTGCCGCAATATTCTGTTTCGGACAAATACTTTCTTCCCCGTATCCTCTTATCCACGCGATTATCATGATGCTGGCTGTTTTCACTGCGGTTTTCTCGATATGTTATTCGTCCAAACGAGTTCTGACTCCGGCCGGAAACCTGAGCGCGGGAAGGGTAGTCGGACTTTACAATTATTTGAACGATTTCTCGAATTTCAAAGACAGAGATTCGCGCGACCTTGTCCTGTGGGATCGATATCTGGTCTATGCTGCTGCAATGGGAATAAGCGATAAAGCGATAAAAGAGTTTGCAAAAGCTTATCCTTCTCTTGCCGAAACCGACAATTCGGGCATGTATGACACAGTGCTTTACTGGTATGTGTTCGGCTCCCCTCGGGGTTATTACGACGGACACTCCGGAAGCTATGGAACAAACGCCAATTTCGGGACTCAGTCGAATATGTTCTCGCAAGGATTCGCACCGAATTTCGATTTTGCAGCCGGTTTTATCGATATCGGCTCGCAGCTTGAGATAAGTTTCTCGAATCTGAATGCGGATATTGCCAAAGCTCATTTTTCTGAAGTTGCCGATTCGGCTTCAAAATATACGTCTAACGGAAGTTTCGGCGGCGGGTTCGGAGGCTTTGGCGGTTCGTCAGGCGGATTCGGATCGGGGGCTTCAGGCGCAAGATAGTTCCTCAGATAATCTGTTTGTGAAAAGTCTTGCAAAGATGGGTTGCATGTGTTAATGTTTTTATTTGGTGTGTTCTCATCAGAGAATATGCTTTGTAGTACGACAGATGAAGGAACGGAGTCTTATGGCTAAAGATGGTGTAATTGAAGTCGAAGGCCGGGTTGTGGAGGCATTGCCGAATGCAATGTTCCGCGTTGAGCTGGAAAACAAGCACATCGTTTTAGCTACGATTTCGGGCAAAATGAGAAAGAATTATATTCGCATTCTGCCTCAGGATCGCGTGGTTCTCGAAATGAGTCCCTACGATCTGACCCGCGGTCGCATTACATACCGTTACAAGTAAAAGGAAAGCCATGAAGGTCAGTCCAAGCGTAAAGCGAATCTGCGAGCACTGCCGTGTGATTCGCCGTCACGGCCGCGTCATGGTGATCTGCACAAACCCGCGTCACAAGCAGCGTCAGGGCTGAGCAGACACAGCGGCAAAAAGAAGATGCTGAGTTACAGACTGCATAACACATGCAGCTGAACCCCGAGTTCGGAGGCTCGGGCCGCAACAGCGGACAACTTGGCATAAGACCTCCGCAGTAAGAAGGAAATCGCAATGGCACGTCTTGCCGGAGTCGACATCCCCAATGAGAAGCGCATTGAGATTGCTCTCACCTATATTTTCGGTGTTGGACGCACTCGTGCGAAAGAAACCCTCGAAGCTACCGGTATCAGCCCGGACATCCGCGTTAAGGATCTTACCGATGAGCAGTTAATTGCTCTTCGCGATCACTTGGAGAGCAATTACAAGATCGAAGGTGACCTGCGTCGTGAAATCGATGCTGACATTCGCCGCAAGATCCAGATTAATTGCTATCAGGGTCTTCGCCACCGCCGCCACTTGCCGGTTCGCGGTCAGCGCACCAAGACCAATGCTCGCACCCGCAAGGGTCCGAAGCGTACAGTTGCCGGAAAGAAGAAGGCATAACGCCTCCGCATGAGCCACGGGGTTTTCCCATCGCTCAACTAGTAAATTTTTTCGTTAAGGAAACGAGGGTTAAATGGCAGCTACGAAGCAAGCCTCGCGCAAGCCTCGCCGCAAGGATCGCAAGTCCGTGCCGGTAGGTCAGGCGCATATCAAATCCACATTTAACAACACCATCATCTCCATAACCGATCCTTCGGGTGCAGTTGTGTCCTGGGCTTCGGGCGGCGATGTAGGTTTCAAAGGTTCTCGCAAGTCCACGCCTTACGCAGCCGGCATGGCTGCTGAGTCTGCGGCTCGCAAGGCCATGGATCACGGTGTGAAGAAGGTTGACGTCTTTGTTAAGGGACCCGGTTCCGGACGTGAAACCGCTATTCGTTCACTGCAGTCCGCAGGACTGGAAGTCGGTTCGATTACCGACGTTACCCCGCAGGCGCATAACGGCGTTCGTCCGCCCAAGCGCCGTCGCGTCTGAGCACGGAGACAACCGAGAAAAATCCACCCGCTAAAATCGGCGCGTGCACAACCGATTTAAGCTGAAAGGATATAAAAGTGC
Organism: uncultured Actinomycetes bacterium; assembly: GCA_900314875.1. GTDB lineage: Bacteria > Actinomycetota > Actinomycetes > Actinomycetales > Bifidobacteriaceae > RUG039. The sequence goes on along the minus strand of OMWX01000005.1, from coordinate 11,135 downwards.
TTATTGCACAACGTCCGTCATTGACTGAGGAAGTCATTAATTCACAGCGTTCGCGCTTCACTTTGGAGCCTCTGGAGCCCGGCTTCGGATATACCTTGGGTAATTCGCTTCGCCGCACGCTTCTCAGTTCCATTCCGGGAGCAGCCGTAACATCTGTTCGCGTGACCGGCGCGTTGCACGAATTCACGGCTTTGCCCGGCGTGAAAGAAGATGTGACTGAGATTATCCTTAACATAAAGGAAATCGTTCTTACATCCGAGTATGACGAACCCGTTCTCATGTATTTGCGCAAGAGCGGCGAAGGCATTGTTACCGCCGGCGATATTACGCCTCCGGCAGGAATAACAATTGCAAATCCGGAACTTCGCATTGCTACGCTTGCAGAAGACGGCGATTTGGAGATTGAGTTTACGGTTGAGCGCGGTCGCGGTTATGTTTCCGCTTTGCTTAACAAGGGAACTTCAAATGAGATCGGCCGTATCCCGGTTGATTCGATTTATTCTCCGGTTCTCAAGGTGAGCTATAAGGTCGAGGCTACGCGTGTTGAACAGCGCACAGATTTCGACAAGCTCATTATTGACGTTGAGACTAAACCGTCTATTTCTCCGCGCGATGCTGTTGCATCGGCAGGTTCTACTCTTGTCGAGCTTTTCGGTTTGTGCCGAGAGCTTAACGAACAGGCAGAAGGCGTCGAAGTCGGCGCTGTTCCGACTGTTGTAGAGGAGAATCCGCAGCACTCGATTAAGATTGAGGATTTGAACCTTTCGCAGCGTTCATACAACTGCCTCAAGCGCGAGGGTATTAATCAGGTCGGACAGCTTTTGTCGCGTTCAGAGCAGGATCTGCTCGACATTCGCAATTTCGGTCAGAAGTCTATTGACGAAGTAAAAGAGAAGCTCGAAGCTCTCGGTCTGTCTCTTAAGCCTTCGACTGTTGATTTCAATCCTGATATCGATGCAGCGACATTCTTCAGTCCTGATGATGAGAATTGATTTTTAAATCCTGACTTGCGGAAGTTCGGGCATATGCCCACCCGCAAGCCGGCAAAGGAGTAATAATGCCAAAACCAAAGAAGGGTCCGCGTCTGGCCTCAAGTCCGGCGCATGAGCGTCTGATGCTCGCGAACATGGCTACAAGCCTGTTCCGCCACGGTCAGATCACGACAACTCTGCCTAAGGCAAAGCGTCTTCGTCCGCTTGCAGAGCGTCTCATTACGTTCGCAAAGCGCGGAGATTTGCACTCACGCCGCCGCGTTATGCGCGTTATTCGCGACAAGTCCATTGTTCACGAGCTTTTCACTTCGATTGCAAAGACAATGGAACAGCGCGAAGGCGGTTACACTCGTATCGTTCACCTTCCGAGCCGTCAGGGAGACAATGCTCCTATGGCTGTAATCAGCCTCGTAACCGAGCCTGTTTCGCCTAAGAAAGCGGTTGTGAGGGAAGCCGAGTCTGCTGCTAAAGCTGCTGCAAAGGCTGACGATAAGGCAGAATCTGCTGAGTAAAATTCAGCTGTAATGCTTGTTGAGAGGGTCGATTTTCGGCCCTCTTTTTGTAATCCTGTATTGCTGTTTTGCACTGTCGCGTTGTTGAGATATGTTTCGTGTTGCTTTATTGCCGCTGCGTCGCTGTTGTCTGTTTACGTTTTGCTGCTGTTTTACTCCTATCTTCCTCGGCTGTTAATCTTAAAATATGAGAATCAGGTTCAGACTTGCGTATGACGGCACAAAATATCACGGCTGGGCGCGTCAGCCTAATCTGGAAACGGTTCAGGGAACGATAGAAAATGCTTTGAACGAAATTCTGCGCATAAAAGAGGGCGAACAGCCCGTGCGGCTGGTTGTAGCAGGTCGCACAGATACGGGAGTTCACGCTGCAGAACAGGTATGCCATGCGGATATTGATGAGGATATTTTGCTGCGTTGCAAAGGACATATGCCTGATTCCTTTATATGTCAGGCTTTGCAGCGGCGTCTTTCTGCCGTGCTTCCGCAGGATATTGTTATTATGAAAATCGATTTCGCGCCCGAAGGTTTTGATGCCAGATTTTCCGCAGAGGATCGCGTTTATGTTTACCGCATTGCAGAAAACCCCGAAGATGCAGACCCGCGAATCCGCTCGTTTGTGCTGCAATACAGGTATGAGCTTGATGTCGAAAAGATGAATCAGGCTGCTCAATGCGCGATCGGACTGCATGATTTCGGTTCGTTTGCCACACCCAATCCGGGCGGCACGACGATTCGCAAAGTCAAATATGCTTTCTGGCAGCGCGTTTCCGACACGAACGTCGTTCCTGCGGAATACTGCGGAGAATCAGGGGAAACAAGCGGAAGAGAGGCGAGTGATTATGCTGTTAAATCCGTCGAATCCGGGCTGCTGACGTTTACGATTATCGCGGATGCTTTTGCGCATAATATGGTCAGATCTCTTGTCAATGCCTGTCTTGCGGTGGGCAGAGGGAAGAAAACGGTTGAATGGATGGAACGCAAAATCCGGGTTCCCGAACGCGAAGGGCAGACCGGGCCTGCTCCCGCCTGCGGTTTGACGCTGGAAAAAGTGCTTTATCCCGAGGAATCTATGCTTGCGGTTCGCGCTCAGGCGATTCGCGCAAAGAGGACTTTAGATGAATAGTATTCTTTTTTCGGCAAACAGCGAAACGGAAACAATATCATGTCTGTTCTTGACATCTGCTATATTTTGAAACTAGAGTAAATAGAGCAAGAAAACACAATATGAAGTGAGAAATTGATAAAAATGAGTGGTAAAGATAACGATTTGCTGCATACTGAATTCAATTTCCTGCAGCGACAACTGCGTTTTGTAAAGAAAAAGATTAAAGATGAACAGAACAGTTTTGACCCTGTTGAATATGCCAATCTGATTCAGGCGTGCATGCAGATTCAGGAACAGTATTTGAGAGTTTCTGACATGGTTCGCAGGAACAGGCCGATTCGCACACAAATTGCCGGCGTTGACAATGTCAAATAAAATCCCGGGCAAAGTTGAGACCGGGCAAAATGGCCGTGAAGAGCGGTGAAAAGAAGCTTTGAACGAACACCTCGAAGGAATGCATTGAATGAAAGTTCTGAATGAAAGCTTTGAATGAAAGCGGCGATAAGCAGAAATCGACATGCGGTGCGTGAAATCAAAGACGGAATGCATCGCGTGAGATTGCATCGCGTGGAATAATGAGCATTTCAGCGGTTTGCAGTCATTGCGAATAAGCTTGATTTGACGAAAAATCGGGCTTTTGCGAAATAATTTCCGCCGAAGTTGAATTTGTCGCGTTTTTCTGCAATAATATAAAAGTTGCTTTTCATTTGAAAGCTGAGGATGATTGTCCGAGCGGTCGAAGGAGCACGACTCGAAATCGTGTGAGGCTACAACCTCCGAGAGTTCGAATCTCTCATCATCCGCCGAAAGAAGTTCTCCTCCCGCCACGGGAGGAGATATTTTTTTTTTTTTTTTTTTTTTTTTCAGGAAGCAGCAGGCAGTCGTTTTCTGATGTAAAAAAAGGCGCACGATTGTTTAAATTCGAGCGGATTTTGCGACAGAAAAATAATATATCGATAAGAAAGGTTGGGTGTAATGCTTGCAAAGCTTGTGTTCAACTCGGTTGCGCGATCGGTTTCGACGTGGCTGGCGCTGATTATTTCGGCGATTGTCATGTCTGTGATTCTCACGCTGAATATCGGGCTGGTTATTGCCGGCACGAAGTGCGAGACTGAAGAAGCGCAAAACGCTTTTGTTGCCATGGGATCGGGGGCGCTTATGTTTACGGTGCTTACCGGTTTTATGTCGCTTGTTCTTGTGGTGAAAATTTGTGTCGGACTGCAAAGGAAGCAAGTTTTGTGTGGCCGGCTTACGGACGGTTCGTATGGGATTCGGGACTGCCTCAGTCTGAAGAGCTGCTGCGGCCGATAGCGTCAAATTCGCTTTTGATCGGAATAATCGCAACGTCGGCTGTTGTTCTGATAACGGGCATAAAATCATCTTTTAAAGTTGTTCGTTCTAATGTTGTCGAAAGTCTTTCCTCTGACGAGTTTATTTCGGTGCGCAGAGCAAAGTGGCGCAGGGTTATTCGCGCGATTATTGCGGTTTTGCTGATTTTGGGGCTTACGGCAGGGTATTTCGGAATATCTTCGCAGCCGCGTATAACAGATGCGCGCAAATTAGGAGATTACATGACGATTTACATGGGAACCGGGATCGGCGTATGCATTATTTTTGCGCTTGTCGGCACTCAAATCATACATCTGATAACTCGTCTGCTGGGGTGTCTGTCTTTCGGGAATTCCTGGTTTATGGCCGCTCGCGAAGCTTCTGCCAGACCCGATCTTACGTCCGCGCTTGTCGTACCGATTGTTATGATGTCGGCTTCAACGGGAATTATGAATCTGTGGATTGACAAGCTTATGCTTGTTTTGAATGCGCAAGCCGGCACGGCTGCTGCGGTGAATGCTCCTCCGCAGCAGATGGTCATTCTTTTCGGCGGTCCGGTGCTTTCCGCCTCCGTATGCGCTTCATCAGTGGTTTGTGCAACGATTAATCAGCGCACGGAAGATAATGCGATTCTGCTTGTTTCCGGAAGCGTTCAAAGCGATATTTACAAGAAAATAACAGTCGAATCAGTTATTTATTTTATTATTTCCTGCGTATGCGGGTACGGGATTGCTCTGATAAACGAGGTTGCAATCAATGCTGCGCTGAAAGCCGGACCTGTCCCGGTATCCGAGTTTCAAATGCCGGGAGCTAATCCTGCTTACATAGTTTTCGCGGCGGTTGCGCTTTCATTCGTTCTGCTTGTTGCGATTGCGTATTCGGGATTGAGAAAAAATCCTGTTGCCGTTATTTCGGGAGGCAGGTAATTGCGGATAATCGCGGGCAAATTCGGACGGTTAAATTTGAACAAAATAAGAGTTGATCAGATTAAGCTGAGCAGATTAATCCGGGCAGATTGATTTGAGCAGATTGATTTAAGCAGATTGATTTGAGCAGATTAAGACAGGAAATTTAAGAAAAAGCAAAATAAGCGGTGAAAATTATGAACAAACTTTTGATTTCGGCTTCAAATGTTGCCAAAAAATTTAAATCCGATTCGCAGGATGTGCAGGTGCTTAAAGGCGTTGACATGAATGTTTATGCCGGAGAGTTTGTAGCGATTGTCGGAGCGTCCGGCGCCGGAAAATCGACGCTGCTGTACTGTCTTTGCGGTTTGTATCAGGCGGATTCAGGGCAAATCAATCTTTGCGGAACCGATATAGCAAAAATGTCTCCCGGAGCTTCTGCAAAAATCCGCCGCGACCGCATGAGTTTTATTTTTCAGGATTTGAATCTGATAAATTCGCTTAATGTGTACGATAACGTCAGGCTTCCCGCGAAAATGGCCGGGATAAAGCTTTCCAAGGGGGATATTTCATCCGCTTTGGAGCATGTAGGGCTTGCCGGGACCGAGAATAAGTATCCTCACCAGCTTTCGGGCGGTCAGCGTCAGAGAGTGGCGATTGCGCGTTCCATCGTCCGCCGTCCCGAACTGATGTTTGCCGATGAGCCGACCGGTTCGCTTGATGTCAATACCGGGCGACAGATCATGAAACTGCTGAAGGGGATTACTTCTTACGGTTCTTCGCTTGTTATGGTTACGCATGACTTGGATATTGCTGCGGCTGCAGATCGCGTGATTGTGCTGAATAACGGCCGAACCGGTGCGGTTCTTGTCAAGCCGACGGTTGAACAGATTTTCGCGGCAATGCACGGCGTGCCGGCGTCGGGTGCGGTGTCTGGCAAGGCGTCGGCGCAGGGCAGAGCTTCGGTGCCGGGTCAGACTGTGTATCCTTCAGTGCCTTCGGCGGTTCCGCCTGTTCCGAGGGTCTGAAAACCGTTTGTCGCGCTCGCTTGGAGTGTGAAACGGCAATAATGCTGTTGCGCTTGAAAAGCTTGCGAGAAATATGCGGAAAGCTGCGAGATTTTCGCGAATATTTAAGAATCCGGCACGCATGGGCGCAGTATTTGCAGGGCATACGTCAAATAAGTCGTATGCCCTGTGTTATACTCTGGTTTCGTCATGATGATGGATAATATACAGAAATGCGTTCAATGGACAGTAATTCGATGGACAGTAATTCGATGAGCGATAATTCAATGGGCAATAATGCGGCGGGCAGCAATCCTGTGAAAGGCAATCCTGAAAGCGGTTATGAGAGAAATCCGGCAGACAGGCGGAACAATCCTGCAGACAATCCTGCAGACAATCCTGCAGGCAATCCGGCAGGCAGCTCTGCGGAGAATGCAGCAGGCAGTCCGACATGCAGTCCGACAGGCAGTCCGACCGGAAATGCATCAGGCGGACAAGAAAATCCGAATAGTGCATACCTGTGTTTTTTGACTGTCGTCAAATTTCTGGGACTGCAAATGCCTCCCGAAATTGCGCAGAAGCTGCAGACGGGCGGCGATTTATATTCGGAAATAATCGCTTCGGCGAAGAAAATGAAGCTGAAAGTCGTTGCGGGGAAACTGCCTGCGCGCAAACTGATTGACATGGGCGTTCCGATTATTGCGAAGCGAAAAGACGGAAATTTTCTGCTGCTTTTGGGTAAAAATAAGGGCTCTTGGTTTGTGGCGGATCCTGCGGCCGGCAAGCCTTTCAATATTGAAGAGGAAAAACTGTACGAGCTGCTTTCCGGAAATTTCATCATAATCGGGAAGAAGCGTTTTTCGCCCGGCAACGATGCGAATAAAAAATTCGGCTTCAAATGGTTTATTCCATCGATTCTGAAATTCAAAAAACAGTTTATCTGCGTGCTGATTGCCGTTTTTGTCATACAGATTTTGGGCATTCTTACGCCGCTGATGACGCAGGTTGTCGTCGATAAGGTTCTGTCGCACAGGGCTGTCAATACGCTGTATACGATTGCGGTCGGGATTTTTATCGTATATATTTACGAGCTGATACTCAATATTTGCAAAAATTATCTTTTTGTGCATACGACGAATCGCGTGGACGTGATTTTAAGCGCGCGGCTTTTCAGACATCTGTTTGCGCTGCCGCTGAAATATTTTGAATCGCGCAGAGCCGGCGAAACCATTGCCAGAGTGCGGGAGCTGGATCAGATAAGAACATTTCTTACAGGTACCCCCTTATCTTCTGTGATAGATGTTTTCTTTATTGTCGTTTATATTGTCGTTTTGTTCTTATATAACGTTTCGCTGACGTTTGTCGTTATTGCGGCGCTGCCGCTGTTCGCGATACTTTCTCTGATTGTGACTCCGATGTTCAGGCGGCGGCTGGACAGGAAATTCGAGACCGGCGCGGAAGCTCAGTCATTCCTGGTTGAGGCTGTCAACGGTATTCAGACAGTCAAATCTTTCTCTCTCGAGCCGACTTTTGAGGAAAAATGGGGAGACTTGCAGTCTGATTATGTCAAGGCGGGGTACAAAACTTCGATTATCGCGCAGACTTCGAGCTCGGTTGCGACATTCATTCAGCATGTTTCCGATTTGCTTGTGCTGGTTTTGGGTGCGAAACTTGTGCTGGACGGCAGTCTGACAATCGGTCAGCTGGTTGCGTTCAGAATGCTTTCCGGGCAGGTCAGCGGACCTGTGCTGCGGCTGGTTCAGCTTTGGCAGGAATATCAGCAGGCTTCGCTGTCGGTTCGCAGAATCGGGGATATTTTCAATTCTCCGGTCGAAAGGCAGGGGGAGCAGTCGCTGCGCGAGATGCCGAATATTGAAGGCAGAATTTCGTTTGACAATGTGCGGTTCAGATATCGTTCCGACGCGTCTGACGTGCTGCACGGCATAAGTTTTGAGATTCCTCGCAATCGCGTGGTCGGCCTGGTCGGGCGAAGCGGGTCGGGCAAAAGCACGATTTCAAAGCTGGTTCAGCGACTTTATATTCCTCAAAGCGGTCGGATTTCTATAGACGGAACCGATGTGTCGCTTATGGATCCGGTTCGGCTGCGCAGACAGATTGGCGTTGTTTTGCAGGAGAACTTCATGTTTAACGGCACTGTTGCGGAAAATATCGCGATACACTGTCCGAATACTCCGCTTGAAAAAATTGTCGAAACCGCCAAAACGGCCGGCGCTCACGATTTTATTATGGAGCTTGAGCAGGGCTATAACACGATTATCGGCGAAAAGGGGGTTTCGCTTTCCGGCGGGCAGAAGCAGCGGATTGCGATTGCGCGCGCGATAATCAACGATCCGAGAATCCTGATTTTTGACGAAGCGACTTCTGCTCTCGATTACGAGTCGGAAAGCATTATTCAAAGCAATTTGAGACAAATCTGCAAGAATCGCACTGTGCTTATTATTGCGCACAGGCTGTCGACGCTCGCTTCGGCCGATGAGATAATGGTTATCGATAAGGGGCAGCTGATTCAGCGCGGAACTCACGGGCAGCTTATGCGTCAGGAGGGGCTGTATGCGGATTTGTATAACAGCGGGCTGAAAAACGGTCTCGGTGGTGCTGAGATTGAAGAAAACGACACTGCGGGCGAGAGGAGCGGAAAATGAAAGATTCGTATCTTGAAAAGCGTTTGAAGATTAATGAGCGGAATCTGAAATATGATTTTATGCCTTCAATGCTTGAAATTACGGAAAAGCCGGCGAACCGCTGGGCGAATGTGATTATGTTTGCCGTGATTGCGCTGATTGCCTCCGCGATTTGCTGGGCGAAATTTACGTATACGGATATTGCGGTCACGTCGCGCGGTTCGGTTATGCCTGAGGGGGGATTGTCTGAAGTAAAAAGCATGTACAGCGGGAATGCGGCGGATATTAAGGTTAAGGAAGGGGATTTTGTATCTTCCGGAACTGAGGTGCTGTCGGTCAGCAGTTTTTCGCAGCAGAATTATTCTGATTCTGATTCTGATTCAGGCTCCGGCTCCGGCTCTGACTCCGGCTCCGGTTCCGGCTCTTCCGGGGCTGTTTTTTCGGTTAAAGCCCCTGTAAGCGGTACTGTGACTCAGCTGACGGTTGTAAATAGGAATGCGCCTGTCACGGCGGGAGAAACGATAGGGTATATTGTTCCGCAGGATTGCGATATGATTTTTACGACGTATGTTGCCGATGAAAATATGCGGAAAATCAAGCCTGATGAGGAAGTGAACATAAAAATTGACGCGTTTGCCTCCGATGACAGGTTTTTGCCGGGGAAAGTGAAATCGGTTGCTTCGGTTGCGTCCGGGATTGACGGCGTCGGTTCGGCGTATAAGGTTGATGTTCTGCCCGAAAGACTGCCGGACGACGTGAGGATCGGAATGGAGGGCGACTGCGATATTCTGGTCGGGAAAAGAAGCGTGCTTGACTATTTCCTTGAGCCGTTTGTTAAAGGATTCGGGGAGAGTTTGAAAGAACAGTGATTTTGAATGCTGTCTCGGCGGCGGCTCTGTCCCCGGCGGATGCTTTTGATGTTTATGCCAATGTTCAACGGTTGTGACCAATGTTCATGCCAATGGTCAATGTTCATGAGTAATGTTCATACTGATGGTCAATGGTCACGGTCGGCAATAATCCTTGCAAAATAAGGGGAAAGGCGCGGCAAGTTTGCGGCAATATCTGCAAGAATGTTCATACCAATGTTCATACCAATGTTCACAAATGACCATTCTTCTGACCATTCCTCTGACCGTTGCTCAAGCGTGATTGTCTGTCGGTGATTTTGGCTTATCAATGTCCCCAGATTATCGTTGTTGATCTAAGTATTTTAGAAACGTCCTCTGCTGAACAGTTTTCTCTTTCCGCGATTTCTTCATAGTTCAGATAGCGTTTCTTTTCCTTGTCTTTATACATGCGATAATTGATTATCTTGTCTATGAACTCATCTGTGTATTCCTCTAAACCGAATGATTCTCTTAACGAACTTGACATGTTCTTGCCTCCGATTTCTGCTTTGAGCATTACGGAATAATTTTGTCTCGAGTTCCGGACATTTTTGACAAAAGCGGGCGGTGCGGGCGGCGTAGAGCCGGTCGGGGGCAAAGCTTGGTGCGGGCGGCGTGATGTTGTCGGGTTTGTCGGGGCTGGCGGGTATATTGTTTTTTGACAGGTGAAAAGTTTTTCTGCGCGTTGCGTGAAGGAGTGGCGGACGGTGGCGTTTAAGCATTTGAGCAGCAGGCAGGTTACGGATGCTCAGTGGGATCATGTGGAGTCTCTCGGGGTGAAGACTGTGTTTGATGATGATTTTCCCAGAGGCGTTCGCGATATGATTGTCGACGAGGAGCGAGGCTTTTATTTTGTTTCTCGCGGCATGTACGGTCCTAATATGACGGGAACGGGCAAGAGTATTTATTTTTATGCTCTTTGCCTGGATGATAATGTGTTTTATTTTGATGTTGAGGAAAATTATAAAGGCAAGGTTCGCGAGAATAATTTTGAAGTTCATTGGAATATTGAACGGGTTAAAGTTCCCGATAATTGGAGTTTTGACAGTCTCAGCGTTGACGAGTTTAAGCAGATTGCAACGGAAGCATTTACGGCTGAAACATATGATTGTTATGCACCAAATATGGTGAAAGTGCTGACTGTTGATTTTCCCGAAAATTTCGGAGAATGAAAATCTGAAACCGGGAAAAGCAGATTAAAGAAGCAAAATAAAAAAACATTAGAATTTATTAATCGGGAGGACTGTTTATCATGGCTGAATACTACACGGAGCGGGATATTGTTGATTTTGCTGAGAATTGGCGTTCGGCTAACGGGTTTGCCGAGGGCGAGACTCTTGCGGATGAGCAGATTGCGCGTTTCGTGGGCGAGCTTCAGGAGCGTGTCGCGCTTATGGATTATAGTATTCCTGAGGGGTCTGTTGTTATTGGTTATTCGGGTAAGTCTAATGGTGTTGATGTTTGGAGGATTGTCGAAAAAACTGCTCATGCGGAGGGAAGCGCGGGATTCTATATTTCCGATCTTCCCGCCGGAAAACTGCTGAATGACGGGTTCAGAAGAGATTTGGAAAAGGCTATTGTGAAAATTACTAATGATCCCGTGACTGCAGGTCGCATTCTCGGGGGATGGTATAAGGATGCTCGTTCTACGTGGTCGGGTTTTGGCGAGTTTGTGTCGTTGGATGATTTTGTTTCGGCTAAGCTTATGGGGGAGAGTTCGGGGGTGAATGGGAATTTTGTGGTGTTTTCG
>OMWX01000009.1 GCA_900314875.1 uncultured Actinomycetes bacterium | reverse complement strand
TTTTTTTTTTTTTTTTTTTTTTTTTTTTTTTTTTTTTGTGTGTGTGTGTGTGTGTGGATTTTCTCAGCAAGTTTGCATATGGAATAAGCATATTTTGGAATGTAATTTGTGCGATACAATAATGTGAAAAAAATGTGAAGCAATGATTGGATGTATATTTTTTGATCATAAAAAAGTTACTATTGACTTGTCGGGTTTGAGAGAAATGTGTCTCTCTGTTTAAGATTCCTTGAATCTGCCCGGCGGGTCGCAGCGAGATGCGTTTGCGCAGTGATTTTGCGGCTCTTGCATAATTTGGCAATTTACATAAGGAGATGAATATTATGCAAAAAAATTCTGTTGAGGGTTTTGTCGATTTGGACAGACTCGAAAACATTTCAGCAGCCTCGGGTGAAGCTGAGGAACGTACCATCACTATCATCAGTATGTCTTTTACTATTTCTGCTTTGGTAAGCCTTTCAGTCTCAGCTGTTACATGTGAAGCGTGTTAATTACTCTGATTCATTATGGCTTTATATGCAGATATTGTATAAAAGCCGTGAAAGGTTTTTTTGCAGGTCGGCATATGGAATAAGCATATTTTGGAATGTAATTTCTGCGGTATAACAATGTGAAAAATGTCCGCATGCCCGTCTTAAGAACGGGGGGCAGTTTTCACAAAGGCATTCCGGTTTTATTTTTAATGCTGCAATCCTGTAAACAAAGCTGTGAAAAAAATATGTGTGCCGTGTGTTGAAATGTGAAAAAATAAAGTTCTTCGGTTCTTTTTTTTTTTTTTGTTCGGCAGGCTAGAATTGTGACAAGCAGATTTCTTGCAGAAGCAGACTGTCGTGGGTCTGTCTCAATGTGAGGTCTGCAAACCGTATCGAAGACTGCGGTCGGATTGTTGAATTCGACAGCGACGTTGCAGATTCGAAATGCGGCATTCACATACGTAATCTATCAAGAAAGGTGAATATTATGAACATGGATTCTGTTGAAGGTTTTGTCGATTTGGACAGACTCGAAAACGTTTCAGCAGCCTCGGGTGAAGCTGAGGAACGTAGCATCAGCATTCTTGTTTCTGTTATTGTTTCTGGAGCCGCGGTGAGTGCGTCTGCTGCTGTTTCGATTAAATATTGCTAATTAAGAAAACTAATTCCGCAGAAGACTATGTAGACCTTAGAAGACTCGAAAGTATTTCGGCTTCTTCGGATGAAAATGCAGAACGATCAGCATTTGTATCATTTGTTATAAGTGGAGTAGTATCCATAGTTGCTACAGCTCTCTTTTGCTGAATAATGTAAATGAAGCCGATCTTGCGTTATATATGATGTAAGATCGGTTTTTCGTATGAAGTGAAATTGCGAAACTCGCATGAAAAACATGTGAGAGAACTGTACGAAAAATGTGAAAATGCCTGAAAATTGTTTCAGCCGTTTAAAACGCATTCGAAATAATATGAACGGTGAGTTTTGTAATTTTCTTGCAAAATCATCCTCTACGCAAGCTTCAAACAGCTTTGTTTTCACAATGACTGCGCGACTCGATACGATTAGCAGATCTCTTGCTGAAGCAAAGTTGCGACAGTCTGTTTCAGCAAAAACCTGGCTATTCCACTATAACGCGCAAAAAACGTTAAGAACCGAATTTGAAGCCTTATTCACATCTTCAACACGCGGCATGCACGATTTTTTACATCTCCCAAACGTGCGGATTTTGTAAAAATACACTGATTTAATAATTATTCTTTTTGCTTTTGCATAATAATGAATATCGGTTATACGCAAACAAGCCGAACGAGTGACAGTTCGAACAGTTTGCGCAAAACCGAAAAAATGCCGTCAAAACAAATCGACGGTTTGAAATCAAAATCAATCAACTGCTTACAAAAAAGGAGTATCCCATGAAACTGGATTCCGCTGAAGGTTATGTCGACATCGAAAGACTCGAAACAATCTCCGCAGCAGGAGAGGAATCACAAGAAAGAACGCTCATTTCTTGGATTTTTGTCAGTGTAGTTCGCACTTTGGCAGGTGAATGCTAAGCATAAACTGCATTGCAGACAAATTGTTTGAAATTTCTAATGTGCGTCCCGCGAAGCAAATATCTTACGGAACGCACATTTTTTTTTTTTTTTTTTTTCTATATATCGTATCGAAAAGTGTATAAATTGTGAAAAAAATACAAGAATGCTTATTCTAATGTTCGTTGCAAGTTAGTATGGTACTGCCTGACTTGAAAAAGAAGGTTTTCTCAGTCGAAAACGTTTTCGTATTTCTGTTGGGCAGACCGCAGCAAAAAGCGCCTGCGCTGATTTTGTGGTTTTAAAAAAAAATAACCGGTTTCATAAGGAGATGAATATCATGAAGATGGATTCCGCTGAGGGTTTTGTCGATTTGGACAGACTTGAGACAATTTCTGCTGCAGAGGGCGATTCACAGGAAAGATCACCATGGATAACCGTATCAACCTTGAGTCTCGTGCCTATTATTGTAAGCAGAACTCTTACATATGTCGGATGCTGAGTTTTAGTCAAGGCATTTGAAATCATATTGCGCAAACAGGAGGTAAATATTATGAAGATTGATTCCGCTGAGGGTTTTGTTAATTTGAGCAGGCTCGAAACGATCTCTGCCGTTGCGGGCAACGTTGCGCCAGAAATGATGTGTTCTGATCCTCTGGGGCGAACGATTGCATTTGTTTGTTGAAGTTAATGCTGAAGTTGTTCGCAAGATATTTGCCGCGCGATGAAGTCTTCTGTCTTATTCGGACAGTCGGACGGACAGAATCTGATTCGCGCGGTTCTTGCTTTACAAAATGCAGAAAAATTCTCATTCGTTCTTTTTATGTATGACAGGTTTTTATGATAGGAAAAATGGAAAAAGTATTATTTAATAATTTTGTAAATTCGCAGACGAACGGCTTCTGCGAAAAACTTAAAGACAGGTATGGCGAAAAATTTCCCGAACTTGCTTTCGAAAAAATTGAACAGGTTCTTATGCAGAAAATTCTGCAGATTTCTTCTTCCGCGCTTATCAAAGATTTGCATGAAAGAAAAAACGCAGAAAATTCTTTGATCAAAGATGATGACAAAGAAAAAGAATTTGAAAATTATAATAATCTTTTCAAAAAAAGCGAATATTTGAAGTCTTTTTTCGCTGAGTATCCTCTTCTTAAGAAAAAATTAAATATAATAAAAGCTAATTTCAACGATTATGTCGGGTTGCTGCTTGATTCGATTATCAAAGATGCGAAAACCGTAAATGAAGAACTTAATACGGATTTTTTCAAACCGGAAGAGCTTGTTTCGCTTGAATTTGACAGCGGGGATACTCACAACAAGGGCAAAACCGTGACAATTCTTCGCTTCAAAGAAGGAAAAGTCGTCTATAAGCCTCATTCTCTTGCCAATGAGAAGTTTTTCAACGGCTTTATCTCGATGATGAATTCTTCGACTGATTTCGGTCTTAAAACAATAAAAAATATTGATTTCGACACTTACGGATATCAGGAATTTATCGAGACAAAACTTCCCGAAAAGAAGTATGCGATAAAGGAATACTATAGAAAATTCGGAATTTTGACAGCGGCTTCGTATTTTCTTACAATCACCGACCTTCATTATGAAAATATCCTTGTTTCATACGATTCTCCCGTGTTTTTCGACATAGAAACTCTTTTTAAGGTAAAAGACGAGTCAAAAGAAATTAAATCTCCTCATTTGAACAATTCTGTTTTGCAGACCTGCATTTTGCCGCTGAATTTTTCGGAAGTGTATAAGGACAATGATTTAAGCGGTCTGTTCGGATGCTATCAGTATAAAGATGTCTATGTTGACGCAAATCAAATTACGGACAAATTTACTTCAGACATTCGCGTAGCTGCCGAAAAAAAGAAAGTAACCAAAAAGTCTGTTTTAAATGAAAAATACAAAGCCATGGATCCTATGGATTTCCTGGATGATTTTTTGGGCGGATTCGATGAAGGTGCCCGCTTTCTGCTGGAAAATAAGGCGAAAGTTCTTGAGCATATTGAAGAAAACCTTACCGAGGCGAATGCTAACAGGGTTCTTTTGCGTTCGACGCAGGTTTACGGCGAGTTCTATATGGCTTTGTGCAATGCGAATTATCTGAAGTCCGAACAGCAGGAACAGATTATTTTCAATATTCTTTATAAAAATGAAACGCTTGACAAAAAGCTGATTGAAAGCGAGATTAAGCAGCTTAAAAACGGCGATATTCCTTATTTTTATCATTCTGTGAAAAGCCGGGATTTGCGCGATTGCGATTCTGTGGTTAAGAAAAATCATATTAAGAATGATTTGCTTGCCGATTTGCGCGGTCATATCGAAAACATATCCGAAAAAGATATCGACTTTCAAAAAACAATGATAGAAAAAACTTTCTGTCTGGTGAAAGACGATATGTTTACGGAATATGATCCGGTTTTGAAGGATCTTCGCGTTTTGCCCCGGCGTTACTCCGAGACGGAAGTAAAAAGAGCCTGCAGAGATTATTTTGACAGAATGCTCAAAAAGAATCTTTACTATTCGGAAGGAACAGCCGACCTGTCATGCGTATCGATTTTCCCGATGCCCGCGACTGTCGGCATGGATTGCGATTTGTACGAAAATTTGGGCATTTTGCCTGTTCTTGCGCAATTCGATCGCATGTGCGGCACGACTTATTATTGCGATGCGGTGTCAAAGCTGGCAAAAACCGCGTTTGAAAAGCTTGAATACAAGATTAAGCACAATAAAGACATAAGCGTAAGCGCATTTTCCTGTTTCGGCTCATTTATTTATGTTTCGGCTGTTTTGTATTCGGTTTACAGAGACGATGAGTTTCTCAAGCAGCTGCAAAAAGCGATTCAGTATGCGATTTTCTATGCGGATAAAGCGGAAAAATCCGATTATATAATCGGAGTATCCGGGCTTGTTGTTTGTCTTTGCAAAGTTTATAAAGCAGTAAATCTGCCGATTATTCCGCTTGCAATTGATACGTATGCGAAAAAGCTTGAAGAAATGATAGAAGCCGGTCCGGAAGCTCTCGAACTTGACGGAGCCGGCATTGCGCACGGAACAGCCGGCGTGATGTATGCTCTGCATCTGCTCAGAGAATATGAGGGCGAAACTTATTCCGACGGACATTATCTCGGTCTTATAAAGAAAATTGCCGATATGACCGATGAGAAAGACATTTCTGCTTTGGCAGGAGACGTCAGGTGGTGCCGAGGAATTTCAGGAGCGACGCCGATCTTCGAAAAGCTGAACGAAATGAAGATTACAGATATCGATTTATCTGCCCTTCATGAAAACTTTGAAAATACAAACGGAATGCCTTTGTGTCACGGTCTGGCCGGAGTGATGGCAAGTCTCAGATATGCAAACCGGACAGAAGAATATGAGCAGCTGCTTGAACCTTTCCAGGCTTCCTGCATGGAATCGCTTAAGACCGGCGAATTCCGATTGCGCCAAAACATGCGCCTTTATCCGAATGCGATTGAAGGGCTTATGATGGGCGAGTCCGGCGTGGTTTACGAGCTTATGGCGAGCGTAAAACGCGATTTGCCCAATATACTGTATTTCGACATTTAAGTAAAAAGTAAATTTCGGATTTAACAGATATATGATGAGCAAAATTAAATACTGTCATCAGATAAACGAAACGGAATGCGGGCTGTGTTGCGTTTCCATGATTCTGTCATATTTCGGCTCGCGTGTCTCTATGGCATATTTGCGCACGAAAATCGATTTGGGTCGCGACGGAATGAACATGGCTCGCATGACTGAATTGTTTGCAGCCGAGAAAATCGAATCTGCGACTTTCGAAAGCGATAAACAGCCTTTGCCGGACACTCCGGTTATAGCTTACGCGAAGAAAAGCAGTCATTATGTCGTTTTGCATCGCAAATCGGATACGCACTGCTATGTTTACGATCCCGCAGTCGGAAAATATTCTTCCAAAATTTCGGACATAATCGGCGATTATCCGTTTTTCATGATGTTTGAAGCGGAAGAAGATTTTGTTCGCAAAAGTGTTAAAGAACATTACTGGAAGAACATTCTGCCTCCGGTAAAAGAGAACAAGTTCACGCTGCTTAAGCTTATTGTCATGTCGCTGTGCGTATACGGTCTGTCTACATACATGACGAACATGATTAAAAATACGGTCGACGACTTGAGTGCCGGGAAAGACAACAGCGAGCGTTACCTGTATGTTTCGCTTGCCGTGTCTTTTTTCTTCGTGGTTTTTTCTCTGTTGCGCAACCGGTTCTTTGTGAATATTGAACTGGCTTTGGACAGGTATCTGAACCAAAGCATTTTTGAGAAAATTCTGCGGCTGCCGTTTTCGTTTTTTAATTCCAGAGGCGAAAGCGACTTGCTGTACAGATTCAGTCTGCTTATTTCGATTCGAAGCATTATCTCCAACAGTCTTGTGAATATCATAATCGACGGGGGAACGACTGTTTTTCTGTTCATATATATTTCGATGATCAACATGAAATACGCGGCCGTTGTCGCATTGCTGGCGGTTTTCACGTTTTTCTATGTTATCGAGGTAAATAAACGCCTTCTTGCTGTCAATCAAAAAATTATCAGCGAGCAGAGTTCTCTTTTCGGCGTTCAGATGGCTCTGGTCAAAACATTGGAATATGTGAAAACTACAGGCTGTGAGAAAAGCATTCTCAAGAAATTCAGCGAGAAACTTGACAGTTTTTTGGTTCATTTCCGCAAAAGCGAGAAACTTACGCTGACCAATTCGGTTGTGCTTGAATTTTTGCAGCTGCCGGTTCCTTTTATTCTGCTGTATGTAAGCATTTATATAGGAATATTGAATGAAAACAGCATCGGCGAAAAAATTACTTTGTATTTTATCGGTTCGATGATTGTCGGAAAATGCACTACTCTGTTCCGGAATTTTACGAGTTTCGAAATGATTAAAAACATTTTGGACAGAATAAACGACATTTACGATTCCGAGCCTGAAGAATTGAATGCTGAAGCTGCTCAAATGAATTCGGTTGAGTCGATTGAATTTAAGAATGTCACATTCAGATATTCGGAAAATTCAAAAGAAGTGCTTAAAGATGTCAATTTTACGCTTAAAGCAGGCGAAAAAGCGGCGTTTGTGGGAGAGACCGGCTCCGGGAAGAGCACGATTTTGAAACTGACGAGCGGGCTTTACGTTCCGAATGAGGGGCAGGTTCTTGTAAACGGCGAAGATTTGAAGAAAACCAATATTCTTTCGTATCGGAAGCTGTTCAGTTTTATGCCTCAGAATCATCAGCTGCTTGAGGGAAACATTCGCGAAAATCTTGTTTTGGACAAAGAATACAGCGAAGAACAAATTGAGCAGTGCCTGCGTTCTGCCGAGCTTGTCAGGGATATCAATCAGCTTCCGCTGGGCTTGAATACAAAGATTTCGGGCATGTCCAATAATCTGTCCGGCGGGCAGAAGCAGAGAATCGTAATCGCAAGAGCAATGCTTAATCGCGGTCAGATTCTTTTAAGCGATGAAGGCACATCCTCGCTTGATTTCCTTACCGAAAGGAAAGTTGTCGACAATTTGGACGAACTGTTTGACACGCAGATTGTCGTGGCGCACAGACTGTCCACGGTGCGGAATGCGGATCAGATCTATTGCATGGAAGACGGCAAAATCATTGAGCGCGGAACGCATGACGAGCTTATTGCCAAAAAAGGTTTCTACTACAAATTATATATATCACAGGAAGGTGAAACTAAATGAAAATTTTTATTTACTCGGGCGGCGAACAGGAAAAATCGCGTACAAATCACTATATGGAATGGCTTAAAGATGCTCTTTGCGAGACGGATGAGGTTTTTTTGCATACGGCTTGCGAGAAACTGCCGAGAAACGGAATAAGCGGTTTTGACGAAATAAAACCGCAGCTGGAAGCGGAAATGTTGGACGCAGATATCGTTATTTTTGCAAGTCCGGTTTACATGCACAACACTTCCGGAACAATGAAGAGTTTCCTGGATGCCTTTATGCCTTGGTGTCATTCGATGGCTTTGGCCGGCAAGCTGGGAATCGCAATGTCTTTTTCGTTCGGCAACGGAAATGACGAAGTGAACGAATACGTCGTTAAAATGCTTCGATATTTCGGAGCAGCGGTTGTCGGAGCCTTGAGTTTTGAATTTGCGATTGACGATGAGACTACGAAAAAGCGGCTTCTTGATTTTGTCAATGCGGCAAAAAATGCTGATCTTACAAAGATTAAGGTCTCGGACAATCAAAAGAAGGTTTATGAAACATACAAAAATTTGTATGAGAAAAAGAAGATGGTTTCTCAGGAAGAATACGACATTATGAAGCGAATCGGAGTCGAAAAGTTCGATAATTTCCAGGAAGTATTCGAAAATAATATTCGCAAAGCAAAATGATTTTTCTCTCGACTGTGCAGTCTCGGCTGTGTCAAATCGGCTCAGTTGCGGAAGTTGAAATGAATCTGTTGTGATATCTGATGAGAAAATATCGTGTCAAAGGATGAACTGAAAATGAATAATATTAAAAATTTAAAGAAAATCGCTGCGAATGCGATTGCTGCCGCAACTGCTTTTGCTGCAGTTGTTTCGACTATCTGCATATTTTGGAATGCAAATGCGAACTATATCGCGGCAAATGCATCTGAGAGCACGGCTGTTTCGGAACTGACTGATAACAATTTAAGCAAAACGTCTGTTTCTTCGGCTTTCGAGTCGGAAGAAGCTCATTCGGACACCGCTCAGCCCGCAGAATATGTCGAGTCTGAAAAAACTGCGCAATCCGGTTCTGCGCAATCCGGTTCAGCACAGCCTGACTCAGCACAGTCTGACTCAGTACAGTCTGAAGGTGAAACTCCTTCTTCCTCGCCGAAACAGTCAGAACCTGTCGATATGTCCGATTACCCGTATTGGCCTGTGCAATGGGATATGAAAATAATCACGGACAACGGCGAAGCATTCAAATATTGCACAAATATGAAAGACGTGAATGTGGCTGTTGTGGATTCCGGCGTGAATTTGGACACAGCAGAGCTTAATCCGAATCAGATTCGCATAAGGAAAAATTTTGTTTCTGCAGGCGGTTTTGACGGAACCGATGCCGATGAAACAGGAGAACCTGACAGGATAACAGACACAACCGGTCACGGCACGCAGGTTGTTTCGCAGCTTATAGCCGGAAAAAATCTGCACGGCATAGCTCTTTTTTCGAATGTCAATGTTTACAGGGTGTCTGCTAAAAGTCATGCTCGCACGCAATGGATTATCGACGCAATTAAAGCGGCTGCCGACGACGGGAATGATGTCATCAATCTGAGTTTGGGCGAATATCTTATGATTTCGGGTGAATTTGAAGACGGAAGCAACGATTATCAGGAGTATGTCGAGTATAAAGAAGCGATTGATTATGCGATTTCCAAGGGGGTAGTCATAGTTGCGGCTGCGGGAAACGAGTCGCTTAATATCGATGATAATGATGAACTGCTTGCGCATTTGGACGCGAGTCGAAAAGCCAAAAATCCCGAAAGCAAAATCAAAACGCCCGGCAAAGTTATCGATATGCCTTCAATGCTTCCCGAGGTTATCTCGGCAGGCGGTTTTGACGGCGACGGCGAACGCTCGGATTTTTCGAATTACTCGAGTCGCTCGGACAATTTCATTTATGCTCCTGCCGGCACGATGAAAAATTACAAGAGAATGGCTTGGCAGGAATTTATCGACGGCGGATATCTTCAAAGAGATTTTATTGTCGTTCCTGTGAACAGCCAATACGGTTTTAATGCGGGAAATTCGCTGGCTGCTCCGAAAATTTCGGGAGCAGTCGCTGCGGTTATCTCCAAATACGGCTTGTATGACCGTCCCGAATATGTTCGAAATTATATAAATTCGGCAAAAAAGAATGTGGGAGGGCTGAATATGATTTTTATGTCCGACGTAATTCGCGCCGACGCTCCCGTTATCTGCAATCCCTTTATCCATGTCATTGTCGGCGCTGTCTGCGACAGAAGAATTGCTGCTGACAGAAGGATTGTCTCTGACAAAGAGATTGCTTCAGACAGAAAGATTGCAGAGATTCGAAATTTCGATCTGCAAAGCTGATTTTCTGCCCGGTTTCTGCCCGGTTTCTGCCCGGTTTCTGTCCGGTTTCTGTCCGGTTTTGCACGGCTGAATTGCACTGCGGATTTGCGGCAGGTTTTGCGGCAGGTTTTGCGTATCCGGTTTGCGCTGCGATTTCAGGTTTCAGATCCGTTTTCCGTATCCCGTAATTGCCGTATTTTCAGTTTCGCTGATGTAAAATCGGGTATGTGAACAAAGTCTGCAAAACCGGTTCGCGCGAAGGCAAAATCGGCGCTCGCGAGAACGAAACGGCTCAGAGCAAAACAGCTCGACGCGAATTCAGCCTGCGCGAATACTGCAAGAGCGAAATCTGGCGGCTTTTGCTGATTTTTGTCACATTCGTCCTGAGTGTCGCCTGCTCGCTGTATCTGCCGATAATCGACGGAAAAATAATCGACCGCGTAATCGGGCGCGGTTTGACCGGCGAACTTTTCTCATTCTGTGCGGCCATGGTTTCGGTCATGTTCTGCGGTCTTGTTTTCAAATACATCTCGCAGCTGTCGGCAGAACGCTTCGGGCAGAACGTTTTTTACAGAATATCGACAGACGAATTTGAAAAACTTCACAGTCTGGACTTCGCATATTTCGCGCGAACCCGCACCGGCGACATAATGAACCGTCTGACTTCCGATGCGGACGCCGTGCGTCACTTCCTCAGCTGGTCCGGATACCAGTTCCTCGACTGCATTGTAATGTTTGCGGGCTCTGTGGCAATAATGCTCAGACTCGAATGGCGTCTCGCGCTCGCGCTGTCGGCCGTAGCTCCCGTGCTTTTCAGCCTGACCCGGCGCATGTCCGAAAGTGCAAAACCGCTTTTCGCCGACATTCGAAACTCTCTGGCAAAGCTGAATTCTGCTGTCGAAGAAAACATCGAAGGCAATCGTCCGGTCAAAGCATATGCTCGCGAAGAATATGAAATTTCTAAATTTGATGCCTGCAATGAAGAATACATGGAATGCAATATCAGGCAGGCTCAAAACTCAGCCAAATACATCCCCCTGCTCGACGGATTCGGAATGAGCCTGCAGATAATTACTCTCGCGCTGGGCGGCTTTCTGGTTATTCGCGCGAACATGACTCTCGGCACTCTTGTGTCCTTCAACTCCTATCTTTGGAGGATAAACGCGCCGATCCGCAAATTCGGCTGGCTGGTCAACGACTGGCAGAGATTCAATGCTTCATGCGCAAAAATCCGCACTCTCATGGCTGAACCCTGCGAAGAAGAAAAGCGCGAATGCAGCTCGCGGTCTGGCAGACTCGTCAGAGGGGATATCGCTTTTGAAAATGTGTCTTTCGCATTTCCTGACAAATTTCCTGACAAGATTCCTGATAAATTTTCCGACAAAACCTCGCAAAAACATGTTCTGAAAAATATCAGCTTCAGCATTCCGGCCGGTTCGCGCCTGGGAATCCTGGGATCCGTGGGAAGCGGCAAAACCATGCTGGCAAACCTGATTGCCTCATTCTATGAGCCGTCATGGGGTCGCATTCTCATTGACGGAATTGATTTGAGTCAATGGTCTCTGACCGATTTGCGCTCGCAAATCAATATTGTTTCGCAGGAAAATTTTCTGTTTTCGCAGTCTGTGGCGAATAATATTGCTTTCGGAAAATACGGTTTGAGAGCAGAAATTGCGAATTATGATGATAATTCCGATGAAAAATCACCTGTCGGCGCCCGAATCGAAGCAGGCTTAACCGAACGGGCGCAGTGCGTAAATGAAATGCAATGCATAACGCATATGGCTCGCATGGCCGAAGCTGACAACTTTGTGCGCGAACTTGAAGACAGGTATGACACGATTGTCGGCGAACGCGGAACCGGCTTGTCCGGCGGGCAGAAGCAGCGGCTTTCTCTTGCTCGCGCGCTTGTCAATGACCCTGCGATTTTGATTCTGGATGATACGACCAGTGCGGTCGATATGAAAACCGAGGCGCTTATTCACAGGAATTTGCGCGAGCTGAAAGGCAAGACGTTTGTGATTATCGCAAGCCGGGTTTCTTCGGTTAAAGATTGCGATCTGATTCTTTTTCTTGATTCCGGGCAGATAGTCGAGCGCGGAACTCATGAGCAGCTTTTGTCGGAAAACGGTCTTTACAGGCAGCTGTATGACAGACAGTCGGACAGCGGCAGCTGTTCTTCAAACATCGGGGAGTCTCATGGTTAAACGCAATACTTCTCTTGAGGACGAGCAGCTTGAAAATAAAATTCGTCTGCGCGATCTTTTGCGTTTGAAGAAATATATTAAGCCGCATAAACGCTTGGTTTTTCGTGTTGTTGCGGCTGCGATTATCATGAGCTGCTGCGAAGCCGGGCTGCCGTATGTTACGAAAATCGTTATAGACGATGCTGTTCCGCAGAAGGATTTGGCTCTGCTTTCAGGCGTTGTTGCGCTTGGAGTTGTGCTTATCTTTGTTTATGCGCTGCTGAATCGTTATCGCATTCTTGCTGTCGCCAATATCGGACAGGATATGCTCAAATCGATTCGGCGCGACCTTTTTGAGCACATTCAAAGTCTTTCTTTTGATTTTTTCGATTCTCGTCCGCACGGCAAGATTCTTATCCGCATTGTAAATTACGTTAATACGCTTTCGGATGCGCTTTCGTCCGGGCTTGTTGATGTTTTGTCTGATATTTTCCTGTTTTTTGTGACCCTTATCGTTATATTTGCCGTAAATTTCCGTCTTGCTTTGTGCAGTCTGGCATTTTTTCCGCTGCTTGTTTTGTGGATTTATTCGGTCAGATATTTTCAAAGAGCCGCATATCGCAATCTTTCGAATAAGCAAAGCAATGTCAGCGCATTCGTGCATGAGTCGGTTTCCGGGATTAAGACGGTTAAAATTTTCGCGCAGGAAAAATCGCAAATAGCGCATTATCGCAGGGCTGCCGATGAAGCCCGGACTGCCTGGATGAAAACTGTGCGGCTGAATTACCTTGTATGGCCGGGAGTGCAGACGATTTATACTTTCACAATCGCTTTTATTTTCTATGTCGGCGTTATGCATTATTTCGGCATTGACGTGTCTGCCGGCGTGCTTGTCGCTTTTACCGGCTATACGAAAAATTTCTGGAGTCCGGTTATTCGAATCGGCGATTTTTACAACCAGCTGGTTACTTGTTCGGCTTATGTCGAGCGCATTTTTGAGACTATGGACGAAAAGCCGCTTATTGAGAATGCGAAGAACGCTGAAGAGCTTGAAACCGTTCGCGGGGACGTTGACTATGACAATGTTTGTTTTTCTTACGATTCCGGCACTCAGATTCTTCACAATGTCAATCTGCATGTTAAAGCCGGCAGCACGGTTGCTTTTGTCGGGCCTACAGGAGCCGGCAAAACGACGGTTGTTTCGCTCCTTTCGCGTTTTTACGATGTTTCGAGCGGCTCGGTTCGAATTGACGGAACGGATGTTCGCGATGTGAAAATCGATTCTCTGCGCCGGCAGATCGGGGTTATGCTTCAGGATTCTTTCCTGTTTAACGGGAGCATAAAAGACAACATTCGATACGGCAGGCTTGATGCGACGGACGAAGAAGTCGAGGCTGCCGCAAAAGCTGTTTTTGCGCATGATTTTATTGCAACTCTGCCGGACGGCTACGATACTGTTGTCGGCGAGCGCGGAACCGGCTTGTCTGCGGGGCAGTGTCAGCTTATTTCTTTTGCCCGCGTTCTCTTGTCAAATCCTCGAATTCTTGTTCTTGACGAAGCTACGTCTCATGTGGATACTGTGACGGAAGCGGCTTTGCAGTCCGGTTTGCGCGCGCTTTTGAAAGGTCGGACAAGCTTTATAATCGCTCACAGGCTGAGCACAATCGAACATGCTGATCTTATCTGTTATATCGATAAAGGCCGCATTGTCGAGTCCGGCACGCATTCGCAGCTTCTTTCTTCGGGCGGTTATTACGCGAATCTGTACGAATCGCAGTTCGAGTGAAGCAGTTTAATTAAAGAAGTTCGCATAAATGCGTTTCTCAAAGCAGCTCGCTCAAAACCCTGTTCTCGCAAAAACAAATTTGTATGCAAAAACCCGGCAGGGAACTGATTTCAGCTCTTTGCCGGGTTTTTCTTTTTGGTTTTCTTTTTAAGTCTGAATCTGTATGTCTGAATCAGCTTTGTCCGCAGTTTCGGCTGCCGGCGATCCCGGTTTGTTTTTCGGCTGCGCTTATGACTCAAGGCTTATGACTCAAGATTTGCCTGAGTTCCCGCTGTTTCTCCCGCGCTTGCCTGCTGGGCTGCGGCCGCATCCAGTTTCGCCCTGACCTCGTCGAGCAGCGACTGCGCTCGTTTTGCCAAAGCCTCTCCGATTTCCCATTGATGCATGGAATCTTCCAGGTTCAGCCCGCCGGCTTCAAGCCTTTGAACGGCTTTAATCAGCTCGTCTCTGGCTTGCTCGTATGTCATGCTCTCGATTTTTTCGTTTTCTTCCGCGCTCAGTCCGTTCGCTGCTTCTGTTTTCTTTTTTGCTGCCATTTTGACTCCTTTATTTTTATTTATTTTTTCGCAATTTCGTCCGCGATTGCGGCAATCCTGCCCTGCTTAAGCGTGATATTCAGTTTGTCGCCGGGCTTAACGCTGTTTGAATCGTCCAAAATATGACCTTTTTCGTTCTGCACGACCGCATATCCGCGATCCAATACCGACTGCGGACTTAAAGCCGTAAGTTTCGCATGAAGCTTTTCGACAGAAAAACCGGCATCGTCGGTCATTCTTCTTACGCTGACATCCAATCGCTGCAATGCTTCCCTGACAAACTGTTCCGGCCGCTCCAAAATTGTCTGCGGATTCGTAAGGCTGGGACGGTTAATATATCCTTCCAGCCGCTGCTCTTCGAGCTTTACTTTCCCGGCGATTCTTTCGCGCATAACCGCAATCGAGCTGCTTATGATTTCGCACTGCTCTATAATGTCCGGCACAACGCGTTTTGCTGCATCCGTAGGCGTGGAAGCCCTTAAGTCCGCTGCCAAATCGATAAGCGTCCAGTCGTCCTCATGTCCGATGGCCGAAACGACCGGCTTCTCGCAGGCGGCGACGGCTCGCACTACGCCCTCGTCTGAAAATCCGATTAAATCCTCGAAACTTCCGCCGCCTCGCGCAACGATTATAACGTCAATTTCATCGTCTTCATCCATTGTTTTAAGCGCATTGATAATGTCCTGCGGACATTCCGCACCCTGCACATGCGCATGAAGAACCTTGAACCGAATCGTCGGCCAGCGCAGCTTGGCGTTCGTAATCACGTCGCCTTCCGCTCGCGCCTGAGGAGCGCAGATAAGCCCCACGCATTTCGGAAACTCGGGAATCGGCTTTTTTCGTTCTGTGTCAAAAAGTCCTTCGCCTTTTAGTTTTGCGCGAAGCTGCGCTATCTGCTCGGTCAGGTCTCCTTTTCCGGTGCGGCGGATTTCCTGTCCGATAAGCGCAAGAGAAGTTCTTTTTGCCCAAATCTGAGGCTTGCCGTATATGACTGCGCGATCTCCCTGTTTGAATCCCGCGGCCGCGTTGGCAAATGCTCCCCAGCCGGAAACCTGCATGGTTATATCCTGCGTTAAATCGCGCAAAGTGATATAAACCGACCCGGCTCTTCGCGTATTGATTTCAGAAAGCTGACCCTCAACCCAGCATCCCGGCCATCGTTCTACCGCATTATGGTACTTCTGACTTAAAAGGCATACGGGCCACGGATTTTCTGCAGTCGTGTCCCGTGCCAAAGCGGGCAGTTCCGCGCTGTTTTGCCGTGTTGCGTCCGCCGCGCCGGCACTGCCTGCATAAGACGCAAAATTATTGTCTGTCATAATCTCTACTTTACCCGTACCGCTTCCTGTTCATGTCTTTGTCTGTTTCTGCAGTTTCGTCCGTTTCGGGTGCTATGCTTGCAATATCAGGCGATGATCCGTTATCAGCGGGGAGTTTCCGGAAGAAAAGAGCCGCGCTTTTAACGGCAAAGCTCCCAGTAGAACCGGCGGAAGGGTCCGAAACAGCCCGATTTCAAGCGGTCGGAACGATTGTGCTTAAAGTGAGAACAGTTGTCCCGGCAAGCGGGGTGGTACCGCGGCAGGCTTGCGCAATGCAGTTTCGCATAACGCAAAAAACCTGTCGTCCTCGCGGCAGAGAACCGATATCGGCCGTGAGGGGAGTAGAAAATGAGCCGATCTGTACCGATGTACCCGAAAGCGGTTGCTGACGCAGCTGCGAAAAATATCGTTCCCAATCCCGACTTTCCGAAGCTGGAAGAGGCGACTTTGCGCTACTGGGAAAAGGACGACACTTTTAATCAGTCCGTTATCCGCCGCAAATCCGGCGAAAATTTCGACAATGAATTCGTATTCTTCGACGGACCTCCGTTCGCAAACGGTCTTCCGCATTACGGACATCTTCTTACCGGCTACGCAAAGGATGTGATTCCGCGCTATCAGACAATGAAAGGGCGGAAAGTAAACCGCGTTTTCGGCTGGGATACACACGGTCTTCCCGCAGAGCTGGAAGCCGAAAAAGAGCTTGGAATCGAAGACAAATCTCAGATTAACAACATGGGTCTCGTGCAATTCAACGATGCCTGCCGCCGTTCGGTTCTCAAATATACGAAAGAGTGGAAAGAATACGTTCATCGTCAGGGACGCTGGGTCGACTTCGAAAACGGCTACAAAACTCTCGACACTTCCTATATGGAATCCGTTATCTGGGCTTTTAAGCGTCTATACGACAAGGGTCTTGCATATAAGGGCTACCGCGTTCTTCCGTATTGCCCGAAAGATGAAACTCCGCTGAGCAATCATGAGCTGCGAATGGATGCGGACGTTTATCAAGACAGGCAGGATCTGACCGTTTCCGTAGCCTGCCGTCTGTGCGATGAAGACGCTTACGTCGTTTTCTGGACCACAACGCCCTGGACGGTTCCGAGCAATTTTGCGATAGTCGCGGGTCCTGACATCGAATACAGCGAAGTTCAGCCGGCCGAAGGTCCGCTTGCAGGAAAGAAGCTTTATTTTGCAACGGATCTGCTTAAGAATTACGCCAAAGAGCTGGGCGAAGATTACAAGGTAATCCGCACTCTTAAGGGAAGAGAAATGGAAGGCTGGAGATATTATCCGGCATTCCCTTATTTCTCAAACGACAATGCCCTTGCCGAGGGCGGAACTCCCGGAGCGAACGCATATCATATTTTCACGGCCGACTATGTCGATACTTCCGAGGGAACCGGTCTTGTTCATCAGGCTCCTTACGGTGAAGACGATATGAACACGCTGAACGCGAAAAACATTGTTTCTGTCGATGTTTTGGACGAATCCTGCCGCTTTACTTCTCTTGTTCCCGATTATGAAGGACAGCAGGCATTTGAGGCAAATAAGCAGATTATCAAGGATTTGAGAGCCGGCGCCGGTCCGATTGCGCGAATTGACGAAGACAAACGTCCTCTTCTGATTCAGGAAAAAAGCTACGTCCACAGTTATCCGCACTGCTGGCGCTGCGCGACCCCGCTTATCTACAAGCCCGTTTCCAGCTGGTTTGTCAAAGTAACCGAATTTAAAGACAGGCTTTCCGAGCTTAACAAGCAGATTAACTGGATTCCCGACAACGTAAAAGAGGGACAGTTCGGCAAATGGCTTGCAAATGCCCGCGACTGGTCGATTTCCCGCAACCGTTACTGGGGATCTCCCATTCCCGTATGGGTTTCCGACGATCCGCAGTATCCGCGAGTTGACGTATATGGCTCTTTGGAGGAGATTAGGCGCGATTTCGGACGCTATCCTGTTGATGCCGACGGCAATGTCAACTTGCATCGCCCCTGGGTTGACGAGCTTACCCGTCCGAATCCGAACGACCCGACCGGCAAATCGACAATGCGCCGAATTCCCGACGTTTTGGACTGCTGGTTCGAATCCGGCTCAATGCCTTTTGCGCAGTTCCATTATCCGTTCGAAAATGAAGAATTCTTCGAACGTCACTTTCCGTGCGATTACATTGTCGAATATATCGGTCAGACAAGAGGGTGGTTTTACACTCTGCATGTCATGGCGACCGCGCTTTTCGATCGTCCCGCGTTTAAAAATGTCATCTGCCACGGAATCGTTTTGGGCGACGACGGGCAGAAAATGAGCAAGCATTTGCGCAATTATCCCGATGTCAACGGCGTATTTGATTCCTACGGTTCGGACGCAATGCGCTGGTTCCTCATGAGTTCGCCCATTCTGCGCGGCGGAAATCTTATCGTTACATCCGAAGGAATTCGCGATGTTGTCCGGCAAGTCATGCTTCCGCTGTGGAGTTCGTATTATTTCTTCACTCTGTATGCGAATGCCGCTTGCTCCGGCGAAGGGTACAATGCGAAGCACATCAGCGCGGAAAGTCTTGAAAATCTTTCGCGGATGGACAGATACATTCTTGCCCGCACCCGGCAGCTGGTCGAACAGGTTCAAAAATCGCTTGACGAGTTTGCAATCAGCCGCGCTTGCGCTCATGTTGCAGACTTCATAGACACTTTGACAAACTGGTATATTCGCAATACCCGCGACCGCTTCTGGAAGCAGGATACGACAGCATTCGATACGCTTTACACGGCCCTGGAAGTGCTGTCCCGCACAATTGCTCCGCTTGCTCCCATGGAAGCCGAAACGATTTGGCGCGGACTTACCGGAGGCGAATCCGTGCATGTGGCGAACTGGCCGTATCTTGCCGATTCTCAGACCGGCGAGCCGACCGGTTTGGCGCGCATTCTGCCTGATGACAAAGAACTCGTGTCAGCCATGGAAAAAGTTCGCCAAACCGTTTCTGCCGCGCTTTCTTTGCGCAAAGCCGAGCAGATTCGCGTTCGTCAGCCTCTGTCGGATCTCACCGTGGTTTTGGACAACAAGTCTGTTGTCGAGCCTTACGCCGACTTGCTTAAATCTGAGCTGAACGTGAAGAACGTAAAGTTTATCACGCCAGCCGAGGCTGACGAAAACGGTCTGCGCGTTGTAAATGAGCTGAAAGTCAACGCCCGCGCGGCAGGTCCGCGAATCGGCAAGAACGTCCAGTTCGCCATCAAAGCCTCACGCACGGGAGACTGGCATACGGACGAAAACGGAAACCCCGTGTGTGCCGGACCTGACGGAGATATCGTTCTGCAGGAAGGCGAATACGAGCTTATTAACCGTATTGAGCAGAAAACCGAACAGAGAGCGGCCGAATCCGATTCGATTGTTTCCGCGTCTCTTCCGTCGTCAGGCTTCGTTCTTCTCAACACTGCGCTGAACGACGAGCTTATCGCAGAGGGAGTTTCCCGCGATGTGATCCGCCTTGTTCAGGATGCCAGAAAAGAAGCCGGTCTTAACATTGATGACCGCATAAAGCTTACGATTTCGGCCTGCGCTTCCGACGTCGAAAAACTTGAGCGATTCAGACAGCTTGTGTCCGACGATACTCAGGCTGCCGAGCTGACGGTTCTTGCCGACTTGGAAGAAGATCAGACGCCTTCCGTTCAAATCGAGAAAGTCTGATTGCAAACCCTTGCAGAAGCATATTTTTGCTTCTTTTGTGCGTGCGGCGCAGTTCTCTGCGTCATGCGCACTTTTTTTTTTTTTTTTTTTTTTTTGCGCTTTTTTTTTTTTTTTTTTTTTGAAAAAGAGTATATTTTGTCAAGGTTCGGCAGTTGTCTGAAATTTGAAGTCTGAAATTTTAAGTTCGGCTGCTGCCTGAAAATCAGCGGCTCGATGAAGTTCAGAAAAGTGAAGTTCAGAAAAGTGAAGCTTAGAAAAGCCTGAAGTTCAATGCCGAACCGCAATGATTGCCGAAAAGAGGAAAATATGAACCTTGTTGAGGTTGAAGGTTTGCGCAAATCTTTCGGGGATAAGCGGGTTTTGCGCGGTTTTGACTTGTCTTTGGCTGCCGGGAGCGTGTATGTTCTGCTTGGCCGGAACGGAGCGGGCAAGTCGACTTTTGTCAATATTCTGCTTGACGCGCTTGAGGCGGATTCCGGCACTGTTAAGCGCAATTTTGACGTTAAGCATGATGTTGGCGCGGTTTTCAGGAGGATTGTTTCCCGGGCGGCGTGCGCGTTAAGGATTTGGCTGCGCTTCAGGCTTATTTTTTCTCCAAGAAGCCCGATATTGATTCGCTTTTAACCGAGTTTGACTTGTCCGGCGAGAAAGATCAGCTTGCGGACAGTTTGTCGGGAGGGCAGAAGCGCAGGGTTTCTTTCCTGCTTTCGCTTATTCCCGAGCCGAAGCTGCTTATCCTTGACGAGCCCGCGGCCGGCATGGATTATCAGAGCGTCGAAAAGTTTAACGCGAAGATAAAACGGCTGAAATCCGAGGGCAGAACGATTCTTCTCGTCACTCATGACTTGTATCAGATTGAAAGTTTTGCAGACAGGATTCTTCTGCTTGATTCCGGCGTTGTTGAAGAAAATATTTCTGTTGCCGATTTGAACAATGAAATCGTTTATCAGTTCCCGGCTTCGCTTGTTCCTGCAGGTCTTGTTCCTGCAGGTCTTGTTCCTGCAGGTTCCGGCTTTTTGTCCGACGGTATTTCTGATGACATTGTTTACGCCGATTCGGATTCTGTTGTCGTTTCCGAAAGCCGCTGCGCCGATTTTGCCGCGAAGGCCGGCATATCCGATCCCGCGCGTTTCAGGAGAGCCAAGCGCGCGGGAGATATTTTCAGACGAATTTCGTTTCTTGAAGGAGGCAAGTGATGTTCCCGGTTGTTTTGCAGATTAAAAATACTTTGCGCAACAGGCGTTTCGTGTTTTTCACGATTTTCTTTCCCGTGGCGTTTTTCCTGTTTTTCATCAAACAGTTTCGCATTGTCGTTACGGCTGACTTGGGCATGATTGCCTTGTTTTCCGCCATGTTCGGCATTGCCGGTTCCGGTTTGAACTCGTTCAGTCAGCGCATTGCTTCCCAGCGGGGATACTACAGGATTGCGGATAGAATTTCCCCGTATTCTTACGCGCGTTTCATGACCGATTCGGTTTTGGCTCAGACGTTTCTCAATGCGCTGATTCTTCTGTCCGTCACGGCGGCCGCGCTGGTTTTCGCCGGTTTGAAGCCTTCGCTCTTCTACCTGTGCGTGTGCGGTCTTTTGCTGTATGAGAGTCTTTTCTATATTCTTGTCGGTTTTCTTTTGGGCACGGTTTTTGCCAGCGAGACGCTCGCATCGGCTTCTTTCCCCGTTTATGCGGCTTTCATGTCACTTAATATCACTCCGAATATGCTCTCCGGTGCTTCCATGCCGGGCTTTATTATTGCTGTTCAAAAGTTTTTTCCCGGCTACTGGTGCAACTGCGTTTTTGCCGATAATTCCGCGCGAAACGTTCTTACCGCATTGTCGGTGATAACCGCGCATATGGTTATTCTTGCCGTTTTGGCGGTGCTGGCAAACAAAAACTTAAAACAGCCGAAAAATGACCCGGAAAAACAGCCTTTCGCGACACGCCGTGGAGGGCTTGTTTTTCAGGGGTTGCGGGGTTGCGGTTTGCGTTTGTTTTTGTTTGGGGGTAGAGTTTTCTTTTG
>OMWX01000004.1:154838-199790 GCA_900314875.1 uncultured Actinomycetes bacterium | reverse complement strand
GAAATAAGTGAATTTAATTAAAAGCCGCAGTCTCTGCGAAAATTCGCCTTCAACGCGACCGATCGAATTAAAACCGAAAACGATTTCTGCAGAAAAAAACATTTTTTCCTGATTCGATTAATTCAAATATAAATAGATCAAAAAATAAATTAAACGCCTTTTGCAGTCTTTGCACAAATTTTTTATATCCTCTGCAGTTCGCCGCAGCCTCCAATGAGGCCGAAGAAAGAAACATCTTCGAAATAACAGTATTGTTTTCCATTCGCTTCTTTTGTCATGCAAAATGAAGCACATAATTGCCTTTAATGACGGGAAAATATTCCTTCTTCTGAAACAAGACTGTCTTTGTGTTGCATAAAGGCAGTCCGGCGGCAGACCTCTCGCTTGTATGTTCCATAACAGTTAAAATGCTGCAACAATTTTTCAAAAACGTCCGCACTTCAATCGTTTCATCTCTGTTGAAAAAGCATTCGATTCATATTGAGACGGTAGTATTGATGTCACGCATTCAGGGCTGATCGCGGAAAAAGCGCGTAAATACGGACTTTCCGGGCACATGGGCATCAGCGCTGGCGGCGGGGAGTGAAGAAAGGACGGTTTAATATGAACGAAATATTCAAAAGAATCAGCGTAAGAAAATTTGAGGACAAGCCTGTAGAGCAGGAGAAGATCGAACAGAACATGAAAGCGGCTATGGCAGCTCCTTCAGCCGGAAATCAACAGCCGTGGGAGTATTATGTCGTGCGCGACAGGGAAACAATCGAGAAGCTGGCAAAATGCAGCCCCTACTCTGGTTGTGCGGCGAAAGCACCGGTGGTTATCGTTCCCTGTCTGAAAACGGAAGGATTGCATTTCCCGGAGCTGGGTGAGATCGATCTTGCCATTACGACGGAGAATATCCTGCTGGAGATTACATCTTTGGGACTTGGTGGTGTTTGGCTTGCGGTTACCCCGTTTGAGGATCGTATGGAAAAAGCGGACGCAGCCCTTGGCATCGGCGATAAGCTCCATGCGTTTGCGCTTGTCCCTGTAGGGTATCCGGCAGAAGACCGTCCGCAACAGGACAGATATGATGAGACAAGGATACATTACATCGGATGAACGATAAAACAGGAGGTTCATTATGACAAAAGAGAAATATTAAGATCGAAGATTATGCGAATGATATCGTGAAGGCTCTGCCGAAGGGCATCCTGCTCACCACAAAGGCGGATAAGGTCAATTCAATGGTGATCGGATGGGGCACGATTGGTACGAACTGGATCAAGCCTGTGTTCGCAGTCTATGTCCGCGAGGGCAGATAAACAAAAGGGCAGCTGGATAAGAATCCGGAATTTACCATCAATATTCCCGTAGGAGATTATGACAAGAAGATTATCGGCATCTGCGGAGGGAATAGCGGAAGGAATATTGATAAGGTCAAAGAGGCAGGGCTTACGCTGGTTGAATCGGATAATATTTCTGTTCCGGCGATAAAGGAGTTTCCGCTGACGTTGGAGTGTCGCGTGATGTATGTCCAGAAACAGGATTTGTCTGCCTTAAGCGAAGAGATCAACCGTGACCTTTATACGCAGGATATAGACGGGACTTCTGTCGGAGCAAACAGGGATGCCCACGTATCCTGAACGCGGGACGTCTGACTCCCACGGCGAAGAACCTGCAGGAACAGCATGTCTATGTAGCCCAGAATCCGGAGGTGACGGAAGCGGGATGAACTGGATCAACGCATTTGAACTGCTGTGCTATGCCATCACCGCGATGTTCCTTTGGGATGTCATCCGGGAAAAGAACCGCGAGGAATTGTGGCTGTTCATCTCCGCTGCCATTGCCGGATTTGCCTTGGAGCTGTTGGCGGTGCGGGTCACGGACATCTACCACTACAGCCCGGACTTCTATATCAGCATTGGATTTAAGCCATATCAGTTTCCGTTCTTCGGAGGCCTGATGTGGGGCGGCCTGACGGTCTATGGATCGCGGATCGCGAGGCAGCTGAAATTGAACGATTTCATGACAGCACTGGTCACCGGCTGGCTGATCGTGACAATGGACATTCTGCTCGACGTGGCGGCAATCCGTTTGGACGGCGGGTTCTGGGTCTGGGATGGCAGAGCAATTACGCTGGATATCACGCATCATATGTTTATGAGCGTGATCTGGGTCAATTTCCTCGGCTATATGTTCGAAACTCCGGCGATGGTTTTCATCAGCCTGAAGACTGCAGCAAAAAGGGATCGAATGCCCGTATGGAAGCAGCTGCTTGCCGCCATCGGTATCGGTGTATGCGGTATTGCCTTCGTGGGAGCCGCAAGTGGATTATCTCTGTTGCTCAACGCGGTCACGGATGAATGGTTTGCCTGCATTGCGTTCGTGCTCCTGTGGTGCTTTGTACTGGTGATGATCTTCAGGCACTGTATCGGCGTTGGAAGCAGAATCGCTCCGGCAAGGAACTGGGATGTGCCCATGCTGATCTATTGGGCTGCGATGTATGGATTCAGCATAGCGGCGCTGGTTCATCTTGGGATCGCGTCCGCAGTGCCGGTATACTTTCTCTTTGGCATTGTAATGTGTGCCGGGACACTGTTTCTGGCTGTAAGGGAATAGAACAACAACTCGGAATTTGTAAATTTTGTAAATAGAATAGAGAGATGCAGTATGAAAACAGTGTCAGTTTTTATAGGAAAATACATGGCGATTATTGTTCTGGTTGTTAGTGTGCTCGCATTGTTTAAGCCAGAGACCTGTTTATGGATTCAGACCGGATGGATCAATTATTTGCTGATGATTGTGATGTTCGGTATGGGTTTAACAATGAACGCAGAGGATTTTGCCATCGTTTTTATCAGGCCAAGAGCTGTGATCATCGGATGTCTGTCACAGTATCTGATTATGCCTGCCCTTGCTTTTGGATTGGGCACACTTTTTGGATTAAGTGAAGAACTTCTTGTCGGTGTGATCCTGGTAGGCACTTGCCCCGGAGGAACATCAAGTAATGTCATAACATATCTATCAAAAGGCGATACAGCGCTGTCAGTCGGAATGACGAGTATCAGTACTTTGCTTGCCCCGTTTCTTACTCCCGTATTAACATACCTGTACCTGAGGACATCTGTGACAGTGGACGTTAAATCAATGTTCATCTCTATTGTTCAGGTAGTCCTGATCCCGATCGGACTTGGGATGCTGGTCAATAGGATTTTGGGAAAATATACGACAAAGGTGAAAGGTGTGCTGCCTGTTGTTTCCATTTTTGCGATATGTCTTATCGTAGCGGCAGTTGTATCCCATAACAGTGAGAATATAAAGACAACAGGAGCGGTGACACTAATCGTTGTTATCCTTCACAACCTTCTGGGATATCTTCTTGGATATCTGACAGGAGTTGTATTTAAGATGGATATCCCAAGGAAGAAGGCGATTTCGATTGAGATTGGGATGCAGAATTCAGGACTTGCTACAACACTTGCGGCAAGTGCTTTCCCCAATTTAGCCATGGCAACAGTTCCAGGGGCGGTATTCTCTGTCTGGCATAATATTTCCGGAGCTATCCTTGCGGGTGTTTTTCGGAGAACAGGTCAGGAGTGCGATAAAGAAAACTAAAGCATATCGGGATTTAGGGAGATAAAAGGTATGGAAGTTGCCGATAGAATCATTGACTATTTGAAGGAGACATATCAGCCAGACGCCATTATTGCCTATGGTTCGTTTGCTGACGGAAGTGCAAATAGGAACAGCGATTTTGACGCGCTTGTCATTGCTGACAAAGAAAAGGCACATGATTCATCTGTTATTGAAGGCGTTGTCCTTGATGTGTTTATCTACCCATCAGATTTTTTTCAGTCAGAATATGACCCGGAGAAGTTTGTACAGGTATGGGATGGACGAATAATCCTTGACAAAACCGGAGTTGCGGAACACTTGCAAAAGAGGGTTCTTGATCATATAAAGCATATTCCGTCAAAGACACCTGAGGAAATTCGAGAGGAAATCTGCTGGTGCGAAAAAATGGCTGCCCGAACAATGCGCGAAGATACCGATGGTTACTACCGTTGGCATTGGCTTTTGTACGATAGCCTGGAAATATACTTCGATGTGAAAGGATTGCATTATTACGGACCTAAAAAAGCTTTGCGCTATATGGAACAGACAGATGGGGAGTCGTTCCAGATATACTCCAAAGCTTTACGTGAGTTCAATCAAAAGTGCTTGTCAGACTGGATTTCTCACCTTAAAACCATGTCTCTTACTGGATAAATTCCAGCTTGTCTGCCTGCAGAGGGTAAGTTTAATCATCCCCCGTGCAGGATTTCTGGTCGATATGATCGAACTCTTAGGGTTGAGGCGATGGGAAATCCCATGCGCTCGCCACTTCGAGAGGGTTGAGGCGATGGCTCCTCCTCCCTGTTCGCTATTATAAGGAAATAAGAGGGCGGTTGACCTGTTCCCGATAACGAACAGGGGTCGATACGAACGAGAAATCCGGTGGATATGTTCTTACGGAACTATGTGGATTTATTCCCGCGAACGTCGGAGGCCGCTGACATCCAAACGGACGTGTCAAGCCAAGTTAAGACAATACGAAAATATTGCGCACGCCGCAGGAAGGAAATGTAAAAAACCTAGTTAAAAATAAAATTTATACGCAGTATATATTTATAAATTTTAAGTGTTTAATTTTTTG
This sequence comes from uncultured Actinomycetes bacterium, assembly GCA_900314875.1. Classification (GTDB taxonomy): domain Bacteria; phylum Actinomycetota; class Actinomycetes; order Actinomycetales; family Bifidobacteriaceae; genus RUG039. The sequence continues at coordinate 195,112 of OMWX01000004.1, read as the reverse complement.
AACGCCAAAGGCCTTAATATACTGTCGAGCCGATTTTTGAACGGTTCGGCATTTTTATCCGTGAAACTGAAATTCTGCCGCAATTTTCGAGTGTCTGCTGCGGCGAACTGCAGAGGATGTAAAAAATTTGTGCAAAGACTGCAAAAGGCGTTTAATTTATTTTTTGATCTATTTATATTTGAATTAATCGAATCAGGAAAAAATGTTTTTTTTTTCTGCAGAAATCGTTTTCGGTTTTAATTCGATCGGTCGCGTTGAAGGCGAATTTTCGCAGAGACTGCGGCTTTTAATTAAATTCACTTATTTCGTAAGGAGACGAATATTATGAACATGAATTCCGTTGAGGGGTTTGTCGATTTGGACAGACTCGAGAATATTTCCGCAGCCTCCAATGAGGCTGAAGAAAGAAGCACTATCATTATCACCATATCAACTCTTATTATAAGCGGAGGAATCAGCGCATCTGCCGCAGTCAGCATCGAACGCTGCTGATTATTATGCTGCAAAAATGTCAAACGGCTTTTTGCAGATTCTGAACGCATTTTTGAATGAGAAACACAAATCATTCATTTTCCAGCATTTTTTTATTAAAAACAAATTTCGATATGAAAGGTGAACGCCATGAACATGAATTCCGTTGAGGGGTTTGTCGATTTGGACAGACTCGAGAATATTTCCGCAGCCTCCAACGAGGCCGAAGAAAGAACTTTGTCGTTAATATCCGGTGCTCTTACTATTAGTGCATTAATCAGCGAGGTTGTTTCAGCTATAACAATGGAAGTCTGTTAAGAATGTGCATAACCGCATTGGCGTACATTCACCGGTAAAAACTCTTTCGCCGAGAATATGCGCCAACGTGTTTTTCTGGTTATATTAACAGGCAAACACACAAGCAGACAAGAAATTTGACGTGCTTCCTGAAAATCTGCACTTTTTCGGGGAGCACGTCATTATAAGCTCAGAACACCGGTTCTAATCAACAAAAACATTGTCTGAAATAATTACTCGAATGTCTGACATAAGATGAAACACACCTCCATTGCGAGAGAACAGTAAGTTCAGAGAAATATTTCGGCTTCATTGATCGCAGCCGAAATATTTTCAAGTCTGTTCAAATCTGCATAATCCTCAACAGACTTGTCATCAGAATCGTCCGACAGCGACAAATGATGTTTCTTAAGTTCCTCATAAAACGCGTCGTCATTCGTGACATCTCCGCTTTCGTTAAGAGAAATGCTGTCGTCAGACCACTGCGGCTTGGGCTTGGAAATGCATTTGAGCACGTCCTTGTCGCGGGCGAGAATCTCCCTGAGTTCGCGCTTCGCATCGTCGGGATACGGAACCTGAATGCAGGGAACCCCGTAAGCGTCCAGTCCGAGCGCGTTCGCAATATATACAGACCGATACAGGTGATACAGCTGCGTAACCACGACAATTTTTTTCGCGCCGAAAACATGCTTCGCCCTGTACATCGTCTCATATGTCGAGAAGCCGGCATGATCCATGAAAATATTTTCCGAAGGCACGCCCCGCTCCATTGCATATCGTTTCATCACGCTGACTTCGTCGTATTCTTTCGTACCGTGATCGCCGCTCATAATGATTTTTTTCGAAACATGTTTATCATACAGTTTAACGCTTTCGTCAAGCCTGTCCGCAAGCATGAGACTGGGCTCGTCGCCCCAAGCGGCTGCTCCCAAAACTATTATGCAGTCCGCGTCGGCGATTCGCGAGTCATTTTCGCTTACGATTCGCGGATTTGCGCAAAGATGCACGAAAATATCAGTGCCGAATATCGCTGCGAACGCTGCGATTATAAGCAAAATAACTGCTTTAAAGAGTTTTTTCCCCGTTTTTGGCTGATGCACATCAGACATTCTGTTATCTCTTTTCTCTCCTGTTTTAAATTTTGGGGTTTTCAGTTGTAAAGACTTCAGTTATAAGTCTTCAATTATATCTCATCTTATCCTATCCATTCCTTTCCCTTACGTTCTGTTCTGTGCCGGAATCATTATCGGAGACCAAGAAGGCTGATAGCAACAGAGCCAGAGAATAAGCGGATTACAAGGATTGTTGAGTGTGTTCATGGAGTGGTGATAGTGGTATGAAAATCATACTTCTGGAAGTATGAAAAACAGACTTCTGGAAAGCAGAATTCTGAAAAGCAGAATCGAAATGTGGTGAGCAAATGACAAGATTAACCAAGTATGAGCAGGAAACCCTTATCAACTTCAATGTTGCCGAGAGTGATGCCGTAGTCTTTACCAGGGATAAGGGAACTATGAAGAAACTTGATGCGTTAGTTAATGAGTTCCCAGAGGTTTACAAGTGCATAGGTGAAACAGATATCGACAAGACCTATTCCATGCCTAAACAGTATGTTAGTTATCGTAAGCCGAGAAGGATATCTGAGGATGTGAGAAAGCGCAGAAGGGAACAGATGAAGGTTATAAATTTAACGGATAATAAATCTTTAAAATAACACAGCCACTCAGTATAATTACTATATGTTGTACGACCGACTATGGGTGAAACAACAAATAACTAAATAAAGGGGTTTGTAGATGAGAGAATTTACAGCTGTAAGCCTGTTTTGTGGCGCAGGTGGCTTGGACATTGGTTTTGAACAAGCCGGCTTCAAAACAATATGGGCAAATGATTTTGACAAAGACGCTTGTAAAACTCATCAGAACTGGAGCAGAGCAAAGGTTGTGTGCGGCGATATAGCCAAGGTTGATGTGACCGAAATACCAGATTCTGATATTATTCTTGGAGGATTTCCTTGTCAGGGATTTTCATTAAGCGGCCCAAGAAAAATTGATGATTCTCGTAATGTACTGTATAAGCATTACGTCAGAATTGTTAAAGCAAAACAACCGAAGATATTCGTAGGTGAAAATGTAAAAGGCTTACTGACAATGGCTAATGGAGATATTTTTGAGGCCATTAAAGAAGAATTTTCACAGTGTGGTTATAACGTGTTCTCACAGCTTGTTAATGCTCGCTACTTTGGAGTTCCACAGGACAGGGAACGTGTGATAATCGTTGGTATCAGAAAAGATCTTGGTATTAACGATTTTTCTATTCCTGTACCAAAGAATAAGCGTATGACTATGCGTGAGGCATTGGCAGGCATGCCAGAGCCAAGTCCAGATGATATTTGTAATGCACCATATTCATCCAGGTTCATGTCACGAAACAGAAAACGAGGATGGGATGATGTATCGTACACAATTCCTGCAATGGCAAAGCAAGTGACGCTGCATCCAAGTTCCCCAGATATGGAGAAATTGGGAACAGATTTGTGGAGATTTGGCAATGATGGTTTAACAAGACGATTTAGTTGGCAGGAAGCGGCCGTTATTCAGACATTCCCAAGAGATTTGAAATTTGAGGGAGATTTGGTTAGCAAATATAAGCAAATTGGAAATGCCGTACCTGTTAAGTTAGCGGAGTATGTTGCCACACTTTTATATGCAATATTAACAACAAAGGAGAGTGAAAAATGGCAACAGCCGGAATACAGACAAAATATGGAAAATCCTTTGAGTATGCTTGCGTAATTAGCCTATATGATGATTTATCTCATAAGCAGGAAGTTGCCATAGAGGAATCACCACAGCTGCTTTCAGCAAAAAAGGACTTCCAATCCGTTGAAGAAGATATGAAGGAGTCACTTTTAAAGGCTGCTGATGCTGCGTGTAGAGTTATTAAACGACTTGAGCCTCAGCTTTAGATTAGAAATAGTCTAAAGTGCTTTTTTATATCAATTTTTAAGGAGGTAATCACAATGATTAACGTAGCAGAAATCACATCCACCAAGGGAGCGGAGCAGGCACAGAAACAGATGGAGCAGGCGAAGAACCGCATGGCTCTGGAGAAGAAGAAAGCCAATGAGGAAAGGTGAGAATTTGAGAACCATCATATGAACAGCGAACTGAACGAACTTTTTAACCGGCACTCAAAGTGGCTGAAAACTGCGGGCAGACGCGGAAAACAGCTCACTCTCGACAAGATCGCCTCCGAACAGCTGACAGACGAACAGCTGCTGCTTTTGACAGACTCGTTTCTCACGGAATGCTCGTTCAAAAACATCGCGACTGACGGAATCGACTTGTATCACACCGAAATGCGTTCCTGCAAATTTGACGATTCGATGTTTCGCGGCGCGCAATTCGTAAAAAGCGAAATAAACTATACCGAATTCACGAACACAAGCTTTGAAAACGCAAACTTCGACAATGCCGAATTTTACGACTGCATTTTCCGCAAATGCGTCTTCATAAACTCAGTTCTCGCAGGAGCCGGCATATGGAACAGCGCATTTAAAGAATGCGTTTTCAAAAACATCGATTTCGACAGCATCTGCATTGACAATGCAATCTTTGAAAACTGCCGATTCATAAACCCCTCAAACCCGGAAAAAGCAGTCAAACTCAAACTGAACATCGGCACGACAGACAATCCGATACCGCTGTCCCGCGAAAATTCAATCAAACTGATAAAAACAGAAACCGTCTGACTCGGCAATCCTCGAGCAAACCGGCAAAACAGCGCGCTTCTCTTTTCTGAACATGAGAGAAGAGACGCGCTCTAAAACCGGAATCCGAATCACAGGTCAAACCGCACAGAAGAAAAACAAAATGACAATACAGGCGATACCGTTCAAGGGATACGGCGATTTTACGCTGCAGCCATAGTTCCCGCGTTTATTGCCAAGGCAATAAAAAGCGAAGAAAACAGCACAGCAGGCACCGCGATTCTGGCTTTCTTCTCGCTTTGCTCCTCTTCTTCCCCGGTCTCCCAGATATAATCATATATCGGTCTGAACAGACTCACGCCTGCACAAATACCCAAAAAAGTACAAGCAGGCAAAGACTTCGCCAGCGTCGCACAGACTGCAACAATCGTTATACCGCCCGCAATATACAGAATCACATCCCGGACGCTATTTTTCCTCTTCTGCCTGTTTTTCTTCATATATTTAGCATCTTGCAGATATTTCATCGGATTTTCAAAAATATCGACCAGCTCTTTCTGCGCGGCGGCAATCCGCTCGTCCACCTGCAGCACAGAAGGCTCACGCACAACCGGCACAAAAGTGTCAGGCATGGGCGTTTCGGAAATAGCGCGAAGCATGAGAGCAATCTCTTTCGCATTGGACTGCGCTTTGCGATACTCAGAAGAATTAAGATCAGTCTCTTTCGAAATCAGCACAATCTCTTCCTTAATCCCGCTGACGATAACCGTTACGCTCAAATGCAAGCATGTGGGAATGTTTTCAGTGTTTGTCGTGCTTCTGATTTTTTCTTTCTTAGAGCTTCTGCCCAAAACCGAGCCGCCGACAGCCGCGCCGACACCCCCTCCTACAGCAGCCCCGGCAATCGCGCCCACCGGGGAAATATGCTTTCTCGAACCGCCCGTAACAGTTTCGTCAGTGCGCATAACCGTGCGGAAAGCCTGATTATCGACAATATCAACCTCGCCGACGCTTGAAAACGGGTAAATCCTGTCGTTAATAATCACTTTGCCTTCAGTAGAGTTAAAAGACAGTCTGCCGCCGACCCTGCGCCATCTTGCCTTGGCGGCATTTTCAATCGCGGTTTTGCGGATTTTCTGCAGCTTGAAAATCTTTCTCTGCACGGGTCTGACAAGTTTCTTAAACTGTTTGTTTTTTATTGCAAACCTGACATACGGCACAGCTTCGGGACCGGCAGTCAAAGCAGCCTTATCTTGTGCGGTAAGCTGCGGAAAATCAGGCTGCGGGATTTGCGGCTGAGGCTGAATTTGCGGCTGAGGCTGTTGAGATTGAGGTTGCTGCACAGAATAAGGCTGCTGAGATTGAGGCTGCTGCACAGAATAAGGCTGAGCTTGCTGCCGGATAACTTGAGTTTGCTGAACTTGCTGAGCTTGCTGCACAAATTGAGTTTGCCGCACAGGCTGTACCTGAGTTTGCGACTGCTGCTGTTGATCCGGATTTGTCTTAAGATTCTTCGCCGGCTGTTCAGTGCCGCAATATCGGCAAATAGCACTGTCGGCGTCAATTTCTTTCTTGCATTCAAAACATAACATTTTTATGCTCCCGTCCGCAAAAATCGTTTATAAAAATATCAATTGCTGCCCGCTGCAGCATCTTTTGCACTGTTTCAACTCAGTCTTGCGCACAGAAACGCATAAGACGGTTCATTGATGCATAACTGCTGTTTTTAAGCAACTTTTCAGAATATCGTCTAAATTCGTTTCTGTCAAATTTTTATTTCAGACACCCGTACATCGCGCCGATTCTCTGTACGCACACGCGTAAGGAGAAGAAAGAAAAAAAAAAAAAAAAAAAAAAAAAAAAAAAAAAATGAACAAAAACAATGCATCGTTAATTACAGGCTGGATAAGAAAAAATCTTGACGGTTGCGATAACCCCAGAATTCACCGCAAAGCTCTGACAGGAAATCATTCGGGACAGTGGAGATATAGAATCGGAGATTATAGAATAATCACAGAAATCAACGACAGCGAAATCCTAATTTTAGCGGTAAATGTCGGACACCGTAGAGACATCTACAAAAAATAAACTCACGTTTCACAGCAAAGGTTAAATAATTCATATCATCTAAGACGTGCCCCGAGCCGGAATCGAACCGGCGACACCCGCTTTAGGAGAGCGGTGCTCTATCCACTGAGCTACCGGGGCAACAATCTTCCATTGTACATAAAATACAGAAAACTGCATAATGCGGGCAGCAAAGTTTTAGAGTTCAAACCCCAAAACTTCGGCAGCCTCGGACGGAATCGGGTCATAACACCAGTATTCCATCAGATTTTCGTCATTGGTCAGGCTTCGAATTTCAGCCTTGTCAATGTAGACTTCGCCCGAAAGATGATCGGTTTCATGCTGAAAAATGCGTGCAGGCCAGCCGTGCAAACGTTCGGTATGAATCCGCCCGTCCTCATCCGTCCAAGTCGCGTCAATATCAAGCCAGCGTTTGCGAACCGCCTGATATCCTTTAAAAGACAGACAACCCTCATAGAAGCTGGCCGTTTTATCGCCGACCGGCACATAAGACGGATTCAAAATCACATGGAAAGGCAACTCGCCAATCTCGCGCGGATCGGCAGCTTCAGCAGACTCAGACTCAGAAGCTTCAGCAGACTCGGCCGCCGCAGAAGCCTCGGCTCTCTCATCCTCATCAGCCCAGCCGCCGGAACTGCTGCGCACATGATCTTCAAGAACAGCAATCGAAAGATTCAGCCCTATCTGCGGACCGGCAAGCCCCACGCCCGGAGCTTTATACATCGTCTCGCGCATAGCTTCAACAAGCCTGTCAAGCGTTTTTCTGCTCAACTGCCCGTCATAAGGCACGGTCTGAGCGCGCAAAACCGGCTCCCCCATCTGCGTAATAGGCAGAACAGGTCCGTCCTCGTCAAGCATTTCAATAATCGCTTTTTCAAATTCAGGATCAAAATTCTTAGAATCAAAACTCATTGAAAATTCCTTAATAAACTAACCCGATTTCAGCTTAACCTCAGCCTGATTTCAGCCTGTTCACAGTTCAGCTTCAGTTCGGTTTCTAATTCAGCTTCTAATTCAGCTTAAGCTCGGTCGCGACCGTATCGGCAAGTCTGCGGGCAACCTCGTCTGACTGTTCCTGAGTCGCCGCTTCAACCATAACGCGCACAAGCGGCTCGGTTCCGGAAGGACGCAGCAGAACGCGGCCCGTACCTCCCAAAGAATGCTCTTCGCGCTCAACAGCCTCCAAAACAGCCTTATTCGTCTTAGAAGCCGCTTTATCCACATTCGGCACATTAATCAGCGTCTGCGGAAGCTGAGGGAAATCCGCTGCCAGCTGTTTAAGGCTCTTGCCGGACCTCATAACCTCATTTGCAAGACACAATGCAGTCAAAGTTCCGTCGCCGGTCGTCGAAAATCTGCGATTGATAACATGTCCCGACTGTTCGCCGCCGAGCGTATAACCGCCGCGCAGCATTTCCTCGAGAACATAACGATCTCCCACGGCAGTCTCGACAGTTTTGATTCCCATGTCCCGCAACGCCAGTTTCAGCCCGAGATTGCTCATCACCGTCACGACAAGCGTATCATTCTCAAGCAGACCCTGTTCTTTGTATGAACGCGCAAGAATGCCCATAATTTTGTCGCCGTTTACAAGTTTCCCGTCCTCGTCTACAGCAATGCATCGATCCGCGTCGCCGTCAAAAGCAACTCCCATATCGGCGTCGGATGCCCTAACCATCGCCTGCAGACGCTCCGGATGAGTCGAACCTGCTTCCTTATTGATGTTGTAGCCGTCCGGATAAGCGTTTATAACGCTGACTTCCGCTCCCGCGCGACGGAAAGCCTCGGGTGCGACATAGCTGGCAGCTCCGTTTGCGCAATCGATTACAATGCGAAGTCCGGCAAGAGGCTTTGAACTCGACTGCTCTGAACCAGACTGCCCCGAACCCGCCTGCCCTGAATTTGCCTGACTATCTGAAATACTGCCAGAATCGCCGTCAAAAATAACGTGCGAATCGCTATTATCAGCAGCAGAACCGGATGCGGCCGAAGTGTGCGAATCTGCGGGATCAATAGCAGACACAAGATGATCTATATAAATATTCGAAGGCGTTTTCTCATCATGAGAAATTCTGCCCACTGCCGCGCCTGTCGGTCGTTCCCATTCGGTTCCCAAGCATTTTTCGATTTCATCCTCTTTGGAATCAGGCAGCTTGAAACCTCCCTGCGCGAAAAACTTGATTCCGTTGTCAGGCATCGGATTGTGAGAAGCAGAAATAACCGCGCCTATTTCAACATTCAAAACGGAAGCCAGAAAAGCGACGCCCGGAGTGGGAATAATGCCCGCATCAATAATGTCAAAACCGCCGGCCGCCATTCCCGACTCAAGCGCAGCAGCCAGAAAGTCGCCGGAAACACGCGTATCGCGCCCGACAACAACTCGCCTTCTTCCTTCGCCGCAGTCTTTGGCAAGCACGCGCACCGCCGCGTCCCCCATTTCCAAAGCCAGCTGCGCGGTCAGCTTGCGGTTTGCCAAACCTCTTACGCCGTCCGTACCGAACAATTGCGACATATTCACCTGCCCTCAATTAGATTCTGAAACAACAGTTCTATTATAAAGATTCATTATATTTGCGAACCTTTGACACGCGCTGAGAATTCTCGGTATTTTCCGAAATCATCCCGCGAAGCGCGCGATCCGCATCCGCATTGTCTTCAAGCCATTTGCGACCTGCTGCCGCCAAAGCCTCGGGATCTGCGAAGCGCGGATACAGACAGCGTCCGGAAAGAGGACAAAGCAGAGCCTCGGCCATATGGAAAGTCTTGTTTTTCCAAATCCAGTTCGCAGCTTCAAAATATTTATTCACATACTTCTCATACAGTTTCGGATCGGCATTGTCTGAAAATCCGCCGGCAACCGCTTCAAGCTGAGAATTTGTCAGATTCTCATCGTGCAAAGCCTGCTCCCAAGCCTTTTCCTTGCTTTCGGCAGTCGGAATCGCAGCTTTCGCGCCCATCGCATTCTCACGGTTTTCCTTGGTATCGCGCAACGCCAGCTGAGCGTCGATATCCGCTTCGGTCATATAGCCGGCTCGAGCGAGCGCGGCGACAATCGACCAGCGCAGATTATTGTCAATTTCAAGCCCCTCGAATGTCAGGGAACCGTCGAGCAAACCTTTTGCATTCTTCTGAAAATCAGGGTCATTTCCGTAGCTCAGATAAGAAGAGAGCAGCTGGAATTGGCTGTCTGAACCGGCAGGAGCGTCTTTGAGAAGCTCAAAAATTCTTTGCGCAATGCTGCACAATGTTTCCTCGCGATCCGCTTCAGGCAGATAATAATGCGCGGCGGTCGAAATCTGTCCCAGCGCATAACGCAATGTCGTCGAATTTTTCTCGGTCGGCAGCGCTTTCAGGCTCATCTCGATAAATTTTGCCGCAGGATATTGCGCGTCCCGAACCATATCCCAGAAGCTGAGCCAGATGACGGAACGAGCCAGCGCATCGTCGAATCTGTAAAGATTTTCTTCGGCAAAAGACCGGGACTGTTCGTCAAAACGCAGTTTAGAATAAGTCAGATCATCATCATTTACGAGGATAAAATCGGCTCGTTTCTTGCCTGTTGCCTGCGCGATTTGCGTTTTTTCGCCGTCAATGTCGGTTTCGAAACGGTCTGTGCGCACGATTTTCCCGTCCGACTCATTATAAAAGCCGACTGCAATGCGGTGAGCGCGAAGAACCGGCTCGCTTTGCCCCGGCATAAGTTCCGCCGTTTGAGACAGCGTCATATCGGAAATTGTGCCGTTTTCGTCCGTTTCGACTTTCGCCAGAATCGTATTTACGCCGGACTGTTCAAGCCACAGTTTCGACCACTGCGACAAGTCGCGCCCGGAAGAAGCCTGCAATTCGGAAAGCAAATCGGCAAGGCAGGCGTTCGAATATGCATATTTCTTCAGATAATTGTGAATGCCGTCGAAGAACTCTTTTCTTCCGACATATGCGACAATCTGCTTGAGAACCGAAGCTCCTTTTGCATATGTGATTCCGTCGAAGTTTACGTATGTGTCGTTCAGATCGTTAATCGGAGCAGTAATCGGGTGGGTTGTGGAAAGCTGGTCGACGCGCTGTCCCCAGCTTTTTTCGCCCGAGTTGAATGTCGCCCATGCAGTATCCCACTGAGTCGCTTCCGCAGTGCACAAAGTCGACATAAATTCTGCGAATGATTCGTTAAGCCACAAATCATTCCACCATTTCATGGTCACATAGTCGCCAAACCACATGTGCGCCAGCTCGTGCAATACCGTTATATCACGTCTTTCTCGCAGGGCTTCAGACGGTTTAGATTCGAAAACATATGAATCGCGAATCGTTACAGCACCGATATTTTCCATTGCGCCGGCATTAAATTCAGGCACGAAAATCTGGTCGTATTTCGCATAAGGATAAGGCAAATCCCAAGCTTTCGCATAAAAAGCAAAACCCCGCTTGGTGATGTCGAAAAGGTATTCCGCGTCTTTTTCCAACGCATCGCGAAGAGATTCGCGGCAGTAAAGCCCCATGGGAACTGTTCTGCCGTCCTCATTCGCATATTCGGTTTTCCATGCTGCAAAAGGTCCGGCGATAATCGAAGTCAGATAGGAGCTCATAACGCATGTGCGCTCGAAAACCGTTTTTTTCGCAGAAGAAGCTGAAGATGAAACCGCTATTTCCTCTTTAACCGGCTGAGTCGAAATAATTGTCCAATCCCGGGGCGCGATAACCGAAAAATCATAAAACGCTTTAATGTCAGGCTGTTCAAAAACCGCGAAAACCCGCCTGGAATCGGCAACTTCAAACTGCGAATACAGGTAAACTTTGCCGTCGGCCGGGTCGACGCTGCGATGAAGCCCTTCGCCCGTATGCGAGTAAATGCAGTCAGCTTCAACCAAAAGAATGTTATGCTCTTTCAAATTTTCAAGCTCAATGCGGCTGTCGCGATAAACCTGCCCGGATTCGAGTTCGACTCCGTTGAAAACAATTTTGTTTATTTTGCCCGCTATGAGGTCGACGTGAGTTTTCTCTCCCTCAACCGCGTCAAACTTTATTGTCGTTTTTGAGCCGAAAACTTCTTCTCCGCGAAGAAAATCAAGCTCGATATCGTATGCCGGCTGACCTTTAATTACAGCTCTGCGGCTTTCGGCTTCGGTTCTTGTCAAATTCATTCCGGGCATATGCGGTCTTTCCTTGCGCTTTTATGTTTTTATATTTAATTGCGATTTAATTGCGATCCGCAAAACCGTCGTCGCTTGTGTCGTTATCCAAGTCGTTGTCCTGCGTTGCAATATCGGCCACGACCGGAACAATCATCGGACGGCGGTGAAGCTTGTGGGCTATCCAGGATCCCAATGTTCTGCGCATAATCTGCTGCAGCTTGTGACGGTTGGAAATTCCGTGCATCATAGCATCTTCGAGAGCCTGCGCAACCTGAGCCGTAACCGAATCGAATGTCGATTCATCCTCAGCCACCGCATTAAGAAAGATTCTCGGACCTTTGACAATGCGCTGCTCGGAAGTATCGACGACAACAAACGAAGACACGAATCCTTCCTGAGACAGAATCCTGCGCTTTTCAAGCTCTTCCTCAGTCAGCTCGCCAATCGAATTGCCGTCAACATAAACATAGCCGCACGGAACCGAGCCGACAACCGCAGCCTTTCCGTGACACAAATCGACAACATCTCCGTCCTCTGCCAAAACGACGTTCTGAGGGTCGACGCCCGTTTTGACTGCGATAAGACCGTTTGCGACCAAATGGCGGTTTTCTCCGTGAATGGGCATTGCGCATTTAGGCTGAACAATGTTGTAGAAATAGAGCAGCTCGCCCTGTCCCGCATGACCGGAAACGTGGATCGCCGCATTGTCGCGGTTGATAACTTTCGCACCCAGTCGGGTCAGCTTGTTTATGACATTGTAAACGCTGTGCTCATTTCCCGGAATAAGCGAAGAAGCGAGAATAACGGTATCAAATTCCTCGATTTCAATCGTCGCATGATTTCCGTCGGCAATTCGTCCCAAAGCCGCCAAAGGCTCGCCCTGCGAACCGGTGCACATGTAGACAATCTTGTCATCCTGAATATCATGCGCTTTCTTAATGTCAACCAGAGTGCCCTCGGGAATATGCAGATAACCCAAATCAGCCGCAATGCGCATATTGCGAACCATCGAACGTCCGACAAAAACAACCTTTCTGCCGTATTTGTGAGCACAATCGACAACCTGCTGCACGCGGTGAACATGACTTGAGAAACTTGCCACGATAATCTTGCGGGCTGCTTCGGAGAATGCTTTGTCCAGCGCCGGAGCAATCGAAGTTTCAGGCTTGACGAATCCGGGAACCTCAGCATTGGTCGAATCCGCCATAAGAAGATCGACGCCCTGCTCGCCCAGCCTCGCAAATTCGCGCAAATCGGTAATATTGTGATCAAGCGGAAGCTGGTCGAGTTTCATGTCTCCGGTATCAATCAGATGACCGGCCGGAGTGCGGACAGAAACTGCCATTGCATCCGGAATCGAATGCGTAACCGTAATAAATTCAAGATTAAAAGGACCGACCTTGCACTTGTCGCGATTGTGCGCAACATTGAGAATCGGGTTAATGTTATGCTCTTCGCACTTGGCTTTCACAAAAGACATAGTCAGCTGCGAACCGTAAAGCGGGATGTCCGGGCGCATCCGCAGCAAATAAGGCACGCCTCCGATATGATCCTCATGACCGTGCGTGAGAACCATTCCGTCAACCTTATCCAAACGGTCTTTAATATATGAAAAATCAGGCAGAATCAGGTCTACGCCCGGCTGCTCTTCTTCGGGGAAAAGCACGCCGCAGTCAATAATGAGAATGTGTCCGTTGTATTCGACGACATTCATGTTTCGGCCGATTTCGCCCAAACCGCCCAGCGGAACAATGCGCATCGACCCTTTGCGATACTTAGGCGGAGCGATAAGAACGTCCTGCTGCTGATTTGTTTTCTGCTCAGTGCGCGGCTTGCGCATATTTGCGCCTTTGCGGCCGCGATTATTTCGTCCTCTGCCTGAATTTCCAGATTTTCCAGAATTTCCCGAAGATTTTTTCTTTGAAGAGCCGGAGTAGCCGGATTTTTTCTTGGTTTTTTTATTATCGTCGTTCATTAAATCTGTTCCTTCATTCGTTGTTTCGCGTATCTTGCGCATGTCTTCTTTTATGCGCATATCGTGCGCGTATCTGCGTTTAATATGACAGCGTTAATTTCGGAACGCTGAATTTTGCAGCATCTCACATGACATATGGCATATGTCTGCTTTTTATGCAGACGCATATGCTTAATCGCGCCGAATGCCCGAGAGGATGTTAAACATCTTCGCAGCATGCGACGCTGTTATGTCCGGCTTATCGAATTGAGCTTTCTCAATATTTTTAAGCCGAATCTGTTTTTCACAAAACGAAAGAAGGCGGCGATTGCCGGCAAATCCGCGTTTTTACAGCAGACCTGCCGCGCGCATTCCTTCTTCCGCTTTCCTTAATTGCGAATCATCCGGACCCGCATTCGGCAAACGCATGGCTGAGCAGGGAATATAACCCTTAACCTTCAGCGCTGCTTTCGCCATAACAGCTTGAAATCCGTCGCCGTTCAATGCAGCGACCAAAGGCGCGAGACGCGTTGCAAGGCGGCGCGCTTCATGCAAATCGCCGCAATCAAACGCCTGCGCAAGTTCGCGCATGGGACCGCTTGCCACATGCGCAATAACGGAAATAATGCCTGCCGCGCCCACGGAAAGGAACGGCAGAAAAATGCCGTCGTCGCCCGAATACCATGTCAGCCCTGTTTTTTCATGTCTGACAACGGCTTCGGACAGGTTTCCCGTCGCATCCTTAACGGCAGTCACATTCTTAAGTTTGGAAAGTTCAACGTATGTGTCCGTTGAAATTTTCACTCCCGTGCGCCCCGGCACATCATAAACAATCACAGGCTTCTGAGCAACTTTATCCACAGCGGAATAATGCCCCAGAATGCCTTTCTGCGAGGGGCGGGAATAATAGGGAGCAACAACAAGAATCGCGTCCGCTCCGGCCTGCTGAATATTTTCGACCATGCGGACAGTATGAGCGGTATCATTCGAACCCGCGCCCGACATAACAGGCACGTCAACCGCTTCCTTGACAGCGCGAACCAATTCAACTTTTTCTTCCATATGCGTCACGGGAGATTCGCCTGTCGTTCCGTTCACGAGGATCCCGTCCGCGCCGTCTTTGACGAGCTGCTTAGCCAGCGACTGAGCAGTATCGTAATCAACGTCTCCGTTTTCTTTCATAGGCGTAATCATCGCAGGGACAATACGCCCGAACGGAGCCGGGTCAAGCAAATGCGGAATCTGTACCTCGTTCATGATTTAATTTTATCTCCCGTCCGAGACGCATGGGCAATATGTTGAAAATCTTAAGCAGCGCCCAAATTCATGTATTTATCCAAACCGATCGTAAGACCGGGTTTGTCGGAAGCATGACGAACCGCCAGAAGCACTCCGGGCATAAACGATTTGCGATCGAAACTGTCCGCGCGAATAACGAGCTGTTCGCCGGGATTTCCGAACAGAATCTCCTGATGCGCATTCATTCCGCGCAAACGAACGGCATGAACATGCACGCCGTCGATAACCTGTCCGCGCGAACCGCCGTCGAACTGAGTATTGTCGGGAATTTCGGGCATTGAAGCTTTTTTGCGCGCCGCACCGATTGCGGCAGCCGTATGAAAAGCAGTGCCGGAAGGAGCGTCAACCTTGTCCGGATGATGGAATTCAATTACCTCTGCCGACTCGAAATATTCGGCTGCAATAGTCGCAAAATACTCGCTGAGCACGGTAGAAACCGCGAAATTCGGGGCAATAAACACGCTGACATTCGGATGCCGCAACAAAACCTGCTTAATCTGCACAAGCTTTTCTTCCGTCCAACCCGTCGTGCCCACAACGACATTCACGTCGTTTTCGATAAGCGCGACAACATTGTTCAAAGCCGAAGCGGGGACAGTAAATTCGACCGCAACATCGGTATTGGAAGGATTGATTGCAGAAATGTCGTCCCCTGCGTCGAGAGCCAGAGCCAGCTGCGTGTCCTCAGCCTCATTTACGGCATCGACCACATGAGATCCCATTCTTCCTTTTGCGCCGACGACGGATACTCGAATCATATTGTCTCCTTTTTCTGTTCTGAATTATGTTTTCGCCGTTATTGGCATTTTCGATATTGCCGCTGTTTTAATTCTATTCGATTATTGCGCAATGCGCCGCGATGTTGCGGCTATTGCTGCTGTCTGTTTTATTGCAGCTGTCCGGTTCGCTCAAATAATCGATTCAAACGTTTTGTGCCGGTTTGCTGTTTTGCGCGGATTCGCTGTTTCGGACAGGCGTATTTTACACGGGTTTATCGACATATATGTCGGCATATATGAATTTGTCCGCGCCCAAATCGATTTTCGGATCTGACGACATTTTTTGCGCAATCCTGACAAGCCCTCGCCGCTGATACCATTGCCAATTGCAGGTCGAATCCGTAAACAGGAAAAATCTTGCGCCTGCCGAAGAAGCGCAGGCTGAAGAAGCGCAGGCTGAAGCTGAATCGCCTGAAACAAGGCTGTCGGAAGCCGCATTATCGCCGCAGGCCTTTAAAAACCGCTCAAACAGCTGCGAGCCGATCCCGGTTCCGCGAGATTTTTCGGACACCAGAAAAAGCTGGAGTTCAGTGCGGATTTCTTTTGTATTTTCTAAGATAAATCTTTCTGTGTCGGCAAAATCAACGCTTTGCAAATCCAGAGCTTTCCGTCCGTTTTCCATGGATTCAGCCTTAGAAATGCAGTCCTGCACATAAGAATCTATTGAGGAAGAATCAGAGAAAATCGGCTTGCAGCCTTCTATTCGCGCGCTTGTCACACCCAAAATGCTGCCGTCGCTCTCATCAATCGCAACCTCAATGCGCGAAGCAGGGGGAAGATAATGCGCAAAATCGATTTTTGCAAGCAGCATTGCAAGCTCTTCGTCAATCGGGCCGCCGTCAGGACTTTCGCAATACCACATTTTCCGAACTAAATCGGCAACTGCGTCAATATCCTCAAAAACAAACGGACGAAATTTCATGTTTTTGCGCTTTCATGCTCTCGCGGTTTTATATTTCCGAACTTGCGGACATTCGCGCTCTGAGGCTTTCAGACGCACTTTGCACCATGCGAATTTTGTACTGATACGAGGACTCTTCATCCAATGTAACCGTATCGAATGAACGGCTGTCGGCGACAAATTCGGAAATCAAATCCCATTGTCTGCGCGAAATCCCGATATGACAGTCGGGGCGAACAATAAGCACCGGAGCCGGCGGCTCAACGGATTTAAGAGATTCGTAGGCCTCGCGGTCGCATTTTTCATCGTCAATCCAGATAATCGGCGACGGGTCTTGCGACAGTTTTTCAATCCAAATGCGTCCGAGAACCGTGCCCAGCTTGCCGTCGTGAATGCCTTCGCCGGAAATCGCGTTAAACCAGTTGACCGTTTTCACGATTTCGGGATCCCAATTAAATGTATCGTTCAAAATATGCGAAAACGGCTGCCAAGTGCTCAGCCAATAAAAATCAGTATCCTCAGAAAGAGCGAGCGAATACATAAGATCTACCAGTTCGGATGACCAGCGTATCGGAAAACGCCCGATAGGAGTATCCACTTTTTTTCTGTCCGTCACGGGAAAGGATCGCTCAAGCGAAAACAGCTCGGGGTCGTAGTTCTCAACCATTTCGTTTTGAGCAATGGCATTCTCATCTTTCGGAAGTTTTCTTGATTTGGAGAATACGTTCAGCACGCCGTCAAAGTCGGCATACACAACCATCCTGCCCACGTCTGTCTCCCATTACGAGTTTGCAGCAACAATCCCTTATCCTCAAAACCGCGATGCGAATCATATCAGTCATCATTTTCAGGCATTCCGAACGCTTCTCCCGAAGGCTTTTCGTACATATCCCGAACCAATTCGGATATGATTTCTTCTCTTGTTTTTCTCTGTGCGGCAATAACCCGGTCGGATTCTTGCCGTTCACTCAAATAGTATAGAACCGCGTCCGTATTTTCAAGCGGAACCGAATATCTGCATGAGAACAAAAAGCGGTAAAAATCAAGCTGTTTAAGCTTTTCTTCGCGCGATTTGACATCTTTGGGAGCCTTGCCGGTTTTCCAGTCGACAATCGTGTAGCGTTCGCCCGGCGAAGGAACCGAGGAGGCTGAAGAATCTGAAATTTTGCCCGCAGCAGAAGATGCGCCTGCAGAAGATGCGCCTGCAGAAGATGCGTCTGCGGAAGATGCGCCTGAGCTGATATACAGAGGATCATCCGGGTCGAATCCTCCGCAGAATACAGCATCGATTTTGCCCTGAATGATTCTATTGACAGTATGATTCTTGTCTGCTGCCCTTCCGGCTGCTTTATTTGACTGCAAAACAGGCAAATCTACGGATACGACAATTGAAGACTCGGCAGCCGCAAGATCGCGTTTTGCCCAGGGAGAGCTGATAAACCGTTTTTTCCATTCGATTTCGCGCCAAGCTGCTTCTGATGATTCGCCAAGCTGTGCCGAATCGGCCGGTTGCGCGTTTAACTGCTTTTCCTGCGCTTTGACTTCGGCTTCAAATATTTTGCGAGAGACGAGATTATTGTCGATTGCCAGCCGGTCGTCGTCGGATTCGAAATGCTTTTCAATAGGCAGATTATCCGAATTTTCAATATAATCGGGTGCTTTCAGATATTTTTCCGCCCACTCGTGGAAGCGCGTTCCCGCATCTGCGATAACCGACGGCACAGGCGGAACCGGACGCACGATATACCGTTTCGCTTCAATTCCGCCGCGCGAACGCTGAATGCCGGTAACAGTAAGCATTGAATCGCGAAGAACTTTGTCGGCAACGGCTTCAACAGCTTTATCCGCAAGCTTTTCGGCAGATTCCGGCGACTGCGGAGACATCATTCCCGCCGCAATCGCCCAATCCGCCTGTTTTTCGGCTTCGACGATTTTTTTCGCGCGAGCCAGAAGCGGCATTTTCAGGCTCAAATCCGCAGAATCGGAACACTGCGGTTTCACTTCGTTTTTCGAGTGCGCGTCTTGCAGATAGGCATTCATCGCTTTAACGCTGAATGTCAGCGCTTTTTCAACATCCGCGCGAATTTTGCGAGGCCACATTCTCTGTTCTTTCGTATCGTCATTGCAGAAAACCGCGCGATATTCGCTTTTTGCAGCGGGAATGATTATTGAATCCGCATATTCTTTTGCATTTTCGCCGACAAAAAATCCGCAAGGCATAATTTCTTCAAGAATTTCGTCATCTTTCCCAGAATCAAAATCGGCATGAGATTCAGAATTGACAGCAGATTCAGAACCTGCAGCAGACCTTTCGTTTTTCTCATTTTCGCGCAGTTTCGCCAAAAGCTTGCGCACAGACTCTTTCGCATCTTTTGCGCAGTCATAAACCTGAACATCAGCTTTCTTTTCAAAACTGCCGCCGGATTTATCACAAGAGTTATCGCCGGATTTGCCGTCAGGTTTGCATCTGTCCTCATTATCAGAAATTCCATCAGATATATCGTTCGTGAAAGTTTGTGCATACCATTTTGTCAGCTCATCGACAAAGCAGGACGGATTCCCCGCATAAGAAACAAGCAGATTTTTCTTTGCGCGAGTAACTGCAACATATGCCAAACGCCGCTCATCCGCAAGCAGGCGCCGGCCGTATTCGTCGCTTTGAGGAAGACAATGCCGCACTTTTCCGCAAGCCTGACGGTAAACATCCCAAGGCAGTTCGCGAGGCAGTTCCATCATGCCGAACGCTTCATTTTCAAGATCGATTATATTTTCAAACGACTCTAAATCTTTGATTCGTCCCGACGGGAAAGCCGGAAGCAGGTCGGCGTCGGCTCTCACGGACGGAGGCACGCGAGACGGGTCGGTAAGCCAAGTTTTCGCCTGACAGCGATAATGCGCCGGATTCCCGTCAGTATCCGCAATCGCGAGAGAATCTCCGTTATTGCTCGGAAAACTGCCTTTTTTGACTCCGACAACCGCAACCGACTCCCATTCCAATCCTTTCGACTGGTGGATGGTCATAAGAACAACGTCGACATTCTCGCCCGAAACATCTGAAAAACCCTGTTCGACCTGCTTTTTCGCGTCAAGCCAGGCAACAAAACCGCCCAGAGACGCAGTTGCGCTGTCTTTTATCTCTTCCGCATATGCCTGAGCGTGACTGCATAAAGCGTCAACGCTTTGCGAAAAATGCGGCTTAAAATTCACAATTTTGATTTTTTGAACAGGATCGCTGCCGTTCTGCGGTTCTTTCGGCAGCACAGCCTCGGACAATGCAATCGCACTGCCGGCAGATGCGTCGATATCAATATCCAGCTGCATGGCCGCACAGCGCACGGATTCGGAAATCGGCCGGTTTGCAGTCTCATTCACAGCGCAAAGAATTTTGCTTATGCGTTTAAGAGAATGCTTGTCTTTTCGGCTTATTTTCAACTCTTCCAAGGTTTTTTTGTATTGAGGATCAAGCAGAATATCGGCAACATACACTCCTACCGGAAGAGTTACCCCGGGATCGTCGCGATGAGCTGCAACAATTTTTGCGCAAACCGCGGCCGCCGTTTCATTTTTCGCCCGACCGCGCACAGCAAATTCCGCTGCTTCTTTTTCGGTCTGACCGGCCTGCAAAAGTTCATCCTCGGTCAAAACGCCGGCTTGAGCGAGAATATTGAACTTGTATTTTGCGTCTGATTCCCTCGCAGCTTTGACAAGCAGCCGCAGAGCCTCATCGCTTACCGCAAAACGGACTGTTGCCGCCAATCTCATAAGAGAAGCCGTATCGCTTCTGTCGGCAACCGTGCGCAAAACGCTTAATATATCGATTATTTCAGGGCGTTCGATAAGCGATTCATGCCCCGATATATGACATGACAGTCCGGCTTCCTCCAACGCATCGCGGTAATCGCTCATAGACTTTGCAGAGCGAAAAAGAATCGCAACAGGCGTTTTGTAAGGCAGTTC
This sequence comes from uncultured Actinomycetes bacterium, assembly GCA_900314875.1. Taxonomy (GTDB): domain Bacteria; phylum Actinomycetota; class Actinomycetes; order Actinomycetales; family Bifidobacteriaceae; genus RUG039. The sequence continues at coordinate 174,525 of OMWX01000004.1, read as the reverse complement.
AACGCCGGCTGCCTTTTTCTCGGCATTATTTTTCTTGTAATCGGCAACCGATTTTTTCGCAAACTGCACGACAGCCTCAATCTGCGCTTCGTCGCTTTTGCAGCCGAAAACTGCGGTCATTCCTTCTCCCGCAGTTTCCAGAGGCGAGAGTTTTTCAGGCTTTTCCTCGTCCGTATTCGCGCTCGACGGTATGGGGGGATCTGTTCTCAGCGGCTCGGTCAGCCTGTTTGCAGCGTCGAGAATCAGTTTAGAATTTCGGCGCGTTACGGTAAGCGATTTGGTTTTTTTATGATAATCAAAGTAATCGCGGAACTGTCCGAAAGCTGCCGGACTGGCTCCTCTCCAAGCGTAAATTGACTGAAAAGGGTCCCCCACTGCCGTTACCGCAGTGTGCAAAGTTTCGCCGATTTTACCTGTTTCGCCGCCATTTTCAGGTTCATTTCCAGTCTCATTTTCAGCTTCATTTTCAGGTTTGAAAAGCATTGACAGCACTTTTGCCTGAGTCGTCGAAGTATCCTGATACTCGTCAAGAAAAACATGCGAGAAACTGCGCCGGCATTCGCGTCCGATTGCAGGAAAATTAACCGCCAGACGAAAAGCTGCGACAGTAAAATCCGAAAATTCAGCCAAATTGCGCTTTTTCTTTTCATCATCGTACATTTGCGCCAAATCAAGCAGAATTTCGCGTCTTTTAAGAGTCAATAGCAGTTCGGTCGCCACATATTTCAAGTGTTTCGGAGTGCCGGAAAGAATCGGACAGCGTTTGGCTCCTTTTTTCTTTGCTCCCTCGATTCTTTGCTTTCGCAGCTGTTCAAAATCTTCTTTGCTGCATATTTCCGTCCATTCTTTCCCGAAAATCGCAGAATATTCTTTCGCGCAAACAGGCTCGGTTTCATCGTCCCACATTTGAGGACCGGCGGATATTATGCGCTCAAACTGAGCTTTCAGCCGCGCATCTTCTTCGCGAATTTTCGCAACTGCCTGCGCGAAACTGCTGCAATCTTTGGAAATCACGGATGAAAGACACGCATCGCTTATCGCCAAAACCTTTTCGGTAACGTCTTCGACTCTGCCCACATCGGCATTTTCCGAGTCAAAATATGCAAAAACCTTGTCAACATTGGCATTGACAATGTCGCTGGCCAGCTGTATGCGTCCCGCGTCGCTTAACGGCTGCGCTGAAGAGTTGATTCCGACAAGCAGACCGTATTTTTTTACGATTTTCTGGAAAAATGCGTCATAAGTGTCGACCTGCGGCTGTTTAAAAGGCAAATCGGCATCGATATTCGCAGCCCTGTCTGAACTGCCTGAACTGCCGGCTGACCTGCCGGCTGACCTGCCGGCTGACCTGCCGGCTGAGTTTTCAGACGGCTTTTCAGACGGCTTTTCACGACCGGCATTGTCACTGACCGCGCGCGCAACCCTGTTTCTAAGCTCTGCAGCCGCTTTGCGAGTAAAGGTAAGACCCAAAATCGACTGCGCCGGCACTCCGTCGTTAATCAGCGCGATGATTCTGTGCTGCATTGTAAACGTTTTGCCCGATCCGGCGCCGGCAACCGCGAGAATATCCTCGTCGCGTCCGGTTTTTTCAATCGTAATAATATCGGCCTGCTGGTCGGAATAAATGATTTTTGCACCCATCTTAATACCTTGTTCACTCGCTTGCTCGCTCGCTTGCTTTGCCTGCATTTTCTATTACCGAGACCGGTCTGTCAGCGCATACGGGACATACATTTTTATATGCGCAATGCGCTTTATGCTTCGCATCCGGCTTGCCTGTCAACTCTTCGGACAAAGTCGCGGCCGCCGCATAGAACACTTTTGCAATCATGGTCAAAGCCCACAGCCCGCACGACTCGGAAAGCCCGGAAATAAGCGCAAATGCCTCTTCGCTTATGCTCTCTGCGACTTTTTCTATCGAGGTTTCACCTTTCCAAAGGCCTTCAAATTTACTCATATAAGGTCTGGGATGCCAGGCATTTGAGTTTAAATGCCCGTCAATCATAAGCGGCATCTGGCTTTTGACTTCGGGAATCATCCTGCTCGACGACGGAGCAGATTCTGCGGCCGGATAGAAAAGCGAACATTGTGCGATATAAGGCATGTTTTCCAAGCGTTTTCGCGTAAATTGAGCAATTTCTTCGACGGACTTGTCCGCCGGAATCCGTCCTTTGAATATTTGCGAAAGCTGATAGCAGATAAGCTGCATATTCGAAAAACAGTCTTTCGCAGTCGGAACGTTTTGCGATGTTTTGTAATCGAGAATGCGGATTCCGTCAACAAGCTGCCCGGTTCCGAGCATTTCGAATGTCCTGTATTCGAGACGATCTATTTTCCCGCTTATCTGAACAATCATGTCAATATCGGCTCCGTCGGGAAATCCGCCGGCAAGATAATCCAAAACAGCAAAAAGTTCTTCTCTCGATACCGGCTCTGCGCGATTCGAAAGAACATCGGGACAGGCATTGACGGCCATTGCTATATCGTCAATGCAAAATTGCGCCAAAATCGGCTTCTCACACTCTGCAACCGCTGATTTTTCGGCGATTTGCCCGTCGGATTCTTTTGTTTTTATCTTCACTTCGCGAGGAATGCCCGCAACGGAAGTTCTGTCCTGTTCTTTTTTCCCGAAACCGTACCCGTCCTCGCAGGAATTGACGAAATAATGCGCAATATTGTCAATAATTGCCGACACGGTTTTATCTTTTTTCAAGACATCGAAAAATTCACTTTTGTTTTCCTCGAGAAATGCGCCTTTTTTCTCTTCGTATATTTCACGCATACGCTGTGCGATAAATCGTTCTGCCGCAGACGAAGTGCGGTCTTTTGAGAAAACCGAAGGCATATCCAAATTTTCTTCGCTCGCCTGCTGTGCAACCGCGTGAATAAGCGTTCCGAAACTCATATTTACGTTTCCGTCGCGCGGACCTCCATACACGCGATCAAGTTTCCAGCACACTGCGCACTGACAGATGCTTTCGACGGCAGACGGAGACAAAACGGCTGTTTTTCGCGTTTTTTCGCGCAAAACTGTTTCAGATTCTTCCGCTGAGTTTATCGCTGAGTTTATCGCCGGATTCTCCGCAGCTTTCGCATTGTTCTGCTTTTCAAAATGCCGTTCTTCAAAGCCATGCTCTCCAAAACCTCGCTCTTCAGCGCTTTGCTCTCCAAAAATCTGCTCTTCAAAACTCTGCCGCGAAACAAAATTCCAATTTTCAATATTTGCCTGCGAATACCCTTGACTTTCAAGGTATTTCAGAGTCTCAACCGCATCTTTTGCACAGTCGGAAAGCTTGTCCGGCGATTCGCAAAATGCAGCTTCGCAAGCCAGAACAGCTCTCGCAGCAGCAATAATTTTTCTCGTTTCCGTAAGCTCGCGCACATCGATTTTCAAACTGACTGCCGAACTTGCAGATTCACGGTTCGCATTCTTCTCCGCAACAGTTTTTTTCACAGGTTCAGCCGTCTGTGCAGGTTCAGCCGTCTGTGCAGGTTCCGCAGTCTGTGCAGGTTCAGCCGTATTAACAACCGCAAACCTGCCTTCGTCATCCGTCTTAACGATTTCAGGAAGATAAACCGAAAGAAATGCAGAAGGCATATTGTCATCGCCGTCGCACGCGCTTAAATAAACAGCTTTATCCGCTCTGGTAACCGCAACGAGAAATATTCTTTTTTCCATATGCAGAACCGCCATGCTGTGCATGTTTCGCGATTCGGCAATATGTCCGTTAAGCATAATGTCAGTCAGCTCATCCGCATAAAAAACCGTATTTCGGGACGCAAGATTCGGCCAGACTCCTTCCTGAAGAGCAGGAATCCAAACATAATCCCACGACTGCCCGGCTGCTCCGGCCGGAGTTGTAAGCGTTACCGCATCAGGTTTAGGACCGGTCGCCGCCAAAGAATCGGCAGCAATTTCACTGTCCCTGATTTGCGAGAAAAAGTCAGACGCGCTTATCGTTTCATTTCGCGAAGCAACAGAGAAGAATCGTATGACGACATCGAGCATATCGTTCGCAGTATTGCCTTTCGCGCCCGCATACAGCGCGGCAAACCTAAGCCGCTCGCATATGGAAACTCCGTCGATTGCGCATTCTCTCCAAACGTAAGACAGAGCATATTTGGCAATCATTTCGCTATTGACCGCAGACTGTCCGACTGCAGATTGCCCGGTTTCCAAATACTCGACAGACGCTCGCCGGGCTGCGTTTTGCCCGTTCGGCAAGTCTGTTTCAGCCGGGTTTTCGCTTGAAATTCTGACATATTCTTCGGGGGAAGCCGTCGCATAATCTCGCGCTGTTCTGTCGATTATTTCAAATATCTGCAAAAATGCTTCGACAGTTTTGTCTGCGTTTGAAGTTTTGCCTGAAGATTTGCCTGATTCTGTCTTCGCGGCAAGCGAGCGCATCGAACCTCGCATGATTTGCGCGATATCTTCGCGAATATTCTCAAAATTTAATATCATGCAAATAAGAAGAGCTGCGGGATCAAGCATCAGATCTGCCGCAAAATCATCAATTATCTCAACGTTTTGCACGGATCTGTTTTGATAAAACTTATCGCAAAAATCAAACCATGCGCGGCTTATTCGCAAAATCGCATCGATATTTCCGGCATTCCCGCTTTTCCCCTCGCTTCCGGCAGATTCAGCAGATTCAGCAGATTCGGCAGATTCGGCAGTTTTGCTGTCCGATTTTTCCAAATTATTCGCCATAGAGATAAGCGAACACATGTTGCGAAGATTTTTTTTCACAGATTTCAAATTCAAAGGAATAAGCTGAGAAGTGCCGTGTTTTGCCCCGAGAGCTTCTTCAACGCCGACAAGCGGGCTTAAAATAATGTCGTCAATTCTCGATTCGACATAATGCTTAAGATTTTCAATAGAACCGAGCTGAATAAATGCTGCCCTGACCTGTGCCGCAGCAAGCTGCTCTGAAAAAGACTGCTGCGACTCAGACTGCGATGAGGAAAACTGTCCCGAATCAGATTGTCCCGAATCAGACTGCGCTGAAGAAAACCTCGCTTTAAGCTGCACCGAACCGAGCTGCGCAAATTCCGCAAACGCCATAAGTCCTTTGGCAATCGTTTCCTCCGCCAAAGGTTTGCTGACCGACGAGTATCGCACGGGCACTCCGCGCCGGCGAAGAGAGTCCCCGTATGCGCGAACAGTCGAATTGTCATGCGCGATAACCGCCATATCATTCCAAGAAATATAATCCGAAATATGCTTGTCCAGAATCGAGGACACAACAGACTCAATTTCTTCCCCGGCAGATCGATAAAGCTTGACATTTGCGCTTCCGTCCTGCGGTCTTTTATCCCCAAAAGGAAGCTTATTAATCGGATAAGCGTTTAAATTCGGCAGTTTTTCAGGTCTTGCGGGCAGCGGAATATCCGTGCTGACTGAAGACGGAATGCTTAAACTTACGCGACTTGAAAGAACATCAAGATATTTTTCGCCGAAAACGCCCGATTTTTTCGTTATATCTTGTTCATATATATCTTGTTCAGATTGATTTTTTTCAGTTTTCGCAATTTTCGCAAGTTTAGCATTAAAACATCCGGCATCGCGGCCGATAAGAGAATGCGCAAAATCCCGATCCGATCCTTCCTGCTCAGACTCTTCCCGTTCAAACTTCCCCCGCGCGAGTTCTCCCTGCTGTTTTTCAGCCGGGCATTGAGCGCGCGAAATAATAAACTCAGGATAAGAACCGCGAAACGTCTGAACCGATTCATCCGAATTTCCAATCAAAACAACAGAAGCGCCGGATTCTCGAATAGCGCGCAAAAATTCGGCTCCCGCCAACGTCACATCCTGAACATCATCGACTATAACGATTTTCGGAAGCTGAAAACCGTTTTTTCGTCTGATTGAATTTTCCGGTTCTTTTGCCGCTGCTCTTACGACTTTTGCGCCCTCGACAAGCAGCTGCGACGAATCAAGCCTGAACTGGCCCGGCCACGTTTTTCTCACTTCCTGTTCATATTCTCTCTGCAGCGCAAAAACAAGCTGCCAGGTCTGTTTAACTTCGCTTCGCGCAGAAGGCTCAATATCGCTGGAATCAACCGCAGACGGAATTTTGTTTCTATTTTCGCCCGCTGCCCCGAGTTCATTTATTCGCGCAAACATATCGCGCAAATTCTTTATAAACGACGAATCTATCTGACATTCAAACAATTCTGCCGTGGAATATGATTCAAACTGCGTCCGATTTGAATATGATGTCTTTGAGCTGCCGGAATTCTCGCCTGAATAATTTCCGCCGGAATAATTCTCATTTTCCGCAGAAGAAAGCACGGAAGCCCATCTGCGACTGCTGCAGAATCGAGCAAGCAGTTCGCATAAACCGCAATCGTCGGATTCGCCTTTCACCGCATGATTCACATGCCTGCGCATAATTCGACGCAGAAGCACTTCCTGTTCCGAACCGTTGATAAGCTTCACTGCAGTCTGCCCGGTTTTTGCGCGATATTCTGAAATAATGCGAAACGCGAATGCAGACAGCGTTGTCGCAGGACGCGCCGTATTCGCAGCTTTTGCATGCCTTATCAGTTCGGGGTTTATCCTGTCGGCCGCCTGCCTGCTGTGCTGAATCAGGATCGTTTTCGCCAGCGCATCCGCACGCGCGGAAGAAGTTAAAATATCTTGAGCAGATTGAGCAGAACCGTTTTGCGCATGTTCGGCAATATAATCCGTCGCAGCTTTTGCGGTTTCGATTGCAAATTCGGTTTTGCCGGAGCGCGGAGGAGCAATGACAAGAACAGCATTATTCCTGTCAGAACCGCAGACCGATTCGCTGCGCGAACTGCTTTCGGAACAATTCCCGAGAACATATTGTGCGCACTTCGAAGCTGTCAGGCTGTGATGCTCTGCCGGGCTGTGATAATCTGCCAGGCTGTGCGAATCCTGATAAGTATGCGAATCCTGCACATTTTGCGATTTTGCTGCAATATCTCGCATTCGCGTCTCCTTTCCGCATAAGGCTGCACTTTTCGCATAAAACCGTAAATTAAATGCTGCCGGTTAAGAGCTGTCTCATCAGGCACTTTCAAATTTAACAGTTTCCGAATTATTCAGAACCTAGAAACACTACTCGCAAATTTTCAAAAAAGCAAATCGCATAATACTACATAACGCGCGCGAAGATGCACGTGGAAGAAAACGCGGAAACAGAAAACCCGGACGCGCAAAACAAACGCATCCGGGTTTTTATCTGCACAGGCAGTTTATTTAAGCCTGATTATTTCTGTTCAACCGATTATTCTTCAGTTTTTTCCTCAGTCTTTTCTTCCGAAGCAGAGTCTGAAGAAAAACCGTCAGCAGAACCGTCAGCCGAGTCAGCAGCCGCAACATCGTCATCAGAGAAGATGTCAATGCTTACCGCGTCCGGGAATCCTTCAGCAAAAACGCTGTTGAGCGCATCAGCCGAGAATGCTTCATCACCGGGCTGAACGTCATTCAGATCAACGCTTCCAAGCTGGTCGGCAAAAATGCCGAATGTTGCGTCGTCAAATTCAACCTGAGGCTCCTTGCCGAACGAAGGATACAGCTCACCGCAAATCTCCTTGTCAGGCTCGACTTCAGCATTGCGGTAACGCGCAAGACCGGTACCTGCAGGGATGAGCTTACCGATGATGACGTTCTCTTTAAGACCCTTAAGATCGTCGGTCTTCTGAGACAAAGCAGCTTCGGTAAGAACTCGCGTAGTCTCCTGGAAGGACGCAGCCGACAGCCAGGAATCGGTTGCCAGCGAAGCTTTGGTAATACCCATCAGCTCGCGTCGCGCTGCAGCAGGCTTTCCGCCCTTTTCAATGGTCGCGCGGTTTACGGAACGCAGACGCTTGTCATCGACCAGTTCGCTTTCAAGCAGACCGGTGTCTCCGGCAGAAGTGACGACGCGTCGGCGAAGCATCTGATGAACGATAACCTCGATGTGCTTGTCGTGAATATCTACACCCTGCGAGCGGTAAAGCGTGTGAACCTGATCCACAATATACTGCTGAGCTGCGCGGGTACCCTTGATTTCAAGCAGCTTCTTCGGATCGACAGAACCCTCGATAAGCTGGGTTCCGGCCTCGACATGCTCACCCTCTGATACGAGAAGCGGAACACGACGGCTTACAGGATATTCTTCGAATGTGACCTGCTTGCTGCCCTTGCCGTCGGCGGATTTTCCGTCAGAAATTGTGTAAGGCTCGTCAAGAGCAATCGTCACAACGCGACCGCGGTCGGTATCGCTTATGCTTACGACACCCGAATGACCGGCCAGCGGAGACAGACCTTTAGGCGTGCGAGCTTCGAAAAGCTCGGTAACACGGGGAAGACCCTGCGTAATATCGCTTGCAGACGCAACACCGCCGGAGTGGAACGAACGCAGAGTAAGCTGCGTACCGGGCTCGCCGATGGACTGTGCTGCCACGATTCCTACCGCCTCGCCGATATCAACGAGCTTGTTTGTAGAAAGCGAGCAGCCATAGCACTTCGCGCAAACGCCTCGCGAGGAAGCGCATGTAAGCACAGAACGCGCCGAAACGCTTTCGACTCCGTGAGCGACTAAATCAGCCAAAACATTCATTGTAAGAATGTCGCCGCACTTGTAAAGAACGGTTTTTCCGTCGGCGGGATCGACAACATCGGAAGCAAGCAGACGCGAGTAAGGACCGCCGTCGGCAGCTTTTACGAGCACGAGTTTGCCGTCTTCATCACGCTCGGCAATCTGAATGTTCAGACCCTTAGATGTGCCGCAGTCTTCCTCGCGAACGATAACATCCTGAGCAACATCGACAAGACGGCGGGTCAGATAACCCGACTCTGCTGTACGCAAAGCGGTATCTGCCAGACCCTTTCGCGCGCCGTGCTGAGAGATGAAGTATTCCAGTACGGTCAGACCGTTGCGATAATTGGACTTAACAGGACGCGCAATAGTCTCTCCCTTAGGATTAACTACCAGACCTCGCATACCCGCAATCTGGTTGATCTGATCCCAGTTTCCTCGCGCACCGGACTGAACCATGATGTTTACGTTGTTGTCAGCCGGGAATCGCCTCTGAATTGCCTGCGAAACCTCGGATGTACACTCGCTCCAAAGCGTCTTAAGCTCTTCGCGGTATCCCTCGGGAGTGTAATCGCCCTTCTCGTAACGAGAATTAACCTTGCGAGCTTCGCCTTCATACTTGGACACCAGCTCATGATGTTCGGCAGGAACGATAATATCCGAGAACGCCATGGTGACTCCGGACTCGGGAGCGCGGGCGAATCCGAGATCCTTAAGCGCATCCAGAGAGGCAGCAACCTGCTCTGTGGAGTATCGCGCGGCAATATCGTCGACAATCGCAGCAAGCTTCTTCTTGGGGACCTGCTCGTTGACGAACGGATAGTCGACAGGAAGAGTGTTGTTCAGCTGAACGCGTCCGAGAGAGGTTGCGAACAGTGCGCTTCCGTCAGAATAACGCGCTTCTTTAACGGTTGAGGGCATTCCTTCAATCGGGTCAACAACCTTGATTTCGCGCGGTTCCCAATTTTCGGGAAGCTTGAAATCTGCTCCGACGTGAAGCAAAACTTCAGCCTGAACGTCGATCTGTCCCAAATCGAGAGCCATCTGAGCCTCGTTAAGAGAGGAGAATACTCGTCCCTGCCCCTTGGCATCTTCAAGAACGGTAGACAGATAATACAGACCCAGAATCATATCCTGAGAAGGCATTGTAACCGTGTGACCGTCTGCGGGCTTAAGAATATTATCGGAAGCCAGCATCAGAGTTCTCGCCTCGGCCTGCGCTTCCACGCTCAGCGGAAGGTGCACAGCCATCTGGTCGCCGTCGAAGTCTGCGTTAAATGCTGCGCAGGCAAGCGGAGGAAGATGGATTGCTTTTCCTTCGACCAGAACCGGCTCAAATGCCTGAATACCCAGACGGTGAAGCGTAGGAGCTCGGTTAAGAAGCACCGGATGCTCTGAAATTACTTCTTCCAGAACGCCCCAGACAGACGAATCCGAACGGTCAACGAGACGCTTTGCGCTCTTCATATTCTGCGCAAGGTTCAAGTCGACGAGACGCTTGATTACGAAGGGCTTGAACAGCTCCAAAGCCATAGGTTTGGGCAGACCGCACTGATGCATGCGCAGCGACGGTCCGACAACGATTACCGAACGTCCGGAGTAATCGACTCGTTTTCCGAGAAGGTTTTGACGGAAACGTCCCTGCTTGCCCTTGAGCATGTCGGACAGCGACTTAAGTGCGCGGTTGGAAGCTCCCGTTACAGGGCGTCCTCTGCGACCGTTGTCGAACAGCGAGTCTACTGCTTCCTGCAGCATTCGCTTTTCGTTGTTAAGCATGATTTCCGGAGCGTTAAGCTCAATCAGCCTCTTAAGACGGTTGTTTCGGTTGATAACGCGGCGATACAAATCATTAAGATCCGAAGTCGCGAAACGGCCTCCGTCAAGCTGAACCATCGGGCGCAAATCCGGAGGAATCACCGGAATTACGTCGAGAACAAGCGCGGAAGGCTTGGTTTTTGTGGTAAGGAACGCGTTTACGACCTTAAGACGCTTAATTGCGCGAGACTTGCGCTGACTGCTTGCCGACGCAGTGTTGATTTCCTCGACGAGTTTCTTGGATTCGGCTTCCAAATCCATCTGATCGAGATACTGCTTGATTGCCTCTGCGCCCATGCAGCCGCTGAAGTAATCGCCGTAATTGTCCTGCATTTCGCGCCACAAGTCGACGTCAGCTTCGGTCATGCCGGGCTGAATCTCTTTGAATCGGGACCAAACCGCTTCCATGCGCGCAATCTGGTCTTCATACTTCTTGCGCGTGGCAACGATATCGCGCTCTGCCGCGTCGGTCAGACGCTTCTTGAGCTTCGGGTCGATTTTGCCGTCTTCCTCAGCCGCAGCCAGGTCTTCGGTCAGCTTGTTTCTGCGCTGAGCCATCTGATTTTCCATGCGGCTGCGCAAACGGTCGATGTCGCGGCTGTGCTCTTCCTGAAGATCGGGCATATCCGCGTGACGCTGTTTTGCGTCAACAGATGTAACCATGTAGCTTGCGAAATAGATAACCTTTTCAAGGTCTTTCGGGCTCATGTCGATAAGGTATCCCAAGCGCGACGGAACGCCCTTGAAGAACCAGATATGAGTTACCGGCGAGGCCAGTTCGATATGTCCCATGCGTTCGCGGCGAACGCGCGAACGGGTAACTTCCACTCCACAGCGTTCGCAGGTAATGCCCTTGAAACGCACGCGTTTGTACTTTCCGCACGCGCACTCCCAGTCGCGCGTCGGTCCGAAGATCTGTTCGCCGAACAAACCGTCTTTTTCCGGCTTGAGGGTTCGGTAGTTAATCGTTTCGGGCTTCTTGACTTCACCGTGACTCCATCCGCGAATATCATCTGCGGTGGCCAGTCCGATTTTCAGTTTGTCAAATGCTTTAACGTCCAGCACCTTATGTCCTGTCTGTTTTGTTTTTTGTTTTTTTGCCGGATTTTGCCGCCGTATAATTTTTTCACGGCTGCAAAATCGCGTGTAGGTCAGAGTCTGCGGGCAGTTTTCGGCTTTCAAATGCAAGTCTTGTCAGACTTTGCCGAGCCGGCTGTCAGTCTGCCCGCGCCTGTTTTACGGCTGCGCGAATGTCACATCCTCAATTACCGCGCCTTCATTCGGGCGGACATTGAGTTTGAATCCGAGGTCGTCTGCGGATGCGGGTTCGTCGTCTTCGTCGCGAAGTTCAATCTTATTGCCTTCCGCATTAAGAACTTCAACATTCAAAGACAGGGACTGCATTTCCTTCAGAAGCACCTTGAAAGATTCCGGAATTCCGGCAGGCGGCAAATTATCGCCCTTAACGGTTGCTCCGTATACTTTCACGCGACCGTCGACATCATCGGACTTGACGGTCATCATTTCGTGCAGAGTGTATGCTGCGCCGTAAGCTTCAAGCGCCCAAACCTCCATCTCTCCGAAACGCTGTCCGCCGAACTGAGCTTTACCGCCCAGAGGCTGCTGCGTAATCATCGAGTAAGGACCGGTAGAACGCGCATGAATCTTGTCATCGACAAGATGGTGAAGCTTCAGCATATACATGTAACCCACGGAAATCGGCTTCGGATAAGGCTCGCCAGTGCGTCCGTCAAACAGCACGGCTTTTCCGGAGTTCTGTACCATGCGGTCGCCGTCGCGGTTGGGCAGCGTAGTCTTAAGCAATCCGTTCAAAACATCCTGCTGAACGCCGTCGAATACGGGGGTTCCCACGGGAGTGCCGGGTTCTGCTTTTTCTGCGCCGGAAGGAATATGCTTCTTCCACTCGGCTTCCAGTTCGGGGTCAAGAGAAATATCCCATCCGGAGTGCGCAATCCATCCCATATGAAGCTCGAGAACCTGTCCCAGGTTCATTCGGCTGGGCACGCCCAAAGGATTAAGCATGATGTCTACCGGAGTTCCGTCTTCAAGGAACGGCATGTCCTCTTCGGGCAAAATTCTCGAGATAACACCCTTATTTCCGTGACGTCCGGAGAGCTTGTCTCCCTGAGTGATCTTGCGATGCTGAGCGATGTAAACGCGGATGATGCGGTTTACGCCTGTCGAAAGCTCGTCGCCGTCGTCTTTAGCCGATTCTGCGGTTGTTTCTTTAACTGCAATAACGGTTCCGGATTCGCCGTGAGGCACGCGCAGCGAAGTATCGCGCACTTCGCGGCTCTTCTCTTGGAAGATTGCGCGCAGAAGACGCTCTTCGGGGGTAAGCTCGGTTTCTCCCTTAGGAGTTACTTTTCCTACGAGAATGTCGCCGGCCTCAACCTCGGCTCCAATGCGGATTACGCCGCGCTCGTCAAGATTTGCAAGAGCGTCCTCGCCCACGTTGGGCAGGTCTCTTGTAATCTCTTCAGCTCCCAGCTTGGTGTCGCGCGCGTCGATTTCGTATTCTTCGATGTGAATCGAGCTTAATGTGTCATCCTGCACGAGACGCTGCGAAATAATAATAGCGTCCTCATAGTTGTAACCGTTCCAGGGCATGAATGCGACAAGAAGGTTCTTGCCCAATGCCATTTCGCCCTGATCCGTAGCCGGACCGTCCGCGATAACGGAACCTTCGTCTACGCGGTCTCCGTCGCTGACAATCGGAATCTGGTTGTAGCAGGTTGTCTGGTTCGATCTTTGGAACTTGGACAGGTAGTAGTCGGAGTATGTGCCGTCGTCGTTCATAACGCGAACATGGTCAGACGAGACATATACGACAACGCCCGGCTTTTCGGCCAGCACAACATCGCCGGAGTCGACTGCCGCTCTCCACTCGCCGCCGGTTCCTACCAGCGGACGCTCAGAACGGATAAGCGGAACAGCCTGACGCTGCATGTTGGCGCCCATCAATGCTCGGTGTCCCTCATCATGCTCAAGGAACGGGATAAGAGATGCGCCCACGGAAACCATCTGACGCGGAGAAACGTCCATAAGGTCAACCTGTTCGACCGGAACATCCTCTGCTTCTTCCTGATCGTCTCGCACAAGAGCGTCCTCAGTAAGGAATCGTCCCTGTTCGTCAAGCTTCTGATTTGCCTGAGCGATAACATGGTCGGCTTCCTGATCTGCCGTCATGTATACAACTTCATCAGTTACCTGACCGTCAACAACCTTGCGATAAGGAGTTTCGATAAATCCGAACGGATTAATGCGTCCGAATGTAGCCAGAGAGCCGATAAGACCGATGTTCGGACCTTCAGGAGACTCAATAGGACACATGCGGCCGAAGTGGGACGGGTGAACGTCTCGAACTTCCATGGATGCGCGATCGCGGCTCAGACCGCCGGGACCCAGCGCGGAAAGACGGCGCTTGTTTGTAATTCCTGCCAGAGGATTGTTCTGATCCATGAACTGCGAAAGCTGCGATGTTCCGAAGAACTCTTTAATCGCTGCCGCAACAGGGCGAATGTTCAGAAGCGACTGAGGCGTGATTGCTTCGGCTTCCTGCGTGGTCATGCGTTCGCGGACGACTCGCTCCATGCGGGCAAGACCGGTGCGAAGCTGGTTCTGAATCAGCTCTCCGACCTGGCGGATTCGACGGTTTCCGAAGTGATCGATATCGTCAACGTCAACATGCAGTTCGACGTCTTCTCCGTCGCGGCGGCCGGGGAATGTTTCGAAGCCGTCATGAAGGGCTTCGAGATACTTCATGGTCGCGATAATGTCCTCTTTTGTCAGAGAACGGTCGTTTGCTTCGACTTCCAGACCGAGCTTGCGGTTAATCTTGTAGCGTCCCACGCGAGCCAGATCATAACGCTTGGTATTAAAGTAGAATGAATCCAAAAGATTGCGGCCGGCATCCGCCGTGGGAGTGTCGCCGGGGCGAATCTTGCGATAAAGATCGACAAGAGCGTCGTCTCTGTTGTCAATCTGAGTTTTCTCAACAGCATCGAGAATAAGCGGATAGCCTTGGAATTCCTTGGCAATATCAGCTTTTGTCATTCCGAATGCAGCCTGGAGGAAAAGAATTGCGGATTGTTTGCGCTTGCGATCGACACGCACGTCAAAACTGTCGCGCTTGTCAATTTCGAACTCAAGCCATGCTCCTCGGCTGGGGATGATCTTTGCGCCGAATACTTCTTTGTCGGAAGTGCGGTCGGGCGTGCGGTCAAAGTAGACGCCGGGCGAACGCACGAGCTGAGATACGATAACTCGCTCGGTTCCGGAAATAATGAAAGTTCCGTGGCTTGTCTGAAGCGGAAAATCGCCCATGAAGACTGTCTGGCTTTTGATTTCGCCGGTTTCCTCATTGGTAAATTCCGCGTTTACGTAAAGAGGAGCGCAGTACGTGTAATCTTTTTCCTTGCACTCCTGCACTGTGTGGCGCGGCTCCTCGAAATACGGATCCGAGAAGCTCAGAGACATTGAACCGCCGAAGTTCTCGATGGGAGAAATTTCGTCGAATACTTCCGACAGACCGGAGGTATGGGATACGGTGAAAGTGCCTTCAGCCTCGTCTTTGTCCACGCGCTTGCGCCAGCGTTCGTTTCCGACCAGCCAGTCGAAGCTGTCTGTCTGAACGCCGAGAAGATACGGTACGTCAATCGGCTCGGGAATCGAACCGAAGTTCACGCGATTGCTGGCTTTGCGCAGATTAATGTCTTTTTCGTCTGCCAAAGCGCGATTCGCACTCAGGTTATTATTTTTTTCAGCCAAGATGGAACATTCCTTATCGTTCGCTGCATTTCACTTACTTCGGGAAAGCGCGGCGCACTGTTCTTTTCGACGGTTCGCGGCTCGGTTTCAAAAGACAAAGCCTTAAAAAATCAAAACCTTAAAAAGCCGAACCGGCCGAAAACACATGCGAAAAAAGCATATGCCTGCGCGGGCTTTCCTCCGTGAAATATGCCCGCTATATGACATACACCACAAATCAAAATCAATTCTACGCGCAAAGCCTGACAAATTTCAATACAAAAAGATTTTCAATACAAAAAATCCGCGCTGACACATGCGGACTTTAGATTGCATCAGCCGCACAAAATGCGCATCTGCGCTTTTGCGCAAAAACCATGCCGAAAATGCCTCAAATCGCTGCGGGATTTTGAAGCGGGATTTGCGTTAAATACTCGGGTTTTATTGTTTTTGTTCGTCGTCTTTTTTTATCGAGTTTTCCAACGCAGCGGCTTGGAGGGAAAGAGCGGCGGTTTTGTCGTCATACATTTCCTGCCAGTCTTTCCAGTTTTTCTCGTTTGTCTGAGAGGTTTCGACTTCGTCTTTCTCGCTGCAGGACGCGGGCAGCTGTTTGGGCGGCTGCTCGTTTTCGGGTTTCCACGCGTACAGTGTTTTGAAATCTCTCAGCAGGTTCGCGTCCGTCACTCTGTCTTCTTCAAGATCATTGTAGACAGCGTCTTTTTTCTTCTCTTCCTCCCAGTTAATCAGGCTTTGCGCGGCGCCCGCATAGACTTTCATGCAAGCGTCGGAAGCGTCTTTTTCTCCTGTTCCGGTTTGGCGACTATGAAAGTAAAAACAGAGAATATCGAGGCAAGAACGCCCACTGCGGCCACAACGGCAGTAATAACGCCCAAAACGGGAGCAATCGACGCGAAAATCGAAGAGATAACCGAAACCGCGACCGCTGCCAGTTTCCCGGCTATCGCGGCGGCCTGCCGGACGGCAATCCGTGCGGCTTTCCTGGAAACCTGCGCGGTTCTTTTCGCGAGTTTCGCGGTTTTCTTAGCTGTTTTAGCCGCGAGTTTCCCGCCTTTTTTGCCGGCTCTGACCGCTGTCCGTCCGCCGCGAAACGCGGTTCGCGGCATTTTCGCCAGCGTCTGCAGGCTTTGAACCGCAGCCTGAGACGCGGTATCGTCCCCGGCGGCTTTCTCTGCGGCTTTCGAAGCGGCCGAATACGCTCCGGCCGCGTTTTTCTTAACGCCTTTAACCGCGCCCTTAGCCGCGAGTTTCCCGCCTTTTTTGGCTGCCTGTCCCGCGATTTTCCCGGTTTTTTTCGCCGCGTTTTTTGTTTTTTCTTTCGCGAATTCCGCTGTTTTCTTTCTCAGTTCTCCATTCGCTTTCGCCGCGCGAATTTTTCCGGGAAGAGCTTTAATGCTGCGCGCTTTGTCCTCTATCTTGTCTATGGCCGCGTCCGCTTTGGCCACGGCGGCTTTGGCTTTCGCCGGCGCGGCTTTAACCGCTCTGGCGCCGGAAACAGAGACTTTAACCGCTTTCGCGCCCGCCCCGGAAACGGCATGAGCTCCGGACGCGGCGCGGCTTAAATGAGCCGAAGCATTGTCCGGCTCATTCTGTCCCTGCATTTTCGCGGCTCTCGAATACCCGGAAGAAACCGCCGAAGACAGCGAGCCGCCCGGACGGCGCCTGTTTTCGCTCATTCGCCGAACCTTGTCGAGTAAAGCCTGTACAGCGGATTATCTGTCCGAATGCGTCCGTCAAACGGTATAAACGCCGTTCCGAACTTCAAAAGACCGCAGCCGGGCTGAACGCCGGCGAAAAACGCTCTCTGCTCGTCAGACAAGTGCAGGAGAGAACACAGGCTGTCCGCATCTGTCGCGTTCTGATTCATAAGCAGCATGAAATCGCTGTTTGCAAGCATAAGACGGGCCTCGTCGTTAATAAGAAGCTCCTCGATATTCTGCGTAATCCCGGTAACGCCCAGACCCCATTTCCTCGCTCTTTTGAAAATATCGAGAAACGTTTTCGAAGCGTACTCGTTTCCGAAAAACCTGTGAAACTCGTCGGCATACAGCCATGTGCGTCTTTTAAGCCGCCTGTTGCGAATAACCCTGTTCCACACCTGATCCAAAACGGTCATCATGCCGAAAGTTTTCATTTCCCCGTCAAGACCGTTCACGTCAAACACGACAAACCTGTTATCCAGCCGAACGTTCGTCTGCCCGGCAAAACCGGCCGAGCTTCCTTCCGTATACTGTCCCAAAGCAATGGCAAGCCTGTGACCCTCCGGCTCTCCGGTACCCTCTAAAGCAGCAGCCAGATCGAACAGGTCGGGTTGCTCGAAAACACTCCCCAGCTTCATGCGGTTCACCCTCTGCCGGTACAAGTCCAGGCAGACCCTGTCCATAAGAGACTTCTCAATCGGTTCCAAACCGTCGGACCCGCCCAGAAGCGAGGAAAGCATCGCGATAAGAGCCGATGTTTTCTGTCTTAAAGGATCTCCGTCCGCGTCCAATTCCACGTCCAAAGGATTAATATGCTGTTCCGAATCCGCCGCTATTCTGATTTGCTGTCCGTTAAATCTTTCGCAGAGAGCCGCATACTCGTTTTCAGGATCAATAATGACGATATCGTCATCCGTTCTGAGAAAAATGTTCGTCATTTCCGACTTGGCCGCGGCAGACTTTCCGCTTCCCGTGGTGCCCAGAATAAACCCGTTCTGATTCATTCTTTCGCGCCTGTCGGAAACAAGCGGATTACCCGAAGCAGCATTCGTTCCGTAAAAAACTCCTCCAGGTTCAAACACTTCCTGAGTGGTAAACGGAATAAGAATCGCAGCCGAATTAGTCGTGAGAGTGCGGCTCATCGGAACAGTCTGCACTCCGAGAGGCAATTCAGACTGCAATCCCTCAAGCTGCATATATTCCAACGATTCGGGAACGCACGAAAGACGGCGCACGGCAGCTTTTGCTTCTTTTACAAGCTGTTCCAATTCCTGCTTGTCAGACGCGGTCACACCGATAATCACAACAGAATCAAGCAATCTCTCGTTTGATTTTTGAAGACTTTGCAAAAGCTCGGTCGCCTGTTCTCTGGCATCCGCCAAATCATGCGGAAGCTCGTCCTCAGGCATATTCTGCTTAATATTTTTGCGCCGCACGGTCAAAGCCTGCATGTCAAGCTCGGCCACCGTTCTCTTCACAATGCGCAAACCCTCGTCCCGCTCGTAAGGCTTCAAATGAATGCTGACGCTCACATTCCCTTTAACTTCGGAAAGCTCGGCGACAAGCCTGTCGGTAAGCTCCGGCGGATACTCGCGAATCCAAAGCGAGCGATGATAGAAAACAGAATCAGAATCCGTAATCTTAAGAAGCCGCTTATCGCGCGAATCAACCGAAAAAGGACAGCAGTAATCTTTAGAAACGCCCCGGCGGGACGCGAAAACCTTCTCGTCAAAACCGCTGTCCCTGCCGAACCGCAGAAGCCTGGACAGCAAGTCAAGCCACTGCTTTCTGTCCAGACGCTCCGCCTTGCAGCCGTCCAAAGCATTAAGCTGAGAAACCGTATTCAGACAAATCCGGTTAAGAGTAAGCCCGGCACGCTCAGGATCCGGCTCCGTAACCGCGATGGTCACATACTTGTCCGTGCGCGTATTGCTGGCAATCCCGGACAATTTATCCCGCTGAAACTCGTTCTGAGCCTCGCGCAAATCGTCAAAACCGTCCCCGGCCGCATTTAAAGACAATTGCCCCGCTATCTTATCCGAATCCAAAATACGGGTCATAACAGTAACCTGAAGCATCGCAGTCTGCGAAAAACCGTTCAGATACTTAGCCCAGCCGTCCAAAATCCGCATCTGATGCTCATCAGGCGAAATCTGATAATTCACATCGGAAAGACGCAAAGTAACGCTCCACCTGTCATCGCCCAAAAACGCGATGCCCGACTCAGAAAGCGAATCATAAGGAACAAGCTGCTTAACAGTCTTTCCCGCAGAACCCCTCTTCTTCTTCGTCTTGGAAACCGAACTTTTAACAGGCTTAACCGGAGCATGCCTGCGAGACGCTCTGCCCGCCTGACGGGAGCCCGGCGCCGAAAACGCGGCCGAATCCTGCCCGGACGCGTCCGAAACGCTTTTAACCGCAGCCCTGTTTCTGCCGAAAATCACTTAAACTTCCTTTCATCAAAAGAAGGCTTAACCGCAACCCCGCTCCTCACAGGCCGCCCGTCAAGCAGATACACAGTCTGCCCGGCCGTATGACGCAAAACAAACCGCGCATACTTCTCAGGCTTCAAACCCGCAGGACGCCACCAGCCGAACGCGGCAACAGGCATGCACAGCAGACAAACCGCATACATGCCCAAATCCTCCGCACCCAGCACAAAATAAAAAAGAAACCACGCTCCGCCGCCCAAAACAAGAAGCAAAGCCGACGCAAGAATCTGCCGCCACGACAAACCCCACATCACCTTAGGCTCAAGCGTGTTAACCTCCCGATACACATGCATCTGAAGCATAAAAAACCTTTCAAAAAAAAAAAAAAAAAAAAAAA
>OMWX01000004.1:0-154823 GCA_900314875.1 uncultured Actinomycetes bacterium | reverse complement strand
AAAAAAAAAAAAAAAAAAAAAAAAAAAAAAAAAAAAAAAAAAAACTAAAAAACCGCCGTCAGAAAAAACACGGTCAGACAGCCCTTCCCTCGCAAAAAACAATAAAAAGCCGAAACAGCCGCCGCCCGACCCGCTTCGCCGGCTTACTCTCCGCACAAAGCTTTGGCTATCGAATTCGAAACTCCCAAAATGCCGATAAACAAAACCGGAAGCAGAATAAGCCCCGCAAAGTTATGGAAACACCAGCCAACAAAGCTGTCTTTCGAAGCCGGCGGCTTTATATAAAAACTGCCGGTTCTAAGAAGTACTCTGTACAGATAAACTCCCATTATGAGCGTCACGTTTTTAACGCACGCCGACCCGTATTTTCTCCAAAAACCTATAGCCATGGATCTCATGTCGTCCGACGCGAGAAAAGCCACGGGCAGAGCAGCGAAAGCCGAATACATGAAAATCTCAAAAAAGCGCAGTATAAGCATGAGCTTGAAAGCAACCTGAGCTGCCATCGCGCACAAAAACGGAATAAGCAGAATAACAAGACAGGCAGCCTGCCCCAAATAATCCCAATTTCCTATAGAATTTTTTGCTGCTTTACTCCAGTCATCGCCGCCGGGCGGCAAATCTCCATGGTCTCTTATATATTTATTCAGATTGACTAAGACTTTATTGAAAATCTGAAAAATAGCGTCAAGAAACAGCTGAGAGTTCGCGGACGCCGTAAGAATAAGAGCCATCTTAAACATGGAATCCGCAACCATTTTCACGCCCAAAGTGCGATCCCCGTCAACCTTTGTCGAAACGCGGGCAAGTTCCATGGTAAAAACAATGCTGAGCAGAATCGCAACAACAGGCTTAACCGCAACATTGTTTATATCCGTAACAAAATTGTATGCTCCGCCGCAGTAATCTTTCGGGGTTTTTGCCAAATCATCGATCACTCCCTCGTCAACGCCTTTGGCAATCGCCTCGATCATGTTCAGAATCCACTCTTTCACAAAGATTACTTTCCCTTAAAGCGCGATTGATTTAAACAGAACCGCAGCCGCGATGATAAGCCCGCCGCCAAGACACTGCCAGATCCCGGACTGCAATTGCGGACCGTTCTGGTCTTTAAGACCGCCCGCGAGAGTCATCACTCCCCAGACAAGCCAGATTCCGCCCCCGATGGTGGCGAACTTGGTAAACAGGCTCAAAACCTTGGGAAGCATGTCTTCGCCGTCAGCGAGGACGGCGCCGTTGTTTGCCGCGAGAAAAACTTTCCCGCTCAAATCCTGCAGGCTCATTGCCCGATTTCCTTCAAAAGTTTTGATATACAGCAAAACCGCCCGGCTCTCAGATGGATAAAAATACACATCATACTATACAATTGCATGAGATAAAAAATATAAGGAGATTTCAATGTTTGATTCTGCTGTCAGGTTTTTCGGATCTAAGAAAAAAGCCGCAGCCGCGTGCGGAACTGCGCTGGTTTTAATCTTTTTATGCGTTCAGATTCCACATGCAAACGCAGCCCTCAAAACTGCTGTCGCCGCCGAGTCTGAAAGCGCATCCGATCTTCAGGATCATCAGTATTATTATCAGAATAACATGCAGGAGTTTTGCAAAAAACAACAAAAAAGCGGGCTAAATAATAAACAAAGCGAAACAAACGCGGCAGACAAAAATAAACCTGCAGAGTGTACAACTGATGATTCCGCCGAACAAGCAATGATAAAAGGTCGCGAATGGGGTATCTACTGGTCATATCCCAAAGACTAAATAGAGGGGGTGCAGACTTCATTTGTCCGCACCCCCAATTTGTTTCGATTCAATCACAAATTCTGTGGGATTTTGTGATTGATTTTTTTACATGAGGAAACAGGAGATTTTTCTTTACGAATTGGAAAAACGGTACTCAATTCATACATGAAAACTTTTTTATTTCAACCGCCTCATCAGACGCCTCGAAACAAAAACACCCAAAATCCCCTCAGAAAAAAAAAAAAAAAAAATGACTGAACCTCATTTTTACCAAAATTTGTTATTAATTTTTTGCATAAGTGCGGACAGTTTCATGTATCGACTCTGCATTTCCCCACTGTATTTATTCCATGCTGTCTCTTTATTTTTCAATTCTTCATCAGAATCATTCACTCCGCATTTTTCAGGTTTTTCAGGCAACGGAGAATCAAGTACCGTGCGAATTTCATGAAGCGCTTCACTGTTTTTTACTTCTGAATCCTTCATCTGCGAAACTTTTTCATTAATTTCTTCAATTTTTGACTCAAAGTTGCTGTTAAATGATAAACAATTCTCAAATTCAACATTAGACTGTTGCGCATCCAACATTTTGTTAAATACTTGTTCTTTCTCTTCTTGATTTCGCGTATTTTGCGCATTTGCCTGGCTCGTCTTGACTGTAGGAACAACATACCCCAATATTGCCATCAAGGTTACAATCGCAAATATAAAAGAGGCGGCGGCTTTTTTCTTAGAACCGAAAACCCGAACGACATTATCTGACATTATAAACTCCTTCATTGTTTTTTCAATTTAATTTCACTGGCCAAATTTTGCAAAACCTGTATCATTCTAGTGCATTTGCTTCCAAACTCATCCCACTTGCCAGATTTATCCTCCGACTCTTCCAATTCATCATTAATTGAACAGTCTACCGGTTTTTC
The DNA here is from genome assembly GCA_900314875.1 of uncultured Actinomycetes bacterium. Taxonomy (GTDB): domain Bacteria; phylum Actinomycetota; class Actinomycetes; order Actinomycetales; family Bifidobacteriaceae; genus RUG039. Next base: position 152,160 of record OMWX01000004.1, on the reverse strand, counting down.
AGGCAACGGAGAATCGTATGCGGTTTTAAAACTGTGCAAAGCCTCAGGATTTTCAACCTGTTCATCAGTTAAATCATATATTATTTTGCCTCCTTCTTTTGCTTTCATTAACGTTTCAAACGACTCATTCGCTGATTTTTGAACAAGGACACAGTTTATATTCGCTTCGGATCTTTCTTCTTTTATTGTCGTATGAAACAGAAGAAAAGACATAACAGACATAATCGCAGAAATAATTATTGCAAACACAATAACAGCTATGATAATCGGCGCCATAGCAGCCAGAGAAACTGCGACAGAAGATATTGCGGCCGCGATTTTGGCTGCAATAAATTGAAGTCTGCGAAGTGCTTGAAGTTTCATTTTTCGAGCTATTTTCTCGGCAGTTTTTTTGACCGCCTTGCCGGTTTTTTTAGCAGTTTTTTTAGCAACCGGCTTTCCGCCTTTTGCCGCAAATTTTGCCGCCTTGCCAGCAGTTTTTAATGCCAGCGATTCCGTTTGTTTCGCTATATTTTCGGAAACGCGGCATCAGAAAAACAGCGCGCGCGGAAAAAACAAGCGGCCGCGCGGGCATTCGGACGATAAGCAGACAGGCACAACAGGAAAGACGAAAAACAAACATGACGGAAAACACAAGGGAAAACATGACGGAAAACGCGAGAGAAGACGGGGAAGAGGACGATTTTCTCATTTTCGGCGGTCTTGAAAACATCGTCACCGGGGACGAAAACCGGAACGGCGATGACGATTCGGACGGTTTCCGTTCAGGCAATGCAAATTTCGAAACTGATATTTTCGAGACTGCCGGCGAAGCCGGAGAACAGGAAGCCGCAGAATCGGAGCAGCAGGAACCGGAAGAACCGGAATCGGAACAGCCCGGTCCGCTTGTTTCTTCGATTCCGGGCCGGCCGATAAGCCGCGAAGACGTGATTGAGCATTTGAAGAAAAGAGTGCGATGCCGTCTTTCAAAAGAAAACATGCAGGCATTCGAATCTTAAAAAACGCGCGGGAGCGTCCGGATCTCCGGACAGACAGGCAAACGCGCAAAACAGAGCGGACAGGCGGGCATTTTTCCGGAAATGCCGCATTCTTTGCAGTCCTGCAGTTTTTTATCAGAAACATTTTTATCGGCAAAAAACAGTTTTGTCAGGAGGGTTTAAAGTTGAGGAAAACAGGTTCGGCAGTTTCGAAGACCGGCAGCTTGTACGGCAGGGTTTTCGCAGCTGTTTTCATGCTGTGCGCGGCGGCGGCGGCAAATCTTGTAAGCGCGCAGATCAGAGCGGACAGGCAGGCGGGCTATGATTTCTCATACATTCTCGACCACATGGCAGACAGGCTTGTTTCATCGCCTTTGAATATAAGTTTCGAAAAACCCGACATCGTTTCAGGACTTGCCGCAGCGGCCGGAATCGCGCTCATATTCCTCTACAAAACCGCGACCAAAAAGAATTATCGCGACGGGGAAGAAGAAGGCTCGGCCAGATGGGGAAACAGGAAAGACATTTCAGCTTTCGCCGACCCGAACCCGAGAAACAATCTTCTCATGACGAAAACCGAACGGCTGAGCCTTGACACGCATAAAACAAAAAGAAACCTGAACGCGCTTGTAATCGGCTCTTCCGGTTCGGGGAAAACCCGCTCATACGTTCTTCCCAACCTTAAAAACCGGAACATGAACTACGCGATAACAGACCCGAAAGGCGAAATATGCGCCGCCGCGAGAGAAGAACTCGAAACGGCCGGATACCGGGTGAAAATATTGGATCTTAAAAACATGAACTCCAACGCCGACAAGTTCAACCCCCTGCGATACATCGACCCGGACCATTCGGAGAAAAGCATAAGAGAACTGACCGAAAACATAATAAGCAACACTTCCGCCGAAAACGCGAAAAACGACCAGTTCTGGGCAGCCGCGGAACGCACGCTTTTAACCGCCCTGATCTCTTTCGCATACTACGCGAACTGGCACGACGGGTGGGAAAACGAAACGGCAGAACAAACCGCGAAACGCGAACCGACCTTAAACGACGCGACAGACCTTCTGGAACTCGCCGATTCTTCCGAACAGGACGAAAACTATGCGAGCCGTGCCGACATTCTGATGCAGGAAGCGCAGAAAACATACGACGAAGCCCGAGCCGCCGGATTCGAAGGATATGACGAGGAAGCGAAACAGACTCTGGAAGGAATCCGATTCGCTCTCAGAAACTACAGAAGATACTCGCAAGGCGCTTCGGAAACCAGGAAAAGCATAGTAATCTCCCTCGGAGTGCGTTTAAGCGCGATGAACATACGCGAAGTGCGGGAACTTTTATCCGGCGACACCATGGAAATAGACAAAACAGACGAAAACAAAACCGCGATATTCCTCACTCTTTCAGACACGGACACGACATTCAGCTTCCTCGCCGCGATCTTCTACCAGTGTCTTTTCAGCACGATGATACGAAAAGCCGACTCCAAACCGCAGCAAAGACTCGGCCGGGAACTGCACTGCTTCCTCGACGAATTCGCAAACATCGGGAAAATCCCCTCATTCGAAACCCTCATAGCAACCATCCGCTCAAGAGGAATATCGGCAAGCATAATCATACAAAACCTCGCGCAGCTGAAAGCCTTGTACGAAAAACAATGGGAAACCCTGGCCGGAAACTGCGACTCAACCCTCTTCCTGGGCGGAAACGAAGAAACAACAACCAAATGGATATCCGCCAGACTGGGCAAAGCCACCATAGACACAAGAACAACAAGCCAGACCAAAGGAACAAACGGAAGCCGGACAACAAACAGCGCGCGGCACGGCCGAGAACTGCTCACCGCCGACGAACTGGGAACACTGCCCGGCAACACATGCATATACATGCTGCGAGGAATACCCCCGTTCATCTCCGAAAAAATCAAAGCATAAGGGCTGACCCAAATCAACCTGCTCCCAAAACTGCCTATTCCCCAAAATCAATATTTTTGCAAATTTGGGGAATAGATATTTTCATTTCAAAAACATTCATCCAAAAAATACTATCCGAAAAACTCAAAATTATTCGACAGATTTCAGCCATTGCGCCGCATCTATTACCCTGATCCCCTCATACTGATATTCGGGCTGATAAGTCCTCGCAATAATCATCTTGGGATATGCGTCCCTGATATCCAGCAGCGGAGACGCTTCTCTGTCGAATGTTTTCTGCTCTGAAATATCGTAAGCAACCTGAATATACAGTTTTTCGCCCTGCTTAATCGCCACAAAATCAATTTCCTTTTTATGCAAAGTGCCGACATACAGCTCATACCCCCTGCGCATAAGTTCAATCGCCGCTATATTCTCCAAAACATGCCCGTAATCCATATTTTTTGTGCCGAGCCGCGCATACTTAAAACTGTGATCCGACAGATAATACTTGTCTTCGGAGCGCAGATACCGCTTCCCTTTAATGTCGTATCGTCTCACCTTATAAAAAGCGTATGCTCTGCACAAATACTCTATATATCTGCTTATCGTTTTATGATCTGCCTTTGTCCCGCCTTTCGCCAGCGACTGCTCAATTGAGCGAACAGAAACGATGCTGCCGGCATTATCGGTGAGAAAATCCGTCAGCTCATGCAAAAGCGGCTCATTGCGCAGCCTGTGCTTTTTCACAATATCTCTTACAATCAGAGCATTCAGCACTTCCGTATTAAGGTAGCGATATTTCTGGGTTTCGTTCGAATAAAGATATGACCCGGCCATTCCGCCTTCCGTCATATAGTCAGTCAGGCTCTTATATATGTTTTCGCAAGGATAATATTCCGTATATTCGTCAAAAGAAAACGGAAAAACATGTACCTCGTAGGTTCTGCCCACAAACAGGGTTGCCAAGTCGCTGCTCTGCAGAAAAGCGTTGGAACCCGTGACATATATGTCATATTTTTCTCTCGAGTGCAAAGAGTTGACTGCTTTTTCGAAATGTTCGCACATTTGAACTTCGTCAATCAGCAGATAATTATTCTTCCCTTCCTCATAACGGTTTTCCGCATACTGTTCCAAAGCATGGTATTCCAACTGTTCTTCAAAATCGGTAAGGTTAAAATTGACATGAATTATGTTCGCAGCTTTGTCTTTTTTCTTTATTTCGTCAGAAAAATCATTCATGAGCCTGGATTTGCCGCAACGTCTGACTCCCGTAATAACTTTAATATCCGGGGTGTTCATAAGGCTTTTCAGTTCGCGCAGATAAGCGTTTCTTTTAATCAGTTTCACGATTTTATCCTCCGAAGTGCGGTCTGTATCGGCTTGACAATGTCGGCTTATGAAAACACAATAATATTCCTATTCCCCAAAATCAACATTTTTGCAAATTTGGGGAATAGATCTGTTTTCTCAACAATTCCGGATTCTAACTTTGAAATGCTTTCAAACTTTGCATGTCTGCTAAGAGAGTGAAATGCTTAATTGCAAATCCGAGCAATTGCAAATCCGAGCAAAACATCATCCCGCATCGTAAAAAAATTTTACTGAAGGCAGTTTATTGCATGATGAAATCAAATTCACCTCTCGTGTAAATGCTTTATTCCTCAGTAAACTCTTTTTTACTCTCTGATATATAAACAGAGCGAAATACGCTTATTCGCGTTCGCAGACGATCGCACAGTTTTTGCAAGCCGCATTCAACCCTGTTTTATCGCATTTTCGCGTATCATGCGCTTCTATTTGCCGCCGGTGTTTTTCATCTGCATCTTCTTGTTCGTCTTCGTCTTCTCCGAGCAAGTGCAGCAGGGTTCTTTTGGCGTATTTGAGGTCTGTGTAATTCAGTTCTTTGTATTGCAGGTTTCCAATGGTTTCGTTGCGTTTTTCTGCAGCTTCGAATATTTCTCTGCTGGCTGTTTTCTCTATGATTTCAGGCAGACATTCCAGCGTCCAGAAGAATTCTTTTTCGCTGCACGTTTGAAGGAACTCTATCGCGCCCGAAATATCGCCGGAAAGAATTTCGGTTATCGTATTCCGGCAGCGTTCTCTCTCGCGGTCTTCAGGCATGTACAGGTTTTGTTCTTTTATCGCCTCTCGCAATTTTTCCATGTCTGCCGCGCTGTTTTCTTTCTTAAATGCCGGACAGCTTGTCTTTTTGTTTTCGCATTCGTTATCTTTATTGCCGATGCCGTTCTCGTCTGTGCCGTTTCCGATACTGCCGTTTTCGGCTTCCTGCCCGTCTTCCTGCCCGTCTTCGTCCGTGTCGGATTTCAGAGTCCATCTTACGAAATCGAGTTCGACTTTAATGCTTCGTCTGTATTCTTTGTTTCTGATTGTTTCGCATCTTTTTTCGACCGCATCATATATTTCCCGGCTCGGCTTTTTATCGAACAGCTCAATAAAACATTCTGTAATCCAATACAATTCCTTATCTGTGCATGTTTGAAGAAATTCCACAGCACCCGGAATATCGCTCAAAAGAATGTCTGCCATAGCGTCCCAGCATTGTTTCAATCCGTAATCATATTCCTCGTCTGTCAAGATACGCTTTTCGATTGTCTCTTTCAATTTCTTAACGTCCATTTTGTTTCCTCCCGTTCAGCTTTGTCTGATTGGAATCCGGGAATATCGTGGCAATTTTCCCGTTTGTTCGTATCACGCCTGTTCGAACTCCTTTGTATACTCCCCAAAGGGTTTTTCCGTCAAGCGCGTTCAGATTGGATTTCAGTCTTGCGACATGTTCTCCGGCTTTTCTTATGTCTTTGTCGGTCCAGTCTTTCGGAAACCATGATTGATTTGTTCCTCTCTTCTTGAATTTTTTCTTATGATCCGGCACATTCCCGACTCTGACTCCGTTGGGATACGTTTTTACAATATGAAGCAGCAGAAAAAAGACATAAAACGCTAGAAAATCAAGATTATAAAGATATCACAGCCGTAGACCTCAAATACGCCAAAAGAACCCTGCTGCACTTGCTCGGAGAAGACGAAGACGAACAAGAAGATACAGATGAAAACAGCAGCAGCAGCAAAGAAGAAAAATCTGCGTGACCGCAATCAATTCTTGCCGAGAAGACAGAGGAGCATTTTTAACGGCAGAACAGTATCTCCGCTCATTCTCCGTAAACAACTCGAATTTTAATTCGCCAAAATCGTTATTTAATTTGCCATTTAATTCTCCAGACTCGCCATTTAATTCGCCGGATGACGGTTCATTGCTCCAGTCCCGGCTCTCGCTGCAATGACGACAGAAAACCACAGTGAAACCATACGGCTCTTTTTGAAACTCGTATTATACTCCGGCTTCATCGCAAAGAGTTTTGATTTTCTTCAAATCTGATGAAGAAACCGTCTGCGAAGCCTGCCGCAATTCTCATCAAAAGACATAATAATGTATTTACAAAAATTGTGTGCATACACAATTTTTTGTAACCGAACTTTCTGAGATGCGGTTTTCGTTTTCTTCTGTTTTTGTGATTTTCATGCGGGTTAAGGAAGTAATTTTCGCAAAAAATCAGAATTTTACCCTCTTAACTCGCAAATAGAACACAACGACTGCGACAGCAAAACCAATAAAAATCTCGCCGATAAAGTTTTACCGGCGAGATTATGTTTTTCGTAAATTATATCGCATTTCGAAAAATCACAGAGAGACGCGCGAACATTTTTTAACGGTGTTGCCGCGTTTGAATTGTCATATGATATGCCGAAGAACGAGAAAGCCGTGCAAATGCTGAGACATCTTGCGCCCACGCCGGTTTGTCAATTTTGCGCGACTGTATGACAAACCGGCGTTTTGTTTTGATTGACATTCCCGCCCGGCTTCAATGTCTGTTGTCCCGTTTATTGCTGACAGCGATTAACGAGACTTTTCTTTGCTGTATACTTTCCTGTATTTTCCGCCCAGTTCGCGTTTGTATACAGTGTTTTTGTCGCTGCTTATGCAGTAATAATGCATAATTCCCTGGCGTTCAATCCACTCGGCAAGGTTTGCCGGGTTATCGCATTCTTCTTCGTCATACAGTTCTTTTTCGCTGAAAACATAGAAGAAGTCGGGTTCGGAAGCGAGAGGAAGTTCGCTTGGAGAATAAGTTTCGCTGCCTCGGTCAGACTCGTATACTGTCAGCACTTTCCCGCACGGAACATTATCCACAACGTGAACTCGCCTGCATTCGGTGCAATACCAGTATTCCAATTCTCTGTTATAGTCGCGTTCATAATCCAACAGTGAAATATCCGGATTTAACTCAAGCGTTTCCCTTACGCCTTTTTTCGGGAAAACATATATGATATTGTCGCTCGGAAGATTGGTCGAACTCATTCTCCGTCCGCATGTGCAGCCGAGATTTGCCATAGTTTTTCTCCTTACTTAGATTTGTATTTGAATTCGATTTTGGTTTTGTCGCTGAACCATACTTCTACAGGACCTTTAACGTTTCCTTTCCTTTTTGCTTCTTCGTAACCTTTTCTTGCAAATTCTCGTCCGGAATCGCAATTTTTATGATTAGGAAGATAAATGGCGACGGTTCCGCTTTCTTTGACTTGGTCAAAACCTCTCTCAATATTTTTTGCCATTTGACTGCCTTTCGGGCTGGTTGATCTCTTGACCTCAATATTTTTTATGATAGTGCGGTCATCGCTGGTTTTGATAGTAAGATCAAAATTTCTTTGACCGTCGTGTTCTTGAACAAAAACGGTTTCGTATCCTTGATCTATATACCTTTCTCCGACGAATATGGCACCGGGATCGGTTACCTTATGTCCGCCGGAGTCTTTATACCAGACTTGTTTTTCTGTATATCCTCCTCTACCTCGTCCCATTCTTACCCCACTTTTCTTTAGAATAAGACGGGAGAACTTCGAACTGTGTGCCGAATTTGTCTTTCCAATCTTCATGGAAAATCCCGTAAATGATTATTTTTACGGGACTTTTTCTCCTTATCAACTCATGCAAACCGTTAAATAATGACTGTTTGCACACTCGATTCTTCAAACATCCCTGCGTGGTAATAGATAGAATGCTGTTGTTTGGAATGCCGCTGAATGCCCAATCGTAACTGGTTTCGTCGCTCCAGCCTACATTCGGTATTACAGTCTTGCCCTGCTGTTGCAGCAAGACTGCTGCAGCTTTGTTGCGCCATGAGTTATAAACTTGCTGCGGCTTGGGCATATCGAGATACAAACTGTAATCCGTAGAAATTCCGCCTTCGAATTTGGACAGCATCGGAAGATAATTATCCGGATGATTCCAAAATCGTTCGAAATGAATATCGTGAATATAAAAGTGATACCAGCTTTCTTCCTTGTTTTTGCAGTATTTTGCATTGTTGAATGAAACAAGGTTTCGAGGACATGCATTATTTACGGGTTTAACGACAGGCATATCATAATCTGCCGTTATTTCTACTCCTTCAAGCCGTCTCCACTTGAAGGGAGCATCGAAATTATTCATTACAATCCTCCTGAAATAAACGAAATTAAGGCTTTGTACTTTCTCTCTCCTTTTTCGGAGATATTTCTAATTTATGAAAATGCGAAAATCCAAAATAAAAGACCACCCGCAAAAACAGATGGTCTTAAAATCCGACATGCAAAATTATTGACGAACACTCCGCGATGCGGATACTTTACAGGAAATCATGTCAACAGGTTTGCCAAACTTATATCCGAGCAAAGGAATGTAGAGGTATTTTCAAGAAAACATGCTAAACGGTAACATATAAAACAAGAATTTAATACAGAGCACGTATCAAAATTACTTGCAGATGCTTATAGAGATAAAAAGAATATAATTTCTGTTTATTATATCCGCTATATACGTCTGGCAAACATAAGAGGAGAAATGATGGAAGCTGTTCCATATCTTCAAGAAGCGCCATCTGCAGCATCGGTTATACAAAAAATAAGGGATGAACTTACAAATGCTATTCATGCAATGATACTTAAACAAGCATATGACACAGATGTACAGCTTTCATTCGGAACTGTTCATATTAATAGCAGAGGCAGTGTTTCTCAAATCAGTTTCAATGGTACGAATGTGACGGATATGGACGCATTTATTGTGCAACAGGCGTTAAATATAGGAAAAAATAATTATTTCGACATAAGGCATATCATAAAAGAAAATTCCGAAAAATTTCATTATTATCCGATACAGATAGGCAAAAAAATCTTTCTGACAGTCCTTAAGAATAGTCCGTACTTTGAAGAGAAATACGGAGCCGCTATTTATTCTGACAAAGCAATGGTTCAATATGCTTCGAAATTTCTTATATTCTATCGCAATAAAAAAGCAAAACCAGACGTTTATTATACAGGTCTTTTCGATGCGTCATCAACGGCCAACACATTGCTGGATAAAGCAGGGAAACTGCTTGGAGGGAAAACGAGTATATATTATTGTTTTATGAATTCCCGTCCTGAGATGTTTCTCCACCTCGGTCAGACTAAAAGTGATTTTGCGGCATATCATCCTGAAAAGAATGCAAAAATGTATAACTTTTATTGGGGAAGCATTATTGCCGGTTTTTTCAAACTTAATAAAAAAACAGATAATAATGGTAAAATTAAAGTCAGAGACACCGAAAGAATTTGCCTCAAATTAATTATCAAAATGCAGTTTGGAAATATTGATAAATTTTGCGAAATGTATGATATAGATAAATTTTTAATGACGGCTTATCTTTCCGGCACTAAAGCCGATGTTCGTTATAACAATGGAAACAAATTAACTCCGTCACGTTTGGAAGAACTTCTTAATCTGCCTTTCAATGTAAATGCGGAAGAATTGAAAAATAAAAATTTGTTAATTGAAGTGAATTATGATGACATACCGTCGCAGTAACCCAAACAACAAAATAAGTGCTGAAAATTTGCTTGAGTTTTCAGTACATTTCTTAGAAGATAAATATTTTAATCCTATCGTTTTCTGTCATGATAAAACATGGTTTGATGAACAGCGTTTCTCACAGGTAATAATAAGTTTTGTTAACTTGCTCCGTTACTTTGATTTATGCGGAATAACGGTTGAGACGGAAATCATTGCGCCAACAGACATGCAAAAAGAGTTATACAGACATATAATGCTTGGCTCAGATTTCTCAGACAGAATCATCTGTTTTAAATTAGTGAGAGCAGATTTTTCAGATTTGAATATTGCAGATGTCAAAGAACCCGGTGATTACGGTTTTTGCGATTTTTTACTCGTGAAGTTGTATCTTATATGGAAAACAGGAGCGGCACTGAATAAAAAGGCCGTTGAAAAAGTAATACAAAAAAATCTTAGAAGTTCGGAAATGGTAGATATTCGCAAGAAGTTTGAATCGATTACAGGAAATAAGATTATTAAAAGGAAAGATAATTCATATGAAATGAGATGTGTGAAAAATAAATCGTAATTTTTGCAGGAAATATAAGAAAGAAAAGATTTTATCTGAATAGACAATAACAAGGCATGAATGTCAGATTCTTATATCGGCAATTGTTTGATTGCGATTGATTGTTTTTTGACTGACTTTTATGCAAAAGCATTAACAAGAAGAAAACGGATAAAATGAATAACCGGATAGAATGTCGCGCTATCTAAATAATGATTTGATTGACGGAAGACAAGAAATGCTAAAAGACGAAAACGTTATTCCATGTAAAGTTTACGATGAGGCAAACCTTATCGGCTGCGGAGGGTTTGCTGAAGTATATAAAATTCCGGGAACAGATAAAGTAGTAAAGAAATTGAAGGATGAGTTCAAAAATAATGACGGAATTATTTCAAGATTCAAAAATGAATATCGTCTGATAACTGACACGCTTCAAGGGGTTGACGGAATCATAAAAGGTTACAGCTATGATGAAAGCGGTGCCGCATATATTATGGAGTATTGCAGTTGGACTCTTAAAGAATATGTTTTAGCTGCAAAGTTTGAAGAGAAAAGACAAGTTAATTTGATACTTGAAATTCTTGAAACAATGAGACAAGTTCATGAACGTAAAGTTCTTCACAGAGATTTATCGCCGAAAAACATATTTATTAAGAACGGTCATCCGATTATTGCAGATTTCGGTCTCGGAAAGGCATTTGATAAGAATATGAGAACATATTTGACACTTGATACTGCTTGTATCGGCACGCCGGAATACTGCGACCCGCGCCAGTTTCAAAGCTTGAGCTTTACTGATGAACAATCTGACATTTTTTCTCTGGGAATGATCATAAATTATGTTATGACAAAAAATTCTTGTAATTTTAAGCATTTTCTTTCTTCCGTGAGTAAAACAACAACGCAGACATCTCTTGATATAAGGTATCATAATGTTCAAGAAATGATTGATAAAGTTAAGAGAATTGACAAAAGCAAAAAAGATGTAGGGTATATTCCGCATTGCAAGCAACTTGTGAAATCAGGACATTATGACAAACTTATGGATGAATATCTCTTTTCTTATGAAGGAAATGACCTCCTTATAGCTCTTAATGATCCTGAATTTAGAAATGTTTACAAAAGCGCGGTTTCCGATATTTCAAACAGCGCTGTTGCTATTGAAAGATTCTCTGCGCTGAGAAATATATTCAGAAGTCCGATCGGATACGCTTTTTTTCTGTTTGATGAAGTATCAAATTTCTGTGTAGACATGCTTAAAGACTGTAAAGAAATAAATTCAGATCTGAAAGTTATTTTGGGAGAATGCATATATGAAATTACGGTCAGAGTAACGCGCTGGGAAGCGCAGTCTTATTTCGATGAAAAATATGAATTTCTTGAAATTGAATATGTTCGAGATTCGATAATAGAGTCTCAAAAAAGAAGAAAACATAGATAATTTTGCATGTCGGATTTTAAGACCATCTGTTTTTGCGGGTGGTCTTTTATTTTGGGTTTTCGCATTTTCATAAATTAGAAATATCTCCGAAAAAGGAGAGAAAAGACGAGACTCTGCTTTATACAAAAGCTTTCCTAGCAAACAAAGACAGAAAGTTTCATAAGGAGAAATTAAATTAAAATCCAGAACTTGCGCAAAAGAACCTCGCAAAGGCTGTAAAGATATTTGGAACGCCAACATGGCTAAAGGTGCTAAATTTTGCACGTATGATATCCCATTTTGCAAGACAACTGCAACAGATGTTCCGACGGATATTATTACATGTGAAGAGGCGAAAGTAATTTACAGAAGACATATTGCAAAAAATGATTTTGATTTCAAGATTGACGCTTTTGTATGTTTTTATATCGATGATTACAAATTTGACGGCGCGAAAGGCGTTTGGAATGATTATAAAAATACGTTAAAAATACTTCGTCATTTTGCAGGTGCTGTCACTCCAGATTTTTCAACCTATCAAGATTTTCCGATTCCTGTTAAATTATATGCAACATACAAAATGAGACTTCTGGGACATTGGCTTGGAATAAATGGTGTAAAAATTATCAATAACGTTCGATGGAGGGCATCAGAAACATGGTGTTACTGTTTTGAAGGTATTCCCCAAAATAGCATCGTTGCCATAGGGACTGTCGGCGGAAATCCACATAAATTGATTGATCGTAAACGATTCGAAAGTGGTCTGTTTAGAATGGTCGAAGTTTTAAAACCTCGATTCGTTGTTGTATATGGCTCTGCTAATTATAAATGCTTTGAAAAATTGCGAAAACAAGGAATAAATATCGTCTCCTTTAAGAGCAAAACCGCAAAAATTTATGAGGAGATGAAAAACGATGAGTAAACCATAAGGCTATAGATATACAGGTACTAAAGGACATATCATTGCTGTTATTTCAAATCTGCCGAAAAATGGACAAGGTCTCGTCAAAGCGGGATGGGAAGAAATATCTCATTCTAATGCGCAGCCATGTCCGGTCATCACACGTATAGAGACCCTGACACAGGATTGAGAATTCGATATGATGAGCCTGCGCCCGGCGCATCTGGTTTTGCGGGAAAGGATCATTTTCATACACTCAATCCCAACGCTACAGGTCCGCGAGACATGTATTTAGATAAAAATGGCAATCCTGTAAAGAAGAACAGTAAAGCTTCGCATATTTTACCTGAGAAGGACAGATAATTATGAACGCAGAAACTTTTGTGGAAAATTACATTATGCATGACAGTTTGATTGATAAAGTAGAAGCGGATTCTGCCGCAAAAACCGTTGTGATGCTGATTGATTTTGCTTTTTGGATGCAGAAAGATTACGTCGAAGGCGAGCCTGAAACGGGAGTTTTGAAGGTAACGTTTTCGAATGTCAGCCAATGCATCATGCCTTCCTATGCAGATTGGCAGGCTGTAAGCATACTGGAAACTCGCATTGAAGAAGACGCTGTTTTGTTTGCATTGCTGAATGATATGACAGACGATTATTCGGAAATCAGAATAAAAGCCGGCAGCGTGACGGTTGAACGCATTTGAGACAGGAAAGAATGAAATTCAATAATCAGACCGGCAAAATCTTAGCTGTCTGCGGGTTAAAGAGGCAAAATTGAACCGGTTTTGCCCGGTCTGCGTTCCCAAACCGCATTCAGCAAAATATCGACAAACATTCATAATTTTTTCAGATTTTTTTACGGTAAAACCATGCTGATTTTTCGTACAATCAAAAACAGGTCTCGGAAAGTATTGAAGAACAAGCCGCGGCCGTCAAGGAGAAATCATGACAATAATTAAAAACGCAATACAGGATGCCGTGCGCGGAAAGTAGAAATCGCTTTTAACGGCAATAATAACAGTAATCGTCATTGCGGCCGCAACAACAGGACTTGCCATCGTAAGCACAGTCAACAAAACTGTCGCGGAAGGCATTGAATCCAACAATGTGACCGCGCAAATCAGTTTCGATCGCGAAGCAGCGATGAGCAAAACCCGGACCAATGACAGTTCCTCAGGCACATCTGGCTCTGCAGGCTCGCCGCCCGAAAAACCGGATCGCGACGCGATGAGAAAAGCCCTGTCCGAATCTTTGCTTTCATTGGACGACTACAACAAGTACGCTCAATCGCAGTATGTAAAAGAAACGTATTACACAGAATCGTCTTCAGTAGACGGAAGCGACAATTTCGAGCCGGTATCGACATCATCTTCCTCAGGCTCAGGCTCTTCCTCAGACTCAGGCTCGTCATCTGAAGGAAACAGCCAAAACAGCGAGTCAGGCTCCGGCGGAATGAGCGGCGGAATGCCGGGCGGAATGGCAGATCGCGACGATTCCGGCGGCAGCGCAATGTCGTCAAGCGACTTTACAATAACGGCTTTTTCAAACGATACCGCATTGGACAGCGAAACATTCAGCATAAAAAGCGGTTCGGCCATAACGGCAGATTCGCAAATGGAGGTTATGATATCCGAAAGCCTTGCTACGCTGAACGGGCTTTCGACCGGCGATACAATAACAGTCACCGATACAAGCGATTCAAGCAAAACCTGGGAGATGAAAATTGCGGGATTTTACGAGAAATTTTCTTCCTCGCAAGGTTTCGACCGCCCCGGCAGCAATCCGATGAACGACAGCGACAACGCTTTGTGGGTCAGCACGGCCACTCTGAAAGATATGGGATTGGACGCAGCTTCAACTTCGGGAAGCGACAACGCGGCGCAGATCAGCTGCACCTATGTTTTGAACAATGTCGAGGATTACAAAGCTTTTGCGCAGGAGTGCAAGGACAAGGGTCTTTCTGACACATACAAAGTCGAATCTCCCGACGCTGACGCTTGGAAAAACTCTATTACTCCCCTAAAATCCATGAAATCCATTGCAGTTACCGCCGTTATGGTAATCCTGGCAATCGGAGCGCTGATTCTTGCGGCTGTATCGATTGCGGCCGCAAGAAACAGAGATTATGAGTACGGCGTCCTTACCGCAATCGGCGTGAAAAAATCGAAAGTATGCGCACAGCATCTTTTAAGCACGATAATCATTACGGCACTCGGAATGGTTTTGGGAATCGGGGCAGGTTTTGTCGCCGCTCAGCCGGTAACGACATCCATGCTCAAATCGCAGGTTTCGGCCGCGAGCGCACAATCACAGAAAACTGACGAAAAATTCGGTCGCGCGGCAGGTTCGGGTGCGCCGGGAAGTCAGTCGAGACAGTCAGCTCCGGACAGTTCTGACAATTCAGGCAATTTCGCTCCGCAGACCCCCGGTTCGAACGGCTCAAGCGACCTGAATCTGTCTTTCGCAAACAGCGATGTGAAAGTTTCGATTAATGCAATGCAGATTCTTTATGTCGTGCTTATCGCGCTTGGATTGGCAATTCTGGCTTCGCTGGCTGGTCTTATAACCGTTATCAGATACGAGCCTTTGCAGATTCTTGCGGGCAGATCGTAAAGATTGCGCTTCAAATCGCGACAAATTGCAGATCGCAGAAATTCTGAACGAATTTTAGAAATATAAAATCGAAACTGCAAAAAAGCGCGTAAAAACGTACAGAGAATTGCAGAAACCGCAGAAAACCGCAGAAAACCGAGTTTTTATTTAAGGAAAAGAAATGACAGATTCGACTGAACCCGTCCTCAGCCTGCAGGATGTTTCATACAGATACAAGGGCACTCAGAAAGATGTTCTCAAATCAATTTCACATGATTTTTACGAAGGAAAAGTCAGTGTGATTATGGGACCTTCAGGTTCCGGGAAGACGACAATTCTGGCTCTGCTGGCCGCTTTAACAAAGCCGACCGAAGGAAAAGTGCTTTACGACGGCAACGACTTGAATTCGATTGACCCTTACGATTACCGCAGTCACAATGCGGGAGTCGTGTTCCAATCGTTTAATCTGCTTTATGACAGGACTGTGCTGGAAAACATTATCTTGTCAATGGAAGTCGCCGGGATCAAAGCTTCCAAACAGGAAAAACGCGATTTGGCAGTAAATTCGCTGAAAATGGCAGGGCTTAACAATTCTTATGCGGATCGCCTGCCGTTAAGTCTTTCGGGCGGAAAGCAGCAGAGGGTCGCGATTGCCAGGACTCTGGCTTATTCGCCCAGAGTCATCCTGGCGGACGAACCTACGGGAGCGCTCGACCCGGATACGCAGAAAAGCATTATGAATGTTCTATGCTCGCTTGCTCACGAAAAGGGAAAATGCGTGATAATCGTAACGCATTCGAAAGAAGTTGCAGCCGCTACAGATGATATGACTCTTATAAAAGACAGCAAAACAGCGCAGCAAAGTCAGATTAAAACATCTGACTGATCGCAGAAAACCGGATACAAAAGCATAAAAATGTCCGCGCGGTTTGACAAAAGCCATAGAGATGCAAATGTCGAAAAGTCTTTCCTCGCGGACAAATTTTTAAAGAAACTGATGCAAAATCACTGCAAATAATCGTTGGGAGCAACATCCTTCACATCGGGAATATCCTCAACAATCTTGCCCGAAGGACTTGCGTATGCCTTCGATTGCTTGAGGAAGTCAATATATTTCTGAGTTTCGACATATTCGTTCTGACCGAATTTAAGTTCGCCTGACTCAAACTTTTCCTTATCTTCCCAATAGCCCTCATTGACAATCATTTCCATAGCTTTGGTTACAAGCTCTTTATTCACGTCTGCACCGGGAGCTCCGTCGGCAAGAATCTGCGCGATTTCGCCCGGATGCTCGCGCGCGTACTCATAACCTTTCAACGCAGCCTTGGTAAATGCTCGGACAGTATCGGGTTCTTCGTTAATCATTTTTTGATTCGTGATAAGACCGATGGGATCGGGATTACCGGGAACTCCGTAGTCTGCGGGGACAAAACAGTTCATTTCCGGTCCTTCAATGTCCGCCTGAACGCCTTCCCAAGTTCTGTAGAATGCGCCAAAATCAGCCTGACCTGAAGCAACGGTTTCAAAAGTCGATGTGCCGACAGTGACGGAATCAAATTCAGGTTTCCCGCCGTCAAATTCAATCATGCGTTTAACGACAGCGATATCCTCGCTTGTACCGAAAGTAGCGAAAGTTTTGCCGGAAAAATCCTTGGGAGAGGAGATTGCAGTATTGCTTTTCTTAGAACACCATACTGCACTGGGATTGTAGTTAAACTGCATTACTTCAACCAGCCCTGCGTCCATAGTCGCATCATAATTTACTACATTAGCGGTCGTGGACAGCGAAAAATCAGCAGTTCCTTCAGCAACTGCATGCTCGGAACCCGCCTGAGACACTGCAATGATATCGACATCAAGACCGGCTTCCTTAAACCAGCCTTTTTCCTTTGCGACATAAATGCCGGAATGATCAGCATCAGGAATCCACCAAAGCATGAACGTCACTTTTTTAAGATTTGATTCGGAATTTGAGCTGTTCTGCGAAGAGCATCCGACAGCCGAAACGCATAAAAAACATGCTGCGAATGCGGCTGCGGCAGTTTTCAGCGAGGTTTTCAGCGAACGGCGCAGCAAAGTCGGACGAATCCTTTGACAAAATGAAAGTCGCACGAGATATCTCCTGTTAAATCGTTTTTGATTTTGTTGATCCTGTTATTTTCATTCTTTGCAATTATTGCGCGAAAGACAGACATGCCATTATTGTGACACGTCGAGAGAGAGCAGATCTTCAACGGTTTCGCGGCGAATCATCAAATGCGAACCCTCCGACGAAACGGCGGCAACAGCAGGACGGGGAACCTGATTGTAATTGCTGGCCATGGTTCTGCCGTACGCGCCGGTCGCGGGAACCGCAAGAATGTCTCCGCGTTTAATGTCGGCGGGCAGATAAACATTTTTCACGATAATGTCGCCTGATTCGCAATGCATTCCCACAACGCGGGCAAGGCATGTTTCAGCAGATTTTTCAGCAGATTTTTCAGCAGAAGCCTGCGCATTTTCGTCGGAATCGTCTCTGCGGACATTGGATTCGATTACATCAGATTCAGCTGCATTGGCTCTGTTTGCAAGCACGGCGGTATAGTCGGCGTCATACAGCGCGGGACGGATATTGTCGCTCATTCCCCCGTCGACCGAAACGTAAACGCGCGTCGTCCCGTCCGACAAGGCAACCGGCTTAACCGTTCCGACCTTGTAAAGAGTTACCCCCGCCGGAGCGATAATCGAACGTCCCGGCTCAAAACTGACGGCAGGCGACGGCAATCCTTCTCGCGAAAACTTAGCGAATGTTCCGGCAATATCCTCAAACGTGCTTTTTATATTCATCGATTCGTCGGAATCAAGATACGCAACCGAGTATCCTCCGCCCAAATCAATTTCCGGAGCGGTAAATCCGTCCGTAAAATACAAAGTTTCGCGCAAAAGCAGAATGCGGCGGGCCGCCTCGTTAAAAGCGGACGCATCATGAATCTGCGAACCGATATGCGAATGAATCCCGACAAGCTCAAGATCGTCCTGAAGGCTTAAAATATCCTTCAAAACCGAAAGAGCCGGACCTTTTGCAATCGCCTTGACAGCCGTTTCGCTTTTTTCGAGAGCCGAGGAATCTTCCCCGGCTGCAAGCAGAGCAACGCCGAATTTCTGGTCTTCGTGAGACGTGGAAATGTATTCGTGACCGCCGGCATGAACTCCGACCGTAACGCGCAGCATAACGCGGGCGCGCTTGCCTGTTTCCCGGGCGATTCTAGCGACTCTGCGCGGTTCGTCAGGCGAATCCAAAACGATTTTCGCAAAATCATTCTCAACCGCAAGACGGATTTCCTCGTCGGATTTGTTGTTTCCGTGCAAAATCAGGCGGCGGCCGGGAACTCCTGCGGCAAGCGCGATTCGCATTTCCCCTGCAGAACATGTGTCGACATACATGCCTTCCTCAGAGACAATTCGCACAATTTCCTTGGAAATAAAAGCTTTTGCCGCAAAACTTGCTTTTGTCGTAATGTTTCTGAACGCGCTTTGAGCGTCGGAGACAAAGTTCCGAGCGCGCATGCGAACCTCGTCAGTATCGAGAACATACAGCGGAGAGCCGTATTTTTCCAACAGTTCAGCTGCCGAAATTCCGTGAAATTCCAATTGTCCCTCGTCTGAGCGAGCCGCAGAGCGCGGCCAGAGGCTGCCGGCTGCAGCTGCCGATGATACTGACGCTGTCGCTGCCATTCTTTGTCCTTTCAATATGCTTTTGCAGTGACTTCGATATGTTCCGTTTTTTGCCGACTACATCTTTTCGGGCGCGGTTACGCCCAAAAGACCCAGACCGTTTTCCAAAACAATGCGAACCGCATCGTTGAGCTGAAGTCTGGCTGATGCGCATGCCGGTTCGGGATTCTTGAATTTCGCAATTTCTTCGCTGTTTTCGCGGCTCTTTTCCGCGTCGGTCAGCTCCATGGGAACGACTCGCTCCGCCGCATACCACTTATGATATTTGCCTGCCAAATCCTCAAGATAATGCGCAATGCGATGAGGCTCGCGCAAGTCGGCAGCAGCGGAAACAACCGAAGGATACTGCGCTAAAGCAGCCAGCAGTTCTCCGTCGGCAGCAGTGTCAAGCAGCGACAAATCAGCGCCCTGAGCCGTCACTGAAGCGGCCGCAGCGTTGCGATCGACATTGCAGGAACGCGCGTGCGCATACTGCACGTAATAAACAGGATTGTCGTTGGTATGAGAAGCAAGCAAATCCAAATCAATGTCGACCGACTGCGTGTAGCTTGTGCGGACAAGCGAGTAACGTGCGGCATCGATTCCGACCGCTTCGGTCAAATCGTCAATCGTAACCACGTTTCCTGCTCGCTTGCTCATGCGAACCGCCTGACCGTCCTTCAAAACATTGACAAGCTGACCGATAAGAATCTGCATATTTTCGCCCGGCACATCGCCGAAAGCCGCGCATACGGACATCATTCGACCGATATATCCGTGATGATCCGCACCCAGCATGTAAATCGCCGTGTCGCAGGGATTATTTTTTCTTCTGCGTTTGTTCAGATAATATGCGATGTCTGCCGCAATATAAGCCGCGTTTCCGTCAGATTTGATAATTACGCGATCTTTGTCGTCATTGTATTTCGACGATTCGAACCAGGTTGCGCCGTCCTTCTCGTAAATATCCCCGCGCTCTTTGAGCTCTTTAATCGCGCGATCCACGTCGCCGTTATCATACAGGCTGTTTTCGTGAAACCATACGTCGAAGTTTACGCGGAAATCTCTCATCGACTTTTTTATTTCGTCGAACATCATGGGCACTGCGCGACGGCGGAATTCTTCGCGCTGCTGCGAGTCGCCTTCGTCGCCGTTCTCATCCTTCACGCGAGGAAGAGCAAGCACGTCAATTCCCTCGTTTTTCGCTTCTTCGACGACCCTTGCGGCAATTTCGTTAATATATTCGCCTTTATATCCGTCTTCCGGCGTTTCTTCGCCGTGAGCGGCAGATACAAGAGACTTCGCAAAACGGTCAATCTGCGTTCCGTGGTCATTGAAATAGTATTCGCGCACGACACCGGCGCCGTTCGCTTCGAGAATGCGGGCCATCGAATCGCCGGTTGCAGCCCAGCGGGTTCCGCCGATATGAACCGGACCGGTCGGATTTGCCGAAACAAACTCAAGATTAAGCGTTTTGCCGGCCAAATGATCATTGGTTCCGAATTTGTCTGCTTCTTCCAAAACTCGCGCAACCACAGCTGCTGCCGAAGCCGAATCCAAAATAATGTTGATAAATCCCGGACCTGCGACTTCAACCGACTTAATCCCGTCGGCAGTCTCAAGTTTTTCCGCAAAAAGCCCGGCCAGTTCGCGCGGATTCATTCCGGCTTTTTTGCCCAGCTGCATCGCGATATTAGCCGCCCAGTCTCCGTGAGAGCGGTCTTTCGGACGCATAACGGCAATCTTGTCGGCTTGAGGGATAAGATCGGCAGTCAGCTCGCCGGCTTTGTTCTCTTCAACAAGCGAGCGCGCTGTTTCATTAATCAATTGTGCAAGTGCTTCAGGACTCATTCTGCTATATTACAAGCACCCTTACACAAAACGGCGCGCCCTGCGATTTTGAGTTATTCTGCCATTATATTTTCCGCATACAATCCGCTTAATTTCTGCGCAAAAGCCGGCCAGTCGCGGGCAAATGCGGACAGAAGCGGCAAATCGGAAACCTCATTTACGTCAACCCAGGCGACGTCAATGCTTTCATCATCTGCTGCCGAGGGGATTATTTCAAAGCCTTCGCGTTCGAAAGCGAAAACCGTAGTATAACTCCAGCTGCCGTGGTCTTCGCACCATGCTCCGACTATGTCAACGCTGTCAGGCTCAACTCCGGCTTCCTCGTTCGTTTCGCGCAAAGCTCCGGCGATAACAGATTCGCCGCTTGCGACCGCACCGCCGGGAATTCCCCATTTGCCGCCTTCAGCGCTCCAAAGCGCGCGATGCTGCAGCAGCACGTGAGTTGCGTTTCCGTTTTCGTCCGCGCGCGCAATAAGCATTCCCGCCGCATGATTCGCACCCCAATGACTGCGGCCGCAGTCGCATTCGACCCAGGAATCCCCCGGCTGGCGCACATTCGTATCCGGCACGGACACGGGGTATTTGCGGTTCAGCCCGCTGCGAGCTTCGATATTTTCTCTCGCAGGCACGGCAGTCTGCTCTTCGCCGGAGGAAACCTCGTTTCCGACTGCCGGACGCGGTTCGGGACTTTCTTCGCCTTCGTTAATCGCATTCCAAAGCTGCGGCCATGCAATTGCGAGCTTTTCAACTGCAGAGCGCACTGTGGGCAGGCTCAGTCCGATTATCGAACTGGGGTCTCCCTGAATAGAATCGATAAATGCAGCTCCCAAACCGTCAAGAGTGAATCCGCCGGCCACGTTAAGCGGTTCCCCGGTTTTGACATATTCGCGAATATCCTCGTCGGAATAATCGCCCAAAACAACCTGCGCGTGGCTTAATTCATATTCTTCGCTGCCGTCCGCCATATTGATAATGCAGTGTCCTGTCCACAAGGTTCCGCGCTGCGATTTCATAAGTTTCAGCGTTTCTTCAGCGCGCTGAGCCGTATGCGGTTTGCCGACAACCCGACCGTCAAATTCGAAAAGCGAATCGCAGCCGATAATAAGCGGACCGTTTTCGGTAGCGGTCTGAATGCTTTGACGTTTCTGCACTTCAGGCAGCGATTCGACGCGATCTATCGAACCGTAGCCGTCTCGGAGCGGTTTGCTTACGACGTATTTTCCTTTTGCTCGCTCAACTGCGGCTTTAAATTGCTGTCTGCGTTCAAAAACCGCGTGAGCTTTTGCAGAAGCAAGGATTAAAACGCGGTCCGAAACGGATATGTCTTTTACGTCGATTCCGTATTCGTCCGCTCGTTTTTGCAAAGCTGCTTCCTCGTCAACGCGCGAAACTTGCACCGTGGGACGTATGCCGGCGTCAAGCAGAAGCTTTCTGCGAGCCGGCGATTCCGAAGCCAGAATAACCGGAACAAAACCGGATCTGACGCTTCCTGATCTTATTTCGTCCGTCGTCGCACTGTCGGGAGCCGCACTGTCAGGAGCCGCATTATCAGGCATTGCACTGTCGAATGCTGCACTGTCGGATATTGTATTGTCGGACATTATCTTTGTCCTTTCTCTCTTTTGTCTCTCTTTTTGCGATTTTGCGCAAACACTGTGCCGAACTGCGCTGCAATCCGCTTTCTTTCTTCCTCAATAAAAACAATAATACCCCCCGAATCAGCTTAAACGGGGGCATTGAGCAATGAAAATCTGTGATAAAAACGAAATGTTATAAGCGAAAATCAGCTCAGTTGCGCTCTGACTCCGTCTTTCGCTATCTGAAGCCGTTCCATGCGCCAATGTCCGGAATCCAGATGCGTTTGCGCTATGCGCTTAATTTCGGTCTCGCCGCAGTCTTGATCGCCGCAGTCTTGACCGCTTCCCGCATGAAGAACCAGCACGCACGGACCCGCTCCGGAAATCGCAGCAGCGAATGAAGCATCGCGCATATCGTCGACAAGCTCGGCCGACGGCATCATAAGCGGTCTGCGGTAATCCTGATGCAGCACGTCAACCGTGGCAGACATAAGAATATCATTCGCTTCTTTTGCGTCTTTTACTATTCCGGACATCACGGCGGGAAGCAGCGCAGCACGGCTTACGTTAAGCAAGGCGTCCGCGCGGGAAACCGCTTCAGGCAAGGCTTTTCGCGCTTCTTCCGTAGACAGCGAATAATCGGGAATGAAAACATACGCGTTTATGCTGTCCGCAACCGGATAAACAATCGTATGATTTCCCGGTTTTCCGTCGCGCAAAATTGCGTTCGCCGCCGATTCGGCTTGTCCCGGCAACGGAGTCGGATTCGCCGGAGCCGACCAGGAAGCGGTCATCTGTCCGTACACGGCCGGAGCCACATTGTCCGGATGCCCTTCGATTCGCGCTGCTATATCGAAAAGCGTATCTTTAACGGAACTTTCTTCTATGTTTTTTCCCGCCAAAGCAAGCGCAGCCGCAACTCCGGAAACAATCGCTTCCGCTGAAGAACCCAAACCTCTCGCCTGAGGAATGCGATTGTTCGCTTTAAGAACCACGCCGGTCGTCTCGCCGCAAATCTCTTCCTGAGCCTTGCGAAAAGCGCGAACCACCAGATGAGACTCGTCACGGGGAAGCGAATCGCTGCCCTCGCCGCAAATATCGATTTCAACGCGATTGCCGTCGGGAATCGAAAACTCAAGCTCGTCGCGCATTTCGAGCGCAAGACCGAAAGCATCAAATCCGGGTCCGAGGTTCGCAGAAGTCGCGGGAACCGTTATGCGGACAGTGTGATTTTGCTCCGAACGCATAATTTATTCTCCGAATACGCGCATGGTCGACAGAACGGAATCAATGAAATCGCTTTTCTCAAGCTTGTCCGAGATATCGCGAATAGTGCGGCCCGTAGTTGCATGGGTAAGAATCCAAAGATCGTGAGTTTTCGACGATTCTTCTTTTTCATGCTGCTGCACGGCTTTAATCGAAACATTCGAATCGGCGAAAATCTGCGAAACTTTCGCGAGCACGCCAACTTGATCCTTTACGCGCATGCGCATGAAGTACACGTCTTCTCCGTCGGCAGCATTCTTAATCGGAGCATCGGAGAACAGCGGAATCGAAGAGCCGGTTACGCCTTTCGCGCGATGACGGGCTGCGGTAATCGCATCACCTACAACTGCAGAAGCCGTAGGAGCTCCGCCCGCGCCTCTGCCGTAGAACATAAGATCGTCGGAAGCTTCGCCTTCTACAAAAACAGCATTAAAGGAGCCGCCTACTTTGGCAAGCTGATGCTCTTCCGGAATCATGACAGGATAAACACCGGCAGAAATTCCGGTTTCATCCTGCTCGACAACGGCAAGCAGTTTAATGACTCGGTTAAGCTCTCCGGCCGCAGCAATATCCTCGGCTGTAATGCTTCGAATGCCTTCGACGTAAACATCGTCAATGCGCACATCGCGATTGAACGCCAAGCAGGCCATGATGGCAGCTTTGGAAGCAGCATCGAAACCGTCAATGTCAGCAGTCGGATCGGCTTCGGCAAAGCCTTTTTCCTGAGCATCTTTAAGAACCGAATCAAAATCGAGATTCTTGGTTGTCATCTCATCGAGAATGTAGTTGGTCGTTCCGTTTACGATTCCCATGATTCTGTTGATTTTGTCTCCGACAAGCGAGTTGCGAAGCGGGCAGATAATCGGAATCGCGCCGCCGACGGAAGCCTCAAAATAAACGTCTACTCCCTTGTCCGCGGCAGCTCTGTAAATTTCCGAACCGTGTTTTGCCAGCAAAGCCTTGTTTGCAGTCACTACGGAAGCGCCGTGTTCAATTGCGGAAAGAACAAACGTGCGGGCAGGCTCTATGCCGCCGATAAGCTCGATTACAATGTCTGCGCGAGTTACCAGCTGAGCTGCATTGTCCGTAACAATCGACTGATCGATCCACGGATCGTCGACAGGATCGAGAGTTGCCACGCCGACAAGTTCAATGCCGTGTCCGACTCTTTTTTCCAGCGCCTCTTTTTGCTCGACCAGCAAACGCGCGGTCTGCGATCCCACAGTTCCCGCTCCGAGCAAAGCAATGCGAATCGGTGCTTCATCGGTTGCCATTTTCAACCTTTCTTTTTTCCGTAATCTTGTTCTCGTTTTCGAAAATCGCCGCTGTTTCTATTTTTATCGAAACATTGCGTTTTTCTAAGTTTTTCCTAATTTTATATTCCCGTAATCCCAAATATCGGGAATATATGTTTTTTCTTAAAATCTTTTGCGGGGACAGCCAAACAAACGTCATCCCGATATGACAACGTTTCTAAGCGTTCCGATTCCGCCCACAGTCACTTCCGCTTCGTCTCCAGGCTTGAGAGTGCCCGTCGCAAAAGGCGTTCCGGTCATAATCACATCGCCGGGAAGCAGCGTGGAAAAACCGGAAATAAATGCAATCTGCGAAGAGATCGAATGTATCAGATTCGCAGTATTCCCGCTTGCCTGCGGAACTTCCTCGCCGTTAAGCCTGAATGATATATCCGCATTGTTTACGTCAATATCGGTTTCAATCCACGGTCCTAACGGACATGAAGTGTCAAAACCTTTCGCTCGCGTCCACATCGGATCGCTTCCCTGCAAATCGCGAAGAGTAACGTCATTGACGCATGTCGCGCCCAGAACGTAATTCATCGCGGAAGCTTCGTCGACATTTTTTGCAATGCTTCCGATAACGATCGCCAATTCCGGCTCGAAATTCATATTTTCCGAATACGAGGGCATTACAATCGCATCGTCAGGTCCGACAACTGAAGTCGACGGTTTTGTGAAAATCATCATTTTTTCCGTTATAGACTCGTTTTTATCGAGTATTCCGGGATTTTTTTCATTGATATAGTCGGCATGAGCGCGATAATTTCTTGCCAGACCAAATATTTTTGACGGAATAACCGGCGAAAGCAACCTTATTTCGCTCTGATTCAGATCAAATCTGCGTCCCGTAGGCTCGGTCAGCGCGCCCGAAAGCGGAAAACCGTTCAGCTCGACAAGATAATCTTTGCCGTCTGATTCGTCTTTCTGAACAAACGCGTACCCTATGCTTCCGGCAGCGGAAGAACTCTCCTGCGCAGAACTGTCCGGCGTATAACTGAAACGTGCGATTCTCATACTCTAAAGCATAGCCGCCACACGTCACAAAACGCTCAAAAGTTCCAAAATGTCCGAAAGCCTCAAAATGTTCTCGGTCCGAAAATCACGGTTCCCAATCGCACAATCGTGCTTCCTTCCGCAATCGCATATTTGTAATCGCCTGACATTCCCATGGACAATTCGACGCATTTTTCGGTGCCCTTATTTTTTGACGAAAGCAGACGGTCGCGCAATTCTCTGAGACTTGAAAAACAGCGCCGCAGCTCGATTTCGCCGCCGCCGCGCATTCCGGTTGTCATAAGACCGCGAAGTTCTATGCCCTCAATCTGCGCGATTTCGCAAGCCAAATCGAATGCTTCTTCGGGAGAGCAGCCGGATTTCGTTGCCTCTGCAGACTCGTTGACTTCAAGCAGTACGCCGATTTTTTCGCGCCCGGCCGATTCGAGCCGTTTTGACAGAGCCGCCGCCGTTTTCAGACTGTCCACAGATTCGATGCAGTCGACATAAGGCAATACTTTGTTGATTTTGTTTGTCTGCAGCTGTCCGATCAGATGATATTCGAATTCAAGCTGTTTTTCGGCGCAGACTTTCTGCAAAGACTGTCTTTTAGCCTCAATTTCCTGAGGACGATTTTCTCCGATTACGCGCACTCCGGCTTCCAAAGCTGCAAAGATTTCCCCTGTCGTGCGCGTTTTGACGGCTGCCAAAAGCGACACTGACGATTTTTCCCGCTCTGCCTGTTCTTCCGCGAGCGCAATCGAATCCAGAACCGCGCGCACATTGTCTTTTATCTGTTTCGCGCGGTCCGGTTCGATATTTTCATCCGCCAATTCGCCGTATTTCATATATGATGTCTTATTCCCCGTTTTAAAATATTTCGCTTGAACTTATACGCGATTCTACTCTTAAAACTTTCGGTTCGAAAGGCAGTAAAAGCGCGAATCGCAAGCGAATAAAACACGCGGAAAATACGGCGGACGGCAGAAGTTTTCGTTTATTTGTTTACTTTTTTCTCATATGTTTTCCTTCCGCAGGCCAGGACGAATAATATCTTTTCACTTTCAAAACAATCGAATACATTCCGCCGGCTGCGAAAAACGCGGCCGCAATCCCGGAAACGAAAAGCGATTTGGCAGCTCCCGTATCGGGCAGAGGAGGACGCGTGACAACAACGCTTTCCGATTGAACGCGCGGAAGTCCGTAACACACTTCTCTGCCCGTATTCATATCCGTCAGACGTTCTCGCCAGTAATAATCTGCTTCCCGGAAAACGTCTATGCCGTCGCTTTGAACCGTGTCTGACATGGGAGAAACCGCATTGCAGGCTGTTTTTGCGACCAAAACATCATTGGCAGATTCGCCGGCAGACTTCTCTGCGCTCTGTTCTGAGTTCTGCTCTGAGTCCTGTCCGTTTCCTGAGGGATTGTCATGAACCGCAGCCCACAATTCGAATTCCATGCAGTAGTTTCCGTCGGGAATGCTGCCTTCGATGTATGCGATATCGTGAATTACAGTCGGCGCTACGGCAGTTTTTTCCGCAGATTGCGTTACGACATTCACGGTATTGACAGTTTCTTCTTCCGTGCGCGCCCGGTCGGTAAAGAACGGCTGTTCCTCAAGTCCTCCGCCGCGTTTGGGAGCAGTAAGCTCGAACACCCAGTAGAATGTTCCGGCATAATCGGGCAGAACCGCTTCCGGGCTCGCTGCGCTCAAATGTCCGGTCTGCAAAGCCTGAGCGGCTTCTTCAGCGGTTATGTCGCGATACGTTTCCTCTCCTGTTTGCGCATCTTGCGAAGCGTCTGCACCTTTCTGTTCAAACAACCTCCACGATATGCGAGTATTTTCCGCAATCGGACCGGTTATATCGACTGTGTCGTATATTTTTTCTCCCGCTTTCACAACGGAATCCGTATGCGATTTCGCTTCGATTGTTCGAAAAGTTTCATCGGGGTCTCGCCTGTTTCCTTGCGCGATAATCCGATAATTGTCCGCCGCATCGGCAACTTCGATAACCCAATAGTATATTCCGACTTCATCGACGCAAACCGGCTCAGAAACCGCCTCGGTCTGTCCGGGCGCGATTTTCTGCCATTCTGAAGACGGAAAAACCTGTTCGTCATCATTCGGTTCGTCGGAGCCGCTGTGACGGTACAAGGTCCAGCGAGCGCAAATATCCTGCTTTACAGAGCTGTCTGTATTGCCGGACTGCGAACCGATATCAAATCCGCTTAATACAGCATGATCGGAAATCGCAGTCCCCGCAATCACTTCGACCGCCGTATCCGTTCTTACGTTTGCGGCATGAACTGATTCCGGCGCGGAATGCTCTTCTCCCGTATGGAAATTATCTTTTTCTCCGGGAAGTTTAACCGAATCGACCCAGTAATAATCTCCCTGCTCAGAAACTGTAAGCGAAGGGCTTTCAATCTGCTCGTATCCTTTAGGAGTCGAACCTTCATATCCGAGAGAAGACAGCGCAACAGACTCGGTTTCGCCGATTTTCGCATCATTCGCATAATCGAACAGAGAAAATGTTATCGACGATTCTTTCGGCAGAACGCCCTCAATGCGCGCCACATCCGCAAGTTTGCCGCCTACCGAATTCCATTTGTATGTCGAAGTGGTGATTCTCGAAGCATGGAAGCTTTCGGAAGGTATGCGAATCCGGGAATACGCGGCTGGAATGCCGTTCGGCATAAAATTGCTTCCGTCCGGTTTCTGAAGACTCCAAACCCAGTAATAGTTGCCGGGATCTTCAATGCGCACGGCCGGAGAATGCGCTTCTTTCGCAGATGCCGGCAAAACAACAGGATCGAGAACCGCGATCGCCTGATCGATTGCCGTAGGATGCCCTGTATCTTCGCTCTGCTTGAATAAAACGAATCCGAGCCTGTATCCTTGCGGAATTTCGCCTTCTATAAACGCATGATCCGATACGTCGGCGCCTTGCGTGACGTCAACATAATATTCGCCGTTATACTCGTGCGCGGAAGAACAGTCTTTCGCGGATGTCGAAATGGAAATTACGTTAAATCTCTCTTTCAGATCGTCAGAACCGTCCCAGATCAGCTCATTTTTCGCATATCCCGCTTTTTCGTGCGGCGACTGCTGCCAATCCTCGCTTTCGCGCGAGTCAACGCTCGCCAAATCCGCGACAACCTCGGATTTTTCGCCGATAATGCCGGCATCGATATTTCCGCCCGTTTCATCCGGAGAAAATACTTTGAATCTGAACTGATATGTTCCGGCTCCCCAGCCGCCTTCGGGAGGCGCAATCGGCTCGGTCATTATTTTCAGCGGATTTGCATCGGTGCCGATTCGATCTGTTTCAATCGTTTTTTCAGCCGTCTGAGCAACAGGACCGGACAGACTTCCGTCCTTTTCAACCTTCCACAACTGCGAAAAATACTTCGTTCCCGCAGGAATTCTGCCCTTGAAAATCAAAGTATCCGCAACGCTCATATCTGACGTGAAAACAGGTTCCGACGATTCGGATTCAACATCGATGACATCAAATGACTCCGACTGTTCGCGCGGGGGAGTATAAACGACTTTGCCGTCGGCCGAACTTATCAGAACACGCCAATAATATCTTCCATATCCGCATTTAAGCGCAGAAATATCGACATTTTCAGACTTTATTTTATTGCCCTGCCTGTGATGCTGGTCGGCATCTGTGATGATGTCCGGCATATCATGTTCGTTTCCCTGCCAGACCTTCGTATCATTGTCCGCTGTTCCCGTTTCGCTTTGCTTCCACAACTCAAAACGATATACCGTGCCTTTAACCGTATCAGCAGCTTCAACCCCGTGATCGCCGGAAACATAATCGTAGGCATTCTGAGTCATAACATCATATGTGCAAACAGTCTGCGCCGCATATGCATCCTTAGGCACAGAAAGCCATTTTTTCGCAGTCTGAGTCGAATACCCCTGAACGCTCGTGCGCTCAGAAGCTTCGCCATATTCGCCTTTATCCAAAACAGCTCCGTTATTGTCCCTCAAAGTGGCAACCCAGTAATACATTCCGGCACTGTTCGGAACAAAAAAACCGTCATCGCCGGCTCTGAACGTATACGACCCCGGACGAGAAGCAAATTTCGACGTGTCCACAGGATAAGTGCGCACGGCAACAGCCTTATTTTCCCCGTTATTCTGAGGATGACCGTCAAATCTGAAAAGTTCGACGGTAACTGAAGAACCTTCGGGAATATTGCCGGTCTGAACCGAACCGCCCTGAGAAACCGTGCGATCGGAAACCGTTATTTCATCCCAAATCGGCTCTCCGACCGCCCCCTGTTTCATCGCAGACGTCGATACGATTCCGCCCGCCTGAATGCGCACTGTTTCGCTGCTCTCCCCCAAAACGCCGGTAACAATCGGATTGGAATCTTTATCCCTCAAAACAGCCTGCCAATACACGTAACCCGACTTATTCGCAGTCACTTCGGGAGAAAAAACATCCGCAGGCCTGCCCTGCTGCAAACCGTCAATCTGCTCGTCAGTCAGATAAACCGGCACATTGTCAAGCAGCTTCCCCGCAGAAATATCAGGATAACCGCTGACCGGCTCATATGCGGTAAAAGTCACATAAGCGCCCTTTTCCAAGACCTGCGCATTAGTTCCCCGTCCGGAAATATGCGCAACATCGCGAAAAACTTCTCCGACATTCGCAGTGCCGGGATTCGCATTCGTAACCATATCCACTTGCCGCTGCTGCTCTCGAACAAGGGTGCTTTCAGACACGTCATCATACGCAGAAATAAAGCCCTGCGCTCGCGAACAGGCCGAATACTGCGCGACAAAAGTATAATAACCCTGCTTATCGGCAACAATAACAGGAGCTTCGCGGCCGTTTGACTGCTTTGCCCCGGATCTGCCGACAGTGAGAGTCAGCCCGACTTGAGGATTGTAATTAACATTTTCCGACGCAATCAAATCGGCAATGTCATACTCATATTCGCCGACAAGTTTATGATGTTCATCTTCCGCCGGCTCTTCTTTCGAATCAGGTCTGTACTGCGAAAGCTTGTCCCACGGAACGACTTCCGTGCCGTCATACGACTCGCCGCTCCACCAGAGCCTGACTTTCAGCTCAGTATTGTCTGCAGAATAATAAACATCACCTTCCGTTTTGCCCTTAAACTGCCCGAAATCTTGAGGAAATCCTTTCAGATATATCGTATCGGCAATTTCTTGCCCCGGATATGTTGATTTTTCAATAATTTCGCTTCTTTCCGACGGTATGACCGAATGAACGTCCGATTCTGCAACTTGTCCGAAAACATCGGCATAATCTGAAACAATACGGTCTTTAACATCGTTTTCCTGACTGTTTTTCTCAATTGTCCACAGCCACGCTCCGAACTTTCCGTCCTCAGGATTCGTCCAAGGCTCGCCCGTATCTGTTTTTAAGGCTTCGGCTTCAACTGTCTGCCCCGCATGATCAAACACGGCTTCGGCAGTTGCGACAGGCTGACCGCGCAACGACTCGATCCTGCGCAAATATTCGGCTGCTGTCTCATTTTCGCCCTTTTCTATGCGCTGCAAAATATCCTGTCCGCCGATAAAATAGTATCCTTTTGCTTTCACTGCAACAGACGGAGTCCATTGTCCTCCGTCCGGAACAAAAGACGTTACGGTATCTTTGACAGTCTGTCCGCGCTGAAGTTCATGCTTGGAAACATTTGTGCTTACAGCCGGCAAAAAGGGCGCAAACACCGAGAAATTAACCGCCCCTTGAGCTCTGGCGGCAAAATTTCCGAAATCAAACATATCCTGGCTCGCTGTCTTATGATGTCTGATTCCGTTTCCTGAATTAAAAACAATCTCGACATGAGACTCGCCGGATCTGACTGCGGTCCAATCAACCTGCTGCGCGGTTCCGTCGGTTGTCAGAGAAATCGAATTCGTGCCCGTCGCATCAAAACGAATCACGTCATTCGTATCAGTCAGCGTAAAACCGACACCCCTCGTATAATTGCCGTCAAGACCGGTTATCTGCGGGGAAAAAGTTCCTTTTTGCGAGTAAAAACTGTAATCTGCCCGGACCCCCGAAATATTTGCCGGAGCTTCACTCATAAGCTCTCGCGAGCGCGCAGTCACTCCCAGGGAGTTCAATTCCCCGATATTGTCGTTTTTCCAAGCATTCCACCAGGCGCGGCTTTCAGGCGTTACTTCCAAATATTCATGCACGAGATAAGCAATTGATGCTTGCGTCAAATCATCGCGATCTTCCTTATGCTTTTCTGCAAGATAAGCAATCGCGCGAGCATTCGGATCTGTTATTTCCGAACTTGATTCGACAGGTCTTCCCAAATCGGGACTGTTCCACTCCATGCAATATTGGTTGCCGTATCCTCCGGACGAAACCGGCGAATGCCAGTAATACACGCCCAATTCATACTTATTCGCCCCTACTGCAAAGCCCGGGTTCTGCCCGTTTCTGATTGCAGAATTTGCAGTTTCGGGATGCACAAACATCGCTGCGGCAGTCGCCAAAACCAGCAAAATCGCGGTTATTCTTAGAAATGCCGGAATATGAATGCGGTTGCCCGTTTTTTCTTTCATATTCCTAAGCATGTCGGCTTTAATGCGATTCACGCATGGCTCCTTTCTTCAAATCTTCAGATATGTCAAAATCACAATCGCATTTTTCATGTTTCGCCCGCAATGAACGCAGAAGAATGTGCATCAATGCGACCCCCGAAAATCAGCGCGGGAACGTTTCCGACAGCAAAACGGAAATCAAAATCTGATTCAAAACCAGATTCAAAACCTGATTAACATACTCAAAAACTTGATTCAAAACCGCATTACGCACGCCGCCCGAACTCACAGACCCCGAAAATCGGCAAAACGTTTTTACGCTTGTTTTATCTTGCATTTACGCATATTTTTCACTATTCTTGACATGTCAGTATTTGACAAAATTTTCCCTAAAAGGAGATAATTAAAAATGGCTGAAACATTTGATGTAGTGGTAGAAATTCCCCGCGGTTCTCACAACAAGTACGAAGTCGATCACAAGACTGGCCGCGTCCGCCTTGACCGCACTCTTTTCACTTCAATGCAATACCCCGACGATTACGGTTACATCGAAGGCACGCTCGGAGAAGACGGCGATCCGCTCGACGCTTTGGTTATGATTCCGGATTCTGTTTTCCCCGGCTGCGTAGTCGAGTGTCGCGCAATCGCTCTTTACCATATGGAAGACGAAGCCGGCGGTGACGACAAGGTTCTTTGCGTGCCTGCAGATCCTCGCTTCGACGATATTAAGGATGTTGACGATGTGAACGAATTCCACAAGAAGGAAATCGATCACTTCTTCAGCCAGTACAAGGCTCTTGAACCCGGCAAAGAAGTTAAGCCCGGTTCTTTCTGGACCACCGCCGAGGAAGCCGAGAAGGAAATTGCGGCGGCTCGCGTGCGTCTGAGCGAAGCATGCTGCAGCAGCAGCGATTGTTGCGACGATTGCGACTGCGCAAACGGCGAATGCAAAGACAGCGACAAATGCGACAAGGATTGCGATTGCAAGGAAGACCCATGCTGCAAAGACAAGGACTGCTGCAAAGACAAGGACTGCTGCAACGACTGCGATTGCGCCGATAAGAAAAGCGCAAACGGCAAGTGCGGCGACGACTGCAAAGACTGCGACTGCTGAGAATCGCTTCTCTGAAAGTTTGCAATAAATTCGGATTGCAATCAAATCGAGTTGAAGTAAATCTTTCTGCAATATTCTTGCAAATTTCCTGCCGCGCTTGAGCACTCTTGATTTGAGTTTTTAAAATGAGTTTTTATCTTATGCTCTGTTTTTAGAAGCTCAAAAATTCAAGAATTGCCGGGCGCGGCTTTTTATTGCGGCTTTTTATCGCTGCTTTTTAATGCTTCTGCCCCGACCATTCGGTATGCTTGTATTATGAACAGCGACACGGACAGCCATTGGCAGAATGAAAACAATTGCCAAAATGAAAATAAACGCCAAAACAAAAATACAGAAAATACGCCTGAAACAGCAGACAAAATCACGTCTGTATCCGACACTTCCGAGCACAGCACAAATGAATACACCGCAGCCGAGAAGATAAACGCTCTGCGCACGACAATCGACAACCTCGATGCCGCAATTGTTCATCTTCTTGCAGAAAGATTCAAAACCACAAAAAAAGTCGGAGAAATTAAGGCCAAGGCAGGCTTTTTGCCCGAAGACCGCAAGCGCGAGGAATATCAGCTTGATCGGCTGAAAAGACTTGCGAAGGAATCCGGACTTGATGAAAATATTGCGGAGAAATATAAAATTTTCGTAGTTGAGGAAACAAAAAAACGTCACGTGCGTATAATCGAATCTGAAACCATGTAATTCATACATGCAATTATGGTGTGCGAAAAAGCTTAAAAGCAAAAAGCATAATGGCACAAAAGCGTAAAAGCATAATGGTATGAAATACGTGAATTTATGAGCTGTTTGCAGCCGCACAACCGCAAAACCTTTGCAAGTCATGCGCCGGCGCAGCCGAATTAAGATTAATGAAGTTACGCATTGAAAGGCAGTATTTATCGATGAACGAAAAACCGGCAGTTTTTGTCATGCCGCACAAGTCAGACGGTTCGAGGCAGACTGAAAAACATTTCCGCGAAGCAATAGAATCGATTGAAAATCAGACGGACGAAAATTGGGTTCTCGCAATTACGGATGACTGTTCCGACAATGAAAATGCCTTGACCGAGCTTGACAATATCGAAAAGCGTCTGGGCGACAAGGTGCATATTGTCCGTTCTGATAAGCCGCTGGGCACGGGAAGAGCCAGAAACGAAGGAATCAGGTTTGCAAACGAAATCTCCTCTCCTTTCATTCTTTTTTGGACACAGACGATATCGCACACGAAAAAAGGCTGGAACTGACGCGAAAAGCGTTCGAATCGGATGAGAAAATCAATGTCGTATACTCGAGTTTCAACGTTATAGACGAAAATTCCGACATATACTCATACGACGATATACCCCTTACAATCAGAGAGATTATCGACGGACACGCACACAATGCAGTTCAGGGAGAAAATGCCTGGATAGATTTGGCGACAAAGAAAAACTATACGACTTTAACTTCCTGCACAGCCGTGAAAACGTCGCTTGCCGTTAAAGAACCGTTCCCCGCGCTTTCTGTTTCCGAGGATACTCATACATGGTATCGTTACGGCGCCCACCCGGGAAAATACGTTTTCCTTGGCGATTTCAAAAATTCGTACCGCGTCTGCAAAGGAACCGGAAGCCGCTCACGAAGCGCAAATCCTGATTTTTATGACCAGAAAGCCGCAAATGACGAACAGGGCTTCGAGAAGGCCGTCAAAATTTACAGCGGATTCAACAATGTTGCAGAAGAAAAAATCGAACAGATACGCACAGGTTTTCTGGTTCGCGAATCATTGTGCATGCTTCGCGTGGAGCAGACGCGTATTGCAAAAGATCTGCTGAAAAAATCTGTTGCAATTTCTCCCGAAAAAACTCAGGCGGCCGTTGCAAATTTGGAAGCTGACAATGCCGAAAAGGAATTTCTTGCGAAAATTGCCGCAGAAAACTTGAAATAATACAATTCAGGATTGCAATAAACGGCGCCCGATCAGTTATCTGATTTGACGCCGTTTATTGTATCTGTTTTTGCATTCAATCATGTCTGAATGTTTAATTGCAGCCGACATGATACTGCCGCATTAAACCCGATTAAAATGCAGTCTGCCCTGCAACAGCAGCCGAATCCTGATCATTCTTCGGCTTTTTCAGACCGAGCAAAGACAAAGCCGCTCCGAACAGCGCAACAGCTGCGCCTATAAGCAGAGTTTGAGAAACTGACATATTGTCGTAAAGATTGCCGGCCACAAAACCTGCAATAACCTGCCCCAAAGACAACATGCCGTAAGCCATGCTCTGAGCCTTGCCCGAATCGCGGTGAGGCAGAGTTTCCTTGACATATTCAACAATAAGCGGAGTGTAAAGCGCAAACGAAGGAGCCTGGAGAATAAACGCTGCAAACAGCAGAGGAATATTCGGAGCCAAAGCAACTGCAAGACATTTAAGTCCGAAGAAAATAAGCGACATTTTCAACAGATTTCTTGTGTCTCTTCCCTTCTTGATTTTTGCAAAACACATCATAACAGGCACTTCGGTAAGAGCCATAAATCCGCCGAGCAATCCCATTATCCCATTGTCAGATCCCAAGTTATTGACAACATTGATAAGGAAGTTGCACGAAAAATAATGTCCGACAAAAATGCAGGCAATTCCCGCAAGCAGCAGACAGAAGCGCGGATTCGAGGAAATAAATTGTCCCAGCGTAGAACCCTCTTCCTCTTCAACAGTCTCATGCTTCGCTTTGCCCATGACCTGACGGCAGAGAACAAAATGGAAAATGAGATTCAAAATTCCGGTTGCAATCGCAATTTTCGGAAATACCGAGACAGAAACCTTTTCGGCAACTTTTCCCGACACGGCAGAAGTAATTACGAAAGCCGCAGAAGCGATTCCACGAGCAACTCCGAAGTCGAGAACAAATCCGCCGTGAGCCATATCTGCATAGAATTTCAAAAGAAGCGGGCTGACAATGCCGCTGAACGTGGAAAAAGCTGCGTATGAAACATATGCAAGCGGCGCATTATTCGGAAAAACCGACAAAACGACACAGGAAGCGATTTGCAGAACAATCATGCAGGGAATTATTTTTGCAACGTTAAATCGCCTGTTCTTGTCAATCAGAGATGAAAGTGAAATTCCGAGAACAAAACAGAAAATATTGGAAACCGATATAACTATTCCCGACTGACTGTTTGTCGCGCCGGCCTGCTGTTTGAGATAGTTGGCTGCAAACGTTCCCGAAAGACAGCAATTCACCATGTTCAGCGCCTGATTTATCGAATAAAGAGGCGTGACCGATTTTGATTTAACCATGCGGTTATTCCTTTTTCTCTCTATATCTTGCGTTTTATAGGAAATTAATAATTAAATTATTTTTTGCGGAAATTTTTGCAGCTGCGACAGACTCAGCGCCGCCGACCTAACGCCGGTTTAGCGCCGGTTTAGCGCCGGTTTAGCGCCGCAGATCAAATTTTGAGCTGACCGAACCGCAAACAGACCGAACCGCAGGCGATTAGAAGCACTGAGGTTAAGGCTGCCGACAGAATTTCAGACTGCAGGACAGACCGAAAGCCGGCTTTTATTTTCGCCGGCTTTTAACGGTTATTTTCTGCATGCATTCAGGTTGCGCAGTTAACTGCTTATTTCCTTGATTTGGTTCAAGCCTTTTTTGCAGGCTTTGCGGGAGGCTCGCCCAGCTCGTATTCGACGACTGTAACGCCGTTATACGAACCTGACTGCTGCAAATTTGAACCTGCGGAAATGCCTTCGGAATCGGCAGTATCGTCAGAACAGACATCCTCCCCTTTCGAAGCCGCCTTGCCCGCAGCGTTTTCAACAGCGTTTTCGGCTGCAGCCTCGACAATCTTAACTTCTCCTTCTGCTCGCGCAGCCTCGCAAACGTCGGACAAAGAACTCTTCGCGAATTCAAAGCCTTCGCTTTCCACCGAAACGGTTGCGGACAAAATCGGAGTTTTCATTGAAACTTTGGATTCGGACTTAATCTTGCGAAGCATAGCCAAAACGCGTCCCGCCCAGTCAAGCATTGCGGGATCGGCGCCTGCAGCCGCGCGACGATAGAAATCAGCCTCAGGCCAGGAAGCAAGATGGACAGACTTGCCGCCTTCGTGCATCCATGCGTAAACTTCTTCGGCAGCAAAAGGAATATAAGGCGCCAGAAGACGCGAGAAAGCATCCGAAACCAATCCCAAAACGGTTCTGGCAGACAAAATATCCTTTTCTCGGTTATGACCTTCGGCAATGCGAGCCGTTCCGTAAGCGCGATTCTTGCTCAGCTCGATGTAATCGTCGCAGAACTGCCAGAAGAATGTCTCGATTGTTTCCAAAGCCTTCGCATGATCGTATGATTCAAGCGCTTTTGTCGCAGTTTCGATAACGTCGGCAAGACGCGCCAAAACAGCCCTGTCCAGTTCGACAGTAACGTCAGACGGATTCCAAACGACCGAATCGCTTGTTTTCACGCTGTGTGATTCGTCTTCGCGTCCGATTGACAAAGCAAACTTGGTCGCATTCAGCAGTTTAATCGCAAGGCGGCGACCGATTTTCATCTGACCGATGTCGTATGCAGCATCCGTTCCCAGACGCGCTGAAGCCGCCCAGTAGCGAACCGCGTCCGCTCCGAATTTTTCAATCGGCTCATTCGGCACAACGACATTTCCTTTGGATTTGCTCATTTTCTTGTGATCCGGATCGAGAATCCATCCGGACAAAGCCGCATGTTTCCAAGGCAAAACGCCGTTTTCAAGATGTGCGCGAACCGCTGTGCTGAAAAGCCATGTGCGAATAATATCCTGCCCTTGAGGACGAAGATCCATCGGGAAGGTTGCTTTGAAAAGAGCTTCGTTTTCTTCGCCGGGTTCTGCCCAGCGAGTAACAATTTGGGGGGTGAGCGATGAGGTTGCCCAAGTATCCATAATATCTTTTTCGGCTGTAAATCCGCCGGGCACGTCGCGCTGAGATTCCTCATAACCTGCAGGCGTGTCGATTGTGGGGTCAATCGGCAGAACGTCTTCCGAAGGCACAATCGGCGAAGAATAATCAGGTTCCCCCTGCTCGTCAAGCGGATACCAGAGCGGGAACGGCACGCCGAAGAAACGCTGACGGCTGATAAGCCAGTCTCCGTTCAGTCCGTTCACCCAGTTTTCGTACCTTACGCGCATGAAATCAGGGCAGAAATCAAGCTCGCGACCGCGACCGATAAGTTCTTCGCGCAGTTTTTCGTCCGTTCCTCCGTTTTTCAGATACCACTGACGGGAAGTGACGATTTCAAGCGGCTTGTCTCCCTTTTCATAGAAGTTGGTCATTCGCGTCGTCGGCTTGGGATCTGCGTCCAAATCGCCGGATTCTTTCAAAGCCTCGACAATAATCTGCCTGGACGAGAAAGTTGTTTTTCCCGCAATCTGAGCAAAAAGCTCGCGTCCTGCAGGCGACTGAATCCAATCGGGAGTTTCCATGACAATGCGGCCGTTGCGCTGAATAATCGAACGCAAAGGCAGCTTCAAATCGCGCCACCACTGAACGTCTG
Organism: uncultured Actinomycetes bacterium; assembly: GCA_900314875.1. Lineage (GTDB taxonomy): Bacteria > Actinomycetota > Actinomycetes > Actinomycetales > Bifidobacteriaceae > RUG039. Next base: position 113,069 of record OMWX01000004.1, on the reverse strand, counting down.
TAACGTCTCCGAACGTACAGCACATCGCAATGCCGGCTCCCTTGTCCATCTCGGCGGCTTTATGCGCAACAACCGGAACTTCAACGTCAAAAAGCGGCGAAGAAACGGTTTTTCCGAAATATTTCTTATATCTGTCATCATCGGGATGCGCAATCAGAGCCACGCACGCCGGCAGAAGTTCGGGGCGGGTAGTTTCGATATAAAGCGGTTCTCCGTTTTCCGTGCGGAAAGCAACTCGATGATAGAAACCGGGATACTCGCGGCTTTCCAGTTCAGCCTGAGCAACCGCAGTCTGGAATGTAACATCCCACAATCCGGGAGCATCCTTCTGATACGCCTCTCCCCTTTCAAGATTGCGCAAAAATGCTTTCTGCGCAACACGGCGGGGGTGGTCTCCGATTGTGTGATAAGTCTGAGTCCAATCGACCGACAATCCCAGCGAACGCCACAAAGCCTCAAAAAGCTTCTCGTCGGTTTCGGTCAGTTTTTCGCAAAGTTCGATGAAATTCCTGCGCGAACACGGAACCTGGTCTTTAGCCTGAATCTTCTTTCCGTCTGTCCCTTCAAACGGCGGCTTGAAATCAGGATCATACTTAAGCGACGTATCGACGCGCACGCCGTAATAATTCTGAACGCGTCTCTCCGTGGGCAGACCGTTGTCGTCCCACCCCATCGGATAGAAAACGTCAAACCCGCGCATTCGCTTGTAACGGGCGATAACGTCCGTGTGCGTATACGAAAAAACATGCCCCACGTGAAGGTGTCCGGACACAGTCGGCGGCGGCGTATCAATCGAATACACGTTTTCGCGCTCGACACTGTTCCTGAAACGGTAGGTTTTGTCTTCGTCCCACCGCTTGGACCACTTGTTTTCCAAGCCCTCCACGCCGACTTTGTCAGGCAGGGGAGCAAGGTTCGCACATATATTTCCGTCATTTTCAGCCATAGGGCAAGTCTATGGATTGCAGAAGACATTTTCGCAAAATCAGCATATTCAGCGGTTTAAATCGTTATTCTTCATATTTGCCGCATATGCTTATATCTGCTTTTCGATGTTTGCAAAAGGAACTTTGGAAGCAGCCATTGTCCGGGGAAGACCTTTAATGTTTTTTGCCGCAGCGACAAGAGGCCTGCGCGCATAAAGCCAGGAATACGCCGAATCATCCTTAATAATGCGCGCCAGATTTTTCGCATAAACCTCATATTCGGCTTCAGAAGGAGCATAGCGGGCTTTCTGCCATTCTTCCTGAGCGGCGGGCGAATCATATTGCACAACCGAGGAAGGATCGGCAATGATGCCCAAATCATGACCGCCGTCAAATTCGACAATCGTTATATCGAAATTATGCGCCGAAAGAACCCGACTCGCATATTCTTCATTGCTTACCGGCTCAGAATCGACGATAATTCCGGACTGCGCAAACATCTTTGAAACAGCCTGCCCGATTTGACCTCCCAAAGCCGCAGGATAGACCAGTTTAAGCCGTTTTGACACGTATCTGCCTATCTGAGAACGCCCGGCCTGATAGTCGTATCCGTACAAAGATCCCAAATCCTCATACCCGGGGTCAAGCGGCGCGACAGGACCGGTCAGCGCGCTTTCCGGACTTAAAGACAGAGCCTGCAAAACGCTGTGACGGTCGGTCAGATACTGAAATCCGAGCCTGTATTTCTGATCGCTCATAAGCGAGGCCTCATTATTATTGAATGCCAGAGCAACCTTATCGCAGCTTGCCGTCTCGTAAACCGCAGCATTTTCAACAGCTTCGACCGCGCTTCGAGCTTGCTGTTCAAGCCCTATAATCGCATCGACAGTCCCGTTTTTCAGCTCTTCAATCGCAGTGTTCTCGTCGGGAGAATATTTGACTGCAATCTTTTCGACAGCCGGTTTTTTGCCGTAATAATTCTCATTGAATTCAAAAGTCGCGCCGGAGCCGCTTTGCCAGAGCGTCAATTTATACGGGCCGGATCCCGCCGCAGACGAAGAATAATCGCAATCGGACTGCAAATCATAGACAATCCCCGCTCTGCCCGACAAAAACCAGAGCAGCTGCGGATTGGGTTTGTAAAGATTTATCTCAACAGTATTCGGGTCAGGATTTTCGACAGAAGCCAGATTTTCCAGATTTTCGCTGCCCTGCCAGGCATTTTGCGTAATCTGATGTATCGATTGCACAACATCGGAAGCTTCCATGCGCCGACCCGACGAAAAACACATGTTTTCGTTCAGATGAAAAGAATACGCAAGCCCGTCTGCACTGATTTCCCAAGATTTTGCAATCCCTGCGGCCGGCTTGTTGTTTTCGTCGCGCCCGACAAGCGTTTCGTACACGTTGTCAAGCAGAATCTGCTCAGTCGCGCGTCCGGGATCTGTGCGAATATCAGCCGAAGCGGGAGCAGACATAAGAGAGAGAGTCGCCTGCGTGCGGTTTTTGGCGTTTTGAGCTTTTTGAAGCGAAAATTTTGAATCCGGCGAGAGAAAAACAAAATATCCGACAATGCATAAAATTACGAAAACAGCGATAAATATGCCTGTTCTCGCGAAAGCCGAGTTTTTTGAGGCAGCATGCCCTCTGCGACGGCTGCCGTTATGGGGACTCCCGCCCTGCTGACTGCTATGCCGACTGTCCCGCCGATCGCCGTTGCGTAAATTGCCATCGCGAAGACCGTTGCCCGGCCGACCGCTGCCCTGCTCGAAATCGTACAGGTTATTATTGCTTCGGTCAGAGTCGTATTGACCTGAACCGCTTTGACCTGAACCGCTTTGACCGGAACCGTACAAATGCGCATCATACAAACCGGAACCGCGCTCGGAATCATTAAAATCGGATTTATCGTCTTCTCTCATTTTGGCAAGTATAGTCGCCGGAGGGAATCTGCGCTGAAAAATAAGCCGAAACTTAATCCGAACCGCGCAAAAAATGCGGACAGCAAGCTTTCAGAGCGCATGATTCGCATTTAGGATTGCGCGCTTCGCAAACATTCCGCCCGAACAGAATAATTCTGTGCGATGCGACCGCCCATTCTTCAGGCTTAAACACGCAGGTCAGTTCTTTTTCAATCCTTACGGCGTTTTCATCATCATTTTTGCGCGGTTTACGCGCTCTCCACCTCAGCCGCCCGGTTACGCGAATAACATGCGTATCGACAGGAAAACCGGGAATGCCGAACGCATTGCCCAAAACAACGTTCGCGGTTTTGCGTCCGACGCCGGGAAGACCGGCAAGCTCTTCGAGAGTATTCGGAACACGCCCTGAAAAACGCGAAACCAGCTGCTGTGAAATATCAATGCAGCGAGCGGCTTTCATCCGCCAAAATCCGAGAGAATAAATGCATTCGGCAATATCGGAAACATCGGCTTTCGACATCGAATAAGCGTCGGGATACATTCTGAAAAGCTTTTCAGCGACAAGATTTACGCGCTTATCGGTTGTCTGAGCAGAAAGCATTGCGGCAATGAGCAATTCGAACGGATTGCGGTATTTCAGCGGACATTCGGGGTTCGGAAACATCTGTTTAAGAACCTTATATTCGCGCAAAATCTCTTCTTCGGGTTTCGCAGCGCAAGTTTCATTTTTGCAGCTGTTTGTGTCGCTCATATTTTTCGGTCTACTCCGCCGGGTCTGCCGACTCTGCCGCATCGAATCGATATCCGACATTCCGCACAGTGCTTATCATGAAATCGTATTCGCTGCCCAATTTCGCGCGCAATCTCCTGATATGAACGTCAACCGTGCGAGTGCCTCCGTAATAATCGCATCCCCAGACTTCCCTCAGCAGCTGAGAACGGGTAAAAACGTGCCCCGGATTAAGAGCGAAATATTTCAAAAGCTCAAATTCTTTGAATGTCAAATCCAAGGTTTTCCCGTGTAAAGTTGCGGTATAACCTTCCGTATCAACACAGACGCATCCGCAGCGAATCATGCGCGAATCTTCGTTTGAATGATAATCTGCCGGCATCTGATAATTGCCGCTTTCCCCGCCGCGCGAAGCTGCGAATGTTCCGCCGCGCGAACCGCCGAAAGAACCGGCAGCCGCTCCGCTTTGAGAACCGTTTTGAAAATCTCGCAGCCGCGCAATCCATGTTTCGTTTACAATCCGCAGTCTGGCGTCAATTTCCGCAGGTCCTGCCGTTTTAAGAATCATGTCGCAGACTTCCCAGTCGGAATCGACAACCGTAAAACCGCCGTCATTCAAAATCAGCACAATCGGAATAACAAGCCCTGAAGCTTTAATCATATTGCAGAAATTTTTTGCTCCGACAAGATTTTCGCATGCGTCGATAAGAAGAATGGAATTGTCTGCGATTTTCGTCAGACTCGAAATATCAAAAGGAACAGTGCTGACTTTAATCGGCAGCAGAGTAAGCGACGGAAGCACGTTCGCCGGCTCGTCCGCAGCGGTCATCAGTGTAACGTCAATCACCTTTCCAGTGTCCTTCTTTGATTCGATTTTCAACGTTTTCCGACTGTTCTTAATCGGCTTTTTCTTCTGTGTTCACCCCATTTTACGCACAAAGGCGGGTTTTTGTCACACTGTCGGTCGTATCATCAGATACGAGGAAGCATTTTTTATGCGGAGAAAAGCGCGGAGAAAGGTGCGCTTAAAACCAGCGACCGGGAGACACATATGATCGCAAAACGCCGACAGACGAACCAGGCACGAAAAAAGTCCGCCCGCCAGATTGCAGCAGTACAGCTTGCAGCGGCAGCAACAACGGTTTTGCCCTGTTTTTTGCCGCTTAGCGATTCTTTTTTCAAATTGTGGGGAACTTGCGCCGCATTCGTTTCGATTCTTATTTTCATATGCCGATTTCCGATCGATCGCAGAACTCCTAACCCGATTGCGGCAAAATTCGCAACCGCAGCATGTTTTATGCCCTGTCTGTTTGCTTCAACCGTTCAAAAATGGGTAGCGGCAGCCGGAATCACGCTCGGCGCGCTTGTTGTCTGCTCTTTTGCTTTTCAAATGTTCAGAAAAGACAGAACATTTATAATCCGCTCTCTTTCAACGATGATAATGTGCGGCTTTTGCGCAGTGTGCGCCGGAGGATGGTGTTTGCTGGGAAATCTGCGGTCTTACATGATTGACGTTTTGATCGGACAGCCGGCTTTTATCTGTCTGATTCTCCTGTATGCCGTTTCGGCTGCAGTGCTGGCTTTGGCTTCTTATCTGTGGACTTTCCCTGTCGAATCGAACGAATCTGAAAAACTGAACAATTCAAATAATTACGCGAATGATTATTCAGACAGTTATGCGGACAAGCCTTCCGAGGTTTTCCCCGGTTCGATAGACCCGTCCGCATGTCTGGGCATGGGAATTGCTCCTTTTATGATTTCGGGAGCAGTTATCGCAGCAGAGCTGACCGCAATGCTTATCCTGAACTCTGCTTTCTAAGATTTTCGCCTGACCGAATCGGCCTGCTGCGCTTATTTTCTCAGGCCTATCCGAATCTACCTGAGATGTAATTCTCTGTTTCTTTGTTTGCGGGATTGGAGAATATCGCTGTCGTATTGTTCAGTTCGACCAGATGCCCCGGCTTCCCCGCCCCCTGAATATTAAAGAATCCCGTATAGTCTGAAACTCGGGCTGCCTGCTGCATATTGTGCGTGACGATTACAATCGTATAATCCTTTTTCAGCTCGTTCATCAGATCCTCAACCGCCAGCGTCGAAATCGGATCCAATGCCGAACAAGGCTCGTCCATAAGCAGAACCTGAGGATGAACCGCAACCGCGCGCGCTATGCACAAACGCTGCTGCTGACCGCCGGACAAGCCGATTCCGGGACTGTCCAGACGATCTTTGACTTCATTCCACAGATTTGCTCCGCGCAAAGCCCATTCGACCAGCTCGTCTGCGTCTGATTTGTCAAGTTTTTTATTGTTCAGTTTTACTCCGGCAAGCACGTTTTCGCGAATAGACATTGACGGAAACGGGTTCGGACGCTGAAAAACCATGCCAACATCGCGCCTCACGGCCACAGGATCCGTGTCGTCCGCATACAAATCGCAGCCTTCAAGCATCACTTTTCCCGTGCAGTATGCGCCGGGAGTGATTTCGTGCATTCTGTTCAGAGTGCGCAAAACAGTTGATTTTCCGCATCCCGACGGCCCGATGAATGCCGTGATTTTATTCGCTTCTATTGTCATATTGACATTTTCGACCGCATGGAATTTGCCGTAATAAACGTTCAGGTCTTTAACTTCTATTTGCTGTCCCACGTTTTTCCTGTCTTTCTTTTTGAGATTGGATTCAGTTTTTTAACGGTTTTATTGTTTTTCTATATTTTTACAGTGTTCTGTTTTCTCGTTTCGCTATGATTTTCTTACCGAAAAAATCTTGGCGATGATTCGTCCGGCAATATTCAAAAGCAGCACTATGAATATCAGAACCAACGCGGCCGCCCATGCTCTTTCGGAGCGAATCGTCGGCACGCAGGCATTAATCCCCTGCATCATCTGTTCGGAACATGTCGCATATCCTTGCGAATATTCGCCGTAAACATAGACCGGAAGCGTTGTCATTCGCCCTGAAAACAGGTTGAAATTCGTCGAATCTATTGTTCCGGCAGCAATAAGCAGCGGTGCTGTTTCTCCTACGACTCGCGCAATTGCAAGCATAATTCCGGATATGATTCCGGGAAGCGCGGTGCGCAAAACGACTTTCGTTATCGTTCTCTGCTTTGTCACGCCCAAAGCATAGGAGGCTTCGCGCAAATCGTTCGGCACGATTTTCAGCATTTCCTCGCAGCTTCTTACGACCGTCGGAAGCATAAGAATCGCAAGAGAGACCGAACCGCATATTCCGCAAACCGAACCGGGACCGAAAAGAAATGCAAACAGCGAGAATGCGAACAGACCCGCCACTATGGACGGAATGCCGCTCATCACATCGACAAAAAAGCTGATTGCCTTATGCAGTTTGCCGCCGGCCGAATATTCAACCAGATAAATTGCTGCCATAATTCCGATCGGAACAGAAATAACAGCAGCGCCCAGCGTTATTTCAAGCGTGCCGGCAGCCGCATGCAGAATGCCTCCGTAAGGATAGAGACCGCCGATAACGCCTTTCATGTTATGAGTGAGAAAATATCCGTCCAGCCTTTTTATGCCGCTTGAAGCTACCGTCCACAATACGGAAGCCAGCGGAATCAGAGCCGCGAGAGCCGCCGCGTAAACAAGCGAGCGCATAAAAATGTCATGCATTTTTCTCCGGCGCAGATAAGAACGCTTGGGAACAAGTTTTTCAAAATCGGGTTTTATTTTTTCATTTTCTGCCGAACGCTGTTTATCAATCGTCCGAACAGCTTCTGTAAATGTCGAAGCCATTTTATTTCACCTTTCTTCCGGCGATTTTTCGCGCGAAGAAATTAACGGCAAATGTGATGACGAACAGTATCAGACCCGTTGCAATCAGCACCGATGCGCCCAAACTGTCCGCTTCCGGGAACTGCGCTGCGATATTTGCGGCAATCGTCTGATGCTGAGAAGCAGTAAGCAGCTTAAACGAGTATTCGCGACCCGGAGACAGAATCATAAGTACCGCCATAGTTTCTCCCAAAGCTCTTCCTAAGCCCAGCATTGAAGCCGAAACAAGTCCGGAGCGTCCGAACGGCAAAACGGCCAGCTTTATCGATTCCCATTTTGTCGCGCCCAAAGCCAAAGCTGCTTCTTCCTGAAGTTTGGGAGTCTGCACGAAAATATCTCTGGCAATCGAAGTGATAATCGGAAGAATCATAACCGCAAGCACGACGGCAACCGAGGAAATTGTTCGCGCAGGAGCCGATACAGGTCCCGAAAACAGCGGAATTGCGCCCAGGTATCTGTTGAAAAATTCCCAAAGCGGATGAATATGCGGAACCAGCACCAGTCCTCCCCACAAACCGTATATAACCGAGGGAATCGAAGCAAGCAGATCGATAACTCCGTTCAGAACGAGCGCAAGCGGTTTGGGCGCGTAATGCGAAACGAAAAGCGCGATTCCGGCAGCAACGAAATAAGCTATGCACAAAGCCAGTGCCGAAGCGATAACCGTTCCGAATACCAAAGGTCCGACATATGAGAAGAAATTCGATGTCTGACCTCCCGAGAACGACATAATCGTTTTCTCGACTTTAGCTTTGTCGGAGAAAAATACCGGAGAGGCGTTTACGAGCAGAAACACAGCCGTCGAAGCCAGTATGCACAATATGAGAACCCCGGCAGCGGCCGCCGTTGCGCGAAATGCCCTGTCAGCGGCATACGAATTGTGTTTTCGCGGCTTTGCGTTGTTTTTTAGAGGTTTTCCGTTTTCCAATTTCACCACTTTTCCTAATGTGTTTCAGTCTGATATTTCAGTTTGTTATTTCAATCGATTCAACGGTTTTCATTATCGTTTTGCGCAGTTCTTCGGATATCGGAGCGCTGCCGGCATTGTCCGCCGCAACCTGCTGTCCTTTTTCGGAAAGAATATGCTCAAACCAGTTTTTTGTGAAATTCGCCTTTGAAGAATCCGAATACGTGCGGCATGCGATAATATAGCTGATCAATATAAGAGGATACGCTTCTTTGGAATCAGGTTTTCGGTTAATTTTTACCGACATTCCGGTATCCTCTGCGGCTTCTTCGCCTGCCGTCTGACTGTCTGCCGCCTTTTTTTCGCTTCCGGCAAGAGACAAATCAACCGTTTTTGCGGCCGCTTCGGAAGAGTATGACACAAAATCGTTTCCTACCTTTATGGCAGCCGTTCCCAGGTTTCCCGCCTGCGATGCGTCTGCGAATCCTATCGTGCCTTGAGCCTGATGAATCGTGGATATGACTCCGGCGGTTCCCTTGGCTCCCTGTCCCGCTTTTGCCGGCCATGTTTCTTCCGCAGGATACGGCCACTGTCCTTCAGAAGTCTGTTTAAGCCAGTCCTGAAAATTTTTCACTGTTCCCGATTTATCCGAACGCCAGACGGGAGTAATTTCAATATCAGGAAGACGATCCGCGATTGACTTATTTTCCGCTTTAATCGCTTCGTCATTCCACTTGGATATTTCTCCTGAAAAAACTTTTGCAACAACGGGAGAACTCATGTTTATATGCGTGTCGGACGAATTTAATCCCGCATCTTCAAGATTGTAAATTATGGCAATCGGGGATATGTATGCAGGAACCTGGAATGCCTTTGTTCCTCCGCAGACTTTTTTTGACTTTTCAAGCTGCTCGTCTGACATCGCGCTGTCTGATCCGGCCCAGACCGTCGCTCCTGTGAGAAACGTATTTACTCCGGCTCCAGACCCCGACGGATCGTATGCGATTTTCGCATTCGGATATGATGACATAAAACCTGCCGACCAGACTTCCACTGCGCTTTTCTGCGTTGAAGCTCCGGCGCCGGCAAATTCTCCGCGCAGCGATTCGTCTTTTATTCCTCCGCCCGACAGCGCCGCCGAACTCTTGTTATCCCCGCAAGCGCACGACGACGCAAGCACAATCGCCGCAAGCGCCGCCGCAGCGATACGGGAAAATGTCTTACAAGACATGTTTGCCTCCGCAATGTAAAACTGTTTTATCTCGCCGCTTAACAGATTTCCGACTGCCGTTCTGAACAGCAAAAATCGATTTTTCAGCGATATTTTTTACATTACAGAAAATTCATTTTCCGAATCGTTGCGAAAGTGAACAAAAGGTAAATTCGTTTTACTTCTGCTCGTCAAATCTGTTCCGGCTCGTCAAATCTGTAGCCTACGCCTCTTACCGTGTAAATATATTTCTGTTCTCCCAGCTTTTCTTCCAGCTTCTTTCGAACGCGTTTAATATGAACGTCAAGCGTTTTCGTATCTCCGACATAATCACCCCCCCAGACCCGGCTTATAAGAACGCTGCGGCTTACCACATCGCCTTTGTTCCTCATAAGCGTTTCAAGCAGAGCGAATTCTTTGTTTGTAAGCAAAACCTGTTCTCCGTTTGCGAAAACCGTATGCCCGGCCGTTTTCATGCAGATATGAGCGCATTTTATTTCCGCCTGAGAATCATTCTGTCCCGCGCGCGACTGCGCAGAAGCGTCATTTTTTTCTTTTCTGCGAACAAGCGCGCGAATCCTCGCCGTAAGCTCATGATACGAATAAGGCTTGCTTAAATAATCGTCCGCGCCCGTGTCTAAGCCGGATATAACGTCTTTTTCAGCTCCTTTTGCAGTAAGCATTATTATGGGCACGTCTGATTTCTCTCTGATCTTTCTGCATACTTCCATGCCGGATATTTTTGGAAGCATCAAATCCAAAAGAACAAGATCAGTATCCCCGAATGCGAATTTTTCCAATGCCTCCTCGCCCGTTTGAGCAGTCAGCGTGTCATATCCGTCTCTTGTGAGACGAAATACGAGAATTTCCCGGTAAGAAGGTTCGTCTTCGACTATCAGAATGCGCGTCATATCGTATCTCCTTTCAACGATCCGCCCTTAGATACGCAAGGCAGCTTTACCGTAAATGTCGATCCTTCGCCGGGCTGCGACCATACGCTTATTGTTCCGCCCGCATCCGAAACAATATTTTTCACTATCGACAACCCCAAGCCGGAACCGCCCGTTTGTCTCGAACGGGACGGATCCGCGCGATAAAATCTTTCAAAAATTCTTTTCGCGTCATTTTGAGAAATTCCTATTCCGCTGTCGATTACTCTTATTGCGGCAGAATTTTCGTTTTCAGTCACGCTTATTCCGATCGACGAATTTTCGGGAGAATATTTAATCGCATTTTCTATAAGATTTTCCAAAACGGTTAACGCTTTCTCTTCCGGCAGAGGCACAAAGATTCCGTCTTCTTTGTCTTTTATTACATTCAAAGATATGTTCTTCGCGTCTGCCTGCACAGAGTTGTTTGCAGCCGCCGCATCCGCAACCGCGCAAATATCGCAGGATTCGCGCTTATTTTCTGAGCTTGTCGCAGTTTTGCTTTTTTGCAGCTCAATAAGTTTTCCTATCATATTCGTCAGTCTGTCGGATTCGGCTTTTATTCTCTCGGCGAAATGCTTCACGGTCCGAGGCTCGTCGGCACAGTCTTCAATCGTTTCCGCAAGAAGCGCAATCGCTCCGGTCGGGGTTTTTAATTCATGAGATACGTCTGCCGCAAATTCCTGTCTTGCCTTCTCGAATTTCGCCTGTTCAGAGCGATCGTCGATAAATATCGCGAACAGATTATCTTCAAGCTTGGCAATTCTCGTCTGAAAAACATACTCTTCGTTTTTCAAATTCGCACGATTTAAAAGCGTTTGAGATTTTGCAGACGCAAAATTCGGTTTTATGCGCATTTGCTCGTCGCGCGTTTGCGAATCCCGCCTGACTTCGGCCAGCAGATTCTCAAGCTCTTTGCATCTGAGTCTGTTGTCTGCAGCGAAACCGAATTCGTATGCTTTTGCGCTTACATAATCCGTATTTCCGTATCCGTCGCAGATAATAACCTGCGACTGTATCGACTCGATAAATTTTTCCAGAACCTCGGTATCGATTATTCTGCTTTCCCGCGAATTAATTTTAGACTCATAATCGCTATCTGCGAACTTAGAACCGCTGTTTTGCCGGGAATTAATGCCTCGCCCGGAATCTCCGTATTGTTCTGAAACGCGCCGCATCTTATTTCCGCGAAAAACACGGCGCATATAATTCAAAATTCGTTTCGCTAAACCCTTTTGGACTGCAAGATAAACATTTTGCGCAAACAGCGCAAGAACCAGCATAATACACAATATTTTCAAGTTATGCTCAGTCATTTTTATTCTCCCGGAATCGTTTGCGCGGGACACGAATGAAGAACCGACATCATTTTATTTTTTTCCGCGCTTGTCACCGTCAGACCGTATTTAGCCTTGATTCCGATTTGCCTTGCCACATATTCGCACGCAAATTCTTTGTTAGACGGGAGCCAATACGCAGCCGAAGCGTCGCTTTTTTCTTCATTTGCAGGACCGTCAACCGCAAGAAGATTATACGGATCGTTCGCATACTTATATCTTTTCTGAGTATCCCATCCGTATGCGCCCGACTGCCACGCATTATTCAGCGCAACAACATGGTCGATTTGAACTGCCGCGCTTGTTTTAGTTCCTCGCACAAAATTGATTGTTTTGCCCGTATAAGGATCGTCCAAAACTCCGCTTGAAACTTTGCAAGAAGACCCTTGCGCATATTGAATGTTTTTCAAATCCCGCGCCAGAATATCTTCGCGAATATCGCAGCCGTTCCCGTCTTCGTCCGTTTTTCGAAAACCAAACGAATCGCGCTTATAGCCCGCGTGTTTCGCTTTATCCTCCACAGCAAGAGAAGAAAGCACGGAAGCCGCTTCTCCCGAAGCAGTATTGTTTCCCGCAAATGAAGATACCGATTCGCTTAAACCAGGACTTAGAAAACCCGCTGCAAGACCTGCAACAGCAGCAATGCACAACACTGCAACAAACCTGACCGCAGGATCTTTGCGGCGAAACACGTTGCGGCAAACCGCGCTGCTGCGATTTTTGCAACTGATACTCTCATAACCGCTGTTTTTTTGCCTGCTGCTCGTTTGCCGAAATCGCGCAACAAGAAAATTGAACATCGACAGACCTTTCACTTGTCTCTCGACTGTTTTCCCCCCTGCCGGCTATCATATCGCACACTCGCGCGGTCTCGCAAATCCGGCGAGTTGCAGACAAACAAATGCCTGTAAAGCGAGTTTCACGAATCGTCAATCCTGCGCGGACCGCTCAAACTGAACCCCTGACATGGAAAACCGCCCGAAATCACGTCAGAAACTGGAATTTGCAACATGCCAATCTCAGATATGTCTCCACAACGACTTCTGCCCCGCTCCATCTGCGATGAATCTCGCACGCGTCTGCGTTAAAATCGTTTGCCTATACTGTTTTGAACCCCGCGCGTTCAAAACCGAAATCAAGCCCTCTTCCAAATCTTTATCGGTCATTTAATGCCTCCACCCAGAATTTTTTAAAGGATTTTTGGATTAATCTTTATATAATGCGCGCTTGATTCGGAAAAATTCTAAGCATAAACACTATGCTCCAAATACAGAAAAACCCCGATTCTCATTCGAGAACCGAGGTTTTTTTATTAAAACTGTCCGGTCTGACGATCAGACAAAAATCAGACAAGCACGTTGATATCAAGCGGAACGCCGGGACCCATTGTTGAAGCAATGGAAGCCTTGATTACGTAACGTCCCTTAACGGTTGCGGGACGCAGACGCTTGATTTCTTCAGCAACCGAGCGGAAGTTTTCCTCGAGAGCCTTCTCGTCGAAAGAAACCTTTCCGATAAGGAAGCTCAGGTTGCCGTTCTTGTCAACGCGGAACTCAATCTTTCCGCCCTTGATGTCGGCAACAGCCTTAGCAACATCCATAGTTACGGTTCCGGTCTTGGGGTTCGGCATAAGTCCGCGAGGACCGAGAACACGGCCTAAACGTCCTACCTTGCCCATCATGTCCGGTGTCGCTACAACGGCATCAAAATCAAGGAATCCGCCGGATACTTTTTCTACGAGATCGTCATCGCCCACAACATCGGCGCCGGCTTCAACAGCCTCGGTAGCCTTCGGACCGCGAGCAAATACCGCTACGCGAGCAGTTTTACCCGTTCCGTTGGGAAGATTGACGGTTCCGCGAATCAGCTGGTCAGCCTTACGCGGGTCAACATTGAGACGGTATACGGCCTCAATGGACTGGTCAAAACCGTAAGCAGGCATGCTCTTAATAAGAGCGATAGCCTCTTCCGGCGTGTAAACCGCTGACTTGTCGATTTTCTCGGCGGCCTCGCGGTATTTCTTTGAACGCTTAATCATCTGCTTTCTCCTCAATCAAGCAGTCGCGGTGCGGGCAGCGTTTGCCCTGCCGCTACACGGTCGGTTTATTCTGTAACTTATTCTGTAACGGTAATTCCCATTGAACGGGCAGTACCTTCGATGATCTTCATGCCGGCTTCGATTGTGCGAGCAGAAAGATCAGGCATCTTTGTTTCGGCGATTTCGCGAACCTGAGCCTTGGTTACAGAACCAACCTTCGTTGTAAGAGGATTGCCTGCACCTTTGTCGACGCCAGCAGCCTTGCGAAGCAAATCCGCAGCCGGAGGTGTCTTAAGAATAAAAGTGAAAGAACGGTCTTCATAAACTGTAATTTCTACAGGAATAATCTGACCCATCTTGTCTTTTGTAGCGTCATTATAGGCTTTTGTAAAGTCCATAATGTTGACGCCGTGCGAACCGAGGGCAGGACCGAGCGGCGGAGCCGGGTTAGCCTTGCCTGCGGGAATCTGCAGCTTGATAAGCGCTGAGACTTTCTTCTTAGGAGCCATTTTCTGGTTCTTCTTTCTTCATGCGGTTCAGTCGGAAGTTTCCTTCCTCCCGCAGCCTACAAAATGCAGTTGCCTCGAAAGACAACATACCTAAGATACGCGAAAGCCCCGACAAGCGGAGCTTAAACGTTCTCAGGAAATCTTTTCTACCTGACCAAAACCGAGTTCGACAGGCGTATCGCGGTCGAACATGGATACCAGCACAGTAAGTTTTTGAGTGGCGGGCTGAATTTCAGAGATAACACCCTGCATTGTCGCAAACGGACCGTCTTTAACAGTAACTGATTCGCCGATTTTGAAGCTGACTTCCACGCGGCGTTCCTGAATTGCAACCTGATTGTCGCCCGCAGCTTTAAGAGCTTTATTGCGAATCATAGGAGCCATCATTTCCACAACTTCAGCGCGAGACAGCGGAACAGGTTCAAAAGCAGTTCCGACAAATCCGGTAACACCCTCAGTTTCGCGCACTATGCGACGCGCATCTTCGTCGTCGGTCATGCGAATAAGAACATATCCCGGAATGCGCACGCGAGAAATAACTTTCTTTCCTTTATCCGTGTGCTGCTCGACTTCTTCCATGGGAACTTCTATTCCGAAAACCTCGTTTTCCAAACCGAAAGAAGCGACGCGAGATTCAACATTGGCTTTCACTCTGCGCTCATAACCCGAGTAAGTGTGCAAAACATACCACTTGCCCTCAAGCGTGCGAAGCGATTTTTTAAATTCGGCAACAGCAATTTCGCCGGGATCGGAAGTCTGTTCTTCAGTCTGCTCTTCAGTTTGAACTTCATCTTCAGCCTGAAGGTCTTGATCGGCATCCGATTCTGCATTCGAAGACTCGTCTGAAACGGCATTTCCGTTTTCAAAAATTACTTCGTTTTCGGAGGCAAGTTCGTCAGTCATGTATTTTCAACCTTAATGCTTGTATTTGGGAAATGCTTGCAAGAAACTCGTAAAAGTACAATATTTCGGAAACATTCTGATTTGTTTAAACTCAGCAGACTTTCAAATCAGAAATTTTTAAATCAGCCGAAAGCCCAGAAAACAAGCTTTCCGATGCCGAAATCCATCCCCGTTACAAAGAACATGAGGAAAAGCACAAAAACAAATACTGCTGTCGTCCATCCGAGCAATTCTTTGCCTGTCGGAGTCACAACTTTGCGCATCTCGGCAAAAATCTGCTTGATGAACAAGCCGATTCGCATAAAGAAATTCGGCTTGGCTGCTTTTTCGGCTTTAGTCGACTTCCTATCAGCCATTTCTCTTCCTTTCTCTTGCTTCCGAGTTTGTTTTCTTTGCAGGGGCGGCGGGACTCGAACCCACAACCTACGGTTTTGGAGACCGTTGCGCTACCAATTGCGCCACGCCCCTTCGGACTTTCATCCGTCGGCTGCTGTTTCTCAGCGCACGAATGCGCATCAGAAGCAACGAGTTTTTATTCTAGCGTTACCCCCGGATTAAATCCACCCGGAGTGTCGCATTTATTATAAAAACACAATTTTTCAAGGATTTACAAGGGTTTTTACAAATTTTCTCCCGAATCCGCCCAAGATTTAAATCTGCGCATCCCCTCATCCAAATCATCATCTGCGAGCGCATAGGAAAATCTTAAAAATCCTCCGACTCCGAAGCCTTCACCGGGAACGCAAGCGACATGAGCCTGTTCAAGCAGAGCCTGCGCCAGCTGCAGCGACGATTCGAAAGTCTGATTTTTCGGACCTGCGGGACGGTTAAGCAGTCCGGAAACATCGGCAAATGCATAGAAAGCGCCTGACGGCTTAATACATTTGACGCCCGGAATCTCATTAAGAGCCGAAACAATCGCATTTCGCCGCCTGTCGAAAGCCTCGCGCATTTGCGCAACCGCTTCCAGAGATCCGCCGACCGCCTCAATCGCCGCGCGCTGAGAAACGTTGGAAACATTGGACGTCATATGTCCTTGCAGCTTTACGGCGGCTTTAATCACGTATTCGGGCGCAATCATCCAGCCGACTCGCCAGCCTGTCATGGAATAGGTTTTCGCAACTCCGTTAAGAACGATCAGCTGTTTTCGAATTTCGGGAACGATACCGCCTATATGACCGACTTTCGCGCCGTCATACGACAAATGCTCATATATTTCATCGGAAATAATCCAGATATCATGTTCCAAAGCCCATTTCGCAACCGTTTCAAGCTGCTCATCGGACCATACTGCTCCGGTCGGATTGTTCGGACTGTTGACGAATATCGCCCGAGTGCGCTCGGTGCGCAAAGCCTCAAGCTGTTCGATTGAGGGAATAAAATTCTGCTCAATGCCGGCAATCGCTTCGACCGGAACTCCTCCGGCAAGTTTAACCGCCTCAGGATAAGTCACCCAGTAAGGAGTCGGGATTATCACTTCATCGCCCGGATTGATTATAAGCTGAACGGATTCATATACTGCCTGTTTTCCGCCATTGGTTATTATTACCTGCTGCGGATCGACTTCATATCCGCTGTCGCGTTTTGTTTTCTTCGCAACGGCTTCTCGCAGTTCAGGCAGACCCTGAGCGGGCGTATATCTGTGATTTTTGGGTTCTTTGCAAGCTTGTGCGGCGGCTTCGACGATATAGGACGGAGTGGGAAAATCAGGTTCTCCCGCTCCGAATCCGATAATACCGGCGCCTTCGGCCTTCATAGCTTTTGCTTTTTGATCTACAGCCAGGGTCGCACTGGGCGCAACTGCGTTAATGCGATCGGAAAGAGACAGACGATTTTCCGAATTATTCATATCTACCATGTTAGAAGCCGGTAAGGAAATTTTATATCGCGTGTTTCGATATTTTTTATTTCTGAGCTGTTTATTTAAGTTTCTTATTTATGCTGCTTATTTATGCTGCTTATTTATGCTGCTTGTTTATCCGCAGCAGATTTTGACAGAAGAACCAAATTATCCCTGTGAACAAGAGGATGAGCATATTCTTCGCCCAATTTTTCGCGCAAAGCGGCAGTGGAAAGCCCCAGTGTGCGTCCGACTTCTTCCGAGTCAAAACCGGAAAGACCTTTCGCGATTTTGTTCCCGTTTTTATCCTCAATCCATACCGGATCCCCGGCGGAAAATTCGCCTTTAACGCCCGAAACTCCTGCGGAAAGCAGACTCGCGCGACCCGAAAGCACGGCTTTTGCGGCTCCGTCGTCTGCAACATAAGCTCCGTAGGGATACGAAGCAAAACCGATCCACAGCCTGCGGAATGTTCCGCGAGATTTTATCGGAGCAAAAAAAGTTCCCACGGCATCTCCCGCAAGAGCCGGAGCAATGTCTTCTGCGCGCGCCAAAACAGCCGGAATTCCGGACACGGCAGCAACCCGGGCCGCTTCCAGTTTCGTAATCATTCCTCCGGTTCCGCGATTCGTCCCGGTCCCGCCGGCATTCACTTTTTCTATGATTTTAAGCACATCGGGAACAAATTTAATTTTTTTCGCCTGCGGTTCTGTCGGAGGCGCGGTATACAGTCCGTCTACATCCGTAAGAAGAATCAGCGCATCAGCGCGAACGATATTGGCAACAAGCGCAGAAAGCCGGTCATTGTCGCCGAAACGGATTTCATTGCTGGCAAGCGCATCGTTTTCATTCACAATCGGCACTGTTTTCAAATCCAGAAGCCGGTTCAAAGTGCGCTGAACATTGCGATACTGCTCGGGTCTGACCGTGTCGGCGGCGGTTATCAGAATCTGCCCGACTTTGTAACCGTGCTTTGCAAACGCTTTCTCGTAGCAGCTCATGATTATCCCCTGACCGACGGAGGCCGCAGCCTGCGCAGTCGAGACATCTTTCGGCCGGTCAGAAAATCCTAAAGGACCGAAACCGGCTGCAATCGCTCCCGACGAAACCACGACAATGCGCATTTCCGGAGTCGCCAAGGCTGCAACTCCGGCTGCAAACCGTTCGATTTTCTCGGCATCGATATGTCCTGAAGGCTTCGTGAGAGAGCTTGAACCGATTTTAACAACGACTGTTTTCGCACTTGCTATGCGTCGGCGAATGCGCTCGTATTCATTCGCAGAACCGTTCAAA
The DNA here is from genome assembly GCA_900314875.1 of uncultured Actinomycetes bacterium. Taxonomy (GTDB): domain Bacteria; phylum Actinomycetota; class Actinomycetes; order Actinomycetales; family Bifidobacteriaceae; genus RUG039. The sequence continues at coordinate 94,734 of OMWX01000004.1, read as the reverse complement.
TCGCTCATTGTTCATGTCCGCCCAAAATCGCCCGGGTGTCTTCAGGATCATCATTTTTCGCAGGATCTGACCAATGTCCGGCCGCGCGTTCGGCTTCCATCGCGGCTCTTACGGCAGTTTTCGCATCCATCATCTCGTGATATTCGCGTCTGCGCTCGATATTGGTTCTGCGGTGTGCGCGATCGCTTTCTTCAAGTCGGATATCATGTCCTCTGCCCGCCTGCGGATTGCCGTCAAGCATTTCTGCTCCGGCAGCGATCGTGGGATCCCATTCGAAACTCACTGCATTGTCTCCGCGTCCGATTTGCACTTCGTCGCCTATGCGCGCGCCTTTCTTCCGAAGCGCATCCTCAACGCCGGACTGAGCCAGTCTGTCGGCAAGATATCCCACTGCCTCGTCATTGTCGAAATTCGTTTGACGAACCCATCTTTCGGGCTTTTCGCCTGTCACGACAAACACGTAATTTCCGGCATTGTCTTTTTCGCGCTCGATTTCAAAATCGAATCCGAGTCCCTGATTGCGTCCTTTTCTTCCTCTGCGGGCAACGGGCGGAGTAATAAGCACGCGGCTGTTTTCGGCTTCTTCCCTCTCCTGCTTCAGTTTCTCGCGGATTTCTTCGACTGAAGAAGCCAGACTGTAGGTCAGCCGCTTGAGTCCCTCATGGCTTGCAGTCGAAATAATGAATGTTTCCAAGCCTTTGCTTTCAAATTCAGGTTTGACAAATTCTGCCAGCTCTTTTGCCTGCTGCACATCGCATTTGTTCAGAATTATTATGCGCTTGCGTTCTGCTATGGGAATCGCGCCCAGCGGCAAATCCAGCGAATCGGCATACTTGCTCAGCTCGAATTCCAATGCTTCATAATCAGAAACCGGGTCCCGATCGGTCTCCATATTCGCACAGTCTATAACATGCGCAATGATTCCAGTACGCTCTATATGCCGCAAAAAGTCAAGTCCGAGACCTTTTCCTTCGGCAGCTCCGGGAATAAGTCCGGGAACATCGGCAACCGTAAAACGGTTTTCGCCCGCGATAACGACGCCCAGATTCGGCACAAGAGTCGTAAACGGATAATCTGCAATTTTCGGTCTTGCAGCGCTTAAAGCCGCGATCAGGCTGGATTTTCCCGAAGAGGGATATCCGACCAGCGCAACGTCCGCAATCGATTTAAGCTCCAGAATCACATCGCGTTCTTCTCCGGGCTCTCCCAGAAGCGCGAATCCGGGCGCGCGGCGATTTTTATTAGCAAGAGAATGATTCCCCAAACCGCCGGCTCCGCCCTTTGCAAGAACAAATCTTTCGCCCTCAGCGCTCAAATCCGCCAAAACATTGCCGTGTTCGCGGTCTTTGTTTGAGCCTGCCGACTCAAATATGACAGTTCCCACGGGAAGAGACAGGATAAGGTCTTCTCCTCTGCGGCCGTCTTTATAATCTCCCAGTCCCATTGTTCCGCTTGAAGCGCAACGGTTGGGCATAAAGCGATAGTCGAGCAGAGTTGTCACATTCGAATCGGCAACTGCTATAACCGAGCCGCCGTTTCCTCCGTTGCCGCCGTCAGGACCGGCAAGCGGTTTGTATTTCTCGCGGCGAATCGACGCGGCTCCGTTTCCTCCGTCTCCGCCTTTAACGTGCAGCACCACACGATCTACAAAATCACTCATTTTTTACCCGCTTCCCGCTCAGCTGCTCTGATTTCGCAACTGCCGCAATTTGAAACTGCCTCAATTTCAGACTGTCACATTTGAGGCTGTCACAATTTGCAACTTGTTTTGCGCAATTGCGCAGCCGCTCAATCGCGCAAAAGATTATAAAAGAAAAGCCGCGTCCCGAAGAACAGGGCGCGGCCGCAAACGTCAATTTCAGGCGGTTACAACGTCAACAACCTTGCGATCGCGACGAATGCCGAATTTTACTTTGCCGTCAGACAGTGCGAACAAAGTGTGATCTTTGCCGACTCCGACGTTGTGTCCGGGATGGAACTTGGTTCCGCGCTGGCGGACGATTATGTTGCCCGCTGCTACAGCTTCGCCGCCGAACTTCTTAACACCCAGATACTGGGGATTTGAATCGCGGCCGTTTCGCGTGCTGGACGCACCCTTCTTATGTGCCATTATTTTGTCCTTTCAGCTTATTTTCGCAGTCAGTGTCTTCAGGCGATGGAAGTTACTTTAACTACGGTCAGCTTCTGACGGTGTCCCTTGCGGCGGGCAACACCGGTCTTGTTCTTGAATTTCTGAATACGAATTTTGGGTCCTTTGGCTTCGTCGTCAACAACTTCAGCCTTTACGGTTACCTTAGCCAAATCCTTGGCATTAACGGTTACCTTAGCACCGTCAACGAGCAGCGCAACCGGGAATTCCACAATTTCGCCTTTTTTCGCGTCGAGACGGTTGACGGTAATCTCGTCGCCGACCTCGACCTTTTCCTGATGGCCGCCAGCCTTCACAATCGCGTACATATCAGTTCTACCTTGCCTGTTGAAGCTTTATAAATTTCTCTGCCTCATGTTTCTCAAATCGCGATTAACAATTCACGGCGTAAACATAAGACACCAAACGAAAAGTATATACAAAACCATGTACATTAGTCAACCCGCCCGGCAAAAAGCCCTGCAAATCAACGATTCTCAATGGTTTCGCATTATCTTTTTGCGCCGCTGTTTCGTGTTATTCTTCCGCAGACGCGTTTTCGTCCGAAGCAGAATTAACGTCAGATGCGGAATCAGAAGCGGGATTCACTGCCGAATCAGCTGCCGGCTGTGCCTGTGTCTGTGTTTCCGTCTGCGCTGCAAACTCAGCTTCAGACTGTACAGCCGAACCCGCTGAGGAACCCGCTGAGGAACCCGCTGACGAATCGGGTGCGGAACCTGCCGCAGAATCGGTCTCCTGCCGCAAAGTCTTGCGTTCAGACTTATTTCCCGGCGCATCATGCACTTTTTCCGCAGCGGCAGCAATTCTGGCCAGCTTTTTCTTCACCGCATCCGAAGAACCTGTCGAAACGGCAGTTCGCGCAGGTTTCTCCGCACGCGAAGAAATAACGGTGCCCCGATTATGCTTATTCGTTTTAATGAACGGATCTCCGCCTTTCAGCGCATAAGGATCGCCGAAGTTTGCCGAAATAATCGGCTCGTCATGCAGAATAAATCCGCGCCCGCGACACGTGGGACACTCCTCGGAAAACGCTTCGACAAGCCCTTGACCGACGCGCTTTCTGGTCATCTGCACAAGCCCGAGAGACGTGACTTCGGCAACCTGATGCTTAGTGCGGTCTCTTGCCAGACATTCGACCAGCCTGCGCAAAACCAAGTCTCTGTTCGACGACAAAACCATATCGACAAAATCAATCATGATCATTCCGCCGATATCGCGAAGTCTCAGCTGCCGCACAATTTCCTCTGCCGCCTCAAGATTGCATCTTGTGACAGTCTCTTCGAGCGACTTGCCTTTGCCGATATATCGTCCTGTATTCACATCCACTGTTGTCATGGCTTCCGTGCGATCTATGACCAGACTTCCGCCTGAAGGCAGGTAAACCTTGCGTTCCATGCCCTTGCGAAGCTGACTGTCAATCTGCCATTTGTCGAACACATCTTTGCCGCGATGTTCTTCCGGATCCCATTTCTCCAGACGTCCGGCCAGTTCGGGCGCAAAATCCTCCATATAGGAGCTGATATGCTCCCAAACCCGGTCTCCCTGAACCATAAGCTTCGAGAAATCCTCATTAAAGATGTCTCGCACGACTCGAATTGCGACATCAGGCTCACTTTGCAGCAGAAGAGGCTTGCGGCCGCGCTTGTATTCTTTCTGCTTATTTTCAATGTTTTTCCATTGTTTCATAAGCAGCTCTAAATCTTTTTCGACAGCTTCTTCTGAAGCTCCCTCGGCAGCCGTTCTGATAATTACGCCCATATCGGCAGGCGCAATCTTCGTGACAATTGATTTAAGCCTGTTGCGTTCGCGCTCGGGCAGCTTGCGGCTCACGCCTGTCATTCCGCCCGACGGAACAAGCACGAGAAAACGCCCGGCCAGAGTAATTTGAGATGTTAATCTGGCTCCCTTATGACCTATCGGATCCTTCGTCACCTGAACAAGAACCGGGTCTCCGGATTTAAGAGCCAGCTCGATTCTTCCGGGCTTGCCCTCCAAACGGGTCGTATCCCAGTTAACTTCCCCGGCATACAAAACTCCGTTGCGCATTTGTCCGATGTCGACAAAAGCCGCTTCCATGCTGGGCAGAACGTTTTGCACACGTCCCAGGTAAATATTGCCCACTGCCGAAACTTCGTCAATGTCGGAAATGTAATGTTCAACGAGAATGTCGTCTTCGATAACGGAAATCTGCGTGTGCTTTTCTTTCTCGCGCACGACCATGAATCGATTTACCACTTCGCGGCGAGCCAGGAAATCCTGCTCGGTTATCAGCGACTGACGCGCTCTGTCGCGACGATTGTCCCTGCGCCGCTGTCTTTTTGCTTCCAGACGCGTAGAACCCTCAATATCAGTAATTTCATCGATATATTGCTGCTTGCGCGAACGAAGCATCGGGTCAGAATCCGTTTTGCCCGAACGATGACGCCTGCGGCGGCGGGATACGACCGAGGTTTCCTCAGAATCAGTGTCAATGCTGATTCTCTGAGAGCGGTGACGGCGGTACATCACGTTTGAATCTGCGGAAGATTCCTCGGTCAAATCGGAATTGACGTCCTTTGCGAATGCGGATTTGCGCGGCTCAATACGCGCATTGCGTCCGGCTTTCTTGTCTGCTGCTCCAGAATTGTCGGCTCTGCCTGAAATATCAGCTCTTGCGGAGCGATTTCTGCGGCGGAAGCTTATTCCCGCAGCTGAGTTCATGTCGGACAAATCGGAAGAATCGGTTTTAACTGAGTCCGTCTGATTTGCAAAAGTTTTGTCGAAGGATCTTTTTGCAATCGGAGAATATGTAATATCGTCAAGCCGCAAATCATTTTCAATCTTGCCGACTTCCGCTGCCGCCCTGCGTTCCTGAGCATTCAGACGACGGCCTTTGCGATTGCGAAATTCTTCAGAAAAATCAGACTCAAGGCGAGCCATGCGCTCGGGGCGAGTTTCCTGTGCTTCTCGCGCATTCTTTTCGGCAAGCTCGCGTCGCAAGCGCAATTCTTCTTCGTCAGGCACATTATTAAAACGCGCCTGTTCAGAATCTGTTTTCTTGCGAGAACGAGTTTTTGAGTATGAAAAATCGACGGTTTTGCGATCATCATATCTGTTTTTTCTGCCAAAAGAACCGAATTTGCCGGCTGATGCATTCAAGCCGGATTCCGCGCTCCTTCTCGTGTCGGTTCTCGAATCCGATCCGGCTGAATCCTCATTCGTCAAAAACTGCGATTTTGCAGCTTCAGAATTATTCGAATCCGCAATTGACGATACAACAGAGCGCGATCCTGAACCTCTTGAAGACGAGGGAATAACAGGCTCTTGAAAAAGAAGAGACATCATCGGTTTTTTGCCGCCGCGCACGGCAGATTCGCGTTCGCTGTTTCCAGACGAGAACAGCATTTGACCGAAATCGGCTTTAACCGAAGCGCGATTTCTTCTGTTTTCTTTTTCATCTCTCGCGCTGATATCCGTTTTCAAAGCCGGCTCGTTTTGCAATGATGATTTTTGTACCGATGTTTTTTGCTCTGACGTCTTTTGCAATGAGGTTCTCTGCTTTGAATTTCTCTGCATGGAAGCTTTTTCCAAAGCAGCATTCACCGAAAACGCATTCACAGAAACAGCATTTTCAGAACTGTCATCCGCAGATGAAGATTTTGCCGCCGATTTCGCATCTGAAGCCGCCGAAGCCGTCCTGCGGGAAGTGCAATCTGTTTCCCGCTTTTCGACATCAGGCATTTCTATGCCGGAATCTGTAAAGAATTGCGCTGCAATAGACTCAAGACGCTTTTCGCGTTCTTTATCGGCTTTAGACTGCATTTTTCTTGCCGGCTTGCGCTTTTCCGGCACTTTCGCACTGACCGCATTATTTTTTTTCGGCTCAGCCTCAGACTCGAAAGCATTAGATTCGGCAGATTCAGACTCGGCAGTCTTGGACTCGGCAGCTTTGGACTCGGCAGTTCCTGATAATGCTGCGTCCGACGGGTCGTCAGTCACTACAGGAAGTTTCGCTCCCGCCGCTCCGGCCGTTCTTACCACTCTGCGCCCTATTCTTCTGCGCCTTGGCAATTCGTAACCTGTTTTCTCTGCGTTTTCCTTTTTGGATTTCGCTTCGCTGCCCGAATCGGACATACTCAAATCAGACACAATTCTCCTAAGGAATACACTGCATTATATCCCCAAAATCAGGCCCGGCATACGCGCGGCATATTCGATTCGCCGCAAATTAAACGCATTAAAGTCCGAGCTCTCCTGCAAAAGTCTGTCAGGCGCGGACGGATACCGTCGCTTCCAGCCGTGAAAGGGGATCGACGCCTCGCGCAAAGTGCGATTATGCAGAACCGCCAAATTCCAGTATGCCACAAAAATGCAAAAAAATCTCACCGCGCTCTTGAAACAGCCGATTCAGCCGGCCGGTTTCGCATTTTCAGGACTGCAGCCAGTCAATTAAAACTTCGGCCATATCCGTCAAATCCGAATGAGGCACCTGCTCATCGGCTTTATGCGCCAAAAGGGCAGAACCCGCGCCAAGATTAACGGCGGGGATTCCCAGCGAGGAAAAACGGGCAACATCAGTCCAGCCCAGCTTTGCGGACGGCTCAACCCCGAAGCGGCTGCGAACTCTTTCAATCAGCGACTGCGCAATCGGAGACAAAAGCCCCGGTTTGGCAGACGGACTCTCATCTTTCATTTCGATGCCGAAGCCCGCAAAAAAGCCGCCGGTGGCAATATGTTCTCCGTTTGCAAGTTCAGCCTCGCAGTCTTCTCCGATCATAACAGCTTTCGCTTGCTTCAAAGTCTTGTCGGGAGCAAAACGGTAGTTTATGTGAACGCGGCATTCGTCAGGAATCACATTAGTGCCTGTTCCGCCCGAAATAAGCGTCGCATTAAGTCCTTCGCGATAGTCAAGCCCGTCAACTGAAATCGTTTCAGGCTCATATTCGCTAAGACGCGCAAGAATTCCGGCAACCTTGTGAATAGCGTTTTCGCCCATCCATGCCCGGGCCGAATGAGCCGCGACTCCGTGCGAAATAACATCAAAGCGAATCGTGCCGTTGCAGCCGCCTTCGATTGCGCAGTCGGTAGGTTCTCCGATAATGGCAAAATCTGCGGGCAGAACCTTCTCGGGATGAGCAGCGACAAGCTTTCCCAGTCCGTTTTTCGAAGCCTCAACTTCCTCATTATCATAAAAAACGTATGTTATGTCGCATTTCGGCTTGTCAAGAAAAGCTGCAAGGAACAGGAAAACCGCGTCCGACGCTTTCATGTCCGACGTTCCCCTGCCCCACAAAACGCGATCATTCGGGCGTTTTTCCGATATCTGTTCAAGAATTCTTTCGTCGCCGGGTTCAAGCCATTGCGGAGGGAAATTGTCAATTACCGGAACCGTATCCAGATGCCCGCACAAAATAACTCTGCGATCGCGGTTCAGACAAGTCGAAGCCACAACCGTATCCCCGTGTCGAAACACATTCAAATGAGAAAAAGACGCAAGGAAATTCTCAACCGCGTCAACAAGCGGACCTTCTTCGCCGGAAACTGAACGAACCGAAACAATCTGCCAAAAAAGACTGTCCAGACACGCGCTTCTCCACTGTTCTTCGGTATCAAAATCATCGCGATTCGGAAGAGTTATGGCAGGACAGGGTTTTATATCGGAACGTTGCTTCTGACAGTGCTGTTGTTCTGTTGTCATTTTTCTATGCCGTTTCTGATGCTGTTTTAAGCCTATGCAAATTTGGTATACTTTGTTTTTCTCGGACTTTTTTCGCGGACTTTGCTTTTCGCCGCTCTCGCTGCTTTTTTACTGAACCGCTATCGCTTCAATCTCAACAAGAGCGCCTTTGGGCAGATTATTGCCTCCGAATGCTGCGCGCGCGGGTTGCGGAGAAGTCTTGAAAACAGCGGCATATTCTGCATCAATCTTTGTAAAATCTTCGACATCATGCATATAGATCGTCGCTTTTACAACTTTTTCGACGCTGCTTCCTGCTGCCTGAAGGATATTCGATACGTTTTTCAAAGCCTGCCGAGCCTGTTCTTCTGCCGTATCACCCGCGAGCTTGCCGGTCTGCGGATCAATTCCCAGCTGACCTGAAACAAATACGAAACCGTTTGCTTTCACAGCCTGGCTGTATGCTCCCAAAGCCTGCGGTGCGTTGTCTGCGACTATTTGCTCAATACTGTTTGATTCCGACATCATTTTTGTCCTTTCATAAACTTTGCGAAACCGTACAGTCCGGCTGTTTTCAGCAGATTTCTTTCACCGGAATCTTATGGACGGACTTTCGGCGCCGCGCGAACAATAAACCTGTGGGTTTGAAGGGGATCGAACCCTCGACCTTCTGTTCCGGAGACAGACGCTCTATCCGCTGAGCTACAAACCCGAGACAAATGGCAATTCTACATCATGCCGGGCACGAATCAGTACATGAGTGTCGCGAGACGCCGACGAGCTTTCGCAACACGCGGATCCGCACTGTCGGGAATTGCGAAATATTCAAGCAGTCTTTCGCGAATCGGCTCGATTTCGGATTTATGCGACGCAAGAAAATCCAGCAGACGGGCAAAAGCATCCTCAATCTGTCCTCCGAGCATATCAATATCCGCAACCGCAAGCTGAGATTCAAGACTGTCAGGATTGTCAGCCGCGGCTGATCTTACGGATGCAATGTCAGCTTCCGCACTGCGCGACAAAAGAAGGCATTTCGCTCTTTCTTTGACCGCTCTCAAATCATTCCGATCCTGCCGGATAAGTTTTGAGTATTCTTCGGCAGCAAGCTCATACTGCCTTGACTTTGCAAGATTGTCGGCTTTCAGATGAGCCTGAGGAACAGTTTCTGCTCTTTCTTCGCCGCCTGTCGGATTTTCGCACGTTTCTTCTGTTTCGGAACTGTCAAAACGCGGCGCAATTCCTGAAATTCCAGACTGTTCGGCCGAGGCAATGATTTGCGGAACAAGAGCCTGAGAAAGCTGCTCAAGCTCATCTGCAGAAGGAATACCTTGCAGAAGCGGAACCGGACGGCCGGACAAAATCGCGTAAAGAGACGGAATCGCCGAAGCTCTCAAAGCCTGAGCAATCTGAGCAGATTCTTCAATATCGACGCGCGAAAGCAATATCCTGCCTTCAGCAGCGTTGACTGCCTCGCCCAAAACCCTCGCAATTCCGAAACAGCGATCGTCGGATTTCGTCCATAAAAGAAGCAAAACCGGATACTGCGACGAAGAGCGGATAACTGATTCAAAAAGCGCCTCGGTCGTATCGACAACCCATCCGGAAGCTGCCGGAGCGCCGAGAGGCTCGCCTTCCTTTGCTTCAACGCGGTGTTTTACGGCTTCCAAGTCCACAGCTCCGGCAAAAGACAGACCGGGGTTGAACGGCGTATTTGCGTCAGACATTTTGTTCCTTTCGAAAGGATTTATCGACTTTTCGGCTCGACTATGTTTTCCTTGCAGCGATTATCCTTGCAGCGATTTTCTTTGCGGCAATTTCTTTGCAGCGATCCGCAATGCTTTATTTTGCGGCTGTTATCTATTTCGCCACAATGCTTACCGGATGATATTCGGCCGCGACAATTCTGATTTTCGAATCCTCAGATCCCTGTTTGGGAATCGACAATGCGACAACCGCAGTATACTTAGCCTCAAGCACTGATGTTGTTTCGCCCGAAAACAGCGCATTTTCTGCAGCAGAAGCAGGCTTGGATTTCCTGTCCGATCCCACGGTTCGAGTTTCGGTCAGATCAATCTGCGCAACTGCCAAATCGCCGCCGTCCGCATCGCGAATAACCTGTATGTTTTCCGCATTTGCCGCATAATCGGTTTCGACCACGCCTCCGCTCTGACTCAGACCCGTGACAATCGTCGCAGAACGCGCCATAAGCTGCGTCCTGAAAGAATCGTCTTCAAATGCGGATTTGTATTCGCTTTCATCCTGTTTGTTAAGCAGGTCGGTGTATGCTTCCACGGCAGCCGCGGGCGTCATGACAAGTCCGGAATCATCAGAAGCCCCGACCCGAGAACCCGTCGCGGGAACGTTGAAAGACGGCATTTTCGCATTCTGCACAAGACGGCATACAGCCCACAGCTTATAATTTTCAGTCACGGATTCCTGTTTGAAAACCAAAAGCCTTTGCGACTGCTGATCCTCGGTAGTGGTCGTGATTGTCATGAAAGTGCGCGGAAAATCTGTTGTTATCGGGATTATCTGCTGGCTGCTTTCTTTGGGAATCACCGAAGTCGGATCCAAATCCATATTTCCGACGCTTGCAACCTTAATCTGGCTTGAGCGAATCGCCAAAGCCGGTCCGGACATAACATTTTTCAGCATTTCAGCGTTTTTAGTTTCGTCCGCCTTCGCTATCGATTCGAGAATTTTTGTTCTGATTCTCGATTCCTGATCGACAGTCAAAGCAATGTTTTTTGTCACAGAAAGCGCAGAATTTTGTCCGCTCGGCAGCGGTTCGCCGCAAGCGCAAAGACAAGTTAAGGACAAACCGGTTATCGACAGACCGGTTAAAGCAAGACTCGCAACCTTCGCCGCCGAGATTTTCTTTCTCTTCGCATAGCGCATGTTACTTTTCTTCTCCCGTATTTTCGATATCATTTGCAGTTTCGACGTTTGCAGGCTTGCTGTTGTCAGGCGCTGCATCGTCAGGCACTGCATCGTCAGACGCAGTATCGTCAGATGTCGTATTATCAGACGCCGAGTTATCAGATATTGCATTATCTGAGCCCGGCTGCGATTCAGCGATTTTTGCATCGCCTGCGACATTATTATCAGACTCTGCGCTTCCGGATTCTGTTTGAAGCGTTTCCGCATTGATGGCATCGGGATTCTCTTCATTAAAGCGCACAAAGTATTCATGCAAATCTTTAACCGAATACTGCCCTGTTACCTGTCCGATCGGAATCTGTTCTTCCGCAGATGAGCTTCCGGCGCCCTCCTGAGCATTCGAATTATTCGAATCCTCATCATCGGAAATAATAGATTCGGCAACAGAACCTATGCTGTGGCGACCCGAACCTTTTGCAGAGCGAGAACCCAGATCAGAATGCAGAAGAGCACGGAAGCCTTTTTTCTGCTGATTGTGCTTAACTTCCATGGCAAAAACTGTAGCCGCCAAAATCGCAAGAACGGCCGCAATTCCCGCAGCAAAGAACAGAGGCGTGCCGTAATCGGGCAATTGCTCTCGCTGCCATTGAAGAGTTATTTTCGCGTTTGATTTCGCATTCGATTCCGTGACCTGCGCAGCGGCTGCCGTATCGATAAGAAGCGCAGAATTTGCTTCAACCCTGTAATTCGTAAAACTTACGGTTGTTGCAGAACATTCGATTGTCCTCCATAAATCAGAATCCTTAAAAGCAACGGCATTCTGCAATGCAGACGAATCCTGCGATCTGACTTCGGAGGATTTAAGCGAATCCCACGAATTCAGACCGTCAATCGAGGTATAGCCCGACAATTTTGCCCAAGCCTGAGCATCCGAACGGGAAGCTGAAGCAATGCATACTTCCGTGCCCGTATTTTCACTCGAAACAGTTACGCTGACCGACGAATCCAAAAGCGAAAGAACATGCGAGTCGACAAACGCATAGCGCGTTCCGACAGATTTAAGCGACACAGAAACGTTCTTTGAAGGTTTCCAAACGGTTATGTTAAGAATGCCGACTGCAAGCAGAACAAAAGCGCAGACTGCAAAAATCGGGGCGACGATTTTTCGCATGATTTTAATTCTGCGGCTTTGCTTTTTGTTATTGCCCTGCAGAGCCAAAGCAAAATTGGAAATCGTCGGAGAGGAATCGGCTTCTTCGGATTTCTGAACGTCAGACGATTCTTTGTTTGAGCGAGCAAAACTGTCGACATCAGAATCGTCTTTTGCATTGACTTTCGCCCCGGTTTCCGTGTCGGAACTTTCGGCAAACGCATTATCTGTTTCGTCCGATGTTTCAAACTGTGCATATTCCGCTGTTTGAGACTCTGCTTTGCCCGAATTTTCGCCGTTCTCGGATTCATTCGACGGAAGCTTATCGGGTATTTGATCAAAACTCGGGAACAGATCGGAAACAGGCTCTTCCTGCTGCGGCTGTTCTGTTTCTTCTTCAGGCAGTTCTTCCAAAACAACCGCATTTTCAACAGCATTCTGAACAGCCTGCTCAGATGCGGTCTCATCCGCATCCCCCGGCGTAATTTCTGCCGCGTTTTTGTCCTGCTCTTCAATCTGAACTGCATCATATTCTTCAGATTGTTCAGCAATCTGTCCTTTGGAAGATTCCGCTTCGGAGTGCGCTGCAGATGCTGTTTGAGCGGGATATGCTTCGATTGCGAGCGCAGAATCATTGCTTTCAATCGAGTTTTTCCCGCGCAAATTCGCAATATGCGAATCAGAATCGTTTTCGTATTCATCCTGCTCAATATCAACTACGACAGCTTCCTCTTCAAAATCGGAATCTGAAGCGTAATCGCTGCTTTGAGCATCTTCGAGGTCGTCAATAAACTGCGCTTCGACCACTTCGTCTTCGACAATCGCGCTTTCATTCGCATCCTGAATATTTTCGTCATTGCGAACATTCGATTCGCCTTGAATATTCGCTGCATTCTGAACAGCAGAGAAATCAGGCTGTGCCTGATACTGCGCCTGTTGCGCCTGCTGTTCTTGCTGCTCTTGCGTATTCTGAACATTCGAGTCATCGCGCGAATACTGCCGGAAAAATCTTCCCTTGCGCTTCTTTTCCGACTTTTCTTCTTCCGGTTTCACGCCAAAAATACTGTCGGCGGTTTCGCTGACATCAACAATTTCATCCGGAAATATTACTCCGGAGATAGCCTCGTTAAACACGAAGCCGTCGCTGAATCTGCGCTTCGCGTCCGAGCCTGAACCTGAATTAGAATTACCTGAATCTTCCATAACCTGATACATTTTACACTCTTTTAAACCATCTTCTCAATTTTTTCTGCCGGCGATAAAGGGAAAATTGATGCACATTGTTAAATTCATTTATTAAAATTCATGTCAGGTCGCTAAAGTAGAAAGCATGTCTACTAGAAAAAAGAGTTTTGTCAGAGTTGCGGCAGCAGTTTTCGCCGCAGCAGCCTGCTTTACGGCAGCAGGCTGTGCCGACGGCAGAGACGTAAGCGAAAGCGATTCCGTTTTCAAAGGTCTTAACGTCACCGGAACTCTCGGCGAGAAACCGAGCGTTTCCATCAGCAAGCCTCCGATTACCGTAAAAGACAAGGAGCATAAGGTTGTTCAGGAAGGCAACGGAGATGTGCTGGAAGACGGGCAAAGCGTGTGCTTACACCAGATTATGGTAGATGCTTCTACCGGCAAGGAATTGACAGAAACTTGGTCTTCCAACAATCTCGACTGCTCAACCCGCCTTACGAAAGAAAGCATGGCGGAAGAGTTTTACAACATGTTTAAAGGTTTGAAAATCAATACCTCTCTCGCAATAGGAATAAAAGATTCTTCCGATTCGAGCACAGCTTCTGCAGAAGGCCTGTCATCGACAAACGGTTACATCAATATTCTTACAATCGTTTCTGCAAAGACGATTCCAACTCGCGCATGGGGAGAAAAAGTAAACGATATTCCCGACAATTTGCCCAAGATTACTCTGGCGAACAACGGAGAACCGTCTATAGACATGAACGGATATACAGCCGGTGATTCTCTTGTCGTACAGCCGCTTATGCAAGGCGACGGAAAGGCAGTCGAAGCAGACGACGAAATTACCGTGCATTATTCCGGCTGGCTTGCAGACGGCACTTTGTTTGATTCGTCATGGCAACGCGGACAAAACACGAATTCCGACATAACTCCTTCGCCGGCATCATTCAAGCTAAAGAATACTGTTGCCGGATGGCAACAAGGTCTTGCGGGCCAGAAAGTCGGTTCGCAGGTTTTGCTTGTTATTCCGCCTTCTTTGGGATACGGCAATCAGGAGCAAAATAAAATCCCGGCCAATTCGACTCTTTTCTTCGTCGTGGATATTCTCGACGCGTACTGATAGCGCGATAATGCAGAATCCGTAAGGATTCGCAAAAGCCGGCGGCAGTATAATTTCTTACTGCCGCCGGCTTTTATATTCGGCTTATCCGGCATATTCGTTTTATTTCGCCGCAACTTTCACATCGCTCGCATTCGCCGCACTTCTTGCATCAGGCGCGTTTCTTGCGCTTAAACAGATTAAACGCCTTTATCAGACACCTTAAATTGATTAAAACAGCGTAACTTCATCAGAATCAGTGCCCTTCATCTCGTCATAATCGAGAATAAGGCATTCAAAACCTCGATCTTGCGCTAAAACTCTTGCCTGCGCGGTTATTGTCTGAGCAGCAAAAATCCCGCGAACGGGAGCCAAAAGCGGATCCCGGTTAAGCAATTCGCAATATCTGGTCAGCTGTTCCACTCCGTCAATTCCGCCGTTGCGCTTAATTTCAATGGCAACATGCGTTCCTTGTCCGTCGACTGCCATGATATCCACCGGACCGATTGCGGTCGGATATTCTCTGCGCACAAGTTTCGCGCCCTTGCCTATGCGTTCAATCTGTTCTGCGAGGAATTTCTGCAAATGCGCTTCAACGCCGTCTTTTATAACGCCGGGATCCGTCCCCAAATCATATTCGCTGTCTGAATACACCGAATAAAGCGCGATTAAAAGCTCGTCATTTGTTTTGTCAGCAGCAGAACGAAGAAATTTTTCGGGTTTGCAAACGGCTGTTTTGTATTCGGCAGTTTTGCCTGTTTTGCCTGATTTGCCGAATTCAGTCTCTTTTGCGGGCTCAGTTTCGGCTTCCGCCCGCTCAGGCGCCTCGATATTTGCTTCAGCTTCCGATCCTACTTTGACATCGCTGTTCTCTTCAAATCCGAATTGACGCACAAATCTGTCATACAGCTTGTGTCCGGGTTCTATTTCGCGCAGTTTGCACGGAGAAGTCATCCAATTAAGAGGCTTATACGAACCCAGCTCCGAAAAAATAAGGCAGGACTGATCGGCTTTAACCAGAATAACCCGCTTTGCAAAAGGCAAAGTCGCATTCAATCGTCCGGTATATTGAGCCGAGCAGTCTGCCACTATTATTCTCATTTAATTATCTCGCTTGCACCTTGTTTGTCTGCAGTGTTCTCTTGCAATGTCCGCCTGCGATATTCGCTTAGAGCATTCGCAGCGCTGTTTTATCCGGCCGCATTTCAAGCGGCGGCGTTTTGCTCAGCCGCAACTTACTCTTTCTCTGAAACATCATCGAGATTATCGCTGCAGTCGGCAACGGCAACCGTAAGCGAATTTGTGTCAAAGGACGCAAAACCCGATTCACAGTTAAAACGGTAAGTCTGTCCCGACTGACCGTAAACCTTAATTTCTCCCGCATTCAAAAGCAGAATAAAAGGCTCATGATTCGGCAAAACGCCCATCTGCCCTCCGACCGCAGGTATAACGGCAGAATACGCCGTTCCTTTCCAAATCGGTTTAGTTTCGGAAACGATATTCACTTTAATCGTCTTGTCTCCGGCACGAAGCGCGGCTGATTCAGATGTTTTTTCGCTCATCAGGAATCAAGTTCCTTCTTCATCTCATGCCACTTCTTCTCCAGATCGTCGATACCGCCGATGCCTGAGAATGCCTGCTCCGGAATATGATCGTAAACGCCGTTGCAAATGCGCGTAAACGCTTCGACGGTTTCTTCAGCCGGAACAAATGAACCTTGACGGCCGGTAAACTTTTCGGCGACATAGAAGTTCTGTCCGAGGAACTGCTCAATTCGGCGGGCGCGAGCAACCGTGGTTTTATCTTCCTCACTGAGCTCGTCGATACCGATCAGAGCAATAATGTCCTGCAAATCCTTGTTGCGCTGCAGAATCGCTTTTACGCGGTTCGCGCACTCATAATGTTCTTTTCCTACATATCGCGGATCGAGAATTCGCGATGTGGAAGCAAGCGGATCTACGGCGGGATAAATACCTTTGGCCGCAATGTCTCGCGCAAGCTCGGTTGTAGCATCCAAATGAGCGAATGTGGTTGCCGGAGCCGGATCCGTGTAATCGTCAGCAGGAACGTAAATAGCCTGCAGAGACGTAATCGAATGACCGCGCGTTGAAGTGATTCGCTCCTGCAAAGCGCCCATTTCGTCAGCCAGATTAGGCTGATAACCCACAGCGGAGGGCATTCGTCCCAAAAGCGTGGATACTTCCGAACCCGCCTGAGTGAATCGGAAAATATTGTCGATAAACAGAAGCACGTCCTGGTTTTGCACATCGCGGAAGTATTCCGCCATTGTCAGCGCGGTAAGCGGAACGCGCAGACGGGTTCCCGGCTGCTCATCCATCTGACCGAACACGAGAGCGGTTTTCTCAAGAACGCCGGCTTCTTCCATCTCGCCGATCAAATCGTTGCCCTCGCGGGTACGCTCGCCGACGCCGGCAAAAACGGACACGCCGCCGTGATTCAGAGCGACTCGCTGAATCATTTCCTGAATCAGAACGGTTTTTCCTACTCCGGCTCCTCCGAACAGACCGATTTTTCCTCCCTGCACATAAGGAGTAAGAAGGTCGATAACCTTGATTCCGGTTTCGAACATCTCGGTTTTCGATTCGAGCTGATCAAAAGCCGGCGGAGTGCGGTGGATTGCCCACTTGTCTTTTACTTCGATATTTTCGCCGGGCTTTGTATTGAGAATGCGTCCGGTTACGTCGAAAACATGACCTTTTGTCACATCGCCGACCGGAACTTTAATCGGACCGCCCGTATCGTATACGACCGCGCCTCGAACCAGACCGTCCGTCGGCTTCAAAGCAACCGCGCGAACGATACTGTCGCCCATATGCTCTTCAACCTCAAGCGTAATGGTCGCAGAAGAGCTTCCTTCTTCTTTTTTGCCCGTATTGCCGACTTCCACGGTCAGCGCATTGTAAATATCGGGCAGCTGTCCGGTCGGGAATTCGATATCAAGTACGGAACCCTGGATTCGAACAATACGGCCGCGATTTTCGGCATTGCCCGATTCCGCCGTTTTCTGAACCGTTCCGGTTTTTTCCTGTGTCATAGCGTCCTATTCCTCTTCTGTGTTCAGCGCGTCCGCACTGCCGATGATTTCTGTCAGTTCCTGAGTGATGGAAGCCTGTCTGGAGGCATTAAGCTTTCTTGTCAAAAGGTCGATAAGTTTATGCGCATTTTCGGTTGCGGTATGCATTGCATTCTGCCTGCTTGCCGTTTCCGACGCGGCCGACGTCAAAAGACATTCGTGAATTCTTGCGCGCACATACTGCGGAAGCACGCGGTCGAGAACTTCGTCGGGACTCGGCTCGAAATTGTACAAAGGACATATTTCGACGGGCTTTTCATCAGAAATTCCGCCGTTTGCAGCCGCCTGAGCATTCGCTTCGGCAGCCTGCTCTATGTCGGCGCGTTTCAAAGGAGCAGCCGCGTGAGCCCTGTAAGGCTTGATAATCGCGTCGCCCTCGTCGACAATCTGCACGGGCAGCATTCGAATTATTCGAACCTGCTGCGAAACCATATTCACAAATTCGGTGTACACGATATAAAGTTCGGACACGCCGCCTTCTGTTCCCGGCTTCATATATGCGTCGATAAGAGCCTGCGAAATCTCGTCTGCCGTTTCAACTCCGGGGGCGTCGGTATGACCTTCCCAAGTATTGGCAACGCTTCGGCCGCGATACTTGTAATAGGTGACTCCGCGTCTTCCGTACACGTACAGCTGCGGTTCGCGTCCGGACTCTTCAAGTCTCGAAAGCAGAAACTCGGTTTCTTTAATAATGGACGACGTGTACGCACCCGCCATTCCGCGATCCGAAGTAATCGAAAGAACAGCCACGCGCGGATTGTCTTCTCTTCTGTTGACAATCGGATGATCCAAATGCTCATGAGAAGCCAAAACGCGCACGGCATCGAAAATCGCATCGGAATACGGCTTCGCACTCAAAGCAACGTCACGCGCTTTGGTTATATGCGACGAGGCAATCATCTCCTGCGCCTTGAAAATTTTTTCCAAGGAAGCCGTAGAGGCGATGCGCGACTTGAATGCGAGCTGAGATCCCATGTTTACTTGTCCTCCGCTTCGGCAGATGCGTAACGGACAATCTTTTCCTGCTCGACTTCTATATGATTCTGTTCGGAATCATCCTTTGCGACCAGCGGCTGACCGTCGCCCTTAATAAACGTTTCGCGGAATTCTTCAATTGCCTTTTCAAGCTTTTCTTCTGTTTCGGAAGTGAAATCTCCGGTATTGCGAATCGTGTCGAGAATGTCGGTATTATGCGCGATATAGTCAAGCATTGCGTTCTCGAATCGAAGCACGTCTGTCAGTTCGAGATCGTCGAGCTTTCCGTGAGTGCCCGCCCAAATCGAAACAACCTGACTTTCCGAACCGTAAGGCGAGAACTGCGGCTGTTTGAGCAATTCGGTAAGATGCGCGCCTCGAGTAAGCTGCGCTTTGGAAGCCTCATCCAAATCGGATGCAAACATCGCAAATGATTCCAAAGACTTATACTGCGCCAGTGAAATCTTCAAAGTGCCGCTGACTTTCTTCAAAGCCTTTGTCTGCGCGGCTCCGCCGACTCGCGAAACCGAAATTCCCACGTCGACTGCCGGACGCTGATTCTCGTTGAACAAATCAGACTGAAGGAAGATCTGACCGTCGGTAATGGAAATTACATTGGTCGGAATGTATGCGGAAACGTCGTTTGCTTTCGTTTCGATAATCGGCAGACCGGTCATTGAGCCGCCGCCCAAATCATCAGACAGCTTCGCACAGCGCTCAAGCAGACGCGAATGCAGATAGAAAACGTCTCCGGGGTATGCCTCGCGCCCCGGCGGACGACGCAAAAGAAGCGAAATCGAACGGTAAGCCTCGGCCTGTTTGCTCAAATCGTCAAAAACGATAAGAACGTGTTTGCCGTTGTACATCCAGTGCTGTCCGATTGCAGAACCGGTGTAAGGAGCAATATATTTGTATCCTGCGGAATCAGAAGCGGGAGAAGCGACGATTGTCGTATATTCCATCGCGCCTGCTTCTTCCAATGCGCCTCGAACCGAAGCGATTGTAGTTCCCTTTTGTCCGACGGCAACATATATGCATCGAACCTGTTTTGAAGGATCTGCGGATTCCCAGTTTGCTTTCTGGTTAATAATCGTGTCTATTGCGATGGCGGTTTTTCCCGTCTGACGGTCGCCGATAATAAGCTGACGCTGTCCGCGTCCTATCGGGGTCATCGCGTCGATTGCCTTGATACCCGTTTCCATAGGCTCGTCAACCGGATGACGGTGCATTACGTCAGGAGCCTGCGCTTCCAAAATGCGGCGATCTTCAGCTTTGATATCGCCCAGACCGTCAATCGGACGTCCCAAAGGATCGACAACGCGCCCCAGATAACCGTCGCCTACCGGAACGGAAAGGACTTCGCCTGTTCTGCGAACTTCCTGACCTTCTTCGATACCCGCGAAATCACCGAGTACGACAACTCCGATTTCGCGCGCGTCCAAATTGAACGCAAGACCCAAAGTTCCGTCTTCAAATGTAAGCAATTCGTTTGCCATGCATCCGGGAAGACCTTCGACATGCGCGATTCCGTCTCCGGCTGTTCGCACATAACCGACTTCTTCCGCCGGATTGTCAGTCGGCGAATATGAATCTATAAATTCGTCGAGAGCCCGGCGCACTGCCGCAGGATCAATGGTCAATTCTGCCATGACCGCTCCTTTTGTCTGCTTTATTTCAATACTATTTTCTTTTTAAGTCCGCGCAGCTGCGCCGCAACCGTGTTGTCGATAACGGACGCGCCGTACTGTATGCGCATGCCGCCGATAACCGACGAATCGACAACCATCGTCAGGTGGACGGGTCTGTCGAGCTTCTTCTCGTAAATGCCCGCAAGACGCTCGATCTGCTCGTCATGCAGCGGCGTTGCCGTTGTCACGGTAACAACCATTTCCCCGCTGTGCTCGCAAATTCTTTCGATAAGCCATTGCAGCGTGGAAATAAAACGCCTGTTGCGCAGATTTCGCGTGGCGCGCATTGCCAGTTCCATAGCCGTCGGCTGAATTCCCGAATCTTTAAGAACCGTCTGAAGAAGATGAACGCGGTTTTCCCAAGTCGAATATTCATCCGACAATGCCGAACGCAATTCCGGCATGTTCAAAAGAACAGAACGCAGCTGCGAAAGCTGGGCTGCTATTTTTCTTCCTTTCACGCCCTGAGCATCGGCCTGATACAAAACCGCATCAACTGCCAAATCTTCCAAAGCGCTTGCGATATGTCTGGAAAGACTCCATCGGCAATGCACGATCCGGGCGAGAATATCCTTCGTAAGTTCGGACAGCGAATCGCCCGCAATCGCAAAAACCAGCCTGAGCTTGTCCTTGTCGCTTATCGACGGATCGGTTAAAGCCGATTGAAGCCCCGCGCTGCCGTCAAGAGCCTCTCCGAACGTAAACAGCTCGTCGGCGACTTTCCCGGCTTCAAGTCCGGCGTCTCGCAAAGCGGGCGCAAACTCGCGACGCAGACGCGCCGTGGACTGTATTGAAGTTTCTCCGCGCATTTTTCACCTCCTCAATCGAATCAAAAACGCATATGCGTTCAGCGGGATTCGGATTCTTCCAATCCGTCAATCATCGAATCGATAACCGATTTTTGAACGGAATCGGATTTGAGCTGCTCTCCGATAATCTTTCCGGCAAGAGACACTGCAAGAGTGCCGACCTCGCTTTTGAGATTGACCATAGCCTGACGGCGGCCGGATTCAATGCTTTTTTCCGCATTGGTCATAATCTGGTCGGCCTCGGCCTGCGCGCGCACTCTCGCCTGAGAAACAATCTGGTTTGCTTCTCCGCGAGCCTTCTCGCATATCTGCGAAGCTTCTATGCGCGCATTGTTAAGCTGCTCTTCGTATTCTTTTTTCTTCTCTTCGGCTTCTTCTTCGGCTTTTTTGGCCTTCTTCATCCTGCCTTCGATTTTTTCGGCGCGCTCGTCGAAAACGGCATTGAATTTGGGCATAAAGTACTTATAAAAGAAGAATGCGACGATCAAAAGCACGACAAAAGACCAGACAAGGTCATAAGTCTTGGGAATGAAAAGTTCCACTCCGTCAGATTCTGCCTGATACAACGTCGCCTCCTTTCATCCTTTAAAGCAAAAATTCGCAGTCGGAATAATTACTTAATGATGATGGCCGCAACGAATCCGAGCAGAGCGAGGAACTCGATCATACCCGCGCCGATAAACATGAGGCTCTGAATCTTGCCGCTCATTTCAGGCTGGCGAGCCGTCGACTCGATAGCCTTGCTGACTACGATTCCGATTCCGAGAGCCGGACCGAGAGCCGCAAGACCGTATCCGAGCACGGACAGGCTTCCGCTGATTTCCGCAAGAACACTACCCATGATTTTTCCTTTCTTTTGGTTTAACTTGCGTTAAAAATCTTTTATTTTGTTTTTGTTTCTTCGCCCGGTCTCAGTCGAAATCGGGGTAAGCCGCATTAATATACACAACGCTGAGCGTCGAGAAAATAAACGCCTGCAGACCTGCGACAAATGCCTCGAACAGAGTCATGACAATTCCTCCGGCAAGAGTCAGAACGCCCGCAGCGGTCATTGCGCTGAAAGTTTCGACAAGGAAGTACTCAGTTGCCGTAAAACACAAAGCGACAATCAGATGTCCGGCCACCATATTCGCAAAAAGTCGGATTGTAAGCGAAAGAGGATGAACAACCATTATGTCCAAAAACTGCAGCGGCGCAATAAGAATCGCGGCAGCCGGGGGCACTCCGGGAGGACACAGTTCGTGTTTCAGATATTTTCCGATGCCCTGAGTCGAAATTGCAGCTCTCCAGGTCTGGAAAAATGTCCACAGCGCAAACATCAGAGGCATGGCTATTGACGACGTTGCCGCGATATTAAGCCCCGGAATAATTCCGCACAGATTAAAGACGAAAATCGTCATGAACATGGTCGTAATCATGGGAACATAGCGTTTTCCGCGCATTTCCCCCATTACCTCGTAGACAATGCTGTCTCGGACAAAATCGAGAAGAAGCTCGACCAGTCCCTGACAGCGTCCGGGAACAACTTTCGCGCGTTTCGCGACAACGCCGAGAAATAAAAGCATTAAGGCAGTCGCGACGAGCCGCACGAAAATAATCCTGTTCATCGCAAAAGGAGTGCCTTCAAACAGAATTTCAGGCAAAAGAAAGTCGTCTATTCCCGGCATTTCCGGACCGTCGGATGCAATTGTCGCGGCGGAAACATGCCGCAGCATCAGCGTGTCGCAGCCGAACATATGAACCTCCTCGCGTTTACTTATTGGCCAATATTACTCCTAACCGCGGCCGAGAACAACAAAAGCCCGCAAGCGTGTCGCATCACTTTTCCGACTCCTTAGGCAAACGGCAGTTTCGCGCGGTTTTCTCGATTCCCTCGGTTTGCAAAAAAATCGAATATCGATCCTTGCGCGGATTTTCCGGCTCATGAAACACGGATCTGTCAGTTCCCAAAAGCCTTTTTTCGCGCAAATAAGGAATTTCCTCCAGCCTGTAAGGCGTGGTTTCGTAAACCCAGTTAAGCCAGTTGCGCCAGAAAAGATTCGCGTGCGCTCTCCAAGAGAAAACAGGCTCGTTTTCCGGATTGTCGAAAGGAAAATAATTATGCGGAAAAGGCACATTTTTCATGCCTTTTGCAATATCGCGCTCATACTCGTGCGCCAGAGTGTATTTCTCGTATTCCCAATGCCCGATTGCGAAAACCTCGGAAAAATCCGATGTCGAAATCAGCCCGGGACCCGTCTGCGGTCCGGTCGTCAAAATCCGCAAACGCTTATTTGCTTTAATGTCTTCTTCGCTTATGCCCGCATGTCTGGAATGCGGCTGAAGAGAAATCTCATCGAATCCGTTGGTAAGAAAGCAGAATTCATCTTGAAGATACTGAGGATACACCCCGAAAAGCTTTTCTTTCAGCGGTTTTTTTCGCACTCCGTAACGGTGATACAGCCCTGCCATCGCTCCCCAGCACAGGTATACAACCGAAAAAACCCGGCTGTTCGCCCAGTCCATAATTTTTTTCAGTTCGTCCCAATAGTCGACCTGCTCAAATTCGAGGTGTTCCACGGGAGCGCCGGTAATAATCATTCCGTCATAACAGTTGCTGCTGAATTTGTCGAATGTTTCATAGAATTTCAGCAGATGATCGCGGCTGACATGAGTGCCCGCATGAGTTCCGGTGCGCATAAAATCAATGTCAAGCTGAAGCGGAGACTTGGAAAGAAGCCGCAGAAGCTGAGTTTCCGTCTCGATTTTTTTCGGCATCAGATTCAGAATTACCAGCCGCAGCGGGCGAACCTGCTGTTTTTCTGCATCTTCGTGTTCCAGCGCAAAAATTCGTTCCGCATCGAGAACTTCGCGCGCGGGCAATCCGGCAGGTATTTTGACAGGCATAAGAATTATTTTAATGTTCCGACGCGCAAGGTCTTTGACAAATGCGGCAATTTTCAGGTTTTTGCCGGGTTTCTGCCGGATTCGCGTTACACAGATGTCATGCAAAGTCACATTCCGGCTTGTTTGCGCACCGGGTTTAAGGCATATTTAAGGCATATTCAGGTTTATTTGCGCAGAGCAGACGACAGATATGCTAATGCGACTGCAGCATGAAACTGCATGTGCGTAAACGCTCGGCGTGTCGCAGTTTGACATTATCCGGCGAATGCAGTAATATTTCTGTGTTGTCGCTTTAAGCGACCGGCGCGGGGTGGAGCAGCTCGGTAGCTCGCTGGGCTCATAACCCAGAGGTCCATGGTTCAAATCCATGCCCCGCTACCAATTAAAACGAAAGCCGGGTTTTCCCGGCTTTTTTGCTGTTCAAATTTATTCATCCTGTTCAGGTTTATTCATTCGATATGATTTCTGTTTAAATCAAATTCCGTTTAACCGGAATCCGCTTAACCGGTTTGACCGAAACTGTGAATAGTTTTCTGTAAATAAGCAACCGGTCTCGCGAGAAATCCCGAACGCAAACTCGGAAATTTTTTAATTTTTGACATTCTTAAATCCGTGCGCACGCATCGGCAGCAAAAACATTTGACGCGCATCCCTCAAAGCGTTCGCTTCGCAAGATACGCATCATTATTTTGTTCATAATAAGTTTCGCTGAAATCTCATGTGCTGTCTCATGTACTGTAATAACTGTTTATGCGCACATATTCTTCTGTCAAATCACAGCCGTAAACCGTATGTTCGCAGTCTCCCGTGCCGACAGATATCTTTATGCGGATATCGTGTTCCGAATCAAGATATTTCTTTATCATCGGCAAAGATTCGGACACTTCGCTGCCGTCTTTGAATATACAATAGTCGCCTACCGATATCGCTATATTATTCTTATCGAAATCTGCTCCTTCCGTCTTTCCGACAGCCATAACAATGCGTCCCCAATTGGGATCGCAACCGTAAACGGCAGTTTTTACAAGAGGAGAGTTAACGACGGATTTGCCGATCAGCTTTGCCGCGCGTTCATCAGCGCAATCAGCGACAGTCACTTCTATTCTGTGTTTTGCGCCTTCCGCTCCGTCAACAATCTGTCTGCAAAGAGAAATGCATACTTCATCAAGAACTTTTCCGAATTCTTCCGCGTCAACCTCGTATTTCCCGCTTGACATGATGACAACCGTGTCGCTTGTGGACGTATCGGTATCCACACTCATGCTGTTAAAAGAATGCTCAACGCTTTTCTTCAGCAATAAGTCGAGTTCCGGCTGAGATACTTTGGCGTCTGTGAAAATATATGAAAGCATCGTCGCCATATTCGGCTCAATCATGCCTGCGCCTTTTGCCGTAGCCAGGATTGCAGCTTCCCCGATTTTCTTGTTCTCAATTTTAATTTTGCTGTCTGTCGTGATAATCGATTCGGCAAAATCCATGAAAGAGGCCGGCGAAACGTTTTCGATAATCTCATCCATGCTTTCCAGAACAGATTCTATCGGCAGCTGTACGCCGATAATACCCGTAGACGAAGGCAAAACATCATCGACAGATATATTCCGGCTTTTTGAAAGTTTGTCTATTATGCTTATTTCGTTTTCTGTTCCCTGTTTGCCGGTAGCAACATTAGCTATTCCGCTCGTCACGACGATTGCCTGCAATACCCCGTTTTTTACCGCTTTTTTCCCGATAGGAATGCATTCGCCGCAAAACTTGTTTTTCGTAAATACAGCAGAAGCAGTACAAGGCTCATCTGCGATCGCAACACCGAAATCCTTTTTACCCGTTTTTTTATCCCCGCATTGCCGCCGTTAAATTGAAAGCCCGCAGGAACAACGATCTCGCCTTTAAAATCACAAGCGATCTGTTCATTCATAATCTGCTCCTTAAAAATCTGTGTCAAACAGTCTATCATTCATGTAATTTATGTTCAATTTTCAAAATGACGCTTTTGCGCGCTCATTGAAAACAATGCCGAATTTGTCCGCCAGCTGTCTGTCGGTACAAAAAAATCCCGCGCAGAGCGGGATTATTTCGCAAGGTTTTTCGAAAGCGGAATGCGAGGCGATTATGCGCAACTACGCGTGCCACACATCCTTGCCGGCTTCTGCCGCAGCTTTTACGTCGGCATCGAGAGCTTCCTTCGTGCCGGCGCAAGTTCCTTCGATAAACTTTTCGACAAGCTCGCGAGCCTCATTGTCTTCGTACTGAACAGCCGGAGACTTCATAAAGTAGGAGCTGGGAGCAAGAATCGGACCGCCCAAACCGCGATCGAGCGCAATCTTTGCCGCGCGAACGGCATCAATTACAACGCCTGCGGAATTCGGGGAATCCCATACTTCAAGCTTATACTCCAAATTCAGCGGAACATCGCCGAATGTCGTGCCCTCGAGACGCACAAAAGCAAACTTGCGGTCTTCAAGCCATGCGACGTAATCCGACGGTCCGATGTGAACATTGTGCTCGTCCATATCGTGAGGAACAACCGAAGTGACGGCACGCGTCTTAGAAATCTTTTTGGATTCCAGACGAGACCTTTCGAGCATGTTCATAAAGTCCATATCGCCGCCGACATTAAGCTGGTATGTGCGATCGAGACGGACTCCGCGATCTTCAAACAGGCGAGCCATAACGCGGTGAGTAATGGTGGCTCCCACCTGGCTCTTAATATCGTCGCCCACAATCGGAACGCCGGCGTCGCGGAACTTCTGAGCCCATTCAGGATCGGAAGCGATGAATACAGGCAGACAGTTTACGAATGCGCAACCGGCATCGACGGCAGCCTGAGCATAAAGCCTGTCAGCTTCTTCGGAACCTACGGGAAGATAGCTGATAAGCACATCAACCTTGTGTTCTTTAAGCTTTGAGGCAACGTCAACCGGCTCGGCTTCAGACTCGTCAACAACATCGCGATAATACTGCCCCAGTCCGTCCGAGGTCGGTCCGCGCAAAACTTCAACGCCGAGGTTCGGCACGTCGGCAAACTTATAAGTATTGTTCATTGAAGCGAAAATCGCTTCGCTCAAATCTTTTCCGACCTTAAGCGCGTCAACATCGAATGCGGTTACAAACTCAATGTCCCTTACTCGATATCCGCCGAAAACCGTGTGCATAAGACCGGGAATCTTGTCATCATCTTTTGCATCTTTGTAGTACGTGATTCCCTGCACGAGGGATGATGCACAGTTTCCCACACCGGCAATTGCCACGCGAATCGTCATGAGTATCTCCTCACAAAGCATGTTGGTTGGTAGGGTGCCGCTTTGTGTAAGGCACACCTCATTGAAAATATACTTGATTTTCCTGTTTCTTGTTTCAACACTTTAGCATGATGTGTATATTTAAGAGTGTGAGACAGAGTATTGCAAGGCGAGAAACGTCTGAAAAAGCGCAAACTGACGACAAATTATCGAATTTGCATGAATCGCACAAATTTTCATGAAATCGCATGAATTTGCAGCAAATATATAAACAGAAGCAGGCATTGCAGCGAAAAACAGAGGAGGAAACAGCAGAAAAACAGAGGAAAAAGCTTCGGATTTCGAAAGGCGATAAAATAAAACATCATGGCCGCACATAACGAAAATTCGAAGAAAAGCGCCAACCGGCGCAATACTGCCGCAAAAACAGGCATGCGAACATCTGCAGGCAAAACATCTGCAGGCAGAACAGCAAAAGGCAAAGCAGCTTTAAACAAGACGGCGAACGGCAGAACTTCGTCAAACAGAACAGCATCAAATAAAACTGCGGCAAAAACAACAGCGAACAGAAGAACAGCGTCAACAAGAACAGCAGAGGTCAGAACAGCTGCACAGAAAACATCAGCAAATAAGACATCAACACAGCGAACCTCTCGAAAATCCGCAAATACTGCGAGAATCTCTCCAAAAACATCGCGCACAAAAACCGCTGATAAAACTGCGGCAGGCAGAACAACAGCAAGCAGAACAACAGCAAGCAGCTACGCGAAAAAAATAAGAAGAACTGCACAAAACCGGCCGACACACTCGAATGCCGCATACGCGAATGCTTCGCGCTCAGCCGCTTATTCAAGCGCATACATAAGTGAAAATCCGGATGCATACTCAAATGCGTACTCAAATGCGGGCGGCCAAAAACCCAAGAAAAAACATCCGATTTTGCGATTCTGTTTCCGTTCGATTCTGATTCTGTTCACGCTTTTCTGCGCTTTTTTCGCGTATTTGTGGGCAACAACCGAAATCCCGCAGCCCGACGCGATTGCTGTGGCAGAAAAAACAACCGTTTTCTACAGCGACGGAGTGACGAAAATCGGCGAATTTGCAATGCAAAACCGCACGATTGCCGACTGTTCTGCAATGCCGAGTCATGTCGGAAACGCCATTGTCGCCTCCGAAGACCGCACTTTCTGGTCGAATGACGGCGTGGATTTGCAGGGAATCGCGCGCGCTTTGTACAACAACATCAGGCACGGCACGCGACAGGGCGGCTCGACGCTGACGCAGCAGTACGCGGAACGGTATTATCTGGGCGAAACAGATTCGTATTTCGGCAAAATGCGCGAGGCGGTTCTGGCGATGAAAATCGCGCAATCGCAGGATAAAAGCACGGTTTTGTGCAATTACATGAACACAATTTACTTCGGGCGCGGAGCATACGGAATCCAGGCGGCCGCACAGACTTATTTCGCTAAAGACGCGCAAAATCTCACTTTAGAAGAGTCAGCCATGATTGCAGGGATAATTCCCGCGCCGACAGCTTGGAATCCGATTGACAATCCTGAAGCCGCAAAAACCAGGTATGAGCGCGTAATCGGCATTATGAATGAAGACGGATACATAACCGAAGAGCAAAAAGCAGCCGCGATCGCAAACACTGCTCAGCCGGTCGGTTCCGACAATCCGGACAGCGCATATTCCGGCGAGGATTCAGGCGGGTCGGGCTATATTTTGCGCGAAGTTCAGAAAGAACTGACCGCTTCGGGCAAATTCACGAACGAACAGCTGTATTCCGGGGGATATCGAATAGTAACCTCAATCGACAAGGCGAAACAGGACGCAATTCAGAATCTTTCTGCTTCTAAAACTGCCTACAGCGAACCCGAAGGACTTCAGTCGGGAGCGATGACAGTCCGCTCTGCCGACGGCGCAATAGAAGCGATGTATGCCGGCGACGATTATTCTGCAAGACAGCTGAATAATGCGACCGAAGCGTCCTATGAACCCGGTTCGACTATGAAACCTTTCGGGCTTTTAGGCGCGATACAGAACAAAGTGAATTTAAACACGACTTTTAACGGCAATTCGCCGCGAATGTTTGCCGGACTTTCGCAGCCGATGAAAAATTATGCAGACAAAAGCTACGGAAGAATCGATTTATATAAAGCGACCGCATTGTCCGTAAACACGGTTTTTATGGAAGTCAACGAACGTCTGACTCCTCAAGTTACGGCAAAAATCGCGAAAGCTGCCGGAATTGACAGCGAAATAAGTCCCGATTCGCCGTACAACATTCTGGGAAACGATGCGGTTTGCGTAAAAGACATCGCGCAGGCGTACTCGGCATTTTCAAACGGAGGCAGACGCGTAAAAGCGCATTTTGTTCAGTCTGTGTCAAAACAGCAGCCGTCAAAACAGCAGCCGTCACTGAACAGTTCAGCATCGAAAAATCAGCCGAATTCCGGACAAGAGCAGGTTTACGTCTTTGACGACAATGCGCAAAGCGGAAAAACAGACAGTCGCGGAACAGATGAAAAAACCGGAGAAAAAATCGGAGAGCAAGTTTTCAATTCCTACGACATCGCAGTGCTGAACAAAGCCATGACCGGTCCGGTTTCCTCCGGAGGGTCAGCCGCGGCTCTTGCAGGCTTGGGACGGAATCTGTGCGGAAAAACCGGAACAGCAAATGACGGCACTGCTCTTTCTCTTGCAGTTTACACTCCGTCGGAAGTAACGGTTATGGCAATTTGGAATTCAGGAAGCGACGGGAGCGCGCAAACCGTTCCGACCTTTTCCGGATTTGAACAGGGAGAAGGTTACATTCCGGCGCTTGTCAAAAATTATCTGTCAGAAATATTAAAAAACAAGACAAATGAAACATTCCCCGCAGCCGCCGATACCGGTCTCATAGGAGGATCGGACGGACTGTGGGGACGGCAATAGGCTGAGAATAGGCTGAGAATAGGCTGAGAATCAGCGAAGTCGGTCACAGCGCAAAATCTGCAAAGCCGAGCGCAATAAACGCAAAATCCGCATGTCTCAAAATCCGCACAATGCAAAATCTTCGCAACACAATTTATGCATTATGCGCAATCTATCGCATTGTGCGGTTGATTGCCGAAATAATCGCATTAAGCGAGGAAAGCGTAGTGGATGTATCGATTCCCACACCCCAAATAACCTGTGATTCGGATTCTTCGCCGATTTCGCATTCGATATATGTTACGGCAGCCGCGTCCGAACCTTCCCGCAGCGCATGCTCTACATAGTCGCGAACCTGAACTTTTATGCCCAGTTCGTTTGACAGCGCGGAAAGGAAAGCGTCAATCGGACCGTCGCCGGCAGCAGAAATTTCTTTCACGGCAGGCTCGGCTTCATCATTAAGGCGATCCTGAATGCGCATGTTGAGAACCGTGTCTTTCTGCCCGATTCCGGCAGTCATCGAAAGATCGAGAATCTTGAGACGTCCCCAGCTGTTCAGCTTGTCTTCAGTATCGGAGGCAAGCGAAAGACCGTCAATCTGACCGTCCTCGCCGACCGTAAGATACTCATCTTTAAACAGACGCCATATATCGTTGTCTTTAACTTCGCGCTTGGTATCGTCGGCATACTTTTGAACGACTTTATCAAATTCAATCTGCAGTCTCTTAGGCAGATCCATATGATGATTAGTCTTCAGCAGATAAGCCATTCCGCCCTTGCCGGACTGCGAATTTACGCGGATAACCGCCTCGTAAGTTCCGCCCACATCCTTAGGATCGATAGGCAGGTAAGGAACAAGCCAGACATATTTGTCAATATCCGCGCCCGCAGTCTGAGCCGCAAGCTCGCGAGCTTCGAATCCTTTCTTAATCGCATCCTGGTGAGAACCCGAAAATGCGGTAAAGACAAAGTTCCCCGCATACGGATGACGCTCGGAAATCTTAATCTGATTGCAGTACTCAACCGTCTTGCGGATAGAAGGAACATCGGAAAAGTCAATCTGCGGATCGATTCCCTGCGTAAACAGATTCAGTCCGAGGGTGACCAAATCAACGTTTCCGGTGCGTTCTCCGTTGCCCAGCAGACATCCCTCGACGCGATCGACGCCGGCCATCAGAGCCAGTTCGGCAGCGGCTACGGCCATACCCTCATCGTTATGCGGATGAATGGAAAGCACAACCGAATCGCGTTTTTTCAGGTTGCTCGAAACATATTCGCACTGATCGGCAAAAACATTGGGGGTTGTCATTTCGACGGTCGCCGGCAGGTTGATGATAATCGGACGCTCGGGAGTTGCCTGAATTTCGTCAACAACCGCATCGCAGACTTCTACAGCATATTCCGGCTCGGTCCCGGTGAAAGATTCGGGCGAATATTCGTAATAAATATCAATGTCGCCGGCTTCTTTTTCAAGTTCTTTGCACAGTTTTGCAGCGTCGGTGGCCAGCTTTTTGATTTCTTCTCTGTCTTTGCGGAAAACAACTTCGCGCTGGAGAACGGAAACAGAATTGTAAAAATGAACAATCGCGCGCTTTGCGCCCTTAAGACACTCGTATGTTTTGCGAATAAGATGTTCGCGCGCCTGAGTCAGAACCGCAATCGTCACATCGTCCGGAATCAGTTCGCGCTCAATAAGAAGCCGGATAAAATCATAATCCGTTTCGGAAGCCGAAGGGAAACCGACCTCGATTTCCTTATACCCCATGGAAACCAGCAGATTCCAAAAACGCAGTTTCCGCTCGGAATCCATAGGATTAACCAAAGCCTGATTGCCGTCGCGCAGATCGACCGAACACCAGCGGGGAGCGCGGAGAATCTTTTTGTCCGGCCATGTGCGCTGAGGATAGCTGAAAGGAATCTGCCTGTCGTAAGCCAGATACTTGCAGTAAGGCATGGGACCGGGCTTCTGCGGTTCGCCCACGAATCTCGCTTTGGGAAGCGACGGATCATTGTTTCCTCCGTTGGAAGAAGCGGCAATGTCTGCCAGTTCAAAAACAGATGTCCGTTCCATTCGTTCAGTCCTCTCTGTGCGTTTTCTGCAATTGGTTGAAATTCTTTGCGGTTTGAGCGAAATTATACTATATATTTTTCGCTGCTTTACTCGATTTCTCTTATTCCGGGACAGCTATTGCGGGACAGTCCGATATTTCGAAACGACTCAGAACAGAGCCGCGCCGGCGCGGTCAATGCAAAATGCGTTGCCGAGCCAAGTGTGGCGGCTGTTTGGCCAGATGAATCCCAGACGCGGAGCCGACTGGCTCATCCAAATGCTGGGCACGCGCCCGTCCGCGCTGCGAGAGCCGAGCAGATTGAAGCCGTTTTTCACTTCGAGCCATTCCGGGTGCTGAGTAGCGATTGCCAAGCCTTCTTCCAAGGTCAGCGGCAAATGCGAGTTTGTTTCCAAAAGCCGGTATGCCGCATCGGGTTCGCGATTCGTATAGCATGTGCCCGTATGCGGTTCGACAACCAGATAGAACGGCCCTTCGGGAGGCTCAAGCCCGTTCAGCGGCAGAAAACTTACGATATCGCGTGCAGGCATTGTGGTGAAACCCGCGCGCCTGTTAATGCTTGTTCTGGAAATAAGAGATTCCGGGGAAACCAGCTCGCGATTCGGCACCAGCAGAATATCGGTTCCCAATTCGGTTTTTTCCAGGGCTTTCAAAAGCGGACGAGCCAAAGCGCGAAAAGCATTCGCAGTCAGATCCGCCACATCCGGATAACCCAATGCGACAATGCGCTCAAGCTGGTCGTTTATCGCGTCAGACGAATCGCTCATTTTTCTCCTTCACCCCAGAATCTTTCCGGCCGCCTGCGAAACCTTGTACAGAAGCGGACGCACGGGCATTTCAAATTCGCCGGCAAGTTCCTCGACATAACCGCCGAATCCCTGCTTAAACTCCAGCACTCCCCTGCCTTCGTCGTCAGGATCGTCGAAAACGCCTGAAATTCCATAAAAATTATATCTTCCGATTCTATTTTTAAGACACAGATTCTCCATCGCCCAATGCTGGATCAGAACAGGACCGTAAAAAGACTTGTATTCTTCAATGCTTCCCGAAAACAGATAAACGACTTCGCGGGGGTGTTCGACGAACATGGAAGCCGCGACCGTTACGATTCCGGACTGCAAAGAGGTCTGTGAAGAACGCTGCGAGTCGCACTGCGAATCGCGATAATCCCGCGCCTGACCTGAAAAGAGCTCCTTCGACTGCCCTTTCGACTGTTCTGCCAGTTTTTGCGCTTCGTCAAACCTGCGTTTGGCAGCTTGAAGATTGCGTTCTTCCTCGCCCAGAGCGCGAACCAGCTTCGTCGTTTCGCGATTTTGAATTTTTTCGCGAATTTTGCGCACTTTTTCTTCAGTTTCCAACATTTTCGCGCGAGACTGTTCAAGAAATTCCGCACAATCGACATATGCGACGACATAATGAACTTTATCTTTAAAACACAGCGCAAAATCCCTGAAATACTGCGCATTTCGCGCCTTGAAACCTCGTCTTTGCGCGGTCTGTTCTTCGATATTCGAAAAAATTTCAAGCTCGTCAAGCGAAAGTTCGCGAATTTTCACGCCCATAGAGCGGGAACGTTTCACGCTCCACTGGGTGCGTTTGTCATAACTTTTCAGCAGCTGTTTTTCATCGGCAAACTGCGAAACATCCTTAACGTATCTCCAGCGCGGAACTGCGGTATATCCTTTTGTAAATCCCGTGTGAACAAAACCCGCATTCGCAAGATTTTCAACGATTCCGTTATTTTTTTCGCCGATCTGTTCTCCGTTCGAATCACGCTTGCAATACACGGTTTCCGGCGTTATTTCAAGGCTTACCGCTTTTTGTTCTTTTACTGCTTTTTTCAGATTAGAAAAGAAAAATTCGGTCAGTTCGGCATTGTTCAAATCGCACAGCGGTCCGTCGCAGATACTGCATTTCGTGCCTGATCTCGCCTTGCGAAACTCCATTGCGGCAGCAGCGACGATTTTTTCTCCGGATTTTACGCCGAAATATTTAACCTGCGATCCATGCTTTGCGCGAAGCAGTCCCATTCGGGAAGTCTGCTGAAAATTTCCCTGCGGAGACGTTTTGCCGAATTCGTCAAACTCTTCAGGTTCAAGAGCCGCAAAAACAAACGAACTCATATGTCTGATCGATACCTTTCCGTATTGATTTGATTGATAATTCAGCAGCAATTCAGAGATTAAGCCGCGAAATCAGAGCAGTTTTCCCACATGTTCGGCAATCGCGCGAACGGCTTTTCCTCTGTGAGAAATCGCATTTTTCTGCTCGGATGAAAGTTGCGCGGATGTCAAATATTCGCTTATATCAGCGTCGGAATTTTTCGCAGCTTCCTGCTCGTCGGGCACAAAAATCGGGTCGTACCCGAACCCGTTTTCGCCGCGCTCAGAGCGAATAATGCGGCCGGGCATTTCGCCGGTTTCGACAGCTTGCCAATCGATATCGAATTCGGCAGCGTCAAATTCGGCAGAACCCGCAGAACCCGCCTTTTTCGCAGGAACCGCAAGCGCGGCCGCGCACCTGAATCTGGCAGTCCGCTTGTCGTCGGGAATATCTTCAAGCTGAGAAAGCAGCAGCTTGTTGTTGGCTTCGTCGTCTCCGTGCTTTCCTGCCCATCTGGACGACAAAATTCCGGGAGCCGCGCCCATCACA
This sequence comes from uncultured Actinomycetes bacterium, assembly GCA_900314875.1. Taxonomy (GTDB): domain Bacteria; phylum Actinomycetota; class Actinomycetes; order Actinomycetales; family Bifidobacteriaceae; genus RUG039. Next base: position 60,284 of record OMWX01000004.1, on the reverse strand, counting down.
TCCGCGATAAGCCCCGAATCGTCAGCCAAAGCCGGCAGACCCGTCTGTCGGGCGACAAAACGCGCTTTTATCAAAGCGTTTTCACTGAAAGTCGTTCCGTCTTCGACAGGGTCGGGCAAATTAAGCGATCCTGCGGTAACAAGCTCGATTCTGTCTGCTTTTTTTCCCAATTTCTCCTTAAGAATGCTGATAACTTCGGGCAGTTTGCCTTCATTATGGGTCGCCAAAACGATTCGAATCTTATCGTTTGCGCTGTCATTCGTTTTGTCAGGCGCTGTTTTGTCATTCATTGCGCTCTCCTTTTCTCGTTTTAAAATCAAATATCAAACTTTCTCCAAAGCCTCTTTCTGCGCCTGCATAAGAATCCGATTGCCTTTTTCTGCCAAATCAAGCAGCGCGTTAAGCTCGGCTCTGCTGTACGGTTTATTCTCCGCAGTGCCCTGAACCTCAATAAACTCGCCGCTTCCGGTCATTGCAACATTCATATCCGTCATTGCGGCACTGTCTTCGACATAAGGCAAATCCAGTACGGGAACCCCTTTGACCACGCCCACTGAAACCGCAGAAACACTGTCTTTAAGCACTTTCGCGTCTGCTTTTATAAACTTGTTTTTCTTCGCCCAGGCGATTGCGTCCGCGAGCGCGACATACGCTCCGGTTATCGAGGCTGTTCGCGTGCCGCCGTCAGCCTGCAGAACATCGCAGTCAATCTGAATCTGATTTTCGCCCAAAGCCTTCATGTCAATGACTCCGCGAAGGCACCTGCCGATAAGACGGCTTATTTCATGCGTTCTTCCGCCGATTTTTCCTTTTACCGATTCGCGATCGGTTCTCTGTGCGGTCGCTCTGGGAAGCATTGCGTATTCGGCTGTCACCCAGCCCAGTCCGCTGTCTCTGCGCCATCTGGGCACGACAGTCGAAAACGTCGCAGTGCACATAACTCGCGTATTTCCGCATTCAATCAGAACCGACCCTTCGGGAACGTCCGTGAAATTGCGCGTAATTTTCACTTTTCGCAGTTCGTTTGCAGCCCTGCCGTCAGCGCGTCTAATTTGTGTCATTTCCCGCTCCTCAGATGTCGTTTCTCTGCCGCTGCTTGCGATAAACCGTCGCGCAGCCGATGATCTTTAATTCAATAATCAAATTTTACATTGCGCGTTGCCCGGCTTTGTCATCCCGGGCATATTTACTTGTTTCTATGAAATTTTTCGTATCGTTCTACAGGTTTGTATCCGCATTTTTCTGCCTGGCCGGCTGCCGCGGAATCATCACGCACGGACAAGTGAAACATCTGGCTTTTTTCACATATCAGTCGAATATTATTTTGGGCTTCGTAATGTTTTGGGCGGGAGTTGCCACATTAATCAAAGGAATCCAGCCGCCGGCATGGCTTAAGGGAATGATTACTCTGGATATCGCGGTCACAGGGCTGGCCGCATGGCTTGCTTTGCCTCCCGCCGATCTGAATGCCTCTTTGAAAGTCGGTCCGATCCCCTGCATCATTCTTCTGCATATTGTTAATCCGATTATGGCCGGAATCGATTTCCTTCTTTTCGACGAACACCGCAGAATGACTGCGAAAATGCCTCTTTTCTGGATGATTTATTTCCCTGTTTACCTTGTTTTCATTTTGATTCGCGCTGCGATTTTTCCAAATTCGAATCTTTTGGACAACGGAAGCCCGTATCCCTACGGTTTCATCGATTTGAAGAATATTTCAGTGCAGCAATTTTTACAGAATATCGTTTTATACGCAGCTGCTTTTGTCGTTCTCGGATACATTATTTATGCGATTGACGCAGCGCTGCCGGCCAAAACCGCGCTGACTGGAGAAACGCATAAAGGCAGGTAATTTCGCGCCCGCATTCCCTGCCGACGCCATTCGCGATAAAATCGATTCATCTACTTTCGCAATCCGCAGCGACAGGAGGAAAAATGAGTTGCGAGTTTTCGCCGGCAGTTATGACCGACCTGTATGAATACACGATGCTGAACGCCTCTTTAAAAGACGGCACTGCAAACCGCAAATGCATTTTCAATATCTTCGCAAGACATCTTCCCTACGGCAGACGGTACGGAGTCGTCGCCGGAATCGGAAGAATTGCAGAATATTTGAAGGATTTTCGCCCGAAAGAATCGGAAATAGGCTTTTTGCGCGACAATAATTTTATCTCAGACGAAACCGCAAAATGGCTTGAAAACTATCATTTTTCCGGCACGATTCGCGCATACCGCGAGGGCGAAACATATTTTTCGCAGTCTCCGATCGTTCAGGTCGAAGGAACATTCGGCGAATGCGTTTTGCTTGAAACCCTGTTTTTAAGCGTTTTGAATTACGATACGTCTGTCGCAGCAGCCGCTTCGCGCATGACCTCGGCCGCAGGAGGACGAAACTGCGTAGACATGGGCGGCAGAAGAACCGAAGAACATTCGGCAATCGCAGCGAGCAGATCCGCGATTATCGGCGGATTCACGGGAACCGCAAACATCGCAGCTTCAATTAAATACGGTTTAAACTGCATCGGAACGGCCGCGCACGCTTTTACGCTTGTGCACGACAGCGAATACGAAGCCTTCTCCTCTCAGGTCGAATCTCTGGGCGTAAAAACCGTGCTGCTTTCCGACACATACGATATCGATAAAGCAATAGAAACCGCAATCGAAATAGCAGGCGCCGAACTGGGCGGAATCAGAATAGATTCAGGAGACTTGAGCTCTCTTGCCCGACATGTCCGCAAGAAGCTCGACGATGCCGGCGCGACAAAAACTACCGTCACCGTCACCGGCGATCTGGATGAATACGCTATTGCGGCTTTACAATCCGCCCCCATTGATTTTTACGGCGTGGGAACCCGTCTGGTAACCGGCTCGGGACATCCTACTTCCAACCTGGTTTACAAACTGGTCGAACGCGAAGGGAGCGACGGAAATATGTATCCGGTCGCAAAAAAATCTGCAGGCAAAGCCACCGTCGGATGGAGAAAACGTCCGATGCGCTGTTTTGCAGACGAAAACAAACCGGCTGAGGGAAGCAGAGGCGGCTTGCGTGCAAACGCTGAAATTATTCTGTGCGGAAGCGAGCAGACGCTCAACACGCCCGACCCGAAGACAGATTTGCTTGCAAACGCAAATATTCCCGACGATATTCTTCACGGCGAACTTCGCGATTTATATGTGACGGTTGTTGACCGAGGCGAAATCGACGAGTCATTTATAGGGCACGATGCTCTGTTCCGCGCTCGCGATGTGCGCGCTCAGTCTTTGGAAACTCTGCCGATAAGAGCTTTGTCTCTGACCGACGGAGAAGACGCTTTGCCCGTCTATGTGCAGAATATGCAAGATATGCAGTAAACGCTGCACAGCAATACGCGGCTGATACAGCAGACGGCAGATCGGGCAGACGCATCAGACACAAAAAGCATGCTTGGGAAAGCATGCTTTTTTTTTTACTGTTCCTTTGCCTGTTGCAAAACCTTTTCAATGCGATCGATTATGTCATCGACTTGCGCGAGAGCGCCCTTCCCGGTGTCCGAGCAAGCCAGTTCAGCTTCTCTCGGCTCGATAAATTCGAACCCGAATTCGGTTAAACTCCGTATGTTTCTTTGCGTTATCGGATTTTCATACATCGCAGTATTCATGGCGGGAGCTATGAGCACAGGCGTGTTTTTCAGCGCAAGCATTACGGTTGTCAGCATATCGTCGGCAATTCCCGCAGCAGCTTTTGCTATCAGGTTCGCCGTCGCCGGAGCAACGACTGCAATATCAGCTTTTTTCGCAAGCGCAATATGTTCCGTCCGTGAAAGCCGCTTCGAATCGAAAGTATCTTCGTAAACCTTGTTTCCGGTCAGAGTTTCCAAAGTTTCCGCAGTGATGAATCTGCTTCCGTTTTTCGTAAGAATCGCCTGAACATTATGACCGTTTTTTGCAAGTTTTCGCGCTATGTCAGCCGCTTTGTACGCAGCTATGCTTCCGGTAACGCCCAGAATTATGTTTTTTCCAGTTTTTTTCAAGGGCGGCGCCCCTTTCTGTTTTCCGCCGCAATATGCGCTGCCGCTGCAATCTGCGCAATTTTTTGAGCGATATTTTCTTTTCCTTCAATCTGTTCGATATTCGATTCTTTTCCGATCAGATATCCTTTGTGGTTTCCGTCCGCAATATGCGCATAATCGTTCGCGAAAACATAATCGCAGCCGGCTTTCTCAAGCAGAGTTCTGCCGACTTCTATAAGCTCTTCATCTGTTTTTCCGCTCAGCAATTTAAATCCGACGATAACCGCTTCAGGACAGCGCTGACAAAACATCGGAAGCATTTTCGGCGTTTTTTCAAGCAAAATCGCAGGATTTTCGTTTTGAGAAGAAATCTTTGCGCCGGGACGGGCAAGATTGCGAGAAACTGTTTTTTCAATAAATTCTTTTTCGCTGCCTGCTGTTTTTGCCGCTTTAAAAAGGTCTGACAGACTGACGAACGCTTTTGTTTTGTAGTCGCTTACTGCCATTGAATGAATAATCGCATCCGGGGCAGCCTGTTCAAGAATATTTTCGACAGCTTCGAACAATTGCGAAACGGTTTCGACCTGTACAGTTTTAATCCGCACATTTTCGCTTCGCTCAGCCGAACGCTCAGCCGCTTTGGGAAGAATCGCGCCTTTTGCGTGAACGTAATAAATGTCGGTCTGAATGAAATTCAGCGAGTTTGTTCGAGGTTTTGCAAGATCGGACTCAATTGAACTGCGCTCAGCCGAACTGCGCTCAATCATATAATTTTCAGCCCGGCAACGTTCAACCAGGCAGTCTGCAATCAGACTGCCCAGCTTTCCGGTTCCTTTATTTGCAATGCTTCGAACAGAGTCTATCGGCTCGGAAGTTCCGCCCGCAGTTATGAGAATACTCCTGATTTTTCGCATATCTTCCCGTATGTTTACCGATTGCCCTCACGCTGTTCTGCAACTGAAATATCAGCCGATCTGACTGTATATGCTTTTGCATTCCGGACAGACCGGATAGTTTGCAGGATTATGTTTGGGAAACCAGACTTTTCCGCACAAGGCAACCACAGGACGGCCCAAAGCGCGCGCACGCTCCACGCTGTCTTTGGAAACATAATGTGCGAAACGGTCTCCGTCGCCGGCTCCGTCATCTGCTTTCGATTCTTCATCAGTGTCGGGACGCTCCAAAAGCGATGTCGAGGTTCCCGACGACGATTCGCTTTCGCGACGATCCGACTCGTTGACGATTGTGCCGAAATTCATAAGATCACCCGTTTTCGCTGTCTGTTCCTGCATTCTTTCTTATATTATATGTTGCCCGAATCTTAAAACCTACCCCGAAAGCGGATTTGCGTTTAAGCATTTTTCGAATCAGGCATTGTCAATCCGGCACTGTCAATCAGACATTGTCCGAATCCCATTTGAAGAATGCGGCAGAAAGCGCAGAGAAAACGACAGTGACAACTGCCAGAATCGCAATTGCTTTGCCGTGCCCCGACAGCGAGCCGTCGTTCCAAGCCGCTTTCATTATTTCAACGCCGTAAGTCGCCGGCAAAAATTTGGCAATGGTTCGAATGGAATCGGACATAACTTCAAGCGGAATTATTGCGCCGGAAATAAAAATCATCGGGAAATAAACGACATTCGAAATCGCATACGAAGACTTCGAATCGTTTGCAAAGCTTGCAATCGCAAAACCGATTGCAAAACAGCATAAAGCGTTAAGCAGGAAAGCCAGACATACAAGCAAAATATTGCCGCTGAACTTAAAACCATACCTGACCTTCGCAGTCAGAATCAGCAGAAAAGCTCCCAGAATCGCCACAACAAGATTTACAAAAAGCTGTCCGCCGATTATATGCGTCGGAGTTGTCGGAGTTGCCTTGAATCTCTTGAGAATTTTTCTCTCGCGGTAAGTTGCCAAAGTCACAGGCAGAGACATAATGCCGGTTATGCAGATAATCATGCAAATGTAAGCCGGCACGGAAATGTCAATCACGTTCAGACCGTTATACATCGGCTTGCTGCCGTAAGATTCGCCGAAAATAATAAGCATCAAAGGCGGGAAAACCAGCGAGAAAAACATGGCCGGAAAATTTCTTAAATAGCACTTAAATTCAATCGAAAGCCACTGAAACTGAGATTTCATGTTTCCTCCCTATTTCCTGTTGCGGCCGGCAAATTTGCCGCCGAATTTGCCTGATTTGCCTGATTTGCCGTCAGACTCTCCCGAACCGTCAGACTCGTCGGATTCGTCGGATTCATCGGACAAAGTTTCGCCCGTATATTTAAAGAAAACGTCTTCCAAGCCGGGATGCTCAATATTCAAATCAGCCAAAAGAATCCCCTGCTTCGCCGCATAATTGCTCAATTTGCCGAAGATAACATCCGCGTCGCAGACAATGCAATACTTGCCGTTCGCAAGATCGCATTTTTCCACGGTATCCCAAGAAGAAATTTCCGACACATCCAAAACAGCGCTGCTGCGGAAAGTGATTTTGCCCGCAAGCCCGCAATTTTTGACCAGATTATCCAGAGTATCCAATGCGACAATCTCTCCCTGCCGCATGATTGCGATTCTGTCGCACAGATATTCCGCTTCATCCATGAAATGCGTTGTCATGCAAACGGTTACGCCGGTTTCCTTCAGACTCTTGATTTTCTCCCAAATATCGCGTCTCGCCTTGGGATCCAGACCTGTAGTCAGCTCGTCCAGGAACACGATTTGCGGTTTCCCCATCAAAGCCAGAATAATCGACAGTTTCTGACGCTGACCGCCGGACAGTTTGTCCACATAGGAGTTCTTCTTCTCCTCAAGTCCGAAATTCTTCAGCAAAGCATCAAAATCAGCAGGGTTGTCGTAAAAACTTTCGAACAGTTTGCCCAGCTCGCATACCTTAACCTTGTCCTGATATGAGGTTTCCTGAAGCTGAACGCCGATTTTCTTGTTCAAACTTTTTCTGTCATGCCTCGGGTCAAGTCCCAAAACGCTTATCGTTCCCGACCAATTCGAGCGGAGACCTTCAATGCATTCGATTGCGCTGGTCTTGCCGGCACCATTGGAGCCTATCATGCCGAAAATCTCGCCTTTGCTCACTTCAAAGGAAACATTTTTGACGGCATGTTTGTCTTTATATCTGACATCCAGATTTTTCACGGATATCACCATGGCAAACGGTCTTCCTTTCTTTATTTTCTGTATTTTTCGTATTTTTCGCTTTTTTTATTATCTGCTTTTCTGCTTCTGTTAAATTCTCAGGCAAATATCATGCTTTGAAGCAGACTGTTTTATGCGATTCTGTCTGCATTGACTGCGACGATATTTTCCAAGAGAGCAGTATACCTGACACAAAAAACAAAACAGCGGCGCAAAGTAAAAAAAAAAAAAGCAAACAGTATGGCGAAACCCCTTGAAAACAAAGGCAAAAAAGGAGAGTTTCGGCGTGTCGCGCTCCGTTTTATGACAATAAGAAAACCCTCCGCGAAGCAGCGCGGAAACATAAGCTGCCGCGCAGAGAATTTTCGCGGAGAGTTTTCGCAGAGAGTTTTCTGTTTTGCGGCGAAATGCCGTTCATATTTCGCGCGGTTTGCCGGTTTTAAACAAACGAACAGCCGGAATCGCGCGGACTGCCGGCCTGCCGGACAATTCCGCCGGACAGTCTTGCCGGCAAACCGTTTTCCAACAGCCGGGCGAATCCCGCAGCTCAAAACCGGACAAACGGCCGAAACGCAGGCGCAAGCCCGTCCGAACCGAACCGGCAAAACACGCCGGACAAACACGCTTCAGAAAACAGGTTCCGACTTGCCCGAAACAGAAACAGGCGCCGCCGAAACATTCGCCGAAACATTCGCCGAACCGTTCGCCGCAGCATTGTTTCGCGCGGCATTGTTTCCCGCCGCCGCGCCGGTCACGGACACGACTTTCCCGCCCCTGAGAGAAACAACCGAATCGCACGCCTCGACAAAACCGGCATCATGAGTCGCGACAACCACGCAAACCCCGGAATCGGCAGCATTGCGAAGAAGAGAAATCACATTATCCCTGTTAACCGAATCAAGAGAAGCCGTAGGCTCGTCAACAAACAGATAATCAGCCTTCTTAAACAAAGCCCTCGCAATGCCGACCCTCTGCCTCTCGCCCCCCGAAAGCACAGACACGCAGTCCGTCTTCCTCGAAGACAAACCCACAGACGACAAAACAGCATCAAGACGCCTGACGCTCCCGGAAGACCCCGAACGCAGCTTCCTTTTAGAAACCCTGGAAAGCATGACATTATACGCCACAGACTCATCATCGACAAGACCGTAATCCTGATACACAAACCCGGCCCTTTCCCTCCAAAAAACACGCCTGTCCTTAGAAGAAAAAGAAGACTTCCCGTCAATCGAAACACTGCCCGAAGACGGAAGAAGCAAAAGAGACAAAACACCCAAAAGAGTAGTCTTCCCGCACCCCGAAGGACCGGACAAAGCAGTAATGCCCCCAGGCAGCACATCAAACGACACCCCGCTCAAAACCCTGCGAGAAGAAACCTCCACACACACATCATCCAAAGACAAAACCATAAAAACCTCCAAAAACAAATAAAACCAATAAAACAAACAAACCCGGCAAAACCGGCAAAAACTACTGCCTGCGCACAGAGCTGACGAACGACTGTCTGCACGCCGAACATCCGCATGCAAACTCGCAGGCAAGATATGCCGCAGCCGCGCAAAAAGCCACAAGAGCATAATTCACGCCGCTTAAAGGGTCATAAGGTTTCACAGAAGACCCTACCGCAAACAAAACTGCAGCCGTAACGCCGCAAGACATCAAATGCCATTTCTGGATGCTCGCCCACGAATCGCCGGCAGTGCGCATGACAAAAATCATCTTCTTCCGCTCCAAAGCCCACAGCTTCGAAGATTCGACAACACACAAAACCGCGATTCCGCAAGCCAGGGCACAGAACAAAATTGCAGCAATAAAGTTCTTCTCCCCCTCGTCGGCCGCAGCGGCAGTCATATCCGCAAAAGAGAGAATCGAAACAACCGCGCCGTTCAGCTCCGCCTCGTCAACAGCCTGTTCGACCGCCTTGCTGTCCGTAAAGAAAACTCTTCCGAACGATGTAGAACCGGTCAGCCTCCATGTATCAATCTGTTCGGCGGGATTGTCAAAGAGAACGACCAGCGGTTTTGAAGAATACTCGATAATCGGGTCGTCGCCATTACCGCTTAAAGGCAAAGACGGGAATCCGTCGGAAGAATCCCATTCATAACAGTTATCCGTTATAACGTTTTCAGACATACCCTCTTTGAGCTTCAAAGCATTCTTTTTCAGCCCTTCCTGCAGCTGCTGCGGCACATTAGAAAAATCAATATGCTTCAAAGAAGACCGGTTTACATTAAACAGATTTATAAAATTCTTGTCGGTGAACACTACATCTGTATACCTGCCGTTCGTAAATTCGGAAATATTATATTCAGACGGATCATAATAATTCGGATTATTCGGCATCACGCCCGATGTTTCCTTATAAGACATAAACATCTTGCCCTGAGAAGCCATAAGAGAAAAGAACTTATCATACTGTTTCTCCCAGCGGACTTTCATTGCAGCATAATCAATAAAGCCGGTTTCCGGATCCAGAACTGTGTCATTAGTTCGCAAAGATACGGCATTTCCTATCTGTCTCCACGGTTCGACAGATTTTCTTTCATTCAAAGCCCGCAGACCGCCGTCAATTGAGGGAGCAATCGAAATCATAATCAGAGACAGACATAAAGTTTTTAATACAACATCCCCCCAACGAACGACTGCGTAATTGCTTTTTCTTGAAGCCACTTCTTTAATGCGCGGATGAAGAATCAAATCAAGCAGAAAAACAGAAAAACATGCTCCGACAAACGTTAAAACATAAGTATTCAGCGACATAATCGCGAATTCCTGCCAGGACGCGAATTTATTTGCGCATAAAACAGCGCAGATCGCAATTATCAGACCGGCGCCCCCTATCGGCAGCGTGAGACGGCAGAAATCTTTCAAATCCTGCAGTCCGATTTTCACAAACGACCCCCCGTTCAGCAGCCGAATCATCTGAGAGCTGCGCCGCGAAGCAATCCACGACCATATCACGGCAAGAAACAAAACAAACAATGCGCCCGTCGAAGCCAGAACCTGATAGTCGCGCAGATTAATGATCTGACCGCCTTCAAAATTGCCCGTTCTGCCTGCAACTCCTCCGATTTCTTCGGCGAATTCTTTAAAAGCGAGCATGTCTGCTCTGCTGTAAAAATTGTAACGTCCGGTCAGATTTTTTCTTCCGACATTTTCCGCCGCATAAAATTTGCCGTGCCGTCCGAGAGTAAACCACGGAACACTCTGAGAGCCGCTTTCTTCAGGCAAAGCATTGCCGAAACGATATATGTCTCGCCCGTTCACCGCGTCGTCTTCTGCGGATTTTACAGTCAGAATCGTCGTGTTTCGGTCTTTTGCAAACTTATGAATATCGGCCGCAGTCTGCTCGGGCAAAGCAGCCGACTGCGCAAAATTAACTTCGAGAAAATACGAAGTATTCAGCGGAAACATGTATTCCGAATCGCTTTTCTGCCACATGCACAAAACGACGACAACAATCGAAACGCAAGCCGAGAATACCGCAAAAATCTTTTTAATCAATTGAATTCCTTATAAACGCATATATAGCCGGCATCCTCCCTGCAGCAAAGGATGTCGGCATCTGATTTATTTCAAACGACTCGGAATCAGACTAACAGTAATTGTAGTAATACTGGTAACCCGATCTATTCCACAATATCGCTTCTGTCCAGTCGTTCGCAGGTTTTTCCTCATGCGCATACCCACCGTCGCTGCTTGTAACGGTTGACCCGTGATGCTTAGAAGGATGCCAATATCTTGAGTATCCTTTAGTATTTTTCCAAAAAGCACCATAACGATCCCAGCCAAATTGCCAGCAGCCGCCTCCGACATGCTGCTCGTTTGCGACCGCCGCCGCGCTCGGAATCAGCATTGCCGCCGCAGCTGCAATCGCTGCGTGCTTCTTCTTGTTCATATAATTATCCCTTTCTTGAATAATTATCTTACGGACGCAGCAGCATCGATACCTCTGTGCGCCCTTGTTTATATTACCTTTTGTAAGCTCTCACAAAAAATCAGTTTACCTAAAAAAAAAAAAAAAAAAAAGCAAGCAATATGGCGGACCCCCTTGAAAATCAAAGAAAAAAAGACATACTTCGGCGTGTCGCAGACAGTTTCGGCGAGAACCGGATAAACGACTCACAGAAGCCGCGGTAAAAATATCGGCAAGAACCTTTGCAAGGAATAGCACAGTAAAGGTTTCGGCAAGCATTTAACAAGAGCCGGCACAACCGGCGCAGCGTGATGTAATCTTTAATATATGACTATTGCAGTATGCCCCGGGTCATTCGACCCCGTCACATCGGGACACATGGACGTTATCAGCAGAAGCGCGGCCATTTTTGACACCGTTCACGTCGTCGTCGCTGAAAATACGCTTAAATCCCCGCTTTTCACGCCCGAACGGCGAGTCTTTCTGATTCGCGAAGCCGTAAAAGAATACGGACTGCAAAACGTCTCCGTCGACAAAACAGACGGACTTATCACAGAATTCTGCACAAAAATCGACGCATCGATAATAGTCAAAGGACTGCGGCAAAACAGCGACTATGAAGCCGAACTGGGAATGGCTCTGATAAACAAAAAACTTTCCGGCATCGAAACGGTTTTCATGCCCGCCGAACCCGGACGGGGATACATATCAAGCTCTATAATTAAAGATGTGGCTAGATTCGGAGGCGATATAACCGGAATGGTTCCGAATTGCGTTATACCCGCGATGAAAGAAGTATTCGGAAAAATCGATTCAGGAGAGAATCGGCTGTAAAGCAAACCGCGAATCAAAAGCCGCAAACCGAGAAAGGGCAGACAAATGACCGGCGCAAACGATGAAAGCAGAAATATTGACGGCAGCATTGACGGCAATAATACAGGCAGCAAAAATTTAAACGGCGAAGATTCGAGAAATGAAGATCTGAGCAGCGAAAATTTCGTAAGCGACGATTATTTGTCAGAAGTTCCGACAGGCAGCGATTCGAAGGGTACAAGCGCAAATTTGCAGACCGGGACAGAGCAGCAGACCGGAACAGGTTCACAGACCGAGACAGAATCCGCCGCAGGCTCTGAAGCAGAAGCTCAAACGCAGACAGAAATGCAACGCCCGGGCGACAGTTATGTTCCGGGCAATTATGATTCAGGCAGCTATGATTCAGATTCTTCAGATGAGTATGAGAATGAAGATTATGAGGATAAAGACGCAGACTCTGACGGTCCCGACCCCGGCAGCCTGAATGCAAGTTCCGGCAGCAATGGCGGCGCAGACAGCAACGAAAAACGCGCAAGAGAGCAGTTTTCCACTGCATTCGATCTTGTAGACGAAATTATAAGCGAAATTCAGGAAGCTCCGAAAGTTTTCTTCACGCCGGAAATGGCGAAAATCAATCGCGACGAATTAATCGAAAAGCTCAATGAGCTGAAAAAAACAATGCCTATCCAGCTTGAACACGCTTCTGCGCTTATGCGGGAAGCAGAGCGTCACCTTACCAACGCGCGCAAACAAGGCAAAGTGATTTTAAGCGAGGCGAGGGCAAAAGCCGTTTCGATTCGACGCGAAGCCGAAGAGCAGGCGGAATATCTTGCCGGACAGGAAAATGTGGTTTCTATCGCGAGGGATAAGGCCAGAGATATCATGGATCAGGCGAATGACACTGCTTCCAACCGAATCGGCGGAGCTGACCGGTACGCGCAGGCCGTCATGGAAGATTTGAGTTCCGAGCTTACAAAAACTTTGCAGGATATCGATAACAGCATCCGATATCTGCAGCAGCGGAGAAATTCGCAGGCAGAACAATTCGGAGATAACGAAGACACGGACGGTATCGGCAGTTATGACGACTCTGAAGAATAAAATCCGCAGACAGATAGCAGCCGCATATCAAACAGCTGCAAATGCAACAGCACAATAACCGCTGAACAAAACAGATAAAAGCTGTACAGATAACAGACAACCCCGACAGCTATTTCAGAAGGAAAAATGACTGAATCAAAAATAACAAAAACCGATAAAAAACATTATGCGCAAAACATATGGGATATTCCCGTCGCAGAGTTGAGCAGACGAGCCGGGCAGACTAAGAAATTGGAGATTTCACTGCCCGCGCCCGACGGAATAGGCGACAGTTTTTCGGGAATTAAAGCCGAAAGCGACGTGAATCTGAACGCGATAATCGAGTCGCTCGAAGAAGGTCTTCTGTTTACCGGCACTTTGTCCGCGCGGCTTACGGGCGAATGTTCGCGATGCGCCGAACCGATTGACCGCGAAATAACCGCAAACGCAACGGCACTTTTCGTAGACAATCCCCCCGAAGAAAAACACAGCGGAAATGTCGAGAAGGATTTTGAAGACGAGGAAGAAAGCGAAGATGTCTACGAACTGCGGAGCGGCGGAGCTTTTTTGAATGTCGAAAGCCTTCTGCGCGACTGTTTTGTAGATTCTTTGCCGCTTCAGCCGCTGTGCCGCGAAGATTGCGCGGGATTATGCGCAGAATGCGGAGAAAGTTTCGATGACGGCGGCGAGCACAATCATCAAACGACAGACAATCGCTGGGATGCGCTTAAGGAATTGCGCGATAAGATGGAAGGATGAGCCGGTTTGATGCGGATTATGCCGACTGAAAACGGATTAAACCGACCCGATTGGACAAAGAAAAAAATTTGTACTAGAATACTTCACGCTTAAGCAAAACGTAAACGTTTACAGAATAGAGGAAAAATGGCACTGCCTAAGTACAAGATGTCTCGCGCCAACACACACGCGCGCCGCTCACAGTGGAAGACTTCCGCAACCGTTACAGTCGAATGCTCGAACTGCGGCGGACGCACTCTTCCGCACACTGCTTGCCCGAGCTGCGGCGATTTCCGCGGTCGCACTTACAAGTCGGCCATCAGCTCGAGACTTGCCTGAGAATTTAACGCGAGAAGCCTTGCTGTCGACGGGCGGCAAGGCTTTTTTGTTACCGTTGACACGCATCCCGTAATCTGACTGTAAAAATATAATGGAAAATACAATGGAAAATACAATGGAATCGAAAAAACGGTTCAGAAGCGGCTCAAATGACAGTTTAAGGACGGCTCAAATATGACAGACAAAACTGCGGATAATAAAGATTCCAGAGCAAATGCCGGATTCAGCGCTGCTGCCGACGCCGGAGCGACTCCCGAGGCCGCGAAAGAACTTTTCGAAGCTCTGGGTTATCCGATTTCGCCCGGCACGCTGGTTCAGGCTTTTACGCACAAGTCTTTTTCGCATGAGAATCCTGCGGCCGTCAGCTATGAAAGGCTGGAGTTTTTAGGCGACGCGGTTTTGGAGCTGGTCGTGACTGAGACGCTTTTCGCGCATGAGAAAAATTTCTCTGAAGGTCAGATGGCTAAGATTCGCGCCGCAACGGTCTGCGAACCGGTTTTGGCTTCAGTCGCTCGCAGAATGAATCTGAGCAGGTTCATTCTGCTTGGCAATGGCGAGATTCGCAGCAACGGCGCAGATAAAAGTTCGATTTTATGCGATGTGGTCGAGTCTCTGATCGGCGCGGTTTTTATCGAGCACGGCATTGAGGCGGCTCGCGACACGGTTCACCGCCTTATCGATTCGACCCTTGAAATTACGCAGAATGAAGGTCCGGCTTTGGATTGGAAAACTTCGCTCGCGCAGCTTGTTCACAAGAATAAAATGGGCGAGATTACGTATCGCATGGAGGTTTCAGGTCCCGAATATGCGCCGGTTTTCACTGCCAGGGTTTTTATCGGCAATGACAGCACAGACAACACAGAAAATAGCATCAGCAGCGAGAGCGGCAAGGAGAATGCAGACAAGGAGAATGCAGACAAGAAGTTTGTCATAAAGGAATTTGCGCAGGCGAGCGCTTCTTCTAAGAAAAAAGCTCAGCTTGCAGCAGCCGAAAAAGCTTGGCGCATAATCCAAAATGACGATTCTACCGACTCTGTTGCCGCCCCCAACGGAGCAAATTCGCCCTCCGCATCAGGAGAAGCGAACGCCGATCACGCCGCCTGACACAAACTGTCACAGCCTTACACAGTCCGATTCAGGCTCATTTTATTGTTAAAACCTCTCGAGAACACTCAGGTTCATATCCGTCGCAGTCTTCCCGTTCTTCGATAAAATCAGAAAGAGGAGTAAACTGTTCCAAAAGCTGATACCCCCCGGCGCACAGTAATCATTTCCGAAAACCTCAGGCGAAGATATAAACGGGTCGCATGAATAAGATTCAAGAGTCTTTCCCGTCAGATTCTTGAGCAATTCCGTGATTTCGCCGTCAAATCTCACATCGGTCATAAGCACAACCCGCCATCATGACAGTTCTTGCGTCTTTGCAACGCAAATATTCTTGCAATGTTTTTGCAAATTAAGATAATACACGCTTAAAAACATCTGCTTATACGATTTAATTTTCTCGTTTTCAACTTCAATATCGTCTCGAATGCAAATATTTTCTTCTTCAATCCGCGCAAATAAATTCTCCCATTCAATTTCCCTGTTCATTTTTATCAGAACAGACAACAGAAGAACCGTATAGTCTGCTATATCTTCGAATGAATGGGCATATTTAATGTTCGCAACGGGATATTCATGTTCATCATATTGAATGCCCTGAAACAGAAAATCCTGAAAGAATATTCTTTTCCTCGTTTCATTTATTCTTGCCATATATAAAATCTTTCCGTAACTTTCAAAAGTATCACAAAACGCAAGTTTTGTATTCAATGGCTTTTTCGAACATAAACCTGAATCGCTTGCCGGCACGAACAGCTTCATCGTCTGAAGTTTTTGCAGCTTTCAAGATAAACTTGTTCGTTATTTCAAGAGCATAATCAAGAGCCTGATCTTCAATCCACTCAGTCTCCCCCCATCCGATAAAAAGATCAAATTTATCATCAACGGCGCAAAAAACGGGGCGTTCCAAAAAGTAATACTACTTTTCATTCAAAGTCAGAAGCAAAAAGCCTTCTTTCAAAACACCAGATTCCATATCCCAAAAGTCCGCCCCATAACAATCTTCCAAAGTCTGTTTGCTTTCAGGCACAACAACGCTAAATGTTTTTTCGGAAAACTAAAATTTCTGCCATTTGAATTATTCGACATTTTTGTTCTTTCAACTCCGGATTTGACTGACGTACTTCTGTCTGCGTTCATATCGTACCTTTCTTTCTTGTCATGCGAAAATGAATAATTTGTCAATATCATTTGACGATTTTCTTCCAAAACAGGCAAAATAATTTTTCAATTGCGAGAATAATAATACAAGTTCAGAAAAATGCGGGAAAGAGCAAAAATATCACACAGAGTATTGATATCGCCTCCGCAATCAGTCATAATTCTATTTCAGAAAAATGCAGAATTGCACATTTTTATCTCACAGAACGAAAATCCCGCAGAACGAAAAGCGCAAAAAACAAGAAAATCAGCGCAACAACAATAAAACGCTATATCGATTATCTCGAGGATTCTTTTCTGACAGACAGCGCGATTCGCTGCGACATAAAAGGAAAAGAAATATATAAACACCCCTTCAAAATACTACTTTTCCGACTTAGGACTGAGAAATGCGAGACTGAATTTCAGGCAAGTCGAGGAAACTCACGCCATGGAAAACATTATTTTCAATGAGCTGAAAACCAGAAGATACAACACGGATGTCGGAGTTGTCGCACTGAGCGAAACAAACAAAACCGGCAAACAATCCGCCAAACAATCCGGAAAATACGGCAGAAAAGCCGACAAACCCGGCAAATGCGACACATCGATTTGGCAAAAAAAAAAACATATAATATATGATTTGAAGAATAACAAGAAACAATAAAAAGAGGTGTTTTGTGCGAATTGACGTCAAAGGCTTGACGAAATCGTTTGGCAGCAGACATTTGTTTTCCAATTTGAACTGCTCGTTTAAACCGGGACAGGTAAACGTGATTTTGGGAGAATCAGGCTCCGGCAAAACAACTTTGCTGAACATTCTGGCTTTATTCGAACAGCCTGACGCGGGAAAAGTGCTTTACGACGGGCGCGAAGTGACAAACCTTAAAAAATCGGAACTCAGGAAACTCATTCGAAGCACGGTCGGCTACATATATCAGGATATTCGCCTGTTCGAAAACCTGAGCGTATACGAAAACCTTTTTCTTGCCATGAAATTCACCGAGCTTGAACGTTCGCAGCGGCGCAAAACTGCGGACGAACTGCTTGAAAAAGCCGGTCTTAAAGATTACGGAAACAAAACTGCGGGAACGCTTTCCGGCGGAGAAAAACAGCGAGTCGCAATCGCGCGAGCTTTGGCGGGCGGCAAAAAACTGCTTTTTGCGGATGAACCGACGGGCGCGTTGGACGAAGAAAACGCCATGCGCATTACAGAGCTTTTAAATGATGTCGCGCAGAAAAACGGCTGCACGATTATTATGGTCACGCACAGCCTTACGGTTGCAGGCAGGTTCTCTTCGCGTTTTCGCATGGCGGGCGGGCAGCTTATGGAAGATGCTCTTACAAAAAATACTCTTGTGAAAAATACTCTTGCAAAAAACGGCGTCATGAAAGACGGTGTCGAAATTGAAGGCTAATCTGCGTTTTATTTTCACTGTTGTTCTGCTGTTTTGCGTTTCGGCATTTGTTGCCGGCGATTTCATTTCGCAGAAAAAGCACGATTTGAGGGGGACGGTGTTTTTTATACTGCGAACAACCCCAAAGGGATTGACCTCAACTCTTCCGAATTATTCGAAAAGCTTGGAAATTCAGACGGAAATCTCGATGATTCTGCCGAAAACGGTTTGAATGCGATTGCCAAAGATTCTTCGGGAAAGCTGCTGTATTCGAATTTTTCCTCTTTTAAGCTCAGCGAGGGGCGGGTTCCTCAGGCGGAAAACGAATTTATCGCCCCCGAAAACGGTTCAAACAAAACAAAAGACGCCTCAGGCAGCAATCCAGACAATGCTCCAGACAGCATGACCGGCCGTTATAAACAGACGCTTTCCACAAACGAACTGGGAAATGCATACCGCCTGCAAAAGTCGCAAAATATAAAGGCATTTGAGATTATTTTTAACGGAGAGCCGACCGAATCTCAGAAAGATTTTATCGGGCAAAGCGGTTTTGTGCGCATAAATTCGCAAAATATCGACGAAAAATCGACGCCGAATCATACAACCTGATAGGGCTGATTTTGCAGACATTTTCGGCTGTTCTGATGTTTATGGCAATCGTTTCCTGGCTGTGTTTTCTCATTAAAACCGTAAACGATTCGCAAAAGCGCCTGACTGTGCTTAAATCGTTCGGAGCGACGGATTTTGAAGCTTCCCGCGAGTATGTCCGCATTAACAGAAAAGCCCTGATTCGCGTATCTGCAGAGTTTTTCGTCATATTTAATCTTGCTGCATTCGCTGCAAAATCGGCATGGAAATTCAACAGGTTTGCAGTTCTCAATCTTACTTGGGGGGCGACTGTTTTGGCAGTTTTGCTGTCTGTGCTGATTGCAGTCATGATTAAATTTGCTCTGATGCGCAATAAATGGCAGTTCAATTCGAAAATTCCGCTTATTGCAGCTGTGATTTTTGCCTGCGCTGTCGGACTGAAAATTTCCAAACCGATTTTCGTGTTCGCCGCATTTGCCGCAGCCGCGCTGATATCGTTTGCAAAAAAAACGTTTCACGATCGTTCGATCGCTTTATTCTCAAATGGGTGCTGTTTGTGCTGCGCTGATTGCAATCGTCGCAATGATGATTGCCGTTACTGCCGTCGGAACTTCTCTGATTGCAGAAACTTCCGGCAAGGAGGATAAGACTATCGAAACCACTATGCCTTATGAGACGCAGATTGTCGGCGATTCTCTTCCCGAAGGCATTGACAATCCCGAAGCATATCATCATTATGCTTATATCAACCCTGTAAACGGCGTAACGCTGAATTCAAAGCAGGTTTATCCGCTTATATATTCGACCGATCTGTCCCGATATAGAAAATATATGGACTCAGATAAGCCGACAGACGAAAACTCGGTTGTTATAGGACGGGTTCTCGCGCGCAAAGCCAATGCAAGCGTCGGAAGCGAAATCGAGTTCAACGGACAGAAAATGACGGTTACGCATATTGTCGATTCCGAACATTATGCGGGAATGATAATTTATCTGCCGAACAGTCTGTTTGAGCGCTTTTACGGTTCGACCGGAAACTCGTTTTACTATACCGATTTACCTCGAAAGGAAACGGAGGCTTACTTCGATTCCAAACAGATTCTCGACAGAGAAGAAAATCGCGCTCTGTATAAAAACTCTGCCTCGGAGCTTTTGGCCGGAATTTTGATTTTCTGCACGATAATTATGTTTGCAACTTTGTTCCTGACTTTAAAAATGTTTGCGGTTTTCATTAATTTCATTATGTGGAAGCTGAATCTGACTCGCGCGTTCGGAATGAGTTTCACCGAATATGCGGGAAGTGTTTACCTGCAGTTTGCAAGCATTTTCGCGTCGGCAATGGCTGCGGTTTCGGTCATATTCGTGCCGATGTCAAATTATCTTACAGGCAAAATTTTTGATAATACGGACGCTTATATTCCCATATCCTGCTCTGCGGCTTTCTTTATCGTTTCAATCGCCGAAACGGTGATCTTAATCGGCTGGACGGCAGTCGGCTCATACAGGAAGATTGTCAAAAAATCGATTTACGAGCAGTATTTGGAAACAGTTACGGAGAGTTGAAGAAAAGCCCGGCGAAGGTCGGGCTTTTCTGCGTAAAGTTTTCTGCGTTAAAGATTGAAGCGCAAAAACTGAAAGCCTGACCAGACAAAAATTCAACTGAACAAAAACCGGCTCAGGCAAAAACCGGCTCAGGCAAAAACCGGCTCAGGCAAAAAGCTCAGCTGTCTTCCCCTTCTCCGCTTTCTTTTTTCCTGCGCTCATACACGTTCAACGCACCGCCGCAGATTATGGATATAATTGTCAAAACGCCCAAAACCGCCAAAATAATGTTTATCGTTTTGTTGTCAGGTTCTTGCGTTTCACTTTGCGCTGCAGTTGCCGACGGCGTTGATTCGGGCGCAATTTCGGGTGCAATTTCAGCAGATTGATCCTTGTAATCGGTAGAGGTTATCGCAGCGCCGCCCACATACAGCACATGTCCGTTAAGGTTAATATTGCTGTTGCCGTCGGCCGCATTGTCGAGCGATGTCAGATATGTGTCTCCGGTCAGCGTCAAAATCGACTCTTTATCCATGACAAGCTTCACAGATTTCGCAGTATTCTGCCCGTTTATTGTTCCTGAATAGCTGCTCTTATTGCTAAGTTCCATCGACAGAGTCGAGATGCTGTCTGCTATCGTCTCGCCTGACATGCCCTGCCCGTCAGCTTTCAGCGTAACATCCCCGCCGTTGCTGCCGGATGTTCCCCACTTGCCCGACTGAATCCGCAGAAATGCGCCGCTCGCATCGTTGTTTATGATTGTATTTCCGCTCAGATTAACGGTTGCGGTTGTGTTCGTCACGAAAATCGTGTCGCCTTTATTCGTTGTTATCGTCGAATCTTTTGCCGTGAAAGACGCGTTGCCCTCGTCAGCATCCCCGGACATGGACTGGTACAGGAATATGTTTTTGTAGGTTTCGGAATTTCCGTTCAACGTCGTGTTTGTATCTGTAAGAGTCGAATTGTTCAGCGTAATCGAGTTCATTCCTTCAACGACTGCCCCCTCGGAAGAGGTTGAGGTCAGGTCCGCATTGTTCGCGGTTATGTCCGCAGTCGAATAGATTACAGGCGATCCGATGCCGTTCGACTTGTAAGATCCGCCGTTTGCCGTAAGCGTGCCGCCTCCCCGGTCGCTTCGAATCGGCGCAGAAGAATTGCCGTCCGTTTCAGCGGTCACATTGTTTGCCGTTAAAGTTCCGCCGCCGGTTACCATCACCGCGCCGGAATTGTTGCTTGAGGTTTTGATTTTGGTGTTTTCAACGTTTATTATGCCGCTCGAATTGGCAAATATTCCGTTTGCGTGCGCTCCGTTTGTCACAACGCTTCCGCCCTTAATATTCAGCGTTCCCGCAGTTGCCAAAACTGCTGCATTCGTGCCGTAAAAGTCAGCGTCGTCGCCGTCAGAATCGCCGGTTTTGGTTACTTCCGGGTCGGTAAGAGTCGATGTTCCTCCCGTTACAAGCAGGGAATTTTGCGATGCGGATGTCGACGAGTATGAGACTGCATTGTTCGTCGTATCTGAAGAGATTTCTGTTGCTCCCGAATGAGTTACGTTCAACGAATCACTGCCGCCGGGACCTGAACCTCCTGAGCCCGGCATTGCGGGAGGCTCTGCATAAGCTGCCGGAATCCCTGTTAAGAATGAAACCGATGCGTATGAAATTGCCGCGAATGAGACGGATGCAGCCAAAACCGCAGTCGCCGCAATTGCGGAAGAAGCTTTCGCAACCCGAAATTTCACAGCCTTGGATTTCGCAGCTCTGATTTTCTTAACCCCGAATTTCTCAGTTTGAGGTTTTTCAGCTCGAGTTTTCTTCGCTTGAAATTCCTCAATCGGAATTTTCTCAGCCTGCTCGTCATGCGCTTGAGTTTTGTCTGTCGGCACTCTCTTGAACATCGCTGTATCTCTTTCTTCTCTGATTTTCTCTCTGCCACTATTTTATCGCACAATAATGTCCTGCACCATTGCAATCGTGCAACAGAAAGCAAAGCGCTGCGCAAAATATTGCTCTGCCATGCAAGTCAAGTTGCCGCGCAAGTCATGCTGCCGCGCAAAGTTCGCACTGTCTCGGCTTTATCGAACTATCCACTGGCCTTTGCGGTTTGTCCCCACATAAGTCAGCCGTCCGGCATCCTTAAGACAATTCAGGGCAACAACAATTTGTTTTCTGCTGTAATCAAGCATTTTTGCCATGCCGTTAATAGATTCTTTGGGATTTCGGCGCAAATATTCTGCAACCGTCTCGGCTCTGCGAATCACCGCATTGGAGTAGTCATGTTCTGCCGAATCAGCCGCAACAGAATTAATCGCAAAAGAATTAATCGCAGTCGAATCAGACGTTGCGCGATTTTCCTCTTGATTGTCATTTTCTCGATTGCCTGCCAAATTTTGGCTCAAACTATTCCCCGAATCGTACCCCGAACCGATTCCCGAACTGTGCCCACAACCGTGCCCTTTGACGTAATTAAGATTCGGCAGAGTCAGGAAAAACGCATCATATTCAGACAGAAAAACCGGTTTTTTATCTTCTGAATAATTATGCTGAGCGCGGTAATCTTCTATTATTTTTTTAAATCCGCTCCCCCTTCTCTCCATGTAATTCAGCCTAGAAAATACATCTGCTATTATCGGATTTCGTCTTCTCGACGGAACGCGCATTATGTCACGATCTTGGACATTGATTCCGTCAAACATTCCGCCGGGAGAATAAATTTCCAGCCTGTCGTCAAACATATCTATATGCACTTCACTGCCCGTATCGGTATAGCTGCGATGAATCAAAGCATTCACGACGCCTTCAGTTACGGAACGCGCGGGATAATCGGGAAGCTCAACCCTTCTGTCGGCTTCTTTGTACCAGCCTTTGAAAGAATTTCTTTTCACGAAAGCCTCACCTTCTTGCAAAAGAGTTATAAGACTTCCGCCGTATTCGGCATCATCCAAAGCATCCTGCCTGCCGGATGTCATCGTCAGCCCGTTCCACCTTGTGCAAAAAAGTCTGGAATGCCGCACCGGCGACTCGTCCGCAAGAAGCGCACCCGCATTCGTAAGGATTCCGTTAATGTCCGTCAGCCCGAACGAACTGTAGTCAGAGTCGTCAAAATTTTTGCCCGTCCTCTGAAAATACACTGACCGCAGCTTGCTGAACGACATATCAGACAGTCTGTGCCCCGAAGAAAGGCTGTCGTAACTTTTGCCGGAACCTCTGAGAGTAAGCTCCTGCAATTTCACCGCATTGCAAATAACGCTTTCATTGCCGACGCGATAGTACGCAGTACGCTCATTTCTGCCCGCATAATAATAGGGAGTTTCAACCCCGGGCTGAACGTCGAGAATAATCAGATTTTTCCCATCGACTTTTGCAAAACGCATAACAAACGCCGGAACAGGATCCATTTTATCGCGAAGAATACGGCTAATTTTCTCAGAATCTTTTTCAGCTTCGGCAAGTCCCTTAACCTCATTAGTTTTGTCAGCAATTCCAAAAATCAAAGAACCGCCGACACCATTCGCAAAAGCGCTCACACTCTTGCACCAGCTGCGAGGATCTCTTTCTTCAAGCATTTCTTTTTTGTCATACTCTGTCGTCTCTCCTATAAGATTCTTAATTCCCTTCTCCTCAATGACATACATTTGATTTTCTCCTTAAGGTAGAGGACATATTTTATAATTCTATATCGAATTCAAAATTATCTCTATTCTGTTGCAACCGTCAAGGAAACAGAAAAATGTGCATCAATTTTCAAACTTGACTATCCTCAGATCATCCTCCAGATCATGCCCCGAACTATGCCCATAACCATGTCCTTCAAGAGAAACACAAACGCAATGCGCTTCAGATAAACTTCCTTGTGATTCACAGTCTTAAAACGAAAGACAGCCCAATTTCAGCAGATAATTTTTTTCTGAAAAAATCGCACGGAAAACTTGAAAGACGCAAACGGCAAGACAATAAGAAAAATAATGGCAGCATACAAAAATATCTTCGTCATTGTTTCCTGAGAAACGCCGAGATTTTGAAGCTGCCCCGCAATCATGAGAGGCATAAAAAAGATAAACATCACTACCTGTTGCACGCCTCGTCCGCCGAGCTGATACGGGAAAGGAACAACAACAAGCATCCCGATCAAACTGAACGCCAGCATAACAAACGCAAACACAACGTAAGACATCAGCGGATATTCCGCATATATAAGATATGAAATAACTCCGCACAGGGAAGAATACAGAAAACAGGCAAATTGAAAGCCCGCAAACATAATCATTCTGGACATGACAATCTTTTTCGCAGAAAACGGAAGCAAAAAAAAAAAAAAAAAAAAAAAAAAAAAGCAAGTTTAAGGGCAAAAACATGAGAAACCCGAAACCGGATTCCTGCACGATTACGCCGGACGCTTTCAGAGTCAGCGACACGATGATGCCGCCCGGAACCATGATAAAAAGCGGAATGCGCAGATAACGCCTGTACCATACAAGCGCGTCGCGATAAATAAGACCTTTCATTTTTTGCCTTTCATAACTATTCGGACGCTTGTGCGCCCCTTTTCAATATCCGAGCGATTCAGCAAATCTTCCTAGTGAATTTTTCTTCTTTTAAAGAAAAACACGGACAGATAAAAAGAAATAATCGGCAAAAATGTAAGAACAGCCGCCGCAGAACACCAAAAAACAACAGAATTTGCAGAAACAAAAGCTCCCAAACTTCCAAATTTTTCATAGGAGAGATACATAGATACGCTCAACATGCCCCACAAGAGAAGAAAAGCAATTCCCGCACCTGGCGAACCTACTGCTTGACAAATCGGATATATCAATACAATCATTATTGCTCCGATCAGCAGCCCGGCAAAAGGAATTTTCAAATACTCAGCAAAAGGCTGTTCTCTGAAAAATACAAAAGATATCATGCTGATTGCAAAAGAAATCGCAGTTCCGAGCGCAACAAAGCCAGAAAACACAACTGTTCTGCTCCAAACAACTTTCACAGGCGAAACAGGAAGCGTGCGCAAATACTTCTCCCAATTAAATTTATCATCATCATCAAAAATCAGAGATGTTGCATATACAAATATAGCCGGCAACATCGCAACCATAGAAAGAGACTCAAACCTTTTAATGAACATCGCAACAAACGCAATCATCGAAAAAATCAACACAGGCCACTTCAAATACAGCTTCAAAAGAGTAATGTCGCGATAAATAAGACCTTTCATTTTTTGCCTTTCATAACTATTCGGACGCATTTGCGCCCTTTTCAATATCTGAGCGATTCGGTAAATCTTTTAATTTTTCTTTTTCTTTGCTGCTCATATTCTGAAAGATAGAAGCCGGCAATAAAGGAAGCCATACAAAAAGACGGTTGGTGTGATTTCCTGTTTTCCATGACCAAAACAACACAAGAAGCGTTATCAAAGCACAGATCACGGCCGCAATTCTGTAAAGTTTATATTTATTTTTCATCTGAAAATCCTTTTAAATCCTTTTAAAATAAGGCGCTTCAATTCAAAAAACGTCCGCAAGTCTTATTAATAAATTGCTTTTTTGTTAAAAAATCTGACCGACAGCCTGAAAGACAAAATCGGGGCGCCGATAAGCACAGCAACAGCCAAAAACACTGTCACGCCCGCAGGCACGGATGACAAAATTCCTGTTTCACTGAGCTTCTTTAATACAAAGCTCATCGGATAATAAGCCATTGCCAGCGACATCATATTTTTGCTGCCTGTATAACCGGCAGGCAGCAGCACAAGCTGAATAGGAACCGCCAGCAGGAAAATCAGCAACGCCGGCAGCCCAAGATACATCCCCAGCGGCTGATCCCTGAAAATCAAGCCGAACAGCGTCCCGAGCACAAGAGAATAAAGCAGACAGGCAATCGGAAAAGCTAAAAACACAATGTATCTCGCCCCGACAATCTTCGAAGACGAAATCGGAAGCGTGCGCAGATATTTATCCCGATTTTCTTTCTCATCTATCTGAAATATCATATTGGGACTCAGCATCGCCAAAAAGCTCAGAACAGCCGACGTAAGCATGACACCCAAAAACTTCAGCGTTGCCGCCGCGACAATACTGCCCGGAATCAGGATAAAAAGCGGAATGCGCAGATAACGCCTGTACCATACAAGCGCGTCGCGATAAATAAGCCCTTTCACTTCCTCAGACCGCCTTTAACCGGTTTGCCGTCGGCTGTTACGCCTTTCTCGATGTAAAAAAGCAGGTCGTCGGCAGAAATCCCCTCGGACATCGTCGCGCCCGCAGGCACTTTGTCAGGCAGACCTTTAAAAAGACAGTGATTCCCGTCATCCTTTTTCAGGCATGAAAAAACGCCTTGAGGAATTTCGGTTTTCCTGTCCGTCTTCATGACATAAAACTCGTTTTCCAACTCTTTCGGGCAGGTCTGCATAACAATCTGACCGCCGGACATAATCAGAATCCTGTCGCACAGCTGCTCAAGCTCGTTGACCAGATGCGAAGAAAACAGAACCGTGCAGCCGCTTTTCTTAACATATGATCCCAGAACATCGTTAATCTCGTGACGCACGACCGGGTCGAGAGCGGAAGTCGCCTCGTCCAAAATCAGCAGATCCGGCGAATGGCTCAGCGCGGAAATAATGCTCAGCTTTGCCTTCATTCCCTGCGAAAACTCGACAATCTTCTTATCGAAAGGAAGCTTGAAATGGTCAATCAGGCTCAGATATTTCTCTTCATCCCAATCATCACCGTAAACGCCTGAAAACATTTTATTCAGCTGCGCTGCGGTCATAATGCCGGTAAAGCAGCACTGGTCGAACACGACGCCGATTTTTTTCTTCAGATTCTCGTCAACCTTATCGCGATTATTGACGCGAATCGAGCCGGAATCCTTGGAAATCAAGCCCAAGACCAGCTTAATGAATGTACTTTTGCCCGCGCCGTTTTCGCCGATAAGACCCGCGAATTCACCGCGGCCTATATTCAATGACGGGATGTCGAGACAGAAATCGCCGTAGCGCTTCTGCAAACCGTCAACGGCAACAGCCAAGTTTTGCACAGCAGACAAAGGATAACCTCCTGCAGTTCGGGCGAACTGTGAGCCTTTCAAAGTTCGCAGGCGTTTGCGTCCTTGCGTTGCGCAACACAGGGCTCGGACGCCGGCCGCGCCGCACATCAGCACAACTTTACACATAGTGCCCCCCCCCCCCCCCATGCACATATGCAAATCAGGATTTCACAGCTCTTGAAAAATAAGGGCTTCGAAGCAGTTTCTCGGCGTGTCGAGAGCGCGCAATTTGCACGAAATCCGCGCAGGTTTCGCTCGAAATTTGCGCCAGTCTGAACGCAGACCGAGAGCGACGGCCGCCGATAAACCGGGAAGGCAATTACCGAATAATATCCGCCGACACGGATTTATGCGAAAATGTCTCACTATTTGGAAAAAATAGAAAAGACGCGTCCGAACGGGTGTAGCATAGCAGCGTCGGAAGCTCGGCGCGCCGAACGCAACGACGAACAACATAACCGGAATTGTGAGGAGAAGAACGCTGATGATGCCCTCTTTACAGACATTCAGCAATATTCCGCGACCTGACGGCGGTCAAAACGCGGGCAAAAATGCGGGTTCAGCCGATGCGGCAAACCGAGAGAATCTCGAAGCATTGCCCGCAGGCGAAATAATGACGGGTGCTCAGGCGATCGTGCGCGCTCTGGAGGAATCGGGAGTCACAGACGTTTTCGGCATTCCTGGCGGCGCAATTCTGCCGGTTTATGACGCGATTAAAGACGATACAAAATTCCGCTTTGTTCTTATGCGGCACGAGCAGGCGGCAGGTCACGCGGCAGAAGGCTATGCGCTTGCCACGGGCAAAACCGGCGTATGCATTGTAACCTCCGGTCCGGGAGCCACAAACCTTGTCACAGCAATAGCCGACGCAAATTCGGATTCTGTCCCCATGGTCGCAATCACCGGCCAGGTCGGCGTCAGCGCAATCGGAACCGACGCATTCCAAGAAGCGGACATGATCGGAATCACATGCTCGATTTCGAAGCATTCCTACCTTGTCACCGACGCGCAAGATATCCCCAGAGTAATCAAGGAAGCATTTATGATTGCAAACACAGGGCGTCCCGGTCCTGTTGTCGTCGATGTTTCCAAAACCGCGCAGACGAGCATGATGCATTACTCGTATCCGGATTCGGTTTTGCTGCCCGGATATTCGCCCGACAAGAATAAGTATGAGGGCAGCCTGCGCGAGGCCGCAAAGCTGTTTTCTGTTGCCAGGCGTCCTGTTTTGTATGTCGGCGGAGGAGCAATTCGCGCAAACGCATCTGAACAGGTCAAGGCTCTTTCCCTGCTTACAAATTCGCCGCTTACAACCACTCTGACAGCTCGCGGAATTGTGCCGGAAACATTCGAAAACAACCTGGGAATGCTGGGAATGCACGGAACCGTGGCCGCGACCGGAGCAGTTCAGGAGTGCGACCTGCTTGTTGCTCTCGGAGCGCGCTTCGACGACCGCGTCACCGGCTCTCTGCCTGATTTTGCTCCTTACGCAAAGATTATTCATGTCGATATCGACCCTGCGGAAATCAGCAAAAACAAGTATGCGGATGTTCCGATTATCGGCGATATCGCAACAGTTTTGGACGCGCTTATGCCGCTTATCAAAGAGGAATATGCTAAATCCGGAACACCTGACCTTTCAAAGTGGCGCGAAACTGTAGACAATCTGCAAGAGAATTATCCGACAGCATATCCGGAAGAGCCTGAAGACGGTTCTCTTTCGCCGCAATGGGTTGTCGAGCAGCTCAGCGGCAACGCAAGCGACGAGACGATTTGGGTTTCAGGCGTCGGACAGCATCAGATGTGGGCAAGCCAGCTTATAGACTTCAAAGGTCCGCGCACTTGGATTTCTTCTTCAGGCTTGGGAACTATGGGATACGGGCTTCCCGCAGCTATCGGCGCAAAAGTAGCTTCTCAGCGGTTTGCCGACGGAAATAAAGCCGTATGGCTTATCGACGGCGACGGCAGTTTCCAGATGACTTCCGAAGAACTGGCAGCCGCAACTTTGTCGGGAATTCCGCTGAAAATCGCAATTTTGAACAACAGCGTTTACGGAATGGTAAGACAATGGCAGACCATGTTCTACAAAAGCCATTATTCTGCAACGATTCTTTATGATGAGGAGCATCCGGAAGAAAACTTCGAAGTGCCGAATTTCGTGACTTTGGCGCAGGCGTACGGCTGCGTTGGTCTTCGCGCGCGCAACAAGCAGGAGGCTCTCGAGGCGATTGAGCAGGCAAATTCGATTAACGACCGCACTGTGATTATCGATTTCCGCGTTTGGAAAGACGCTTTTGTATGGCCTATGGTTCCGGCAGGCAAGTCAAACAGTTCCGTTATGTATCGCAAAGGAATCACTCCGCTCGAAGCGCAGACTCTTGCGGGCGATGATAATGCGGACGAGAATAACGCAGGCGCGGAAAACAAGTGAAGGAGCAAAAACAATGACAAAGCAATCTTCGAATCAGTCTCAGGCCTCTCTTCACACGATTTCCGTTCTCGTCGAGAATCTGCCCGGCGTGCTGGCACGCGTGACAAGCCTTTTCGCCCGCCGCGCTTTCAATATCGACTCGCTTTCCGTATCCCCGACCGAAAAGCACAATATTTCCAGGCTCACCGTGACTGCGCACATTGAATCGCTGCCGTTAAACCAGCTGAAAAACCAGCTGAACAAGCTGCTGCATGTGCTGAAGGTAGACGAGCTTGAGCCGGAGACGCTTGCCGAGCGCGAAATTGCGCTGATTAAGCTGTCCATAAGCGCGGCTGAGCGGTCTGCCGTGCTGGAAATCGTGCGCATGTTCCATGCTCGCGTAATCGACGTGGACAGCGATTATATGACGATTGAGGCAGCCGACCAGCATTACAGAATCGACTCGCTGCTCGTCCTGCTTGAAGATTACGGCATTATCGAGTTCATCCGCTCCGGCTCAATCGCGCTTTCGCGCACTAACGAGGCTTTTACCAAAGGAATCGCGGAATAAGCTTGAAATATCTGAAAAGCAGACAAGCGGAACAATAAAGCAGCAGCGAATCGGCTTCCGGTATCATGCACGTTGTAGGCTGTAATATATGCCTGTTTTCGATATCGGTTTAGAGCACGTTTCGCTGTCTTTTGCGACCAAAAACATTTTTAACGACGCAACCATAGGCGTCAACGAGGGAGACCGCATCGGCATTGTCGGCAAAAACGGCGACGGAAAGTCAACGCTTCTGCGGCTTTTCGCCGGCAGCCAGACTCCCGATGAAGGACGCGTAAGCAAGCGCAGCGGAATTGCCGTCGGATTTCTCAACCAGTATGACTCGCTCGACGATAATGCGACCGTGCGTCAGGCGGCTTTAGACAATCGCGAAGAATACGAATGGGCTTCGCAGACGTCCTCACGCGAAATCGTGCAGACGCTGCTCAACGGAATTTCCCTCGAATCGCACATAGGCGACCTGTCGGGAGGACAGCGCAGACGCGTTGATTTGGCAAGGCTTCTGTTACGCGACTGGGATATTCTTCTGCTCGACGAGCCTACGAATCATCTGGATATGCTCACAATCCACTGGCTGGCCGAACATCTGAAAAAACGCTGGAATTCCTCGCAGGGAGCGCTGCTGACCGTAACGCACGACAGGTGGTTTTTGGATGACGTATGCAAAAGCATGTGGGAAGTGCATGATGCTGTCATCGACCCGTTCGAAGGCGGATACAGCGCGTATATGCTTCAGAGAGTCGAGCGAGACCGGCAGGCGGCAGTAAGGGAAACCAGACGGCGAAATCTGGCTCGAAAAGAGCTGGCATGGCTGTCTCGCGGAGCAAGAGCGCGCTCGACAAAACAGAAGTTTCATGTCAAAGCGGCAATGGAGCTGATATCCGACGTGCCGCCGATAAGAAACACGCTGGAACTTAAGAAAATGGCGACTTCCAGGCTGGGCAAACAGGTTGTCGATCTGATTGATGTTACGCATATTTGGGAGCAGAAACCCGAACAGACAACAAGCGAATCCGTAAGCCTGGAAATAACAGTAGACAATTCTGAAACGCAGCAAAACGACACAAGCGCGGCAGTCAAAAAAACAATAACCGGCAAAAGAGTTCTTAACGACGTCACATGGCTTATAGGTCCGGGCGACCGGTTCGGAATCGTCGGCGAAAACGGAGCGGGAAAATCAACGCTGCTCTCAATAATCGACGGCACGCTGTCTCCCACTCTCGGACGCGTAAACATCGGGAAAACCGTGAAATTCGCCGTCCTCTCGCAGCGGCTCGAAGAGCTTGAACCGCTCGGAAAATATACGATTAAAGAAGTATTGAGCAGATACAAGACAAGCTATATCATCGACGGAAAAGAAACTACTCCCGGGCAGATGATGGAAAAGCTCGGTTTCGAATCGGCACAGCTGATGTCCAGAATACGAGACCTGTCAGGCGGTCAAAAAAGGCGAATGCAGCTGCTGCTGATTCTTCTCGACGAGCCGAATGTACTGATTATGGACGAGCCGGGCAACGATCTGGACACGGACATGCTCGCTGTTATGGAAGACGTTTTGGACACGTGGCCGGGCACGCTGATAGTCGTCTCGCACGACCGTTACCTGCTCGAACGCGTTACCGACAGCCAATTTGCGCTTCTTAACGGAAAAATAAGGCACTTGCCGGGCGGAGTTCAGGATTATATAGACATCTGTCAGGGGAAAATCGCAAATATCGATTCAGGGAATGTTTTCGGAACAGCCGGTACTTTCGGAACAAACAAGGCAAACGGCAGCAAAAACGGCAATAACAGCGATAATGCAGAAAATAATAATTCTGCTGAAGACCCTGCAGCCGCGAAAGCCGCGAGAATCGCAAAACGCGAAGCTCGAAAGAAAATGACTTCAATCGAAAGAAAGCTTGCAAAGCTTGCGACCGCAAAAGAGGAAATACAAGCCGAAATGGCAGCGCATGATCCGAGCGATTATGCCGGACTGAACGAAATAAACACTCGCGCAATGGAACTCGAAGAGCAAATCGGAGAGCTTGAAATGCAATGGCTTGAACTGTCCGAAACCGCAGAAGGATAGACTCGCAGAAGCAAAATTCGCAAAGTCAAAATTCGCAGAAGCAAAGCAACGCGGGCAAGACAAAAAGCAGCAGAACAAAAAGCAACAGAGCCAAAGCAGCGCAATCTGCAGCAAAAACAGCAACAGAAAAGGGACAAACCGCACGAGCTTGTCCCTTTAATTCTGACAGCTTTGCCGTTTTTCAGTGTTGTATGACATTTGTCGTTCACAACAACTGTTTGCGCAAGTCTGTTCAGCAGTTATCGCTTTTAAGGCTGTTCAGTTCCATTCTGCGAGGGAAACTGCTGTGTTGCTGCAGGCTGCGCGGATGAAGACTGTGCAGCAGACGGACGCACGGGTTGAGAATTTACGCCGCCGAAATCAAACTGTTCAGGAATCGGCTCTCCATAATTCTGTTGTCCGTAATTCTGTCCTGCCGCAGGCTGTGACACCGCATTTGCCGCCGGCTGTGCCGCCGACTGTGCTGCAGGCTGCGCTGCTGCCGGCGCGGATAACGACTGCACTGACGACTGTCCGAATGACGGCTGTCCTGACAATGACTGTCCGCCTGTCTGTCGTGCCGGTGTTTGCTCTGCCGCAGGCGCAGTCTTTGCAGCGTCTGCAGTCTTTGCATTGTCAGTGGTCTGAACAGTTTCAGAACGCTTGCCGAACAGCGAAGCAAAATCAGCAGCAAAATCAGGCTTTTGCATCTGAATCCGAGTGTCCTGCATTCTTCAATATGTCGCGCAGCTTGTCAGCAATATCAAATCGTTTTGCAGCGCGCTCAGCCTTGCGAATATCAGCAATCTCTTTTATAAGGGAGGAAAGTTTTTCGGCAGCCGAACCCGAACCGCTCTCGATTGCCGCAGAATCCGGCAGACCGGACTGCTTATTTCCGACGCTGACAGAAACAGCATTGTCCGCTTCGGGATCGAGACCGAAAACGTCAAGCATCGCGCGCACATCCTTAACTGCAGTACACAGCCGGGCTCTAAGAGACTCCGTTTCGGCAGATTTCGGATCTGCTTTTCCGGAAGCAATCGTATCCGCAACAGCATTTCCGCTTCGAATCGCACTGAATACCGCAGCCAAAGCTCCCGAAACTGATATATCGTCATTCATTGCGGAAACAAAAGCCTTAGGCAGACTGTCCGCATCGACTGCAGCAATCTGATCATAAGAAGGATACATGCCATCGCCCAAAACAGACTTCACTCTCGAAAGGAAGTTTGCGATTCGCGCGTAAGCCGCACGTGCCTCTTTCAAAGAACGGTCGCTCCATTCAAGCATTGAACGGTACTGAACCGAAGCTATGGCATATCTAATCTCCCATGCGCTGTAATTTTCAAGAACAGTATCGACAGAAAGTCCCGTGCCCAGCGATTTGCTCATCTTCTCGCCTTTGGCCGTCACCCAGGCAGAATGCATCCAGCGGTGCGCAAAACCGTATCCTGCCGCCTGAGACTGAGCCATTTCATTCTCATGATGAGGGAAGCGCAAATCCAGTCCGCCGCCGTGAATATCAAAATCGTCGCCCAGATATCTGTGACTCATAACCGAGCATTCCAAATGCCATCCGGGCCGTCCCGTGCCGAAAGGAGTCTGCCACCGCGCATCCTCAGGATCGCTTTCTTTGGAAGCCTTCCAAAGCGCGAAATCTCGCGGATCATGCTTGTCTTCAGACAAATCCGCCGCGTCGGCGGGATTATATTTGTCATCGCCCGCAGAATCAATGCCCGGACCCATGCGATCGGCTGTCATCGCAGCCTCGTCCGCAGGCTTGGTTCCCTCCTGCTGATGAGTCAGAGATCCGTATTTTTCCCATGAAGGCACGTCAAAATAAACATTTCCGCTCGGCGTTCCGTCGGGATTCTCAACCGCATACGCATGTCCGCGCTCGATAAGTCTGTTCACAAGCTCAATCATCTGCGGCACATGCCCGGTTGCGCGCGGCTCATACGTGGGAGCAATCACGCCCAAAGTATCGTATGCTCGAGTAAATTCGCGTTCGTAAAAATATGCTCTCGCCCACCATTTCTGCGATTCAGCCGCAGCCTTATCAAGGATTTTGTCGTCAATATCAGTCACATTCCGCACAAATGTAACGTTATAACCCAGCTTCAGCAGCCATCTTCTGACCACATCAAAAGCAACTGCCGCCCGCAAATGTCCCACATGCGGAGCGCTCTGAACGGTCGCGCCGCACACATACATGCTGACCTCGCCTGCCTTCACGGGCCTGAAATCCGTAATCGAATGCGTCGCCGTATCATACAGTCTCAGACTCGAAGCGGCTTTAGTAAGCCCGGTTTTGCTCGCATTCAGTCCGGTGCGGACGCTCAGACTCTCAATCGAGCCCGTTTTAACAGTATTATTTTCGGGTGCGGATTCAGCTGTCATACCGCCAAGATTACCGAATTTTGCAGACATATGCATTTTCCGCGCCGGCGCGTAGAATAGAGAACATTATGGCAGCTTTCAGTTCACTTACAGACCGCTTGAGCGGAGCCTTTAAGAACCTTCGTTCAAAAGGCAAACTTTCACAGTCGGATATTGACGGCACAATCCGAGAAATTCGCCGTGCCCTGCTGGACGCGGACGTGTCCGTGAATGTCGTGCGTTCTTTCTGCGCGCGCGTTCGCGAGCGCGCTTCCGGAGAGGACGTGTCAGAGTCGCTCAATCCGGCTCAGCAGGTAGTTTCCATTGTTAATGAGGAGCTTACCGGGATTCTCGGCGCAAATGTCGATCGTCCTCTTAACTTTGCGAAAAACGGCCCGACGGTCATTATGCTTGCAGGTCTTCAGGGTGCGGGTAAAACGACTTTGGCAGGCAAGCTGGGTTACTGGCTTAAGGACACGGGTCATTCGCCGCTTCTCGTCGCCTGCGATTTGCAGCGTCCGAACGCGGTTACGCAGCTTCAGGTAACCGGTGAACGCGCCGGCGTTGAAGTTTTCGCTCCCGAACCGGGCGTGCAGTCGGCTTCTTCGGATGTCGTTTCGCCCGAGGAAGCGACGGGCGACCCTGTTCAGGTCGCGAAGGATTCTGTGGAATACGCGAAAAAGAAGCTTTATGATGTCGTAATTATCGATACTGCAGGCCGTCTGGGTCTTGATTCCGTATTAATGCAGCAGGCTCGAGACATTCGCGATGCGGTTAATCCGAACGAAGTGCTTTTCGTTATCGATTCTATGATCGGTCAGGATGCAGTCACGACTGCGAAAGCTTTCGATGAAGGCGTTGATTTCACCGGCGTCGTGCTTTCCAAGGTTGACGGCGACTCGCGCGGCGGCGCGGCTCTGTCGGTTGCTTCGGTTACCGGCAAGCCGATTCTGTTTTCTTCGACTGGCGAAGGTCTTAAGGATTTTGAAGTATTCCATCCCGACCGCATGGCTTCGAGAATTCTTGACATGGGCGATATTCTCACGCTTATTGAGAAGGCTCAGCGCGAATTTGACGAAGAAGAATCGAGAAAAGCCGCAGAAAAGCTTTCTGCCGGTGAATTCGGATTGGACGACTTCCTCGATCAGCTTCAGCAGATTCGCAAGCTCGGTTCGATGAAAAAGCTTCTGGGAATGATTCCCGGAATGGCTCAGCATCGCGCTCAGCTCGATCAGCTTGATGAGAAGGAAATCGATCGCACGGAAGCAATCATCCGCTCGATGACTCCCGAAGAGCGACGCAATCCGAAAATTATCGACGGTTCTCGCAGAGCAAGAATCGCAAAGGGTTCGGGCACATCCGTATCTGTTATCAACGGTTTGCTTGACCGCTTTAATCAGGCTGCGAAAATGATGAAGCGCATGGGACCGGGCATGAACAATGTCGGAATCCCGGGAATGTCGAGTCCCGCAGTTGCTGCTAAGCGCAAGAAGAAAGCTAAGAAGAAAAAAGGTTCAAAGTCGGGCAATCCGATG
The DNA here is from genome assembly GCA_900314875.1 of uncultured Actinomycetes bacterium. GTDB lineage: Bacteria > Actinomycetota > Actinomycetes > Actinomycetales > Bifidobacteriaceae > RUG039. The sequence goes on along the minus strand of OMWX01000004.1, from coordinate 24,500 downwards.
CGCAGAGCAGCCGAAGAACAGGCTTTGCGCAACCGTCTGGCCGGCAAATCAAACGATTCCGGCTCTTCTTTTGCTAAGAAAAATGACACTCCGCAGCTGCCCGAAGGCATGCTAGGAGGCGGTTTGGGAAATCTGCTCGGCTGATTAATGCCGACAAAAATGCCGCCGAAGCCGAGATCTGCGTCAAAAGTTAAATCTGCGGACGCGAAAAGAAGCAACGCAAAATACAACAGCTCGAGATACAACAGCTCGAGATACAACAGCTCGAGATATAGCAGCAAAAAGCACGGCGGCGGAGCAAATAATACGGCAAAGAAAAAAGGAGCAGCGCGCATGGTTCTTATCTGGCTGGGATTGACGATATGCATTTTGTGGTCGGCATTGCGCTATCTGCCCGCAAAATATGAAGCATACCGTCCTCTGCCTGAGGTCATCGCGCTGATTCCTTTTCTGATTGTGCCGCTTATTTTTATCTGTTATGCGAGTTTTAGGCATTCGCAGATTGCAGCCGGCATTATTTCAAGTCTGCTTATTGCTGTTCACATTGCTTGGACTGCAGGGTATTTCATCCCGTTTGATACGCCGTTGAACGACATTCTGGCTCTGCCGAAGCAGACATACGAAGTTTCAAAATCCGAAGTTTCAAAATCCGGCAATTCAAACGCAAGTTCAAACGGCAGCTCGAACGGAACCGTAAAAATAATGACTGTAAACTGCCGTTACGGACGAGCCGATGCCAGCGCAATTATGCATTATGCAATTTGGGAAAATGTCGATATTCTCGCATTGCAGGAAATCAACAAAAGCATTATTGAACGACTTGAAAATCATGGTCTTTCGCACTTAATGCCTTATTCTGCCGTCGGAGAGACTTCTCAGGACGACAATGGCGGTGTCAACGGCTTATGGTCGCGTATTCAGCCTGTGCAAAGCAGCCGCGAATCTGTTGATCTTCATGCCGCAAAAGCTCCGATGATGCAAATTCCTGTCGGAAGCAAAACCGTTAAATTCGCAAGCGTGCACCCGAAGTCTCCCAGGCGAGGCGGCGAAACGTGGCAATACGGAATCGCGCATTTGGCAGATTTTGCGGAAAATACTGATTTCGATCATCCTGCAGTAGTCGCGGGCGATTTCAATTCGACTTTGGATCATACAACTTTCCGCGAAACGCTGGCCAGAGGATTCAGCGATTCTTCATATGAGATTCATAAAGGATTCAACAATACTTTCCCGACTTCATGGGTTGTCGTCCCGAAAGTTTTGGAACTCGACCACATTATCCATACGGCAGGCATACGGGCGACCGCAGTTTCGTCAGAAAAAATAATGCATACCGATCATGCGGCTGTTATAGCATCCCTGCAGACTGAATAAGGCAGCACAGAACAGGCAACGCAGAATTCGCGCTTAATAATTGCTTCCGTGACAGAGAATCATGTTCAGGCGCTGCTTTCGCGCGAAAAATTCGCAGCCGCAAAACATGGTGCGCAAATTACGACATACAAAATCAGCGGCACAAAACAAACGCATTGAATATGTCCGGGGAAGACGATAATATCGTGAACGTAATCTGTGCCGGAGGAGCCCTCTAAACCTGCGGCGCGGGAGACATCGCGAGAATGCTCTTCATGCCCCACATGAGCGAACATTCGAGCAAATTTTACACACAAGGAGAGCCGTTTTGGCAACCAGAATTCGTTTGAAGCGTCTTGGAAGAAAATTCTACGCATACTATCGCGTGGTTGTAGTTGACAGCCGCAAGAAGCGCGACGGCAAGGTAATCGAAGAGATCGGAACCTACGATCCTAACAAGCAGCCTTCGCTTATTCAGATCAAGTCTGACCGCGCCCAATACTGGCTCGGCGTAGGCGCACAGCCTTCCGACCCGGTATTCAAGCTGCTCAACATCACCGGCGACTGGCAGAAGTTCAAGGGTCTTCCCGGCGCTGAGGGCACTTTGAAGACTCCGGACGAGGGTCCTGACGCTGCAGCTCGAGTAGAAGCAGCAGACAATGCAGCTCAGAAGCTCAAGGCTGCTAAGTCCGAAGCCGCAGCAAAGGCTAAGGCAGAAGCTGAAGCAGAAGCTGCGAAGGCAGCCGAAGCTGAAGAAGCTTCCGAAGAAACTGCTGAAGAAGCAGCGGAAGAAAAGGCTGAGTGACATAAATGCTGTCTGAAGCTGTAGAACATCTGATCAAAAACATTGTCGACTTTCCGGATGATGTGTCCGTAAAGTCTTTCGAAAACAGTCGCGGCAGAATTATTCGCGTGCGCGTTAATCCGGAAGACACCGGGCGTGTTATCGGCAGAAACGGCCGCACGGTAAATGCCATTCGCACTGTGATTCAGGCTTTGTCCGACTCACATGTGCGCTTGGACGTATCGGATGCTCGCAGATGAAGCAGTCAAATGACTTCAATTCAAACCCTCAGGAGAGAGATCTTCTGAGGGTTTGTCGCATAGGCAGAGCCCAAGGATTGAAAGGCGAAGTAAACGTTCAATCCTTCACCGATTCCGAAGAAAAGCGATTCGCGCCAGGAAGCGTGCTTGTGACAAAAGACGGACGAGAATTTACCGTTGCGCGTTCCCGCAAATTCAAACAGCGCAGAATAGTACTTTTCGAAGGCATAGACAATCGCAATGCTTCCGAAGAACTCAAAGGAATCGTGCTTTACTGCGAACCCGATAATTCGGCTGATATTTCGAATACGGAAGAACCCGAGGACGGCTGGTACATTCGCGATTTAATCGATTTAGACGTTATATTGGGCGGCGAAGATATCAACACAGAAAACGCCGAGAACATCGATATCGATTCCCTGCCTGTTATAGGCAAAGTGACAAATGTAATCAACTCCCCTGCGCAGGACTTGTTCGAAATCAGACTTAACGGCGAAGCAGACACTCAAGCCGGCAAAATCGCGCTTATCCCGTTCGTCGAATCGATTGTGCCTTTTGTGGATGCAGACCCCGAAAGCGGATATATTCTTATTCTTCCTCCGCCGGGATTATTGGAGATTTAGGGTTAAGGAGATCTGAGGTCAGTCAATTAATTGCCGAATGAATAATTGTCTGATATGCAGATTCGCAAGACTGTTTTTCTGAAATCAGTTTTTCTGATAATTAAATTTTATGCGAAAAGCCCGGAGACTGCTGCAGACCCCGGGCTTTTTCTGTTATTTCTCAGTTCAATTTCGCAATCGACTCGCGCTGTATAAACTCAGACTTCGTCTGAACATTCTTGACTTCCTGTGTTATCTTCTCTTGCTTGGCTTTCATAGCATCGACAAGAATTCTGGAAGCAGTTTCTCCCATATCCGTAATGTGCTGCGAAATGCAGGAAAGACGCGGAGTCATGAATCTGAATTCAGAAATATCATCAAACGAAACGACAGAAATATCCTTTCCGATAACAATGTTGTTTTCGCGCATGTATTCTGCAGCATTCAAAGCATCCTCGCTGCATCCGAATACGATGCATGTCACGCCTTTCGCCATCAGCGAAGAAATCACAGACTCAATCGAATTGTCAAAGCTCTCAAGACGCGCAATAAGGCAATTTTCCGATTTGAAGCTCCGGCTCGCAATGTCGCGGAAAGTTTTTTCGCGCTTAAGCAGAACCGGAGAAACGCCCACAATACCCGAAACGTAAGCAATTTTCTCGTGTCCGGACTGTTTAATTGTCGTCAGAGCTTCGGCAATTCCGGTAGCCGGGTCGCATGTCACAGTCGAAACGCCGAACTGTTTTTCCGGAATCCTGTCGACAAAGACAACGGGAACATTGTCGAAATTGCGCAAATACTCTATGCCGTCGATGACAACCGAGTTTGACATTTCTTCCGAAGCCTGTCCGGGCTTGGGGCAAATAGAGGGCAAAACGCCGCCTGCTTTTGCATTGGGAACGACAATAAATCCGTCAATGCGCTGCTTGATCATAAATCTCAAAAACGAATCCTGACGCTCAATATCGTCATAAACCGCACCGATCAACGTGGAATAACCGAAAGCAAGCATAGTGGACTGCACAGAATAAACCAAATTGGACCAGTAATTACTGCGAAGATCCGGAACCACAAGCCCCACGGTTTTCGTGCATGAAGTTCTCATGGAACGAGCGCGGGAGTCAGGAATGTAATTCAGCTCTCTGACAACATTCATTACCCTTTCGGTGGTTGACTCGGAAATTCTTCCTGTTCCGTTGATTACTTGGGAAACAGTCGGAACTGACACTCCGGCGATTTTAGCGACGTCGCGTATCGTAATTCGCTTTGTTTGCATTTAGTCCCGTTCCATCTTCTTTCTTTTTTCTCAATAAATAAGTTACCAGTATTTAATTCCACTAATCGGAACGACCAAAAATAACCGCCCGTAGAAATTATCGCGCTGATTCACCGCAAGTTGTACAGTAGAATGCGTGCACATTGATATAGTATCAGTTTTCCCCCAATATTTCGAAACACTGACACTCAGTCTTTTGGGGAAAGCAAGAGAAAAAGGACTTATTTCCGTCGAGGCTCGGAACTTGCGCGACTGGACTTGCGACGTTCACCATGCGGTCGATGACACTCCCTGCGGCGGAGGTGCCGGAATGGTTATGAAACCTGCTGTTTGGGGCGAATGTTTAGATGAATTGCTCGGCTTGGAAGCGAGCGATATATCCGAGAATGCCGGATATACAACGTTTTGTCAAGCTGTTCAAAGCGGCAGAAATGTGAAAATTTCTCGCAAATATGAAGCTCGCGAAGGCACGGTTCTGATTTTTCCCAACCCTTCTGCGCCGCTTTTTACACAAAATGACGCTAAGGAACTTTCACAAAAAAAGCACATTATTTTCGGCTGCGGGCGGTATGAAGGCTATGACGCGCGCATACCCAGATACTATGAAACCAGGGGCGTCGACGTGCGCGAATACTCGATCGGCGATTATGTTCTCAACGGAGGCGAGGCGGCTGTTTCGGTCATGCTTGAAGCGATAACCCGGTTAATCCCCGGTTTTATGGGCAATCCGGATTCGATTATCGAGGAATCTTACTCGGGAGAGGATTCGCTTTTGGAGCATGCGCAGTTTACTAAACCCGCACGATGGCGCGGAATGGACGTGCCTGAAATTTATATGAGCGGACATCACGCGAAAATTGAAGCTGCAAAGCGGAGCGAGTCTCTGATTCGCACATCAAACATCCGCCCTGATTTAGTCGAACGCATTCATTGCGAAAAGCTGTCTGAAGAGGACAGGAAAACCCTTATTTCGCAGGGTTGGGATGTTTCGGGAGAACATCCGCGCAAGATCTCAGCCGAACGGTAACTTAACCGAATGGCAATCTGACCGAATGGCAATCTAACCGAATGGCAACCTGACCGAATGGCAACCTGACCGAGAGGCAACACTGCCGCCCTCATTAATCAGGCTGAGCAGCGGCTCGATTAATCTGCTTAATCTGCTTAATTCGTTCTCCTGCTCATTCCTGATTTTCCAGGTAAAATACGACTGTTTCGCCGTATGTTTTGCGCTGAGAAATCTGCCATCCGAGGGGGGGTGATATATCGTCGCTTCGAGAGGAGCGTTCAATCATAACTGTTCCGTTTTGAGCGACAATTCCTGCACTGATAAGCTTTTCAATCAGATTATTGCAGTCTTGCGTCGAAACAGCATACGGAGGATCGATAAAAACAACGTCAAAAGCCCGATTTTCCGCCGATTCCCTTGCTTTTGGAGCAAACTTCTCAGCAAACTTCTCAGCTTTTCCGCGCATAACCCGAATCGAAACTCCGTCGGAAGCGGGATTTTTAAGTATTTCCTGCGCTGTTTTCCCTATAAGACCGGCAGCAGCCGCATTTGCCTCGACTGCAATAAGCAATTTTGCTCCGCGAGACAATGCTTCGAATCCCAAAGCCCCCGTGCCGGCATACAAATCCAGCACCCGGGCTTCAGCCAAAAATCCGTGCGACTCCAAATGAGAGAAAATCGCTTCTTTCGCCCTGTCTGTCGTCGGGCGCGTAACGGATTGCGGACTTGCAATCTGCTGTCCTTTAAATCGTCCGGAAATAATGCGCATACAACCATTATGCCCTACGATTGCTGCCGCTATCCGGCGTCGGCAAACTCGGTTTCGCGCGACAAATCCAAAACCGCACCCGCGAGCGCGTTCTGTCCTGACAGCCGAGGGTCGGATGCGAGAAGATTTTCGGCTTCTTCTCTGGCTTTTTCGATGATTTCGACATCTGATTTTGCAATTTTCAATATTTTCAGCGAAGTTTTCAGCCCGGACTGAACCTGCCCGAGCATATCCCCGGCTCCGCGAAGCTGCAAATCCTGTTCCGCGATTGCAAATCCGTCATGAGACTGCCTGATAATTTCAAGTTTTTGGTATCCTTTTTCCTCAGGCGAAACCCGCGTGACAAGGAACGCCCAAGCCTGCCGTCCGTTTCGTCCGACTCGGCCGCGAAGCTGGTGAAGCTGCGAAAGCCCGAACCTGTCGGCATCAAAAATCACGATTACGGAAGCATTTTCAACATCTACGCCCACCTCGATCACGGTTGTTGACACGAGGATCGACTTGCGTCCGGAAATAAAATCGTCCATAATCCGCGTTTTGTCTTCATCGCTGTCGCGCCCTGTAAGCACAGCGATATCAACGCCTTCAAACTGAGGCAGACATGAAAGCCGCTGCGCGATTTCATATACGGAATGCATTTGCGCGGGCTTTTCCCCGCTCTCGTAATCGATATTCTCTGCATGAGAATCGCGGAGACTATCGGATTTGCCGAGATTTTCGGTGTTATCGTAAGTACCGGAATTATTGAAGGTACCGGGATTATTGTAAACCGCGTTTTCTCCGTTATCTTCATTTTCAGATTTGTCATCAATGCGCGGGCATACGACATAAATGCGTTCTCCCGCGTCGATACGTTTGCGAATCCCCGAAAAAAGCGCTGCCATTCTGCCGCTGTCTTGCTCGCAGACCGCATAAGTTTCAACAGGTTTGCGCCCCTCGGGCAGTTCGCGCAACTCGGCGGAATCCAAATCGGCAAACCAGATTCGCGCTTCTGTTCGGGGTATCGGGGTTGCCGTCATAATCAGCATATGCGGAACTCTTTCGAACCGCCGGCGCAGACTGTCGCGCTGCTCAACGCCGAATCTGTGCTGTTCGTCGATAACAACCAAGCCCAGAGACGTCGACTGAAACGACTTCGAAAAAGCTGCGTGCGTTGCGACTATAATACACGGCTGAGAGCTTGCAATCATTGCCGCAACGCGTCTTCTTCCCGACAATTTCATGCCGCCGTGCAAAAACAGAATCGGAATCTGCCCGTTTTTAACCGCTTTTTCGGCAGTTTCAAGCATTAAGTCGTCAAATTTTGTCAAATCGTCGCCTTTGCTGCTTTTTATGCCGCAAGAATCATCTGCCGGCTCTGCCTGCGCATAACATCCGGCAACTGTCCTGCTGATTGTCTGATAATGCTGCTGAGCCAAAACCCTTGTCGGCGCAATCAAAACAGCCTGCTGCCCGGAAGCGGCCGCCTGCAGCATCGCGCAAATCGCCACAATCGTTTTACCTGCGCCGACATCGCCCTGAACGAGCTTCTGCATCGGCTTATCGTCCGCCATATCCCGGCTTATGTCTTCAATGCACTTTTTCTGTCCGGTCGTAAGCTCAAAAGGCAGCGATTTCACGCATTTTTCAGCCAAATCGGTTTCTTTGCAGTCAAATGCGGCTGTTTTTTCGGCTTCGTTGCGCGATTTGAGCATTGCCGTCTGCAAAACCAGAGCCTCCTCGAATTTAAAGGTTTTCCGCGCTCTGTCATACTCTTGCGGAGATTTTGGCGAATGTATTGCCGCGAAAGCCTCAGAACGGGACATTAAATTGTATTTTTCAGCAATTTCAGGCGGTATAACGTCTTGGATATCAATCCGGGCTTTTAATGCCGGCTCAGCTGTTTCTGCAGCTTCGTCTGTTCCGATCGTTTCAAGCAGCGCAAGAATTGTTTCGCGAATGCGTTTCGATGAAATTCTGGAATTTGCATGATATGCGGGACGGGGACTTCCCAAGTCCTTCAGCCCTTTTTCAACAGAAATAATATCAGGCTTTGCAGCTTTCGACGACAGAGCCGTTTCGGAGTTTTCCGCCGATATAAACACCTGCGGATGCGCAAACTCCAAACTGCCGTTATAAAAGGACGCCTGCCCCGCGACGACAATGCGCAAGCCGGCCGCAAGCCTGCGCTCCATCCACTGAACATAATATTTTTTGTATGAAAAAAATGTAAGCCGGGCGAATCCTGCCATTTCCGCATTAAAGCCGGCAGAGCAAAAATCGGCATCGTCGACCTGCGCGACTATCCGCCAGCCTCTTCTGCCGGACATAGGAATGCTTTGCGTTTCCCGTATCGTTGCCGCGAAAGCCGTTTTTTCGCCTTCTCGAATTTGCGACAGCGGTCGAACCGTGTAAGGCGCGTGAAGTTTGTAGGGAAAATACGTCAGAGCGTCTTCAATCGTGACGATTCCGAGGCTTTTTAGCGCACTGATTCTGCGCTTGTCTGAAATCACAGTCGATAAAACGGATTTAATGTCAGCCATGTCTGCCTCCTCCCTGTTATTCTGTCTGAGCTGCGATGTCCTTTTTATGCAGCCTGTCTGTGCCGTTTTCTTTATATCGTTCCTTTTATGCTGTTCTCTTTATGCAGTACGACAATTTATCCGATTACGCCGAATACAGCCTGCCCGATTACAGACTGCCCTGATATGCGCCGCGCTGACATGCGCTTGCCTGAATACAACAAAACCCCTCGGCATGTCGCCTCGGGGCTTCGCTTTCACATCTGTTTACGCTTTGGCGCGCTGAACCTTACCGGCCTTAATGCATGAGGTGCACACGCGCAGCTTGACGGTGGTTCCGGCTTCTGCATTGGTGCGAACCGACTGAAGGTTCGGAAGGAAGCGGCGCTTATTGCGAATGTGTGAGTGGGACACGGTATAGCCTACCTGAGGTCCCTTGCCGCATACTGCGCAACGAGCTGCCATAATGACTCCTCTTTGTATTCAGCGTGTTCACAACATTTCCCACGCTTTTCAAGTTTATTTCGTGTACATAGCGTACACACAACTGTCCTATACTATCCGAAATCTTCGACTTTCGCAACCCCGATCCGGCAGAAAACAGCAAACCCGCATTTCTGCTTATCTTCTCGGGTTTTGGCTTTGCGGCCGGCGCACGTGTACAATATGCCCATGGAGTCGTTATTCACCAAATTGACCGAATGGATTATTTCGCATCAGCTCGAACTGTTCGAGCTGTCGCTGGCTATGGCATTCACGGCCATAACGGTCAACATGCTTACAAAAACAATCGAGCGCAAAGCGGGCAAAAACCCCGCGCCCGCAATTTTGGGAATAACGAAAACGGTTCGGTTCGCGATTTGGATTCTGTCCTCAATCGCTTCTCTTCAAATCATTTTTAACTTCGGAATTGCCGATATTCCAAACCTGCTGTCCAACAGTTCGCACAGCACGCAGACCAAGTTTTTCAGACTTATAACAATAGTTTTGTTCACATTTATATTCGCGAAACTGGTGACAAAAGGTCTGCACCACATTCTCGATACTTCAAACCTGCCGAATGTCACGCTTTTCATCAATGTCGTCAAATTCGGCATATGGACTTTCGCCGCGCTGATGATTCTGCAGGTTGTTTTCGACATCAATCCTGCCGCCATGTTTACCGCGCTGGGAGTCGGAGGTATTGCGGTCGGTTTCGGACTGAAAGATACTTTAGCCAATATTATCAGCGGTTTCGGGCTTATGGCCGCGCACGTGATCAGCCCCGGAGATTTTATTCGAATCAACAATATGGAAGGCGTAGTCAGGGATTTGAACTGGAGACACACGCTTGTGGTAAACCGCGACGGCAACGAGCTTCGCATTCCCAATTCAGTCCTAAACACGGCCGCCTTGGAAAAACTGACTCCCGCGAATGAAGCGCTGGTTAAAATGCCTTTCACTTTGCGTTCTGATATTGATGCCGAGGAAGCTATAGCAAAAATGCGTCAAATCACGGCAAAAACAGTAAAAACCATTTCGATTCCCGGCACAAAACCGCTTATTCGCCTCACAGGTTTCGACGCATACGGAATAACAGGCGAAATCTCGCTTTTCCCGCGCCGAGACATTCCGCAGAAAATAGCAGTAAGCAAAACGGCTCATGCTTTAGCGGGACACGGTTTTTTCGCTTCCGAAACAAATCGCGAAAACGAAAGCCCGAGCGAAGGAATTGTAAAAGCATAAGCGCAGATACGATTTGCAGAAACTCGGCATAACTTTTACGGCACAACTTTTTCAGAAGCGCAACACAGCCTTTGCAGAAACGCAGCCGGCTAAAACAACCTTGCAGAAACGCAGATTTTACGCTTCAAACATACGCTCAATCATCTGATCGCATGTCGAAATTTCGCCTTCTATAAAACTTTTCACAGCCGAAGCCAAAGGAGTCGCAACCGAATACTGCTCGCCCAGCGCGACGACAGCCGCAGCGGTAGGCACGCCTTCGGCAACGCCGTTGCTGGCTTCAGCTGCCTCTTCCCTGCTCATTCCCTTGCCCATATTCGCGCCGAAAGCATAATTTCTGCTCAAAGGCGAAGCACATGTGGCAATCAGGTCTCCGACTCCGGCAAGACTTAAGAACGTATCTTTTTTCGCGCCCGCAGCTTCTCCGAGCATCATAAGCTCATACAATCCCTGCGACTGAACCATTGCGGTCGTATTTTCTCCGTAACCGCCGCCGGCCACGATTCCCACGGCGAGCGCAATAACGTTTTTAAGCGACCCGCACATTTCCGTGCCGATAACATCATCGGACGCAATCGTTTTAAAATACGCAGTCCGGCACACTCCGGCCACGCGTTTTGCAGTTTCCAAGTTTGCCGAAGCAACAATAGCGCCCGTCGGCTGTCTCTCAGAAACTTCCTTGCTCAAATTCGGTCCGGACAGGCACGCAAAACGCTCTTCGGGAATATCCAAAGCCTCGCAAACAACCTGATCCATGCGCTTGTTCGTATCTTTTTCAATGCCTTTCATAAGAGAAACGACAATCGAATCAGGCGCAATCAAATCTTTAAACGGCTCGAGCGCAACCCTCGCAAACTGCGCTGCGATAGTCACGATTATTATTTCGGCTTTTTCGACGGCTTTCGCCCGATCTGACTCGGCAGTGATATTGTCAGGCAGAACTTTCACATTCGGAAGACGGTCGGGGTTGCAATGTTTTGTTTTAATATTTTCAACGATTTCCGGCTCGATTGCCCACATTGTCACATCGTTTCCTGCATCCGCAAGAACCTGCCCGAAAGCCGTTCCCCACGCTCCGGCACCCAACACTGTCACATTTGCCATATCTGCCTTCTTCCCTGTTTTCAGCCGTTTTCTGCTGTTTCGTTCTATTTTACCCGGGATTTGCTTTACTCGGGATTTGCTTTACTCGGAATTCCTTTGCCCCGGGGTTTGCTCCTCCCGAGGATTTGCTCTGCGATGTTTACTGCGCGTTTTTCTCCGCGCGAGCCTTAGATTTTTCAATTGCTCTTCGCGCATATTCCCGCTCGGACACTCTGGGAGCATAAGACGAAGAACGATAATCCCAGTAACCTTCTTCCGGCGGTTTTTCGCCGCGAATCTCGCTCATCAGCTCTTCCATTCTTGCGCGAACGCGTTCGCTGAGCCGCAAAACCGCTTCTTTGGGCGGAGTTTCTCCCCAAGTTTCGCAGCCTTCCAGCAAATCCGAGTAATCGAGAGCTTTGTCATAAGCCATGACGACGTTTTTGCGGTTAATAAACGGCAGCCAGTGATTAATATTCGCTGCTCCCCAGGTAACGCACACATGCAGCGGAATCTGCCTTCCGAGTCTGCGCGAAGCTTCCAGCGCAATAATGCCCAATCCCGGTTTAAGCGACATCGGCCAGCGGTGAGGTTCTCTGGTTACCGTTCCTTCCGGCCAGATCGTCAGGGGACGTCCGGACGTAAGTATATCGATTGACTCTTCCTCAATCGCTTTTGCTTTTCCCGAGTTTCGCGCAACAGGCTGCATTCCCACATATCGGAAATATTTTCCGAGAATCGGCCAATTCGCCATTTCGGCTTTAGCCATAAATCGCGGACGCCGACCCAAGTTGAAAAGAGCCGTCATTGGCACAAAAACATCCATCTGCGTAACATGCGTGCAAGCTGTGATGAATTGACCGGCTTCCGGCACGTTTTCCAGTCCCCAGGCCTTGCAATTGCAGCGAAACCGAATCTGAGAACATGCCGCGTTCAGCAGCCGCTGCGTTTCCTTCGGGTTCTGCGCATTTATTTCTTCGACATTCGCCTTGCGTTCTCCGGTCGGGAAAGGCCGCGTAGAATCCGCGAGATTATGCTTTTGACCCAGAATCCGCACCTGCTCGTCTGACAGCGGCTTCGTATTCTTTTTGGGAGCGACTTTTCCTTTAGAAACCATGCTTTATGCGACCTTTGCCATTATCTGATTTTTGCTTATCAGATCTTTACTTTTATCCGATCTTTGCTCCGAGAGCAAAAAGCTTGCCTCGGAAATCCGCGTATCCGCGATCGATAAGCGAAATTCCGTGAACATTCGACGGTCCGTTTGCGGTCAAAGCAGCGATGAGATGACTGAATCCGCCGCGCAAATCCGGCACTTCAATATCGCGTCCGGTCAGAGGGGTCGGTCCGAATATAACCGCAGAATGCTTGAAATTGCGCTGCTGGAAACGGCAGGGCAAAGCTCCCAAACATTCGCGATACAGCTGAACGGTCGCGCCCATTTCGATAAGCGGCTCGGTAAATCCGAATCGGTTTTCATACACTGTTTCATGCATTGTGCTCAAACCGTTCGCCTGAGTAAGCGCAACGACAAGCGGCTGCTGCCAGTCGGTCATAAAGCCGGGATGCACGTCGGTTTCAAGCGCAATCGGATGCAGATCTCCGCCAGGATGCCAGAATCTGATCCCGTTGTCGCGTATGTCAAATTCGCCGCCGATTTTGCGGAAAACATTCAAAAACGTGGTCATATCGGGCTGAGTTGCGCCCTTAACGAAAATGTCTCCTCGAGTTGCCAAAGCCGCGCTGGCCCAGCTTGCAGCCTCGATTCGGTCGGGCAATGCAGTATGAGTATATCCTTTAAGCTCTTTCACGCCTTCAATGCGGAACGTTCTGTCGACATCAACGGAAATAATCGCGCCCATCTTCTGCAAAATTGCAACCAAATCCATAATTTCAGGCTCGGTTGCAGCTCCGGACAGCTCAGTTCGGCCGTCAGCAAGAACTGCAGCAAGAAGAGTCTGCTCGGTTGCGCCCACGGACGGATACGGAAGGTGAATTTTCGCGCCTTTCAGTCCGTCGGGAGCGGTTATATGAACGCCGTCGGTATGTTCTTTGTCAACTTTGGCGCCAAGCTTGCGCAAAGTCTCCAGATGGAAGTCAATGGGACGGCCCCCGATATTGCATCCTCCCAAAGACGGGATAAATGCTTCTCCCAAACGATGCACCAAAGGACCGGAAAACAGAATCGGAATGCGGCTGGAGCCCGAAAGCGTATCCACGTCAGCCACGTCGGCCAGATAAACTTTCGTCGCATCGATTGCGACAATGCCGTTTTCGCCGTCAAAATTTACGTCAACTCCGTGCAGGCGAAGCAAATCGGACACTACGGAAACATCGCGTATCTCCGGCACATTCTTCAAAACCGAAGTCCCGGGCGCAAGCAAAGCGGCAACCATGGCCTTGCTGACCAGATTTTTCGCGCCGCGCACTTTGATAGTGCCCGACAGAGGTTTGCCGCCCTCCACGTGAAGAACGTCTTTTTTGCTGTCCGCAGTACCCACTTCAACTCCTTGCCGTAAACGCGCAACCGAAATTCACAGTCCGAATGTCCATTCTAGCCGCTGGTATTCTCAAGCAGAAAAACCGCCATTTTTCAGCATTCGCACAAGAGTTTATCGTTCAGGTGGGGATTATCTTTCCGACAGAGGTCCGGGCCAGCTGCCGTCTTCTTCATAATGCGCAGGAGCAATCTGCTGTTCCGGCAAATGCTTTGCCGGCTGAGTTACGGGCTTGAACGGGAACTTTTCGCGGCGCATTTTCTCGTATGCTTCGATATCTTCTTCATGCTGCAGCGTCAGATCGATATCGTCATATCCGTTCATAAGACGCCAGCGCACATAGTCGTCAACTTCAAATTCAAACTGCTTTCCGGCGCATTCTGCAACCTTGTTTTCCAGGTCGACCGTCACCTCTGCTCCCGGATTTTCCTCGAGCAGCTCCCAAAGAGCCTCGACGGATTCAAATGGCATAATCGCTGCCAAAACTCCGTTTTTTGCCGTGTTTCCGTAGAAAATATCGGCAAATCTAGGAGCAATTACAACGCGGAAACCATAATCGCGCAGCGCCCATACAGCATGTTCGCGAGAAGATCCGATTCCGAAATCTTCTCCTGCGACCAGCACTTTTCCGTCCTTATATTCCTCGCGGTTCAGCACAAAATCAGGGTCGCGTCTCCAAGCATAAAAAAGCGCATCATCAAAACCGGTTTTGGTCACGCGCTTCAAAAATGCGGCGGGAATAATCTGATCGGTATCGACATTCGAGCGGCGAAGCGGCACGCCCGTTCCCGAGAAAACAGTAAGCTTTTCCATTTTTCTCCTTAAAAAATTTTATAAAATCTTAAAAACTTGATATCAGCTCAGCCGGCATCCGGGCCGGCAGCAGAACAGCTGACTGCGCAACAACTGACTGCGCTGTTCGCACGTCACAGATCCGCCGGAGAGCAGATTTTTCCGCGAACCGCAGTCGCCGCAGCAACCGCCGGAGACGCCAGATGAGTGCGGCTTCCCTTGCCCTGTCTTCCCCTGAAATTCCTGTTGGATGTGGAAATCGAGCGCTCTTTGGCGACCATCTTGTCCGGGTTCATGCCCAGACACATCGAACAGCCGGCATTTCGCCACTGCGCTCCGAAATCAGTGAAAATCTTGTCCAGTCCTTCAGCCTCAGCTTGCAGCCGCACGCGCGAAGACGCCGGAACCACAAGCACGCGGTGAATCGAATCGGCTTTTTTCCTGCCCTTCATAACCTGAGCAGCCTCGCGCAAATCCTCGATTCGTCCGTTTGTGCAGGAGCCGATAAACACCGTATCCACTTCGATATCGCGAATCTTCTGTCCCGGCTGCAATCCCATGTATTCAACGGCTTCGCGAGCAGCCTCGCGCTGCGTTTCGTCCTCAAAATCTTCAGGATTCGGCACAGCTGAATCAAGACTGACGCCCTGCCCCGGGTTCGTCCCCCAGGTGACAAACGGCTTCAGCTCGTCGGCTCGCAGCGTAACCGTCTTGTCAAACTGCGCGTCTTCGTCCGTATGCAGCGTTTCCCAATATTCGACAGCCTTATCCCACATTTCGCCCTGCGGCGCATGCGGTTTATCCTTCAGATATTCATATGTCGTCTCGTCGGGCGCAATCATTCCCGCGCGAGCGCCGGCCTCAATCGACATGTTGCAAATCGTCATTCGCGCTTCCATGGAAAGCTCGCGAATGCATTCGCCGCGATACTCGATAACATAGCCCTGACCGCCGCCGGTGCCGATTTTCGCGATAATCGCAAGAATAATATCCTTCGCAGTCGCTCCGGGCGCGAGTTTGCCTTCAAGATTAATCGCCATGGTCTTAAAAGGTTTGAGCGGCAAGGTCTGCGTGGCCAGAACATGCTCGACTTCTGATGTTCCGATTCCGAACGCGAGCGCACCGAAAGCTCCGTGCGTGGAAGTGTGCGAATCGCCGCAGACAACCGTCATTCCGGGCTGAATCAGACCCAGCTGAGGTCCGACCTGATGAACGATTCCCTGATCTGCGTCGCCGAGCGGATGAATGCGCATTCCGAATTCGCGGCAATTCTTCTCCAGAGTCGAAATCTGCAGAACCGAAGTCTCATCTTCAATCGGCTTGTCAATATCGACCGTGGGAGTGTTGTGATCTTCGGTAACAATCGTCAAATCCGTATGACGAGGCTTTCTTCCGGCAAGTCGCAGCCCTTCAAAAGCCTGCGGACTGGTCACTTCATGCATCAGCTGCATGTCGATGTAAATCAAATCCGGCGAACCGTTTTCGCCTTTGCGCACAATATGGTCATTCCAGACCTTTTCCGCCAGAGTCGCGCCCATACAAACTCCTCTTCATCCGTTAAAACGCAGGTCTTTTGCGCTTTTTGCCCGCAGCTGCGTTTTGCTTTTTCGCATTTATGTTTTGCGCTTATATTTCCTTCTCTTCTTTCTACTCCGTTTCGCAGCAACGCGGGTTTGCCGTTTCACATTTTGGGACGCATAATAAAATTTATGACGATAGAGACTGTAAATGCGCAGAAAATTGATATACCCGAAACCTCTGTGGGTGTTTTGGACAAAAGCGTGCACATCCTAAGGGTTCTCGAACACGGCCCGGCTTCGCTTTCCCAGCTTGTGGAAAAAACGGGTTACACGCGCTCTACCGTCCATCGCCTTGCGACCGCGCTGGAATGCCATCAGCTCACCGGCCGCAATTCGGAAGGCAAATATGTTTTGGGAATCCGACTGGCCGAGCTCGCGGCTGCCGCCGGCGAAGACAGACTGCTGGCCAACTGCGACACGACGCTGCAAATGCTTCTGGAAAGAACGGGAGAATCCGCGCAAATCTACCGCAGACAGGGTGATCAGCGAGTATGCATTGCCTCTGTCGAAAGATCCAGCGGTCTGCGAGATTCGATTCCGGTCGGAGCGCTTTTGAGCATGAATGCTGGCTCTGCAGCTCATATTCTTATGGCTTGGGAGGATTCTGTTCTTCTGTATAAAGGGCTTAAAAATGCGCGATTCACGGCAGGGACTCTGACTGCGGTTCGCAAGCGCGGCTGGGCAGAGTCTGTCAATGAGCGGGAACACGGAGTTTCGTCGGTTTCTGCGCCCATTCGCAATGCGCGAAATCAGGTTGTCGCAGCAATTTCAATTTCCGGACCTACAGATCGCATGGGCATTTCTCCGGGAAGACATTATGCTCCCATCGTCATGTCTGCCGGCAACTATCTGACCGAAATCCTTTCGAACGCCTCGCACGCGTAGTCATGTTTCGCTTGCCGTTTTACTTGCGTTTCCGCCCTTTTATTGCCGACACAAGCCATACAACGGCAGCAGCGACGGTTCCCAGCGTCACGGAAACCTTAGGTTTGCGCAGCAAATCAACCGCTTCGCCTTTCGAAACCGGAATTCGACTCATTGCGAAAGTATATGCTGCCGCCGATTTTGGTTTCCCGACGAGACGGCCGAATGTCAAAAGCTGAGTTCGCGGCTCGTAAGGATGCCTGATATCAAATTCAAAAAGCCTTACAGCCCGCTTTGACGGAACCGGACCGTATGAACCGAAACCGCATGTGGGAGTCGTTCCCAGCATTATCCCGTCAGCCGTGCCGACGTATCCGTTGCGGTGATCATGCCCTGTAAACACTGCGAAATATCCGTCCGACTCTTTAAGAATGTCAAATTCCCCGCAATCCGTGTCAGGACAGCTTATGCCTTCGCCCAAATAACTTCCCGGCTGCACAACATCCTCATCAAGCACATAGCAGCCGTCGTCGAAAGCCCTGTACCCCTGAATCGCATTCGCAGTCAGATGAGAAACCTTGCGCAGAAGCCTGTAATTCTGCGGCATGGGAATATGCTGAAAAAGAATAGACTTCACGCCGATCAGCTGCGGGATCGCGCGAAGAAAATCCAAAGCCTGCCTGTCGGGAACGCCATACCCGCCTTCGCGCGCATAGTCGCCGGAATCAACAAGCGCAATGCCTATAACGTTTTTCTTCTCGTCGACGTCACATACGGGCAGCACAAAACTTCCCGGCTCGCACGCATAGACCGTCTGAGCCTGCATTCCCGACGCGGGAACATGCCGCTGCGCTGCAGGATTCGCCGCAATCGCCTCAGGATTAAGGCAGCCGGGAAACTCTCTGTAAATAGCTTCAAGCTCGGCATTGCTCAGTCCGCACTGAAAATCGTGGTTTCCGTGAGTCACTGCAAAAGGAATTCCCCGCTCAACAATCGGAGCGAGAAATTCGCTTATCGACTTCCTTACAAGCTCGCGAGTTTGCGCAAAATCAGACGCCGTCGGTTTTCTGCGGCTTTTCCTCATTCCGAACGACTTTTTTTCTGCAGGATTTTTTGAAGTCTGATTTTTTGAGATTTGAGTTTTCGATATTTGCTCCGGCTCGGCCGAATGCTTTTCATTCTGCTGTTTCTCATCCGAATTTTCTGTGCTGCTCAAATATACGCTGCTCGAATTTGCGCTGCTCGAATTTGCGCTGCTCGAATTTGCGCTGCTTGCAGAATTATTGCTCGACGAGCCGGACTCGCTTAAATCGGACGAATCATTTGCTCCCGAAACCGCGCGAAGACTGTTTTCAACCCAGATTCCCACATTTCTCGCAACCGTTTCAGTTTCGCCTTCCCATCTGCGAGCGCGGTAAGTTGCCGCATAATCGCTTGCATATCCGGCAATCTGGTCTCCCGTAAACACGACAATGTCAGGCTTTGCGGCATCGCAGGCGGCCGCGATAAGGTTTATCGTGTCTTTTGAAACGTCTGCTCCGTCCTGAATATCGGCAAGCTGCAAAATGCGGAATTTGCCCGACTTGTGAAATTTCAGCCGTCCGCAGCGCGCAGAAACAGACAAAGACAGTTTTTCCCCGGCTGCCGAGCCTTGCGAATATGCGCCGGCTGCGCTGTTTTTTCCGGCATTTCTTTCGTTAATGCTGTTGCCGTTCGCGCTGTTGCCTTTATTGCTGTTTGTTCCGCTGTTCAAGTTTTTGGCTGATTTCTTTCCAAACATGCTTCCCTGCCCGTCTCGCATCACTATCGTTAAACAATTTTCTCGCCGTTCAAAGCATTTAATATACATTAAAGAATACACCCAAAGAACTCAGCGCAAAAAAAAAAAAACGACGCAATAAAGCGCAAAAATACGGGGAAACACGCAGGATACGCGCAAAACGCAGCGCAAAATGCTTACAAACGCAAAAAATTCCGCACACACAGCAAACGCAGCAAATCGCACAAAAAAAAAAAAAAAAAAAAACTCCCTTCAAAAGAGGAGAGCCAAACAGTTAAACACAAAACCATATTACGCAAGGAAACAAAATTTGTTCCGAAAATGTTTCGAAAAACAAAATCATCTCTCTGCATAAAAAAAGAGCTGGGGTACCTGGACTCGAACCAAGAACGGATGAACCAGAATCACCTGTGTTGCCAATTACACCATACCCCAATAACCCGAAGCATTTTCTACGCATATCCCAGCGAGAAAACCTCCAAGCGTACCCCCAACCGGATTTGAACCGGTGTTACCGCCGTGAGAGGGCGATGTCCTAGACCGCTAGACGATGGGGGCCCGACCCTGCATTCCGGCAAATGTCATTCAAGCGATATGCTTTTCCAAACAAAGTGCCATTTTAGCAAAGCTTTCTCTGTTATCCGTTACAAACCTTCAGTCCGAATCCGACTCTAATCCGAACCTGATTGCAGTCCGTACCTGATTCCAACTTAAAAGCCGTAAACAAGACAACAGAGAAGACTATACACCATTAAAGATTTTTGCGCAACTCGGCGAGTCGCGAAATTGTAATTTCTTTTCCGATAATCTCCAGAGACTCGAAAAGCGGGGGCGAAACCCTTTTGCCGGAAACCGCAACGCGCACCGGCCCGAACGCCAGACGCGGCTTAAATCCGCCCTTTTCGACAAGCGTCTCAGTCAGCAGATTATGCAGATGCTCATTCTTCCAGTCATCCTCGGAAACCTCAGACAAAGCAGCAACGGCAGCGTCAAGCACTTCACCGGCCGTGTCTTTCAGCTGTTTGCGCGCATCCGCATCCGGCTCGATATAACCCTCAGTGCTCAAAAGCGAGCCGAACATGCCCGAAACTTCGCCCAGCAGACGAACTCGCGGCTGAACCAGCTCAACTCCGGCTGAGAGAATCTGCCTCTCGCGGTCATTCAGCTCATCCCAGGTCTGCGCGCTCACAACGCCGTCTTTATGCATATAAGGCAGCGAACGGTTCAGGAAGTCCTGCGGCTTAAGAGCGCGAATATGCTCAGCATTAATCGCAATTGCTTTATCGATATCGAAATGCGCGGGATTCGCCTTGACATCGCGCACATCAAACTTCTCAATCATCTCTTCCATACTGAAAACATCGCGATCTGCGGCAATCGACCAGCCCAACAGAGCCAGATAATTAAGCAGACCCTCACGGATAAATCCGTTTTCGCGATGCAGGAACAGATTGGACTCGGGGTCTCTTTTGCTCAGCTTTTTCTTGCCCTGACCCATAACATAAGGCATATGACCGAATACCGGGACTTCTTTTGCAATCCCCAGCTCAATCAGATAACGATACAGCACAATCTGCCTGGGCGTGGAACTGAGCAGGTCTTCGCCGCGCAAAACAACATTAATGCCCATCATTGCGTCATCGACAGGATTGGTAAGTGTGTAAAGCGGGTCGCCGTTCGGGCGGACAATCACATAATCCGGCACGCTTCCGGCTTTAAATTCAATTTCTCCGCGAATAAGGTCGTTGAAAACGATATTCTCGTCAGGCATTTTGATTCGAATCGCGGGCTTGCGGCCTTCAGCCAGGTAAGCTTCGCGCTGTTCTGCGGTCAGATTGCGGTCATATCCGTCATATCCGAACGCGGCGGGACGGCCGGCTTCCTTGTTTCGCTGCTCGATTTCTTCCGATGTGGAGAATGATTCATAGGCATATCCGGCCTCCAACAGCTTGGCGGCAACATCTTTGTAGATTCCGCTTCTCTGCGACTGACGGTAAGGTCCGTTCGGTCCGCCCGCGTCGATTCCTTCATCCCAGTCCAGTCCCAGCCAGTTAAGAGCTTCGATTATCTGGGTGTAGCTTTCCTCAGAATCGCGGGCAGCGTCGGTATCTTCGATTCGAAATACGAATTTTCCGCCCGTATGCTTCGCTTCAGCCCAGTTGAACAGAGCCGTGCGAACCATGCCCACATGCGGAGTTCCCGTAGGCGAAGGACAGAAACGCACGCGCACATTTTCCGGCAGCTGCGGTTTTTGATCCGATTTTGCGCAGTTTGCAGTATTCTCAGCATTTTCAGCATTATTTTCAACAGTTTCGCTCATGTTCCTATTTTGCCCCGAAATAAGGACGTTCAGATATACCCGCAAACATATAATATATAAAGGTTATTGAACGGACCGGCAAACAGAAACTTAAATATAAAGTAAAGACTGACATGTCTGCAAGTGAGCCGGACATAAGCAAAGACTCATCACCTTGCTTTGCAAAAACAAGCTTAAGGCAGAATTTTCAATACAGACAATCCCGAGGAGGAGAAGGTGAAACAGACAGCAGAAAGAGCGACCGCAGCACAGCGAATTAAAGCATTTTTTGTCAATATTTTCCCTACTTTCCTGTCTTGCGCGGCAATTTTGGGCATTTGGCAGACCGTGACTTCGGCAGGGAAGATTTCGCCCAGAGTGCTGCCTTCCCCCGGCACAATCATTTCATCAACCGTACAGACCTGGCCGGGACTGTCCCGCGCAATCAGAGTAACCGCGCAGGAAAGCATTTACGGGTTTTTAATCGGCATTGCAGCGGGCATTATTATCGGCATCGCGCTTTACGGTTCAAGATTTTTTTATAATGCGTTCAGCCCGATTCTCACGGCCGCGCAAACCCTTCCGATTGTTACGATTGCGCCTATGTTTATTATCTGGCTGGGCTTTGAATCGACCGCAAAAATCGTAACGGTCGCAATTTTCGCGATTTTCCCGGTCGCGATTCAAACCTGCGAGGGGCTGCGCGAAGTGCCGCAATTTTACACGGATGTGGCCGTCACATGCGGAGCCACGAAAACATGGACACTTTGGCATGTGAAAATGCGCGTCGCGGCAACCCGAATTTTCAGCGGAATCAAAATCGCGGCGGCCTACACTGTCTCCACGGCAACTGCGGCTGAATACATGGGAGCGCGCGAAGGACTCGGAATCTGGATTCAGACGGCTTATAACTCGTTCCGCACTCCGCTTATTTTTTCGGCAACATTCATAATCATCGCAATGACCGCAATTCTGCTGTTTATCGTGAAAACCGTCGAAAAACTGATGCTCAGATAAACTCAGATAAGCTCAGATATTTTGCAGACCGGGCAAAACGGTAGACTGTACAAATGTGAAAAAATTATTGGAACAGATTGCCAAATTCGGCATCGTCGGAGTAATTGCATTCATTATCGATGCGGGACTTTTGAATATTTTCGTGTCTTTTTTGAAGATGAATGCGGTAGTTGCGGCCACGTTCTCTTTTCTGATTTCGCTGACTTTCAATTATGTTGCGAGCATGAAATATGTTTTCGTCCGTCGCGAGGATATGGCAAGATGGATGGAGATAACCGTTTTCTTTATTTCATCCGCAATCGGACTTCTGATTAATGATGCGATTATCTGGGTTTTTACGAATATTTTGATTGATTCGTCGGTAAGCGATACGGATCACGCAAAATATATTTTCTTCACAAATACAGGCAAAATAACGGCCACAGTCGTTGTCGCAGTATGGAATTTCGTTATCAGAAAATGGCTTTTGGAAGCTCCGGACAAGACGAAGCCGGGATACGAAAAAACGCTTTCGCACAGGCTGGGACTCTGGTCTTTGCAGACAGGCAAGCGCAAATAACATGGCGATCGGCAAATAAAAATCGCAGACAGCCTGGAATAACAGAAAATTTGCACCTGCAGAAATTTGCACCTGCAAAACAGACTTGCGCAAACAAGCAATAATCAGAAAACGAAAAAACAGAAAAATCGCACGATAAGGAGTAAAAAATGCCCGTTATTCACACTCATGTTTCAGTTGAGACCACTGCCGAGCAGCGCGAAGCTCTCAAGTCCGCGTTCGGTCAGGCGATAACCGCGATTCCGGGCAAGTCCGAGGCTTGGCTGATGTGTCCGTTCGAGGACAATATGCCCATTTATTTCCGGGGCGAAAACTCTGCGCCGGCGGCTTACGTTGAGGTCAACGTTTTCGGTTCGTCCGTGCCGCGTCAGGCTTGGGAGAAGCTAAGCGTCGAGATTCTTAATGCGCTTCAGTCCGTTTTGGGCATTGAGCAGGATCATGTTTATATTCGCGAGACCGCAACCCCGGATTGGGGCTGGAACGGCGGAAACTTCTAAGTTTCTGTTGAATTTCGATTAAATTCTGCTCGCTGTCCGCTGCTAACTGCCGGCAGAAGGATTTTGGCGAGCGCGAAACGGCACAGCGTATTCAGCACAGACCGGCACAGCGTATTCGACAGCGTATTTGACAGCGTATCCGCAGCGAGCGCGAACACTCTCGCGTATTTTCATATTTTTGAAAGGCTTTGATGACTTCCGTAACGATTCATTTGGTTCGCCACGGCGAGGTTGACAATCCGCAAGGCGTTTTGTACGAGCGTATTCCCGGCTTTCATTTGTCTGTTCGGGGACTGCGTATGGCTGAGGCAACTGCTCAGTTTTTGGCGAATGACGAGAAAACGCGCAAATCATGCGCTGTTTTTTCGTCCCCGCTGGAGCGCGCGTGTGAAACTGCCGAGAAAATCAAGGAAAAGCTCAATAAAGTCAGGCTTTCCGAGGGGCGACCGAAGCTGAATATTCAGACGGACGAGCGGCTGATTGAGGCGGAAAACAAGTTTCGCGGTCAGAAGGTTTCGAAGCGCACTTTGATTAACCCGAAGAATTTCGGCAAATTCTCGAATTTCTGGAAGCCGGGATGGGGTGAAGCGTATAAGCAGATTGCGGATCGTATGGCTTCTTTCACTTTTGAAAAGGCGGATTTGTATCCGGGTCAGCAGATTATTGCAGTCAGTCATGAAGCTCCGATTTGGACTTTCCGTCATCTGATGGAGAAGGGTCGCGCTGAGCATAATATTTTGAGACGGCATACCGCGCTGGCCTCGGTTACGTCGATAACGTTTGACAGCGAAACTCACCAGGTTTTGGATATTTCGTATGCAGATCCTGCGGCTGACGTTAAATAAAACGTTTCATAGTTCAGTCCGACAGAGCTGTTAAGCAAAGCCGTTAAACGCGCGAAACGCAAGACATTTCATTATGTTTTGCGTTTTTTTGTTTTGTGTCGCGATTTGTTGTTTTGCGATTTTGCATGCTGCGATTATTTTATGTTACAATAAAGATCTCCTTTCTATGTACGTCATTCATGTACATAAAACCGCATTGAGCGCAGGTCTACGGCGATTTGTGCTCTTTTTCCTTTTTAGAAGGTTTTTGCGGATTTTATATGTTTCGTGCTGTTTTACGAGGTTTCATGCGGTTTTATAAGTTTCACGCTGTTTTTATATCTTCCTCGGCTTGAAAGACAACGGCGAATTCACAGGCATCCAAGAGAACAAAATTAAAAAAAAAAAAAAAAAAAAAATTAAAAATT
>OMWX01000008.1 GCA_900314875.1 uncultured Actinomycetes bacterium | reverse complement strand
AGAGAAGCGGCAGCTTCGGAGCGCCGGGCATGTTTCAAAAAACGCTGCAGACGCCGCGGCGAGGATGAGAAACCGTATTCTGCAGGCTTCAGACGCGAAACCGTCAGAACAAACACCGGAAAAGAAACGCAGACGCAAACCGGAAGAAAAGAAACGGCGGGAAAAGCCCGGGAAACAGAATAAAACGCGCGAAACGGCAGACGGTTTTTGCGCGGGTTTTTGTGTAGAATATATGTTTTATAACGGTTTTGACAAGGGTTTTGTTCTAAGGAGGCAGCGCGGATGAGTGGCAAAGCTGATAAGGGCGAGAATATGAATGCGGGTTTGAGCGCGGAGAACAGTGTGGGAAAGAGGGATTGTTTTGCGCGGTCTGATTCTGCCGCGCGAAAGCTGGCTGAACAAGAATCTGCCAACCGGGATTTTGAGAGCCGGGATTTTGACGGGCATGGTTTTGTTGAGCGGGTTTTGATTGAGAACGGTTTGGAGCTTCCGGTTCCTGTCGAGTCAAATTCGACGGTCAAGTCAGAGACAGTCAAGTCAGAGACAGTCAAGTCAGAAGCAGCAGAGCCGGAGGCAACAGAGTCGCAGACAGCAGAGCAGGCAGCGCAGTCGGGGACAGAGTCGGGTTCGGCTGCCGGCGCGGCTGCGAGGCCGGATGGTTTCACGCAGCCCTGGCAGACAAGAAAACTGGAGGATTTCGGTTCTTCTTACGGCGGTTTGTCTGGTAAAAATAAAGATGATTTCGGTCATGGCGATGCGAGCTTTGTGACATATAAGAATGTTTTTCTTAATCCTGTGGCTGATTTGGATAATGTGGGGTCTGTGGAAATTGATCTTTCTCAGAATGAGGTCAGATACGGAGATGTGTTCTTTACTGTCTCTTCGGAGATTCCTGAAGAGGTCGGCATGTCTTCGGTTTGGGTCGGGAAGTCTGAGAATGTTTATTTGAACAGTTTTTGTTTCGGATATCGTCCGGACGATGAAAGCGTTGATCCTTTTTTTATGGCTTATATGCTTCGTTCTGATGAGGTATTTCAAAAAAGGCTGTGCTGAAGATAGAGGTAAAGCTTCCTTCAATGGAGGAGCAGAGGCTGGTCGGACGGTTTTTTTCGGGTCTTGACAGGATTATCAGTGTTCAGGAGCGGAAGACGGAGGCGTTGAGGCAGGCGAAGAAATATTATCTGCAGAACATGTTCGCATGACAGAACAAGCCGCCTGGCTGTGCGAGACGATTCGTGTGAAACAGTCTCGCGAAACTTTATATAGTTTGTGAAGCCGCGCAAAATTCCGCACAACCGCGCACGGTCGCGTGAAACCGTCGTGCAAACTGCGTGAAACAATTCGTGTGAAACAGCGTAAAATGTGTAAAACTGTGTGAGAACGCGTGAATCTTGTGCATATCGGGGCGAGACGGATGCAGAAAAAACCGGCAGGAAACTGTCTGCTAGAAAGCCGGCATGCGTGAATCAGAGCATTGAGCCGGCATATTTTTGGAAGCGGGAAGGGTTGTGAAAACCGCATGAAACTCCGTGAAATCGCGCGAAATCGTGTTAAATTCCGTCGAGACGGGAAAAGGCAAAGCGGCGAAGCGGCAAAACGGCAAAGCAAAACCGGAATGCAAAACAGCTGCGGGCATATTGCTATGCCGTGTGCGTTGCGAGCGTGTTGCCGCCGCGCAAAACCCTGCAAAATTGCGCATAATCGCGTGAAATCGTCGTGCAGACTGCGTGAAACGGCATAAATGCGTGAAACCGTGTGAAGCCGCGCGTGTGGCAGTGCGGAACGTGTAAAACCTTAAAATCGCGTGAATCAGCTGCGCAAAACGGTGTGAAAATGCGCAATCGGAAGCAAAATGGCTGCGAGGAAAATTAACTGTAAAAAAACCGGTTGTGTGGGAAACCGTCGGGCGGGAATCGGATTGTTATTCGGCATATTAAAATTGGGAAAAGCATGTATAAGCCGCGAAAAACCGGCATGTGTGAATCAGAGTTTTGAGCAGTATATTTGGAAGCGGGAAGGGTATGCGAAAAACTGCACTAAATCGGGCTAAACTCTGCCGGGCCGGGAAAGGACAGGGTTGAAAGCAGTAAAACGAGCGGGAAAGCGGGACGGTAAAGCATAGCAGCAGAGCAATGTAAAGCAGAGAAACCCGGGTAAGAGCAAGGCTGTTCGAAACGACGGCAGACGGCAGACGGGAACAGTCTTTGCGGCTGACGATATTGCGGGTTGCCGGGATTGCATTTGAAGTCGGCTCGGTCGGATTAAAACTGTCACGGCTGAAAATGTTGCGGCTGAAAATGTTGCGGAAACCGCCGCGAGGGAATCGGAGCATAAAAAAAGTCAGCATATTAAAAGCGTAAAGCATGTAAAAAACAGCGTGAAACTTATAAAACAGCACGAAATATATAAAATCCGCAAAAACCTTCTAAAAAGGAAAAAGAGCGCAAATCGCCGCAGACCTGCGCTCCCTGGATTTTTGGAAAGGATACACATTGGAAATGTGCGTTGAAAGGAGTTCTTTAATCGTAGCACACAAAAAATGTTTGCGGGGATAAAAGCATTAAAAAAACGAATAATCAGAATAATCAGAAAAAGCGCGGAAAGCCTGCAAAGAAGCTTATGCGCAGGAAAACTTATGCACATTTTAAAACTTGCGTGCGAACGTATTCTTTAAGGAGTATTATAGTAAAGATTAAGTGTAGTTTGTGGATTGGTGATAAGCAGAGAAAGGGACGTCACAAGTATGTTTGAACGTTTTACCGATCGCGCTCGCCGCGTGATTGTGCTTGCGCAGGAAGAAGCGCGCGGTCTTCAGCACAATTACATAGGCACGGAACACCTGCTTTTGGGTCTTATTCGCGAAGGTGACGGCGTGGCTGCCAAAACGCTTGACGAAAAAGGCGTGAATCTGGAACCGACGCGGAAGCAGGTTGTTGAAATGATCGGGCGCGGCACGGCTTCTCCGTCGGGTCATATCCCGTTTACTCCGCACGCAAAGCAGGTTCTCGAACTTTCGCTGCGCGAAGCATTGCAGCTCGGACACAGCTATATCGGAACAGAACACATCCTTATCGGCCTTATTCATGAAGGCGAAGGCGTGGGCACTCAGGTTCTTATCAAGATGGGCGTTAATCTTGAGGAACTCAAGGCCTCCGTTCTTAAAGTAATTCAGGGCAATGATGCGGACTGCAAGCGGGAGATGGCCAACGCGAACGGCGTGGGAGACAAGTCAAATCAGACCGGTTCGGCGATTCTAGACAAGTTCGGACGCAATTTAACCGATGCTGCGTTAAGCGGCAGGCTTGACCCGTGCATAGGGCGTTCCGAGGAAATAATGCGCGTTATCGTCGTATTGTCGCGCAGAACGAAGAACAATCCCGTGCTTGTGGGCGAGCCTGGCGTCGGAAAAACTGCCGTCGTGGAAGGTCTTGCTCAGCGAATCGTGGAAGGCGATGTGCCGGAAACGCTTCGAGGCAAACAGATTTATTCTCTCGATCTGGGGTCGATGGTTGCCGGCTCCAGGTATCGCGGAGACTTTGAGGAACGTCTGAAGAAAGTTCTTAAAGAAGTGCAGACGCGCGGAGACATTGTTCTGTTTATTGACGAAATTCACACTGTTGTCGGCGCGGGATCGGCTGACGGAGCAATGGATGCGTCGGATATGCTCAAGCCCATGCTGGCTCGCGGCGAACTGCAGGTAGTAGGCGCAACAACGAACGACGAGTACCGCAAGCATATCGAAAAAGATGCTGCTCTGGAGCGCAGATTCCAGCCCATTCAGGTTCCCGAACCGACGAATGCCGAAGCAATCGAAATTCTTAAAGGACTCCGCAAACGGTATGAAGACCATCATAAGGTGACCATTACCGATGATGCGATTCAGTCTGCGGTAGAAATGTCTGCAAGATACATTCAGGATCGCAACCTGCCGGACAAAGCGATCGACCTGATTGACGAGGCCGGGGCGCGTCTGCGCATAAAGCGTCTTACCGCGCCGCCCGAGCTGAAAGACCTGAACAACAGGATTGCCAAGGCGAAGCGCGAAAAAGAAGAAGCAATTGAATCGCAGGACTTCGAAAAAGCCGCGCAGCTTCGCGATACGGAAGAAAAGCTTACAAAAGAGCGTGAATCTAAAGAAAAAGCGTGGCATGAGGGCGAAACAAATCTTTCGATGATTGTAGACGAGGACGCCGTGGCGCGAATCGTTTCCACTACGACAGGAATCCCCGTATACAAGCTTTCGCAGTCCGAAGCGAGCAAGCTGATGAACATGGAAAAGCAGCTTCACGAGCGAATCATCGGACAGGAAGACGCAGTGTCCGCGCTGAGCCGGTCTGTTCGCCGTGCCCGCGTAGGACTGAAAGATCCGAACAGACCCTCCGGCTCGTTCATATTCGCCGGACCTACAGGTGTGGGAAAAACCGAGCTTGCCAAGTCACTTGCGCAGTTCCTGTTTGACGACGAAAACGCGCTGATTCGCGTGGACATGTCCGAATTCGGCGAAAAATATGCTGCCTCAAGACTGTTCGGAGCGCCTCCCGGATATGTGGGATACGAAGAAGGCGGCGAACTTACCGAAAAGGTGCGCAGGAAACCGTTCTCAGTCGTGCTTTTTGATGAGATTGAAAAAGCGCATCCCGACGTGTTCAACTCGCTTCTGCAGGTTCTGGACGACGGTCATCTGACCGACGGACGCGGACGCAAAGTCGATTTCAAGAACACTGTTATTATTCTTACGACCAATCTGGGAAGCAAGAATATTGCGAAATCCGCAAACACCGGTTTCAGTCTTGGAACAGACTCGGAAGTCGGATATCAGGATATGAAAGAGCAGGTTTCGACTGAACTTAAAGAACATTTCCGCCCCGAATTCCTCAACCGTCTGGACGACATTATCGTGTTCAGACAGCTGACCGAGCCGCAGGTTCGCCAGATTGTCGATATTGAAGTTAAGAAGATTAACGACCGCATATTCGAGCGTCACATGATTATCGACATTACCGACAAAGCGAAAGATTTGCTCGCAGAGAAAGGCTTTGAGCCGCTTCTGGGAGCCAGACCGCTGCGTCGAGTCATTCAGCGAGACATTGAAGACGCGATTGCCGAGCAGATGCTTATGGGCGAGCTGAAAGAGAATAACCGGATTGTCGTCGACGCTAAAGGCGAAGGCGCGTCCGCGCAATTCACATTCAGCAGCGAGCCGTTTAAAGACAGCAAAGCCGAAAATAGCAGCGGCAGCGAAAGCGACGGCGAGAGCGACGGCGAAAGCGAATCGGCTTCGGGAGAGTCTGCGAATTCGGGAGAGTCTGACAGTAACGCAGACGATTCCGGCAACGGCTCTGACAATAACTCTGGCGCCGGTTCTGATAACAGCACTGACGGAAACTCTGATGACAGCGTCAGCTAGGATAACGACAATTCAGATATATGACAGTCGGAATCAGCATTCGTATGACGGCGATGATGATGGAGCTGATAATGGTGCCGTTAATGCCGCTAATGCTGCTGTTAATGTTGCTGAGGGCAGAGAACCAGTCAGAATGCAAGTTGCGTCATATATGTGCGAAAAGCTGCAAAAACAGGCGGTGAAACGAAAATTGAATATATGCAGAAATAACGTATAATAGAAAGCGAAATTTTCGTTTGTCAGTGTGCGCGATCTTTGAGGAAACTCAGAGGCTGCGCACATTTTTTTTTTTTTTTTGTCAGGCGTGAAGCCGGGGTTGAATTTCTCGGCTGCGAAGCATGAGAACTTTGAAATCCGCATTTAGACGCGCAGAATCGGCACGCGAGCTGTGAATCATGAGCTTGTTCTCAGGGTTAAAGCAGGCAGTTCGTGTCTGCCGGCTGTTTTGGAAACCGGCGCAGAACCGTCTTGTCTGCGCGACCGGGGGATTTGAGCTGACGCTACCGCATAAAAAACGGGAGAGTTAAAGTCAGGGTTATGAATGCGAAAATGAAACCCGCGAAAGCGATGTCGTGCGGTTTTACGCATGTTTTATGCCAAATCGTGCGTTTTGCGCCGCTTTCGTAACAGCGAGCGTCCAAGGCGAGAGACAAGCCTGCCGCATGCTGCAAAACCGCAGAAAAAACAGGAATAAAGATCGCGGCGGCCGCAGACAGCCGTTTGCGAACCGGGCCGGAACTGAAATTTGCGCCCCTGGCAGTCTGCGCAAAAATAACTGCTGAAGTCTCCTTAACCGTAATCGGAGCGAATCTGACAGCCAGAGACATAATCAAAGAAATTTCACGCACTTTCAAGCCTGTGCGCTCAAGAGGCGAAAACAGCTTTTCGCATGCTCTGATAATCTGCGAAATCGTTAAAACAGAAGAGATTGCGAAACAGGCGGAAAGAATCAGAGTTATTCGCAAAGCATAGAAGCCGGCCGCAGAAACTCCGTCGTTTGTAATTTGGAAAAACCGCGTTTGCAACACGATTTCGCCGCTTCTTACGATAAAAAGATTTACAATCGCGACAAAAAACACGAAAATAAGCGGGAATCGCATGAATCTCGCATAATTTCGCAATTTTACGCCGCCGGCAGCGAAAAGCACGGTTATAAGCGCAGATTCGAGTGTGATTTGAGCGATGCTTTGCGCAAAAAACGTCGAAATAATCAAAGCAGCAAGAGAAACGAGCAAAACCGAAGGCTCAATTTTTGAAAGAAGCGAGCGGAAAGCGAAACGGCTGCGTTTGTTTTGCGGCTGTGTTTTGGCGTTTTGCTGTGTTTTAACATTTCGCAGTGTTTTGGCATTTGACAGCGTTTTAGCGCGATGCGGTTGCTTTGAACGCGTTTGAATATGCTGTGTCAGGCTGTGATGCGAGAAGCCGTCACTGTCTGCAATTTTTTCCCAGGCATAGTTTTCGCAGGCATGGTTTTCATGCGCATGGTTTTCGCTTTGAATGCTATTTTCCGGCGTGCTGATTTCAGACATGTCAATGATTCGCGGATTAAGAGTTTCAAATTCTTTCGGCTGATGACTGATAATAACCAGCGTAATTCCCAGCTTTTTCAGTACGGAAAGCGCATTGATAAGCATTTTCGCCGATTTGCGGTCAAGCGAAGATGTCGGCTCGTCAAGAATAAGAATATTCGGACTGCAGGCAAGAATCCCCGCAATTGCTACAAGCCTTTTTTGTCCTCCCGACAAATCCGTCGGAGACAATTCAGCCAAATCAGCCGCATTAAAAATTGAAAGGATATGCATTGCGCGCTCGCGAGCCTTTTCCTGCGAAAGTCCGAAATTAACAGGACCGAACATGACATCTTGCAAAACCGTGGAAGCAAAAAGCTGCTTTTCAGGAAACTGCATGACGTATCCGATATGAGCGCGAGCTGCTTTTCTCTGCTTTTTATTTGACAAATCCAGCCCGTTTACGAGTATTTTGCCTGTTTTCGCAGTTTCCCGGCAAGAAATAAGGGAAGCGAGAGTGCTTTTTCCCGAGCCGTTCTGTCCTGTGATTTCAACGCATTCGCCGGTTTTTATTTCAAGGGAAACATTGTTGAGAATATTTCTTGCGAGATTTGCGGCAGAGTCTGAATCTGAGTTTGCATTTGAGGGTGAGGGTGAGGAAAGGGAAGAAGCAGGGGAAGAATCTGCAGAGGAAGAAACAGCAGAGGAAATAGAGGGAGGAGCAGGTGGCGAGGCGAGTGAAGCGGCGGAGAAAATCGTATTTGAAAAATCGGAGTCTGAAAAAGTCAGACCGTTTATTTTGACAGCGATTTCAGAACCGTCAGAGCTTTTTGACGCTGCTGTCTTTTCTGCTGTTGTTTTGGATTTATTTGATTTCTCGGTGTCTGATCCGGCGTTGTCTGATCCGGCGTTGTCTGATCCGGAAGCAATGCGAACGGCTGTATACTCGTTTTTAAGAATTTTTTCAATATTTGATTCGGTATTTGTTTTGATATTCGGCTCAAAGCCTGAATCTGCATTCGAATCGTCGTCAGACTGAAGTTTTTTTAGTGCTTCCGCAGTTTTTTCGGGAGAGCATATTTGCGCTATTTTTCCGTTATGCATTATTGCAGTGCGGCTGCTGAATTCAAGTTCGTTTAAAAGATGAGTTATGTGGATAATCGTTGTGCCGGACTCGTTCGCGTTTTTAAGCGTCTGAAGAATCTGTCTGCGGCTTTCTTCGTCAGCCATAGCTGTCGGCTCGTCTAAAATCAGTATTTTCGGGCGCATTGCAAGACTTCCCGCAATCGCGATGCGCTGCTGCTGTCCTCCGGAGAGAAACTCCGGATCTGAATACCTGTAAGCAGTCATGCCCGTTTCGCGCAAAGATTCTTCCACGCGCTGCGTTATCTGCTCCGGGCAGACTCCCAAATTCTCCGGACCGAATGCGGTATCGTCCTGCGCAACCGAAGCGATAATCTGGTCTTGCGGATTCTGCATTACAAAACCGATTTGCCTGCGAGCGAGACGATATTCTTCAGAATTAATCAGGCTGTCAAAATCTGCGCTGTTCGAATTTGTGCTGCCGGGATTTTCTGAATTGTCGGAATCGTCGAAATCGGCAGGGGCGTCAAAATCGAGAACAGTGCGTCCCAGAATCTCGATTCTGCCTTCGTCCGGCGAGGAAAGGCATGCAAGAACGCGGGCAAGAGTGCTTTTACCCGTTCCGTTCGAGCCGACAATCGAAAGCCATTCGCCTTCGAATATGTCAAGACAAAGCGAATCCAAAACGGTTTTCGAATCATATCGAAAAGAAACATTCTTAACTCTTGCCGCGTACCTGTAGCGCATAAAACTCACCGAAAAGCGTCAGATTTTATCGTCTGCTCTTTACTGCGGATTTAACCGCTTTCATAATCGGCTTATAGACAAGGAAAACGATTGTGCAGTCAATAAGAACCTTAATCAGATTGAAAGGCAGAATCGCGGGCAGAAGAAGCGCGGCAACTTTTGCTGTCGGCATATGGAAACACATGGGAGTTACGATAAGATTTCCCGCTGCCGCCGCAATCAGCTCGGCAACAGAAGAAACAATCAAAGCAATCGCAATATTTTTCGCCGACTTATTCTTGCGGCAGATAAGACCTGCGGGCACAGAAAGCGCAAGACAGCAGACAATCGCCATAATAGCGCCCGGCAGATTTGTGAACAGATGAGTGCTCCAAGCCAGAACGCTGACAAGAGCCGCAGTAATCGGACCGAACGCAAGTCCCGCAAGAATGCAGACCGCTCCCACAGGAGAATATTTAAGCCAGGCAGCCGCTGGGAAAACAGGGAACTCTATATAGGAAAGAACAATTCCCAGCGCAGTGAAAACCGCACACATTGCGATATGCTGCGCCGACCACATTTTTACGGAAAAAACAAGGTCGCTGCCACTGTTCTGCTCCGCATTGACCTGAGCCTGATTCGCTGCGGAATTGCCGACTGAATTTGAAAATGAAGACACTTTTGCCTCGTTTCTCTCATCCGGACTGTAACCGTCGGCTTCGGAATCTCACCGAATCAGCCGCTTTCGCGGGTTGCGGGCTTAAGCTGAATCAAACTGCTTTCGACTGTTTTGCGCCGATTTTTGCAGAAGCAATCCGTCGCTGCTTTTACCGCCGGTAGGGAATTTCGCCCCGCCTTGAAACTGTCAACGAAAAATATTATCACGCAAAACATATAAATGTACAATCCGGGCGCGTTGGCGTAAAATAGAGTGGAAATAATTGTCTGCAAAATTCGCAATCATCCCGGGAACGGGTTGGAAAGCAGTCGAATACGACGACGCAGTGCGCAAAACCGCAAGACATGAAAATGCAAAGACAAGAAAAACGAAAGACGCGGAAACGAAAAACACAGGGGGAAACATGACCAGTCCGATTCAGGCTTTCGGCATCGATATTGGCGGCTCGGGTATCAAAGGCGCTCCCGTTGACCTGGAAAAAGGCGAGTTTGCGCAGAAAAGACTGAGGATTCCCACTCCCGAAAATGCCGGTCCCGATGAGGTGGCTTTTACCGTAAAGCAGATTTTGGACGAATACGAGGTTGAAGACGGAACGCCCGTGGGAGTAGCGTTTCCGGCACCGGTAAAACCGGGCAGAAAGCTGTCTTTTATGGCGAATCTTGCGCAAAGCTGGGTAGGGACCGATGTCGAGGCTGCTCTGAGTGAGAAAACCGGACGCCGGGTGCATGTTATAAACGATGCGGACGCGGCCGGGCTTGCAGAAGCCAAATACGGCGCGGCAAAAAACTGCGACGGGCTTGTTTTTGTCACGACTCTGGGCACCGGAATCGGCACTGCGATTATCATGAACGGCGTACTTGTGCCGAATACCGAGCTGGGACACCTGATTGTCAAAGGCAAAGATGCGGAGACATTAGCGTCCGAGGCGGCGCGCTCGCGAGAAGATTTGAGCTGGAAAAAGTGGGGGAAGCGGCTGACTGCTTATTATCAGACTGTCGAACACTATTTCAGTCCCGATCTGTTTGTCGTCGGCGGGGGAGTTTCGAAGAAATCTGAGAAATTCTTCCCATATATCGATATACAAACCGAGATTGTTCCGGCAGATTTGCTCAATACGGCCGGGATTGTCGGCGCTGCTTATTTCGCTGCTGAAAAACAGTCCGCAAAGTAATCTTCAGAACAGCTTATGTTTCGATTTTCTTCGCGGGTAAATATTTCGCAGCCAAACCCGATTGCAGTCGAATCTGCGCGTCTTAAGGCTGCCGGCATAAAAGTCGGGCAGCTGAATGATTCGAATCCGACGAGACACAAACTGGCTCCGTCGTGCCTTGACAGCGTGTATTTGGCTGATCCGAAAGGTCCGCTTTTTGCGAGGAAGCTGCTTTCCGAACATATTGCGCGGCGGGATAATGCGCGGCGGGATAATGCGCGAAGAGAAAGTGTGCGCGAAGACTCTGATAATCCGGCAAACCCCGATAATCTGTATATTTTAAGCTCTACATCGCAGGCATATGCCTGGCTTTTTGCGGTTTTGTGCAATGCCGGCGAAGCGGTTGCAATTCCTAAGCCCGGATATCCGCTTATAGAGTCGATTGCCGGCATTTCTGCCGTTGAAACAGTCGCATACGGGCAGTTTTATGACGGCTCTTGGGCGACTGATTTGGGCGTTTTGCGCGAGCTTTTTGAGAAGCATAACGGTCGGAGCTCTGCAAATGCGGCAGAATCGGAAGAAGAAGCAATGTTTTCTGAGGTTCTTCCCGGAGCTCCGTCTGAAACGCAGCTTGGAAAACCTCCGCGAATCAAAGCGATTGTTTTGATTAATCCGAACAATCCGACCGGCGCTTATATTAAAAAAGTCGAACGGGAAACGATTGTGTCTCTTTGCAGAGAGTACGGTGTTGCGATTATCGCGGACGAAGTGTTTTTCGATTACGAACTCGAAGTTTTGCAGAGTCCCGAGCGGCTCGCGGGAGAGAATCGCGTTTTGACTTTTGCTCTGGACGGACTGAGCAAATCCATGGCTGCTCCTCATGCGAAAGTCGGATGGATTCGCGTGTCCGGACCTGAAAAAGATGTTGAAAAGGCTTGCGAATATTTAGATGTCGTCGCAGACGATTTTCTTCCGGTTTCATCGGCTGTCGCAGACAGGTTTGAAGAATTTATGCAGTCTGTCGACGCTCAGACCCGCAAAGTCAGCTGCCGTACCCGGCAGAATTTGAAAACGCTTCGAAAAATGCTTGAAGAAGACGAAAATTCGGTTGTTTCCGTTCTTCGTGCGGAAGGCGGCTGGAGTGTGCTTGCGCGGATTCCGTCGGTTTTTGACGAGAATGAGGTTGCGCTGCGGCTTTTGAGCGAATATCGTCTTGCGAGTCAGCCCGGATACTTTTTCGATATGGTCGGCGACGGATATTTTGCGCTGTCTCTGCTTGCCGAAAGCGAGGAGTTTAAGCGCAATGTTGAAGCATTTTTGAATGTCGTGAACTCAATGCCGCAAAGCTGAAAATATTGCAAATGCGTCAAAATCTGCCGGTGCTGCCGATACTGTAAAAGCTGAAAAAGCTGCAGATGCTGCAAATGTTGCAGATACTGCAAAATTTCGAATCTGCTCTTCGATTTGCGCGAATTGTCTTTCGAATTGTGCGTTAAATTCCCGGGAACCAGCTTTTTGCGACATAGTAGATATAGGGAATCTGGTCAATCATGGCATATGTTCTGTCTGTGACGAAAATACAGGCAACAGATATCGCAAGACCGCTTAAAACAACGATTTCTAAAACCAGAATCGAAATGTAATGCCGCGTTGAAGCTGTGTTTGCGGTCGCAAGAGTTTTGCCCGCATACGCATATATTTTCTCGGTTTTCTTTTTTGATTCGGCATTGCCGGCGGATTTTTCCGGCGCAGAAACGGACCATTCGGCGACCGCAGCCATGACATACATAGCCGCAACCATGAAAATCCAAGCAAAATCGGCCATGTAACGCCATGACAGACCCGCGCTGCAGCTGACGGCCAGCATAACGAAAACAGCCAGCGAAACAGCCAAAATCGTGCGATTTAAAGCTTTATGCGCTTTAAGTCTTTTTGCGGCAAAAGGCAGCAGGAAAATAATCCACAAAATCGGAGCCAGGAAGAACAGTCCCGCGATAACGCATTCGGTGAACTGCCACGGCTCGACCGGCGTGAAAGGCGAGCTTATGAACGGGAAATGCGAACAGAAGTCGAAAGGCAGGAACAGATAATAAGCCAGAATCTTCGGCCAGGACTGCAAAGGCATGTGGTAAGAGGTCATGTCGATAATCGTGACCTGGTATTTTTCGCCGAAATTCAGCCAAGAACCGAAACGCCAGCGGTTGTATGCCAAGATCGGAATGAATGCGCATAAAGCCGGCAGTATGCAGGCAGAGCAGAGTTTTGTCAGATCTTTGCGGGTTAAACCTTTAAAAATATTGATTTTTGTGAGGAAGCCGGGTTTTTGTGCCGATTCTGTGCCTGGGGCTGCAGAGGATTTTTCGGCGGATTTGTTTGCAGCTGCCGTGCTTTCTTTTGCTGTGCTTGCCGCTGCTGTGTCTGTTGTAGCCGAAATATTATTTTTTGCATTTAAAGAGCTGTTGCGCGCCCGCAAAACCTTGCATATATCGATTAAAGTCGGAATCAGCAGAACGGAGCCCAAAAACAGCGGAGGGCGGCATCCGAGAGTTAAAGCCATGGCAAAAGATCCGACCGCGATTTTATTCCATGATATAACGGTGTTTTCATAGCTGTCGTCGCAATGACGGATTCTCATTTTTCCTGTCTCGGCATCTTTTGCCTTCATGCTGCCCAAAAACAGCCAGAAAGCGATAGCAAGCATGCAAAGACCCGTAATTGCGGGGATGATATAGAAATCAAGCCGGACAATCATTGCGGTTATGTTTGCGCCGGCAAAGAAGCCGAACAAAATCAGAATCGTGTGACCTGCTGAAATTCGGGGGAAGAATCGTTCCAAAGCATGGAAAATCGCAAGAGAGCCGAAAATCATGGTTCCGGCCAGCGCAATGTTGATTGCCATTGCGTTTGAAAGCCAGATGCCTGTGATTGCCTGATAAGGCACGAAGAAAAGCACTGTGGGCACAACTCCGAAATAGCAGTACCAATGTCCGTTGAAATATGCGTGATCCCAATAAATCGGATAAGTGTTTTTCGCAAGCAGCTCGTTTCGCGCGGTAATCGAGTAAGGATTGTCCAAAGCTGCGTATTCGGGCGGAACCTGCAGATCGAGCCATGGAACTCCGTGCAGGATCGAGTCGGCCGCGTGCTGATATTGCGTAAAATCGTAAGCGTAAGAGTTCGGCCAGTGGAAGAACGAAGGGTTTTGAGGCCATCTCAGCCATGTTCCCGTATAAATAACAACGCAAATCCAGGGCGCGGTCCAGCAGATCCACCATGCGAGACGCTGTTTTTTTGATGTGATGTCAAGCTTGATTTTGTACAGAACAGAGCGCGGACGAAGAGCGATAAGCGCGGTTGCGATAAGACTGAGAACTGCGAATCTTAACCAGATAAAGTGAAAATTCGGGCGGCTGTTAAGCGTGATATTGTTCAGCGCGAACCGTTTTTCGAATGTTTCAAGGAAATATACGCGAACCGTTTTTGCCTTGTCTGCCGAAGTGCGGACGTGAAGATTTGCGCTGGATATAACCTGCGGGCAGAATCCGTCCGATTCGCCCGTATGCCACTGTCCGTCCTCGTCCTGCACGTCGATTCGCACATGCATGTTCTGCACGAGAGCCTCTCCGGTCTCGACGGGAAGATTGTTGACGGTTCCGGATTCTATGGAAATACGCGTGACCGGAACGCCCGAGTCTGCGGGAATGTCGACATAAGCCGTTGCCGGGTCGATAACCTGCAGAACTTTTCCGCTTGCCTCTGCGGCTTTTTCGATATATTCGTCGCGCTCTTCAGCGAGTTCGGAATCGGTTGTGGATTTGCCGGAAAGATTGGTGTCAAGCGGCGTGAAACGCAAACCGGGACCTGTGTGAAGTTCGGAAATTCCGAATGTTCGCTGCGCGGCCGGCATGTTTGCGGTAGTCCACCAGGGAAGATTGAATACGACAAGCTCCAGCAGAAACACGACAGCAGCTGCGAGCCACACTATTTTGTGCGTCGCAACGTATTGCGCGGCCGATTTGAAAGCGGTATTCAGCGTCTTTTTCACACTTTATATTTTAGATGCAAGGCAGACGAGGCATCCCGGTCTGTGCGAACGGGGTTCCGTCGGGCATTCGGGGCTGAGAGGATAGAGTCAGTCTGTGTCGGATTGTGTCGGATTGTGTCGGATTGTGAAGAAAGCCGTGCTGTCTGATGTCGTGCTGTCTGATGTCGTGCTGAAGCCGGTTTGAATATGTCTTGATAAATTGAAAGAATAAGCATATGACAGGTCAGTTCAACGAAAAGCTTCGCAGTATGTTCTCGCATCGCAGCATGTTTATCAATCCTTTGATAAAAAGGCATATTTTCCGCGATTTGCCGGGGCAGCCGGATTTTCGCGCGAAAAATGGCGATGAAAACGGTGAAGAAAGCAGAATTTCCGGGTTCGGCTGGGCGCAGCTGCCGCAGTCGCATTCCGCAGGCTTTTCGCTGGGTGTGTTCGGGCGGCGAAACAGATTTATTCAGCTGGCCTTTGCTGACGGGCGCGGGCGCGTTTACATGACTGCCGACCCGTATCCGGACACGGCCAGACTTGAACCGGTTATGTCTTTCAATAAAGAAGGCACGGGGAAAATTCCTGTCTCCCGCGTGCGTTCGATTAAGCCGACTGAAGAAGATTTAAGGGGGGAAGGTCGCGCTGTAAAATCTGTTTTCGGCGCAATAATGGCTTTTCCCGACAATGAGGCGACGGAACGCTGGCTTGCTTCCTGGCTTTGCGCGGACGGCCGATATACGATAGAGCAGTCGCGCATTGCTCTGCCTGAATATATGCGCACCGGGCTTGAATATCGGGATGCGCTCGCAATAGCGTTCTTTGTGTTGTGTACTTTTCCTGCGATTCGCGGAAATCAAATAGGTTTCGGAAGCGGGAACATATATCATAATCTGCGAAATCTTGCTCCTTTGCGGGCGATTCGCACAAGCGTTGAAGATATGAAAAAAAGCCGCAAATCAGGCATGAGAATTTCAGGGCTGGAAGAATTTTTCTGCGCTTTGATGGATGAAGCGGGGGCGTTGAAGCCGGTTTTGCCGCTTGAGTCCAAGCATGGCGCGGAACCTCTGCATATGCACGGTTCTGCGCTGTCATCGATGTGCCGTTTCGGCGCGGACGGGGAGCTTTCTCTCGCCGGAACTGTTGCCGCGCTTCGCATAGAGGGTGCTTTGAATCGATTTATCAATGTGAGTTCGTATGTTGAAAACAATATGCGCTCAGGGCGTTTTCCTACGGAAGACAGCATAGATTCGGCAGTTGCGTGCGAGACGGATTTTGCTCTGCTGGAAAATCCCGCAACTGACGTTTTAAGCGGTTTGGAACAGGCAGCCGGAATTAAACTGTCTTCGGACGGCGGCAGGGAAAACGATGATGAGCCCGAAGTGTATTCTCTGGTTCGCGCGGCCAAAGAGCTTGCAAAGAAAATGGCGAAAGACAATCCCGATCCGATTGCGGAAGCTTCCGGGCAGGCTGCTCAAGAAGCTGTCATTGAAATTGCGGGCGAAGAAAAGAACCGTCTTGGGGGCAGCGTCTTTGAAAAAGGCAGTTCTCAATGGGTTTACAGGCAGACTCTTTCGCTGCTTTTGTGTTCTTTGCGGCTTCCGTTCAGGTTTGATACGCAGATAAGAGCGAATCTGGAAACAGGCAATGTTGCCGTCGGATTTACCACGGCAGGCAGGCTTATGATGCCCGTGCGAAAATATATGCCCGACATGAAGCAGCGGCTTGAGCTGTCTGACGGCGAAAGGTCTGAGATGAGCGCGGAATATAATCTGCGCGTCGGAATGATAATCGCGGCTCTTGCATTCGGAATTGACGAAAATGTGAAAAATGTGTCGCTGCATATCGATTCTTTGGGCATTGAGGAGGCTGTCGGAGAGCGCGAAAATGCAATGCAATCGGGCGCAGAGATGATAAATCGCGCTTTGAAAGCGTTCGGTGCGAATATGAATCCCGATGCGGGAGAAGGCAAGGCGGGTCCGAAAGACGGCGATGTGCACGGGGATAACGCTTTGGAGGGCGTCGAGCGGCTTATGACCCTTTTCGGACGGAAAACTCAGGAGGAGATTGACCGGCAGGAAGAGTTTTATGAAGCGGCGATGAATCTGACGCAGACCGGTGCGGAAGGGAATGAGTCTGCGGAGAGTGATTTGACAGAGTCTGATTCTGCGGAGAAGGATTCGGCAGACAAGGGATCGGCAGAGTCTGATTCGGCAGAGTCTGATTCAATGCATTCTGAATCCGATAATTCCGGAAAATCAGACAATTCTGACGAAAAACCGAAAAACATCGGGGAAGAAGCAAAAGAAACTGCCGAAGAGATTGCCGGTGTTAAATCGAATGATAATGAAAATAATGCCGACTCTGTTGCGGAAGATTTTCTCAAAAGCATTTCTCGGCTGCGCATTGTAAAGCCCGAAAAGCAGAGTGCGGAACCCATTGCCAAAACGATTGTGACCGTAACGTTTAAGCGCGAGAAGTTTCTTCAGATGCTCAAAGCAGCCGGGCTTAAAAACCCCAAGGATTTTTATCGCCGATTCAATGCGGTTATGAAAGAAAACGAGACCGGCGGGCTTTCTCCCGTCGAGCCCAGCTTTGCTTTGCGCGATTTTGCGTTTATGCCGAGAACCGGTCAGGATGAGCCTGAGCTGGCTGAGATTGATTTTGACGAAAAAACAGCGAAAATACTGGGAACCGGCAGTGCTGTCGGGTTGTCGATACAGCGAAGCGATCTGCTTCAGCGCGCACATAATGAGCTTGTGATGCTTTCCTCTGATAAAACGATATCAGCGGCGCAAAAAGCGGAAAAAGCAATCGAGAAGATTAAAAATATCGGCGACCCCGAACTTGAAGAGCAGGCTGCAAAAATAGCAGGATCGATTATTGACGGCGAAACTATTCCGAGCATGCGCTGTCAGATTGCCGAAAAGCTTGATTCCGAACGCATAAGAGCCAGGGATTTGCTCGGGCGCGGAGCTGTGGATGAGGCTGTTGCAGTCGAGGAAAACGCGGCTGCCCGACTGGATGAGGTATTTGCGGCAGCTTCCGGCGTGCCCAGATATTTCAATTCATATGCTGAAAGGGTTATTTATAACAGGCTTTTCGCGCAGCCTGACGAGCGCACGGTACTCATTCCGGACAATTTGTTCTATACGCATTTGGAATTGGCGGATTTGCTGAATCATGTGGGGCGGCATGAAGAAGCGGTCGATCATCTCAATGAGCTGGTTTCTTATGCGCCGGCTTATCCTCTGACGCATATAAGGCTTGCGATTCATCTTGCGCATTCGGGAGATTGGGAATCGGTTCATGCCGCCTGTGCGAACGCATTGCAGGTTGCTCTTGACGGCGAGGATGCCGGTTTTGCATACTATCGCATGGCATATGCGGCATGGATGCGCGACGATTTTCCGCTTGCGGCTGCCTGTTATATAGCCGGGATAAACGTTTCATCATCGATTGCTCAGGCAGAGAACGAGTTTCGCGAACTTATGCGTCGAACCGCAATGCAAAATATTTCCGTGCCGCAGACGGTTGAAGAAAGCGAAGAATATCTGAAAAGAAGAGGCGTTCCCGTCTGGCCGAAAATTAAAGTGGCCGAAATTGTTTCGCAGGCTTCCAGAGTTCTTATCGACAGAGAACTGTTTATTCCGGGCAAAACATTGTCTCTTGCGGCAACCCGCATGTCGCACGGAAACGGAGAAGACGAGAATTCGGTTCAGGTGCTGTTTCTGCGATCGCTGGGCGCGTGAAAGCAGATTTGCGAAAATATGTGAGCAAAAAAGATATTGAGGGGAATATGAGCAAACAGCTTGATTTTGCGCAGTCTTTGACATATTGCGACGCGGACGCGTTGCGGCTTGACGAAACGGACGTCTCGCAGTTTGACATTGAAGCGGCATCGCTTTTGCATGACAGGATTTCCCGATGGGTTGAAGAAGATCAGAGCGCATATTATCTGCACGATGCGCCCAAATCTTCGGACGCGGCTTATGATGCGAGAATCAGGTTTTTGCGCTCGCTGGAGTCAAAATATCCCGAACTTGACACTGCGCAGTCTGTCACGCATCGCGTCGGCGGCAGTTTTTCCAACGATTTTGCGCCCGTAAAACATCCGTCGAGAATGTTGAGCCTTGATGATGTTTTCAGCATAGAGCAGCTTAAACGCTGGTATGACGGAATTGTCAATGATGAGGAAAATGTCGGAAAAGACGGCGAAAATGCTTTCGTTCCTATGATTTGCGAAGTAAAAATCGACGGGCTGGCCGTAAATCTTATATATCGCGACGGCGTTTTGGATAAAGCCGTGACGCGAGGCGACGGCGAAATCGGCGAGGATGTGACTCCCAATATTCGCGCGGTTGCGGCTATTCCGCAGCGTTTGTCGGGCGAAGCTGAAGATATTCCGCATTTGGTCGAGATTCGCGGCGAAATATTCATGAGATTTGACGATTTTGAAGCATTAAATAAAAAATTTGAAGAAAGCGGCAAGCCTTTGCTTGCAAATCCCAGAAATGCGGCTGCCGGATCGTTAAGACAGAAAAATCCGTCCGTGACTGCTCAGAGAAAATTGAGCTTTTATGCGCACGGAATCGGGCAGATTGAATGGGGAAATGAGAATGTTGAATCTGAATCCGCAGATTTAAATTCCGGCGGTCTGAGAAAATCTGACGATTCGCAAAGCTCGCAAAGTTTGCAAAGTCAGCAAAATCGCCAAAATCTGCAAACCCCCCGCAGTCAGTACAGTCGGCAGAGCAGACAAAGCCTGAAAAATCGGCTGCAAAACCAGTCGCAAGCCTATGATTTGTATAAAAAATGGGAGATTCCGCTGTCCGGACACACGCGCAAAGTCACATCGTTTGCGCAGATTGAGGACATGATTGATTATTACGGCAGACACCGCAATGACATCGAGCATGCGCTGGACGGAATAGTCGTGAAAGTTGACGAGCTGAGCCTGCAGAAAAAACTCGGGCGGACTTCTCGCGCTCCCCGATGGGCGGTGGCATATAAGTATCCGCCGGAGGAGGTCAATACGCGGCTTTTGGATATAACGGTTCAGGTGGGCAGAACCGGGCGAGTGACTCCGGTAGCGATTCTTAAGCCGGTTAAAGTCGCGGGATCTGTGGTCAGCCGGGCGACGCTGCATAACGAGCAGGTCGTCAAGGCTAAGGGAGTGCTTATCGCAGATACTGTCACGATTCGCAAAGCTGGAGACATTATTCCCGAAATTTTAGGACCGGTTATTGCCGATCGCGAGGGGCGAGAAAGCGAATTGCGCGAATTTAAAATGCCTGAAAAATGTCCCGGCTGCGGCGCTGTTCTGGCTCCGGCAAAGGAAGACGATGTCGATATTCGCTGTCCGAATGCCGGTTCGTGCCCGTCTCAGCTGACCGAGCGAGTTATGCATTTGGCTTCCCGTGCGGCTTTTGACATCGAACATTTGGGACAGCAGGCTGCGATTGCGCTTACAAATCCTGAATTTAACAGGCCTGCGTCTGCGGAAACTTATCTGCCCGGGAAAACGGTTATCGGCTGCGATGAAAAATATTTTCCTGAAGAAGAACTTGAGCTTCCTGCGGAACAGACTCCGGTTTTGCGAAGCGAGGCAGACATTTTTGACCTGAAAATCGGGGATTTGAAAGATGTGTATGTCTGGCGCGAGGTTTTGACGGTCCGAACTGAAACGTCTGTCGATCCGAAAACCGGGAAATCGGTTAAAAAGCGCGTAAATTGCGGCGGTTCGGGGCTTTGGACTCGCGTGCCCGCGTTTTATAATAAGGCTGCGC
The DNA here is from genome assembly GCA_900314875.1 of uncultured Actinomycetes bacterium. Lineage (GTDB taxonomy): Bacteria > Actinomycetota > Actinomycetes > Actinomycetales > Bifidobacteriaceae > RUG039. Next base: position 10,918 of record OMWX01000008.1, on the reverse strand, counting down.
AGACTGAAGAATCTAAACCGAGCAGGAATACGGAACTTATGTTCGAAGAATTGCAAAAAGCCAGAGAGGCTCAGCTGTGGCGGGTGCTTGTCGCGCTGTCAATCCGCAGGGTGGGCGCTCCTACCGCAAGACTTATCGCGCGTCGGTTCGGGACTCTTGAAGCCGTTGAAAATGCTGACGAGGAGCAGCTGGCATCGATATCGGGCGTAGGAAAAGAAATCGGGAAAACCGTGGCCGAATGGTTTGAAAAAGCGCATGAAAAAGGCGACTGGCGAGAGCGGGTTCTTAATTCTTGGAAAGCAGCCGGAATCGGTGCGAATGACGAGCCGGCAGAACGTTTGCCGCAGACTCTGGAAGGCAAAACGATTGTTATAACAGGCACTTTGGAAGAATTTTCGAGACAAAGCGCAAAAGAAGCAGTCGAAGCACGCGGAGGGAAAGCTGCAGGTTCTGTAAGCAAAAAAACTTCTTATGTGGTCGCCGGCGCGAATCCCGGTTCGAAGGCTGCAAAAGCCGAATCGCTGGGGCTGCCGATTTTGAATGAAGAACAATTTATCAAGCTTTTGAATGGAGAAGAAATCTGATGTCGTCAGAGAGCAGAAAAGCATATAATAACGCGGAAAGTAAAACAAAATTGAATGAAAAAGAGCGGAGAAATCCGGCAGATCTGTCAGTTCAGGCAAATCCGGCAAATCCGGCAAATCCGGCAAGCCTGGCAAGCTAAACATTTGAACAAACATTTACGAGAGTCCGACGGCAGATCTGCTAAAGTTTTTGCGGACAGCAGATTAGCGGACTTTTTTACTGCAAGCAGCCGAATTTCGAACAGCCGATTCGTAAAATTCATCCCGAAACCCGAATATGCTTTTCTTGTTGTTTTCCTGTTTTGCGCTGTTGTCTATGCAATCAGCATTCCTGCGGGAGCCGGCGCTGATGAGGTAAGTCATATTGCGCGCGCGGATCAGATTTCGCACTTAGGTCTTGTTTCCGAACGTCTCGACGCTTCGCAGATTGACGCCGCCGACCTTCCGTCCAGTGCGTGCGAACTGCAAGATCCTGAAAATAAGGCTCGAGTCGAGAGCGGTCAAAACGTTCAATCTGCAGATAAAAATTTGCCCGAGCGCTGTTATTTTTACGGCGGAAAGATTGATTCCGCGCTGTATCATACCGGCAAAAACAATCTTGTCGCCTGGGTTTATTCCGATCATCCGTTTTTGTTCCCGTTATGGAAAGATTCGCGCATTTCTTTCGGCGAGAGCACCGGAAGCGAAAAAATAGAAGCATTCTCGAACTCTTCGGTTAATAATCCTTTCACATATGTTCCGTATGTTATTGCTGAATTTTTCGCGAAAATTTTCACTCATAACGCTTACGCGGTTATTATCTGCATGCGCCTGGGCGGAGTTCTTTTCTTTGCGGCCGCGATTTTCTTCTGTATTCGTTTCCTGCCTTTCGGCAAGTGGGTTCTTGCTGCGGTCGCGTGTCTGCCGTCTGCGATGGCGGTTAATGCCATGGTGACTGCGGATATGGTGACTTTCGTTGCGGACACTGCCTTTTTGACTGTCCTGTTGGCTTTTCTGAATGCTGAAAAATTAAGCAAGGCGCATTGGATATGGCTGACCGCCGTGTCGCTCGGGGTTGCATGTTCAAAGCTGACATATCTGCCTTTTGTTATGCTTGTCGCGCTTGTGCCGATTATTCGCAAAGACTGCCGCGACCTGAAAACCTGGCTTAAGCTTTTCGGAATCTGTGCCGGCTCGGGGATTGCTTTTCTGATGTGGTATGTGAAAATTAAAGACATAAATACGGGTATAATGTTTCGAACGATCATCGACCCGGAAGCGCAGAAAAAGTTTATGTCCGACCATCCCGGCGAATTTTTGAAATATGCTTGTAATGATGTGATTTACAAGAGCTTCCTTTCGATTCGCGAATACGGAGCAGCCTCGTCGATGCCTTTCAGGGAAGTTCGCAATTTCGGAGGTTTCTTCGTGCAGGCGCTTTTCTTTGCGTCGATTTTTGCTCGCGATTCGCGAGAGAAAGTTTCGGCTGCATTTTCGTCGCTAAATCGTTTTATTGCAGTTTTGTTTTCGGCGGCTGTTTTTGCAATTGTATCTGTTTTGATTGAGGCTGCTTTGTATATGCAGTACAGCGATCCCGGTCAGCCGTTTGTTGCGGGCGTTCAGACCAGGTATTTCTTGCCGATTGTCTTCCTGTTTGCATTGATGGCGAGTATGCTTTTCAGAGCTTCTGTCAAGAAATCGCCCGCCGGTGAAGGCGAAGCTGAATCTGAGACTGCCGTTAAAGCTTCCGCTGCTGAAAGCAAATTAGCGGAAATTAAAGAACCCGGCATTAAAAAGTCAGGTCAGGCAAAGCACGGATCCGTAAAGTATGGTAAACCGAGGCTTATGCCGCTTTCTCCGGCTTCAGCCGTCTGCAGCTGTGCGACTCTTGTGTTTATGCTTGCCGTCGCGGCTATGACTTTATCTCAAGTGCTTTTCGTGGCATACGGAATCAAACTGCCGTAAACAGCGTGAAACATGTTGTGAAACATGCTCGCGGATATGCTGTGAAACATGCTGTGAAAACGGCGTGAAGTGTGGTGTTCCGAAGCGTGAAACATCTGCCGAAAGTCCGTGAAATATTGTGAAACATGTTGTGAAACGTTTATAAAACGTGCTGTTGGACAAGATTGTGAAACAAAGCAATGAAACACTAAAAAGCCCGGCTGTCTTGAAAGCGGCCGGGCAATTTTTTACAGTCAGTTTTTACAGTCAGTCAAATTCGTTTTGCGGTCAGTCTGCGTTTTGCGGTCAGTCGGAAACTGCAAAACCTGATTTGCGGACAAAAACCTGATTTGCGTGTTTCATCTTTTGCAAAATCTGTATTGTGAGAGCCGAATGCGGCAAAACTCAGTCGATATTCGCCAGCTTGTTTATAAGCTGCGGATCGCGCGTAGCTCCCTTGTCAGCCGAACGAGCGAATGCGGCATAAGCCTTAAGAGCCAAAGAAACCTTGCGATCGCGCCGCGGCTTGTATCCTTCGCCTTCCTCGATTGCTTTGCGGCGAGAATTCAAAACCTCATTAGAAACATTGATATTGATTGTTCTGTCAGGAATATTAATCTCGATTTCGTCGCCGTTTTCAAGCAGTGCGATAGGACCTCCCGCAGCTGCTTCCGGAGCGACATGACCGATTGACAATCCTGAAGAGCCGCCCGAATAACGTCCGTCAGTGATAAGCGCGACATCTTTTCCGATTCCCTTGCCCTTTACGAAAGCCGTGGGGTAAAGCATTTCCTGCATTCCCGGCCCTCCTTTGGGGCCTTCATAGCGAATCACGAGAGCATGTCCGGGCTTGATTTTGTCGGACAAAATAGCTTCGCAGGCCTGCTCTTGAGAATCAACCACAAAAGCCTTGCCTTTGAAATGCCATATCGATTTATCAACACCGGCAGTTTTGACGACGCAGCCGTTCGGCGCAAGATTTCCTCGCAAAACTGCCAGCCCGCCCTCAGTGACTGCCGGATGTTCCGTATCGTGAATTGCTCCGTTAATCTCGTCCGTATCAAGCGAATCCCATTTCTCGCTTTGCGTCCAAGGCTGTGCTGAAACGATATGTCCGGGCGCGGCCGCGAACATTTCCAAGGCTTCGCCGCAAACCGTGTCGCGCTTGATATCCCAAGCATTCAGCTTGTCGTCAAGGCTCTTGTAATCAACTGAATGAACATCCCTGTGCAGCTTGCCGGCGCGATCCAATTCGCCTAAAATTCTGCTGATTCCGCCCGCGCGATGAACATCGGAAATCTCCCAATTGCCCGACGGAGAAGCCTTGCAAATGCAAGGAACCGTATGAGAGATGCGTTCAATGTCGTCCAAAGTGAAATCAACATCCGCACTCTGCGCAGCCGCAAGAATATGCAGAACAGTATTAGTCGAGCCGCCCATTGCGACATCCATGGTCATCGCGTTTTCAAAGGCTTTTTTGCTTGCAATCGAGCGCGGCAGAACAGACTCGTCGTCCTCTTTATAATATCTGTTTGCAATCTCGACAATCATTCGGCCGGACTTTTCGAACAAATCCTTTCGCGCCGTATGAGTTGCCAGCAGAGTTCCGTTTCCGGGCAAAGCCAGACCGATAGCCTCGGCAAGGCAGTTCATCGAATTGGCAGTAAACATGCCGGCGCACGAACCGCATGTGGGGCAGACTGTGCGCTCATAGGCAAGCAAATCCTCTTCGGAAACCGAGTTGTCCGCCGAAGCGCTCATAACGTCGATAAGGTCTGTGGTTTTCTTTGTTCCGTCGGAAAGAACAGTTGTGCCGGCTTCCATCGGACCGCCGGAAACGAAAATTGTCGGGATATTCATGCGAAGGGAAGCCATCATCATTCCGGGAGTGACTTTATCGCAGTTTGAAATGCAAATCAGCGCATCGGCACAGTGCGCATTAACCGAATATTCTACCGCATCTGCAATAATATCGCGGCTGGGAAGCGAGTAGAGCATTCCGGTGTGACCCATGGCGATTCCGTCGTCCACTGCAATTGTGTTGAACTCGCGCGGAATTCCGCCGGCTTTCTTAACCGCTTCGGCGACGAGTCTGCCCGCCTGATTCAGATGAACGTGGCCCGGCAGAAACTCCGAGAAAGAGTTTGCAATCGCGATAATCGGCTTTCCGAAATCCTTCTCATCGACTCCGGCTGCGCGATATAAAGCTCTGGCTCCCGCGAACATTCGACCGTTCATCACTGTTGCGGATCTCATTTTCATAAGATTCTCCTCGCTGTGTTCTTCTTGTTTTTCTGCGCTTTATTTGCGCTTTTTCCTTGCTGATTTTGTTTTGATTCGATCTTACTTTGCTCTCGCGTCTTTTGCTTAATATCGTGTCGCGCTCTGCAAAGTCTTCGGCGCGGAGTAGAATTTTGGATCTGAAGGATGCCGGATTTGCGATTCGGCAAACGGGCTTATGAAAACGGCTGATAATACGGCTGAAAACGGCTTCGATTGGAGAAAAATGTCATTTGGTACCGAACCGACTCCCGCCGGACTGGCTGATCCTGCGCTCGATAAGCTGATGGAACATGCCGATTCCAAGTATGCGCTGGCAATTTTTGCCGCCAAGCGCGCACGTCAGATTAACTCCTATTTCCGTCAGCTGGACGAGGGGCTTTTGCAGAATGTCGGTCCGCTTGTCGAGTATGAAAATGACGAGAAACCGCTTTCTATCGCATTCCGCGAGATTGACAAGGGACTGCTGGAAGAAAAGCTGGGCGAAGACGATTTGACAGAAGGCAACTAATTCTGATAGCCTCTTCCGATTAACGACTTTGCGCAGGCTGACGCCGGTTGCCTGCGCATTTTTGTTAATGCCGAGAAATCCGTTGTCTGGGAAGCATATCGAGGCTGCCGGGACAGGCTGAGGGATTTGTTCGGCTGAGGCATGAAAAATATAAAACCTAGAGAAGCAAAGGAGAGAATAATGAAGAAACAGCTTATTTCCGCTGAATCCGTAACAGAAGGACATCCGGATAAAATCTGCGATCAGATCTCCGATGCGATTCTTGACGATTTGCTCAGACAGGATCCTTCTTCCCACGTTGCAGTGGAAACTTGTGCTACAAAAGGGCTTTTTGCAGTTTTCGGAGAAGTCAATTCGAACGGTTATTCAGATGTTCAGGGCATTGTCCGCAGAGTTGTGCGCAACATAGGATACACGTCTTCCGAGGTCGGTCTGGACGCGGATTCGTGCGGAGTTACCGTCAGTCTTATTTCTCAGAGCGCCGAAATTGATCAGGGCGTCGATCGCAAGATTGCCGTAATTGACGGCGAAACCGAGGAAGAGAACCGCGAACGCCGATACAATGCGCAAGGTGCGGGAGATCAAGGCGTGGTTTTCGGATATGCCAGCGACGAGACTGAAGTTCTTATGCCATTGCCGATAACGATTGCGCATACTTTAGCGCGCAAACTGGCAGATGTGCGCAAAGAAGGAATTGTGGAACATTTGCGTCCCGACGGAAAAACACAGGTGACTGTCGAATATGACGGCGAGGGGACTCCGCTTCGCATTGAAACCGTTTTGATTTCGACTCAGCATGATCCGAATGCAAGCAGAGAATATCTTGAAGAACAGCTTGTGAAGAACGTTATAACGCCTGTTTTGGATGATATTTGCGGCAATGACATCGAGCATGATTCGTACAGGCTGCTTGTCAATCCGACCGGTTCGTTTGTTTTGGGAGGTCCTGCTTCCGATGCCGGACTTACCGGGCGAAAAATAATCGTTGACACTTATGGCGGCGCTGCTCATCACGGCGGCGGCGCATTCAGCGGAAAAGATCCGAGCAAGGTTGACCGTTCCGCAGCTTATGCGGCGCGGTGGGTTGCGAAGAATATTGTTGCTGCGGGTTTTGCTCATAAGGTCGAAGTTCAAATAGCGTATGCTATTGGAATTGCGGCTCCCGTTTCGATTAACGTTCAGACTTTCGGTACGGAAATCGGCGTTTCCAGGGATGATATCGAGCGGGCTGTCGAGAAGGTTTTCGATTTGCGTCCGGCTGCGATTATTGACGATCTTGATTTGAAGCGTCCGATCTACTCGAAGACTTCCGCATACGGTCATTTCGGGCGTACGGATTCTGACTTTACATGGGAACAGCCGAACAGAATTGATCAGCTGAAGGCTGCGATTGCAGAAGGCTGAGCGGAAGCTGAAAACCCGTCGGTAATCCCGGCGTTCGGGAGTCTGATTCAAATGAGCCGGTCGCAAGAAAAGCATGATACAGAAAATCCTGATACAGAAAAGCCGATTCTGAACCAATTGACTTTGGACGGATTGCAGGATATTGATTTTCGGTCGTCTCGTTCGCCAAAGAAGAGTCAAAGTCAAAAAACGGCAAGAAAACGCGCAAATACTCGAAATACCGGGAAAAGTGCCGGGAAAACAGTTGAAAGGATGACTGGAAAAACGCCCGGCAGAACGTCTCGGAAAAGCGCAGCGAAACAGCTTGCTGCCGAACTGCCAGTTGCAAGCGTTGTGTTGGATGTGCAGGCGGCTCATTTGGGGCAGACTTTTGACTATCTTGTCTCTGAGAAGGATTCTGAAAAAGCTCAGCCCGGAGTGCGCGTGCGCGTGCCGTTCGGAGGGCAGCGTCTGACGGGGTATATCTGGAAACGCCGAGAAAAAAGCGAAATTGCTTTCTCTGCGATGAAATACATAGAGCGAGTAGTTTCCGAGCATATTGCATTTTCTGAGTCGATGCGCCGGGATATTGAGTCGATTGCCGATTTTTTTGCCGGCACAAAAGCGAATGTCGTGCGGCTGGCAATTCCTCCTCGAGTTGCCGGAGTAGACAATGAAATAAAATATTTCAATTTTCGCGCTCTTAACGAGAAGGTCGCTCAAGCGGCGGAAAATGAGACGAAGCGAATTATCTCATCTTATCGGAATGCGGATGTGCTTGCGGCAGCCGTGAATACGCGAAGTTTCGTTCAGGCAGCTTGGGACTGTCTTCCGGGAACGCAGACGCTTGCAAGGGATGCGGCATGGCTTGCGGTGCATTCTTTGCTGTCGGGGCGGGCGATTGTTTTGGTTATGCCTGATATCAGGCTTGTGCGCGATGTTGTCAGACAGCTTAAAGCTGCGGGGCTTGCCGAGTTTGCTCAACATTCTCAACGCGGATACAGCGGAGATTTTGTTATTATGTCTTCTGCTTTGACGCCTGCAGACAGGTATCGGGCATATGCTGCTGTTGCGTCGGGGGCAGTGAAATGCGTTGTCGGCACCAGGGCGGCTATGTATGCTCCGGTAGAGGGGGCGGCTGTGTTTGCTGTTGTTGACGATACTGCATACGCAAATTATGACGGGATGATTCCTTACGCAAATGTGCGCGATGTGCTCAAAATAAGGGCTGAGAATCGCGGCAGTCTGTTTGTGTGTATGGGGTATGTGCGAAGCGCGTTCAGTTATTGGGATTGCGAGCAGGCGGCAAAGCAGTCTGGGAAGCAGCCTGGAGGGGTGTATGTGGAGCGGTCTGGGGGACTGTCGGGGGGGCTGTCCGGAAGACGATCGCATTTTATCGATGTTCGCGCTTATGATTCCGTGAAAAGAAAGGCTTGTGCGAAAATCGACTGGCTGAATCGCGAAGAGTTGGAATATCGTGCCGATTCTACTGCGGGAGCCAGGATTCCTCATTCGTCGGTTTTTGCAATAAATAAGGCTCTTGAAAACGGTCCGGTTCTGCTTTCGGTGCCTGCAGAATCGTCGAGAAACAGTCCCGTATGCGCCAAATGCAGAAGAATAGCGCGCTGTCGCAGATGCATGACGGCACTTGCATCGGCTGTAAATCCGGCAGCTGCAAGTCGGACGGGCACAAGTCAGACGGTTGCAAATCAGGCAGTTGCAAGTCAGGCGGGCGCAAGTTCTGAAAGCATAAGTCCTGCAGCTGCGAATCCGGCATCCGTAAATCCGACAACCGTAAATCCTGCAGGCAATTCCTCGGAAACGACTGTGAATGCAGGCGTGAGTGCGGGCGCAAATGCGAACGGTGTTTCGGGTGCGGGTGCTTCTTCGGATTTGAGTTATGCTGCGAATGAGTTTGCTTCTTCGCAGGGGTTATTTGCTGCTTCGCAGTGCGCATGGTGCGGGGAATCGATATCGAGCTGGAAATGTCGCTCGTGCGGTTGCGAGAGAATCAGAAATATCAGAGTGGGGACTGTAGGAACCGCAAAAGAGCTGACAATGCTTTTCCGATCTGTGCCGATTGTGATTTCTTCGCCTTCTGTGCCGCGAGGAATAATTGAGACGATTGCAGACAAGCCGATGATTGTGATTGCCACTCCCGGAGCAGAGCCGAAACCGGTTCGCGAGGACGGCAGAATTTCGGGGTATTCGGCGGTGGCGATTGTTGATGCCTGGACGAGCCTTTATACGGAAAGGTTTGACGCAAGGCAGGATATTCTCAATGCTTGGATGCGTTCTGCTGCAATGGCCGTTCCGAGAGGGGCGGGCGGAAGAGTTATGATATTGGGCGAGGCAGAAGAATATGTTGCGCGTTCGCTGCTTTGCTGGGACGGCGGAATTCTTGCTCGAACGGAAGTTGAAGAACGTGAAATTAACATGTTTCCGCCTGCATGTGCGGCGGCGGTTGTTTGGGGTCAGAGAGACAGCGTTATGGAAGCGCTTAAGCAGATTGACGCGCTGTATGGCGGCGAATATGGGGCGATTGTGACTGTTGAAGGCGAGATGCCGGCAACTCTCGGGCCGATTTCTATACCCGAACAGGGGAAAAATTCGAACATGCTTGACGGAACGAGTGACAGAGTTCGCGCGATTGTGCGTTTTCCCGTCGAAAAGCGCGCAGAACTGTCCGCACGCATAAAAAAAGCTGCCGCAATGCACGGAGTCTCGAATCCGAAAACCGAATTGAAGTTCCATATCAGTCCTAAAAGCCTTGTTTGAAGCGTGTTTTGCCGTTTTATTGCGGCGGGACGGGATTTTGAAAAGCGTGTATTTGTGAGGTGCGGTTTGCGAAGTGCGGTTTTGCGGAGAATAGGTTTTGCAGAGAATGGAGTTTGCGGTGTGCGTATTATTTGTTTTTGCAAGGATGAATTTTTGCGAAGATTGGTTTGCGGGATTGATTTTTCGGGGTGTGGATCAGGGGTTTGATTCGTATTGTCCGGTTATGCGTGTTCAGTCATATTCGGCTGCTGAAGCTTAAGATCTGGCTTTTTTCCTGATGATTTGAGTGTTTTTCTCGTTTGAATTGACTGAAGTCCTCTTTATTGTGTAACATAATATATATCGCTATATGATGTATTGCGACGCGAGATATTGTTTTGCGCGATGCTGCAAAGCAATGCTCGGCATGTTCGGCGGAGCTTGTCGGAGTTCGGCAGGTTTGGCAGGGCTTTTGTCGAGGGCTTGTCAAGGCTTTGTTAAGGCTTGATTGAGAACCGGCTAAGGCTTTGCTTTGCGAGAGTTGCCAAAATATGGCAGATTTGCAGGGTTGAGCTGAAAAATGCGATGCATCGGAACGGACGAGCATGAGATGTTCTAAGGAGGAAATATGGAAAAGTTCATGGCGGTCTTCAGAGTGGCCGATAAGATATATAAGTTTATATGTTTTGCCCTGGTGGGGGCGTTGGGGTTGTTATCTTTGTGTTTATATACAAATTATTCTCTTCAGACGAGCCGTTTGAAATGTGTTACGGCAATGACATGATTTTGTCGATTAAAGCGAAGCGGTCAGATGAAAATGGCATGGGTCTGATCATCGGAACGCATCCGGTGTTTGTATTCTTTATGATAGGGTTGGGTGTTTTTGATGCTTTTATCGAACGCTGTTTCGGAGACGAGTATGATGCGAAAAAGGCGAAAAAATCGCTGCAAAATGCGAAAAGCAAAGAAAACGCGAATGAATCTCAGGCTGTAAAGGAGGCATAGAAGCAAAGTTTGCGGATTGCGGAGTCTGTGCAGGCTGCACGGTTTTAAGATACTGTGCAGTCTGCGGTCTGTACAGTTTGCGGTCTGTACAGTCTGCGGAATGTTTTCAGCTGTGCAGTCTGCTCCGTGTGTGTGTGTGTGTGTGTGTGTGTGTGTGTGTGTGTGTGTGGGCGACTGTCAATGTTTATGGTAGGTCGTAAATGTCTGCGATCGGTTTGTCGGCGTGTTTTGCCGGTGCCGGTTTGTCGGCGGCGGCGGGTATATTGTTTTTTTGACAGGTGAAAAGTTTTCTGCGCGTTGCGTGAAGGAGTAGCGTACAGTGGCGTTTAAGCATTTGAGCAGCAGACAGGTTACGGATGCTCAGTGGGATCATGTGGAGTCTTTGGGCGTGAGAGATTCTTATGACGGCAGTCTTTTTGATAGAAGCTGGGAGGAAATGACTGTCGACGAGAAGCACGGTTATTGTCTTGTTATG
>OMWX01000002.1 GCA_900314875.1 uncultured Actinomycetes bacterium | reverse complement strand
ATATGAGCATGACCGGGATGCATATACAGATGCGAAGACGGATTTCATCTCCAAATGGACGGCAGAAGCACGAAAGGAATATGGAGACCGATACTGACAAATTTAATCTTGACGAGGAAAAAATGATCATACTGATTACGGGTGCATCACACACCGGAAAAACGCTTCTTGCACAAAAGATGCTCGAAAAATACAACTATCCGTATCTGTCCATCGATCACTTGAAAATGGGACTGATCCGGAGTGGAAATACCAATCTCACACCTGAAGACGATGATGAGTTAACAGGGTATCTTTGGCCAATCGTCCGGGAAATGATAAAGACCTCAATCGAGAATGAGCAAAACCTGATTGTGGAGGGCTGCTATATTCCGTTTGATTGGCGGACGGATTTTGATGACAAGTATCTGGAAAACATTCGATTTATATGCCTTGCAATGACGGATAATTACATTGATGTACATTTCGATGAGATAAAAGCACATTCTTCTGACATTGAATCAAGGTTTGAAGACGAGGATATTACGGTTCAGCAGTTGAGAGAAGATAATCAGGCGTACATCAGGGGCTGCTATGAGAATGGCGAGTCTGTCACTCTGATCGACGAGGATTATGAACAAGTAATAAAACTACTTTTGAAATGACCGACTACATTTTTAGACACACCAAGGCTCCCACATTGCCGGCACCAACAGGCGGCCATATATGAGGTTGACGCAGTATGAATTATAAGGTGATCGATAAAGAAACTTACTATAGAAAAGGCGTGTTCCGTCATTTCACAGAAGATTGTGCGTGTTCGACTTCCATGACAGCGAGGATTGATGTTACCGATCTTGTTCATCATTCCAAAGAGATCGGGACAAAGTTTTACATCAACTTTCTTTTTATCCTGTCAAAGGTTCTGAATTCCCGCGAGGATTACAGGATGGGGTATCTTAGGGAAACGGACGAACTGATCTGTTATGATGTGATCAATCCCATACAGTATATCTTTCATGATGATACAGAAACCTTCACGCTTGTCTATACAGAATACGATGAAGATTATGAGAAATTCTACGCAGAAGCTCTGCGTGATGCTGAAGAGGCAAAAAAGACCAGAGAATATGGTTTTGATATTATGAATCATCCCAACTGGTTTGATGCGTCATGTATACCGTGGCTGTCTTATGATGCCATGCATCTTGAACTGCCCGATGTTCATATGTTTTTTGCGCCTGTCATCAACTGGGGAAAATACAGGGAGGAAAACGGCAGACTTGTGATGCCTGTGACTGTCCGTCTAAATCATGCGATTGCTGATGGTTATCTGGTGGCAAATGTATTTAGGCTCTTGGAGCAGGAAATCACGTTATTTGTAAAGAGATGATTGAGAAAAAGGTATAGGAACTTGCCACAAGGCTCCCACATTGCCATTACGGTAATAAGGGAAGCCTTGTTTTATGCTTCGATTTCGATTGCAAGCCCTGATTTGAATTCCACGGTGAAGTGGTCGGCAAAGACGATGATCTTCTCGATGAGCTTTTTTACCAGAGCCTCATCAAACTCCGTGATGTCAGTTTTCTGTTTGGCGATGAAGCTTTGCAGCTCCTTGATTCGGTTCATGGTCTCTTCCCGGTGGTGGCTGTCAACTTCGGACTGTTCCTTCTGCTCCCGGAGGCGGAAAATCTCATCGGCGATGGCGTCGTAGTCCTGCTTGTTGTTTGCCTTCTTGATAAGCTCAAAGAGGCAATGGACGTGCCCGACATTAAGGTTATTGCCGGAGCGGGGTGCAGCTTATTTTGCTTAAAGCTTAAAGAAGCAGCATTTTTCGCGGGTTTGTGATAGAATTTTCCGTGACGCTTTGGCGAGGGAAGCAAATCGCTGCGAATTTTTGCGGCTGTTTTCTTCCGTTATCGACTCGGCTTTAGGGTTTGCAAGGCTTTATGCTTATGCAATTATGTGCAGATTTGCAATTCCTTAAAATGTGTCGGTATGCCGTTGAAGACATTAAATTTCGAATACAACAGATTTTAAGGAGAATAAAATGGCTGATATCGTTCTTGAAGGCGACGTGCGCACCGAATTCGGAAAGGGGGCGGCTCGCCGTTTGCGCGTAGCTCAGCTTATTCCCGCAACTATTTATGCAGGCGGAGAGCAGCCCGCATTTGTTCAGCTTCCCATGCGCGAAACCACAAACGCTTTGCGCCACAAGAATGCTCTGTTTGAAATTAAGTTCGGCGGAGAATCTAAGCATGCGGTTGTTAAAGATGTTCAGCGCAATCCCGTTAAGCGCATTGTGGAACACATCGACTTCTATGAAGTAAAAGCCGGCGAAAAGCTTGTTGTTGAAGTTCCCGTATTCGTCGAAGGTACGCCCAAGGGTTCTGCCGTTCCGTTCCTCGGAGTTCAGACTCTTTCGATTCGCGCGGACGTTACTGCTCTGCCTGAGCGCGTAAACGTAAGCATTGACGGTTTGATGGGCGGAAGCAAGGTTTATGCCAAGGATATCGTTCTGCCCGAAGGCGCAGAGCTTGCTCAGACCGATCCTAACGAAACTGTCGTAACTCTTAACGCTCCTTCCGGCAGCGCGGATGCTGAAGAAGAAGTCGCAGCCGACGCGTCGGAAGAGAAGTGATTTTCTTCTCTGTCGCGCATTTGCGGCAATAATTCGCAATGATAATAAGCAGCGATATTTGAAAACGGAATTCGCATCCGGCAAAAGTCGGAGCGGGTTCCGTTTTTGCATTCCGTTTTTTGGCGGCACATCCGACAGCGCGTTTGGCATTGCGTTTGGCATTGCGTTCTGCAAAGCGACCGGCAATGAAATCAGCATCGCATTCGGCATCGCTTGCGGGTGGTATTATTGATGAAGTGCTTTTTAAGCTTTGTATAAGCTTGCAAACTTGTATAGGGCTTTGTGCGAACGTTGACTGCAAAAAACATGAAAAACATGAAAAGAGGAACAGTGTCCGGTTTGTCACATCATGATCCGTCGAAAATCGAAAAGATGGCTTCGCGTTTCGAAGTGTTTGCCAATGAAAATCCGGCGTCCGATACAAAACGAAAAGAGCTTATAGACAAGCCCGCATTCGGAGTTTTGTTCTCGGATCATATGGCGCATATTACGTGGACTGAAGGCGAAGGGTGGACTGACCGCCGCATAGAACCTTACGGACCGCTGAAACTGGATCCCGGAGCTTCGGTGCTTCATTATGCGCAGGAAATTTTTGAAGGACTTAAAGCATACCGTCATGCCGACGGTTCGATTTGGCTTTTTCGTCCCGACGCGAATGCGGAACGTTTTCAAAATTCCGCGACTCGTCTGGCTCTTCCGCAGCTTTCGTTTGAAGATTTTATCGGTTCGATTGCGGCTTTGGTTAAGCGAGACAATGCCTGGGTTCCCTCCCGTCGCGAATATACTCTGTATATGCGTCCCTTCATGTTTGCTTCCGAGCCGTTTTTGGGCGTGCGCAAAGCCAAAGAGGTTGAATACTGCGTTATCGCTTCGCCTTCAGGCCCTTATTTTAAGGGCGGTGTAAAGCCTGTAAACATTTGGGTTGAAGATACTTGGTTCCGCACAGGACCGGGCGGAACGGGATTCGCAAAATGCGGCGGAAACTATTCTGCTTCGCTTGTGGGCGAATACATAGGAATTGACCATGGCTGCGAACAGGTCTGCTTTGTCGACGCTGCAACAAAAACATATCTTGAAGAGCTGGGCGGCATGAACATGTTTGTTATGTACAAGGACGGACATCTTGAAACGCCCTGTCTTACGGGCACTATTCTTCCCGGAGTCACTCGCCGTTCGATTATTCAGCTTGCGGCAGACGAGAATCGCGATGTCGTTGAAAAAATGATTAAGCTCGACGATTTGATTGAAGACATTAAGAGCGGGGAAGTTGCCGAGATATTTGCCTGCGGAACGGCGGCAATCGTAACGCCGATCGGACGTTTGAAGTCTGAAAAATTTGATTTGACCGTAAACGGTGGTCAGCCGGGAGAATACACTTGCGCTTTGCGAGAAAAGCTTCTGGGCATTCAGATGGGTGAAGTCGAAGACAAACACGACTGGATGTGGAAAGTTCAGTAACATCTGCGTTTTGACAGCCGTTTTGACGGTTGCTCGGGCGGCTGTTCAGCAGCAAGCCGGTTGAGTTCTGCGTTAAATTTCTTTGTATTGCGTTATATGCGCATTCCCGGCGCATTGGCGAATTGTAAACTTAAAAGGCAGTGTGCAGAGCAAAACAGCGCGCAGACAGGACCGGCTTTGCTCTGTATAGTGCGAATCTGCGCGTAAAATCAGCTTGAACAGTTTGAGAAGTTCTCAATCAAATATGCAATCCGATCTGCATTCAAATATGTATGCAGATACGCAGTTGAGCATACGTATTCAAACATATGTATTCTCAAACATGCAGATATGAAAAACCGCCGCAGCGCAAAGCAAGCGGCGGTTTTAGCAAATTTGCGCGATTTGCGCAGAAATCTTACAGAGCGTTTATTGCCAAAGCAAGAGCAGACTTGCGGTTTGCAGCCTGATTCTTGTGAATAACGCCGCGGCTGGCAGCCTTGTCAAGCTTTCTTGCGGCAACGGCATAAGCTGCTTCTGCGTTTGCCTTGTCGCCGGCTGCGATGGCTTCGCGAGTCTTGCGAATGTAGGTTTTCAGTTCGCTTTTGTAAGCAACATTGCGCTTATGCGCTTTTTCATTTGTGCGCACGCGCTTCTTCTGTGACTTAATATTAGCCAATTCTGTCTCCAAACGAATTCGATTAGTTACCGGACATACAAGCAAAATAATAACATAAGGCAAAGAAAAAAACAGCCTTGCTGTCAAGACGCATTGCGCACAGCTGCGCATTTGTGCTGTTCGCCTTGTGTTTGTGCTATATATTAAATCAGGATATTTAATCATGATTAATCGCGGGTTCGAATGAACGGGGGAAAGCTGTGGCGGTAGAATCAAAGAACAAGCCGGGAGAAACTGAACAGTCGCTTATACGCAACTTTTGCATTATCGCGCATATCGATCACGGCAAATCTACGGTCGCAGACCGCATTTTGCAGCTTTCGCAGATAGTCGAACAGCGGCAGATGCACGATCGCTTTCTCGACCGGATGGATATCGAACAGGAGCGCGGCATTACGATTAAATCTCAGGCTGTGCGCGTTCCGTGGGTTTACGACGGAACAGAATATGCGCTGGGAATGATTGACACGCCCGGACACGTTGATTTTTCTTACGAAGTTTCGCGCGCCCTGGCTGCTTGCGAAGGGGCTGTGCTGCTTGTCGATGCGACCCAAGGAATCGAAGCGCAGACTCTTTCGAACCTGTATATGGCTATCAACAACGATCTGACCATTATTCCTGTTTTGAACAAAATTGACTTGCCTTCTGCGGAACCTGACAAATATGCAGAGGAAATCGCTTCTCTTATCGGATGTTCTCCCGACGATATTCTGCGAGTGTCCGGCAAAACCGGCGAAGGCGTAAAAGAGCTTCTCGACCGCATTATAGTTGATATCCCGGCTCCTCACGGAGACCCCGAGGCAAGCGCGAGAGCTTTGATTTTCGACTCGGTTTACGACGCTTATCGCGGAATCGTGACCTATATTCGCATGACTGACGGCACTTTGAAATCGCGTCAGCGCATTGCGATGATGGGACTGGGAACGGTTCACGAGCCTACGGAAATCGGCGTTATCAGCCCTGAAATGATGCCTGTGGATGCATTGTCTGCCGGAGAAGTCGGATACATTATCACCGGCGTGAAAGACGTGCGGCAATCCAAGGTCGGAGACACGATTACATGCGAGCCGAACGGCGCGAAAGAGCCTCTCGCGGGATATCAGGATCCCAATCCCATGGTTTATGCCGGTCTTTTTCCGATTGACAATGCTCAGTTCCCGGATTTGCGCGACGCGCTCGACAAGCTTAAACTCAACGACGCCGCGCTTATTTACGAGCCTGAAACTTCGGTTGCTCTGGGCTTCGGTTTTCGCTGCGGATTTTTGGGTCTGCTGCATATGGAAATCGTGTGTGAAAGACTGCGGCGCGAATTCGGGCTTGATCTTATTTCGACTGCGCCCAACGTTACTTACGATGTGACAATGGAAGACAGATCGGTTCATCATGTGACCAATCCGAGTGAATTTCCCGAAGGGAAGATCAAACAGATTGTCGAACCTGTCGTAGCGGCAGACATTATTACTCAGAAAGAGTTTATAGGCGCAGTCATGGATTTGTGTCAGGAACATCGCGGTCAGATGGGCACGATGGAGTATATCGGCACCGAACGCGTTGAAATGCATTATCGCATTCCTCTGGCGGAGATCGTATTTGACTTTTTCGATCAGCTGAAAAGCCGCACGCGCGGTTATGCCAGCCTGGATTATCGCGAGGACGGCGAGCAGGCGGCGGATTTGGTGAAAGTCGATATTCTTATCCAAGGCGACAAGATTGACGCTTTCAGTGCGATTGTTCACCGCGATAAGGCTTATTCTTACGGCGTTATGATGACCAAAAAACTTCGCGAGCTGATTCCCAGACAGCAGTTTGAGATTCCGATTCAGGCGGCAATCGGTTCAAGAATTATTGCCCGTGAGACCATTCGCGCTCTTCGCAAGGATGTTCTTGCGAAATGCTACGGCGGAGATATAACGAGAAAACGCAAGCTTTTGGAGAAGCAGAAAGCCGGAAAGAAGCGCATGAAAATGCTCGGACACGTCGAGGTGCCGCAGGAGGCTTTTGTTGCGGCTCTGGCTACGGATGCTCCGACGGATCGCGATACGAAAGACAAGATTCGCGCGGCTTCGAAGAACGGCTGATTCGTGAAAAATCTGCAAAGCGCGAAAAGCTTGCAAACCTGCGAAAAAGTTCCTTTCGAGGTGTATGTTCATGTGCCGTTCTGTTTAAGGCGCTGCGGATACTGCGATTTCAATACGTATGCCGTGCGCGGTTCGCGATTCGGAACAATCCTTGAAAACTATGCGGATGAAGCAATTCGCGAGATGGAGCTTGTCAAAAAATGGCAGGACGAATGCTCAATAAGCGAGCCTTGCGCGTCGTCCGTATTTTTCGGCGGCGGGACCCCTTCGATTTTGTCTGCGGAAGACCTTATTCGCATGCTAGAAGCCGTCAAAAGGCTTTGGGGATTGCAGAAAGATGCGGAAATTACGACTGAAGCCAATCCCGACACGGCAGACGACGATTTTATCCGCAAGCTCGCGAACGGCGGTTTTACGCGCATTTCTTTCGGAATGCAGTCGGCTCTTCCTTCCGTTTTGGCTGTTTTGGACAGGACTCATAAGCCCGAAAATGTTTTTAGATGCGTAAAAACTGCCGAAAAATGCGGTCTTAGGACAAGCGTCGATCTGATTTACGGAGCTCCCGGCGAGTCTTTGAACGATTGGGAAATGTCGGTTCGCGCCGCAATCGGCACGGGTGTTAAGCATATATCGGCTTATGCGCTTACGGTTTCCGACAGCTGCAAGATGGGAAAACTTATTGCTGCCGGCAAGCTTGAACGCATAGACGAGGATCTTCAGGCTGAAAAATACGCTTTGGCGGACAGTCTTTTTTCGCAGGCGGGTTTCGAATGGTATGAAGTGTCAAATTGGGCAGTTAAAGGATTCGAATCGAAGCATAATGCGGGATATTGGCGAAATGTCGACTGGGCCGGCATAGGTCCGGGAGCGCATTCTCACTATGCTCTTGCAGACGATTATGATTTTGCGGCGATTAAACGAATGTCTGAAGCAAGTCTGTCCGAAGCAAATCTGTCCGAAACGGATTCGGCTGAGCTTAACGCGCCTGAAAAGAGCGTGTCCGAAAAGAATGCGTCTGAAGAATTTTCGTCTCTGAGAGCCTGGGATTTGCTTCATCCGAAAAAATGGGCAGAGAAAATTAATCAAAATAAAATTCCCTGGGAAGGCGGAGAATATATCGATTCAGCTTCTGAAAATGAAGAAAAAATTATGCTGTCTGTGCGAACTCGCGAAGGGCTTGCGATTGACGATTTAAAAAAAATGGTTTCGAATTCCGACTTTAAGGGCGTTATAAATGCTGCGAAACCGGATAAGATCGGCGAACTTGTTTCTTCTCTGGAAAAAGACGGTCTTTCGACTGTTCAAAACGGCAGAATCGTTGCGACTTTGCGCGGCAGGCTGCTCAATGATGCGATTATCAGACGAATTTTGAACATTGCGGAATAAAGCAGCGGAAAAACCGCCGAAAATCGCCGTTGTGTCTTCTTGTCTTGTCCGCAAAATAATCTCGAAACTGTATATGCAAAATTGTATTGAGCGAAGCTGACTTTTTGTCGCGGGCTGCGGCGATAATACGATTTTGCCAGCACGGAAAAAATTGCAGGATTTCCTGCCCGATACGTTGAGGTGATGTCATTGACAATCGAAGCCCCTCTCGATTTGACGGTTCATTCCGCCGAAGGTTTGTACAGCGCATCTGCGGAGCATGATGCGTGCGGTGTCGCATTTGTGGCCTCGCTTAATAAGAAGCCTGAGCGAAAAATTGTCGACGACGCCATTGAGGCTTTGGTTAATCTCGAACATCGCGGAGCCGTGGGTTCCGAAGAGAATACGGGCGACGGCGCCGGAATTCTTATGTCGATGCCGGACGATTTCATGCGAGCGGCAGTCGAAGCAGAACTTCCCGAAGAAGGGTTCTATGCGGCGGGAATCGCATTTCTTGACAAAGATTTGTCAGTCTGTGCGCAGCAGCAGAAACTTCTTGACGAAATCGCAAAAGACGAGGGACTTAAAGTTCTTGCCTGGCGAGATGTTCCCACAAACCCTGACGGACTGGGATTGCAGGCTCTTGCCGCAATGCCGTCTTTCAAAATGCTTGTTATTGCGGCGAAAAACGAAGATTTGGGCGGTTTGGATCTTGAGCGCAAAGCGTTCCGTCTTCGCAAAAGAGCCGAGCATGAGGCGGGCGCTTATTTCGCTTCTCTTTCATGCCGCACGATCACTTACAAGGGAATGCTTACTACCGGTCAGCTTAAGCCTTTCTTCGCGGATTTGCAGGATGAGCGCATGAAAGCCGTCGCGGCAGCGGTTCATTCGCGTTTTTCGACGAACACTTTCCCTTCCTGGCCTTTGGCTCAGCCGTTCCGAATGCTGGCGGCAAACGGCGAAATCAATACGATTCAGGGGAACCGCAACTGGATGTCTGCGCGCGAAAGCCGTTTCTCTTCGGAGCTTATCGGAGATTTTGCTCCGCTGCTCCCGATTAATACGCCGGGACATTCGGATTCCGGAACTTTTGATGAAACTCTCGAACTGCTGCATTTAAGCGGAAGAAGCCTTCCTCATGCGGTTATGATGATGGTTCCTCCCGCATGGGAGAAAGACGACAGTCTCGATCCGGACATTCGTGCTTTTTATGAGTACAACAGCACTCTGATTGAGCCGTGGGACGGTCCGGCAAACATCTGTTTCACTGACGGTTCTGTTATCGGTGCGGTTCTCGATCGCAACGGTTTCCGCCCCGGCCGCTGGCAGGTGACCGAAGACGGATATGTTGTTCTCGCTTCTGAAGCCGGCGTTTTGGATGAAATCAATCAGGGCAAAATCGTTCAGAAAGGCCGTCTCGAGCCGGGCAAAATGTTCTTGATTGACATTGCAGCCGGACGTATCGTTCCCGACGGGGAAATCAAGAAAAAACTGGCGCAGCAGCATCCTTATAAGCACTGGGTCAAAGGCAATGTAATCCGTTTTGAGGATCTGCCCAAAAGAGCGCACGTTCATCACAATGCCGTATCTGTCCGCCGCCGTCAGCGCGCGTTCGGATACAGCGAAGAAGATTTGAAACTTCTGCTCGCTCCTATGGCGAATACGGGAAAAGAGCCGCTGGGATCCATGGGAAATGATGCTCCTGTGGCTGTGTTGTCCAAGAGAAGCCGAATGATTTTCGACTATTTCACTCAGAAATTCGCTCAGGTTACGAATCCGCCGCTTGACTGGGAACGCGAACAGATTGTCACTTCTCTCGAATCCGTTATCGGACCTGAAGTCAATCTTCTTGACGACTGTGAATCTCATGCGAAGAAGATTCAGATTCCGCTTCCCGTAATCGACAATGATCAGATGGCGCAGCTTAAAAGGCTTGACCGCGTTTCCGAGCTGAACGGATTCTGCAGTCCCCATATCGTTAAAGGTCTGTATCAGGTCGCAGGCGGCGGAAAAGCTCTGGAAAACAGGCTTGAAGAGATTTTCGATCAGATTGACGAAGCAATCGAAAACGGAAAATCTTTCCTTATTCTTTCGGATCGCGCTTCAGATCATACTTGGGCACCTATTCCGTCTCTGCTTCTCATGTCGGCAGTTCAGCAGCATTTGCTCAGACATCACAACAGAACTCAGGTTTCGATTGCAGTCGAAGCGGGAGACGTGCGCGAAATTCATCATGTTGCGCTTTTGATTGCATACGGAGCTGCCTGTGTGAATCCGTATCTTGCGCTGGAATCCGTGGAAGACTTGTGCCGCAAGGGATATGTGTCTGTCGAACTGCCCGAAGCTACGAAGAACCTGGTTAAAGCTCTTTCGACCGGCGTTATGAAGATCATGAGCAAGATGGGCGTTTCTACGATTATGAGCTATCGCGGATCGCAGCTTTTCGAAGCTGTCGGTCTGAATAAAGAAACGGTAGAACGATACTTTACGGGCACGGCTTCGCGCGTGGGCGGAATCGGGCTCGAACAGATTGCGGAAGAAACTGCCGAAAGACACAGAATCGCATACCCGAATCAGTGGACGGCAACTCCTCACCGCAACTTGCGCACAGGCGGAGAATACAAGTGGCGCAGAACCGGGGAAGAACATCTTAACGATCCTGAGTCGATTTTCCTGCTTCAGCAGTCTACTCAGCGCGGCGATTATCAGATGTTCAAAAAATATTCCGAGCATGTAAACGACGCTTCGAAGCGTCTTATGACATTGCGTTCTCTTATGGAATTTAAAACAGATCGCAAGCCTGTTCCGCTGGAGGAAGTTGAACCCGCAAGCGAGATTGTGAAAAGATTCTCCACCGGCGCTATGAGCTACGGTTCGATTTCGAGAGAAGCGCACGAAACGCTCGCAATTGCCATGAACAGAATCGGAGCGCGTTCGAACTCCGGCGAGGGGGGAGAATCTCCCGAGCGTCTTGACGATCCGCAGCGATGCAGCCGAATCAAGCAGATTGCTTCCGGACGTTTCGGAGTGACAAGCGATTATCTTGTTCACGCGACCGATTTGCAGATTAAGCTGGCACAGGGAGCGAAGCCGGGAGAAGGCGGACATCTTCCCGGTGCAAAAGTTCCGCCGTGGATTGCAAAAGTTCGTCATTCTACTCCCGGAGTCGAGCTTATTTCGCCTCCTCCGCACCACGATATTTATTCGATTGAAGATCTTAAACAGCTGATTTTCGACGCTAAGAATGCAAACCCGCAGGCTCGCATTCACGTTAAGCTTGTTTCGGAATTCGGAGTGGGAACCGTCGCGGCCGGCGTTTCAAAGTGTCATGCGGACGTAATTCTTATTTCCGGACATGACGGAGGAACGGGCGCGGCTCCGCTTAATGCGATAAAGCATGCCGGAACTCCTTGGGAAATCGGGTTGAGCGAAACTCAGCAGACGCTTATTCTCAACGGTTTGCGTTCGCGCGTTGTCGTCCAGTGCGACGGCGAGCTTAAGACCGGACGCGATATTGCAGTGGCGGCGCTGCTCGGCGCGGAAGAGTTTGGATTCGCTACTGCCGCTCTGATAGTCGAAGGCTGCGTCATGATGCGCGCCTGCCAGAAGAACACGTGTCCTCAGGGCATTGCTACTCAGGATCCCGAACTGAGAAGCCGTTTTACAGGCAAGCCTGAGCATGTAATCAACTTCTTTATGTTCCTTGCCGAGGAAGTTCGCGAAATTCTTGCTCAACTCGGCTTCAGAACTCTGGAAGAAGCCGTAGGACATGTCGAATGTCTTGACAGAAGCAGAGCCGTCGAAACCTGGAAAACCGAAGGAATTGATCTGACCGACGTTCTGGCTCAGACCGGACCTGTTCCCGGAACCGTTTTGCATCACGCGCAGCAGCAGGATCATGAGATGGACGGGATAATCGATTACAAGTTCATCGAGCAAGCGCGTCCGGCTTTGGAAAACGGCGAAAAAGTTCGGATTGAATCGCAGATACGCAATGTGAACCGCACGGCCGGAACGCTTCTCGGATACGAGATAACCCGCAGATATCGCGAAGAAGGACTTCCCGACGATACTGTCGACGTGACTTTGCGCGGAACTGCGGGACAGTCGTTCGGAGCGTTTATTCCTCGCGGAGAAACTCTGCGTATCTTCGGGGAAGTCAACGATTATGCGGGCAAAGGACTTTCCGGCGGCCGTATCGTTATAAGAAGCGAAGAAGGCGTTTCGTTTGATCCGCACGAGAATGTAATTGCCGGAAACGTGACCGGATTTGGAGCCACCTCGGGAGAAATGTTTATTTCAGGACGTGCGGGCGAACGTTTCGCGGTTCGAAACAGCGGCGCGTCGTTTGTCGTCGAGGGAATCGGAGATCACGGCTGCGAATACATGACCGGAGGAACGGTTGTGATTCTCGGAAGCACGGGACGCAATTTCGGAGCCGGATTCTCCGGCGGAAACGCTTATGTTCTCGATTTGGATCTCAGTCGCGTCAACCCGGCTGCCGCTTCGAACGGAAGCCTGCTGTTTGAATCTCTGAGCGAGTCGGAACAAAGCGAAAACGTATACGATCTTGTAAAGCGTCATGCTGAACAGACCGGTTCGGCTTTCGCAGCCGAGCTTGTCAAAGACTGGGACAATACTGCAAAACGAATCACGCGCATAGTCCCTTCGCGTTATGTTGCAATGTGTGAAGCCATGGAGAAAGCTGAAAAAAAGAACATTGATTTCTCGACTCCTGGCGTTTGGGAAGAAACATTCGAGCAAATCATGAAAGGAGCGCACTGACATGGGAGATCCTCGCGGTTTTATGAAGGTTCGCGAACGTAAAAATTACGCATGCCGTCCTGTTGAAGAACGCATTAAGGACTGGCAGGATGTTCACAGTGAATCGGGCGTGCAGTCTTGGACGGTTCAGCAGGCGGCTCGATGCATGGATTGCGGCACTCCGTTCTGTATGACCGGATGTCCTTTGGGCAATGTTATTCCCGAATTTAACGACCTTATCCGTATGGAACGGTGGGAAGACGCATACAACAGACTTTCCACGACAAACAATTTCCCCGAAGTTACCGGCCGGATATGTCCGGCATTGTGCGAGAGCGCATGCGTTTTGGGTATTCATCAGCCGGCTACGACCATTTGCAACGACGAACAGGCTATTATCGAGAAAGCCTGGGATGAAGGGTATGTAAAGCCGCTTCAGGCTCAGCGTTTCACGGATCAGACTGTTGCGATTGTAGGTTCAGGACCTGCCGGACTTGCCTGTGCGCAGCAGCTTACTCGCGCAGGACATACAGTTGTCGTATACGAAAAAGACGACGAAATCGGCGGTCTTATGCGCTATGGAATTCCCAACTTCAAACTTGACAAGAGACTTATCGATCGCCGTCGCAAACAGATGGAAGCCGAAGGAACAGTATTCCGCACTTCGGTAAACGTGGGCAAAGACGTGGCATGGGATGAACTGCATACAAGATATGATGCGGTTGTCGTTGCAATCGGCTCTTCTGTTCCGCGCGATATTAATATTCCCGGCCGCGAGCTTGACGGAATTCACTTTGCAATGGAATATCTTCCGGATGCGACTCGCAGAGCATACGGGAAAGAACCTGTTAACAATATTGATGCGAAAGACAAGCATGTTGTCGTAATCGGCGGAGGAGACACAGGATCTGACTGTCTGGGAACTGCAATCCGTCAAGGCGCGAAAGATGTCACTGTGCTGCAGATTATGCCTCGCGAGCCTTCCGAAAGACCCGATAATCAGCCTTGGCCAATGTATTCTCGCCTGTATTCGAAGACTACTTCAATGCAGGAAGGCGGAACATATGTTTACAATACGGATTCAGTGCGTTATATAGGCGAAAACGGAGAAGAAGAACTGCCTGAAAATGCTCAGGTTCTCAATTCTGCGACCGCTTCAGGATACGTTACCGACGGTTCGGGCAAAGTCACGGGGCTGCGCATTGTGCAAGTCGCGCCCGGGGAAAACGGACCGTTTACGCATCAGGAAGGAACGGAAAAAGTAATTCCCGCAGATCTGATTCTGATTTCGGTCGGATTCCTGCACCCTGACACGCGCATGCTTGAAAGACAGCTGCCCGTCGAATTGGACAGCCGCGGAAATATTGCGCGCAATGACGATTTTGCGACAGACAGAAAAGGCGTTTTCGTCTGCGGCGACGCCGGAAGAGGTCAGTCGCTTGTCGTATGGGCAATTGCGGAAGGAAGAAGCTGTGCGGCAGCCGTGGATCGTTATCTGACCGACAGCGACAGCGAATTGCCGGCGCCTATCGTCGCATCGCAGCGTCCGCTTTCGCTTCCCAGATAATTTTTCTGCAAATTCAAGGTAAGGAGGACAATTATGGCAAACCGTGCTCAGCGTCGCGCGAATGCAAAAAATGAAAGGCGCGGAATACCCTCACAGTATGATCAAACTCGCGGCCGAGGCCGCTCGGGAATGATCGATGAGCATGCTCTTCAGGAGCGTTCGATTCGTCTGCAGGAAAAAAACACGGGTGAATGGAAACCGTCGTCCAATATTCAAAGAGAAGAGGAAGAGTCTGCTCTTGTTTCAGCAGAACCCGCTGAAAATCGCGTTGTGCGCAAAAGCCGTTCGCGCGATATTTGGAGAAAGATTTCCTGGAGTCTGATTATTCTTTCGATAATCGCATTTGTTGTTCTCATGTGGCTTCCGAACAAGATTCTCTGGGCTGTTATCGCGACTTCCTGCGTTTTTGCGGTCGGAGTGCTCAGCCTGTTTTTTGTGGGACGTCCTGTGTCTGTCAATGAAAGCGTGGACAAGTACGGAACGGCAGTCTGATTCGGGTTCGGCGCAATTCGGCTCACGTTAATCGCGTGAGCCTTTGCATTATATGAATTCTGTTTGCCGGATTTTGCATAATTCTGTCTGCCGGTTTGCGGATTTTGAAAGGCGTATAAAATGTGTGTTGCATTATCTGAAAATTCTTTCTCTGACAGCGGTTCAGAAGCTTTTGGCAGTTCAAACGCGGCCGTCGAGTTTCGCAATGTCGAATTCCGCAGAAGAGGACGAATGATACTTCGCGATGTAAATTTGAAAATTGATCGCGGAGAGTGCGCCGTTCTTTTCGGACCGAACGGAATAGGCAAATCCACGCTTATTTCGATGATGGCCACTCGGGGATTTCCTACATCGGGAACAGTCGATATTCTCGGAAATCGGCTTGGCAAAAAGAATGTTTTCTCATATCGGCACAGAATAGGTCTTGCTTCTGCAGAACTTTCAGAGTCGATTCCTCCGGCAGAAGATCCTTTGGATGCCGTCGTGACCGGAACGAAAGCCGTTACGGGCAAATGGAAAGAAACATATACCGATGAAGAATACGATCGGGCAGAAGACCTTATGCGCAGATTCGGTATCGGATATCTTGCCGGAAAACAGATGTACAGGCTGTCTTCAGGCGAGCGCACGCGCGTTCTGATTTGCAGAGCTTTAATGCCCGAACCTGATCTTCTGATTCTTGACGAGCCGACAACAGGTTTGGATTTGGGCGGAAGAGAGCTTGTTACAGATATGCTGGGTCAAATCGGAGCGAATAACGATTGTCAGACTGTTGTTCTGGTGACTCATCGTCTCGAGGAAATTCCGTCAGGTTTCGACAGGATTGCGATTATGGGAAGAGAAGACGCTTCTGAACGCAATTGTGAAAACAATGCTCAAAACAAAACCGATGTTTCTTCCGATCCTGCGGCGGGAACGGTTATTTATTCGGGGAATATAGAAAACGGTCTGACTGACGAACGGTTAAGCAGCATTTTCTCGCTGCCGCTTTCGGTCAGCAGAATTTCCGGACGCTGGGAGGCTTTTGCGAAATGACAGGCATATCGGATATGTCGGATGAAATAACAGAAAATGCCCGGGTGATCGAAAATGCGCAGCCTGCAGAAAATATTCAGTCAGTCAAAAAAGACGCAGATAATTCGGGGCTGTATTCGGGCGGCGTTTTTCGCGCAGGAGAAAAGGTTCAGCTTACCGACCGCAGGCTGAAAAAAGTTACTGTGCAGCTTGTTCCCGGCGGACTTACGTCCACCGAACACGGAAATATCGTCCACGACGACATTATCGGCAAACCTGAGGGAACTGTGACGACGACTGTTTCCGCGAAGAAAAAAGATTCGAAGACAGACTCGCGCAAGCCATGGAAAAACTCGACTCAGACGGGCGGATGGCAATATTCGGCAATGCGCCCGCGTCTTGTCGATTATGTGCTGTCCATGCCTCGAGGCGCGCAGATTATGTTCCCCAAAGACATAGCGCAGGTTGTTTCTCTGGCTGATATTCGCCCCGGCATGAAGGTTTTGGAGTCGGGCGCGGGTTCGGGTGCGATGAGTCTGGGGATTCTCAATGCCGTCGGGTCTCGAGGCAAGCTTGTAAGCATTGAGATTCGCGAGGATTTCGCGAAGATTGCTATGGCGAATGCGGCCGTTTTTTTCGGCGAACGGCCTCAATGGTGGGATATTCGCGAGGGCAGTTTCGATTCTGTTGCGCAAACCTTGGAAAAACACAGTTTTGACAGGATTGTTCTTGACATGCTCGATCCTTGGAACAGACTGGAAAAAGCGTATGAACTGCTTGTTCCGGGCGCGGTTCTTGCAGCGTATGTCACGACGGTCACGCAGGTTTCCAGGCTTGCGGAAGCCTTGAGGGAAAGCGGAAACTGGACTGAGCCGGAGATTGTCGAAACGGTCGAGCGTTCTTGGAAATCTTCGGGTCTTGCAGTGCGTCCGAATCATCAGATGACCGGTCATACGGGTTTTATAGTCGTTTCTCGCGCTATGGCTCTGGAAGGCACTGCGCTTAAAAAACGCGACAGGGCGACCAAAGATACGTATACGGATGTCGACGAACTTGAAAGTCTGGAGCTTCGCGATATCTCTGACCGCAAAATCCGCAAAGTTATTCGCGATTTGGATACAATGGTAAAAGCTTTGCCCAAAAATGAATGAAACTGATGAATCGAGTGTGATATGACAGTCAATCTTCGTAAAGTCGCGAAACGCGCAGCTCAATACGATTATGTTCTTATCGTAATGCGCCATGCAAAAACCGAGTTTGCGGACGGAATCGCCGATATTGACCGTCAGCTGCTGAAAAAGGGAAGACAGCAGGCGAAAAATGCGGGCAAAGCCATAAAACGCATGAATCTGATTCCTGATACGATCGAATGTTCCGGAGCCAAAAGAACCAGACAGACTGCCGACTGCCTGCTTAAAGTTTTCGGGGACGATCCGGACATAAATTATCGGGCAAAGCTGTATGGCGGGGGAATGCAGGCTTATGCCGACAGGCTTGCGCGCGCGAAAGACAAGGTTCGCACGATGATGATTATCGGGCATGAACCCGATGTTTCCGTCTGCTCCTGCTGGCTTGCCGACCCTGATTCGCACAAAGGCAGAATGGATAAACTGCGTTTGGGGTTCTCTCCGGCGACTTTTGCCGTGCTAGGGTCGGATAAACCTTTTAACCGGTGGGATTTGCATGAAGCTCAGATTCTGGGAGTCATAACCGCCAAAGATTGCGACGAGTGATAACTGTATCGGCAAGGAATTGTGCGCCGAAAAAAATGCGCCTCGGGCAAAAAGATCCGAAGAGTCTCGGTTAAAAAAGAGTATCGGAAAACTGCGGAGAATGCCAAGCATAACCGCGAGTTTGAGACCGGCAGGCAACGGCGAAACGTTTCGGCGTGTCCTACGTACACGCGTAGTTATACAATGATTGGTTATATCTGTAAAAAAGAGGAAAAGCGGTCGTGAAATATGCCGCTAAAGCCTTTATTTGAGCGGATGAACGAATAAGAACGAAGAGCATATTTCTAGGGAGTATATATGGCGCTGACATCAGTTGTCGGATTTCCGCGCATTGGCGAAGATCGCGAACTGAAAAAACTCGTCGAAGGATACTGGAAAGGGTCGGTATCTGCCGAAGAGCTTAAAGAGCAGTCTGCGGCTTTGCGCGCGAAGCACTGGAATATTCAAAAAGAAGCCGGAATCGATCTTATTCCGAGCAACGACTTCAGTCTGTACGATCAAATGCTCGATACTGCGGTTCTTTTTAATGTCGTTCCTTCGCGTTATCGCAATCTGGGTTTGAACGATACGGACACTTTCTTTGCGATTGCCCGCGGATATCAGGGCGAAAAAGGCGATGTTACGGCGCAGCCGATGAAAAAATGGTTTACGACCAACTATCATTACCTTGTTCCCGAAATTACAGAAGAGACGGAAATCAAGCTTGTCGGCACAAAGCCTTTTGACGAGTTTGAGGAAGCGAAAGCTCAGGGGATTATCACCAAGCCGGTTCTTATCGGTCCTTACACATTCCTGAAGCTTGCAAGAGGCGCGGAGGGCGCGGACCTGCATCTGACTGACAAGATTGTCGATGATGCGGCAGCCGCATGGGTCAATGCCGTTTCGAAGCTTTCCGGAGCCGGAGCCGAGTGGATTCAGCTTGACGAGCCTTATCTCGTGCTTGACAAGACTGAAGAAGATATCGGACTTTTGAAGCGTCTTTATGCTCCGATTGTCAAAGCGAAAAACAGCTCTAAGATTCTTGTTCAGACATATTTCGGACACATTGCGGATGTTTTGGAAGAGACGGCAAATCTGGGAATTGACGGAATCGGATTGGATTTGATTGAGGGACGCGACGAGAATCTTGCGGCTCTTAACGAAACAAAAATTCCCGAATCTGTGACAATATTTGCCGGAGTCGTAAACGGCCGAAATATCTGGCGCAATAATTATGCCGAAAGCCTGGGACTGATTGATGCGCTGAAAACAGTCGTTTCTAAGGTGATTGTGTCCGCAGCGTGTTCTTTCCTGCATGTTCCTTTCAGCACTGCGAGCGAAACGAAGCTGGATGCGAATGTTTTGCGTCATTTCTCGTTTGCAGTCGAAAAATTGAGCGAACTTTCTCAAATCGCTTCTTTGGCGGAAGCCGATGATTCCGAGCGCGCTGCAAGCGATGTTCTGGCAACGAATCAGGCGCTTTTCGACGGTTCTCGCGCACAGACTGATGAGACTGTCGAAAAACGTGTTGCGGCTTTGAAAGAAGCGGATTATACGCGTCTTCCCGTTCGAAGCGACCGCAGGAAAATTCAGCATGAACAGCTTAACCTGCCGGTTTTGCCCGTGACTACCATCGGATCCTTTCCTCAGACGCGCGAGGTTCGCGTAACGCGCTCGCAGTTCCGCAAGGGGCAGATAAGCGCGGAACAGTATGATGCGTTTATCGCAAAGCAGATTGACGATGTGATTGAGCGTCAGGAACAGGTCGGAATCGACGTTCTCGTCCACGGCGAGTTTGAACGCAATGACATGGTCGAATATTTCGGTCAGAATCTGAACGGATTCCTCTTTACTTCCAAGGCTTGGGTTCAGTCTTACGGAACTCGCTGCGTAAAGCCTCCGATTATCTGGTCGGATGTTTCGCGCGCCCGTCCGATTACAGTCAAATGGAGTTCTTACGCGCAGTCTCGCACGGATCGAATCGTCAAGGGAATGCTTACCGGTCCGGTAACGATTCTCAACTGGTCGTGGCCGCGAGAAGATATCAGCCGCAAACTTCAGACTACTCAGCTTGCTTTGGCTGTTCGCGACGAGGTTCTCGATTTGGAAGCTGCCGGAATTAAGGTTATTCAGATTGACGAGGCTGCTTTGCGCGAAAAGCTGCCCGTTCGCCGTTCTGACTGGAATCGCAAGTATCTTGACTGGGCTGTGCCCGCTTTCAGACTCGTTCATTCCGCCGTGAAGCCCGGAACTCAGATTCACACTCATATGTGTTATTCGGAGTTTAACGATATTATCCGGGATATCGATCAGATGGACGCAGACGTAATTTCATTTGAAGCTTCGCGCGGAGATCTTGTTGTTCTTGACGCGATTCAGAAAGCTGATTTCGAAACCGAGGCGGGACCGGGGGTTTACGATATTCACTCTCCGCGCATTCCGTCCGAGGAAGAAATCGAGGACAGAATCAAAGAGCTGCTCGACAAGATGGATGTTTCCAAGATTTGGATTAATCCCGACTGCGGTCTGAAAACTCGCGGCAATGAAGAGACCTGGGCAAGTCTTAAAAACACTGTGAACGCGACAAAGCGCATAAGGCAGACTCTGTAATCAGACTGATTTTTGCAGACGCGGACAGATTCTGCGCACAGAGGCACTGAGTTCAGGTTCTGTGCACAGCTTCTGTCCGCAGTCTTTGCAGACAAGCTCTGCGCACAGGCTTAGCAAAATTTTCGCGACGGCCGCCGTTCGGGATTATCC
Source organism: uncultured Actinomycetes bacterium (assembly GCA_900314875.1). Lineage (GTDB taxonomy): Bacteria > Actinomycetota > Actinomycetes > Actinomycetales > Bifidobacteriaceae > RUG039. Next base: position 471,907 of record OMWX01000002.1, on the reverse strand, counting down.
GGTTTTTATTGCTCGTCTCGGCGTCTGCCGTTTATTAGCCGAAAACGGCTGCAAGAACTGCTGCAAAAACGATTTTGCGGCAAAACGGCTTCTGTGACGGCTGCTGCGACAGATGCTGTTGCAGCGCAAGAAACGAAATAAAGAATCAAGAAACCAAAATAAAGAATATTAACATCGTTATGCATGTCGAACAGGCATGACACGAAAATGCTGCAAACAAGCGCGGCAGATAAGCGAGGAACAATGCGCAACCCTACATTTTCTCTTGAAGTTTTTCCTCCGAAACGCACTGCTCCGATCGGCACGATTTACGACACGATGGACGGTTTGCAGGGCATTAAGCCGGATTTTATTTCCGTCACCTACGGAACGGGCAAGTCGACTGACAGGACTGCTACCGCAAGAATTGCGAACACGATTCGCGCCGAATACGGCATTGAATCGGTTGCTCACCTGACTGCGCAATATTTGGACAGAGACGGCGTGGATCAGGCTTTGGAAATGTTTAAGCAGGCGGGTGTCAGCGCGGTTCTTGCTTTGCGCGGAGATACTATTGAGGGCGCGCAGCCTGCGAACATATTTTGTCATGCGTCCGATCTGGTCGAGTATATTGCTCAAAGCGGTACGGATTTCGATATTTATGCAGCCTGTTATCCGGAGAAGCATCCGCAGGCGTCTTCTTTGGATGAGGATTTGGACAATCTTAAGAAAAAAGTCGATTGCGGAGTGAACCGTCTTATTTCGCAGCTTTTTTACGATAATGAGGATTTTTTCCGTTTTTTGGATGCGGCGAGAGACAAACAGATTGATGTTCCGATTGAGGCCGGCATTATGCCTGTTACGAATGTGCATTCTGTTAAGAGGATGGCGAAAATGTGCGGGGCTCGCATTCCCGAGAAAGTGCGCGTTCTGCTCGATAAATGGGGATCGGATCCGGACTCTTTGAAAACCGCCGGCGTTATTTACGCGTGCGAGCAGATATCGGACCTTGTCGCGAACGGAGTTGACGGAATTCACTTGTATTCGATGAATCATCCGGGAGTGACCAGACGAATCTGGTCGAATGTGTACTCGCTTTTCGCTGAAAGGCTGTAATTCTGCGCTATGATTACAGACAGTTTCAGGGAGCATGATCATGAAATTGAAGCATAAACGGCAAGGTTTGCGAGGGTTTATTGCAGTTCAGGTTCAGCAGCAGATAGCTGCAATGGATTTTTCTGCTCCTAAAAGGGGTGACTGTTGTAAGAGCTTTCGGAATGTCTGACACCTCTGACGGCAAAACAGAAGCGTGGAAAGTTGTTAAGGTTTCCCGAGATTTTGGAACAAATATTGCCGCACCCGCAGATTTGCCTGCGGGAAAGCTTCTGACAAAACCTTACAAGCGAAAGCCGGAAATAGAAATCACGAAAGTAAAGCGCGATTTTAAAATCACCCGCATGATTATGAACAGCCGAGGCTGAACGGAAGCGCGGGTTATCGCGACAAAACTGCCGCCTGTTCCGGTTTGTCGGATTTCGGGCAAAAAAGATTCCGTTCTGTCGGATTCCGTTCATGCCGATTCAAGTCTGTCTGATTCTGCCTGTTCTGAGTCTGCCGGCAGCGGGCATGCCGTATTTGCGCAAATCTGACTCGCGCAAGCCGAATGCGAACACGGCATGACGGCAGAAGCGCCGGGTCAGCGCGCGCCGAACCTCACAACATGACAGAAAATCCCGCCTGACCGGTCAAAATAAAGCAAAACAAGGCAAAACAAACCGTTCAGACGGGATTTTCATATTCATTAAAGAGAAAATCCTAAACTGAGTTAAAAGCTGTCATAATGCGTATTTTGCATATTTTTGCGTATTTTGCGGAATGTGTGTTCGATAAGCCGTCAATTCTGAAAAGCCGCGCAAAAATTGGTAGTCTTGAATCTATGTGCGAAGACATTGCTGAAACCAAACCGGCCGACAGCCGAAGACTTATCCGCGCGGGCATCGATGACACCGAAAAAGCGCAAAAAATATTGGCAGGTCTTCAAAAAAACGGAATATGCGAAGAGCATATATCATACATAGTCGACTGTCTCGAATATGCTTGCGACCCGGTTTCCGCTCTGACATTCATCGGAGAACTGTTCGAAAAAATGCAATGCGCAAATTCCGCAGAAAAAATCTCTGACGAAAATAATCTTGGCGAAACCTGTCCCGTCGAAACTGCAGACGAGCCGCAGACGCTGAAAAGACTTATCTGCGTGACGGGAGCCTCCGAAAGAATCGGCAGAATGCTCATCTCTCGCCCCTCGTATATCAAATGTCTTTCCGAAGAAGGATATAAAACCTGCGAATGGGATTTCGAAACAAGAAAAAAACGATTTTTCGCACTGCTTAAAACAAAAGAAACCGCATATGAAGATGAAGAAAGCGGAACTTTCCGCGTTTCAACGCTCGAATTTGCAGAAGCAGTCGAAACTCTGCGCAGCGAATACTTCCGGCAGCTTATCCCGATTTGCGCACTGGACGTCACGTCATCAGACCCGGTATCGATTCAGCCGAAAATAAGCGAAAAACTGTCAGACCTGGCATCAGCGACTCTTGCCGCAGCTTTGACAATCGCATGCGCTGCGACAGAAAAAAGCGAAAGCTGCAAGTTTGCGATTATCGGAATGGGAAAACTGGGCGCGCGCGAACTTAACTACATTTCCGATGTTGACCTGATATATGTCGTTCAATCAGCTGAAAAACCCGAAAATACAGCTGCCGCAGCCAGCTCAGCCGGTGCAGACGCTTCAAACGTTGCAAACACCGCAGCCCGCGTCCGGACATCCGACAGCGTTCGGACAATCGAAATCGGAACAAAAATCGGCTCATGCCTGCACAAAATCTGCCAAAGCGCAATAGCCGGCATAAACACGCCTCCTCTGTGGGAAATCGACGAAGCTCTGCGGCCTGAAGGCAAAGCCGGTCCCTTGGTGCGAACCGTCGAATCGCACAGGCATTATTACGAAAAATGGGCGGAAAACTGGGAATTTCAAGCTCTGCTCAAAGCAAAGTTCATCGCGGGAAACGAACATATCGGCAGCGAATACATAAAAGTCACTCGCAAATTTGTCTGGACTGCGGCAGAAAGACCCGATTTTGTGCTCGACTGCCGAAATATGCGCAAACGCGTCGAAGACAATATTCCCAAAGCGCACAAAGAACGCGAAATAAAACTGGGCAAAGGAGGGCTTCGCGACGTCGAATTTGCAGTGCAGATGCTGCAGCTGGTCCACGGCCGCACAGACGAAAAAATTCGCACGTCATCGACCCTCGAATCCTTAAAACGCCTTGCCGAAGGCGGATACGTGTCGCGCGAACAGGCTGAGCGGCTCGGATTCGACTACAGTTTCGAACGCGTGCTCGAACACAGACAGCAGCTGTGGAATCTGCAGAGAACTCACTTGTTTCCGGAATCGAAAACAGCCGGCAAAATTTCGCCCAACATTCCCGAAAACCCGCAGCTTCGCCGTCTGGCAAGAGCGTTTAACGCCCGTTCGGACACGCTGGTCGAATTTTACGATTCCGTCCGCCGCGAAATCAGACAGCTTCACACCGACATCTACTACCGTCCGATGCTGGGCTCAATCTCAAAAATGGATGCGCAAACCGTGTCTTTGAGTCCCGAAATATTGGAAGAACGATTCAAATCCATCGGATTCATGGACTCAAAAGCTGCGATCAGACATGTGCAGACACTTACGCGAGGAATCGGACGCGCCGCAAAAATCAACAGAATAATCATGCCGTCATTCCTGCAAATGATAAGCCGGGGACAAAACCCCGACATGGCGCTGCTCACCCTTGTGCGCCTGGAAGAAAATTTCAAAGACGGAAGCAGATATCTGGGATTTCTGAGAGACTCTCCGTGCGCTGCGCGCAGACTTGCAAACGTAATATCAAATTCGCGGTATCTTGGCGAGGCGCTTGTCAAATCCGTCGAATCGGTTATGTGGCTGGGCAGCGACGAACTGCTTAAGCCCGGAGAGCTGAAAACCCTGCGAAACAGGTGCCGCGCAAATGCTGTCAGATTCGCGGGCAAACCTAAAGAATTCGCAACTTCAATCCGTTCAATGCGCCGGCAGGAAATCGAAAGAATCGGACTGGCCTGGATGAGCAAAGCAATCGAATGCAGACAGGCATTAGAAGGAATGACAAACGTTTATGATGCCGCTCTGGAAGCGGCGCTCGAATGGTCTGTAAACGAATGCATGAAAGACGGGCAAGCTTGTGTTCATTCTGATTCCTCTGCAGCTTCTGCATCTCATGTTTCCGCTGCATCTGCTGATTTCTCTGCTTCCTCTGCTTCCTCTGAAGCCGATCCTTCTGCAGAACCGCCCGCGCTGATATCCGTAATAGCAATGGGACGATACGGAGGGCGCGAAATCAACTTCTGCTCAGACGCGGACGCAATAATCGTATATCGGCCAAATAAAGGCGCAGACGACCGAAAAGCCGCTTTATTTGCAAAAAACGTCGTCGAAAAAATGCGCGAAATACTTATGTCTCCGGTCACAAAAGAAGCAAAAATCGAACTTGATCTGGATTTGCGGCCCGAAGGAAAATCTGGTCCTCTGGCGCGCTCGCTGAAATCATGCGCGCAATATTACGAAAACTGGTCTCAGACGTGGGAAAAACAGGCTCTGCTTCGAGCGCGTTTCGCGGCCGGCGACGAGCAGACGGCAGAAGAATTTTTTGAAAAAATCGCAAACCCGCTCAGATATTCGCAAAAACCTCTTACGCAGACGCAAATCGGCGAAATACGGAAGCTGAAAGTGCGCATGGAATCCGAGCGTCTTCCGCGCGGAGTTCAAAAAAGCCGTCATATGAAACTGGGCAAAGGCGGTTTGTCGGATGTTGAATGGACCGTGCAGCTTTTGCAGCTGCTTCACGCGCATGAATGCGAAGATTTGAAGACAACATCGACAATATACGCTCTGGAAGCCTTGGAAAAACACGGTTATGTTTCGTCAGAAGATGCTCAGACTTTGCGTTGCGCCTGGAGTCTGACCACATCGGCTCGCAATGCGAATTATCTTTGGTCGGGCAGAGTTTCCCAATCGGATATCATCCCCGACAACAATGCTGATTTGGGCGGAATTGCTTCCTGCATGCATCGCCCGGCTCACAGCGGGCAGGAATTTGCGGACGAACTTATGAGCGCGATGCGTCACTGCCGCAAAACGACAGAACGTCTTTTCTACGGAAACTGAAATGTGAAAATTGTGCGGGGAACCGAAACCTGCGTTTTCCGCCTGATTTTCGGCTGTCTCCCTTTTGTTTTCCTTTTGTTTAGCAGGTTTTTTGCTTAAAAAAAAACTTTCACATTCCGTCCCGTCTCTTATTTCGTATTTTGCGACACGCATTCCGGGATGTATTTTTCTGTGAAAAAATAATTTTCAGGTTGTTTTTACCGCAAAAGAACCTTTGTGTCATGTTTAGGCAAAGGTCTGATTTTTTGTTGGTTTTATGCGGAAAACAGCTTTTTTGTCGTACCCTGATTTGTAATTGTCCTTGGCTTTCTCTAAGTTGTAAATCGTTAACCAAACGCTGACAAAGCAAAAGCTGCGCCCGCGTTCCGTTTGAAAAACGTTTTATGTTCTCCGGGGACGATCCGAGACATAAATCTTTCAAAGGAGAAAATTTATGGATATACGATTTCGCGAAAGCGGGAAAGGAAAAATGCCGAGGGGCAGAATATGAATTCGAATATGAATGAAAATGCGAATATGCATGAGAATGAGAATGCAAATTTAAATTCGGATAATGCAAACGCAAATAATATGAATGAAAATGCGTTGGACGCAAACCCGGCATGCGAAAACGGCAAAGCCGGCGCACATCGAAACTTTTCTGCAAAGAACGCTAAAAACGCTGAAACTGCCGGCGAAGCCGAAACTTCCGACGCGGTTAATGAAACTGTTGATGAGAATCAGGCGGCCGGAGAAAATGAAACAGACGCGTCAGGCGCAAACGGCGATGAACAGAACCGTCAAATGGTTATTCACGAGGAAATAGCCGTGGGAATGAGCGGGCCGGACGCAAAACTGAATATTGCATGGTGTTCTCCCGAAGACATGAGTGCAGAAAACTGCAGGGAACTGGCTTGCGCTGCGGGCAAAATTTCATTTCTTGCAACCGAGGTGATGCGCGGAAGAATGCCTCCGTCAGTTTTGTCCCGTATATTGGGAATTCATGATGTGAACTGCATTGTAAGAACCGGCAAACTCATCGACGGCACCAAATCTCCTCTGGGAGACCGCTCGATTAACGCGCCCTGCAACAGACATATGCCCGTGATTATCCGCTCGATTAATGCGCATGTGCTTTCCAAAAAAGCTTTCAATGCAGTGGTCGGAATGACTGTCGGTCACGCTCCGATTCAGACTTCAATGGTTCTGCGCTGGGACGGCGCAAAATGGGAAGCCGCATTCTTCAGCATGTGCTGACGCGGCTTTGTTCCGGAAAACAGTTTGTTTCGGAAATTTGAAAACAGCCTGTTCTGACATGTAAATCTGTCAGATTATAAATATGCATCCGTGCGCGTTCCGGCGTGTGCGGATGTATAATTTTTCTTATGTTGCGTGAATATTTTACTCCCGAGGTTACGTCAACGACGGATGAAGACACAGTTTATTCGCTTCTTGCGAAAAGAGCATTCAGATCTCCGCAGTCGCAGATAGCGAAATACGCCGATGACTCGGGAAGCGGCTGGGTTGCCGTCACGGCCGAAGAAATGCTTGCAACGGTTCGCAAAGTTGCAAAAGGTCTTATCGCGCTGGGCGTTAAAAAAGGCGACAATGTGCTTATTTATTCTCCCACGCGCTATGAATGGGGAATTACGGATTTTGCCTGTGCTGCGATCGGCGCAGTTACCGTCCCGGTATATGAGACGGATTCTGTTTCGCAGGTGCAGACGATTACGGAAGAGACAAAGCCCGTGATTGCTTTTGTTTCCGACGCGGGAAGAGGAAGCGCGGTAGAGTCTGTCCGCTCTGAAATCGGAAGTATTAAATATCTTTTTACCTATGATTCCGGCGGTTTGGATTCTGTGGCCGAATGGGGAGAAGGCGTCAACGAGAAGACTCTCGAAGCAGCGATTGAGAAAGTAAAAGCCGACGATGTTCTGACAATAGTTTTCACTTCCGGGTCTACAGGAAAATCCAAGGGCGTCGTTTTGACAAACCGCAATTTCACGCATATTGTTTTTGCAGGCTACGACGTGGTTCCGCACATGCTTTACAAGGATCCCACCCGTCTGCTTCTTTTCCTTCCGCTTGCACACTGTTTTGCCAGATTTGTCCAGTATGCGGCCGTCGGAGCTTCCGGAACCATCGGGTATGTTTCCGATGCAAAACACCTTCTCGCCGATTTGCGTTCGTTTAAGCCCACGTATCTGCTTGCGGTTCCGCGAGTTTTCGAGAAAGTTTACAATGCTGCTTCCCAAAAAGCCGGCGCCGGAGTCAAAGGGCATGTTTTTGCAGCTGCTTTTGCTCATTACGTTCAGTGGGATAAAGATGAGCAGGCCGGGATACCTCATTCCTTCAAAGACAAGATGAAACATAAATTTTATGAAGGCGCGATAGGCTCTTCTCTGCGGTCGGCTTTGGGGAATTCGATTGATTTTCTCGCAAGCGGCGGAGCGCCCATGGATACCGATCTTGCGCATTTCTTCAATGCGATAGACGGGATAACGTTTATTCAGGGATACGGGCTTACCGAAACGGCTGCTCCCTGTCTTGTCAATTTTGAGAATGCAAACAGAATCGGTTCGGTCGGAAAACCGGGACCCGGAATCGGAGTGCGTCTTTCAGACGACGACGAGCTGGAAATTAAGGGCGACGGCGTTTTCAAAGGTTATTACAACAATGAAAAAAAGACGCGCGAAGCATTTGACGGCGATTGGCTGCGCACGGGAGACCTTGCCAGCATTGACGATGACGGATTTGTGTATATTACCGGCCGCAAAAAAGACATTATCATCACGGCAGGCGGAAAAAATATCAGTCCGTCTCCGATGGAAAGCATTCTCAAATCATGTCCGATTGTTTCGCAGGCGGTCGTCGTGGGCGATAATATGCCCTTCATTTCGGCTCTGATTACGCTGGATGAAGGAATGCTGGAAACATGGAAGAAATCTCACGGGATGGGCGAAGATATCGATTTGAAGTCCGATGCCTGCAATGAAGCCGTGAGAGGATTTGTTCAGCAATACGTCGACAAGGTCAATTCAACCGTTTCGCGCGCGGAATCTATACGAAAATTCGTGATTCTGTCCGAGGATTTCTCGCAGGAAAGCGGAACCATGACAGCAAGCCTTAAGGTTATACGTCCCGCCGTGATTCGCAAATATGACGATGTGATCAAAAATGAGCTTTACGCCCCGCAGGCAACGTCTATGAGCCCGGCTCCTTCGGCAAAAATCATGTCGTCAGCCGCGCAGGTTCGCGATGCTGCTGCTCCTTTTGTCGAGAAAAATGCAAAGCGCATAAGCGACGCCGCAGCTCCTTTCGTGGAAAAGAGCACCAAACGCATAAGCGACGCGGTTGCCAATGCTGCAAGACGCATTACTGAAAATGCCGACAGCATCGAAAATAATGAAAACGGCGCAAATGCGGACTTCGCAAGCGCAGACTCCTCAAGCGGCGCGAACAATGCAGTCAGAACAGGCGCAGACAAAATAAACCGCAAATCCGACAAACAATCGTCGCCTGATTTCGCAACAGGTTCAGCCTGCGAGTCTGCTTCTGAGTCCGCATTCGAAGCTGATTCGAGTCCCGATGATAAGCTGTCGGATAATTAAAATATTCAAAGCAGTCAGAAATAATCTGCTATTTCCAATTTAATCGGGAGGTTTTGTGGCAATACGAGAGATTCGAGTCGTTCCGGATCCTGTTTTGCGCACGCCGTGCGACGAGATAAAAAAGATTACGCCCAATATCGAGCGTCTTGTTGACGATTTGCTTGAAACTGTGGACGACCCCGGCCGCGCGGGTCTTTCTGCTAATCAAATCGGAGTCAGCTTTCGCGCTTTTTCATACAATATCGGCGGAAAAATCGGGTACGTTCTTAATCCGGTTCTTGTCGAAACCGACGGAGAACAATACGGAGAAGAAGGCTGTCTGTCCGTTCCGGGGCTTTGGTATAAAACGCGCCGCGCAAATTATGCGAAAGTAACCGGAATCGACCTGAAGGGCAATCCGATTACTCTCGAAGGCGACGGTCTTATGGGCAGAATGCTCCAGCATGAATGCGACCACCTCGACGGGCATGTTTATTTGGATCGTCTCGAAAAAGAAGAACGCAGAGCGGCTCTTCGCAAAATGCGAGAAATGCGATAAACGCCGGAAAAGCGGCAAAACCGATCCTGGTTTATAATGTCTTATCCGTGCCGTATAGTTTATTTTGATGCATTTTAATGATTTTCGATAATGTTGCAGGTATCGGAAATCGCAATTAATCCGATCCGCATCACATATCGCGCCATGTCTGCGACATACTGCGTCGGTCGGCCGGTTTTCCGGCTGCGCTCAGTTATGCATGGCCAGGCAATAACCGACAGAAAGGTCATAAAATGACTCAGATTGCAATGAGCGAAATGCTTAAGGCCGGTGTTCACTTCGGACACCAGACCCGCCGCTGGAATCCTAAGATGAAGCAGTACATTCTTACGGAGCGCAACGGTATTCACATCATCGATTTGTTCAAGTCTCTTGAGCTTATCGACCAGGCTTACGACTTCATAAAGCAGACTGTCGCTCATAACGGAACCGTTCTCTTCGTAGGCACAAAGAAGCAGGCTGCCGAAACTGTCGCAGCTCAGGCTTCTCGCGTTGCAATGCCTTATGTTTCGGAGCGCTGGCTGGGCGGTATGCTTACCAATTTCCAGACTGTGTCCAAGCGCGTTTCCCGTATGAAGGAACTCGAAGAGATTGATTTCACCGATGTTCATGCTTCGGGTCTGACGAAGAAAGAACTTTTGCTTTTGGAGCGCGAGAAGGACAAGCTTGTAAAGCAGCTTGGCGGCATTCGCAACATGAACCGCACTCCTTCCGTTCTTTTTGTTGTTGATATCAACAAGGAATCTTTGGCTGTGCAGGAAGCTCACAAGCTCGGAATCCCGGTTGTGGCTCTCGTTGACACAAACTGCGATCCCGATGTTGTCGATTACCCGATTCCCGCCAACGACGATGCTATTCGTTCCGTCGAGATTCTCACGGTTTTGGCAGCAGACGCGGTTGCCGAGGGTCTTCTTGCCCGTTCCGGCAAGGCAGCTTCTGCAAACAAGGCAGCTTCGGAGCAGCCCATGGCCGAATGGGAAGCCGATTTGCTTAAGAAGAACGATTCGGCTCGCAAAGATGAAGAATCAGTCAAGACTGAAGAAGCAGACAAGACTGAAGAAACGAAGTAATTTCTTTTCGTTTCCCGCCGCAAGGCATGAATAATCATAAAATGCCGTTTTTGAGACTTCTGAGCTTCTAAAGCTTTGCAGTCTCAAAAGCGGGTTAATTCCAGAGGAGAAAAATGGCAAAGATTACTGCCGCACTCATTAAGCAGGTGCGTGACGATACGGGCGCCGGAATGATGGACGTTAAGAAAGCTTTGACCGAGGCTGAAGGTGACGTTGCCCGCGCCAAGGAAATCATCCGCGCCGCCGGAATTCAGGCTGCGGGAAAGCGCGAGGGCCGCAAGGCTCAGGAAGGTCTTATCGCTTCTGTAATCGTAGATTCCGCAGAAGGTCAGACCGGCTACGCAGTAGAACTTAACTCGGAGACTGACTTCGTTGCGAAGACTCCGCAGTTTGTCGAATTCGGCGATGAAATCATCGCTGCGGTTTCCAAGGCCGGCGCTGCCGACAAGGACGCTGTTCTTGCCGCTGCCGCCAAGGAAGGAACCGTTAAGGATCAGATTGACGAAGCCGGCGCTTTGTTCCATGAGCACGTAAAGCTCGGACAGGTTGCAGCCGTTTCCGGACCTCATGTTGAAATTTACGCTCACCGCAAGTCCGTCGAGCTTCCTCCGTCAATCGTTTCTCTTATCGCGACCGACGAGGCCGGCGCTGCCGTAGCTCACGACGTTGCTTTGCAGATTTCCGCAATGGGCGCTCAGTGGCTTACCCGCGAAGACGTTCCCGCCGAGGTTGTTGAGTCTGAGACTCGCGTTGCCACGGAGAAGTCTCTTGCAGAAGGCAAGCCTGAGAAAATTATTCCTAAGATTGTCGAAGGTCGTTTGAATGCTTTCTACAAGGAAACTGTTCTTTTGGAACAGCCCTTTGTCAAGGACGGTTCCAAGACTGTTCAGGATCTGTTCAACGAAGCCGGCGGCAAAGCGTTTGCTTTTGCCCGCATTGAGGTAGGCAAAGGCGACGACGAAGCTGAAGGAACCGAAGAGTAAACCTCGCAAAACCCGGTTTGCGGTTTGACTGCAAATGCGCGGTTTGAATGTAAAACGGCGGCGGCACGCGCGTGTTTCCGCCGCTTTTGTTATTCAAATCATTATTTTTGTCCCGGAAATATTTTTCGCATGAGCGTGTCGTTCAGGTCATGCTTCGCCGGTAGGATTGAATAAGATTAACAGCGCGTATCGGCGAAAGGATACTATGAACACGACAACTGATAATCAGGCACGCAGAGTTCTTCTGAAACTTTCAGGCGAGGCTTTCGGCGGAGGAAAAGTCGGAATCGATACGGCTGTCGTGTCTTCAATTGCCCGCGAAATACATGAAGCCTGCGATGAAGGCATACAAGTTGCAATCGTCGTCGGCGGAGGAAACTTCTTTCGCGGCGCCGAATTAAGCAAAGCAGGACTTGCCAGAGCGCGGGCGGATTATATGGGCATGCTCGGAACTGTTATGAACTGTCTTGCTCTTCAGGATTTTCTCGAGCAGGACGGTCAGTCTACGCGCGTTCAAACCGCGATTGCCATGGGACAGGTTGCGGAACCGTATATTCCTTTGAAAGCGATAAGGCATTTGGAAAAAGGGCGCGTTGTTATTTTCGGCGCGGGAGCCGGAATGCCGTATTTCTCGACGGACACTGTCTCGGTTCAGCGAGCCTTGGAAATTCACTGCGAATCGGTTCTTATGGGCAAAAACGGCGTGGACGGGGTGTATTCGGACGATCCTCGCAAAAATCCAGATGCGAAGAAATTTGCCAAACTCAGCTACCAGCGCGCGCTCGTAGACGGAATTGCGGTTATGGATGCTTCTGCAATGTCTATGGCTCGTGACAATTGCATGCCTATCGAAGTATTCGGACTTGAAGAAAGCGGCAATGTCACGCGCGCGCTTTTAGGCAAGTCAAACGGAACATACGTGGGACTGTGCGACGACATTTTCGCGTAAAAATATAACCCGCGCCGAATTAGCGAATAATAAATTTCAGACATAAAATTTAATAACAGTAAAAACGACGACAGGAGAAAAATGGCTTCGGAAATCGATAAAGCTTCGGAACAGATGGAAAAAACGGTATCGGCCACTGAAGAGCACTTCGCTTCAATTCGCACAGGCCGCGCAAATCCGGCATTCCTCAACGATATTACAGTCGAATATTACGGCACTGAAACGCCTTTGAAATCTCTGGCGACGATTACCGTAGCCGAAACAAGAACCTTGGCAGTGACGCCGTTCGACGCAAGTCAGGCTCCCGCTGTGGAAAAGGCGATTCGAGACTCAGATTTGGGAGTCAATCCGAACCGCGACGGCAATGTTATTCGCGTTACTCTTCCCGAATTGACCGAAGAACGCCGAAAAGATTATGTGAAACTGGTACGCGCGAAAGCCGAGGAAGGCAAGATTGCTGTTCGAAACATTCGCCGAAAAACCAAGGAAGCCGTTGAAGCATCCGTAAAAGACGGTCAGATCGGCGAAGATGACGGAAAACGTTTGCAAAAAGAGCTTGAAGCAATCACGAAGAAAACGACAGATAAAATCGATTCGCTTCTTGCGGGTAAAGAGAAAGAAATTCTTTCTGTCTGAAAAATTGTTGCAAACGGAATCGAAATTCTCGGAGAAAATCGTATGGGACAGACCAGAGAGGCGTTTCATGTGTCTTACAGCGATGCGGAAGAAGCACTCGAAGAGATAAACAAAAAAACCGGCAGAAATATGGTTCAGGCCACTGCAACCGGAATAATGCTGATTGTCGTGATTGTCGGTTCGCTTGTCTGGCGCACCGACCTGTTTATGGCTCTTATTGTTGTCGTTACTGCGCTGGCTGTATGGGAGTTGCGCGTCGATTTTGCTGCCGTGAATTTTCGCATTCCGTTTTTTGCTTTGTCGATATCGACTTCTTTGACTTTTCTGGCAGGATATTATTGCGAACAACATGCGGCAGCAATGGTTATAGGAACGCTTTGTTCTGCTGTTTGGGTTGTGATTGCTTCTTCATTTCAGTTTGAAGAAAAAGCGCGCGTTTCAAAAGCTGTGCAGATTAAGCCGACATGCGATTCTCCCACGATAAAAGCAAAAGAATCGGGAGCAGACAGACTGCTTGCCGACCGCGTTGCTCATGTGGGCGTGTCTCTTATGGTTGTCGGATATATAACTGTTTTGTCGTGTTTCATAATTTTGCCGCTTACATGGGGACATCCGGCCGCGCACGCATTTATGTCGATTTTCATTCCGGCTGCCGGCGATTTGGGAGGATTATTCTTCGGAGCAATGTTCGGAAAACACAAATTGTCTTCCAGGATTTCTCCGAAAAAGTCTTATGAAGGACTGCTCGGTTCGGCATTTTTTTGCGCTGCTGCAGCGTTGTGCATAGGATTTTTCACTTATTCGCACGAATTTTTCGCGCAAAAATGGTCATTGTTAATCCTTATGGGAACAGCAGTTTCCGTTACCGGAACATTCGGAGACTTGTGCGCTTCAATGCTCAAGCGAGACATTGGCATTAAAGACATGGGACATTTGCTGAAAGGGCATGGCGGAATAGTGGATCGAGTCGATTCGATTCTCATATCCGCTCCTTTCGTATGCGCGATTATCGCCGTAACGGGAATGTAAAGCGGGATATGGAAATGTCAGAATCGTTTCGCGAAAGCAGCGCTCAAAGCGACACTCAAAGCAAAAGCCAAAACAAAAGCAAAATCTTCAAACCTCCCGTTCATTTTGCGGATTTATCTGCTGAGGAACGCACGGAAAAAGTCGTCTCAATGAAACTTCCGAAGTTTCGCGCAAAACAGATTGCGACTCACTACTACAGGCATTTAAGCGTCGAACCGGAATCGTTTACCGATTTTCCTGCCGGCGCGAGAAGCCGCATATCGGATGAATTTTTTCCCGAATTGATAACACCTGAAGCCGTTCGCAAAGCCGACGGGGGAACTACGGTAAAAACATTGTGGAAGCTGCGTGACGGTTCTCTTGTCGAATCTGTTTTAATGCGCTATCCGCAGCGAGCGACATTATGCGTTTCAAGCCAGGTCGGCTGCGCTATGGCATGCCCGTTCTGCGCGACAGGAAAACTCGGGCTTTCCAGAAACATGTCTGCCGGAGAAATCCTTGAGCAGGTCAGAATCGCTGCGCGTCAAATGCGCGACGGGCTTATTGCCGGCGGCGAAGGGCGGTTAAGCAATATAGTGTTTATGGGTATGGGTGAGCCGATGAGCAATTATCGCAATGTTTTAAGCGCAATAAGACAGATAAGCGCTCTTCCCGACGAAGGATTCGGCATTTCCGCAAGAAATATAACAGTTTCTACTGTCGGAATTGTTCCGGGTATTCGCAAACTTGCAGCAGAACATATTCCGGTGCGTCTTGCAGTCAGCCTTCATGCTCCCGACGACAAGCTGCGCGACGAGCTTGTTCCGATGAATAAGCATTTTAATATTTCTCAGGTTCTTAACGTGGCGCACGATTACTATTTGTCGTCAGGACGGAGAGTAAGCATCGAATATGCGCTTATGAAAGATATTAACGACAGCGCAAAACAGGCTAAATTGCTGGCAAAGCGTTTAAATCATTACGGAGACGACTGGGTTCACGTCAATCCGATTCCGCTTAACCCCGTGGAAGGGTCGAAATGGACTGCTTCGAAACCTGAAGATGAGCAGGCGTTTATCGATATTCTTCACAGAGCCGGGATTGCGGCGACCATGAGAGACACCAGAGGATCGGATATAGACGGCGCATGCGGGCAGCTGGCGGCAAAAAACAAGCCTGAATCTCGCGAGGAGGAAAAATAAATGTCATTGGCAGTAAGAGTTATTCCATGTCTGGACGTAGATAACGGAAGAGTCGTTAAAGGCGTGAATTTTCAGAATCTGCGCGACGCGGGAGACCCTGTGCAGCTTGCCGGAGAATATTTTAAGCAGGGAGCAGACGAACTTACTTTTCTTGATGTCACGGCCTCGTCTTCGCAAAGACAGACGACTTACGATACGGTAACTCGCACTGCCGAGGAAGTTTTTATACCGCTGACGGTCGGCGGAGGAGTGAGAAGCGTCAAAGACGTAGATACTCTCTTGAGATGCGGAGCAGATAAAGTCGGTGTGAACACGGCAGCAATCAAAAACCCTCAGCTTATATCCGATATAGCTTCGCGTTTCGGCTCTCAGGTTCTTGTTTTGTCAGTTGATGCCAGACGCGAAAAAGGAGAACAGCATACGCAGTCCGGATATGAAGTCACTGTGATGGGAGGGAAACAGTCGACCGGAATCGATGCCGTATGGTGGGCAAAGCGCGCTCAAGAATTGGGAGCCGGCGAGATTCTGCTTAATTCGATGGATGCCGACGGGACGGGAAACGGTTTCGACACGGAAATGATAAGCGACATGCGGAAAGAAATTAAAATTCCGATTATCGCTTCGGGCGGCGCGGGCAAAGCAGAAGATTTTCCGCCTGCCGTCTCTGCAGGCGCAGACGCGGTTCTGGCAGCTTCTGTATTTCATTTCGGCAAATTGACTATAAAAGACGTCAAACAGTCTCTTAGCCGTGCGGGATATGCCGTCCGATAATATTGATAACGCCTGCGGACAAAACTGCGGGGAAATGAAAAACTGAAAGACTTTGACAATGTTTGACTCGAAAACGTCTGAATCGAAGATGCTTGATCCTAAAATTGCCGACAGACTTAAAAGAGACGCGAACGGGCTTGTCGTCGCGGTTGTGCAGCAAGCCGACACAGGACGCGTTCTGATGGTCGGATACATGAATGACGAGGCTTTGCGCAGAACTTTAACCGAGGGAAGAGTGACTTTCTGGTCGCGTTCCAGACAGGAATTTTGGCGCAAAGGCGACACGTCCGGACATTGTCAGTATGTCAAAACCGTATCTTTGGACTGTGACGGCGACGCGCTGCTCGTTCAAGTCGACCAGGTCGGCGCGGCATGTCATACAGGAGAAAAATCATGTTTCGACGAAGGCGGTTTTTTGCCTGCTGTCGAAGGCAATCGTCCCTGATAAATATCTCAGAATTCGAATACGGAGTTGCATATGAATATTATCGAATCGGATACCGGCTGCAGCGTCGAAAATCTGACATGGGGACAGGTATGGCCTTCGGAAGAGGAATTCGGCAGGCTTTATCGGGAAGGATACCGCGTTATTCCCGTCATAACCTCTCTTCTGGCTGATTCGATGTCTCCGCTGGGGTTTTACGAGCGGCTCGCGCACGGCAGACCGGGGACATTCATACTTGAATCTGCGGACAGCACCGGTTCGTGGAGCAGATACTCGTTTATCGGCGTAAATTCCTTGGCGCAGTTAAGTTCGACCGACGGCAATGCGCGTTGGACGGGACAGGTTCCTCAGGGAGTTCCCTCATCGGGCAGCATAACCGAAGTTATTCGCGAAACTCTTAAAATTTTAAAGTCTCCCAACGTTAAGGGTCTTCCTAATATGACGTCAGGTCTTGTCGGTTCAATCGGGTGGGACTGCATAAGACAGTGGGAGCCGACTTTGTCTTCCGAAGCTGTCAATGAAACCGGACAGCCTATGGCAGCTTTGACTCTTGCTTCCGATGTTGCGGTAGTAGATCATTACAAAGGTTCGGTCTGGCTTGTCTCCAATGCCGTAAAAACAGATTCGAACGCTGACGAGAAAACCGTTTACAGGGACGCTCTTAAACGGCTTGAGCGCATGAGAGACAATGCTTTGACGCCGGTTTCGGCCGAAGATCGAATAAGCGAACTGGACGAAACGGTTCCCGAGCCGGTTATTTCATACAGAACGCCCTGCGAACAGTTTGAAAACGCCGTAAATAAAGTTAAAGAACATATTGTTAAAGGCGACGCATTTCAAATCGTTCTCTCTCAGCGGCTGGACATTGATTCGCCCGGAGAACCTTTGGATGTGTATCGCGTGCTGCGCGTGCTTAATCCGAGCACATACATGTTTTTCCTGCATTTGAATGATGAAAACGGCGATTTTTATATTGTCGGTTCATCGCCGGAAACTCTTATTAGAGTTGACGACGGTCATGCGGTCACATATCCGATTGCAGGTTCGCGGCCGCGCGGAGCGAGTGAGGAAGAAGATGCGAGACTGAAAAAAGAACTGCTGTCCGACTATAAGGAACGCAGCGAACATATTATGCTGGTGGACTTGTCGCGAAACGATTTATCAAAAGTTTGCGACGCTCAGACCGTTGAAGTGACAAAACTTATGGATGTCAAGAAATTCAGCCATATTATGCATATATGTTCTGCGGTTGAAGGCGATATTAAATCGAATATGACCACTTTCGACGTTTTTGAATCATCATTTCCTGCGGGCACATTGTCCGGAGCGCCGAAAATTCGCGCAATAGACATTATTGACGAGCTTGAACCTGCCGACAGAGGAATTTACGGCGGCACGGTCGGATATTTCGATTTTTCCGGAAATATGGATATGGCAATCACGATTCGCACGGCTTTCATACGAAACGGAAGGGCAAGCGTGCAGTCGGGAGCGGGAATCGTTTTGGATTCTGATCCTCATGCCGAGTGGACTGAAACGCGCAATAAGGCAGCCGCCTCGGTTCGCGCGATTCAGATTGCCGCGAAAGTGAAAAATGTAAATAAGCAAAGACTTTAAAGACTTTAAAAAATGCCGACTGCAGAAAGACGGGGGAGCAAAAATGTCTGTTTTGGATGAACTGGTTGACGGAACATTGAAAAATATGCGCGAAAGAGAGAAAAACCTTCCTTTCGAACATCTCAAAGAACTGGCAAAAGCCTGCGAATATAATCCGATTGACGTATACTCGCGCCTGAAAAAAGATGATTCCGTCGCGATAATTGCCGAAATTAAAAGAGCTTCGCCGTCGAAAGGGCATTTATCTGACATTCCCGATCCGGCAGCTTTGGCTCGCGAATACGAGACGGGCGGAGCTTCCGTTATTTCGGTTCTTACAGAACAGGAAAAATTCAAAGGAAGCTATGCCGACTTGGATAAAGTGCGTCAGGCAGTGTCGATTCCGATTCTGAATAAGGACTTTATTGTTGACGACTATCAGGTTTATGAAGCAAGATGTCATCATGCGGACATGGTTTTGCTTATAGCGGCTGCTTTGAATGACGAAAAACTTGTTCATTTGCTGAATCTGACTCATGAATTGTCAATGCATGCTCTTGTCGAAACGCATACGAAAGAAGAAATAGACCGCGCAGTTAAAGCCGGAGCTCGCATTATCGGAATAAATGCGCGCAACTTAAAGGATTTAAGCGTTGATATAAACATATATCGAGATTTGTCTGCCGATTTGCCGGCAGACATTGTCCGCGTTGCAGAATCCGGAGTGTTCGGAGCTGCAGAGCTTGAAAAATATGCTCGCGCGGGCGCGGACGCCGTTTTGGTCGGAGAAGGCGTCGCTACTGCGGCAGACCATTCTCAAGCTGTCAATAATTTAGTGAAAGCGGGAATTAAAGTGAAAGAATCTGAAAAAGAACCGTTGGAAACGCATGCCGGACCTTATTTCGGACAGTATGGCGGCAGGTTTGTGCCCGAAGCTCTCGTGTCCGCGCTGGACGAGCTTGAAAGCATGTATGAGGAAGCGAAGAAAGATCCGGAATTTTTGCGCGAATTCAGGCGTCTTAATCGCGAATATGTCGGGCGTCCCTCGCCTTTGACGCCAGCGCGGCGATTCGCAGAAAGAGTATGCGAAAAAACCGGAACAAACGTGCGCATATTTCTTAAGCGCGAAGATTTGAATCATACCGGAGCTCACAAAATCAATAATGCGCTCGGTCAGGCGCTGCTTGTAAAACGCATGGGCAAAAACCGCGTAATCGCCGAAACCGGAGCCGGACAGCACGGAGTGGCGACTGCGACCGTTTGCGCAATGCTGGGGCTTAAATGCCGCATTTACATGGGGCAGATCGATGCGAGACGTCAGGCTTTGAACGTGGCTCGCATGCGTTTGCTGGGCGCGGAAGTTTTCGAAGTGACGGCGGGAGACCGAATTTTAAAGGACGCAATTAACGAAGCTTTGCGCGACTGGGTCACGAACGTGAAAGACACGCATTATCTGCTCGGAACCGTAGCGGGTCCTCATCCGTTCCCGGCGATGGTTCGCGATTTACAGAAAATAATCGGAGAAGAAATACGCAGTCAGATAAAAGATTTCGGAATCGAATATCCCGATGCCGTAGTCGCATGCGTGGGCGGCGGTTCCAATGCGATCGGAGCTATGAACGCATTTCTTGACGATCCGCGCGTGTCTCTTTTCGGATATGAAGCCGGCGGTCACGGTCCGGAATCCGGAGAGCATGCGATTCGCTTAACCGACGGTACCGGTCAGCTTGGAACTTTCCAGGGCGCAAAATCGTACCTTCTCGAAGACAGCGAAGGGCAGACTCTGAGCACGTATTCCGTTTCTGCCGGACTCGACTATGCTTCCGTAGGACCGGAACATGCCTGGCTGAAAGACATAGGACGCGTAAAGTATTCGTACTGCACAGACGAGGAAGCCATGTCTGCTTTTAAAGATTTATGCGAAACCGAGGGGATTATTCCGGCTGCAGAATCTTCGCATGCGCTGGCCGGATGCTATAAAGCGGCTGCGGATTTGGCTGAAAAAGGCAATGAGAATCCGGTTATCGTCGTCAATGTTTCCGGACGCGGAGACAAAGATGTGGCGACTGCCGGCAAATGGTTCGGATATCTGACCGACGAACAGACGAAAGCTTTGGAAGTCAACGGAGCGCACGGAAACAACTTTGAAGAGAAAGAAGGCAAACGATGACTTTGAAAATGCAGGAAACGGCAATGGCCGAAGCAGACATCGCGAAAACGCAGCCGAAAGGATTCAGCAGTTTAAAAAGCGTTTGTCGCGCAAAATTTGACGAGTTGAAAAAAGAGAACAGACCGGCTTTTGTGGGATATCTTCCTTACGGTTTCCCTGATCCCGAAAAAAGCATAATGATGTTTGAAACTCTTGTCCGCAACGGAGCCGATATTGTCGAAATAGGTCTTCCTTATTCCGACCCCGTGATGGACGGAACAATAATTCAAAATGCCTGTTCCGCCGCTTTGGCGAACGGTGAAAAAATAAGCGGAGTTTTTCGCGCGGTGGAAACAGTCGCAAAAGAAGGCGCTGTTCCGCTTGTCATGAGTTACTGGAATATTCTTTTCCATTACGGAATCGAAAGATTTTCGCGTGATTTTGTTAATGCCGGAGGAGCCGGAATCGTCACTCCCGACCTGATTCCCGACGAAGCCGGCGAATGGATGGAAGCCTCTGACAAGTACGGTTTGGACAGGATTTTTCTCGTGTCTCAAGACTCGACGGATGAAAGACTGAAAATTGTTTCCCGAGCAAGCCGAGGCTTTGTTTATGCTGCTTCTCGCATGGGAGTTACGGGAGAAAGAACGACGCTTTCCGAAACAGCGCGAGCTCTCGTAGAACGCTCGCGCAATGCGGGAAGCGAAAATGTCTGCGTGGGAATCGGCATTTCCACTCCGGAACAGGCAAAACAGGCCGGTCTTTATGCAGACGGCGTTATCGTGGGCTCTGCGCTCGTTCACGCTTGCGGCGAAGGCGGAGAAAAACAGCTCGCTCAAGTTGCGAACGGACTTTCTCAAGCGGTTCGCGCCGCGCGGTAGTTCGCTGCGCATATAATTGTTATGTTTGCGCCTCGCGTCTGACAGGTTTAAAAGATTTGTGATTAAATGCTTTTTGACCCCTCGAACCGTCGAGGCAGAAATGCTTGGCATTCAGACAGCGGTCAACCGCAGTTTTAAAGGACAGAGAACATATGAAACATGTGCTGTATATTCCGTCGCCGAAGTTTTCGAGCTTCAATATCGGACCTTTCACAATCCGAATGTATGCTCTGTGCATGCTTGCTGCGATCTGCGCTGCAATTTGGGTTACGACGGTTCGCTGGAAAAAATGGGGCGGATCTTTTGATCAGATTCTTGATACGGCCATAGTTTCCGTGCCTGCCGGCATAGTCGGAGCAAGGCTTTATCACGTTTTGACAACGCCGGAGCGTTATTTCGGTTCTCAAGGCGATTTTTCTGCCGTTTTCAAGATTTGGGAAGGCGGATTGGGCATATGGGGAGCAATTATTGCCGGCGCGATCGCAGCTTGGGCATGGTGCAGGCATAAGCATTATCCTGTTCTGCTTTTGGCGGATGCTGTCGCTCCCTCGCTTCTTATCGGACAGGCAGTCGGCCGCTTGGGCAACTGGTTTAATCAGGAGCTTTACGGCGCTCCGACGACTTTGCCTTGGGGATTGAAATTGAATCCGTCAGTCAAAGGCGTTGTCGGAAGTTCTGAATTGTGCTACGACGGACGCGCATGTCCGGCAGACACTCTTTTTCATCCGACTTTTCTTTATGAGATGATTTGGAATCTTATCGGAGCTGCAGCTCTTATTTATTTCGGCAAAAAATTCGAGCAGCGTCTTAAATCCGGCGCATATTTCGCTCTGTATATCATGTGGTACACGCTGGGGCGCACATGGATTGAAATGCTTCGCATAGATTATGCGCACGAACTTTTCGGGATTCGCATTAACGCATGGGTGTCCGCGCTTGTATTTGTGTTGGGAACCGTGCTTTTTATGGAGCTGCTTCACAGCGGAATCGACAGAGCGACTCTGGTTGATAAGATGAAAGCCGTTACCGAGTTGGAAATCCGTCAGATGGAGAAATCGGATGCCCGCGCTTTGAAACGTGCGTCTTCTCATCGCGCACGAGGATCGAAAAGCCGTCATGCAAAGAATGAAAAATCCGACGCAAAAGAAGCTTTTCCCGAAGCTTCGTCAGAGTTCGCAACAGCCGATGCGGCAAACGGAGGAAACAGGACAGACAATATAAATCTGTCGAGCAAAGACGAATGGGCGAAATCGGTTCTTGAAGAAGAAGAGCCTGTCAGACCGTCTCAGATTTTGCGGCAGAGCGAACAGAACAATTTTGCTCAGGCCGAATCTGCTCAGCCTGAATTCTATGCTCAGCAGGAATCTCGTCAGGACGTTCAGTCTGAATCCGAACAGTTTAATCTGTCTGAAGAATCGCAGAATTAATCCGCGTCTGAAGGCATTCATAAAATAACATATATAAGAAATATATAAGAAAACGGTCGCAGTCTTTGAAGGGCTGCTCCAAAGAAAAGCGAACAGGAACGGGGAAACATGAAAATTCAAATTGCGCCCAGCATTCTTTCCGCAGATTTTTGCAATCTTGAACGCGATCTTAAAGCCATTTCGAACGCCGACCTCGTTCATGTCGACGTTATGGATCATCATTTTGTTCCAAATCTCACCTTGGGAGAGCCGATTGTCAAGCGCATATGCGAAGTTTCGCCGCTTCCGGTCGATGCGCATCTTATGATTGATGATCCTGACAGATGGGCTCCGGAATTCGCAAAAGCCGGCGCGAACTCCGTAACATTCCACATGGGCGCCACTCATGCTCCCGTAAGACTTGCCAGACAGCTGCACGATATGGGCGCGAAAGCCTGCTTTGCGGTTCGTCCCGCAGAGCCTGTCGAGCCTCTTTTTGATATTTTGGAAGAGTTTGACATGGTTTTGATTATGACTGTGGAACCCGGTTTCGGCGGTCAGAAATTCCTTGACAATCAGATGAACAAGGTTCGCAGACTTCGCGACGAAATAACTCGCAGAGGCTTGAAAACTCATATTCAGGTTGACGGAGGAGTAAGTCCCTCGACTGCGCATATTGTATCTCGGGCCGGAGCGGATATTCTCGTTGCGGGTTCGGCTGTTTACGGTGCAGACAGTCCCGCCGAAGCAATCGAATCGATAAGAAATAATGCTCAAGAGGCATTTTGCGCTTAATAAACGCAATTGGCTCAAATCAAGGAGATAATGATGAAAACTTTTGAATCGCTGTTTGAAGAGCTGAACAAAAAAGTTTCCGAGCAAGCCGAAGGATCTCTTACAGTTGAAGAAGTGAATAAAGGCGTGCACTTTATCGGAAAGAAAATAGTTGAGGAAGCTTCGGAGACCTGGATTGCAGCCGAATATGAGGGAGAGGAAAGAACTGCGGAAGAAATGAGTCAGCTTCTTTATCATCTTCAGTGCATGATGATTGCAAAAGGTCTGACGCTGGAAGACGTGTACAAATATCTTTAATAATAAACGCAGAATCATCCTGCCGAAACTGAGGAATAATTATGTTGCGAATTGCTGTTCCCAATAAAGGAATGCTGTCCGAACCCTCGTGGAATCTTTTGCGAGAAGCGGGATACAAGCTTCGCGCGAACAGCCGACAGCTTGTTGTTATTGACGAAGAAAACGATTTGGAACTGTTTTACCTTCGTCCTGCCGATATCGCGGTTTACGTGGGAGCGGGCAATGTCGACGTCGGCATTACCGGACGCGATATGCTTTTGAATTCGGGAACAGAAGCAATCGAGCATATGGAACTCGGCTTCGGCGGATCTACATTCCGCTTTGCTTCTCCCGTCGAATCTGACATATATGATTTGAAAGATATAGACGGAAAACGCGTTGCAAGCTCCTATGACAAGCTTGTCGGAGATTATCTTGCAGAAAAAGGAATAAACGCTCAGATAATTCATCTTGACGGAGCGGTTGAATCTTCCGTGCAGCTGGGAGTCGCAGATCTTATCGCGGACGTCGTTTCTACCGGAACCACGCTTAAAAATGCGGGATTGCGACTTTTTGCGGATCCGATTCTTAAATCTGAAGCGATTCTCGTGCGTTCTGCGCGAGTATCCGCAGATGATGAAAAACTTCAGATTTTTGTAAGACGTCTTCGCGGAGTGCTTACGGCTCATCGCTATGTTCTTATCGATTACGATATACCGACCGAAAATCTTGCTCAAGCAGTTGAGGTTACTCCCGGATATGAGTCTCCCACGATTTCCGCGCTTCACGATTCGAACTGGTCTGCGGTGCGTTCTATGGTGCCCAAAGACAAGCTGAACGTCATAATGGACGAGCTTTATGCCGTCGGCGCAAGAGCGATTATCGTTACGGCGATTCAGGCAACAAGAATGTGATTTGCGAGATGTGATTTATATGACCGAAAAAAAGCAAGAGGCAAAAAAAGAGGCATACAGTCCCGAACCCGGGGATGCTGTGCTTACGGTTCCGAATATTCTGAGCATGTTCAGAATATTGACAATCCCGCTTATCGTTTATCTGATGATAAAAAATATGTGGACTGCTTCTCTTATCGCGGTTTTTTTCTCGGCAATAACTGACGGAATCGACGGTTATGTGGCACGCGCTTTCAACCAGGTCAGCAAACTCGGACAGATTCTCGACCCTGCCGCAGACAGACTTTTTATTTTCGGAACAGTTGCCGCTATGGGCTTCGCTCATCTGCTTCCGTGGTGGTTTATAATCGCCGTTTTTGTACGCGACATTGTTTTGGGTATTTTCTGCATTGTTTTAGCTCAATATGATTACGGTCCTCTTCCGGTTCATTTCTGCGGAAAAACGGGCACGGCCGTGATTATGTTCACGACAGGCGTAATGATTTTGGCAAATCTGCTTCCAGGCAATCTGTATGCGTACATTTATGCTCTGGGAGCAGCTTATGCGCTGTGGGGAATTATTCTCTACTGGATTTCTGCGTTCATTTATTTCTGGCAGGGAGCAAAGCTTATAAAAGAAGCAAAAAATAATCGGATGCAGACTGCCGGAGAGAAATAATGCCGATGAAGCCAAAGTCTCTGACGGGAAATGAAAACCTGCCGGAAAATGACGGTCTGTCAGAAAGCCGGAGCTCGCCGGGAGAATTCAATGAATCGGAAGACAAAGAAGTAACCGGCGAGATTAAAACAGTTTCGGAAGCGGATTTGAATATTCCCAGATTTCTTCCGCTGGCAGAAACAATGCCTGTTCGCCGCAGAAGTTCTTTTTCTTCGCGCGTTTTTCAGCTGAAACGCCGGCATGCCGATCGCGAGTCTGCAAGTTCGCGCAGACAGATCGGTTTTCACGATCCGACCTTGCATCTTATAGACGATTTGACAAACCGCTCGATGGATCCGATGTGGGACGATTCGATGCTGCTTCGAGACACAGACAGCAAAACGAAAAAGAATTTTATCCGCATAATTACTTTTGCAATATGCGTCTGCGTTTCTTTTGCCGGAGTTTCGGTTTTAAGCATTCTGCATGCAAATTCTCGGGCAAAAGTCAGAACCGTGCTTGCAAATCAGCTGAACGAAAAGCTTCAGTCGTCTCGAAGTTTGGAAAATGATGTTGCTTCGGTTCATTCGCAAATCGAAGAACTGTCTAAAAAAGAAAATGAGATCGGACTTACCGAAGAACAGATTCGAGAAAATATTCTTAACGGAACCGCAGCTGTTGAAGGTCCTGGGATAGAAGCAATTCTTGCCAATCCGCAGACATCAGATTCGGCAGAATCCGAAACGGCAAAGAATGTAACCGATGCCGAACTGCAGCTGTTCGTTTCGCGTTTGTGGGCTGCGGGAGCCGAAGCGATTGCGATAAATGACGTGCGTCTTACTTCAACTTCCTCAATACGCGAAGCCGGTTCGTCAATGTTTGCAGGTCTTACTGCCGTGAACAGTCCGTATGTGCTGCACGCGATAGGGGACAAAAACCAATTGACCGCCGTAATAGACGAAAAACACAATCCTTTGTTTTATGATTTATTAAGAAACAAAGGAATTACAGTGTCCGTTCAGACAAAAGACGATATTTCAATGCGAGCGGCAAACGATGCCGAAATCAAATACGCGAAAGGGAAAGAATAATATGGCAGCGGTTATCGGTATTATTGTCGGAATCGTTTTGGGAATTTTCTTCAAACCGGATATTCCGATATGGTTTCAGCCGTATCTTCCCATTATGGTTATCGCGGCTCTTGACGCTCTCTCCGCGTCGGCGCGCTCATATTTCGAAAGAAACTTCTCCGACCGCGTATTCGTGATTTCGTTTTTATCCAATATTGCCGTTTCAACGATTCTGGTTTTTATAGGAAACCAGCTCGGAGTCGGCTCTCAGCTTTCGACTGCTGTTATAGTCGTTTTGGGAATCAGAATTTTCTCGAATGCGTCTGCGATACGAAGATTCATATTCAGAGGATAAGATTATGTAAAACTATTCAGAGTTTGATTGTCAGAATTTGAAGAAAGGAGTTTCGCGCGTGACAGCGGATGAACGACCCGCAGCGGACACAAAATCGGCATTGGAATCTGCAGTAAGGCACGCGCCGGCGTCCGCACCGGGACAGACTGCAATTGCGGGAACAAAACGCGGCAGCTCTGTGCGCAAAATAAAACCGAAGCGCGGAACTGATCCCGTTTCTCAGTTTTTTGCGCGCAACGAACAGGATCTGGGAAACGATGAAGCAATTACAGGTTCTTTCCCTGTCGTGCGCCGCAAAGACGCGCGTCGCGGCTCCTCATTCTCTCCGCGAAGCCGCAAATCCGGAATTAAAATAACAGACAAGACGCGCTCTGATCGTCTTGCTGCTTTTATTTTGATTTTTCTTATGTCTATAGTTATCGGCTTCAGTTATATGGCTCAGACTCATTCGCGCGAAACTTCATACGAATCGCTGAGCGAAGACGAGCTTGTAAGACTTTTGGATGAGACGAATTCGCAAATTTCCAAATTGACTCTTCAGAAGGAAAGTCTTGCATCTCAGCTGGAAAGCATTCGCAACTCGGTTAATAAGCAGTCTGAAATAGAAAGACTTGCAAAAGAGAAGGCACAAGTGTCGGGAATAGCTTCGGGAAGGCTTGCGGCATACGGTCCGGGAATTGTTGCGACAATTTCTCAGGGAAATTCCAAGAATATCGATGCGGCCACAATGTATACGCTTATAAATGAGCTGCGAAATGCGGGCGCGGAAGCAATAGAACTGGGAACAGTAAGAGCTGTTACATCCACTTATGTTGTTGATACCGTTGATGGTATAGAATGTGACGGTACGAAGATTTCATTTCCCGTGACGGTTAAAGCCATAGGGGATGCCTCGGCTTTGCAAAATGCGCTGCAGATATCCGGAGGCGTCGGTTCGAGACTGCGTGTGCAGTTCGGCGCGACGCTTAACGTTTCATCATCGGATAATGTGGAAATCAATTCGACGCATGAAACGGGCGAGTACAGGTACGCGAAGATTTTGGAGTAAGAATATGAACGAACCTATTCCCTCAGCGGGAGAGACGACGAACATCGGCAGCATTCCCGTATATCAGCAGGCTCCTGTTACTGTTACGTCAGACAGACCTCTCACATCCGAAGATATAGACACGATTAAGAATCTGCCCGCAGGCACGGCTCTGCTTATTTCTACGCGCGGAGCAATGTCCGGGTCCAGGTATCTTTTGGATGAGGATATCGTTACGGCGGGGCGAGATCCGAAAGAAGATATAATACTTGATGATTCCACAGTTTCGCGCACTCATGCCGAATTCAGACGCGAAAACGGCGAATTTTACATTTATGACAAGGGTTCTTTGAACGGAACATACGTAAATCGTCAGCGTGTCGACAGCGCAAAACTTTCTGACGGAGACGAATTGATGATAGGGAAATTCCGTCTTGCATTTTTTACGAATTCATCAGCGATTCAATAAACTGTCACGCGAAAAATACGCAAACGTAAGATAGCGCATGTCTTCTGAAAGAAAAACCGGGAAAAATCGCGCGGAAAACAAAAAAAAGCTTGCGCCGAAGCTGAGTCTGCGCGCGAACCCGAAAGATTTTGATTCGTCGGCTGTTTTTGTGCAGGGAGAACTGTTTCCTGATTTTGATCCGGAATTTGACAAAGGATACAGGGGGACAGTCGCAAGTTCCGTTGCGGGAATTACCTACAGGCAGCTTGATTATTGGGCAAGGAAAGGTCTTGTTCAGCCGTCGGTGACTCCGTCTCGCGGCTCGGGGTCACGGCGTCTGTATTCGTTTAAAGATATTCTTATCCTTGCCGTGTCAAAAAAACTGCTTGATATCGGCGTGAATTTGGCAAATGTTGCTGAAGCAATTCGTTTTATGCAGTCTCGAACTGCAGGACAGCTTTCGCGCGTAACGATTTTATGCGACGGAAAACAAGTTTATGAATGCGTATCCGATATGCAGGTTCTCGATCTGATACGAGGCGGAAAAGCAGTTTTCGGAGTTTCAGTCGGAGCTTTGCGCACGGCAGTCGATGAAGAACTTAAAGACAAACCTTGCGTCGATATTCGCGAATACAGAACGCGAATGTATTCGCAGATGAATGACGAGCTTGCGCAGCGCAGAGCAAAAAAAGCTGGGTAAAGTTCGTTATACGTGTCGGGGAAGCGCACGAAAAATGCTCGAATAATAAGACGAATAGTAAAATTTGATTCAAATCTGACATAACGTACATTATCGGCTTTATAAATGAGAGACTTTGAGAAGCGGCTTTATCTATAATTTTTCTCTCTGCATATCGAAATATCTCAGCATATCTCAGCATTATTCAAAGTATTATCAAAAGATTGAGAACTCAAATTAACCTGTTTTGTCTGCAGTCTTTCTTTGAGATAATTTCGGTTTTTAAACAAAAAATCCTTTCGCTGAATCTGTTCAGAAAAAGTCTGTTCAGAAAAACCGAAAGGATTTGTTCAAATATTTTTGCTCAAACGAATAAAAGTTTTGTTAAAACTGCATTTACAGAAACTTTTTTACGGCTTCGGGAAGCTGAGAAACCGAATCGATAATCATTTCGGATTCAACGTCTTCCAATTCTGAAGGCTGAGCATATCCCCATTTGACTCCGATACAAGGAATTTGAAATTTATGTGCGGCCGTAACATCCGTTCCGCGATCTCCGACCATAACAGCTTTGTCCTGCGAAGAATCAAAGTTAAGATTTTTCAGCGCATAGCTGATAATTTGATCTTTGTGAATGCGAGAATTGTCAAGGCTTGCTCCGAAAACGTAATCTATTGTTTTCGAAAATCCGAAATAATCGTTTATGCGTTTTGCCTGCGGTTCCGGTTTGCAGGTTGCCAGAGCCAGAATATAACCTTCTTTTTTCATATCGTCCAAAGCAGACAGAATTCCCTCATACATGTTATTCAGGAACATTCCGGGCAGCAGTTCGCCTCTTTTGTTCGGATTTTCAAAAGTCGGTGTCGTATATGCCTTGCGGTAAATATTTACTGCCTCATTTGCTTCTTCCGGGGTCGAAAAACCGTGAGAAATAAATGAGTCGTACAGCGGAGGTCCGATAAACGTGTCAAACTCTGTCTGTGCGGGAAACATTTTGTTGAAATGCCTGTAAGCAATTTTTGCTGATTCCTGAATTCCCATATGAGATTCCGTAAGAGTTCCGTCCAAATCGAGCAGAGCAATTCGCGTCGGATGTGTCATGTTAAGCCTCATTTCAGTGCTTTAAAGATAAATCTTATATAAAATTGCGTTTATTTGCGCGCAGAACAGCACGGAGAACAGCACTGTTGCGGCGTGTCACTTATTCGTAATCCGGGAACCAGCCTTCCCTGTGCATTTGCAGTCTTTTTTCAAGCAGCTTCTTCAGTTCTTCCTCGCTGCGGCGTTCCAAAAGCATGTCCCAATGAGTTCGCACGGGTTTGCCGTCGAAATCCTTTTTTGCGTCGCTGTCTTCTTCATTATAAGCGATTTTTCCGCATCTGCACTCCCACTGTGCCGGCGCATCGGCTTCGGCCGCCAGAGGAATTATGGTTTTGTGACCGTCCGCGCATACGTAAGCTACGTCTTTGCGATCCGCAAAATCGACGTTGTCGTCAGATTCCAGCGATTTTGCGCCGATACTCATGCCTTTAAGACTGCGTTCCACCAATTTTTTCCTTTTCCTCCCGTAATTCGTGTCCTTGTAAATAATAGCAAAAACAGAATATATATGTATGACGAATTTTTTTTTTTTTTTTTTTTTTTATTTATTTATTTATAATTTTACAGAAAATTTCGCGCCCGATAAAACGCAAAATGCTATTTTTCTATTCCGGAATAAGCAACGATTCCCCGATCGATAAGTTTCAAAGCCTGAATTGCCGCCTGCGCGACTTTGTCTGCGCCGACGTAATTCGCCCCGTCCGCAATCTGTCCGAGCAGATCCGCAAGCCGTTTGCAGGTGCGCACGAAATCGCCGCCGGTAAAATCGGAGTTTTCGATAATTTCATACAGATCTTTTCCGCTTGTCCAGTCGAAAATGACATCGACGACAGAAAAATCGGGATTCGGAATATCGTCTGCCGCATAACCTTCGCACAAAATATGAACCTGCGCCGAAGTCTTTCGAACATCTTGAACTGCATTGTAAATCGCGCCCTTTAAACCTCCGGGGAAATGTGCGGGGAATCCGGTGCTTCCCCGCCGCGCTTCATAAATAAATCCCGAACATACGGCTGCAAGACTTTGGGGGTCGAGATTATCCAGACAGCCTTGCGTCAGACATTGCGCGACGACTATATCCTGTTCGCTGTAGAGTCTGCGCAAAAGCTGTCCTTTGTCTGTAAGCAGATATTTATCTCTAAGCGGCACACTCGCGTCTTTTTCGATATATCCCAGTTCTGTCAATACTTTGCAGATGTTGTCAAAACGTTTTGAAATAGAAGTTGTTTCCACATCATAACGCTTTTTAAGCTTTTGCAGTTCTCGAATCGTTTTCGTCCATCTGTGCCCCCATCTCAAATGGTCTTGCAAATCGGGACAGCTGCGGCACGGATGCGTCTGTTCTTTCTGTCTTGTTTCCGTTATCTTCTTGTCAAGAGCTTTCCATGCGGCTTTCTTTTCTTCGTCAGAAGAGAAAATCTGCGATTTAAGCTTTCGTCTTTCGGCTTTTTCCAATTCGGAAAGTTCCATGCGAAGAAGCATAAATTCTTCAAAGTTGCCCTTGTCGCACGCAAAAGCCTGAGCATAATCATCGGCAGTTCTCTGTTTTGACGCAATCAGACTGCTTAAATTCTGTGCCGATTCATCGGCCTCCCACTGCGCGAAAGACCTGTCAAGCGTGTTTCTTGCCGTGAAATAATCGTTTGAAGACAAAAGATTGACGGCCATATTGAACGTGGGCTTAAAACACGAATGCAGAGGATAAACTCGCTTTGAAGACAGCGCAGCCGCATTTGCAGGCACAAATCCTCTGTGATCGACGATTATCGAATGTCCCGTCGAATCGGTTCCGCGTCTTCCCGCGCGGCCTGTAAGCTGCGTAAATTCCCCGGCAGTAAGCGGAACATGCCCCTCTCCGTTAAATTTATCGGTTTTTTCGACAATCACGCTTCTTGCCGGCATATTGATTCCCAATGCCAGGGTTTCAGTGGCAAAAACGCATTTGATAAGCCCTTTTTCAAACAGTTTTTCTACTATTTGTCTGAAAAGAGCAATCATTGCAGCATGATGAGCGGCAAAACCGCGCTCAAGCGCAAAACGAAATTTGTTTGCATTCAGAGCATAAGCATCTTCGGGCGAAAGATTGCCGGAAAGCATTGAATCGGTTATCTTCCGTATTTCATCTGCTTCTTTTTGGCTTGTCAGACACAATCCGGCGCGAAGACACTGGTCAACGGCGCGATCGCATCCGTTTCTGGAGAATATGAAATAAATTCCGGGAAGCATGTCCAGATAATCCAGCTCGTCAACTATCGCCCAGCGCTTGGGCTCATAGCGCGCATCTTGTCCGGGCAGTCTCGAAGCGCGAGGCTTTGAAGATTTTTTCATTCCTCCTTTGTGCCTGCGCGAATAAGAATCGCCGCGTTCGTGTTTGGCTGACTTTTTTGCGCGAGCTTCCAAACGCGAAATCTCTCGCAAAAGCTCAGGGTTGACCTGAGAAGAATTTTCGCTTCGGTACAAATCGAAAAGTTCAGGTTCGGTTCTTTCGTCTGCCTGAGTCATAACATGCTGCACAAGAGGAACCGGGCGTTTTTCGGTTACGACAAGCGCAGTGTCTCCCCTGACTGACTTAATCCAGCCCGAAAAATCCTCAACATTGGAGACCGTTGCCGACAATCCTATGATTTTTGCGCGCAGCGGCAGATGAATTATTACTTCTTCCCATACCGCTCCGCGAAATTTATCCGCAAGATAATGAACTTCGTCCAAAATCACATAATGCAGAGTTTCAAGCGAAGTCGATTTCTCATAAAGCATATTTCGCAGGACTTCTGTTGTCATAACAACAATATCCGCGTCGGAGTTCACGGACAAATCTCCTGTGAGCAGTCCTACCCTGTCTGAACCGTATTTTTCGGCAAATTCATTGTATTTCTGATTGCTCAAAGCTTTTATCGGAGTAGTATAAAAAGCTTTTACATTATTATGCTGAGCCAGAAAAACCGCAAAATCGGCTATAATGGTTTTCCCCGCTCCCGTAGGCGCGGCAACAAGAACATTTTGACCGTTTTCCAGCGCGTTTATCGCTTTGCGCTGAAAATCATCGATTTCAAAAGGCAGTCCTGATTCGAAACGTCCCGCAAGAGACTTTGAATGCGACTGTCTGCTTCGGAACTGCGCGTATCTTTGCGTGGGAGACATCATTTCTTCCGCGCATTCCGGTTTCTGTTTTCCGGCTTTATTTTTGTTTTTATTCTTGCTCTTCATTAATCGTCTCGTTAAAAAAGTTCAGTCAGAATTAATTATCTTTTATTCGGGCGAACCGATTTATTATCCTGCGGCATTTTGGCCCATTTTGCCCAAATATTTCTATGTTTGCGATGAGCTGCATCTTTTCTTCTGATTTTTTCTGCATGCGCATCGGAATAAGCTTCGGCAGCTTCAGACAAAGGTCTTGTAAAAATTGGCGCTTCCCGCTGTTTTTCGCTTTCTTCGCCGGCAGCGAGTTTTTTCAGCGAACTGCTTATTTTCATTCCCGTTCGTCCTGCCGTTTCAATGCCTTTTTTGATACGCAGAAGAACATAAATCGCGCCGGATATAAACATTGCAAAGAAAAACAGCACAAGAACAACCCAAATCCAACCGGGCATTAATCGCACCTCCGAACTTTTCATGCTTTTAGCCGTTTTTTGCTTTGCTGCAGCATATTTTTGTCATGCAGTATCAGTCGTTTTCGCGTTCTTTCTTGTTTTTTTCTTCCAGACTCAGTTCGCGTTCGGCTCTTGCGATAATCATAGTACGCAAAGTCTCGGGAGCGACTGCGCTTATATGACGCGCGTGCGCTATGCAGAAAGCCACGAACCACGAATCTGACTGTACCGTAAGACACACTTTTTCGCCTTTGCCCCACGGCTCTACTGTCGCATCCTGAAGCGAATGTATAAACGGAAGTCCCGCAGTATTTGTAACAAAAACGACTTTAGTCGCATTGTCTGCATTCCACTGTCTTAACTCGCTCAAAGGAACATTGGGCATGTCAATTTCGTACGAAGGCTGCACCGGCCGCGCTTTTTCTATTCGGCTTAAGCGCAGAGTCTGCCAATCGCGGTGATTCTTTCGCTGCGCGGCAGTCAGCGCCTGCTGTGCCGTCTGCAAGCCTTCTTCTGGCGGATTCATTCTGTCTTTGTCTGTTACGCCGTTCCAGACAGCGACATAATATACGCCTTCGTCCACATAAATTTCAGCAGGAGCCACAAGAGCTCTGCGAATTTTTCCGGAAGCGTCGGAATAATCCATATCGAGCAGATATCCGCGATCAATCGTATCCTTGACGATTTCATAACAGCTGGGTTCAAGTTCGTATCCGGTAAGGGACAGCCATAAAGTGTCTTTCGGAATATTGTGCGCCCTCATTCTGCGCATAAGTCTCGCAGCGCGCTTGCGCCAATCCTCGGACATTACCGGCGAATGCGCAAGATAACTTACGGAAGCCATAAGCATACTCAAGTATTGGGGAGCAATTCCGGCAAGTCTTTCCAATCCCAGCGAATTGGTTGCGCATATTATGCCTTCTGCCTCAAGCAGAGACCAGTCGACGTCAAAAAATTGGCTTCCGGCCAATTCTCCGTCATCCGACACGGTTGTAAGCGTGCCGATGTCTTTGTGAATTACCGCAATCGAGCGTTTCAGATCTTCTTCGTCCTGCGCTTTTCCGACGAACTTTTCTGCAAGCATTTCGATTGAGAATTCTTCTCCCAAATGCGCAGACAAGAAAAGCATAAGACGAAGACGTCTGTCAACTTCGGAACCGGTTTGAAAACTTGCTACTACCGAACGACGTTCCGTAAGCGAAGACGTGTCGTCATCAAAATCTTCGAGCGGAGGAGCAATATATTCCGCTATGGGAACAGGATCGGTTTTGGAACTGAAATCCGCTGATTCGAGCATTGTTGCGGCTTCGAGTCTGCGATGATAAGAATCTGCGGCTTCTACGGGATTTTTCACATATGCTCCGGGATGTTCGAGCACGTACGTGGCCAAATCATCCGAATCCGTATAAGCGACGTTGACATCTTCGCCGTCAACATCAACTGTTGCAGTAAAACGTCTCGACTCGATTTCTTTTACCAAAATGTCCGGGATTGACTGTGTTCCCAATCCTGGAGCTATCGAATCCAAACCCAGCCCGGGCACGGGAACCTGCGGGACGCGCGGAGTCGTTCTGCTGACTTTTGTGCGCGATTCGCGGCGAAGCTGCTGCGACTGACTGGATAAAGACATGGAACGCGCAAGATAATTTGCGGCCGCAAGAACAGGCAGATCCTCAGGTTCGAATTTTATTCTGATTCTTGATTCGCTGCCCAGCTGAAGTCTGTATGAGGCGAAATCCTGTCCTTCGGATTTCGACGAATATTCCGGCTGACGCGATTCAATCGCTATTCCCATAGCTGCAAGTTTTGCGCGATCGCGCTGAAATTGTTTCGCGAAAGCAGCTTTTGCAGCCTGATCCGCAAGTTCTCCGTATGAATCGGCGTATGCTTTTACCCTCTGAGCAATCTGTCTGGAAGTAAGCCACTGCGGAAAAGCCGATGACAGAACGGCAAGCACGTCAAGCTCATGCTTGCCCCATTTGTCTGAAAAACGTCGTCTTCCGCTTGTAGTTTCAGCCATTCGTCCTCTTCACAGTTTCAATTTCACAATCACGGCACGCACCGGTCACTGCATATGACCGCCGCGCAATTCAAGCTTACTTGTATACAATTCTAATGGAGAAACAAAAGAAATGCACACTCATTGGACAAAATACTCTAAACGCGTCTGTTTAAGCCGTTTGGAGGCGTGTCTCGCCAGTCGTCAAATATTTTCCCGAGCGTGCTTCGAGCATGTTTACATCCATTTGTCGGATTCGATTCCGCAAGGTCCTACGAATGATCCGTTGGGGACATAGGAAGCGCGTCCCTCGTCTTCAAGCACGGCATTCGCGAAGAATTTTACATTCTGTCCGAAAGTCCAGTCTCCCCTGATATCAACCGATCTGGCCGCTGCCAGAGACGGGACTCCGTAAGGGAATCTCTCTTCAAAATCGCTTATGTTTTTGTAAAATCTCGAATCCAAATCTATGTGAGGAAGATTGTAATCTCCGTCTTCCATTTCATATGCGTCCGTTAAGTGGAAACGATCCGATCTCATAATCAGAAGATCGTTTGTCGTTTTAACCGGCAGAAAACGCGCGCGCGACACTTCTATGCAGGATGCGTTGTCGAAAAGCGAAGCTGCTGCTCCCATGGCTGTTTCGAGCTGGATTACTTTTTCAGTGGAAGAATCGGCAGGATTTACGTTTTTTTCATTGAGAATAACCGGAAGCGGCAGAATTCCGCCGTTTTTCTCAAGCAAATCTCTCAAATCTTTTATTCTCACCCAGATATTGTTCGTATTAAAAAACGGATGACGTTCTATATCACAGGCAGAATCCATGTCTTCGCTGCTGACCTGGCTCATTTCGCGCAACAAAAGCGAGCTTGTTTTTGCGTTTTTCACAATATGTCCGCCTTTGCGATCCGCCTTGGTTCTGCGAGCCGCTTCCAGCATGAATGACGAACCTGATTGAGCGAAAGCGCCGGCTGCCGTCGACGATGGCCGTGCTCCCAAATTATCAGAGTTTGAAATAAACAGGAATTCGAAGCCTTGTTCAAGCAGGATATCCAAAAGATTTGATTCCCACATAGTGCTGAAAACGTCTCCGTGTCCGGGAGGACACCATTCCAGTTTCGGATCTGCCTTATATTCGGCGGGCTTTCCTGTTTTGCAGTCTATTTTCGGCTCAATATGCTGCATAATTTCAAGCGGCACGCCGTCCTGCTTGAAATTGCGCTTTTCGCGGATTTTGTTCAGAGTCTGTTTTGAAGTGCTGAAAGAGTTCATCAATGTAAGAGGAAGGCGCACGTTTTGCCGTTCTCTTACGGTAGTCAGCTGTCCGAGAATAATATCGAGAAAGCTGCGCTGAATAGCTTTGTGTCTGCGAACCGGCAAAAGAGATTTCGGACCGTCAAGTCCCATTGAAGTGCCCAATCCGCCGTTCAGCTTCAGAAATGCCGTTTTTTCGAATGCTTTCAATGCTTCTTTGCGTTCGGCCTGATTTTCAATCCGCACAAGCTTCGGCAGATTCGTTAAGGGTTCCACTTCAGATTCCGGAATCTGACCGTTATTGCCTTCCTGCCACGTGCGATAAAGTCTTTCAAATTGTTTTACGGAAACTTCGCTCATTTCGCTGTCGCGCATCTTCTGTGCGCAAACGTCGAATAAATCCACCCTATTTCTCCTTAGTGTTTGCAAACTGGCAAAAGCGATTTCCCCACCTGCCTGCCGATTTGCTTTGCTATTCAATGATTCTATACCGGAAACCGCAATAATTGCGAATCATGCGGCGAATTAAGCGCAAAGATGTCTCAAAAATAATTCCGCAGCAATTTCTGTCGTTTATTTTTCTGCCGAATTGTTTTTCTGAATTCATACTTTCATCTGATCTTATTTTCACCTGATTTTGGAGATATTTGCTGTGTCTGCATTTGTTTCAGGTTCATTAATTGAGATTGTTTGTCAGCCTTGATAATCTTCCGCCAATCCATTTAATGATTGTTTTTCTTGAGGACTGCGTTTTTATATTATTTTCTCGTTTTCACATCATTTCCACAACGAAAAACAATTCTCGATAAAACAATCCTCGAGAAGATAATTTTCGAAAAAACATTTCTCCGACATATCGTCGGGCCAGCGGGATTTGAACCCGCGACCCCTTGACCCCCAGTCAAGTGCGCTACCAAGCTGCGCTATGGCCCGATCGGCACTTCAAGTACCGCATAGAAGTCTATCTCATTATTATTTTTAATGCAAATCGAAATGGAAAAATTTTTAAAAAATATGCGGGACATAAGCTTTATGCCTTGTCCCGCATTGCGAATTGCATTGAATTTCTTGCTTGAATCGGCAACAGAAAACCTTGATTATTTCCGTTTTTTTTCGCGAATTTTTACCGAAATTTGAACCGGAGAACCTTCGAAACCGAATTCTTCGCGCAAAGAGCGCTCTATAAAACGGCAGTACCCGTGCTCTAAGAATCCTGTGGCAAAAATCATGAAACGCGGAGGACGGTTTGAAGCCTGAGTCGCAAAAAGAATGCGAGGCTGTTTTCCGCCGCGAAGAGGGTGCGGATGCGCTGCCTGTATGCGTCCGAGGAATGAATTTAGTTTGCCGGTGGGTATTCGCTTATCCCAAGATTCAAGCGCGTTTTCCATCGCCTGCATAAGCCTGTTTGTATGCCATCCTGTTTTTGCCGACAAATTAATCCGCTGAGCCCAGGTTACGCGCGTAAATTCTGTTTTCCACAAACGTTCCAAGCGGGCGCGGCTGAACTCGTCGAGCAAATCCCACTTATTGAACACAAGAACAATCGCGCGCCCCGCATCGACAGCCTGGCTCATAACGCGCAAATCCTGCTCTGCAATCGGCTCGGAAACGTCAAAAACCACAAGAGCCAATTCCGAGCGCTCCAAAGCGGCCTGAGTACGGAGAGAAGAATAATAATCCGCTCCGGACACTTTATGCAAACGCCGTTTTATTCCCGCCGTATCGATAAAAAGCCAGTCTTTGCCGCCGATGTTCACTATTTCATCCACGGGATCTCTGGTGGTTCCCGCCAAATCGTGGACAACCGCGCGCTCTTCATTTGCAAGCTTGTTAAGAAGTGAGGATTTGCCCACGTTGGGCCGTCCGACCAGCGCGATGCGACGCAAATCTGTCGGAGTAAGGAATCCGGAAGTCTTTTCTGCGTTTTTCAGCTTGTTTATCGCAGTATCGAGCAAATCTCCGATGCCTCGGCCGTGCAAAGCAGAAATCGGCATGGGTTCTCCCAGTCCGAGTTTCCAAAATTCGGCAGCTGCATATTCGTCAAGTTGCGTATCGACCTTGTTTACGGCAACCGTTACGGGCTTGTTGCAGGCGCGAAGCATTGAAACTATGCGCTCGTCTGAGGATGTCAGACCCGTTGTTCCGTCGACCGTAAAAATAATCGCATCGGAAAGATTGGCTGCAATTTCTGCCTGAGAAGCAATTGAACTGTCGATTCCCTCGACATCTGCTTCCCATCCGCCGGTATCGACAAGTTTGAAATCCGTGCCCGCCCAATGCGCGTCGTAACTTACTCTGTCGCGGGTGACTCCCGGAGTGTCCTCCACCACGGCAGCTCGCCTTCCCAAAATGCGGTTTACAAGCGTGGATTTGCCCACGTTGGGACGTCCTATAACCGCAAGCACTCCCACGGCACGATCTTGCGAACCTCGGGAAAAACTTGACCCGTCCGCGAAATTGGCTATATCTGAAATCTCGTCTTCTTCGTTTTCGTCGCGGCTTTCATACTGCGAAACGAATTCCGAATACAATTTTTCGTCTATTGCTTTGTCGACAATGCCGATAATCGTTTCGAGAGTCTGTTCGAAATTCATGTAAGAATTGTCGATTGTAATGACTCCGTCGGCTGCAGTTAAGAAATTCGTTACTTTAGAATCCGCATTGTCGCGCGCTGAAACGTCGTCATGTCCGGTATCTTCGTTTTTTGCCTGATTTTCTCTTCTTGCCTGACGTATTTCAGGTTTTGCGGTCATAAGGATTCTTACATCCGCATCGGGAGCGACAACCGTAGTAATGTCTCTGCCTTCGACAACGATTCCCGCGCCTTTTGAAAAAGAGTTTTCGTCATTTTCTTGAGCGATAAAGGCTTTTTGAGCTGCGATAAGCACATGTCTTACCGGGATGACTGAAGCCACGGCAGAAACATGCGAAGAAATTTCTTCAGATCTGATTTCTTCGGTTATGTCTTCGTCTGCGCATTTTATGTACTGATTGCCGGGATCCGTGCTGAAAACGATATTGTCGTGCGTAAACAGCCTGGAAACGCATTCGGTAATCTCTTGCGCGTTCTCTTTTGCAGTCCGTTCGTTCAGTTCTATACCCTGTTTAATGCACTGCCATGCTGCTGCTCGATACATTGCTCCCGTATCAAGATAAGCGAAGCCGAAATGATTCGCCAAAGCTTTTGAAGTAGACGATTTGCCTGTTCCCGCAGGTCCGTCGACTGCAATCGTAATCACAGACCTACCTCCTTTTCGAGAGACTTTAGTTCGGCAGCAGAAAGCACTCTGTAAGTGCCGGGTTTAAGGTTTCCCAATTTTATCGGACCTATCTGGGTGCGCACGAGTCTTGTGACCGGATAGCCGACCGAGTCGAACACGCGCCGCACGATTCTGTTCCTTCCCGAATGAATCACGACTTTTACGACTGACTGATCTCTGCGCTGCGTGATGACGGAACACTGATCGAATCTGACCGGGCCGTCTTTCAGCTGAACTCCCTGACGCACGAGACGGTTGCATACGTTTCCGCCGATTTTGCCTTCGAGCGTCGCCACATATGTTTTTGCCACTTCGTATTTCGGATGCATTACATGCTGGCTTAATTCTCCGTCGTCAGTCATAAGGATAAGACCTTCTGAATCGTAATCAAGCCTTCCCATATGAAAAACCCGGCTGTATTTGTCGCCGATGATATCTCGCAAAGTGAATCGTCCCTTGGGATCATCCATGGTCGACAAAACTTTTTTCGGCTTGTGCAAAGCCAAAGTCACATGTTTGTCGTCGATATGAACGCGCGATCCGTCAACGCGAATCTGCTGCTTTTTCGGATTTACGCGAGAACCGAGTTCGGTAATCAGCTCTCCGTCGACCTCGACGCGCCCGTCGACAATCATCTGTTCGCATTTGCGTCTTGAACCGAAACCGGCTTGAGCTAAAACTTTCTGCAGACGGATATCGTCTTCGCGAGATTCGTATGATTTGTTTGCGCGAGAATATTGATGCGGCATCGTTCTCCCAACGTGACCTTAAGAAGCTTGTGCTTCTGATTTACGTGTGCTTCCGATTGAAATAATCAACGTATAATTATACACGCAGTAAACATTTTTATGAACCGTCAGCCGGTATCATTTTGCCGTGTATGACAAAAGGAGCCTGCGCTCCGAACGAACAAGGATCGTTATGGAAAAAGTTATTGAAAGCAATAGAAAATTTGTGCCGCTTTGGGCGCGAGTTTCGGCTGAATTTGTCGGAACATATTTTGTTATGTTTGCGGTTTTTGCCGTGGGAACGCTGTGTTCGGCTATTTACGGGGTAAATCTTGTTTATATCCTGCTGGTTACCGCAGTTGCTTATGCTGCCGTTTCTCACATTTTCGGCTCGATTTCCGGGGCGCATTTCAATCCCGCAATTTCTGTTGCGGCAGCTCTGACGCGCCGCATAACAGTTCTGGACGCGTTTTCTTACATAATTGCTCAGGTTTCCGCTGCGACTGCCGCTGCGGGAACCGTGACTGCCGTTTTGCCTATTTCCGATTCGATTAAATCCACTGCGTGGTTTGCGTACATTGCAAACGGCTTTGAAGAAGGTTCTCCGACTCATTCGGCTTTGTCTTCATCGGGAATTTCTTTCGGATTGACGATGGCTGTCGTGCTTGAAACCGTTATGACTGCGATTGTAGTCGCTGCTGCGATTGTCAATCTTAAAAAAGACGGGACGGCAAAACGCGGTTATGCGGCAGCGACCGGATGCGCATATGCGCTCGGAGTGGGCGTTGCTTTCCCCGCGACAGGAGCAAGTCTTAATCCCGCGCGTTCTACCGGAATCGCAATTTTTGCGCAGAATAAAGGTCTTGATGCTCAGCCTTTGAGTCAGCTCTGGCTTTTCTGGCTCACTTCCGTCGGCGCTGCCCTGCTGGTTGCGGCGGTTGCTCTTTTCTGCGATTCATTTGGAAAAAAAGAAGCCGAAGCTTCGAACGTTTCCTTTGAAAAAGATTCTGTTAAGAACAGCAATGCTGAAGAAACATCTGAGAATGCAGAAGAATCCGAAGGAGCCGAACAGTCTGATGAAAACAAGCAGTCTGATGAATCAGGCGAATCTGACGACGAATCGGGAAAAACAGGCAAAGATTCAAAATAATCTGCCTGCGTTATTATTTCTGTTTTAAAATCGGAGTTTTAAAACAGAAATAATAAAAAATCTCCGCATTTAAGCGGAGATTTTTTTGTTTTGCGTTCAGCGGAATATTTGTGTGATTTCAGACGGATTGAAATATGTCAGACATGTCGTTGCCGCACAAAATAACGACAAGAGAAACGCATAAAATAAGACTTATTGAGCTGTCAAAGAAAACAGATCTGATTTTCCAAGGGCTTTTTTCGCGCATAATGATTCGAACGAGAAAAGTTATAAAGCATGTTGAAGCGAGCATGACTGTGCCGTAAAAAACACAGGTGAAAAACGAGATGACGGCAGATATTATCGTCAAAAACGAAATCAGACAGCAGAAAGCAAAAGAATCGCTTTTGTCAGCTCTTTCAATGTCATTGCCGGATTCCGCGTCTGTATGATCTTTGACAGCGGAATGAGCATCTGAAGATTCTTTGCGCATTAAAGATTTTTCTTCCGTCAGGTTTTTCACAGAAAAATTGTTTCCGGCTGTTTTTCCGTCTTTTTTCATCTTTACTTTATTCTTTAGAGACAAAAAAGGCATATAAATTTTTTAGAATGCCGTTAAACCGGAGCGTACAGCCTCAGACGAGCGCGGCGCCGCATACTTTTTATAATGCCGTTTTGCCGCAAAAACAGACTGCTGCCGCATACGCTCCGGTTTTCATATCAGTGGAAGAAGTGACGCGTGCCGGTCATGTACATGGCAATGCCGGCTTTCTCGGCTGCTTCGATTACTTCGCTGTCACGAATGGAGCCTCCCGGCTGGACAACTGCTTTCACTCCGGCTTTAGCAAGTATTTCCAATCCGTCCGCAAACGGGAAGAAAGCATCGGAAGCGGCAACCGCTCCTTCAGTGCGGTTAACATTGTCTGCAAGCGTATTGGCGCGCGTTACCGCCAGTTCGCTTGAATCTACGCGATTTACCTGTCCCATTCCGATTCCGACGGTTGCTCCGTCGCGAGCAATCAGAATTGCATTGGACTTAACCGAGCGCACAGAACGCCATGCGAACTGCAAATCTGCAAGAGTATCGGAATCTGCAGGTTTTCCGGCTGCAAGCGTCCACTTGTCGGGATTATCCCCGTCAGCGTTGATTGCGTCGGTTTCCTGCACGAGCAGACCTCCGTCAATCTGTTTTATGGAACGATTGAGAACAGGAGCTTTTGCGACTCGCAAAATTCTGAGATTTTTCTTCGTCTGAAGCAATTTCAGCGCTTCATCCTCATAATCGGGAGCAATAATAACTTCCGTGAAAATTCCTTTCACGGTTTGAGCCATTTCCAGCGACACTGTCGCATTGGCCGCGATTACGCCGCCGTATGCGCTGACAGGATCGCAGGCATGAGCTTTTTTATGAGCTTCAAAAACTGTTTCGCCCACAGCCAGTCCGCAAGGATTGGCATGTTTTACTACTGCGACTGCAGTCTGATTCGGAAAATCCCAAACGGCGCGCCACGCAGCTTCGGTATCCGTAAAATTGTTGTAGCTCATGGGTTTTCCGCCGAGAAGTTCAGCGTGCGCAAAATCGCCGTTTGAAAGAGGATTAAGATAAAGAGCCGCGCTTTGATGAGGATTTTCGCCGTAACGGAGAATATTGGACAGATTCCAAGTGCGCGTATAAGCGGAAGGATAAATTTCTTCGCTGTTCTCGTCATCTTGCTTCAGCGATTCGGGCTTAGTCCAGTTTTTTTCTGCCCATTCGATAATCGTTGCATCATACGAGGCAGTATGCGCAAATGCTTTAGCTGCGAAATAGCGGCGTTCTTCAAGCGAGAAGCCTGTGCCGTCGGCGACGCGAGAAGCTACAAGCGCATAATCGGAAGGGTCTGTAATAACAGCGACCGTCGAACTGTTTTTTGCAGCGCCGCGAACCATTGAAGGACCGCCGATATCGATTTTTTCGAT
Organism: uncultured Actinomycetes bacterium; assembly: GCA_900314875.1. Lineage (GTDB taxonomy): Bacteria > Actinomycetota > Actinomycetes > Actinomycetales > Bifidobacteriaceae > RUG039. The sequence goes on along the minus strand of OMWX01000002.1, from coordinate 428,232 downwards.
TGTATCCGCTTCATTTGCGCCCGAGCGCACGGTGTCTGCAAACGGATAAAGATTCACGACCACCAAATCAAACGGTTCTATCCCCAGCTCTTCAAGCTGCTTAGCATGATCGGGGTTATTCATGTCAGCCAAAATTCCGGCATGAATATGCGGATCGAGAGTTTTTACCCGGCCTTCCAGGCTTTCAGGGAATCCGGTTACTTTCTCGACAGGAGTCACGTCGGCTCCGTGTTCCGCGAGGAACTTTGCGGTCGAGCCGGTTGAGACGACTTTTACTCCGGCCTTCTTGAACGCTTCGGCAAGAACCTCAAGTCCGTCTTTGTGGAATACGGACACAAGCGCTCTTTTAACGGGGCGATTGGAAGCTGTCATATTTTTGATCCTTTCTTTTGTTTTTTTGAAATCTTATGCAGTTATTTGATTTTCTGCCGTCAATTTTCTGTCTGACTCCTTTGAACGGTTTTATTTTTAACCGCTTTGCAATCGGCAGATGAAGCTTTTCTCGGAATTTTTTTCTGTTTCGGATCTTTTTTTGAATGATCAGGTTTTTCGGCAGATTCGGCAATAAAGTCTATTTCTTTATGTTCTTGTTTTTTGAAACCGGTTTTTTCTGAATCGGATTTTTTCTCGCTGACAAGATAAAAGACATAAGATGCTGCGGCTGTGAAAATCCAAGCGCCGAACAGTCCTCTGCTTACCGCTTTTCCGATCATTTTCACGGCTTCGGACGGCGCTGCTCCGACGCTTCGGAAATTGTTCTGTCCGATCGAGCCGTAAGAAATCCAGCAGAACAGAGCGCAGAACAGAACCGCAAGAACTGCGCCGAAACATACTGCCATAAAAGGATATCCGAATTCTTTGAAAAGCGAGCGGAAATTAAGCTCGGGTTTCGGTCTTCCCGAGAAACGGAAAATATCATAATGCTTTGGCGAAACTAGAATATACAGTCCGATAATAAAAGCTGCCGCAGCGGGCAAAAGCATTAAAAACTGCCGCAAAACTGGGTTTTCAACTGAAGAAGGCAAAATTGCGAATGCCGGAACGAGCGGAAGACCGTCGGCATTCGAGCTCCATAATGTGAAGCTCCCCGCTGTTCCGATTGAAAAACCCGCGCCTGAAATCCATGAAATTGCCCAAACGGAATAAACGGGAAACCAGAATAATCCGACGGCAAAAGCAAACAGTCTGACAGGAACAGGCATGTTTATTTTGTCGCAGATATCTGCGGCATCGGGCAATCCTTTGAATATCCACACGGCTGCGGTTATTGTGCCTGCGAGAATGTAGACAGCAATTACGGCAGTGCAGATGCGCATTCCGTATTGAATTGCTCTTCTTAAATTTCTGTTTGTATTCTGCTGTATTTTGGCAAGAATCTTAATATAAAGCGATATTTTGCTTTTGTCTTTTCTGCGGTCTGAAATTTTTGCCGAAAAAAATCCCAGACAAAAAATCAAAGCTGCTTTCCATAAAACGGATGCATTTGAATCAATTATTTTCAAAGGCGCTGCCGATACGGCAAAGAAAGTTTCGCTGATCCATGCCGCAAGTCCCGCGCAGAAGGAAACGCGGTTCATTTCATTTTTGCGCGCAATTGTTTTAATTGACAAAATCATTAAAAAAGTCAGCAAAAGCGGCGTGATTGTAAGCCTGAGCGACTCGTGTTCGAAACCTATGCCCTGAGGCATAAAAATCATTGCGCCCGTTATCGAACCAAAAACCGGCGAAGGATTTGCAGAAGACGAATTCACGGACACGGTATAAAGAAGCGACGCGGCAAAAACTGCGGCTGGGACGGCATACAAAACCATCGAAGCGACTGAAATCCATAAGCCGCAAATCAGGCTTCGCCCGTGTAAACCGATCGTCTCAATTTTTTTCATAAAACCTACAGATTCAAACCGGAAATGATTTCGCGGGCATAAGCTGCCGCTTCTGCAGGCGTGCTTCCCACTTTGATTCCGACTGCTTCCAATGCTTCTTTTTTGTCTTTTGCGGTGCCTTTTCCTCCTGAAATAATTGCTCCCGCATGTCCCATCTGTTTTCCTTCGGGCGCGGTAAATCCCGCGATATAAGCCACAACAGGCTTAGTGCCGTTTTCTTTAATCCAATGAGCAGCTTCCTGCTCGGCATTTCCGCCGATTTCGCCGATCATGACGATTAATTTGGTTTCCGGATCTCGATCGTAAATCTTAACCGCTTCAAGCAGCGAGGTTCCCGCGACCGGATCTCCGCCCACGCCGACGGCAGCCGTAAAACCTATATCGGACAGTTCTTCCATCAGCTGATAAGTAAGCGTGCCTGATTTGGATACAAGCCCGACAGGACCGTATGAAGAAATATTGTCCGGAATTATTCCCAAATTGTGACCGCGATATCCGTCATCAGACGGTTTTGCGAATGTTGCAAGTCCCGGGCAATTCGGACCTATAAGTCTTGTGCCGTTTTTTTGCGCGAGCTGAACGCAGTACATCGTATCTGCTACCGGTATTCCCTCTGTAATGCAGACAACTGTTCTTATATTTGCGTCAATTGCTTCGGTCATTGCCGATTTTGCGAAACGCGGAGGCACAAAAATGACGGAGACTTGCGCATTTACGGCTTTAACAGCTTCTTCGCAGTTTGCGAAAACAGGAATTGATTTTACTGAACCGTCCTCAAGCTTAAAATCTACGGTCTGTCCGGCTTTCTTCGGGTTCACTCCTCCTCTGATGTCAGTTCCGGCATTAAGCATTCGCAAAGTGTGAACCATGCCTTGATGCCCGGTTATTCCCTGAACGATTACCGGCGAATTTTTATCGACAAAAACACTCATTTTATCTCCTCTTTAATGATTCGCTTAACGGCTTGATTCAGCGGCGATCTGTGCAGCATGCGCTGCTGCTTCTTCCATAGTCGGCTTGACGCTGATCATGGGATTGTCTGCCTTTTTAAGCAGTTCCAGACCCTCTTTTGCGGCATTTCCGTCAAATCTGACTACAAGAGGTTTAGCCGTTTCCAGACTTTCGAAAGCCTGAAGAATTCCTTGAGCAACAGATTCGCAGGATGTGATTCCTCCGTAAATATTGATAAAAATGCTTTTTACTTCAGGATCGGAAATAACCACTGAAAGACTTTCGGCCATTGCTTCTGCCGAAGCTCCTCCGCCGATATCCAAAAAGTTTGCGGGCTTTATGCCGGTTCCCTGCTTTTCTGCCGAACCCGCAACCGCATCGAGAGAGCTCATAACCAGTCCGGCGCCGTTTCCGATAACGCCTACCTGTCCGTCAAGCTTCACGTAATGCAGACCGTTCTCTTTCGCTTTCTGTTCAAGAGTGTTTTTTTCAAGCGGATCTTGGAATTTTTCGCGTTCCGGATGTCTGAAAGCAGCATTGTCGTCCAAAGTGATTTTTGCGTCCAAAGCGCAAAGCGAAGTGCAATTCTCATCTTCGCCGTTTTGTATTTTTGCAAGAGGATTAATTTCGACAAGCGCAGCATCGTTTTTTCGCAGCACATTCCACATTTTCAAGATAATCTCTGCAGCTTCTTCGACTTGCGCATGATAGAAACCGATCTGCGACGAAATTTCTTTTGCTTTTTCAATATTGAAATCTTCAAGAAGACTGATGTGAAATCTTTTTACGTATTCAGGATGCGTTGCAGCTATTTCTTCAACTTCTGTTCCGCCTTGCGCGGTGGCCAGAAGCACATAATCGCGCGCCTGCCGATCAGTTGAGATCGAAATATAATACTCGTGCAGAATGTTTTTTGCTTCGGTGACCAAAACTCCGTTTACAGGCTTGTTCTGAATCGTCATGGGAAGTATTTTCTCAGCATTTTTGACAGCTTCGGCATTGTCTTTGGCGAGCTTTACGCCGCCGGCCTGTCCGCGATGTCCCGTTTTGCATTGAGCTTTAATCACGCACGGAAATCCGATTTTTTCCGCTGCTGCAGAAACCTCGCCGGCATCGGCGGCATAAATTGCTTCGGGAACGTTTATATTTTCTTCCGCAAGCAGTTCTCTTGCCTGATATTCGTACAAATCCATTTTAGTTGCCTCTTTTGCTGTTTTTGTTTCGCCGTAAAAAGTCCGTTTAAGAAGTTTGCGAAAGGAGAAACGAGTCTGCAAGGAAAATTCGCAAAGCATCGCAACAGACTTATGTCTGTGCTTTTGATTTAAAGATCTTCTGAATTCTTTTCTTCGGATTCTTTTGCGGTTTTCGAATCAGAATCGCTGCGAGCGTTTTCTTGTTCGGCATTCTGCTTGGTTTTTTCGCTGTATTGTTCGCCGTTGTTGTCCTGTTCTTCTTTGCTGTCCTGTTCGTCGGCGTACAAAGGACGCACCGGCGGCTCGGTTATGGCGGCAAGTCTCCACTTGCTCAGCGATCCTTGAGAATCAATAATGACTTCTTCGTGCGGAATATCGATTGAAACAACTTTTCCCAAAAGACCCGAATGCGTGGCGACTTCGTCCCCTTCTTTAAGGTTTTCACGCCAAGCGCGCACGTCTTCCATGTTCTTCTTCTGTTTTTTCATCGAAAAAGACGTCATTACAAACATGGCTAAAATCATTGCAATCAGCATCAGCGACATGCTGTTCATATCCGCAACTCCTTAAAACTTACGCAAATTTAAACATATAAAATTGAGTTTAAAACAGCGATTTGACATCTTCAGGACATTCTATCCCCAGATGTTCCCAAGCTTTTTTTGTCGCAACGCGTCCCCTGGGAGTTCTCGTAAGAAATCCTTCGCGAACAAGATACGGTTCGCAGACTGTTTCTACTGTTTCAGCCTCTTCTCCGACCATGGCTGCCAAATTCGAAAGTCCCACCGGCCCTCCCGAAAACTGTTTTACGATTGCATTCAAAACCGCTATATCAAGTCTGTCCAATCCGTGAGTGTCAATCTGATATAAATCCAGCGCATCCGTAACTGTCTTTTTGCCGGCTTTGGTTAAATCATGCACAACTGCCCAGTCGCGCACGCGTCGAAGCAGTCTGTTTGCGATTCTCGGAGTTCCTCTCGATCTTAAAGACAATTCGTCTGCTGCCGAATCGGAAAGTTTTATGTCAAGCACATCAGAAGAACGGTGTATTAATCGTTTCAGTTCTTCTGTCGGATAATAATCCAAATGTGCCGTAAAACCGAATCTTGCTCTGAGCGGAGACGGAAGCATTCCTTCCCTCGTAGTCGCGCCGACAACCGTAAATCTGGGAAGAGACAGCGGAATCGATGTCGCACCCGGTCCTTTTCCGACCATGACATCCACGCGAAAATCTTCCATCGCGATATACATAAGTTCTTCTGCGGGACGAGGAAGTCTGTGAATTTCATCGATAAAAAGCACTTCGCCTTCATCCAGCGAACTTAAAATCGAAGCCAAGTCCCCCGCGTGCGAGATTGCCGGACCCGAAGTTACTCTGATCGGAACATTCAATTCATGCGCGACAATCATTGCCAATGTGGTTTTTCCTAATCCCGGAGGACCTGCCAAAAGAATATGATCGGGAGGAACATTTCTCTTCTGAGCAGCCTTAAGAAAAAGCGACATTTGCGCTTTAAGCCTGGGCTGCCCTATAAAATCGTCCAAAGCCTGAGGGCGCAATTCTTCATCGCTTATAGGATCTTCGTCGTTATGCTTCGAATCAGCCATTTTCAAGGATTTTTCTCGCAATAAACGTTCGTCTGCTTCCCTGTCAGCGTTATTCAAACTGCCGAAATCGCCGTTCATGTCTCCTCCTCTCTGTTCTGTTTATGAATCGCTTTTCATCGCTTTTTATCTAAGCTTTTCAAAGCCTGCCTTAAGACTTCGGAAGCTTGCGATTGCGAAAAATCTTCGCTTAATCCCATCTTTTTTGCAGCAATGCTTACAGCCTGTTCCGCATCTTTGATATTCCATCCCAGCGAAACGAGTCCCTGTGCGACATTTTCATATCCTGCAGACGATATTTTCTTCGCTGCAGCAGAATTTTCTGTATTGATTTGCGAAAAATCTATCGAACCGGCAAGCTCCAAAATAATTTTCTGCGCCCCTTTTTTGCCGATTCCCGGAGCTTTTGTCAAAACTTTTATGTCATTGTTTGTTATTGCTTCATACAGCTGTTCGGGGCTTAAAGCCGAAACAATAGAAAGCGCTGCGCGCGGTCCTATGCCTGAAACTTTTTGCAGGCTGAGAAATATTTTCTGTTCTTCAAAATTCGAAAATCCGTACAGAGTCATCGAATCCTGAGAAACCGACAAATGCGTAAATACGAATATTTCCTGTCCCGCAGAAAATTTTGCGATATCCTTTCCTGTCATTCTGACCAGATATCCGACTCCGCCGACCTCTATAACTGCATGTTCTGAAGAAACAGTCTGAACGGTGCCGCGAAGAGTTGCAATCATAATCCGCTCCTTTAACGTTTATGTTCCGTTTGCGGGAAACAAAACCTTATTCGAACCTTTATTCGATAATACTACATATTTCGCATGGCTGCATATTTGTTCGGATTGCATGCAATAGCAAACATTGTGTCTTTCTGCCGTATTTTTCGGAAATCACATGTCTCGTCTGTTGCCGTATTGTTTTTTTGCAATTCTTGCGGCATCTGCCCAGCGTTTCTGAGCGGCAGTAAGATGCTGTTCGCGTTCTCCCCCTTCGATTGCTCCTTGCGGGCGCAGACTGTGGCATATTGCAAGCGCCAGCGCATCGGCTGCGTCTGCCGGAGTAGGAATCGTGTCGAGATTCAATATTTTTGCGACCATCGCTTCAACTTGTTTTTTATCTGCAAGCCCGTTTCCCGTAACAGCCCGTTTGGCTTCGGTAGGAGTATGCAACGCAACCGGAATCGTCCTTGCGGCAGCTGCGACCATTGCAAGACCGGCAACTTGAGCAGTGCCTAAAACGGTAGAACGGTTTGACTGGCAGAAAACACGCTCTATGCTCACGACATCCGGCGCGAAATGATCCAGCTTTTCGCACAACCCTTCATAAATTTTCAGAAGACGTCTGTCCTGCGAAATATTCGGAGAAGATCTTATAACGTCAACATGTAAAAATTGAAGCCGACGAGATTTGCCGGCTTCAATAACTGCGAACCCGCATCTTGTAAGACCGGGATCGACTCCGCAGATAATCACTTATGATTACTCCGCTGCAAGTTGCTTCATGACTTCCTCGGAAGCCGTCCAGTTTGAATAAATATTCTGAACGTCGTCCAAATCGTCAAGCGTATCGATAAGCTTCTCCACCTTGCGAGCACCCTCGAGATCAAGTTCGATTTCGGTTCCGGGAATCAAAGCCGTTTCGGCAGAATCGTATTCAATGCCGGCTTCCTGCAGAGCAGAACGAACCGATACAAGCTCAGAAGGCTCGGTAGTTACCGTGTAAACTTCCTCATCGTCAGAAACGTCTTCAGCCCCTGCTTCCGCTGCGACTTCGAAAACCTTGTCGTAATCTGCTCCTTCGGCGGGGACGATAATCTGTCCTTTGCGAGTGAAATTGAAGCTTACAGAACCGTTTGAAGCCAAAGAACCGCCGCCTTTTGACAACGTAGAGCGAACATCGGCCGCAGCTCTGTTGCGATTGTCTGTAAGACACTTAATAATCAGACCGACTCCGCCCGGAGCGTAGCCCTCATAAACAATTTCCTCGTAATCTGCGCCGCCGGCTTCTTCTCCGGATCCGCGCTTGACTGCTCGATTAATGTTGTCAATCGGGCATGAAGCCTTTTTTGCTTTGACAATCGCATCGTACAAAGTCGGGTTTCCGTTAGGATCTCCGCCGCCGGTGCGAGCTGCGATTTCAATATTTTTAATAAGCTTGGCAAACAGCTTTCCGCGCTTGGCGTCGATGGCCGCTTTCTTGTTTTTGGTTGTGGCCCACTTGGAATGACCTGACATAACGCTCCTGACTCGATTTAAAACAGTCGTTTCTTTATATTATAAACCGCCCGGCGACCTGCAGGTCTGAAAAGCGCTTCCGGGCAGCTGTTGTGCCGTTTCTGTCTGTTTATTCTGCGATTTCCGAAACGAGTTTGTTTCTTTGAGCCGCTTTCTCAAAAACAGTCCATACGAAGCAGTGCAGCATATAAGTTATCAATGCGGCAAAACATACGTCTGACAAAAAATGATTTGTCATGTGAATTCTGTTGTACCCGCATACGATCAGGTACAGGCAGGCAAACGCGAAACAGAACATATTTCTGCGCACGCTTTTTCGTTTAAGCAGATCAGAAAGTGCCGGCAGGAAAAATATCATCATTGCCGCAGTCGTGTGACCGCTGGGCCAGCTTTTGAAATAATCGTTCTTTTTTGCATAGCCCGGAACTATCTGCCACCAGTTTCTGTATTCTGAAATGGGATCATCAAGCGTGATAAGGTACTTGTATCTGGGACGGGATCCTAACTGTTTGAGCACTTCGTTTGCTCCCTGAGCCAAAATTCCCGCAATTATGATTGCCGCGCCGGCCGCAATAAGTCTGTCTGCATTTTTTTCGTCAAGCATTTTGTTGAGAACAAACGGTATCCACGAATAAAACAAAATCCAGAAAACCAGGCTTGCGGCGTACAGCCAGAAGGAAGATTCACCGGTTTTATAAGACAAGGCCTGGCGCAAATCGGAACCCATGCTCATTTCAGACAAATACGCAGCCAGCGCGATTGAGAGCATCAGAAGCGATTTTGCAAGAGAATCGAAATGTTTTCCTTTTGCTTTCAAACCTTTGTAAAGACATGTTCCGGCTGCCGGGTAAAAACAGTATGAAACGCAAAACATCCATGTGGCATAAAATTTGCCGGTATCAGTTTTATTCTCAAGCAGCTCGTTTATTCGAAAATCGCAAAATGATCCGACGATAATGCCTGCAATGCATAACGAGACAAGCGTGAAAAAACATTTTGCGGGCGCGCCCAATATTGATTTATTCATAATATCCTCACTCTCTGTTGATTTTTTATATGGATTTGTTATGAAAATCTATTGAGATTTAAGCAAGATTGACCGATATATCTGCACAATTTCTTCCGATATTATTCTCCAGTCAAAACGCTTTGAATATTCGGCGCCTTTGTTTTTTAAAGCTTCCTGTTTGTTTTCATCTGACAGCAGCATGATAATCTTGTCTGCCAAATCGTTCGAGGAGCCGGATTTGAACAGTTGAGCGCATTGTCCGTTTTCGCTTAAATCCGCGAAAGCGCGAATGTCGGAAGCAATAACGGGGCAGCCGGCGCTCATAGCTTCCGCAAGAACGATTCCGAAACTTTCTCCCCCGGTTTGCGGCGCAATATAAGCAGACAGCGAAGAATAAAATTTTGCTTTGTCGCTGTCGCTGATTCTTCCCAAAAATTCAAATTTTGAGCGAGCGTTTTCATTGAGCGAAGCCAGAATTTTTTTTGCCTGCTCTTCGCCCGAACCGGCGCACAGAAAACGCGCATTCGGAAAGCGTTTTGTCACTTTTTGCGCCGCGCGGGCGAAAATTTCGAAGCCTTTTCTCGGCTCGCCCATTCTTCCCAAAAATCCCACTGTAGGAGAATCCGGCGTTCCTTTCCATTCGCAGCAGGATTTTGCTTTCGCGAAAGTATCGTATTTTATCCCGTTGGGAATAATGCTTACAGGCAAGTCTTTGGGAAGATATCGCGATGAGGTTTCCGCAGCAGCCGGCGAAACGCAGATAGCGGCAGAAAGTTTTTCCAGACTCATTCTCAGATAGCCTTCTGCAATTTTCAAAGTTGTCGGATATTCATCGAAAGCGGCATGAAATGTAGCTACAAACGGACAAGGATTAAAACCGGGAAATAAGGCTTTATGCGACAAAGACGGGACTCCCGGCTCATGAAGATGAACAATGTCGAAATCATTTTGTTTTATCCATTTGCGCGCGCGGCTGCCTGAAAATCCGAAACCTGAAAGATTTGCCACAGAACCGTTGTAATGAACGGAAATGCTTGAACCCGCAGTTTCTACAAAATCGGGAGTTTCTGCCGCAAGTTTTCCGGGAGCCAGAACTTTTACGCTGTGACCCCGAGAAATAAGTTCTTCTGCATAATCTCGAATATGAAATTGAACGCCGCCCGCAGTTTCGAAAGAATACGGACTGATTATGCCCACGTTAAGCGGTCCGGGCGAATCGTTTTCTTCATTGTTTTCGTTTGAAGCGAAACCGGTTTTATTTTCCGCAATAATGTTTTTCACTGAAATATCCCCGTAATCGCTAGGATTGCTGCGCAATATATTTTTCAACGTTTTTCGGAAGATTCTTTACGCGCGAAAGATCCAGATCCTCGGCAAAAATCGGCTGCATCATATGCCAGTCTTCGGGATGTTCTGCTATTTTTTGCGCCCAAATGTCAACCCATTCCTGAGTGATTTTTTCGATTGCAGTTTCGCGGTCAAGCCGCAAAAAAGGTTTTGTGTCCACGCATCCGCTTATATCCAGCACATATGCGCGTCTGTTTTCGCTGTCCCGATACATGTTTACAACAAATAAAGGGGTTTTTAAGTCATATGCCAGAGTTGCCGGACCTCTTGCAACCCGTATATAAGAATCGAACGCTTTTGCGAAAATGCCTCGCCGGCTCAAATCTCTGTCCGCAAGCAGCGGAATTATTATATTCGCATTGTTTTTTGCAGCTTCTTCAAGCCGGGCGACAAGACCATTGGAACCTGAAAAAAGAATATCTATGCCCAGAGTCGAACGAATATCGACAAAAGTTTTCAAAAGCTGTTCGTTTTTCAGGTTTTCTGCCACAGTTACGACATGCGCAAGATTTTTATCTGCCCAAAGTCCGGCATAATCCCAGTTTCCCTGATGTCCCATAGCCAGAGGAAGACCGCATCTGCCTTTTTGCAGTTCGTTTTTGAGCTGCATGAGTGCGCCCTCAGGTTTGACGTTTTTTGAAAGGGATGACAGATCTGCTTTTCCCGCAGTCATTGTTTCTGCAAAATATTCAAAATAGTTCTGCAATGCGATTTTTGAGCATTTGCGCGCGTCAGAATACTTTTTTTCGCTTTTTTGACCGGCGGAATTGTTTTTTGAATCTGCATCCCGAGCCGTTTTCATGCGATATTTCAGCACGCGGCTTAAATTGCGTTCAAACTGTTTTACTCCGCCGGCTTTTAAAAGCCAGACAATTCTGCTTAAAAATACAAATAATGCCCGTAAAACGCATTCGGGAAGAAAATGCGGATGTTTTGCGATAAAAATAAGCAGTCTGTCAATCATTTCTGTCTTTCGTCGCAAACCTTTGTTTTTCAATCTTTCGTTTCAGACTTCAATATTCGTTTACTCTTGCTTTATCTGTTCGGAAGATTCGGTCTGTTCGAAAGATTTGCTGTCAGATTTTTCGCCGGTTTTATCGGCGCAGGAAGAGTCTGCAGCGTTTTCAGCATTTGCAGCATTGACATTCGGAATCGCTATCGTTTCAGCTTCATCGCTTGCAATGTCTGCCTCATTGCCGTTTTCGCCGTTTGCTGCAATATTTCCGTAATTTTCGGCGGCGGAGGAAAAATTTGAGTTTGCAGCATTAGCATTTGTGGTGTTTGCATTGTTGCCGCTGCCGTTGCCGGCAGATACGGCGGCTGTTTTGACTGCTGCTTTGGCGTAAGCCTTCGCTTTTCCGTCTGTCATATCGTAAACCGCTTTTATGCGCTGATATGCGGTCAAAACGGTAAGAGCTGCAAGAACAGAAATGAAAACTGCCAGAACGGTGCTTCCGGCTAAACCGGCGAAAGCCATTCCGATAAGACAGATTGCAATCCTGTCAGAACGGGTGCAAAATCCGGTTTTTTTCATATCAAGACCGATTGATTCTCCTTTTGCGCGAGCATATGACGTTACAAATGCGCCCATAATCGACAGGAAAGCGGCGAAGATTCCCACATAATCCCAGACGATTCGCATTTCATAAGGGCTGTTTTCGAAAGGAGATTTGCCTGACAATAAATTGAAAAAATCGGATACGGCATCTTTTAGAACGCACATATACGATTCTTTGATGTCATAAAAAAAATAAACTGCGATTCCTGTTAAAATGCTCCAGTCTGCGACTCTGTCCAAAGTCGAATCCAAAAAAGATCCGAATTTTGTGCCGCCGCCCTTCAAAGCGGCAACAGAACCGTCCAGCGAATCAAAAATTACAAAAAATGTTATAACCAGCGCACACGGAAACAGCGCTCGGGTGAAACCTGCGACAAAAGAAAAAATAATTGTTCCCAAAGAACCGATAACAGTTACTGTATTTGCGCTGATTCCTTTTTCAACGCAGAATTGAGCCAGCGGATTTATCGTCTTTTTCCAAGGCTCTCTTATATTGTCAAGCATTATTTAATACTCTCTTTCTTATTAAAATCCTTTATAAACCGCAGACTTGCGCGAATTTATCAAATGCTTCCGAATATGCCGAGCGCTGATTTTCCAAAAGAACCGGCATAGTTCTTGTCTGAGCGATTATCGGCATGAAATTTGAGTCTCCGTTCCATCTGGGAACAATATGCTCATGCAGATGCGCCGCTACTCCCGCGCCGCCCGCTTCGCCCTGATTGATTCCTATGTTAAAACCGTCGGGATTTGAAACTTCTTGCATCGCATCCGTAGCCATAGCAGTTGCTTTTGTAAGTTCAAGCATTTGTTCTTCGTTTAATTGAGACAGACAGCTCACATGCTCATACGGGCAAATCATAAGATGACCGCAATTGTACGGATACAGGTTCATGATTGCGAACACATTCTTTCCGCGCCAGACGATAAGACCGTCTTCATCCGATTTTTTCGGACCTTCGCAGAAAGGACACGCTTTTTTTGCGTTTTTCCCGGCATTATTTTTTTCTGCGTTGTTTTTCTTCGAATTGCCCAACACATACATCATGCGCTGAGGCGTCCAAAGGCGCTGATATCCGTCTTCCTGAGGCGCGAAATTGTCAGGATTGTCAATGCGAACAGAATCGGAATCGACCTTGCCGTCCGCAAAACCGTCCGATTCTGCCGTAACGCATTTATCCTCTTTAGAGGCATTGCCGCACATAGTTTGCCACTTTCTTTTTAAAAGCAAATGCAGAACAAAAACTTGTTTATTTCGGCTCTTTATTCCGACTTTGTCTGTATCGATATACCTTGCGTAATCTGTTTGAATTCCTCCGCAGAATTGATTACCGCATGAGAGTCGGCTGCTTTTTTAATGCAATCGACGGCATTTTCGACCGGAACTCCGTTCAGCTGGCTTCCGTCGCGGAATCTGAAGGAAATCGCGTTGTTGCTCATATCCTCATCGCCTGCAATAAGAATAAACGGAATCTTCGACTTCGACGCGTTGCGGATTTTCTTTCCGAACCTGTCGTCGGAATAATCGCCTTCTGTTCTGATCAGATTGCTTTCAAGCCTGTTGAGAACAGACTGCATGAAATCGGCGCACGCATCCGTTACAGGTATTCCCACAGCCTGCACGGGAGCAAGCCACGCCGGGAACGCTCCGGCATAATGCTCAAGAAGAATAGCGAAAAATCTTTCTATCGAACCGAAAAGCGCACGGTGAATCATTACCGGTCGTTTATGCGTTCCGTCTGCCGCAACATATTCCAAATCAAAACGTTCGGGAAGGTTGAAATCCAGCTGAATGGTCGAAACCTGCCAGGTTCGGCCGATTGCATCTCTCGCTTGAACGGAAATTTTAGGTCCGTAGAAAGCTGCTCCGCACGGATCATCGACAAGTTCGAGACCTGATTCTGCCGCGACTTCGGCAAGAGTATTGGTTGCTTCTTCCCAAATTTCATCCGATCCTACGAACTTATCAGGATCTTTTGTGGATAATTCCAAATAGAAATCTTCAAGACCGAAATCTTTCAAAAGATTCAAAACAAACTCGAGAAGCCGTTTAAGCTCATCGCGCATCTGCTCGCGCGTACAGTAAATATGCGAATCGTCCTGAGTCAGTCCGCGAACGCGCGTCAGCCCGTGAACAACGCCGGACTTTTCGTATCTGTAAACAGTTCCGAATTCGAACAGTCTGAGCGGAAGCTCGCGGTACGAACGCTGCCGGGACTTAAAAATAAGATTGTGCATCGGGCAGTTCATGGGCTTCAGATAATAATCGAAGCCCTGTTTGACAATGTTTCCCGCTTCGTCTTTCTCCTCATCAATTCTCATCGGAGGATACATTCCGTCTTTATACCACTGCAGATGACCTGAAATTTCGTACAGATGACCTTTTGTAATATGCGGAGTCTGCACAAACGAATAATTGTTTTTCAAATGCTGCTGACGCGAATATTCTTTCATCGCATTGATAATCGACGCGCCCTTGGGGTGGAAAACGGCAAGACCCGAACCTATTTCCTCAGGGAATGAGAACAAGTCCATTTCTGCGCCGATACGGCGATGATCGCGCTTTGCCGCTTCCTCCATTCTTGTCTGATATGCTTTCAAATCATCTTTCGAAGCCCATGCCGTGCCGTAAATTCGCTGCAGCATGGGATTCTTTTCGTTTCCGCGCCAATAAGCGCCGGAAGCTCTTTGCAATTTGAAAGCCTTGATGAAACGCGTATTGGGCAAATGCGGTCCTCTGCACAAATCGCTCCAAACCGTTTTGCCGTTGCGATCGACATTGTCATACATGCTTATTTCGCGCGAAGAAATATCGTCTTTTTCGCTGTCTTCAATATTTTCGACGGCAGCATCGATAAGTTCGAGTTTATAGGGCTCTCCCGCTTCTTCTTCTCTTGCTTGTTCTTCGGTGATTGTGCGGCGTTTGAAGGTCTGTCCTTCTTTTATGATTCGCTGCATCTTTTTTTCGATTGCTTTAAGATCTTCCGGAGTAAACGGATTTTCGACGTCAAAATCATAATAAAAACCGTTTTCAATCACCGGTCCTACGCCGAGTTTCGTTCCGGGATAAAGTTCTTGAACAGCCTGAGCCATAACATGAGTCGCAGAATGACGCATAACGGATAATCCGTCGTCGCTGTCCAAGACAACAGGAGAAACGGTATCTCCGTCTTTCAATTCAGTGCTTAAATCGCGCAATTCCCCGTTAAGCTTTATTGCGATTATTTGCTTGTCATCAGCAAACAGCAGCGTTCCGGAGGTACCGGCTTCAACCTCCTTTCGCTCGCCGTTCAATTCAATGCAAATGGAAGTTTCAGCCATTGTATGTCCTTTTCTTGCTGGATCCGCGTTACTTGGTGCGGACCTGGACGAACAGATTCACTACAAAGATACAGAAGAATGCAGACAAAAGCACGCGAACAAACAGAAAGCATATAAAATTACGCCAAAACGAATAAAGAATGCAGTCGAAACAGAAAGCACATTAAAAAAAAAAAAAAAAAAATAGAGAATATATGGAAGTTGATTAATAGAGAAGATTAAAGAGAAAAAATTATTCTTGTGGGCGATACAGGATTTGAACCTGTGACCCCTTCGGTGTGAACGAAGTGCGCTAGCCCCTGCGCCAATCGCCCGAATCAGTTTAATCGGGAACAAGTGGGCGATACAGGATTTGAACCTGTGACCTCTTCCGTGTCAGGGAAGCGCGCTAGCCCCTGCGCCAATCGCCCTTTGAACCGGTTGTATTCAGTATTTCAACCGAGAGGTGGGTACGAGAGTCGAACTCGTCTAAACGGCTTTGCAGGCCGGTGCCTAACCGCTTGGCTAACCCACCATTCAATCGGGTCAAAAAATGACCTGAGCGGGCAACGGGACTCGAACCCGCGGTCTCGACCTTGGCAAGGTCGCGCTTTACCAACTAAGCTATGCCCGCATGTGCTTTTTCATTCCAAGCACGATGATTAACTATAATAACTTTTGACCATTTTTGCAAATCTAGAGATTTTTTCGGCGTGTTGCGCTGTTTTTCAATGTTTTCAGATGAAAAGTCCGCGCAATCTTCAGAAAAATTCTTGAAAATTTCTATAAAAAAAGCGGCGGAATATCCGACAAAGACATTCCGCCTGCGTTTATCGAGGGCTCTTTGCATTCTGTCTGCGTTTGTTTATGCGCCCTCTGATTCATATTTGACGCATAAAATGCATAAACATAAGCATTACATGAATTCAGTTCCGGCCATCGGATCCAAAACTCCGCAAGACATGAGAACAATAAGCAAAATTGCCAGCGCGATTCTGTAAATGCAGAAAGGCTTGTAAGAATATGTCGAAACAATTTTCAAAAATACGATTATCAGCAGATATCCCACGACAAACGACACGAGCGTGGCAGTAATGACTGCGGGCCAGCCGGGGAAATTCGGGGTCGAATTAACGTCTTTAACTGCTTTGAACGTTTCAAGAATTCCCGCTCCGAAAACTGCCGGGATTGCCATCAAAAAGCTGATTCTTGCCGCTGCTTCTCTCGTATATCCCATTGCTCGTCCGACAGTGATGGTGCCTCCCGAACGCGATACGCCCGGAATCAGAGCAAGCATTTGCCCCAGACCGTAGCAGATTGAATCTTTTAAGTTAAGTTCTTCGATTTTTTTATCTTGCTTGGATTTCTCGTCGAAGTACCACAGGAGAATTCCGAAAACGATAAATACGATTGCAGTTACCCACATGTTGCGCAAAACAGTCTGAATCTGTTTTTGAAAAAGCAGTCCGATTGCGACAATAGGAACAGTTCCGACTATGATGTACCACCCCAGCTTCGCATCCGCATTCCGCTCTCCCAGCCTTGACTTTAAGTCTTTTCCGTCGGCTCCGAACAATGTTCTGAACCAGTTTGACAAGATTCGCGCTATGTCTTTGCGAAAATACAGAATTACAGCGGTCTCTGTTCCCAGCTGGATAACGGCTGTGAAAGCTGCGCCGGGGTCGGGCATTCCGCACAAAGCTCCGGCGATTCGTATGTGAGCGCTGGACGATACCGGCAGAAATTCAGTAACGCCTTGGACAAATCCTAAAAAAATTGCCTGCCAAAAATTCATTCCTCTTTTGCTTTCTCGCTTTTTTCGATTGTTTGTTTTCTCATTTCGGCGAGTCTGACTTTTCAGATCGCATATTTTTGTATATTCACATATCAATTCTATGCTTTATCGAAAAATTCACGCCGATTTATTTGTGATTTTTTCTTAAAAACACTGATAAAGATTCTAACCCGCAACAAGGTTGAACGTAAATTTAGTTTGCCGTTGTCATCGATTCAATGCAGAATTGTTTTACGGACTTTATTTGCATAACGGTGTTTATGCAGTCTTTTAAGGAGATATCGAATGTCTGTTTACCGTAAATCGCGCAGCAATGCGCCGGCGGGTTTTTTCGAATGCGAAGCAAAGGGTCTTCTCTGGCTGAAGCAGGCGGAATCGCTGGGAGGTCCGCATGTGGCGAATGTTATCGGATGGGAGGATGATTATCTGGATATCGACCAGATAGATGCCGTTTCTCCCGATGCCGAATCCGCGTATGAATTCGGACGGCAGCTGGCGCGCATGCATGACTCGGGAGCCGAAAGTTTCGGCGCGGCACCCGCGGGATATTCGGGAACATGCTATTTCGGTCCTTTGCAAGATCCTGTTCCCATGGCGACCGGAGTCTGGGATAATGCGGTTCAATATTTTGCTGAAGGACGTCTTGTCCCCATGGTCAGGATGGGAATTGAGCGCGGAATTCTCACTGCGGCCGATTTGCGCATGACAAACAGGCTTATTGAGCGCATTCCCGAAATTTTAGGCAATGCAGCACAGGATAAGCCGGCGCGAATTCACGGAGATTTGTGGAGCGGAAATGTAATGTGGACGTCAGACGAATCGGGAAAGACACATGCGGTGCTTATCGATCCGGCGGCTCACGGCGGTCACAGAGAAGAAGATTTGGCCATGCTTGAATTGTTCGGATCGCCTTATATGAAAGAAACGATTGACGGATACCTGTCGGTTCATCCTCTTAAAGAAGGATACGAACGCAGATTCAGATTCTGGCAGCTTTACCCTATTGCGGGACACTGCGTGTTTTTTGCCGGAAGCTATGTAAATCAGTTCAGGACAACGGTTGATTCGTATTTGTAAAACGGCGCAAAAAAATTTTCGATAAATTTTTTATTTATATAAAAGCGGACAGGACGTTTTTTAACAACGTTTTCTGTCCGCTTTTTGAAATGATCCGAGTTCTGTTTCTGTCCGGCGCCTTTTTATAACGTTTTTATGACGTGAATGCGTCCTTCAGTCTGCCGAAGAAACCCTTTTTGGCTGAATTGACCGGCTTTGCCGTTGGTTTGGTGACATGCTGGTCGTCCGAACTTTTCTTCGCAAACTGTTCGAGA
This sequence comes from uncultured Actinomycetes bacterium, assembly GCA_900314875.1. Taxonomy (GTDB): domain Bacteria; phylum Actinomycetota; class Actinomycetes; order Actinomycetales; family Bifidobacteriaceae; genus RUG039. The sequence goes on along the minus strand of OMWX01000002.1, from coordinate 410,026 downwards.
AGCTCTTTCTGTTTTGAATCGATTTTTTTCGGAATTTGAACATTTATGTGAACATAAAGATTTCCGCGCTCGCTCGTTCCGAGTTTTGTCGCGCCCAAATTTTCGATTGTGATCACATCATCCGGCTGAGTGCCGGGTTCTATGCTGATATTTTTTTCTCCGTCAAACGTGTCAATGGAAGTTTTGTGACCCAAAACTGCCCAAGTCATAGGAATGCCTATCCAGCAATGCAAATCGTTTCGATCGCGTTCAAAAGTGCCGTCATTTTTGATATGTATATTGATATACAGGTCTCCGGCAGGTCCGCCGCCCTCGCCCGCGTCTCCCTGACCGCGAAGACGAAGCCTTGCTCCGTTGTCCACTCCGGCAGGAACGGATACTCCGACAGAACGTTTCGTTCTTACCCGTCCGTGTCCCAGGCATGAAGCGCACGGATCTTTGATAATCGTTCCGTGTCCTTCGCACTTGTCGCACGGAGCGCTGCTGACCATTTGCCCCAGCATTGTGCGCACGACTTTTTTGGTGTATCCCGTTCCCTTGCATTCATGGCATTCGACGGGTTTGCCGTTTTGAGAACCCTTTCCGGAACAGTCGCTGCATACGGTAAAGGCGATAATATCGGTATTTACTGTTCCTCCGAAAACTGCAGTGCGCAAATCTATGGTCGCATCCGTAACGGAATCCTGTCCCGGCATTGTTCTGGGAACCGGTCCTCTTCCCGCTCCTCCGAACGATGCGCTGAATCCGCCTGAGCCGCCGAAAAATTGTCCGAATATGTCTCCCAAATCGGAAAAATCATTAAAATTGGCCGAAGAGAATCCGCCTGAGCCTTGAGGACTGTTGGGATCGAATCCCCGATCGTACATTTGTCTTTTGTTTTCGTCGCTCAAAACTTCGTAAGCTGCATTTACTTCTTTGAATTTTTCTTCATACTCTTTTCCGGCAATGTCGGGATGATATTTGCGGCTGAGTTTTCTGTATGCTTTTTTAATTTCGTCCTGACTTGCATTGCGGTTAATGCCCAGCGTTTCATAATAATCTGCCACGATAGATTCAAACCTTTCTTATGCTGTCCGGTTTGCTGTCCGGTTTTCTTTTGTCTGTTTATTTGTCAGTTTGCGTTTTATTTGTGCTTTTAGCATTTTTCTGCAGGCATGTTATGCCGTGTTTTATCCCGTAAGCGGAATATCTTCTTTTCGGGATGTTATGGATCTGTATTGAAAGTGCGGATTTCTTTCTGCTGCTATATAACGCGAAAGATAAGAAGCCACAACTCTTACCGAAGCGATTGTCGTGGCATAATCCATGTGAGTAGGTCCCACGGAACCGACAAAAGCGAGAGGAACTCCCTCTTTTCCGGTCTGATTTTCGCTGCCGTAGCCTCCTGAAACGAACGACGCGTTTTTTAATGCCGGATTATTGGTTTCGGAACCGATGGCAACTCCCACATCCGATTTGGATACATTTTCTTCGGAACTTACTCCGCTGAGCGAATTCATAAGACGCATTATAACGATTTGCTCTTCTAGAGCGTCAAAAAGAGAAGTCATATCATCGTGATTCATGCTTTCGCAGTGTGCAAGATGAGAAGTTCCCGATACGTAAAAACTGTCCGTGCGCTCGCGAGAAGCAATATCGCGGAAAATATTCGCCAGTGCATTCACGGGACAGTCATAACCCGTTTGAGAAACGGGAATGTCAAGTTTTTCAATGAACGCCGACACGTCTGAAAGATTCATTGACATGCATTGCGAATTAATTGTCCCGGCGACGAAAGCCAATTGAGAAAAATCAATCGGATATGCGTTTATAACAGTACGCTGTTCGACTCTTCCTGTATCTGTGATAACAACCGCAAGACAGGAATCTATGTTCAGCGGAACGATCTCCAATCTTCTTAAAGCGCTTCTTGCAAGCGAAGGCGAAGTGACTACTGCAACCTGCCCCGTTATTTGCGCAAGAAGTTTTGAAGCTCTTCGCAAAGCATCGTCAAGATTTACCGAACCTGACAGGAACTCTTTGACGGCAAGCCTTTGAGGTTCGGAAAGATAAGCGGCCGAAGCAAGTCTGTTTACGAAGAATCTGTAGCCTTTTTCGGTGGGAATTCTTCCTGCCGAAGTGTACGGCTGAATAAGATATCCTTCATCTTCCAATGCCGCCATATCATTGCGCACCGTGGCGGAACTTACTGACAGTCCGTGTCTTTTTGCAAGCGCGGACGAGCCTACGGGTTCCTGAGTGCGAATATAGTCTTCAACTACGGCGCGAAGCACTGTCATGCGCCTGTCGTTGCTCATTTTTCACCCGCTTAAGTCTGTTGTCTGCATTCTTAATTAGCACTCTTATGCCGTGAGTGCTAATTGTATATCAGCATTGCCTCTTTTAACAAGTAGGCACATTATTTTGTTCTGTGCCGCGCGGGCGTGTTTTGTGTCTTGTCGGGCGTATACAATTGCAATTGTTGGCAGCGGTTTCGATCGTAATTCGAACGCAGAATGCGAAAGAAACTCAAATATTTGGAAGGAAATGATTACAAATGGCCGATTTCGAGTGGACCGATCTTGACGATCGCGCGGTTAAACTTGCGAAAGTTCTCTCCGCGGACGCAGTGCAGAAAGCAGGACACGGACATCCCGGTTCTCCTGTTTCTCTGGCGCCTGTTGCTTATACTCTTTACCAGCATTTCATTAAGCACGATCCGAAGGATCCCGAGTGGGCGGGACGCGATCGTTTCATTCTTTCGGGCGGTCATGCTTCGCTTACTCAGTATGTGCAGCTTTACTTCTCGGGTTACGATCTGACTCTTGATGATCTTAAGTATTTCCGCGGCGGCGCGGATACTCGCACTCCGGGTCATCCCGAATACGGTCTGACTCCCGGTATTGAAATTACGACCGGTCCTCTCGGTCAGGGTCTTGCTTCAGCCGTAGGTTTCGCTTACGGTCAGCGTTTCCAGCGTTACATGCTTGATCCCAAGGCTGAAGAAGGAAAATCTCCTTTCGATCACAAAGTATGGGTTATTGCCGGCGAAGGCGACGTTCAAGAAGGCGTTTCCTCTGAAGCGGGTTCGCTTGCGGGAAATGAGAAGCTCGGAAACCTCTTCGTTATTTTCGACGCTAATCACATTCAGATTGAGGGCGATACAAAACTTACTTTCGCAGAAGATATTCTCAAGCGTTATGAGGCATACGGATGGTATACGGATGAAGTTTCCTTCGTGCAGCCTGACGGTTCTTACAAGGAAGATACCGTTGCTTTGGCAGAAGCTATTCACAAGGCAGAAGCCGTTACCGACAAGCCTCACATCATTAAGGTAGATTCTTTGATCGCATGGCCGACTCCCGGCAAAACCAATGATCCGTCTTCGCACGGTTCTGCGCTCGGAGATGAAGCTGTTGCCGGTCTTAAGGAAATTCTCGGATTCGATCCCGCTGTTGCTTTCCCGAATGACGACGAAGCTTTGGCTCATGCGCGCAAGGTAGCAGATCGCGGTCAGGCTGCTCACGAAGAATGGAATAAGGCATTTGACGCTTGGAAGAGCGCAAATCCCGAGGCTGCTGCTTTGTATGAGCGAATCAGCGCCAAAAAGCTTCCCGAAGGATTCGACGAAGCAATCGATAAGGCTGTCGCTTCGTTTGAAGTCGGCGGAAAGGTTGCGACTCGCAAGGCTTCAGGAACTGTTCTTAACGCAATTGCAGACGTTATGCCTGAACTTTGGGGCGGTTCTGCTGATTTGGGCGGTTCGAACAATACGAATCTCAAGGGCGCTGCTTCTTTCGAGACTCCGGATCACGCTACTGTTCAGTGGCCTGAGACTTCCCCTGCGGGACGTCAGCTTCACTTCGGCGTTCGCGAATTCGCCATGGGAGCCATTACCAACGGTATTCTTTTGGGTTCCGACACTCGTCCGTTCTCCGGCACCTTCTTCCAGTTTGCGGATTACATGCGCTCTGCTGTGCGTTTGGCTGCTCTTATGGAGATTCCGAATCTTTACGTATGGTCTCATGATTCTGTCGCTTTGGGAGAAGACGGACCGACTCACCAGCCGATCGAGCATCTTGCTGCTTTCCGCGCGATTCCTCAGTTTGAGGTTGTGCGTCCGGCTGATGCAATCGAAACTGCCGAAGCATACCGTTATTTCTTCGAGAAGGACAATACTCTTCCCGCAGGTATGATTCTTACGCGTCAGGGCGTTCCCACTCTTGCGCAGACTGCTCAGAAAGCAAAGGACGGCGTTCGCAAGGGCGCTTATGTTCTTGTCGATACCGAAGGCACTCCCGATGTAATTATCATGGCTTCCGGTTCTGAAGTTCAGTGGGCTGTCGCAGGCGCGGAAACTTTGGCTGCAGAGGGAATCAAGGCTCGCGTTGTTTCCGTTCCTTCGCTCGAATGGTTTGAAGATCAGAATGAAGAATACAAGAACTCTGTATTGCCTGCTGAAGTAAAAGCTCGCGTTTCTATCGAAGCAGGTTTGGCTCTTTCCTGGTACAAGTACCTCGGAAGTTTCGGAAAAGCTATTTCCATCGAGCAGTTCGGTCTGCAGGGAGACGGCGGTCAGAACATGATTGATCTGGGAATTACGGCAGAACATGTCGTCGAAGCCGCAAAAGAATCAATTGCTGCTGTTAAGGCCGACGCCTGATATAGAATGTGGGAGGGGAAAGGTTTTAGTCCCCTCCCCCTTTTTTATGTGTTAACACAAAAGGAGAAAACAAATATGGCACAGAATGTCCACACTCAGAAAACATCTGATTCCGGCGTTTCAATCTGGCTCGATGATTTGAGCCGTTCCCGCATTGAGTCCGGCTCATTGCAGGATTTGATTGCCAACAAGAACGTTGTAGGCGTTACAACCAATCCTTCGATTTTCCAGAAAGCTTTGTCTCAGGTAGGTCCTTATGACGAGCAGCTTAAAGAACTCGGCGTTGTTGACGTTGAAACTGCCGTGCGTGAATTGACCACAACCGATGTTCGCAACGCTACCGACATTTTCCGCGATATTGCTGAAGCTACCGATTTTGTTGACGGCCGCGTATCTATCGAGGTTGATCCGCGTCTTGCTCACAAGACTGAAGAAACTGCCCGTCAGGCTGTTGAGCTTTGGGCGAAGGTTGATCGTCCGAACGCGATGATCAAGATTCCCGCGACTCTTGAAGGCCTTCCGGCAATCACTGCTACCCTTGCAAAGGGCATTTCTGTAAACGTAACATTGATCTTCTCGATCGAGCGTTACGAGCAGGTTATCGATGCATTCATTGAGGGTATCGCTCAGGCTGACGCAAACGGTCACGATCTGAAGCACATCGGCTCTGTTGCTTCTTTCTTTGTTTCTCGCGTTGACTCTGCAGTAGACAAGCTCCTTGAAGAGATCGGCACTGATGAAGCTAAGGCTCTCGAAGGCAAGGCTGCGGTTGCAAACGCTCGCATTGCGTACGAACTTTTTGAGAACAAGTTTGCAAATGATCCTCGCTGGGCAGCTTTGGAAGCAAAGGGCGCTAAGAAGCAGCGTCCGCTTTGGGCTTCCACAGGCACAAAGAATCCGGCATATTCTCCTTCAAAGTATGTTGACGAACTCGTTGCAGCTGACGTTGTAAACACAATGCCTGAGAAGACTCTTGATGCTCTCGCAGAGCAGGGCAACGGCGCTCCTTCAATCGCCGGAACCTACGAAGAGTCTCACGCAATTATGAACAAGCTTGCTGAGCTGGGAATTAACATCAAGGATGTTACCGACAAGCTCGAAGCTGACGGCGTAGCAGCCTTCATCAAGTCTTGGGATTCTGTTCTCGAAGACGTTCAGGCTGGAATTAACCGCGTAAACGGCTGAAATTAACAAATCTTCATGAGCTTTTGAATTTAAAAACTCGTGAAGCAGCTGTTTTCATGAAATGAGAGAATCGGTGCGACAATTTTTGCCGCACCGATTTTTGCTATCTGTTTTTCACTATCGAAAAAACCGCAGAATCTGAATTTGAAACGGACAGAATATCAGTCGCTGAAATATTTCATCAGCCAGTGTGCAACGCCGTCATCGTCGTTTGTATCGCAAATATCATCTGCTATTTTCTTCAGCGGTTCAATCGCATTTCCCATAGCAACTCCGATTCCCGCTTTTTTTATCATTCCTTCGTCGATAATGTCGTCTCCGAATGAAATTACGTTTTGAGTGCTGAAATTTAAACGATCTGCTATTGAGTTAAGGCTGTTTTCCTTGCTTGCGGCGGGATGTGCAAACATCCACAGCGTGTTTTCTGCGATATTCAAAGAAATATTGTCAGGTTTCAGTTCTTCAAGTTTTGCAATCTGGCTGTCATTTGCGGGATATGCATTGATTTTTTGAATATGACCTTTTTTGAATTCTCTCAGATCGGAGCGAACAAACCGAATTCCGGGCCATATGCAGTTCATATCAAAATTCGCGTACCGAATGTCATCGATGATAACTGCAACGTGAAGATCAGGCATGCAGTTAAGAATATCGCTGCAAAACTTGTAACCGAGATTCGAATCTATGCATTTTTGTTCTATATCTTCCGATCCGCAAGTTATTTTTTCACAATACTCTTCATATGAAATTGAACCGGATTCTTTAAAATCGTAATCGATTACGACTCCGTTATGAAAAACAGCGATGTCTGCCGCGCAATCTTGCATGAGGGTAAAAGAAGTATTGCAGGCTCGGGCGGTAGCTACCGCAAACAAAATTCCCCGTTTGTGAAGCATATCGACTGTGGGGCGTATCAGCGAAGATAATTTCTTGTCCGTATGCAAAAGAGTGCCGTCAAAATCGGCCAATATCAAACGTGTGCTGTTAATTTGTTCTTCTGAAAACTTTTTTGAACTCATTTTTGTTTTTCCTGCTATTTTCTTATATGCGCGTACTTTTTCCGTTTGTTTTTGCTGTATTAACTTTTCCTGCTGAGATTTTGCTTAAAACGCTTTTAAACTTTGTGCGCGTTTTTGCAATTATTTGTATTTTACATCGTTATTATGCTGTTTTGGTTTGCAGGATTTAATTATAAAAAAGCCGCAGAAACATTGAGATCCTGCGGCCTGATTGTATTTTAAGTTCGAATAAAGTCTAGTTGCCCGCGCCGTACTTCATCATAACGGAAAGACCGATGATGACGGCAACCCAGATAATTGCGACAATTACGGTTATGCGATTCAGATTCTTTTCCGCAACGCCGGAAGTCCCGGCATTTACGGCCATTCCTCCGCCGAACATGTCGGACAAACCGCCGCCCTTACCCTTATGCATAAGAATAAGCATTGTCAGCAAAATGCTGGAAATAACAACTATTACTTCAAGACAAATCTTGAGAGTATGCACTGGAAACCTCCGTATATAAATCCGGTTATAATACTATTCTAGCGTTCAGCCAGGAAATCAGCGGAATGAACCCGCAAGTTTTTGCGTTATGCGTACAATCGAAGCAAATTCTTCAACATCCAGAGAAGCTCCTCCGACCAAAAAACCGTCCATGTCTGCGCAATCAGAAAGCAGCTGGGCAGCATTGGAAGAATTTACCGAGCCCCCGTACAAAACTTTTATTTTTTCAGCCGTTTCGCCTCCGTATGTATTGTCAAAATATTCTCGAATCGCTTTGCAGGCTTCCTGTGCGGAAGTCGATGTCGCTGTCATTCCTGTTCCTATGGCCCAGAGAGGCTCGTATGCAACGAGCATTTGCGATGCTTCTTCAGATGACAGATCGCGCGCGACCTCGTTTACCTGCCCGACGGCAAACTCTAATTCTATGCCTTCGCGTCTTTCGGAAAGAGACTCTCCCACGCATAAAACGGGTTTCATTCCTGCGGCAAGCACTGCGCGAACCTGGTCTACAAGATTTGCGTCATTTTCCGGATGATATTTTCTTCTTTCGGAATGACCGACTATTACATAGCTGCATCCCAAGGCAGCAAGCATATCGGCAGACACATCTCCCGTGAATGCTCCCTGAGAAGTGACGGAAACTGTCTGAGCTCCGTATTTAATCGGAATATTTTCGGATTCGATTAAAACCTGCACGCTTCGCAGAGAAGTAAAAGACGGCATTATCGCAACTTCGCATTTTTTGAAATCGAAATGCACGTCTTTAAGCATCCAGGCAAGCTTTTGAACAAAAAGAGTTGCCTCCAAATGATCGAAATTCATTTTCCAATTGCCTGCGACAATTGCAGTTCTGCGACGCTTCACAGCATACCTCTGTCGTTTGTGTTTAATATTAAATTCCGCGCCCGATATAATCTCGGACGCGGAAAACTTTTTTCAAGCCGAAAAATCAGTCGAGAACTTTAAGACCGGGAAGTTCTTTGCCTTCAAGAAATTCCAGGGAAGCTCCGCCTCCGGTGGAAATATGCGAGAAACCGTTCTCGTCAAAACCGAGGTTGCGCACTGCCGAAGCCGAATCTCCGCCGCCGACAATAGAGAATGCGCCGTTCTTTGAAGCATCGACGAGTCCCTGAGCAACCGCGCGAGTGCCGTCGGCAAACTGCGCGACTTCAAAAACGCCCATAGGTCCGTTCCATACGACAGTCTTTGAATCGACAATCTTGTCATGGAAAAGCTTCTGAGATTCCGGACCGATATCCAAGCCCATCTTGTCAGCAGGAATTGCATCGGCAGACACTGTTTCGGGAGCGATAACCGCATCTGCGGCGGGGAAAGCGGCGTTTACCACTATATCTGTCGGAAGAACGATTTCTACATTGTTGTTCTTTGCGGTTTCGATATATTTGCGAACAGTGTCGATCATGTCTTCTTCAAGCAGCGAAGTTCCTACTTCGCAGCCCTGTGCCTTGAGGAAAGTAAATACCATTCCTCCGCCGATAACAAGACGATCAGCTTTGTCGAGAAGATTCTCGATTACGCCCAGCTTGTCCGAAACCTTGGAGCCTCCCAAAACTACAGTCAGAGGCCGTTCGGGATTCTGCGTTGCTTTGGACAAAGCGTTTACTTCTTTTTCTACGAGCAGACCGGCAGCGGAAGGAAGGAACTCTGCGATTGCGCAATTCGAACCCTGTGCGCGGTGAACTACGCCGAAACCGTCGGAAACAAAAGCATCCGCAAGCTGCGCGATTTTCTTGGCGTAAGCGCTGCGCTCAGCTGCATCTTTGCTTGTTTCCTCAGGATTAAAGCGAACGTTTTCAAGCATTACTGCATCGCCGCTGTTCATAGCCGCAACTTTTGCCTGAGCGTCTTCGCCGTAAGTATCCTTGGCGAGAGCCACATTTGCGTCAATAAGTTCTCCGAGTCGTTTTGCAACGGGAGCAAGACTGAGCTCGGGAACGACTTTTCCCTTCGGGCGTCCCAAATGCGCCATAAGAATTACTTTTGCGCCGGCTTCGCGCAAAGCATTGATTGTGGGCAGAGCCGCGCGAATGCGGCCGTCATCGGTAATCGTCGTTCCGTCCAAAGGAACATTGAAATCTGCGCGAACCAGTACGCGCTTTCCTGTCAATTCGCCGAGATCTTTGATAGTTTTCATAATTTCCTTTCGAAATGCTTCGAATGCGGATAAAAAACGTTTACAGGCTAAAATTCTACAATGCCAAGGCAACAAAACATGCAGAATTGTGCAATTATCGGTTTTATTTCGATAATGCTTCTTTCTCACTTTCTTCAAAAGCGCGTTTTTTCTCAGCTTTAATTGCCAGCTGGAAAAGACGGCGTATGCGGCCGGCAATCGCGTCTTTAGAAAGCGGCGGGTTTGCCATGCGTCCCAATTCTTCAAGACTTGCTTCGCGGTGCGCCAGACGAAGTTCTCCCGCAGCGCGAAGGTTGGCGGGAATGTCTTCTCCCAGAATTTCGAACGCGTGCAACACTTTTTCTCCCGCTTCGATAGCGGCTTTTGCGCTTCTGCGCATATTCGCGTCGTCAAAATTCATCATGCGCGAAACTTTGCTGCGCTGAGTCGGATCTGTTATGCGTTTGCCGCTCCATTCGCGCGCAGTATTTTCTGCGCCGAGCAGGATCAGCATGCGTTCTATGGAATCAGGATCGGTTAAAACAAAGCATTCGCGCCCGTCTTCCAAGCGGATTTTTGCAGTAATGTTAAGCCGTTTTGACAAAGCAGCCAGCATTTTTGCTGCTTCATGAGAAGGACATAATATATCCAGGCGGCTTGCTTTGCCGGGTTCAGACAGGCTGCCTGCTGCCAGAAATGCTCCTCTTACGGCTGCTTTTGCCTGTTCTGCGTCTGCAGGATTAATGCAATTGGGAAGCCCCGGGACAGGACGCTTGTCTGAGTCGATAAGACCTGATTCAAGCGCCAGCGCGCCTCCCGATTTAAGAATGCGCAAAATATAATGTTCTTTTAAAGAATTTGAACCTTTGTCACTAATTTTAGCCAGCTCCGCTTCATGACCGAACACGTTTACAATCGTGTCGCGAAGCCATCGCGCAGTCTGGAAATTATCAAATTTGCATTGGATAATAATATGACGCTGCACAACTGCCATGCTTCCCGCGAAACGAAGCATGGTTGCTGCCTGAACTTTTTTTCCCGCTTCCGCCGCCTTCTCATCATCTGCTCCGGCCAGCTCTCTCCTAGCCTCGGTGACCAGCGTCAATTTTCCTCCTTTAAAATTTCCCGACATTTCAGGTTCGACTTTTCATGCTTTCCTGTTTTCGGGCTGAAAAACATTATTCATAAATATATGTTTTGCGGTTGAAAAATCAAAATTTGCACAGTTTCAGCCTGAATATTTTGTACACTTTCGCAAGGACAATCGAAAATCAGTTGTGATGTTTGTCCAATTCTCTTGCTGAAACGCTTATTGCAAGATTATGTTTTTTCAGTCTTTCGGCAAGCGCATAACTCATCGCGACCGAACGATGCTGACCTCCCGTGCAGCCTAAGGCAATTGTCACGTAATGCTTGTCTTCCCTGCAATATCCGTCTATTGCGGTCAGAATTGCTTTTTCGTATGCGTCGAGAAAATCCTGAGCATTTTTCTGAGAAAGAACGTAATCGCTTACCGGTTTGTTTCGTCCCGTAAGTTCGCGCAGTTCAGGCACCCAGTAAGGGTTCGGCAAAAACCTTACGTCTGCAATGAAATCCGCATCGAGCGGAACGCCGTATTTGAATCCGAAACTGAATATGTGCACCGTGACCGTAGACGAATCTGAACCGACAAGCGACTCATATATTTTCGTGGACAGCTGATGCACATTCAGCGAGGAAGTGTCCACCGTCACGTCCGCCCGGTTTTTAAGTTCGCTTAAAAGCTCGCGTTCTTCTCGGATTCCGTCAATCAGACGTCTGCCGTTTTGAAGAGGATGCGGTCTGCGGACTTTCTCGTATCTGCGCACGAGTTCCTGATCGGACGAATCCAGGAAAAGAATTTTGTATTTAACTCCCAAATCGTCAAAATGTCCGAAAACCTTGTTTAAATCCGAAAAATAATTGCGCGACCTGACGTCGATAACGGCCGCAAGCTTATGCGTGGAAGAACCGGCCGCAGTCATCAAATCTACCAGCGGAATAAGCATTGCAGGCGGAAGATTGTCAACCACGTACCAGCCGATGTCTTCAACGCTGTCTGCTGCCTGCGAGCGGCCCGCGCCCGACATTCCCGTGATAAGCAAAACCTCAAAATCACCGTTGTCTTCTAAAGCGGCGCGTTTAAGACTTCTTTCCTCGTTCTCGGCTTGACCCGAAACTCTGTTCTGAATCTCGATTCTGTTCAGCTGCTGCGTTACCGATCCGAAATCGTCATTTTCGTATTCAAACATTACAACTCCTTTATCAATGCCGTTTTCATTGCTTCGAACGCTTTTTCTTCTGTTTCTTTTGCGCTTATGCCCGTCATGAGAGCAACCTGTCCGACAGCCTGACGCAAGAGCATTGATTCTCCGCTCAGAGCGCGATATCCAGCCGCTTTCCAAGCTGAAACAATTTTACTCGGGCGCGGATCATAGACCACATCCAAAAGCGACGCAGAAGAATTTTCAGCCGTTTCGGGAAGAATATTTGCGAAAATATCTGCCGCATAAGCCGGGACGGTGCTTACCGCATATGTAAATTTCTCTATTTTTTTGTAATCGGAGAGCAAATCGTCAAAAGAAATTATTTTAAGTTCAATACTGAGCTTTTCTGCAAGCACAGTCATGATTCTTGCGGCTTTCTGCACATTTCTTGCGACGACTGTCATATTTTCGCATCCCAGAAAACGCAGAGCTGTCACTGCGGATTCGGCTGTTGCTCCGTTTCCGACGACCAATCCGCGCATAAACGGATCCGTTTTTGTTTGAATACAATGCTGTCCGCCGTCATTTTCAATTTTTTCAAAATGCGTTATGCCTGCGCTCATCTCGGGTCTTAAAGCTCTTACGATTCCTTCCACGTCAGTATTGTATACGTCGAACGCCGGCATAGAATCGCGATTATTTTTGCAGCTGCCGTTTTTTTCTTTCGCCGAAAATTCACACCGATCAAAAACAACTGTATTTGCAACTCCGAGAAGTTCTGTGAAACGTCCGCGTTTGCGTGCAAATTTAAGTATTTCCTTTTTGAGCGGCATGGTAAGACTCAGTCCTCTCCGCGAGGAGCCTGCCGATATGAGAAAATCTTCCAGCTCTTCTTTCGTTACGTCAATCTTCTCATAATTCCATTCTTTAGAAATTCCCAAAGCTTTATAGGCGGCATTGTGAAGAACAGGAGACAGAGAATGCGATATCGGATGCCCTAAAACTGCAGCGTTGTTTTTGCAGCGATTCTTAGGATCTGCTGTCGAATTATGATTCGCATCCGCTGTGGTCATTATTTCCTCCGATGCCTTGTGTCTGCCGGCATGTTTTTAGACCTTCTCCCCTTGCGTTTTGAACTCGCAGGATAAATGTTCCGCCGGTTTGCCGTCATTCGCATATATCTTACATGATTATTCTGTTTTCTTTATTTTCTTTCGATTTTATGATGAGAAAACAGTGCGGCAGGTTTTTCGCAAAAATTATTGCTCGGCGGGCATTCTTCGGGTTTTTCTCAAGTTTTCTCTTGTTTTGTTTCATTTTTGTTCTCATGCAATTTTAAGAAAATTCGGTGCGCTTTTTTGCTTCCTATCCCCTTTACTTCCTTTAATTCTTCTTCGGAGGCGTTTTTTATGCGCCTGACGCTTCCGAAATGTTTCAAAAGTTTTTTCTGATATTCCGGCCCTATTCCGTCTATTCCGTCAAGCTCGCTTTTCAATGCGTTTTTAACGCGTTTTTTGCGGTGGAACTCTATCGCGTAACGGTGAGATTCGTCTCTTATGCGCTGAATTAAATACATTCCTTCGCTTTGTCTTTTCAGAATAATCGGATAATCATCGTCGGGAAGCCATATTTCTTCCATTTTCTTAGCCAGCGCGCAAACCGATATGTTTGTCTGACCGCAGTCTTTCAAAGCTTTTGCGGCTGTTATTGCCTGGAGCCGTCCTCCGTCGATAACGACAAGATCGGGTCTGTACGCAAAATGCTTTGACGTTTCGTTTTGAGAATCGTCATTTTTGCGATCAAATCTTCTGACAAGCACTTCGCGCAGCGCGCTTAAATCATCGGCTTTCCCCTCTCCGTTTTTTCCTTGCACCGCAAATTTTCTGTATTCGCTTTTTCTTGCCAGTCCGTCTTCAAAAACAATCATTGAACCGACTTGAGCATCGCCGGCTGCGCTGTTTGAAATGTCGTAACATTCTATGCGCAAAGGAGCTGAAGACAATCCCAAAGCTTTTTTCAGTTCGTTTAAGGCGGCAGTTCGCGTCTGCAGACTGTTTACTCTGCTGTTTTTGTTTTGTTTAAGAGCAAGCAAAGCATTGTCGAAAGCGCGTTTAGCCAATTCATTTTTCTCTCCGCGTTCGGGAACTTTTATCGAAACTTTTCCTTTGCGGATCTGAGACAAATGTTTTTCTATATTCTCTTTTCCGTCAGGTTCGATTTGAAGTATTATTTCTCCCGGTATAGGCGAAACGGGCGAAAAAAAGTCGAATCTTCCGGTTTCAGTCTGCCTCGCTCGTCTTTTTCGCGCAATCTTGGAATTGTCAGCAGGCGTGCTTTTGTTTTCTTCAAGAATTTGCGAATAAATCATTTCAAGCAGATCGCGCATTAACTCAGAATCGCTTATGTCGTTTATTCTTTCGACAGACCAGTTTCTTTCTCCGCGTATTATGCCGCCGCGAATAAAAAACGCATGCACGGAAGCTTCCAATTCGTCAGAAGCCATCGCAAAAATGTCGGCATCGATTTCAGACGATAAAACGGCAGCATTGTATTGAATCGCAGCATCGAAACATCTGATTCTGTCTCTTAATCTGGCGGCTTTTTCAAATTCCAGATTGTCCGATGCTTCCTGCATTTGATGCTGCAGATCGCTGCGATATTTTTTTCCCAGCCGTCCGGTCAAAACTCCCGTAATCTGTTCGCAAAGTTGCCTGTGTTCTTCTTTGCTTATCTTTCCTGCGCAAGGTGCGGAGCATTTTCCGATTGACGCAAGAAGACACGGACGCGAAGTTTTTTGAGCCTGATTGAATTTATTGTCATTGCAGGTTCTTACAGGATAAGCTCGAAGCAGTCCGTCCAGCGTATTGCGCATATCCCAGACTTTTGCATAGGGACCGAAATATTTTATTTTCCCGGGTTTTCTGCTTCGCGTAATCCATACTCTCGGATATTCGTCTTTTGCGGATACTGCCAGATACGGATAAGTTTTGTCGTCGCGCATTATGATATTGAATCGCGGATTAAATTCTTTAATCCACAAATATTCCAAAGTAAGCGACTCCAGTTCGGTTTTAACTATTGTCCATTCCAGACTTCGGGCGGTCAAAACCATTTTTCTGGTTCTCGGATGCAGATTTTGCAAAGGCTGAAAATACGATGTTAAACGATTTCTCAGATTTTTAGCTTTTCCGACGTAAATTACCCGTCCGTTCTCGTCTCTCCACTTATATACTCCCGGTTCTCGCGGAATATCAGACGTTTTGGGTCTGAAAAGGTCTCTGCTGTCTCCCGTCAGAGCGGCTCCGTTCGCGTTTATGCCCGCAGCTGCTTTTGCATTCTCTTCTGCGCGCGCATTACGCTTTTGAAAATCTGAATTCATAATTGCAATTCGTCTGCTTTGTTTTGTGCAAATTTTGTCAAACGCATGAAAATTACGGAATATTTTCTTTACGTGATTTTTTCTCCTGTTTTTTCAAACAGAATTTTGTGCAGATACTTTCCTGTGCTGCTCTGACTGCATTGAGCAACCTGTTCGGGCGTGCCTTGCGAAACAATCGTTCCGCCTCCGTCGCCTCCTTCCGGACCCATGTCTATAATCCAGTCTGCGCTTTTGATTACATCGAGATTATGTTCGATCACTATTACGGTATTGCCTTTGTCGACTAGCCCCTGCAGTACGAGAAGCAGCTTGTTTACATCGTCAAAATGCAGCCCTGTGGTCGGCTCGTCCAGAATATATACGGTTTTCCCGTCGGAACGTTTCTGAAGTTCTGCAGCAAGTTTTACGCGCTGACTTTCGCCCCCGGACAGCGTTGTGGCAGCCTGTCCCAGCCGGATATATCCCAGTCCGACAGAAACAAGCGTTTTCAAATAACGCGAAATTGCGGGATATGCTGCGAAAAAATCGGCAGCCTGTCTGACAGGCATATCGGCAACCTGAGCAATATTCATGCCGTTGTATTCTATTTCCAAAGTCTCGCGATTGTATCTTTTTCCGCGGCAGACTTCGCAGTCGACATACACGTCCGGAAGGAAATTCATTTCTATTTTTAAAGTTCCGTCCCCTTTGCAGGCTTCGCATCTTCCGCCTTTTACGTTAAATGAAAATCTTCCCGGTCCGTACCCGCGCATTTGCGCTGCGGGAGTCTGCGCGAAAAGAGCGCGAATTTTATCCCAGACTCCGGTGTAAGTTGCCGGATTGGAACGCGGAGTTCTTCCAATCGGATTTTGATCCACATGAACGACTTTTTTTAAATATTCAAGTCCTTTGACATCCTTATGTTTTCCGGGAACTATAGCAGCATTGTTCAGTTTGTCTGCCAGAACAGGATAAAGAACCTGATTTACAAGCGTAGATTTTCCCGAACCAGAAACTCCTGAGACGACAGTAAATACTCCCAGGGGAAATTTTACTTCTATATTTTTAAGATTGTTTTCTTTTGCGCCTGTAACTGTTATCTGCCTGTTTCTATTTGTTTTTCGACGTTTGTCAGGTGTTTTTATTTTCTTTCTGCCCGCAATGTAATCGCCGGTAATCGAACGTTTTGCATTTACAATTTCGTTTGACGGTCCGGAAAAAATAATTTCTCCGCCATTCTCTCCGGCTTCGGGTCCTATGTCCGTAAGCCAATCAGCAGACATAATGGTTTCCTCGTCATGCTCAACGACAATAAGAGTATTGCCCGCATCTTTTAAATTTTTAAGCGTTTTGATGAGTTTGGAATTGTCCCTCTGATGCAGTCCGATTGAAGGCTCATCCAAAACATACATTACTCCCGTAAGACCTGAGCCTATTTGAGTGGCAAGACGGATTCTTTGAGCTTCGCCCCCGGACAGCGTTGCGGCCGCGCGAGACAAAGTAAGATATCCCAAACCGACATCGTCAAGGAATTTCAGTCTCGCGCGAATTTCTTTAAGAACCTGAGCCGCAATTTTTGCGCTTGCGCCTTCAAGCTGCAACGAATTGAACCATTTCATCGAATCGCATACGGGCATGTCGCATATGTCTGCAATAGATTTTTCTTCAACGGTAACCGCAAGCACTTCGCTTTTAAGTCTTTTTCCTTTGCAGACTTTACACGGGATTTCGCGCATATAAGATTCGTAATGTTTTTTCATCGCTTCCGAATCAGTGTCCCTGTAACGTCTGTTTAAAGAGCGGATAACGCCTTCGAATCCGGTTGAATATTCTTTTGTTCTGCCCCATCGGTTTTTATATGACATGCGGACTTTGAAATTATGTCCGTTAAGAATTGCGCTTTGAATGTCTTTATCAAGTTTTTCCCAGGGGGTATCAAGCGAAAAATCCAATTCTTCAGACAAAGCTTCGAGGAGTCTGCCGTAATATCTTTCCCGGGTTTTCGAAGTCTGCAGAGTCCAGGGTTTAATTGCTCCCTCATTTATCGACTTTGAATGATCGGGAACAATCAGCTCAGGATCTACTTCAAGACTGTATCCTATTCCCGTGCATGCGGAACATGAGCCGTAAGGAGCGTTGAAAGAAAAAGTTCGCGGCTGTATTTCGTCCAGTTCAAGTTTGTGTCCGTTCGGACAGCATCTGCTTTCGCTGTACGGAATTCTTTTATTATTTTCAGGATTGTCCGAGTCGACTGTTTCGATAATCAAAATTCCGTCCGCCAGTTTAAGAGCGGTTTCCGCTGAATCCGTAAGACGCTGTCTTATCCCTTCTTTAGCCGCAAGTCTGTCCACGACTACCTCGATAGTATGTTTCTTCTGTTTTTCGAGAGTAATTTCATCAGACAGCTGTTTCATCTGTCCGTCGATAATCGCGCGCGAATATCCGTCCTGCCGCAGCGAATCCAAAAGATCGGCAAATTCGCCTTTTCTGCCTTTTGCGACCGGCGCCAAAACATAAAATCTCGTGCGTTCGGGAAGCTGCAAAACCGAGTCGACGATCTGCTGAACCGTCTGCGATTCGACAACGCTGAAACATTCGGGACAGTGAGCAGTTCCCGTGCGGGCAAAAAGCAGTCGCAAGTAATCGTAAATTTCCGTAATCGTTCCCACAGTCGAGCGCGGATTGCGGTTTGTCGTCTTTTGATCAATGGAAACTGCAGGACTCAGTCCATCTATAAAATCAACGTCGGGTTTGTCGCTTCTGCCCAAAAACATTCTTGCATATGAGCTGAGCGATTCGACATATCTTCGCTGTCCTTCCGCAAAAATCGTATCGAACGCCAAAGAGGATTTTCCCGAACCCGAAAGACCGGTAAAAACAACGAATTTGCCGCGAGGGATTTCCAGATTCACGTTTTTCAGGTTATGTTCTCTGGCTCCCTGAATAACGATTTTTTTGTCTGCGGGAACATCAGACAAATCGTAAATATCTGCTGTCATCCGTCTGTTCCTCTTTTCGTGTTTTTGTTGCTCCGGCCGCGCTTTGGCGCTTGCGCGCGCGTTTTGAATGCGCATGTTTGCGCATACGTTATTTTACTATCATACACTTATTTTATAGAACATAAGTTCGCAATAAGTCTGCCGTTTCCAAATTTTTTATTTGTCGCCTTATTTCCCGCGTCTCCGATAATATTGTCAACTGTTTGCGGCTGAAAAATTTTTTTCGACTGCCGGAAAAAGCGCATATCGCCTTGCGAAACGGAAGGAAAATAAATTATGGCAATCGACGCGAAGGGACTGGAAATACGCATCGGAGCCCGTTTGCTTCTTGCGCCGACAGATTTTCATGTGGGCAAAGGCGACAGAATAGGTCTGGTCGGACGAAACGGCGCCGGAAAAACGACATTGACAAAAGTTATTGCGGGACAGGTTCTTCCATCGGCGGGGAATATTAAAACAAGCGGCAAAATCGGATTTCTTTCTCAGGATACGCATATTGCAGATCCCGAACAGAGTGCGCTTGACAGAATTACATCGGCCAGGGATTTGGCGGATATTCTCAAGAGATTGCGCAAAATCGAAAAAGACATGACTGATTCCGACCCGAAAATCATGGAACGGGCGATGAATAAGTATGACAAAGCTTTGGCTGATTTTGACAATGCGGGAGGATATGCGACAGAACATGAAGCGATAAAAACGGCGGAAAATCTGGGCATAGATCAAGAATCGATAAGAAAACCGATAGGAACTCTTTCCGGAGGTCAGCGCAGAAGAATAGAACTTGTGCGCATTCTTTTTTCTCAGGCGGACACGCTTATTTTGGACGAGCCTACCAATCATTTGGATGCCGATTCGATTGTGTGGCTTCGCGATTATCTTAAGAAATACGAAGGCGGTTTTCTGGTTATTTCTCATTCTTCCGAACTGCTTGACGAAGCGGTGAACAAAGTCTGGCATCTCGATGCGCAGCGTTCTGTAATAGACATGTATTCCATGGGATGGAAAGCTTATTTGCGTCAGCGCGCAGTTGATGAAGAACGCCGACGCCGCGAGCGCGAAGTTGCGGAAAAAAAGGCTGAAAGGCTTATAAAACAAGGCACTCGCCTGCATGCTAAGGCCACTAAGGCGGTTGCGGCTCAGAATATGATTCGCCGGGCGCAGAAGCTTTTGAGCGAAACTCAGGAGGTTCAGCGCAAAGAGAAGGTTGCAGATTTGCGTTTTCCTCAGCCTTCTGCATGCGGACGCACTCCCATTATGGCGAAAGATATTTCCAAAGCTTACGGTTCGAATATTGTTTTTGCGGGCATTAATCTTGCGATTGACAAGGGTTCGCGCGTCGTGATTCTCGGGTATAACGGTGCCGGAAAAACTACGACTCTTCGCATTCTTGCGGGTGAAAGCGAGCCTGATACGGGCGAGGTTGTTTTCGGACACGGCGCAAAAATCGGCTATTTTGCGCAGGAGCATGATACAATCGATCCGAATATTACGGTTTTGGATAATCTTCAGCATGCGTCTCCCGAGTCGGACGATACTCAGGCGAGGACAATCCTGGGGTCTTTTCTTTTTTCCGGCGATGACGTGATGAAGCCTGCGGGAGTTTTGTCGGGCGGCGAGAAAACGAGGCTGGCTTTGGCAATGCTTGTTACGAGCAAAGCGAATGTGCTTTTGCTTGACGAGCCTACGAATAATCTTGATCCTGCAAGCCGCGAGGAAATTTTGGCTGCGATTGCTAAGTATGAAGGTTCGATTGTTCTGGTCACTCATGATGAGGGCGCGGTAAGAGCTTTGAATCCCGAACGAGTTCTTCTTTTGCCTGACGGCGACGAGGATTTGTGGAACGATTCTTATTACGATTTGGTTGCGGAGGAATAAAAGAAAAATAAAGAAACAGCGAAATATAAAATTCCGGCCGAATCGATTGTTTGTCCGATTAGACCGGAAACTGCGGTTCTGATCTTAAAACCGCTTTCAATTCGTTTAGACACGCGCTTTTCGCATAACCCATTTTTGAGCGGAAGTGCCGTTCGCTTCGTACAGCCGGATTTTTTCCCCTATTCGCTTTATGCCGTGTTTTATGTCCAAAGCGTAATTAATGTCGGAAGCTGGCAAAAACGTGTAGGTTCCGTCGCTGTTTCTTACAGTTCTCCATTTCTGAGCCGGAGTAAAATTACAGTCCCACATTTGAACTTTTGCTCCGTTTGTCGCGATTCCGGATTCGACATCGGCGACAAGAGAGCTTTTCTCATTTCTTAATGTCAGAAAACCCGAGGCGTCTTTTACTATATGCCATTTGAATAAATTCGGATCTGAAGAGGAAGAAACAAGTGACAGCTGTTCTCCTTTCCCTGATTTCTGCCCTGCCCCCAGCCGGATTCCTCCGGCTTTTTTCGGCGCTATTTCATATACTCCTTCTTCTACATTTCCTGATGATTCGATATTGAACATTTGTGCTTTTGTGCCGTTTTCGTCCCAAATTTGCAATCTTGTCCCGTCTCGAATCGAACCTCCGCAGATATCCAAAACTTTCCCTGATTCGGCGTTGGAGAAAACAAACGATCCGCCCGGTTTCGATTTTGCCGCCCATCGCTGCGGTTGCCGTCCTTCAGATAAGTACTGTTTTATGCCTGTTCCGATTTGATTTTTATCGTTTTCTGGAGTCAAAACCATTCGCGAACGCACATTTCTGATTTCATATATTCCGTTTCCGACGCGTTCAAAAATAAACCTTTGAGCAGGCGTGTCATTGCGTCCGTATATCCATACGTCCGTTCCGGATTCCGTCGAGCCGTATTTGACGTCCAAAGCTGCTTTGGGATTTATTGCCGAAACTATTGATACTGGCACATTTTCTTGTATTTGCGCAGTTGAAGTCAAAATAAATTTTTGAGCATCATTTTTTACGGGAAAATCGATATAAAGCGAAGCTTGTTCATCCGGCTGTCCTCCCTGAACCGTCAAAACCCAGTCTCCCATTACGGACTGTATGAAACAGCTTCCGTCATCCGCATGTCTTATAACCCATTTCTGACTCCATTTTTCGCCGTCTTCGCTCTGCATGACGCGTTTCGGAAGCATTGTTTCGTCGTATTCCGCGCTTAAAAGCAGTCCGGATTTGACATTCTTTATCTTGTAAGTGTCTCCTCCCTGATGCAAAAACTCGAACTTCTGGGATTCTGCTTTGTTTCCCCCGCTTAATTGCGCATAAGAATCTTCGTAAACGGAACCTCCGATGATATCGGCTGACATTTTTTCGCTTAATTTTGAATTGATGTACAGCTCCTGTCTTTTTCCTAAATCGCCGGTTGCCAATCTCTTATTCCAAATGTCAAGCGGCCCGTAAGGAATGGAATTAAACGCATTAAGACTGGTTTCGCCCTGCGAAACTCCGGGAATTATGCCGTGCGGACTGTACTGCCATCCGCGAAGTTTGATTCTGAAGTCTTTATATTCCAAAATCGGATCGTATTGCGCGACCCATGTGGTTCTGTCGTGTATGTAAGGAGCTTTCAGCTCGTTTTGCAGATTGTGAAGATTGGATGTGACTCCTATTCTGTCAATGCCCGTTTCAAGCATTGAATCCCACCATGTTCTAATTATTTTTTCGAAATCCATGGAATTTGAAGGGAATTTGTGACCCGGCCAGCTCCATGACATGACGCACAGATATGCCGGAAGTCTTAAATCTCTGTTGCTTATTCCGACTCTGCTCATGGATTTTTCGATAAATTCGGCTTCTTTTCGGGCTTCTTCTTCGTTTTCTGCATAAGAACTGTGCCATAATCCGAACGGAATTTTCAGTTTCATGCATTCTTCGACGTTCCGTTCGAATTTCTTGTCTTCGCGAAGACTGCCGATTCCCAGCCTGATTATCGCTCCGTCGACGCCTGATTTTTTAACCGCTTCCCAATCGATGTCTCCTTTCCATTCGGAAACGTCGATTATGAACTTTGACGGAACGGAAAAAGGTTTTCCTTCTCCGTTGTAAAAAATCTTTTCGCCGTCTTTTTCTTCCCAATGCGGTTCTTTTTTAACATTTTCGAGATTTTCCGCAGCCGGAGAGTTCTCTTTCTTGATTTTGCCGATATTCAATTCTTTTGCGTTTTCTGAGCCGGCAGAGGAAACCTCATCGGAAGTCATCAGCGATGCGGGGCGGAGAATATTCGGATGGACGTTTCCCTCGTTTCGTTCGTTTGCCGCCTGTTTTTCGCCCTGTTCTTTTGTTTTATTCAATTTTTGCATTTTCTGTCTGGCAGTTCCCGCGCTTATCGGAACAAAATTTTCTCCGTTTGTTTTTGCAAGCGGATCGGCCGGTCTGTCGTATGTGCCGACAAGTCTTTCATCGGTTACGGCTGAACAGTCTTTTACATTTTTAATGTCGTTTTCCTCGGTTACCGCTATTTCTTTCGAAACAAGAACGGCCGAGTCGGGAATGCATTCGGAAATTTCTTCCGGAAGAAATTTTGCGGCATATTGAGCGTAGAAACCGGTTTCGTTTTGCGTTCGAATGCTCTGTGCTGCATTTGTCGCCTGTTTTGAAGCTGTCTGCTGCGATATTCCATCCGGCTGAGCTGCCCAAGAAACTGCGGCGCCATCTCGGAAAGAAATGAGCATAATTGAACTTGCGGACGCGGCGAACGCCGCAAACATTCTTATGCGTTTCAAAACCTTCGTTTTTCGGTCTGTTTCTCTGTTTCTGCGAATCATTTCAGAATCCTCCTTTGGTTTTTTCTTAACTTGCAAGGCAAAATTAACATTTCTGTCCGGCGCGATTCCATGTTTTATGCTCAAGGAAAAAATTGGATTTCGCTGCGGTATGCGCCGTGATATAGAATCGGAAAGAAAACTGATTTGCTCTCATACCGAGCCGTATATGGAGCAGACATTATCAACCTGGAGGATACAGTGTCCAAGATTAAAGTTGACGGTACGGTCGCAGAACTTGACGGCGACGAAATGACGAGAGTTATTTGGAAAGATATTAAAGAACGTCTTATTTTGCCGTATCTTGACATAAATCTCGATTATTACGATTTGAGCGTCACGAACCGAGATGCGACCGGCGATCAGGTGACGATAGATGCCGCAAACGCGATTAAACGTCATCATGTGGGAATCAAATGCGCCACGATTACTCCTGACGAGGCTCGAGTAAAAGAATTCGGTCTGAAGAAAATGTGGAAGTCTCCGAACGGAACAATCAGAAATATTTTGGGCGGAACTATTTTCCGCGAGCCGATCGTTATTTCGAATATTCCGCGTCTTGTTCCGGGCTGGACGAAGCCGGTTGTCGTGGCAAGGCATGCTTTCGCAGATCAGTATAAAGCTACAGATTTTGCGGTTGACCGTCCCGGAAGGCTTACGGTTACTTTTACTCCGGATGACGGAAGCGAACCGATTGAGCATATTGTTTTCGATTATCCTTCGGCGGGAGTTGCTCAGGTTCAGTACAATCTTGACGAATCGATTCGCGGTTTTGCCAGAGCCTGCTTCAACTACGGTCTTCTGCGCGAATATCCCGTATATCTGTCGACAAAGAATACGATTCTTAAAGCATACGACGGGCGCTTTAAAGATATTTTTGCTCAAGTCTTTGAAACCGAATATAAGGACAGATATGAACAGGCGGGTCTGACTTATGAGCACAGACTTATCGACGATATGGTCGCAAGTTCGCTTAAGTGGAGCGGCGGATATGTCTGGGCCTGCAAGAATTATGACGGAGACGTTCAGTCGGATACGGTTGCGCAGGGCTTCGGCTCTTTGGGGCTTATGACGTCGGTTCTTATGACTCCCGACGGTCAGACGGTTGAAGCCGAAGCTGCTCACGGAACGGTCACGCGCCACTATCGCCGCTGGCAGGCAGGCGAGAAAACTTCGACTAATCCGATTGCTTCTGTTTACGCCTGGACGGGAGGTTTGAAACATCGCGCAAAACTTGACGGAAACGCAAAATTGAAGTTTTTTGCAGAAACTGTCGAAAAAACGATTGTTTCGTCTGTCGAGGCCGGAATGATGACGAAAGATTTGGCTATGCTTGTCGGACCTGAGCAGGAATGGCTTGATACGGCAGGCTTTATGGATGTTCTTGCCGAAAATCTGGACAAGGCTCTCACAGGGATTTTGTAAATAATCTCTCGCTTAATTTTCGTTTTTTAGAGTTGCCCCCCTTTTTTGTCCGGAATACGGCATGTTTTGTTTCGCATTTCGGGCAGGGGGTTTTCTCGTTTTGTTCTTTAACGTCCGCGTGTGATAAATTGTTTTTATCAAAACCGGCACAAACGCACTCTTTCGGCATACAAGGCCGGTATATTTTTTCTTTGCGAGCATCGCTAAAATAATATTTGCATGCGATATTTTGCATATAAGCGTAACGAAAGGTCTGTCTGTGCTTTTTTATTCGCCGGTTTTCAGTACAGAAAAAAAGAATAAAGCAAAGCCGGTTATCCGCAAAACTGCCGCAGCGGCAGCCGTTTTTTTGTCTCTGACTTCTTTTTGCGCATGTTCAAACATTAATTCTCTGTCCTCAGGCGAGTCGAAAAGCTCGTCTCATGTGCATGAAAACGGCGGAGTGGCAATATTTTTCCCTTCTGACGGCAAAACGCAGGGGCAGAATGCTCCTTTGAACAAATGGAGTTCTCTTGCAGCGGATCTCAAGCCTGAGCTTGAACAAAACGGATTCGACAAGGAACATGCAGAAATTTCAACGGCAGATTCGCGTTCCGAACAGCTTTCTCAGGTTAAGAAATACCTGACCGGCATCGGAGTTAAAATTGACGGTTCCGGTCAGACGGACAATTTTGACGGCAAATCCGTTATTCTTGTGATTTCTGTTGCAAACAAAAACGAAAATTCGGAAATCCGCCGTTTCGGAGACTATATTCCCGAAGAAAATAATTCTGATCCGAACAGCTGTTCCGGCTCAGACTGTTTCGAAAGTGAAATGAAAAATGTTTTGAATGCGGCAAAAAACGCGGGAATAAAAATTATTGAAGTAGGTTCCGATCTTGACGGTTTCATTCCGACAATGAAAGTCGAAATGCCTTCCGCGTATGAAATAGGTCAGACTCAGGCGCAGCAGATAATTCTTAAACTTAATGCCGATGCGGCGAGCGAATCAGCTCCTGTTTCCGTCGAAGTTCTGTTGCCCGAAACTCAAAACGAAAGCTTTGATTCGCAATATTTTGACGGTATTTGGAGCATTTTTAAACCCTATTTTCAAAGCGGCAAAATGTTCAGTCCTTCAGGACTTCTGACAAAAGATTCGACTGAGGATGACAAAGAAAAAATTTCGTATGATGTTTCAAAAGATTCCAACGTATTCGACGCTTTGACAAGCCGCCTTGAAAACGCAAGCAAGATTAACGGCGTCGAACACGCAAAACTGGATGCTTTGCTTACCGCCAATGATTTTGCTGCGCGCGAAGCAATTAAAACCTTGAAGAATATGGGGTATTCAGGTTCGAGTTCGAGCATAAATCCGAATTTGAGCATTTCTTCGATTATAGAATCTCTGCGCGGACTTAAAGATGTGAACAAATCAAAAGTTCCGGCTCCCGCAGAATCCCGTTCCGGCAATTCGCAGGACAATTCTGACAATTCCGGCAATTCGGATTCGTATAATAAAAATTCTTTCAAATTCAAAGTGACCGACAGCAGCAAATGGCCTCTTGTAACCGGTTACGGAGCATATAAATCTATGGGAGCGAGCATTGTAAACGGCTCTCAGTGGGCGACAATGCTCGAAAACAGAAAACAGTATGCTTCCGGAATCGCGAATGTATGCGCATATTTTTATCACGGACAGTCTTTTTCTCAAATCGAGAGCGAAGAACCCGATATTACGATTGAAAAAGCGTCAGATGAAGATATTTTGAAGCTTTATTATCCGCTTATGGTCGTTTCTGCTTCCAATCTGAAATCGAAGCTTATCGATTCGCAGTACATTTCGGCAGCCGATGCGGGATTGTAAAAATCGGGCAAACCTTCGGAAAACAATGCTTTGAGATACTGAATTGAAACAATAAGAAAAGCCGGACAGTCTGCCTGAAACGAGTGTGTCCGGCTTTTGAAAACGCTTATTCTCTTTTCTATCCTTTTTTCAGGGGGACATAAATCTTATGTTCGATAAGATCCTCGTATTTTTTAAGAATCGGCTGACGTTTTATTTTCATGCTCGGAGTCATCAGACCGTTTTCTTCCGTCCATGAATCGGGAACAATCTCAAACTTGCGAATTGATTCCGCGCGAGACACGAAAGAATTGGCATAATCAACCGCTCGCTGAACTTCGGCAGCGACAATCGGATTCTTGACAGCTTCCTCCAAATCGGAAACGTTTTGAGCGCCTTGAGCTTTAAGCCACGAATTCGTCTCTTTCAAATCGAGAGTAATAATTGCGGAAATAAACGGACGCCTGTCCCCCACAACCGTGCACTGGTCGATGACGGGAGAAGAAACGACCGCTTTCTCGAGAACAGAGGGGCTTACATTCTTTCCGCCTGCAGTGATAATCAGATCTTTTTTTCTTCCGGTCAAAGTTATGAAGCCGTCTGAGTCCACGTCTCCCAAATCGCCCGTATGAAGCCATCCGTCGACAATCTGCTGTTTTGTAATATCGGGATTGTTGTGATATCCGGCGCAGTTGCTTTTGCTTTTAATGCAGATTTCGCCGTCTTCGTCTACTCCTACAGTCACACCTTCCATCGGCTTTCCGACAGTGCCTATTTTGTATCCGTCAGCAGGGTTGCAGGAAGCCGGCGCACACGTCTCGGTCATTCCGTACCCTTCAAGCAGCGGAAGGCCGATTCCGTTGAAGAAATGGCTTATTCCGTTATCCAGCGGAGCTCCTCCCGAAACCGCATATTCCACATTTCCGCCGAATACTTCCATAATTTTCGAATAAACGGCTTTTGAATACAGTTTGTACTGAATCTTTTTTGCATAAGACAATTCTTCCCCGTTCTGCTGCGCTTTCGAAGTTTCGCGGGCAAAAGCGGCTGCTTTTAAGAAGATTCTTCCGCTCAGACCGGTGCCTGCTTTTTGAGAAGCGGCATTGTAAACTTTTTCGAAAACTCGAGGAACCGCGAGAATAAAAGTAGGCTTGAAAGACTGAAAATCCTGAATAATGGTTTTTATGCCGCTTGTAAGTCCCACGGAAGTTTCTGAAGCTATGCAGAAGAACTGCATATAGCGAGCAAAAACATGCGCCAGCGGCAGGAAAAGAAGAAGTCTTCGGTTCGGTTTTAATGCGATATCGGGAAGAGTTCTTATTCCGGAATACGTAATGAACACGAAACTGCGATGAGTAAGCTCAATTCCCTTGGGAACGCCCGTAGAACCGGAAGTGTATACGATTGTCGCAAGATCGTCGCCGTGAGCCTGACTGACTCTCGAATAAAATTCTTTGTCTTCCGTTCCCTGTCCGAATTGGATAAGCTGATCGACAGCGCCGTTGTCGATTTGCAGTATTTCTTTCAAAGACGGCACTTCCTCGCGCACAGATTCGACTTTTTCGCGCTGCGAAGAGTCTTCGACGACAATCATTTTAACGTTTGAATCATTTAAAATCTGAGAAATCTGCGCCGGAGAATTTGTTTCGTATATGGGAACTGTGACTGCGCCCACCGACATTACCGCGATATCCAAAGCCGTCCACTGCCAGCTTGTATGTCCGAGAATCGAAACGGAATCGCCTTTCTTGATTCCTTTTGAAATAAGTCCTTTTGCAATTGAAATTACTTTATTTTTAAATTCGTTTGCCGTAAATCCGCTCCAGCCGCCGGAAGAATTTTTATACTCGACAATCACATCGTCGGCAGCGCGCTGCGAACGCTCTTCCAGAATGCTGAAAACATTCTTGTCGTCGTCAGCATGCGCCGTCTCGGGCGTTGTATATTCCTTAAGCATTATTTTTTGCCTCCTTCAAGCTTCTTTACTTAAGCTGTGCGCAAAATCGCACAATACAGCATTATATTCTTTTCAGCGTTATATGGCGAAATTTGACAAGGGAAACGGGATTGATATACGTCTTCTCTCCGGTTTTAACTCCCCAGTGCAAGCACGAATCCGCGCAGTGATCTGACATGCCGTCCGCTGTTGCAATCTGTTGTCCGGCAGTCACTTCGTCTCCGGGTTTCAGCGTTGTGAGAGCGGGTTCGAATGTGGAGGTCATTCCCTGATGTTTTATGCTCATCACGTCTTTGCCCGCAACTTTTCCCGCGAAAGAAACAATGCCGTCACAGGGCGCGTAAATTGCCGTGCCGGGCTTGGTTTCCAAATCAACGCCGCGATGTCCGGGAAGCCACGGCTGAGGCGGATTTTCAAAGTCTCTCACGATTAAAGGCACTGAATTTTCATTTTCAGGTTCTGAAATATTTCGCACAGGCCAGCGAAACTGTGCCGCGCATGCAAAACCCGTCTGATAATTTGCAATATTTGCAGCATTGTCTGCCGAAATTAATCTTGTGCCGCTTTTGACTGCCGATCCTGCCGCATTTGAGCCTCTTAAAGCGTTGCAAAAGTCCAAGGCATATGAATTTGCGTCTCCGGCTGTATCTGCTGCTGCAGCAAGCTGAAATGAGACGATCAGAAGCCAAGAAATCGCCATTGCCGACAGAATTGCAATCGATGCGGTTTTCTCTCCCGTTTTGCGCCTAAAATTCTGTCTTATCTGACGTTTTTTGCTTCCTGCAGACTTTTGTCCTTTTTGCGTTTGTGTTTCTTTTTCTGCCATATATCAATAATGGATTGCGAACGTTTCATAACTGAGCGCAAAAGCAGAATGTGCATCAATGCGACCCCCGTGCTCTTCTTTGAAGAAAGAAAAAGCCTCAGACCGATTCAGTCTGAGGCTTTCCACTCTTTCGAGCTTTTCCTGCTCCCGCAGCTGGGCTTGAACCAGCGACATTCTGATTAACAGTCAGACGCTCTGCCAACTGAGCTATGCGGGAATGTCCTGTGGATTTCTCCACCTCACAAGTCATATATATTAGTCGATATTTATTTATATGCAACTCCCGGCGTGTCGCGTTGAAAAATAAGGGTTTTCTATTTCGGAAAAAATCCGGAACAAATCTTATTCTTCGATTTTTCTTCAACTTTTTTTATCTTTTACCGGAGGACTTTTAAGAATATACTCGGGTTCCTGCTTATTTAAAACCGCAGAGCGCGTTACGCGAACTTCTGCAACTTCATCGGTTCCCGGAAGCTTAAACATCGCATCTTCAAGCGTTTTTTCCATAATAGAACGCAAGGCTCTGGCTCCCGTGCCGCTTTCGGCAGCGATTTGAGCCGCAGTTTCAAGCGCATTCGTGTAGAAAGTAAGCTTTATTCCGTCCATTTCGAACAGTTTTTCATACTGCCTGACCAGAGAATTGACGGGTTCTGTCAGAATTTTTTGCAGATCGGCCGCCGAAAGCGAATCAGTTGATGAAATAATCGGAATCCGTCCGACAAATTCCGGCAAAAACCCGAATTTCTCCAAATCTTCAGGAATAACATGCCGAAGCAGACTGTCTTCAGATAAATCTCTTGACGTAAAATCTGCGCCAAATCCGAATTTTGAAGAATTTTTGCCTATGCGCTCGCGAACGATTTCGTCAAGTCCGGCAAAAGCTCCTCCGAAAATAAACAAAATATTTCGCGTATCGATTTTAACCGTATCCGTATCGGGATTTTTCCCTCCGCCGACAACAGGAACGGCAGCTTCCGCACCTTCAATAATTTTCAGCAGAGCCTGCTGAACTCCTTCTCCGGACACATCGCGGGCGACAGACGTATTCTGCCCGCTCTTGCGCGCCAGCTTGTCGGTTTCGTCAAGATATATTATCCCCTTCCGGGCGCGTTCCGTGTCAGAGTCGGCAGCTTTGAGAAGCATTTGCAGAATCGTTTCGACATCGCTGCCGGCATAACCGGCTTCCGTTAAAGTCGTCGCATCGGCCATAACGAACGGAACGTCCATAATCCTCGCCAAAGTTCGCGCCAAAACTGTTTTTCCGGTTCCTGAAGGTCCCAAAATCAAAATATTCGATTTGTCTATTTCCACATTGTCGACGGACTTTTTTGAACTTTTTTTGCTTTTTGACGATGATTTTGCGTTAAGTTCGGCTTCAATTCTTTTGTAATGGTTGTAAACCGCAACTGCCAGCGTTCTTTTTGCGCGCTCCTGCCCGACGACATACCTGTCCAGATAAGATGCAATTTCCGCCGGAGTAGTAATTTTTCTGTATGTTTTTGCGGTTTTTTTCTTTATATCTTCTTCGATTATTTCATTGCATAACCCGATGCATTCGTCGCATATTGCAACCCCCGGACCGGTAACGAGCTTTTTTACCTGATGTTCGCTTTTTGAGCAAAAGCTGCAGCCCGGAATATCGTCTCCATAACTTATGATTCGTCCCATATTCCCAATCCGTCTGATTTTTAGCGGCAAGATGCGGAAAAATAAGGCTTCCGCAAAACCGCGGGTCTCGCGAAAGCCTTATCTGCGTTATTTCCGGTTTTTCAATACTTCGTCGATAATTCCGTATTCCTTTGCCTGTTCGGCGGTCAGGAACGTGTCTGATTCGATGTCTTTGCGAATTCGTTCCGCAGGCTGTCCCGTATGTTCAGCCAAAGTGTTCTCAAGCCATTCGCGCATACGAAGCATTTCATTAGCCTGGATTTCGATTTCCGTTGCTTTTCCGAATCCCTGATCGATTGCCGGCTGGTGAATCAAAACCCTGGCATTGGGAAGACTCATGCGCTTGCCTTCTGCTCCGGCCGCAAGAATAATAGCGGCCGCGCTGGCTGCCTGTCCCAGACATACCGTTTGAACGTCAGGCTTAATATATTGCATGGTATCGTAAATTGCCGTCATGGCAGTCATAGAACCTCCCGGCGAATTAATGTACATCATGATGTCGCGATTCGGATCCCGGCTTTCCAAAACAAGAAGCTGAGCCATGACATCGTCTGCCGAAGCGTCGTCAACCTGAACACCGAGGAAAATGATTCTGTCTTCAAACAGACGGCTGTACGGGTCAATACTGCGAGTTCCGTAAGGCGTGCGCTCTTCAATGCTTGGCGTAATATACCTCATTGACGGCATAATAAGCCCGTGTCCCGCAAGGCGGTCTGCGCGCGCTGCAAATTGTGCTTCCTGCGATGCCATATTATTTCTCCTCTTTGTCGGCGCTGATTCTGTCTGTCGAATCGATAATCTTGTCCACGAAACCGTATTCAAGAGCTTCCTGCGCGTTAAACCAGTGATCGTATTCGTTGTCGCGATAAATTTCTTCTATGGTATGCCCGGTCTGATCTGCGGTAAGCTGCGACAGAGTTTTTTTCATATCCATAATCAGCTCGGCATTAATGCGCACATCCGTTGCGGTTCCGCCTATGCCTCCGGAAGGCTGATGCATAAGAACGCGCGAATGAGGCGTTATGTAACGTTTTCCTTTGGTTCCGCTGGTAAGCAGGAATTGTCCCATTGAAGCAGCCATTCCCACGCAGACTGTGGCTACGTCAGGCTCGATAAGCTGCATCGTGTCATAAATGGCCATTCCCGCCGTGATGGAGCCTCCCGGAGAGTTTATATAGAGCCAGATATCCTTTTTCGGATCCTGAGCCGCCAGAGCAAGCATTTGCGCACAAATAACATTCGCATTCGTATTGGCTACTTCGTCGCCCAGCCATATAATTCGATTTTTAAGAAGATGGCTGAAAATGGGATCCTGCCCGCCCGCTGCGGCTTCCGCTTCCATAACGGGAAGGAATGTTTGAGAATCGGTCACGGATATCTCCTTGTTTTGCGTATTTTTACCTGCACTCTATATTACTTGCATACGCGCAACAATTAAAACGAAGTCGCGCTGTCTGTCATATTTGTTTTCTGTCTGAGCTTTCTGTTTATATTTCCGAATAATAATTTGTCTGTTTCGCATGCGAGAAAACAGCATAAAAGAATGGGAAAAAACAGAGCAGCCGGAGCTTTGAACAATTCAAAAATCAGGAAAACGGACATAAACGCAGCCTTTTGAGAAACAGATAAAACAATGCAGGATCCCAAAAGAACAAAGATGCTTGCCGAAAAATGCATATAGGGAAAAATATTTGCCAAAACGCCGGCCAGACATCCTCCCGCGCAAGCTCCGACTGCAATCGCAGGCATAATCGTTCCTCCGTAAGCACCGCTTCGAAGCGTTAAACAAGTCAGAACGAATTTGACAATCGCAGTCGCAAAAAGAATTGCGACAGCATTTTCCCTGACAGACAAAAGAGAGAAACGAACTGCAAAAATGCCGTTTCCGGATATTTGCGGCATAATGTGCGCGATTATTGCGGTAAGAAGTCCCGCTGCCGGCAAAAACAGCAAAATCCTTGCGCCTTTTGCGCGCCTGCGTGCAGCTTTTTTGACTGTTTCGCGAAATGCTGCTCCGACAAAACCGAAAAGCGGGGCGCAAATAAGAGAGAAAATCGCAAAACTTTGCGAAAAACAAGGATTTTCAAGTTCGAAAAGCGGTTTGTCGTCTTTTATAAAAAATCCCGTTCCGGCCGACGTCGAAAAACATGTCAGAAAACAGACAATAATCGCTTTTAAATCAATTTTCGAGAGCAGAATTTCCAGAGCAAAAAACATTCCGGCTGCTGCGGATCCGTAAACTCCGGCAAATCCTGCAGCTGCCGCGCATGCGACGGTCAGTTCGGCTTCGCGTTTTGAAAGCGGCAAATATCTTGCAAATGTCTGACCGGCAAGAGTTCCGGCCTGGCGCGCTGCGGCTTCCCTGCCGACTGACAAGCCGCTGCCGGAGACGTAAATTTGAGCAAAAATATGAACTGCGGTTTTGAAAAAAGGAAGTTTTTCGCCTTTAACCGCATCGGACACGGATTTGATTTTTCCGCAATAATGCTGCAACAGCGCCCACACGGCAGCAGCAACGGCAGAAGAAACAAAAATTTGCGGAAAATTTTTTTTGCAAGATTCAAACGAAAAATTCTCTTCGTTTCCCAAAGCAAAATTCTGAATAAAAAGAAGAAAATAATATAAGCCCGCGCAAATAAACGCGATTGCAGTGCCGCAAAAAACCGAAAGCGCATACGGTAAAATGTTTTTAAGAAAACGAGAACCGAAATCTGTTTGATTTTCTTCCGCAGAAAAACCGGTCTGCTGTTTTTTGCAGCGCAAATTGAATTTTGCGAAAAGTTCGTACACCAATAATCCTTTTGCTGTTTTCTTCCCGATATGCGATACCTGAAGCGGATATTATGCATTCTATGAGAAAACCCGGAATGCTTTTTCAAACAAACCGGGTTCAAAGTCAGAATACGCTCTTCAAAAACTTTCAGAAAGACTCCGATATTCCTCGAATATGGAAGTTCTCAGCTTCGCAATCTTTCGAATCAAAAAAAGTTTTCGAATCAAAAAGAGATCTACTCTTCGCTGCTCTCTTCGTCTTCTGCGCTGTTTTTCGCATTCGAAACGGCTTCGGCAGCAGCTTTTGCGGCAGCCTGGGCAGCCTGAATGCTTTCGTTTGCTTCATCTTCTTCAGTGCGGAGGAACTGAGAAAGATCAACGTCGCTGCCGTCAGTATCCTTGAAACTTACCGCGCGCATTGCAGCGATAAGACCCTTTGAACGCGCTACTTCCTGAACTGCGGAAGGCAGACGTCCTCCGGACACAATCGACTGGATGAATGCGGACGGATCCATACCGTACTGCTGAGCGACCGACACGAGGAAATTGGTAACATCTGCCTGAGAAACGTTTACTTCCATTTTCTCTGCGAGAGCATCGAGAAGCATTTGATTGCGAATTTCGGTTTCGGTCGAGGATTCGATTTCAGCCTTCTGCTCATCGGTAATCTTTGCGGGATCGCCGGCAGTCTTCAAATGTTCTTCAACAGTGCGTTCTTTAACACCCTTGGGAACGTCAATTTCGATATCCTTCTGAAGAAGCTCGAGGAAAGCGTCGCGGCCTTCGTTTGCCTGACGCGCGGCAGCATCCTGCTGAGCAGCCTTGCGCATATCGGCTTTAAGCTCTTCCAAAGTGTCAAATTCCGAAGCGTCGGCAGCGAAATCGTCGTCAAGCTCGGGAAGTTCTTCAGTTTTAACCGAGTTGAGCACTACCTTGATCTGAGCCTTTTCGCCTTCATGCTCGCCGCCTTCGAGAGTTCCCTCAAAAGTGGTTTCTTCGCCGGCTGACAATCCGTTCAAAGCTTCGTCAAGACCGTCAAGCATTGTTCCCGAACCCAGCTCGTAGCTTACGCCTTCCTGAGAATCGACAACCTCGCCGTCAATCGAAGCCTCGAGATTAATATTCGCATAATCGCCTTCGGCTGCGGGACGATCGACTCCCACAAGAGAGCCGAAACGCTGACGCAAAGCTTCCAAACGCCTGTCAACGTCTTCTTCTTTAACTTCAAGCTTGGAGATTTCGACAGTCATGCCGTCAAGCTCGGGAAGTTCGAACTTCGGACGAATCTCAACTTCCGCAGTGAACTTAAGAACGGAATCATCTGTTGCTGAAGTCGGAATCTCTTCAACATTGAACTGCGGCTGATCCATGGGACGCAGATTCTCGGAGCGCACCGCATTCTCATACAGCGCGGGCACTGCCTCATTCAAAGCTTCGCTTACTACAGCGGAATATCCGAAACGCTGGTCGATAATTTTTCCGGGCACGTGTCCTTTTCTGAAACCGGGAATATTTGCATGTTTTCCGATTTCTTCACGCGCTTTGTCAAGGTATGAAGTCAGGTCGTCTTTCTCGGCCGTAACCGTAAGCCTGACCTTTGTGCTTTCAAGATTATTAACGTCGATTTTCACGCTTGCGCTCCAATAATAGTCGTTTGATCGGTTCTTACTCTCTTCTGCCCTCGGGCAACCGTTACATAATAACGCGAGTTAAGGACTCAGACAGAAGTTCTGTCTGCCATGCGCGCGCTCCGCCGCGAAAAAGACGGTCGCGGACATCATTTGCATCGCTTACAAATTTGTAATTCCAGCAAAGATTTCTCAAGATTGCGGGTTTAAGCAAAATGTCTGCGGGAGTATGCGTGTCCTGAGAAATCTGAGCCGTAATTTGACGCGCTTTTTCCAGTTTTTCGTATCTGTCAGGCCAATTTTCTCTCCAATATTTGACAGATTTCGGAGCCGGTTCTTCTCCCGGAGCATATTCCGATTTGCTGCCGCGTGGACTGCTTAAAGGCAGGCTGCTTTCGGGAAGAGCCAAAGCCCGCTGAATCGCTTCTTTCCAAACTCTGGGCTTGATTTTGCGCTGAATGGGCGCATAACGCTCAAACATTTTTTCGCGTCCGTCATCCGTGCGAATCCTCACGCGCGTATTCAACGAACGGACAGAAGAGAACTGTTTCGCATTGCGCGGTTTCTTTACGGCTGCTTCTATGATCGCCGAATCAGAAAGCAGAAGAGACGGAGAAATATCGTATTCGCGGGCATATCTGTCTCTTTCCGTCCAAAGCTCCCTCACGACTGCAAGCCCTCTGCGGTCTTTTCCCAAAACGGTTATTTTCGAAACTCTGCGCCACGGTTCGGCATATTCTTTTCTGCCCTGCAGACCTTTTTTCAGGATATAATCAAATTCTTCTTCAGCCCATCCGGATTTTCCCGAAGATATTATGTCTTCGTTCATTTTTTCCATTACCTGTTCGAGAACTTCCACATCCAAAGCCGCGTAATTTCTCATATCGCGCCCCAGCGGACGGTAAGACCAGTCCGCCGCCGAATGCTCTTTTGCAAGAGTCATCCCCAAATAATGTTCGGTAACAAAAGAAAGTCCGTTGCGTTTCATGCCTAAAAGACGGGACGCGAATTCCGTGTCAAACAGTTTTTTCGGACAAAGTCCCAATTCTGCAAAGCCCGGAAGATCCTGCATTGCATCATGGATAATCCATACAGCATCGCCGGCAGCTTCATTGAAATCGTTCCAGTCTATTCTCTGGCTTTCAAGCGCGACCGGATCTATAAGCGCAATTCCGGCTCCTTCGCGTTTGAACTGAACAAGCCTGTCTTTGTGTCCGTATCTGTATCCCGAAGCTCTTTCCGCATCCGCCGCAATCGGTCCGCTTGCGCTTGCAAAGGCTTCGATCATTCTGTTGAAAGCCCGCTTTGTGTCGATAATGTCTGGCACGCCGCCGCGAGGCTCGGACAGCAAAACCGGTTGGGCTAAATAACTGTTTTCCCGCACTGCCGCTCCATAAACTTTAAGAAATAAATGTGACTATGACAGTTCACCTCAAAGTACCGACAGAATGTATAATTTCCGACCAGATTTTGAGCTGCTCAATGCCGTCGCACAATACCGGTTTCGAAGAGTTTTCGTCAATTTCGTATGGCGTCCAAGAACATCGCAGCTCATAAATTATTTTCGGACGGCGGTTTGCCATAACTCCGCAATACGTGCTGTATTCGACCGTGACATTTCCGCCGATTCCTCCCGCATTGGTTTCGCTTAAAGTTTTTTGCGCGGCAAGCCAGATTCTCTTTGCCAATAATGAGTTGAATGACTTTGTTTTCGGCTCAAAAACGGCAAATCCGACGCATCTCCAGGGGAAATTCTGAAATTCGTAGTAATCATTAGAATAAAGAAGCATAAACCATCCGTCAGAATGCGCCGATTCGCTGTTTACCGAAACGCCTATTCCGTAATCGGCAACATTATCGGGAACCGGCATTCCTTCATATTCGAAATCGCGAAACCGCAAGTCAGAAAGCGACATATTGCGCACAACGCTCGCGACGGAATCCGGAACGTCTGCAGGTCTTTTGTTTCCTTCGAACTCGTTAAGCAAAAGTCTTCCGGGACGCTCGAAAACATAATCTTTCGGCCGTTTATTGCAGGTTTCTTCACTAAAATACACGTCGCTGCTGCGTTTTTCTCCGGACTCTGAGCCGGCTGAAGGGAACGGTAGAATGGTCGCCATATAAATATGGTAATCCGCAATGACGTTATATCTTCGGATTTAAGAATAATTTTTTAAAATAAATTTTTTCTTGTCCGATTTTGATGTTTTTTGCAGCGGCAAATGTCAGTAAACGACAAAACCGTGATTTTCAAATTGTTTTTTTACGCGATTTATAAGCTCTGCGGAAGGGCTTTTTGTTTTCTCAAGCGGATAAGGAATATTCAGTTCATGCCATTTGGCTCTTCCCAGCTGATGGAACGGAAGAACGTCCACATGTTCCACGGCTTCTGCGAACAGTTCGCAAATTTTGGCCGTTTTCTCTACGTTTTGCTCATCATCTGTCAGATCCGGCACCAGAACGAATCGAACCCAAATCTTTTTTCCCGCCGCAGCAAGTCTTTTCCCAAAATCTATTGTGGGCTGAAGTTCCCCGCCGGTAACTTCGCGATATATTTTTTCATCCCCCGATTTTACGTCTAAGAGACATAAATCCACATTGTTCAAATCCCTGTCAGAAAATCTGTCCCCCAAAAATCCCGACGTATCCAGGCAGGTGTGTATTCCCATGTTTTTTGCAGCTTCAAAAACTTTTGAAACAAACGCGCTTTGCATCATGGCTTCCCCGCCGGAAAAAGTAATTCCTCCGCGCGTAATTTTAAAAATGTCTTTGTAGCTTTCGATTTTTTTAATCATTGCATCCAGCAAAACCGGTTTGCCGTCGCGCATTTTCCATGTGTCCGGATTCTGACAGTATTGACATCTGAGAGGACAGCCGCTCATAAAAACAGTCATTCTGGTTCCAGGTCCGTCGACCGACGTGCTCATATCCCAAGAATGAACGAATCCCAGACTGCCGGTTCTGACTGCTTGGGATATTTCGGTTTTGCTTAAACCTGTCGGAGATTCAAAACCCGCAAGTCTGCCGGTCAGTTTGCTGTTTTGCATTGAAGAATGCAAATTTTTAAGGTCATTGCTTTTAATATTCATCCGTTGTCCGTTGTTCGCTGTCCGTCCGCTTATCTGTCAGTATCATCAGATGTGTTTCAAAGCAGAAAACATTTTAAAATGCTAAACATAATAAAGAAAACGGGGGAACAATTTGAATTATTCCCCCGCAAACCTATCTAAATAATCCGAGCTTCATAACGTCAGTCTACAATCGCACCCTGGTGGAATGTACGCGAGATAACGTCAAGCTGCTGTTCTTTTGTCAGCTTGACGAAATTAACTGCATAACCCGAAACGCGAACCGTAAGGTGCGGATATTTCTCGGGGTTTGCCATTGCGTCTTCAAGCTGTTCTTTGCGCAGGACATTGATATTCGCATGGTACAGACCGTGCGTGTTGCCCGCGTCGAGAATGGCAGTCAGATTGTCGATGCGCTCTTTCTCGTCGCGTCCCAAGCCTTCGGGCGTAATAGTGTTCGTAAGCGAAATGCCGTCCAAAGCGTCGTTGTAATCAATTTTTCCGACCGAGAACATTGAAGGAAGCATTCCGTGAGTATCCATTGCATTCTCCGGATTTGCGCCGGGAGCGTAAGGAGTGCCCTTCTTGTGTCCGGAGGGGAACGAACCTGTATTCAGACCGTATTCCACGTTGGATGTAATCGTGAGAATAGACTGAGTCGGAACAGCCGAACGGTATACAGGCAGACGGCGAACCTGACCCATAACCGTGGAAACTACCCACTTAGCGATATCATCGGCACGATCGTCATCGTTTCCGTAAATCGGGAATTCGCCTTCAGTCTTGTATCCTACGATCAGCGAATCGTCTGCGCCCTCGACATATTCGTCAGTTCCTTTTGCATCCTTGTTATAAACAGGATAAACCTTTGCATACTTAATAGCAGACAGAGAATCAGCCGCAATAGACAGACCGGACATTCCGCAGCCGAGCGTGCGGTAAACTTCCTTGTCGTGCAAAGCCATTTCGACAGATTCGTATGCATACTTGTCGTGCATGTAATGAATGATATTCAAAGCCTGAACATAAGTCTCAGAAAGCCATTCAAGAGCCTTCTCATAGTTGCTCTTCACCTGATCATAGTTAAGAGAACCGTCTTCATTCAGTTTAATCTTCTCAAGGTATCCCTCAGGAATAACACGTTCGCCGCTCATTTCGTCGACACCGTCATTCATCGCGTAAAGCAAAGCCTTGGCAGAGTTTACTCGAGCAGCAAAGAACTGCATTTGCTTTCCTACGCGCATAGGCGAAACGCAGCAGGCAATAGCAGCATCGTCGCCCCAGTGTCCGCGAATCTCGCGATCAGATTCATACTGAACTGATGAAGTGTCGATCGAGATCTTTGAACAGAAACGCTTGTAACCTTCGGGAAGATTCGGATCCCAAAAAATCGTGATGTTCGGTTCCGGTCCCGGTCCCAAATGTTCGAGAGTCAGCGTATTCAAAAGA
This sequence comes from uncultured Actinomycetes bacterium, assembly GCA_900314875.1. GTDB lineage: Bacteria > Actinomycetota > Actinomycetes > Actinomycetales > Bifidobacteriaceae > RUG039. The sequence continues at coordinate 370,655 of OMWX01000002.1, read as the reverse complement.
CGGAATGAAGTCTTTGTAACCAGTGTTCGTCCGTCGTCTCCGAATCCGGCATCCGACCAGGTAGCCCAGTAAGGATCGCCCGAGAAAATCGCGTCATACGCTTTAGTGCGCAAGAAGCGGACGATGCGCAGTTTCATTACGATATTGTCGATAATTTCTTGGGCGTCTGTTTCGGTAATCTTGCCGGCTTTCAGATCACGTTCGAAATAGCAGTCGAAGAATGCCGAAAGACGACCTATCGACATTGCTGCTCCGTCCTGACTTTTTACGGAAGCAAGATAACCCATGTAAGTCCACTGCACGGCTTCCTGAGCGGTCTGAGCGGGGCGCGAAAGATCCAAACCGTATTCGTTTCCGAGATTAATAAGCTTTTTCAAAGCTTTAATCTGCTCGTCATGCTCTTCGCGGAAACGAATCCACTGTTCAATTTCAGTTTCGCTGAAATCATTGCGGTAAGGAACCGAATCCTTATCGCGCATCTTGAATTTGATAAGCGTATTTACGCCGTAGAGTGCGACTCGGCGGTAATCTCCGATAATTCGGCCTCTTCCGTATGCATCGGGAAGACCGGTGAGAATCTTGCTGTGACGCGCTGTCTTGATTCTCTTAGTGTATACGCCGAATACTCCGTCGTTGTGAGTTTTCCTGTAGCGAGTGAAAATCTTCTTGATTTCAGGATCGGGTTCTTTTCCGGCTTCCAGAATAGCCTGCTCGACCATACGCCATCCGCCGTTGGGCATCATAGCGCGCTTGCACGGAACGTCGGTCTGCAAACCGACAATGACGTTGTCTTGTTCGTCAATATAACCTGCCGGAAAAGCATCGATGTCTGCAGGAGTATGAGTATCTACATCATATACGCGCTGCTTGCGCTCTACAGACAAATAACGCTCGTCCAAAAGATTCCACAAATGCTTTGTCTTGTCCGTTGCATTGGCAAGGAATGATTCGTCGCCTTCATATGGAGTATAATTCTTCTGAATAAAATCACGAACGTCTATATCATTCTGCCAATTCCCCGGCTCAAAACCTTCCCAGGCTTTAGAACTCAGTTCATCCGCAACAGATAAATTCATCTGTGTTGAATCCATATTAAACACATCTTTCCTAGTTCTAATACCGCATCAGTGCAACAATATTGTCGACACCATAATCCATTATAATGCCTTTTTTCGCAATGTCACGCTCAAAAAACGGGTTCTTGGAAGTCGTAATTTCGCAAAAATTTGATGTTTCGATATATGCTGCAAAAAGAAAACATCGCAACACCGCGTTTCAAATAAAGTTCATGACAGCATCGCGACATTTTCGTTTCGAATTTTCAAGCGCCTTATTTTGTTTCAGTGTGCATTATCGGCTTTTGTTATCGGTATGCGGCGGTCAATTCCCAATGTGCACGAAGAAACCTTCGGACCTGTCGGGCACTGCCGGCGTTTCCATTCGGACATATCGACAAGCCGCATGACTTTAAGCACTGTTTCCTCATCGAATCCTTCGGCAGTCAGCTCTGCCAAACCGTATGATTTTTCAATATATCCCTGCAAAATCGCGTCAAGCTTATCATAATCGGGCAGAGAGTCCGAATCTTTTTGATCGGGACGCAATTCCGCGCTGGGAGGTTTGATAATGCTGTTTTCCGGAATGGGAGGAATCTCGTTTCTTTTTTCCGCATAAGCATTGCGCCATCGAGCCAGCTGCCATACGCGCGTCTTGTACACATCCTTAATCGGAGCGTATCCTCCGCAAGTATCTCCGTACATGGTCGCATAACCGCATGAAGCCTCGGACTTATTGCCTGTTGCCAATGCAAGAAGAGAATGCGAATTAGAATATGTCATAACAATAATCCCCCGGCATCTTGCCTGAAGATTTTCTGCTGCAACCCCTTTTGCATCCAATTGTTCTGCGAATGTTTCAAAAACGTTCTCAACAGGCTGAACTTCATATTTTGCTCCGATGCGCCCGGCGAGATCGGCAGCATCGTCTTTGGAACCGTCGGAAGAATATTTCGTGGGCATGGAAATTCCCGTAACATTTTCTCCTCCGCACGCATCGGCTGCCATTGCGGCGACCAGAGCCGAGTCGATTCCTCCGGACAGCCCCAGAACAGCTCCCGAGAAATTATTTTTTTCGATGTAATCCTTAAGACCCAGCACGCAGGCGCGATAAACCTGTTCGTCGCCGCTCATGCTCGGCTCTATGCGCCCGACAGGATATTCTCCGTCAAAATCAGGCTGAGGAAGAGTCCATGCGATCAAATCTTCCCGGAAAGATTTCAAAACAGCCAGCTGTCTGCCTTCAGGAGACAAAACGAAACTCGCGCCGTCAAAAACAAATTCGTCCTGACCGCCGACCTGATTCGCATAAATAACGGGCGCTTTTATATTTTGAGCGATTTTGGCAAAAACTTCATTTTTAAGCTCGGATTTGCCTTCCTCGAAAGGCGAACTGTCCGCAATAATCAAAGCATCGGCTTTTTTGTTTTGCTGCAATGTTTTTGCGGCATTTAAAACCGCTTTTGAATCGTTGTCTGCAAAATCATTGCACACATAGGTTGCAATAATGCGGTTTTTGATTTCGAAGAATCCGAATCCGTCGCTGAATGCATTTAAAACAGAAACTTTGCCTTCGTGAAGCACGGCAATGTCTCCGCTTTCGCGTTTTTCATTAAAACTGTTTTCCGACAATGTTCCGACAAGAACAAACATGCTTCCCAAACCGTTTTGCACAAGCTTGTCTGCGAGACTGTTCAAAGCATTTTTAACGTTTTTGCGGAACGAAGAACGCAGAACAATGTCGCCGAGAGGAAAACCCGGAAGACTCATCTGAGGGAAAACGGCGACATCGGCATTGTTTTCTTCATGTGCGCAAAGCGCGAATTTAAGGATTTTCTCCGCATTTGCTTCAATATCGGCCGTGCGCGTGTCAATCTGCGCCAAAGCAATATTTATATTCGTTTCGCAACTCATATCTGTCCCGTCTGTAAATGCTTTTAATTTAAGCAGGATACTTTTTAATTTAATCGGCGATTAGAACTCAAACCGCAGAGCAGCAGTTTGGGTGCCGCAAGCCGGCTTTGCCGCGCAACAAACCGCGATATGCAAATGAAAACATCATATCCGCTCTGTGTTTCCGCAATGTTTCGCAGTTAAACGGTTCGCTGTTTATTTGTTTCGGTATTAGAAATTTTACACGCTGCTATTTTTGTTTTTGCGATTTCGAATGCAGTATTGCGCGTATTTTTTTCAGACGAGCGCTTACTTCGTTTTCATATCCTCTGTCCGAAGGTTCATAATACTGCCGTCCTTCAAGTTCGTCGGGCATATACTGCTGAGCCGCAACTGCAGACGGGGCATCATGAGCGTAAATATATCCTTCATGATTGCCCCATTCCTTCATAAGTTTTGTCGGAGCATTTCGCAAATGAAGAGGAACCTCGCCGATTCTTCCCGCATCCACATCTGATAATGCTTTGTCGATTGCCATATAACTCGCATTGGATTTGGGAGCTGTGGCAACTGCGATTGTCGCTTGGGCAAGTATTATTCGCGCTTCCGGCATTCCGACAAGCGCGACAGCCTGGGCGGCCGCGACTGCAGTCTGCAAAATCTGAGGCGCTGCCATGCCGACTTCTTCCGAAGCGGCAATCATTATTCTGCGCGCTATGAATCTGGGATCTTCGCCTGCGCGAATCATTCTTGCAAGATAATGTATTGCAGCATCAGGGTCTGAGCCTCTCATTGATTTTATGAACGCGCTTATAACGTCATAATGATTGTCGCCCGTTTTGTCGTATCTGACTTCGGCAGTGTTAAGAACATTTGAAACGGTCTGAACCGTAATAATCGGGTTTTTCTCATTTGATTTTGCTGCTGCGCTCGCGCAGGTTTCAAGTATCGTAAGCGATTTGCGCGCATCCCCGGAAGAAAGCCTGACGATGTCGTCAATCGCTTCGGTTTCGACTTTTATTTCGCCGTTCAGTCCTTTCGGAGAAGATATTGCGCGTTCGATTACTTTTCGAATCTGTTCTTCGTCAAGCGAATGAAGTTTTACAACCACAGATCTGGATAAAAGCGGCGAAATAACTGAAAAAGAAGGATTTTCGGTTGTGGCCGCAATAAAAGTCACGTCGCGATTTTCCACGCTTGGAAGAAGCGCATCCTGCTGAGATTTGGAAAATCTGTGAACTTCGTCAATAAACAGAACTGTTTCCTTGTTCTCGACAATCAGCCTGTTTCGAGCGGCAACAAGCACATTCCGCACGTCTTTTACTCCGGAGGTCACTGCGGAAAGCTCTTCAAAAGCGCGGCCTGACTGCTTTGCGACAATATATGCAAGCGTCGTTTTCCCCACACCCGGAGGACCGAACAAAATAATTGAAGCCGGAGCGGTTTTCCCTGACGTTTGCGCAGGCTCGGCAACGGTTCTCAAAGGAGAACCCCGGGAAAGAACGTGCTCCTGCCCTATTACTTCGTCCGTCGTTTCAGGCCGCATTCGCACGGCAAGAGGACGAAGCAGCTCAGGCGATTCGGAAGCGTCAAAAAGCGTATTGTTTTTCATTTCTTGTTTCCCGTTCTTTTATGATAATTTGCATTCGAACAATAGTCATCCGTTTTTTCCGGCGCTTTCGCTCTGCATATCGACACTGCGCCGAAAGTTTCCGTACGCGACTCGATTTGCTTAAAACCGGCGCCGTGCAACAGAGAACAGACTTCTTTTCTGCCGCCCCATGTGCTTATGCTGTGCGCAAGATACGCGTATGCTTCTTTATTTTTTGCGATAATCATTCCGGCTGAGGGCAGAACAATTCGATTATATGCGCGATACAGCGAGCGCAAAAAATTGTTTTGAGGATTGTCAAAATCGAGTATGACTGCCGTTCCTCCGGGTTTTATCACGCGTTTGAGTTCTTTTAGCGCCTGTATCCTGTTTTTCATATTGCGCAGTCCGTAAGCAGTGACGGCCGCGTCGAAGGAATTGTCTTCAAACGGCAGGTTTTCTGCGTTTGCGCAGACGAATTCTGGAGCATAACGCATTTTTTTCAACGATTTTCTTTCAAAAGCCGATTTTTTGTTCAGTCTGTTTTTCGCTTTGTTCAGCATTCCTTCCGAAAAATCGCTTCCGACAACTTTTGCTCCCAAAGAGGCGAGCGCATACGAAACCTGTCCTGTTCCGCAAGCCAGATCAAGAATTTTCAAAGGCTGTTTTTCGCAAGATTTTTGCTGTTTTGTTTTGCAGCTTGCAGAGTCGATAACCGCGCGCGCAGCCGAACGAGTCCAGTATGCGCTCAGACCGAAAGAGCATAAAACATTCGCCAAATCATATTTTTCGGCAATGCCGTCAAATGTTTCGCGAATTTTCTCGCTTTCGGGAGCTTTGAAATCTTTTGCGAAAGAACAGCTTATTGTTCGGGTTTGCATTCGGTTCATATTCGGCATATTCGGCTTGCGGGACATAATGATATTATGCCACACATATTGAATATTTGTTCGAAAGATTTTCAGATCAGCGTTTCTGCCGGTCCCGCTTTGTAATTGTCGAAGATTATTTCTCCTTCGCTTTCGAACGCGTCCAAATCAATATCCGCTTCGATTGCCCAGTCTCTGTCCGATTCATAATCGTCAATTATCTGTTTTGCATGCCAGACATGTTCCGTATGTTCCCGCGAGTCGTCAAGGATGAAAAATTTTGCGCTTCTCGCATTGGCATCGATGTTTATGCCTTCGTGTTCTTTGTAAAATTCTTCGAGAACGTCATCCCAGTCATGAAAAGACATTCCTTGGTTTGCATCGATTTGTCCCAGTTCTTCCGGATTGTCGGCAGCCATGAGACAGACTCTGTAAAAAAGCGCGTTTCGAATCAGAATAGAAAGTCCTCTCCTGTCCTTTACTATCTCATTTTTCTCGGCTGAAGGCGCAGTCAGGGCAAAATTGGCTGTTTCTTCGCCCGAAATCGTTCCGCGCGAAAGCATTGCGGCTTTTTCCCACTCGTCCACAAGAGAAGAATCAATTGAACGGACGACAACCGCAAGCCATGCGGTTATGTCTTCAAGCTGTTCGTTGCGTTTGCTGCGCGGGATTGTGCGCGAAAGACATCTGTATGCGTCGGAAAGATAACGCAAGAGAGTTCCTTCCGAACGCGAAATTGCATACCTGGAAATATATCCTGAAAAATCGGACGCGGTTTCGACCATGTCACGTATGACGGATTTGGGTTCAATACTGTAGTCTTTCGCCCAGGGAACATCCGAACAATATTTTTCGAACGATGCTTCGAGAATGTCTTTCAGAGGCTGCGGATACGTGACTTCTTCAAGCCGTTCCATTCTTTCGTCATATTCGATTCCGTCGTCTTTCATTTCGCGCATTGCTTCGTCGCGGGCTTTGCGTTTCTGCGCTTTGAGCACTTGCGGCGGATTTTCCAAAGTGGCTTCCGCAGCGGATATGACGTTAAGAGCATAGTCGGGCGATTCCGGATCGAAAAGTTCGATTGCTGCAAGAAGGAACGGCGAAAGCGGCTGGTCGAGCGCAAAATCGTCGGGAAGATCGACTGTTGTCGAATATTCGATGCTTCCGTCGTCATATTCCCAGGATTCGACGACTTTCGAGTCTATGAGCGTAGAAAAAATTTCTGCGGCTCGGTTAATAAGTTTTTCTTTTGTTTCGCTTGTCTGCAGAGAGTCGTTAATAAGTTCTTTTATGCGCCTGTAAGCGTTTCCTCCCTGAGAAACTTCAGCAAGAACAATAGAATTCGTGATTTTCAGATGCGGATTGAGTTTTTCCGGTTCGGATTCGATCAGTTTGTCAAATGTTTTTTCATTCCATGAAACAAATCCTTCCGGAGCTTTCTTTTTCTTTAATTTTTTAAGTTTTTTGGGATCTGATGCCGCTTTAGCGAATGCGACCGCATTTTCGATTTCAAATTCGGGAGCCAAAGCGATTACCATGCCTTCAGTATCGAATCCGGAACGGCCGGCGCGACCCGCAATCTGGTGAAATTCTCTGGCTTTCAGTTTTCTTGTGCGATTTCCGTCAAATTTGGTCAATGACGTAAAAACAACGGTATGAATGGGAACATTGATTCCCACTCCCAGAGTGTCGGTGCCGCAGATAACCGGAAGCAGACCCTTTTGCGACAGCTGTTCTACAAGACGCCTGTACCTCGGAAGCATTCCGGCATGATGAATTCCTACGCCGGTCAGAAGCAGTCTGCGCAAGTTTTTGCCGAAAGCCGTGCTGAATTTCGTTCCTGCGATCTCACGTTTGATTTGTTCGCGCTGTTCTCGCGTGCTGACATTCGAATTCGAAAGAGCCTGAGCCGTATCTGCTGCGCTTATCTGAGAAAAGTGAACGACATATAAAGGCGCATTCCCCTTTTTCAGTTCATTTTCGACTGTTTGAGACAGCGGAGTCAACACATATTTGTATTCAAGCGGAATCGGTCTTGCCGCATCGGATATTACATCGACCTTTCTTCCGGTTTTCTTTTCCAGCGAATCGCAGATGTCCGTCATATCTCCCAGCGTCGCGCTCATAAGCAGAAAAATCGTTTGAGGAAGAGTTATAAGCGGAACCTGCCAAGCCCATCCGCGCTCGGCATCTGCGTAAAAATGAAACTCGTCCATGGCAGCAAATCCGATATCTGCTTTTTCCCCTTCGCATAAGGCGCGATTTGCCAGGATTTCTGCAGTGCAGCAGATAATCGGAGCCGAAGCGTTAATGTGAGAATCTCCGGTAATCATTCCCACATTTTCCGCACCGAAAATTTTCACAAGATCAAAAAATTTTTCGGAAACAAGCGCTTTTATCGGAGCAGTATAAAAAGATTTCTTTCCCCTGCACATCGCAATAAAATGCATTCCCAGCGCGATAAGCGATTTTCCGGAGCCGGTGGGAGTGTTGGCAACAGTATGATTCGAGGAAATAAGCGATATAACCGCTTCTTCCTGATGAGGCCAGGGATCAATTGCGAACATTTGCTTCGCCTGCGAAAAAAATGCGTCCAAAATATCCTCGTCAGGTATGTCGCTGCCGTATTTTTCGCGCAAATAAACGGCCGCCTGCGCCATATTTTCAAATTTTTGTTTTTCTGCCGTATCTTCTGATTCCATGCCTGACGTCGCGCTTCCTTCGTTTTCGTGCATTTTTTGTCTGCAATAAATTTTACAAGGATGTAAACTCAATATGTGCATCTTGCGCGGAAAGCCGGCAAAACCGAAACCGATCAGCGCATATTTTCAAAGGAAAAGGCTTTTAATGAGAACTTTGCTTGTCACAAATGATTTTTATCCGTCCCGCGGAGGAATAGAGTCGTTTAATTATGAAATCGCGAGAAGATTAAAAAAAGACGAGCTTGTTATTTACACGTCGCACTGCCCGGGAAGCAGAGAATTTGACGCTCAGTTTGACAGAAAAATTCTGCGCGACAGCAATTCGACGCTTTACGGCTCTCCTTCTCAGCGCAAACGCATTGTCAAAGCTTTCAAAGAAAACGGATGCGACCGGGTTTTGTTCGGCGCAGCCGCTCCTCTGGCTCTTATGAGTCCCGTTTTAAGACGCGCGGGAGCAGAACGGATTGTCGCGATATCTCACGGACATGAAGCCGCTTGGGCAAAATTGCCGGCAGCGAAAAAAGCAATTGCGAACATAGGGAAAAACGTTGATGTTCTGACCTATATTTCCTCATATACAAAGCGCGTGATAAATTCCGTTCTCCGCGATGAAGACAAAATTAAACTGAAAAGACTCGTTCCCGCCGTTGATTCGAAACGTTTTTATCCGACCGGCGACGGAGACGAAGTTCGCTCGGCTCTCGGGTTTTCGAATGATGATCCGATTGCGATATGCGTGGGAAGAATCGTCGAAAGAAAAGGATTGAAAACATTAATCAAAGCATGGCCGAAAGTTATGCGAAAATATCCGAATGCCAGGCTTCTTGCGGTCGGAAAAGGTCCGCAGTCGGAGGAATGCCGAAAATTGGCAGACGAACTGGGACTGAAAGCAAACAAAAATATTGTTTTCAACGATTCTATCCCCGCCGACGATTTTAAGACTCTGCGCTCTTGGTATTCGGCGGCCGACATATTTGCAATGCCCTGTTTTACGCGAAATTTTGGGCTTGACTTTGAAGGTCTGGGCATTGTTTTTCTTGAAGCGGCTTCTTGCGGAAAACCCGTTATCGCGGGACATTCGGGAGGCGCATGCGATGCCGTAGAACACGGAAAAACAGGTTTCCTTGTCAAAGGAACAGATCCGGATGATGTCGCAAAACGCATTATTCAGTTGTTTGACAATCCTCGATTGCGGAAAAAGATGGGAGAAGCCGGCAGACAGAGAGTTTTGAGCGGCGACTGGCAATGGAATGATATCGCCGCGCAATGCGGTCTGTATTTGGGAGTTAAAACCCTCTGTCTTGAAGATTAATAAAAAATTTCTAAACTGACTTTTTGAAAACAGCAATAACAAAAAACAGCCAGAGAACAGCAGACAGCGAAGACTAAAAAATCCGGAAGCGCTCAGACGAACATTTCCGGATTTTTTTTTTTGCGTTGTAAACGCAAGTTTTATTCTGTTTTCAACAGTTTATTCTTCGTCTTCTTCAGGATCGTAATCAACGCCGGTTTCCGCACGCTGTTCGTCCGAAATAGGAGCCGGAGCTCCGGTCAGAGGATCTGCGCCGCCGCCGGACTTAGGGAATGCGATAACATCGCGAATAGAATCTTCACCAGCCAAAATTGCGGCAACGCGATCCCACCCCAAAGCAATTCCCGCATGAGGAGGAGCTCCGTATTTGAATGCTTCCAGCAGGAATCCGAATTTGTCTTGCGCTTCTTTTTCGTCAATTCCCAAAACATTCAGGACGCGATCTTGAATGTCGTCGCGGTGAATGCGGACAGAACCTCCGCCGATTTCATTTCCGTTGCAGACGATATCGTAAGCATCGCTCAACGCGCTGCCCGGATCTTTATCGAAAGTATCGATATGCTGCGCCGAAGGCATTGTGAAAGGATGATGCATTGAAGTCCAGTCAGAGTTGCCTACGGAAATGTCATCATCGTCAGGATTGTCGGTCGGCTTGAAAAGCGGAAAATCGACAACCCATGCAAAAGCAAACTTTTTCGGATCCAACAGTCCGGAACGTTTCGCTATCTCGACGCGGGCAGCTCCCAACAGAGTCTGAGAAGCTTCTTTCGCTCCGGCAGCAAAGAATACTGCGTCTCCCGGCTTTGCGTTCACCGCTTCGCGCAAGCCTTCACGCTCGGAATCAGAGAGATTCTTCGCAACAGGCCCTTTAAGAGTTCCGTCTTCTGCAAACTGCACGTATGCCAAACCCTTTGCTCCGCGTTGGCGAGCCCATTCTTGCCATGCGTCAAACTGTCGTCTGGGCAGATCTGCAGCTTGCGCATATACGACAGCTCCTACATACTCCGCTTTGAAAACGCGGAAAGGAGTGTCTTTGAAATACTCGGTCAAATCGACAAGCTTGTTGTCAAAACGCAAATCAGGTTTGTCTGAACCGTAAAAATTCATCGCATCGGCATAAGAGATGCGTTCAAAAGGCGTTTCAACTTCAAATCCCGCAGATTCCCAGACAGCTTTAATAACCTGCTCTCCTATAGCGATAACGTCTTCCTGATCCACAAAACTTAATTCCATATCCAGCTGCGTAAATTCAGGCTGGCGGTCAGCGCGAAAATCTTCATCTCTGTAGCATCGCGCAATCTGGTAATAACGTTCGACGCCGGAAACCATAAGCAGCTGCTTAAGAAGCTGAGGCGACTGAGGAAGCGCATACCAGGAACCCGGAGACAGACGCGCGGGAACAACGAAATCTCGAGCGCCTTCAGGAGTCGATTTAATCAAAGTCGGCGTTTCGACTTCGGTAAATCCGAGCTTGTCCAAAATATTGCGCGCAGCTTTTGCCATGTTCGAACGCATGCGGATGTTGTTCTGCATTTGCGGTCTGCGCAAATCAAGATAGCGGTATTTAAGACGAACTTCGTCGCCGGGAAGCTGTTCGGAAGTTTCATTCGCCAAAGCTGTGGACACTTGGAAAGGAAGAGCTGCGGACTTTGCGAGAACATCTACTTTTTTCGCGACAATTTCGATTTTTCCGGTCGCAAGACGGCTGTTTTCGTTGCCTTCGGGACGTTCGCGCACTTCGCCCGTTATGCGGACGACGAATTCGCTTCTTAAAGGACGCGCAATTTCTTCGTCATAAACGACAACCTGCACCAGACCGCTGCTGTCGCGCACATCCAAAAAAGCAACGCCTCCGTGATCGCGGCGGCGATCTACCCAGCCGGAAACGGTAACTTCCTGACCAGTCAGTTTTTCTGTCACATCATTTACGCGATGTGTTCTGTAAGCCGTCCGGCTCATATTTCCACCTCTTAATCATTCGCATATGCGGCCAGGCTGCCCTAAAGCGTCTGACCGCAGACAAAATACTTAAAATTTCTTATACTTGCAAGACTACACCGCCGCATATACCGGCAACGCGAAAAATTTCGGCGCTCTTGCGCAAAATCGGCATACGCGAGCGGCAGACTCGCAAACTGTCGAAAATAAATTATCCGAAAATTATCTTGTTTGAAGCATATTTTTCTTCAGGAAGCCAGGAATCGGCATCTGCCGTTTCCTGTTCTCCGGTAATAATATTTTTTACTTCGTCGCTTTCGCCGTTTTCGCCCGGGAACCAGACATACGGAATGCCGAGCTTGTCGGCATATTTTATCTGCTTGCCGAGCTTTGCGGCAGACGGAGCCACATCGCAGGCAATAGAACGCTTGCGAAGATCATCGGCAATTCTGTCCGACCTTGAACGGTCTTCTTCATTCCATACGGCAACAAGAACGCTTGCCGGGGAAACGCGCGCCGGGCGGGCTGAGGACGAATGAAGCATATACGAAACAAGCCTGGACATGCCGATTGACAGTCCGACGCCGGGATATGTTCTGCTTCCTTTTGAAGCAAGCTTGTCGTAACGCCCTCCGGAACATACCGATCCGAGAGACTGCGCTCCTTCAAGGAATGTCTCGTAAACGGAGCCGGTGTAATAATCCAGTCCGCGCGCGATTTTCAAATCAGCGATAATCGATTCGGGACGAATCAAAGCGGCTTTTTCGACAATCATCGACAAAGTCCTCAGACCCTGATTCATTAGTTCGCGCGCTTCGCAGGTTTTGTCAATTCCGTATTCGTCTGCCAGCGCTTCCGCGGTTTCGACAAGTTCTTTGCTGTCGGATGACTGAATTCCGGCGAGCTTAAGACATGCCTCCGCTTGAGAATCGGACGCGCCGCACTCTTCTTTCAGAAGACGCGATACTTCTTCAGGTCCGATTTTGTCGATTTTGTCTATCTGATGCAAAACGCCTTCGATGTCTTCCAAACCGATTCCGCGATAAAAACCCTCTGAAAGTTTTCGATTGTTTGCATGCACAGTCGCTGCCGGAAGTCCGAATTCGCGAAGTTTTTCCAAAGCAGAAACCATTACGAGAGGCAGTTCGACTTCGTAGTGATCCGGCAATTCATTCTGTCCTATAACATCTATGTCTGCCTGAACAAACTCGCGGAAACGCCCTTCCTGAGGTCTCTCCCCTCTCCAAACCTTCTGAATCTGCCAGCGTTTGAAAGGAAAAGTCAGCGAACCCGCATTTTCAACGACATATCTGCTCAGCGGCACAGTCAAATCAAAGTGCAGCCCCAGCCTGTCTTCAATCGGAGTGTCGGACTCGCGACCGACTTCCTGAAGACGGCTGAGAAGATATATTTCTTTGCTTGTTTCGCCTTTTTTCAAAAGACTTGCTCCGGTTTCCACCGCGCGAGTTTCGATACCTATAAAACCGTTGAGCTCAAAAATCGTTCTGAGCGTGTCGCAAACACGCTGCTCTACCGCTTTTTCTGACGGGAGCCATTCCGGAAATCCTGATATAGATGCACCTTTTACCACGATTCCTTATAATAGATTATGTTGTGGAAATTTGCGCGATGCTTTTTCCTTCACTTTCCTCATTCAAGGAGATGACTATGTCCGACGAGACCGTAACCACGCCAGACAGCACAAAGGCGAATGTCAATGCAGATAAGGAGAAGAAGACCGGATCGGCAACAAAGCCGAATGCTCCGTCTCCTGCGGCTTTTGCAAAGAAAACGCCGAAAGTTTCCGCTCCCGTTGCAGTTCAGCACTCGGAAGAAGACATTAATAATGCAGAAAAATTCGGGCGCGTTTCCGATGACGGCACCGTATATGTCAAAGACGGAAACGAAGAAAGGGCGGTCGGACAGTATCCGGATGCCGAAAACAAAGAAGAAGCTCTCGGATTCTATGCCAAAAGATATTTGGATCTTAAATCGAGAGTAGATCTTTTTATTTCGCGTCTGTCGACAAAAAACGTAAAAACGCGCGAAATTGACGAAACTGTAAAAACTCTTGAAAAAGAGACGGAAAATCCCGAGGTTGTCGGCAATATTCCCGCTTTGCGCGAATCATTTGCAAAGCTTAAAGAAAAAGCGGCAGCAAAAAAGGAAGAAATTTCCAAGGCTCATGCAGAAGCTGTCGAAAAAGCATATGAAGAGCGCAAAAAAATTGTCGAAGAAGCAGAACAGCTTGCCGCAAATCTTTCCGATCGCACGAATTGGAAGGAAACTGCCGACAAATTCAGCGACCTGTTTGACCGCTGGCAGACGCATCAGAAGAATTCTGTCCGTCTGAACAAGAACGTAAACGATGAATTGTGGAAGCGTTTTTCCGCTGCGAGATCCGCTTTTAATTCTTCGCGCCGCAAGTGGGCTCAGGCTCGCGACATTCAGCGCGAAAACGTAAAAACCATGAAAGAAGCGATTATCGCCGAAGCCGAAGAAATTAAAAATTCGACTCAGTGGGCAGAAACCGGACGAAAGTTCGGCGATCTTATGAACAGATGGAAACAGGCCGGACGCGCGGGACGCAAAACGGATGACGAGCTTTGGGCACGTTTCCGCGCTGCGGCCGACACTTTCTTTAACGCAAGACAGGCCGATCGCGACAAAGTAAGCGCGGACGAAAAAGAAAATCTTGTTAAAAAGGAAGAATTGCTCGCCAAAGCCGAAGCTCTTGTTCCCGTTGAAGATGCGGAATCGGCGAAGAAAGCCAGAGCGGAACTTGCTAAAATCCAAGAGGAATGGGATGCAATCGGACATGTTCCGCGCACTGAACTTCGCAGAATTGAAAACGCTCTTGACGATGTAGAAAAACAGATCAAGGAAGTCGAAGATTCTCAGTGGAAGAAGACTAACAGCGAAACAGACGCAAGAAAGTCGGGTTTTGTCGCTCAGCTTAATGCGCAGCTGAAGGAATTGGACGAGAAAATCGCTGCCGAAACCGATGCAGACAAAAAAGCTGCTCTTGAAGCCGAGAAAGCAACCAAGCAGCAGTGGCTTAACGCGGTTCAGTAAAATTTTGTGAACAATTATTTGCGGGACGGACTTAAAAAAGTCTGTCCCGTTTTTTATAAATCAGATTACAATCATGTAAAATCTGTTTAAAATTATTTCCTTCTCAATCTTCTTTGCGGACGATTCATCCGTTTTTGCGTTGTTTTTGCGCTTTTTGTGCACACCCGGCTGCGATTTCCCACAGAATTTTTTGCCGTATTTGCATCATTTTGTCCAGAAAGCCGTATGTCAAAAAGCTTTTTAACGTCAGCGGAATTTTCAATCGAAACAAAAGCGAAACAAAAAATTAATTTGCGCAAGTTAAAACTTTTTATGCAATCAGTTGCAAACTGTTAAACATTTGAAGTTTAAGGAGAAAAAATGGATGCGGGAAACATCGGGTTCATGATCATCTGCTCTGCGCTCGTTTTCTTTATGACGCCCGGACTTGCCATGTTTTACGGCGGTCTGGTCAGAAAAAAGAATGTTGTCAATACAATGATGTCCTCAATTTTCATTATCGGAACAGGCGCGGTTATGTGGGTGCTGTTCGGATATTCTCTTTCATTTTCGCCGTCCGAAAACGGTTTTATAGGAAATCTGAACTGGGCCGGATACGAAGGCGTTTCTTTAACCGAAGGATACTCTCAGGATTCTGCAATACCGAATATGGTTTTTTCTGTTTTCCAAATGATGTTTGCGATTCTTACCCCGGCTCTGATAACGGGCGCGGTTGCGGGAAGAATGAAGTTTAAATCTCTGTTTCTTTTTATTGTTTTCTGGTCTGTTATCGTCTACTATCCGCTGGCGCACATGGTTTGGGCGCAGGGCGGACTGCTCTCAGCAGACGGAATAGGAGCTCTTGATTTTGCCGGCGGAGACGTTGTGCATATAAGTTCCGGAATATCCGCGCTGGTTCTGTGCATTATTTTGGGAAAGCGTTATGATTACGAAAAAGCGGTTTACCGCGTTCACAATATTCCTACAGTCGTCTTGGGAGCAGCGATTCTTGCATTCGGATGGTTCGGTTTTAATGCCGGAAGCGCCCTGGAGGCAAACGGACAGGCAGCTCACGCTTTTGCAGCCACAATAACTTCGGCAGCCGCGTCGCTTCTCGCATGGATGATTTGCGACATGATCGCATATAAAAAACCGACTCTTATCGGAGCTTGCACCGGACTGGTTGCGGGTCTTGTCGGAATAACTCCGGCTGCGGGATTCGTTCCGATTTGGGCTTCGCTTATCATCGGCTTTACATCCGCGCAGGTATGTTTCCTGTTCATTTCCTTCGCAAAGAAAAAACTCAAATTTGACGATGCTTTGGATGCTTTCAGCTGCCATGGGGTCGGCGGAATTTGGGGCGGACTGCTTACAGGAATTTTTGCGGCTGAAAATATCGGCGGAGTTGACGGAGCAGTTTTTGGAAACTGGAAACAATTCTGGGCGCAAGCGGAAGGAATTGCCATAACAATAGCAATTTCAGTCGCAGGAACGCTTATATGTTTTTTCCTTACCCGCATGATTGCAGGACCGATTCGCGCGGGCGCAAAAGATGAAATGCTCGGTTTGGACGCAACCGAGCACGGCGAATCTGCATATCCCGCATTCAACGGTTTAGAGTAAGCAAAACCGAACTTTGAACAATTTATGACAAGTTTGAACGATTTTGGCAGTTTAAAGGAGAAAAAATGACTGAACCGAAAATGACAGACGGCAAAAAAGAAATCGAACTGATAAAAATTGAGGCGATAGTCAGAGACGAAATGTTCGTAGATGTTCGCAATGCGCTTGCAGAAATAGGAATTAACGGAATGACCGCCTATCAAGTTGCCGGTTACGGCGCTCAAAGAGGCGTTTGCGAGTTCGTGCGCGGACAGAAAGTGAATGTTCATACAGTTCCTAAAATCAAGTTCGAAATCGTCGTATCTTCAGGCGATTGGGAAGAGAAAACCATAGAAACCATTAAGAAAACGGCTTTTACCGGACATCCCGGCGACGGAAAAATTTTCAGTTATCCGATAAGACGAGCAGTTAAAATCCGCACGGGAGAAACAGGAAGCGAAGCCGTGCAGTCGCAGGTCTGAATCAGACCAAAACACCGGAACGGATTGCAAAACGCCTCCCGCTTTTCTGACATTCGAAAAACGGGAGGTTTTCTTTATGCCTCAAAAATCGTTTGAAATACGTTTCGTCTGCGCAGAAAGGAGCATTAAAATTCAATTCTTGATACGGCAGTTCTGCGCAGTCGAATATGCATGACACTTCTTGCAAAACAGCTGCAAAATCGCAAATCAAAAACATGCATACAACACAACGCGACTGCTATGCAATATATAGGATGTCAGTATTTCCAACGTTTTTCCAGTTTTCTTGCAAGCAGACTCAAAAGAAAGCAGGGAACAAAATACATAACAAGGACTGCGAAATAAACTCCGAAAGCCGCATTCGGACTGCTCATGCGATTCGCTTCGATAATCTGTTGAGCTGTTTTCATTATTTCCGTAACTCCGATCATAAGAACAAGAGACGTAGTTTTAATCATTCTGGTCATAAGATTAACGCACTGAGGAATAAGCCTTCTTACAGCCTGCGGAAAAACAATATGCATAAAAGTCTGATAAGGGCTCATTCCCAAAGCAATTGCGCTCTCATGCTGATGTTTGGGCACGGAGTTTAACGCTGAGCGAACCAAATCTCCGGTTTCGGCAGTTCCCCAAAGCGTAAAAACGATAATCGAAGCAAGTTCTGCGGTAAACTTTAAGCCCAAGGTCGAAGCCGTGCCAAAATATATGACATAAAGCAGAACAAGCTGCGGCATAATTCGGATAAATTCCAAATAAAAGCGAAGAAAGAAGCGAAGAACCTTATTTTTTAAGGTCATAAGCATTCCCATGGCAAGTCCGAGCGGAAAACACAGAATTATCGAAATCATGCTGATTTTCAGAGAAACAGCCAATCCTTGGCAAAGTCTTTGAAAATTCATCCCGTTAAACAGAATGTCAAATCCCAAATTTGACATATTAAACATATTTTTTCAGCCTTCTTTCCGAAAAGCTTCCCAAAACGGAAATCGGAAGCAATATGAGCAGATAAAACACAACGAGAAGAAACAGGCTTTCAGTTGTGTTATAGCTCATTCCGATCAGGTCTTTCGCCGTAAACATCAAATCCATAACGCCGATTGCAGAAAAAACGCTTGTTTCTTTGAGCAAAAAAATCATATTTGCGATTAAAGCAGAATTGCACACGGAAAGAGCCTGCGGAAAAATTATGTAACGCATAACCTGAACTTTGGTCATTCCCAGGCTCGAACCTGCTTCCGACTGCCCCGCAGCAACGGATTCCAGACCGCTTCTGAACGCTTCGGTCATGTAGCTTCCGCCCAGAAAAGCGATTCCCGCGACAGCGCATGCATACCTGTTAATCGGAAAACCTATTTTCGGCAATCCGTAATATATGAAGAAAAGCTGAACAATCGAAGGCGTATTGCGGCTGATTTCAATATAAACGGCTGCAATTCTTTGAAAAATCGGCACGCGCCAGTATCGAATCAGCGCGCATGCAAGCCCGATTAAAGCGGCAATTGCTATTCCTGAAAAACCCAGTTTCAGCGTCAAAACTGCCGCTTTTTCGAACAGCGGAAGATATTGTCCGATAATATCCGTTCTCATCTGTCTGTCTCCGGTCAGATTTTCCCGCCCTCAATCACAAGGCTGTCCTCGTAATCAAGTCCGTATGTGTCTGCAAGAGTTTCCTCGTAGTCTTTGTGGAAAAACTTCTCTTCGCCCAAAATCTTTATCTCTTCGTTAATCCGGTCGAGCAGCTGCGAATTGCCTTTTGCTACGGCAGGAGCAATCGTCTGATTTTCGCCAAGTTGCGAAATTCCTACCGTATATCCGCTGTTTTGCTTGGCAAAAGCTATAACTTCCGTATTATCGTTTGCCCATGCAATCCCGTTTCGATTCTCCAAAGCCGTTTTCGCATTCGCATAAGTATCATATTTTTGCAGTTTAATCTGCGGATAATTCTTCGTAAGATAAGTTTCTGCAACGGTTCCTGAGATTACAATAACCTCATCATCGCCTTTAACTTCGGAAAGGTCGTTTATAACGCGGCTGTCGGGAGAAATAACTCCCAGGGACAGCTTCATGTACGGATACGCATAATCGACTTTTTCTGCTCTTTCTTCGGTAACAGTGAAATTGGCGAGAATTATGTCAACTTTCCCGGTTTTAAGATATTCGACTCTGTTCGCAGCTTCGGTAGAAACATAATTGATTTCGACTCCCAAATCTTTGCCCAGTCTTTCCGCAAAGTAAATGTCATATCCGCGATATTCGTTATTTTCGTCGACGTAACCGAACGGATTTTTATCGGAGAACACTCCGATATTGATTTTTCCGTCCTTTTTTATTTCATCCAAAGTGCGGTATTTTCCGTCAGACTGCGAAGAAACTTCAGAACCGTTATTTTTAGACACGCTTTCTACTCCGGAGCATGCGCTTAAAAATGCGATTATTCCTGCTGCCGCCGCGAAAAACGCGGCTGTTTTTCTAATTCCCGCAAAAGTCTGCTTCTTCATTTTCCGTCCTCTTTTTCTTTCTTATTCGTTTGCGACAAAATGTTTCAAAACACGAATTGTTTCAGGTTTAAACATATTCGGCTTTTTGTCCGTCTTGCTGCTTATATTTTTTCGCTGCAGCATTTTTTAATATAAAAAATCCGGATTCTTTCCCGGCTTCAGTCTCAATCTTTGCTGTTATTCGGCAATTTTATGCGGAATATATTTTCAGATTGCAGACTATTTTCCGAGAACAACAGCAAACGCAGCACATTCGCATTCGCATGCTGATTTTCAAAATCGTTTTTTCCGGAATGGCCATGCATGTCTGAATTCCTTTAAAATTCATGCTTTTCCTTTCGATATTTTGAAGCATGAAAAAAGATTAACATTCTTTTCCTACTGTGTCAATAGGTTAAGTAGGTTATGATTTTTAGAACAAAAATCTCTGCTTAACGTTGAACTTATTCCGGTTAACTTCTGTTGAGAAAAATCTGACTGAACCAAAAATTTCAGCGGCGCAAATGCCTCATTCTTCTGTCATTGTCTGCAGTTCCGGTGATTCTGTATGCATCATAAACTCCGTCAATGCGTCTGATTTGAGTAAGAAGCCTGTTAAGAAGAGACGGTTCGACCATTTCAAATGTAAATTCGCTTATCGCAACCCGGTCGTCGTTTGTAGACTGGGAACCCGAAAAAATATTTACTCCGAAATCCGAAAGCACTCCCGTAATTTCAGAAAGCAAATGCCCCCTGTCAAGCGCGACAACTTGAATTTTTACAAGAAATGTTCCGCGAGACGTCGTCCATCTGACATCGACAATTCTTTCCGGAGATTTCTTGCGCATTGAAATAATATTCTCGCAGTCTTCGCGATGAACAGACACGCCCTGCAGACGGGTAACAAACCCGATAATCGCATCCCCGGGAACCGGCATGCAGCATTTGGCAAGTTTTACCCACACATCCTTAAGCCCGGTGACTTCGACTCCGACACTGTCTTTTTTGCGGCGTTTTTTCCGTTCGGAAACTGCATTATTAAATGCTAGAATCAGCTCTTCGGATTCTTTGCCGTTCTTCTCTTCAAAATCTTTTACGAGACGGGAAATAACATTCTGTGTGGAAATCTGCCCCGTTCCTATGGCTTCATACAGACTGTCCGCATCATTTAGTTTCAATTCCGAAGCGACTTTCGCAAGAGATGCGGGCTTCATAAATTCTTTAAGCGGCACATTGCGCTTGCGCATTGCTTTTACAAGGTCTTCATGTCCGGCTTCAATAGATTCTTCGCGACGCTCTTTGGCAAACCATTGACGTATCTTATTGCGCGCTTTAGCGCTTTTTGCAAAAGACAGCCAGTCTTGAGAAGGGCTGGGGCGTCCGTTTTTAAACGTAAGAATTTCAACTGTGTCCCCGTTTTCAAGAACGGTATCCATGGGCATCATCCGACCGTTGATTCGAACAGACTGCGCTCTGTGTCCCACTTCGGTATGAACCGCATAAGCGAAATCGACCGGCGTGGCTCCTTCCGGAAGAGTAATTATATTTCCTTTGGGAGTAAATACGTATACTTCTTTCGGACCGATATCGTTTTTAAGCGTTCCGAGGAATTCTTCCGAAGGAGTCTCATTAGTCCAGTCAGCAAGATTTTGAATCCATTTGAGGCTGTCTTCTTCGGTAAGTTCGATTTTGTCCGAATTGCTTGCAACATTGCTTTCGCGTTCACGGTCGGACTTGTCGGGCGAAGACAGAGCGCGTCCCGCCTGCCCGTTTTCTTTGTATTTCCAATGCGCTGCAATTCCGAATTCTGCGCGCCTGTGCATATCCCATGTGCGAATTTGAATTTCCACGGGACGGCCGCCTGGTCCTATTACCGTCGTATGAAGCGACTGATACATATTCAGTTTGGGCATTGCGATGTAATCTTTAAAGCGTCCCGGAACCGGACTCCACCTGGAATGAACTATTCCCAAAGCCGCATAACAGTCTCGAATCGAATCGGTAATGATTCTTACTGCAATAAGATCATATATTCCGCTCAGATCGTGTCCCCGCTGAAGTTTTTGATATATGCTGTAATGATCTTTCAGCCGTCCCGCAACATATGCTTCGATATTCTGCTCGCCCAAATCTGTTTCTATATGGTTTATGACATGCTGAAGATTAAGCTCGCCCTGTCCGACTTTTCGCTGAACGGCCATAACGAGTCCGGGATAAACATCCGGATACAAAACTTTAAAAGAAAGTTCTTCAAGCTCGGTTTTTATCGTATTGATTCCCAGTCTGTTGGCCAAAGGAGCATATACGTCAATGGTCTCCAAGGCCTTGCTTCGCGCGCTTCGCGCTTTTACATATCTCCAGGTTCTTGCATTGTGAACCCTGTCGGCAAGTTTAACCACAAGAACGCGCACATCGCGGCTCATCGCAATAATCATTTTGCGAATCGTTTCCGCCTGCGCCAAATCTCCGTATTCGAGTTTCGTAAGTTTTGTGACTCCGTCGACCAGACCCGCAATCGTATCTCCGAATTCTTCGCGACACTCGTCAAGCGTGTAATCAGTGTCTTCTACAGTATCGTGCAAAAGACCTGCGGCAACAACTTTCGGCCCCATGCCCAAATCTGCAAGAATCTGCGAAACTGCAAGCGGATGAATAATATACGGCTCTCCGGATTTTCTTCGCTGACCGGTATGCTGTCTGACCGCGCGTTCGTATGCTCTGTGCAAAACAGACAAGTCTTCGTCGGGATAGTGAGACTTGCATACCTGCCAAATCGGAAGAAGCGGGTCGGAAGGGTCTTCGCTGATCTCGCAACCTAAAGCGTAAGCCGAGTATTCTCTGATGCTGTCTTCGCCGTCAATCACGAGAACTTCCTTCCCTTTCGCACTGTCAGTTACACATACGCCGCAAGGCGACCGATTCTTCAACCGGTCGCCCGCTTTCCTTTCATTTTTTCACGACCGCAGACAAACTGCAAACGCGCCGCGCAGATTGTTCCGAAAATTTGCGGACAAAAATCCGTTTTAATCGCAGTTATTTAATCTGTCGCAAACCGGTAGAACCGAAACCGTTTTCGCTTCTGTCGGATCCCGGCAAAATTTGCGCTTCGATAAATTCTGCTTTTGCGTAACGCTGAATAACAAGCTGCGCGATGCGGTCTCCGGTCTTGAAAGAAACAGTGTTCTTCGGATCCAGATTTATCAGCGGAACCTTGATTTCTCCGCGATACCCGGCATCGACAGTTCCCGGCGCATTCAAAACCGTAACCGCTTTTTTAACGGCCAGCCCGGAACGCGGATGAATCAGCGCGACATATCCGTGCGGCAAAGCCAGACTTATTCCCGTGGGAACAAGAGCTCTTTCGAACGGCGCCAGAGAAAAATCTTGCGCAGCGCACAAATCTGCGCCCGCATCCGATGCGTGAGCATATGAAGGCATCGCTGTTTTATTGCCGTCGAAACGGATAAGCACTTCTACTTTTTCAGGTTCGCAGTATGATTCGTCAGACATTATTCGCTCTTTTGCTGCTTTTTTCTCTGTCATTCCGCACATTCAGAGCAGACCGGTTCTCCTGAATCATTGCGGAAAGCAAGCTGACTGCGATGCGTTACAAGGAAGCACTCTGAACATACAAATTCGTCGCCCTGCAAAGGAATAACCGTGACGGAAGCATCCTCGTTGCTCAAATCTGCTCCGGGAAGCTCATAATCCTCTGCCAGCGCATTCTCGTCATCATCTAAGTCGCTTCCCTGCACGGGAGCAGGTTTGCTAAGCGCTTCAAGGCTTTCTTCGGCTTCATCTTTATCGCGGGGACTGTCATAATCTTTCGGCATTTTTCTCTCCTTCTCTTTCAAATCCTTTTATAACATAAATGTTCGCGAAAAACGCTCTACGCGCCATAGAATACACTAAATATCAAATACGCAAAATTTGACACGCCGAAAATATACAATTGGATATGTAATATCGCAAAAAGAATCGAGAGAGTCAGCATGGCAAATTCGGACAGAAGAGCCGCATTAAAAGGCGTAAACGACTTGGGCGATTTGGTTTTGGAAGCAGACGGAGAAATATTCCTGCTCGAAGCCGACGAGTCGGTCGAACGGGCTGTGCTGTCCGCTGCTCAAATACGCAGAGAAAACGAGGAAAAGCCTGAGGCTAAACAAAGCGGTCCACTTCCTATTTCCGCAATTCAGGCTTTAATCCGTTCAGGCGCTTCCGTTTCCCAAACAGCCCGCGATTTCTCGATAGACGATGCTCTTGTAAGGCGTTTTGCAAAACCGGTGGAAACCGAAAAACAATATGCGATAGAACAGTTTCTGCAGGCTGCCTGTCCCGCAGACACGCGCGGCCGCACGATTCAGGAAGTCATTTTTGATACTTTGAGTTCCACAAGAGCAAACGCTAAAACAATCGAATGGACAGCTGTGCGCCGCAATCGCGAACCGTGGCGCATAAAAGCAACTTTTGAGGTAAACGAAAAAATAACGCGCGCAGAGTTTTCATGGAATATGCGGGCAAATGCGGTTATATGTTTAAATACTCCGGCAAAGCTTCTTTTGCGGCAAATACAGCCTGAATCGATAAATCTTGCGGGAAGCCCTCTGGCGGCTGCCATGGGATATTCCGCACAGCAGACGGAAATTCCGGCGCTGAATGCTTACGCCGATTCCGCTCCTGTTGCGAACTCAGAGAACATTTCAGACAATTCAGGAGCGATTTCTCAAGGAAATTTTCAAAATGCGGCAGCGCAAAACAGCCCGGTTCAGGGAACTTTGGACGAACTTATCGGAATTCCTGCCGAAGA
The DNA here is from genome assembly GCA_900314875.1 of uncultured Actinomycetes bacterium. Taxonomy (GTDB): domain Bacteria; phylum Actinomycetota; class Actinomycetes; order Actinomycetales; family Bifidobacteriaceae; genus RUG039. The sequence continues at coordinate 346,873 of OMWX01000002.1, read as the reverse complement.
ACATACAGGTTCTGCAGCACAGTCTTTGAGCGACGGCAGCGAAAACGTTGAAAATTCAATCAATTCGGGTTATGCTCGCGATTTTGCGCATGCGCCTGAAGCACAGACGAAATCCGGCGGCAATATTGCAAATGACGCTGCCGGAAATACTGCTGAAAATTCGAGTCGCGAAAACGTGTCCGACGCAAAATCTCAAAAGAAGAAAAGCAAAAGATCGGCTGTGCCAAGCTGGGATGAAATACTTTTCGGATAACCGTTTCTCATTGTGCATTGTCAAGTTTTAGCTGTACCGGGTTTTGTTCAGCGTCAATTTTTGATTAAATCCTAATTTTGCGCAGTTTAAGGTTTTACGCTATGTCTATCAGAAGAGGAATCTGAGTTTCTGCAATCGTTGCGGAACCGTGCACAGAAGGAAGCCGCGTGGCAATATCGGTCTGAATGCGCGAATCGACCAAAGTAACATCTGAAGCAGCAAAAGCGATGACGTCTCCGACATACGGTTCCGTTCTTTCTTCAGCCGGACCGTACAGTCTCATTTCCAAAGCCTGTTTTTTTGTCAAAATCCGGGCTTTGTCTTCCAAAAAATTACGCCACCTGTCTGCAACGCATTCGGCATTTTCGCCTTCTTCGCAATAAAGCATGACTGCTCTGGGCTCTCCGCCGACAAGTTTTACTCCGCGAGTCAGCTGTTCATGCTGCGCTATGTCAATTCTAGAATCGGGATTTGAAGAAATCATCCCGTGATCCGCCGTAATGACGATTAAAGTCCCTTCAGGCAGCATTCGCCGCAGAGAAGCAAGCCTCGCATCGATATTTTCGGCGGCCGCAATCCATTTTTCCGATTCCCATCCGTGCGAATGCCCCGTTTTGTCAGCCTCAGGCATGTACAGGTAAGTCAGTCCCGGCGTTTTTGCAGCCTGAGCGGTCAGTTCGATCTGCGCATTAAAATCGTTTGAGCCTTTATATTGTGCTCCCCTGAAAGCGGCAGCGGTCAGCGCGGACGAATCGAATTTTTTCAGTCCTACCGAAGTCGCGCGAATGCCCTGCTTTGCCAGCTGTTCAAAAATTGTAGGTTCTCGCTGCAGTTCTGACGGAGCCGGCGCATCGCGAAATTTAATCATTTGAGATATTTTTCCGTTCGCGGGATTCAGCTGCGTGTAGCCGTACATTCCTGTCATCGAAGGACATGTTCCGGTTCCGAAAACAGACATTGCCGCTGTTGTCGTGCTGGGAAGACATGTCATAATCGGTTTTGAGTTGATTTCTTCGCTTATAAGAGCTCTCAAATATTTGAAATGTCCTTTTTTTTGCATAATATTCCAAAATCCCAGACCGTCGGCGACAACGGCGACCGCAGAGTCGGCTTCGGGGATTTTCAGAGTTTCGCGCAAAAATTTTGAATTGCCGTAAAGCCTTGTTTTTGTCGGGATTCCCAGAGCATCCGCAACAGCAGGCAAAACGCAGCTTAAATGTCTTGCGCCGTTTTCGCTTGCCGCATATGCAGATTTGAATGTTTTTGCAGAAACAAAATCAAGAAGTTTATCAGAATTCGCGAACATAAAAATTATTCAACCACAACGGCTTGTCGCGCATAAAAACTTCGGCAAAAATTTATTGCGCGAAACCGGCTGCGACATGCAAAAAATAAGTTTTCCCTACCCGTATGGAATAATAAACAATCAGTCCGGTAAGGAGAAGCATGGCAAGACGAAGCACACGAACGGCAGAATACGACCCGCGAACAACAGAAGAAAATATTATCGAAACTCCGTTAAGCGAAGAAATGCGCAATTCCTTCCTGGAATATGCGTATTCGGTAATTTACGCTCGAGCCCTTCCCGATGCGAGGGACGGAATGAAGCCTGTTCAGCGCAGAATCATCTATCAGATGGGTCAGATGAACCTTGCTCCCGACAGACCTTACATGAAGTCGGCCCGCGTAGTCGGCGAGGTTATGGGTAAACTTCATCCGCACGGAGATTCTGCGATTTATGAGGCAATGGTTCGTCTTGCTCAGCCGTTTGCAATGCGAGTTCCGCTTGTCGACGGACACGGAAATTTCGGTTCTCCAGACGACGGTCCGGCAGCTTCGCGATATACAGAAGCGCGTCTTGCCGCTCCGGCTGCGGGCATGATTGATTCGATTCATGAGGATACGGTCGATTTTGTGCCCAATTACGACAACAGGTTAAAAGAACCGTCAGTTTTGCCTTCTGCCGTTCCGAATCTTTTGATAAACGGAGCTTCAGGCATTGCCGTGGGCATGGCGACAAACATGATTACGCATAATCCCGGCGAAACCGTCGCAGCGGCAAAATATCTTATGTCCCGTCCTGATGCTTCCGTCGAAGAACTGATGAAATACATTCCCGGCCCCGATCTGCCGGGCGGTGCGATAATCATGGGCAGAGACGGCATAAAAGATGCCTATGAAAAAGGACGGGGCTCATTTGTCACCCGGGCTGTTGCGCGCATCGAAAACGTCACTGCAAGGAAAAAAGCGATTATAGTAACCGAACTGCCCTTTATGGCAGGACCGGAAAAAGTTCTCGAAAAAATCAGCGACGGAGTAAAAAATAAAAAACTGGAAGGCATTTCTTCCGCAGTGGATTTGTCTGATCGTCACAACGGTCTGAAAATCGTCATCGAAATCAAATCCGGATTCGACCCTCATGCGGTTTTGTCGCAGCTGTTCAAATACACGCCTTTAGAGGAATCGTTCACAATCAACAATGTTGCCCTCGTGAACGGACGGCCGAAAACCATGGGTCTGCGCGAACTGCTTCAAGTATGGATCGATCACCGCAGAGAAGTAATCGCAAGACGAAGCAGATTCCGCAAAAACAAGGCTCTTGAAAGACTGCATCTTGTCGAAGGGCTTTTGACTGCTCTGCTGGATATTGACGAAGCAATTAAAGTCATAAGAACGTCTGAAAACGCAGAAGAAGCCAAAACGCGCCTTATGAATGCTTTTGAACTTGACGAGATTCAGGCGCGATACATCCTTGACCTGCAGCTGAGAAGACTGACAAGAATCAGCAGAATTGAACTTGAATCAGAACGCGACGAGCTTAAAGAGAAAATTGAACTTCTCGATAAAATACTCGGCTCTTCCGAAATGCTTGATTCTGTTGTGGTTCAAAGCATGGAAGAAGCGGTTAAACAGTGGAATTCTCCCAGAAGGACAATTATTCTTGACCGGACGGAGGACAGCGGTTTTGCGCAAGTGAATGCTTTGAATGCAAATACGGAAACGAATGCGGACTCCGGCGATTCGATTTTAAATTCAGACGCCCGAAATTCGGCGGACTCGGCAGAAAATCTTTCCGGCGCTTACCGTTCTGACATATTGCAGACGGCTTTGCAGACTGCGAGCACTAAAACTGCTTCAAAAGCAGCAGCAGCCGAAGGGCTGAAAATTGAAGATGTTCCGTGTGCCGTAATTTTCAGCGCAGACGGACTGATCGCGCGCACTTCCCCGCAAGCTGTGCAGCTTTGGAATTCGAGAACAGCAGACGGACCGAGAACATCGCATGATTGCATTGTTTCAATTATTTCAACCACAACAATGTCCGACTGCGCGCTTATCACAACAGCAGGCAGACTCGTAACGGTTCGCGTGTCCGATTTGCCGGATATTGCTTTAAACGAAACTGCAGACGCGGGTCAGGGCGTAAAAGCTGACGAACTGCTGGCATATACGGAAAGCACGGAACCGGTCGAAAACGAAAGAACCGTTGCCGTTATTTCGCTGACTGACGATACTCCCGTGGCAATGGGAACCAAATTCGGAGTCGTAAAACGATGGAACAGAGAAAGCCCGACGACAATGGATTCCTGGCCGATAATGAGCCTTAAAGACGGTGACGAAATACTGTTCGCAGCAAACGCTGCCGACGCAGACAGGCTTGTATTCATAGCGTCGAATTCTTCGCTTTTAACATACGATGCCAGGAATGTAAGACCTCAGGGACGAACCGCTTCAGGAATGGCGGGGATGAAACTGAACGAAAACAGCGAAGCGATCTCTTTCGCGGTTATTCCGGAAGACAAAGTCAAATGGAAAGAGCAGCGCGGAGAAAACGGCGAACTTATTTCTGCCGAAGGAGCCGCAGTCGTCACAATTGCCGGCAACAGCGACCTTTTGGAGGAAACCGAACCCGGAACCGCAAAAGTCACTCCGCTTGAACTTTATCCGGTTAAAAGCCGCGCTACCGGCGGAGTGCGCTCGCAGAGATTTTTGAAAGGACAGAACCGTCTGCTGAAAGCATATGTCGGGCTTTGGCCTGTTCGCGCTTCAAGCAGAAGCGGACAAAAAATTGAACTTCCGGAAATAAGCGAAAAACGCGACGGTTCGGGAACCGAACTGAGCATGACGATCAAATATCTTGCCTGACGGCTTTTTCTGTCTGTTTTCAAACGAATATGCGCAGGCTTCCGGAGTTTTTTCGAATTTCAGCATACACTCTGAGCGTATTCGGGGACTTTAGCGCGCACAGCCGTTATTCTTCATAATTCAATGAAGTGCCGTCGCGAGAAGTTATAAGAGCGGCAAGAGACAAGACTGCCATTGCGGAAATGTAAATGCCCACGGATTTAATTCCGTGATTTTCAGCAAGCCATGTGGCAATCGAAGGAGCAAACGCAGCTCCGACAATCGCTCCCAAATTGTATGAAAGTCCGGCGCCTGTATATCTTACGCTCATCGGAAACAGCTCAGGCAGGAAAGCTCCTGAAGGACCGAAAGTGCCTCCCATAAGACAGAATCCGATAATCAGCATGAAAAGCGTGCCTGAGACATTTCCCGGCGTAAAAACGTTCATGCAGAAAAGACCGTATACGGCAGTAAGAGACGTAAAGACTATCAGAACTGTTTTGCGGCCGAATTTGTCTGCCGACAGGCATCCGACGACAATAAAAATCGCCATGAAAATAATAGAAAACAGAAGCAGACTTATGTATTTCGAAGTTTCATATCCGAGCTTCTTCGTTGCATAAGACAAAGACCATGTTCCCAAAAGCCAGAAAAGCGTGTAGGTGACGCTGATGGAAAAGGTTCCCTGCAAAACCTGTTTCCAATAAGGCAGAATGTCGCGCAGAGGAGATTTCGAAGTGCGATTTTCAGCCTCAGCCTGACGATAGACGGGAGTTTCGTTCATTTTTCCGCGCACAAACAGCCCGACTGCAATCAAACCTGCCGAAAGAAGGAAAGGTATGCGCCAGCCGTATGAATACATTTGTTCTTTTGTCAGATATGTCTGAAGAATCAGGTACAGACCGTAACTGCATATAAAACCTGCCGGAGCTCCCAGATTCGGAAACGATCCGTAAAGAGCGCGTTTGGAAGCCGGAGCGTTTTCGGTTGCCACAAGAGCGGCTCCCGACCATTCCCCGGCCAAGCCTATCCCCTGGCACATTCTGCACAGACAGAGAAGCACGACAGACATGTTTCCGATCTGCGCATATCCGGGAAGACATCCGACAAGAAATGTCGAACCTCCCATAAGCATAAGAGAAGTGACAAGAGTGCGCTTGCGCCCCAGTTTATCGCCGAAATGTCCGAAAAGAAGCGAACCGAACGGACGGGAAAGAAAAGCCACCGCAAAAGTAAGCATTGTGCTCATAAGCGCGATAAAGGGAGTCTGTTCCGGAAAAAATACTGACGGAAAATAGCTTGCTGCCGCAACTCCGTAACAGTAAAAATCATAAAATTCCACGCCGGTTCCGACTATGGAAGCAGTTAACACTTTGGATACCGAGTCCTGATTCGCACGATCTTTTTTTATTTTTGCAGATTTTGTTTTTCTCGTTTTTTTGCTGTTCTTTTCGTCCGCTTCAGACATCATCCGGTCTCCTTTTGCTTGTAGCAGCTTTTATTTTTGCAGCAACCCGCCGGTCCGTATCGATCGTTTTGATATTTTAAAAAAGACCGATATTCGCGCTAAGCCGGGCAAGTCAGGCTTAGCGCCTCCTTCTCATACCAAGATACACTGCTGGCAATACAAAATTGCAAATACGTGAAATTGAACTTCATTGTAAAATTTAAGTTCAAATCTGTATAATTTGAACTGAGGACATAAAATAAGTTCAAAATTGCGGTTCAAATCAGCAGTCTGATTGCTTGAAATCAATCTTAAATCAAACTCCTGCCGGACCGAACCGCAGCACAAGAGATCGGGGAGACGCAATGAATACCGGCATATTTGCTTCAAGATTGAAAAAAACAATGAACGATCGCAGAATAAGGCAGGCTGATTTTGTAAACATTGCGAAGGAAAAAGGCGTTAAGCTTGGAAAAAGCAACATGAGTCAGTATGTAAGCGGCAAAACTGTTCCCAGGCGCGAAATTTTGAACTTTATAGCCGATTATCTCAATGTTTCGCCGGAATGGCTTTCCGGAGAAACGGATGCCGATATGAAGACAGGCATAAAATCCGATAAAAAAACAGAAAAAACAGAATCCGCATCCGCAGCGAAATCAAGAAAACGAACATTCGACAAATCCGAAAAATTGAATAATGTTCTCTATGACGTCAGAGGTCCGGTTGTCGACGAAGCGAACCGCATGGAAAGAACGGGTACGGGAATTTTGAAATTAAACATCGGAAATCCTGCAACATACGGTTTCCGAGCTCCCGACGAGGTTATCTGCGATATGGCTGATCAATTGTCTGAATGTGAGGGGTATTCGCCTTCGAAAGGTCTGTTTTCCGCACGAAAAGCCATTATGCAGTATGCGCAGATCAAGCAGATTCCGAATGTGGGAATTGACGATATCTACACAGGAAACGGCGTAAGCGAACTTATAAACATGTCAATGTCCGCGCTTTTGAACAACGGCGATGAAGTCCTTATTCCCTCGCCCGACTATCCCCTCTGGACTGCGTGCGTCAATCTTTCGGGCGGCAAACCCGTCCATTACATATGCGACGAACGGTCTGACTGGTATCCGGACATAAGCGATATCCGTTCAAAAATAACAAGCCGGACAAAAGCCATTGTGATTATAAATCCCAATAATCCCACCGGCGCGCTGTATGAGCGCGAATTGCTTGAACAGATAACGGAAATCGCCAGAGAATACGGTCTGATTATTTTTTCCGACGAAATTTATGATCGTCTTGTTATGGACGATTTAAAACATATCTCAATTGCTTCCCTGGCTCCCGACCTGTTTTGCGTAACTTATTCCGGACTTTCCAAATCTCACATGATTGCCGGATATCGCGTCGGCTGGATGATACTGTCCGGCAACAAATCGACCGCAAAAGGCTATATAGAAGGTCTTAATATGCTTTCCAACATGAGATTGTGTTCAAATGTTCCGGCTCAGTCGATTGTTCAGACTGCTTTGGGAGGATATCAAAGCGTAAACGATTATATTGTTCCGGGCGGAAGAATATACGAACAGCGCAATTATATTTGGGAAGCGCTGAATTCGATAGACGGAATTTCAGCTGTTAAACCGAAAGCTGCTTTTTATATATTCCCGAAAATTGATACTAAAAAATATAATATCTTCGATGACGAGCAGTTTGCTTTAGATTTGCTTAAAGAAAAAAAGATTCTGATTGTTCACGGAGGCGGATTCAACTGGCATGCTCCGGATCATTTCAGAATCGTCTATCTGCCTCAGATTGAAGTCCTCAAAAAAGCGACTGCAAATTTGAAAAACTTTTTGCAGACATACCGTCAGTAATCTCTCTGAAAATCTTCTCGCGCATTGTCAATGCTTTCTTTATACCCGGAAAGAGCCGAAAACGGCATAAATTGCGCTGCGCGAGAAGATTTGGGCATTTGAGGTCTTCGTTTCGATTTGTAATGAGGCAGATTTATTATGTCCGCATATTTGCCTGTCTGATCAGGTTTATCAGAACAGTCATGCATTTTCGCTTCAGGCACTGTGTCCTCCTATCTGACCGTTTCTTATCATGCTTGTGGCGCCCTCTTCCAGATTCATTCCTTTCACTACAGAATTTTTTCCGAATTTTCTTTTTACGTTTAAAACAGCTAACTGCACATTTTTTTCTTTTTTTAGTTTTTCCTCTCTTTTATCGTTTTTTTCGCCGTATTCTGCGCATTCGGAGAATAAATCAAGCTGAACGCAGCCGTTCTTTTTTCCGGATTGCGCGGGAACAGCATTTTTTGCAGTTACATTTATTCTCCGTATAAGCAGACGCGGATCTGCTTTTTCGTCAAAAATCTTTAAAAACGCTTCTGTAATAAGACGCGATGACGATGTGAAAACCCCGATATCAGCAGAGCCGCGAACCGATTCGGGCACTGCTCTTCCGTATCTGTCCGAAGAAATTTTTCCGCCGATCGAATCGTAATATTTGCGCATGTTTTCCTGTTTTAAACATTTAACGTCGTAAGATATATTCAAAACCACGCTGTCGGTTTCAAGATTTTTCGACAAAAGATCCAAAGCCAGACCGTCAGCCATTTCTTTTACTATCAAACGCGCTTTTTCAAAGCTGTACGGCTCGCGCAAAACCTGTCCGGCTCCCAGAGTTTTGACTGCGGGTTTATATGCTTTTATATCGCTTATAGTGCAAGGTTCCCATCCCCACGCATGATCGATAAGCAGTTCCGCATTCACTCCGAACATTGAATACAGCAGGTCTTCGTTGTGATAACTGCTGCTTTTGCCGATCGAACATCGCGCTACATCTCCCATAGTCATAAGTCCGGCGCGCTCAAGTTTTCGGCAATACCCTTTTCCTACTCGCCAAAAATCGCTTAAGGGCGTATGCTCCCACAATTCTTTTCTGTACGACATTTCATCCAATTGCGCGATTCTTACGCCGTCCCTGTTTGCCGGCATTTTCTTTGCGACAATATCCATTGCGACTTTCGCCAAATACAAATTAGTTCCGATTCCGGCAGTCGCAGTAATTCCCGTTGTCGAAAGAACTTCAGAAATCATTTTCACAGTCAGTTCATACGCTGACAGATCGTATAATTTCAAGTATTTAGTCAAATCGATAAACACTTCGTCAATAGAATAAACATGAATGTCGTCGGCAGAAACATATTTTAAATAAATGCGATATATTCTTGTGCTGTAATCTGCATAACGAGACATTCCGGGTTTTGCGACAATATAATCAAGCTGTACGTCAGGTCTGTTTTTAACAGTTTCGTTATCCCAGGATTTGCCCGAAAAAGAACGGTTTGGCAAAGCAAGCCGCCTTATCGCATTAATTTCTTCAACTTTTCTTTCCAGTTCAAAAAGTCTGGGTCTGCCGGGGATTCCGTATGATTTAAGCGAAGGCGAAACTGCCAGACATATCGTTTTATTTGTTCTCGACTTATCTGCAACCGTAAGATTGGTCGTAAGAGGATTAAGCCCGCGTTCGCGGCATTCTACAGAAGCAAAAAATGACTTTAAATCGATAGCTGCGTAAATACGTCCGTTTGTCCTTTTCGAATGCGCTTCTTCGCAACTCGACTCCATGCGCACATGCCTCCTTCCCTGTTTTTGCGCATAATATGCGAACGCAAATTCTTCTGGCAGTCCTCAACATATTTCGAACATATTTTAAAACATTCCGACACATCTCAATATATCGAACATGTTTTCGATAAAACAATAATACGATGAAAAGCAAAAAAGTCAAAATGCGAATCAAAAACGAAAATATAACAACAACAACAAAAAAAAAAAAAAAAAAAACAGCAAAAAAAAAAAAAAAAAAAAAAAAAAAAAAAAAAAAAAAAAAAACAGCGCATAACAGGGAAACAAGCCGAAAACAGCATAAAAACCGCAAGCAGAAAAAGCAAAAACGAAGAGTCCCGCAAAAAATGTCGGACTCTTCCTCAAAAATCTGCCATTTTAAAAAAGATATAACTTCAAACGAGCATAATTTTCCGCAAAACGATGTTTAAAAACAGGAAGCCTAAAAATTTGCAAGATTTAGAAATCAATCTCAAAAACATCGTCGCATGCTGCTGCCAGATTTTCTTCTCCTGAAGACACAAGAACAATGCACAGCTCGCGTTTCCTGCGAGCCAAAGCATTTCTGAGCGCGTTCAAAACAATCTCTTTGCCGCCTTCTGGCAGTCCTGAAGTCAGACCGTCCGCAACAATGACAGTAGGACTGCAAGACATTGCGCGAGCCAGAGAAACCAGTCTCTTGTCTGTTTCTTCAAGCTCCGAAACCGCATTATCTGTTTTATCCGGATTAAATCCGACTGTTTCCAGCAGTTCTCGCGCAATTTCATCTCGCGCTTTAAGCGAACTTCGTCCGGATGCTTCCATCGCGTAAACAATGTTTTCAATTGAATTAAAATCTTCGCGAAGCGAATATTTTTGCGTAATAAGTCCCAGTCTGTGTCCTCTTAATTCCAGACTGTCCAGTTCAAATATCGGAGTGCTTTTTATAAGAGCCTGCCCGCTTTGAGGAAAAGCGAATCCCGCGATGATTCCCATAAGGATTCTGCGCTGTTCGTCATCTCCCGAAACAATGTTTATAAGCCCTAAACGTCCTGTTTCAAACGAGAACGAAACGTCGTTCAGGATTCGTTTTTCAGTTTTCCCGTCAATAAACGTAACATGTTCAAAACTCAAATCCGACGAAACTTTCATCCAATTATCGGAAGAACCGACCGTTTCGTTTATTTTCGCGTTGATTCCGCTCCCGGCATACAGTTGTCCGGTTTCCGTCTGTTCATATTCTTCAGCATTCTCAAAATTTTCGGAGTCTGAAAGTTCTTCGGCTTCCTCACTTTCATCGTCAAATTCGGGAAGAAAATCCGAAATCGCTTCTCCGCGCGGAGCCTCGTCTTCAGATTCAGAATCAAAATACGATTTCTCTTCACCGGCTGAATTTTCTTCAAAACCCTCATACGAATCATATGACTCATATGAACTTTCAGCTCCAAAATCACAAGTGTCGCCGTCTTTGCTGCCGCCGAGCGAAACAGCGGGTTCTGATTCATCATCATATACGACGGTTATCGGCATGTCATAAGCCCGGTTTTCTTCGAAAAAATTTTGTTCGCCGCTCACTTCTTTTTTCTCTTTGCCGAAATTCTCTTTGCCGAAATCTGACATTATCTTTCCTCCGAACGTGTTTCGAACAAACTTGACTTGTCAAAGAATTTAATGCTGAAAGCCGCAAAAACCGCCAAGACAAAACATGCGAAAGTTCCGCGCAATGCAGCGCTTCGAATAATATCGGCAGTTATCGCAGTGGAAACGTCTTCGACATTTCCGGCAAATCCGGCATAGCATTTTGAGACAAGCCCCGCAGCGGCTACTCCCAAAACAGCCGAAGGAACGGTAAACATAAGAGATTCAATCATAAACTGTCCGCTTAAACGCAAAGAGGAATATCCGACGATAAAATTATTCGCAATTTCTTTTTTTCTCAACTTTGTCGAGAATGTGACAGTCATATATGCAAAAGATGCGAATGAAACAACAAATATCGCAATTGAAGCAAATTTTGCGATACCGGCAAATTTGTTGAAACGATTTCTTTCGTCTTTAATCTTTTCAAGAGAAGGAGAATAGAATTCGTATCCGTCGGGAACAATACCGTCCTTTTTGGCAGAATCAAGCATATTCTCATATTTTGCGACTCCCGTAAAAACAATATTCAAATCTATATCGGCTTTATCCCAGCCTGTTGTTTCGTCATCGCTCCAGCCGCTGTAGAAAGTGTAATATTCGGCATAAATAACGTTTTCGCGATTGTCTTTTCTGTACCCCGTATCGACAATGGCCGATTTGTCGGCTTCTTCAGTATAGCGGTATATTCCGCCTACCGTCAGTTCATGTTTTTTTGACTCGATCTGACCGTCTCCGACAGTAAAAGACGAGTCGACTTTCAAATTATTTTTCGCAGCAAACGCTTCGGAAACAAGCACGGGAGCCGTTCCCATAGAAGCAAAACTCAAATCCTTGCCTTCGATGATTTCAAATTTTCCGTATGAATTGCAAAATTGCGCATACGGACTTTTGAATGATTTGAAAGTCAGTTCGCCTCCCGTTTTATCCGCAGTATCATCTGACAAAATTGCTTCAGCGACAGATTTAGAATTTTCATCGCTTCGAACAGGAACGGATTCTGCAAAAGAAAAAGAATCAGCCGTCGACAGCAAAGGATTAATAACTGCATCAGTGAGATAAGTTTTTGTCCATTCTGAATTTGAACCGGTATATTCGGCTTTTTTCTTTTCTGTGCGGCGCAAAAAAGCTTCCGTCGTCAAAGTATTGTCAATTTTGTCGGCATACTTGTCATGTCCGCCCGAAACACACGCGGCGGACACGGACGCGAAAGCTGCAAAAAACGCGACAAAAAACATTGCAATTGCGCGCTTTTTATGCCCGATTACAGCTTTAAAAGCATTTTTCAAAACAAACATAAAGTCATCCCGATCTTTCGCAATAAGTGCGAGATACGTTAAAGTACAAGGTTCATTTTACCCGATTGTTTAAACTGTCGCGTTAAAAGCGTTTTGCATGCCGACAGCCGGAAGCAGATGCGAGATTTAAAAGATGAGGCAAAATCTGAGAATTTCCTTCACAAAAATACGATATAAATGCCGCCGACACGGCTATTTCTTTGATATTATCAGGGATAGCGCCTTCGCTCGTCAGCGTTGGCAAAAAGAGAAAGGAAGAGATCATGGAAGAAAACAAACCGGATATAAGCAAGCCGTACCCCGCAGCCAGCTCAGGAGAAGCAATAACTCGCTTTTTTAAGAAATATGCGACTTTCAGCGGACGCGCAAGCCGTTCGGAATATTGGAAAGCATGGTTTTGGCTGCGCTTTTTAGCTCCGATCGCGCTGTTTTTGATTGATATTTCTGTACTCCATGCGGAACAAATCAAACCTCTTTATTCGATATGGACCCTTGTCACCTTTATTCCGGATCTTGCGCTTAACTTCCGGCGTCTTCACGATTCGAATCTGAATGCGGCTTGGATTCTTGTGCCTCCTTTTGTCGCCTTTGCGGGATTTTTCACTGCTGCAATCGGCATGGCAATTGCTTCCGACAATATGGGATATAAAGAGATTCCGTCAGACACCGACAAGTTCGGCGAAGTATTTAAAGCTGCCGCAAACGGCACAGTTATGTGGGCAGGCATCGGAATTCTCCTGTTTTCGGGCATTCTCGGATTGTGGCTTTACTGCCGCAAAAGCCGTCCTGAGGGCGTAAGATTTGACAAGTAAGTCTTGCAATAATTTTTTTACGCCGGTCAAAAAACGCATAACTTGCGCAAAAGACCGGCGTTAATTTTTAATGCCGGCGTAAAATAAACAAAATAAGCGCATAATAATCAATCAAAGCAGAAAAGTTAGCGCAAAATCGATAAAATTTAAGAGAATACGCGCAAGGATACGGAAGAGATCAGAAAAAAGTGAGCAGGCAGGGAAAAATTTATGAGCGACAAGAAATCAAAAAAAGCTAAGAAAACAGAAAAAGAACTTAAAAAATCGGTTGTAAAAACATTACACTCTGTCGTGAAAGATTCTGACAAGATAACTAAAGACAACGGTCGCGATCATATTTCAATGGCCAAAAAATTTTATTTGGCAGAAAAATCTTCTGAAAACTTAAGCCGAATATGGTCAGATTCTCCCGCTTCAGCTTTGCGCTTTATTCCCGGACAGACGAATATTAATGATATTAACGCTGCAGAACGCACAGGATTTAGCGGAACGCGCGAAGAAGGACAGCAGTTTATACTTTTGAGTTCCACGTCAATCGCCCGATATCAGCAGCTGCTTTTCGCAAACGGAACAAAAGGCGCAAAACGCAGACTTTTGCTTATTCTTCAGGGTATGGACGCCTCGGGCAAAGGCGGAATAGTAAAACATGTGTTTTCTCAGGGAGACCCGATGGGAATGCACTATCACGGGTTCGGCGCTCCCTCAGAAGAAGAATTGAAACACGATTTTTTGTGGAGAATAAAGAAAGAACTTCCCAAAAACGGATGGATTTCTATTTTCGACCGCTCTCATTACGAAGATGTTGTAATGCCCAACGTTTACAAAACAATTCCGGAAAATATCTGGCGGGAAAGATACAAAGAAATAAACGATTTCGAACAGCAGCTGACTGATTCGGGATGCTCAATAATCAAAATATTTCTTGTATCGAGCAAAGAAAAACAAAAACAGCATTTCCTGCAGCGGCTGGAAGATCCTACAAAATATTGGAAATTCGATCCTGCTTCCGATTTGGAAGCCAGAGAAAAATGGGACGATTACATGCTTGCATGGCAGGAAGTTTTTGAAAAAACAAGCACCGACTATGCTCCATGGTATCTGGTTCCGGCTGACAACCGATGGTATTCCAGGGCAGTCGTTTCCGAACTCCTGCGCATTACGCTTCGCGGAATGAATCTGACATGGCCCGCAGCCGATTACGACATCGAAACCGCAAGAAAACGTTTGGAAACCATGTAAAGCTGAAGCTTGCAAACTGCATTTTTCATCACGTATCGATTTTTGTTCTGTCGAAATCGTCCGCATTTTCGATAATAAACTTTTTTCGCGGCGGAACTTCGTCTCCCATAAGCAGCTCAAAAATTTTCGAAGCCTGTTGCGCATCTTCCATGCGTATGCGCCTGAGCATTCTCGAACGGGGATCCATAGTAGTGTCGGCAAGCTGGTCAGCATCCATCTCTCCCAGACCCTTGTAACGCTGAACATCCTCGCTGAAAGCGATATTGCTATTGTTCAGCTCGTCAAGTCTGACTGACAGTTCGTCATCGGAATACGTGTAAATATATTCGCCTTTGCGTTTCCCAGCGAGCGCAATGCGATGAAGAGGAGGAACAGCGGCATATACGCGCCCCTGTTCGATCAAAGGTCTCATATACCTGTAAAACAGCGTGAGAAGCAAAATTCGAATATGAGCGCCGTCGACATCGGCATCGGTCATCATAACGATTTTATTGTATCTTGCCTGACTGATATCAAAACTTGCGCCTGAACCTGCGCCTACAACCTGAATAATTGCAGAACATTCTTTATTTGCAAGAATCTGAGACACAGAGGCTTTCTGAACATTGAGAATTTTTCCTCTTATCGGCAAAAGAGCTTGGAACATCGAATTTCTGGCAGCTTTAGCCGTTCCCAAAGCCGAATCTCCCTCAACGATAAAAAGTTCGGCGATATCATCGTTTCCGGGCTGGCAATCCGAAAGTTTCGAAGGCATTGAAGCTGATTCAAGCGCATTCTTGCGTCTGGTGACTTCCTTGGTTTTTCGCGCCTGAACTCTCGCCTGCATTTCGCCGACAATTTTTTCGAGAACTTTACCCGACTGTTCTTTAAATCCTCGCTTCGAACCGGTAATAAGTTCTTTGAACTGTCTGTCTGTCATAGACGACACGACGGGTTTAACCTGCGCAGTTCCCAAAACATCTTTTGTCTGTCCCTGAAACTGAGGTTCGGCAATGCGCACGGCAATAACCGCGACAAGACCGGCAAGAACATCGTCGCGTTCTATTCTCATGCTTGAATCTTTAAGACTTACTTTTAATTTCCTGGCATTCGCTTCAACCGCTTTGCGAATCTGCTTGGTGATTGAGTTCAAAAATCCGTCTACATGCATTCCGCCGCCGGGAGTCTGAACAACGTTCACATAACTGCGAATAACTGTTTCATAATCGTTGACCCACCGCAAAGCGATATTGACATCGCAAGTGCGCTCAACATTCTGCGCATGAAGATTTCCGTTTTCGTCGACTGATTGAACTTCTTCATTGTATGAAGATTGTCCTTTTATGCGCCATATGTCGCTTATCGGTTCTCCGCGAGATAAAAAGTCAACAAAATCAACTACTCCGCCTTCATGGAAGAACTGCTGTTCGCGCGGATGACTGTTTGCAGCGATTTCGTCAGAAATGCCTTCTTGTGCAGTATTTTCGTCGATATTCTCATCAATTACGATTATTCGAAGACCGGGAACAAGAAATGAAGTCTGGCGCGCGCGATCAATGAGCTGTTCATAATTAAATTTCGCGGTGCTGTTGAAAATCTCGGGATCTGCCCAGTATCTGATGCGCGTCCCCGTGTGATTGTCTGAATATGTATTGACTATTCGGAGCTCAGTCGGCTTATTTTTTCGGGTTTTCTTAAATTCCGAATGCGCAGAAGGTTCTTTTCCTTTGTCGTCATATACGCCGGGATGTCCCTGTTTAAACTCCATGCGATATGTTTTGCCGCCGCGATCGACTTCAACATCCAAACGAGAGCTTAACGCATTGACAACAGAAGAACCGACGCCGTGCAAACCTCCGGCAGCATTGTAGGAAGCACTGCCGAATTTTGCTCCGGCATGAAGTTTCGTCAAAACCACTTCCACGCCGGTTAAACCTGTTTTCGGCTCGATATCCACGGGAATTCCCCGCCCGTTATCTTCAACCGTTATAGAGCCGTCAGCGTGCAGCGTTACGCATATTCTGTCACATTTGCCCGCAAGAGCCTCATCGACAGAATTGTCGATTATTTCCCACAGACAGTGCATAAGTCCCTGACTGTCCGTAGTTCCTATATACATTCCGGGACGTTTGCGCACGGCATCCAAGCCTTCGAGAACCGTAAGATTTTGTGCGCCGTATTCTTCAAAGGCTTCTGTTTTTGATGTCATCAGTTTTATGCTCGCTGTTCTGTTATGCGTTTAAAACTCGCGCTGATGCACAGGATTTTCAAAACGCGTAAACATTTTCGGTTTTAACGGTTAACCGTTTTGCTGCTGAAACTCTACTGGTTAAGGAAATCGCGCAGAGTCTGCGAGCGGGACGGATGTCTGAGTTTTGACATAGTTTTGGATTCGATTTGACGGATTCGTTCGCGAGTGACTCCGTATACCCGACCGATGTCGTCCAGAGTTTTCGGCTGACCGTCTTTGATTCCGTATCGCATCTCGATAACTCCGGATTCGCGAGGACTGAGCGTTTCCATAACCTGACGAATCTGACGCTGAAGCAGTGAAAAAGCAACCGCATCCTGAGGAGCAATCGCATCGGTATCTTCAATCAGATCTCCGAATTCGGAATCTCCGTCTTCCCCCAAAGGAGTATGAAGCGAAATGGGTTCGCGTCCGTATTTTTGAACTTCCTGAACTTTTTCGACAGGCATATCAAGTTCGCGCGCCAGCTCGTCCGGAGTGGGTTCGCGTCCGAAATCCTGAAGCATTTGACGCTGAACTCTGGAAAGCTTATTAATTACTTCAACCATATGGACGGGAACTCGAATTGTTCTTGCCTGATCTGCCATCGCTCGAGTAATTGCCTGGCGAATCCACCATGTCGCATACGTAGAAAACTTGAAACCTTTAGTCCAGTCAAACTTTTCTACAGCTCGAATCAGACCCAGGTTGCCTTCCTGAATAAGATCCAGAAAAAGCATTCCTCTTCCCGTATAACGTTTCGCGAGAGAAACAACCAGTCGAAGGTTTGCTTCAAGAAGATGATCTTTGGCTTTGCGTCCGTCGGATGCAGCCCATTTAAGTTCGCGTTTGGTTTTGAAATCCAAATCATCGCCGACAGTATCCAACAGATGCTGCGCGTACAATCCCGCTTCGATACGCTCGGAAAGATCTACTTCCTGTTCGGCGGTCAGAAGATTTACGCGGCCGATTTGCTTCAGATAATCTTTAACGGGATCTACAGTTGCGCCTGCAGAAACTACATGACGCTTGGGATTTCCTTTTACTCGCGCCGCAGGCTCGTCATCGCTGTCATTGACGATAAAGGCGCCTTTTTCTTCCAGTTCTTCTATCGGAGGAGTATCGGTGTCGTCTTCTTCCTCTTCTTCATCTTCGACATTAACATCGTCGGTTCCGTCCGAATCCGCCCCGTCTTCAAGAACCGAATCGAAATCATCGGTCTCGTCAAAACTGTCAGCCGAATTCAAATCGTCGATATCATCAGTTTGCGCAGAAGTCTGCACAGTTTCGTCTTCAAGTACCTGCTTCTCTTCAGATTCTTTAATTGAAGAACTCTTTCCGGTTGTTTTAGAAGCAGATTTTTTCTTGACAGCAGTCTTTTTGACAGTCGTCTTTTTCGCTGACGACGTCTTTTTTGCAGCAGTTTTTTTAGCAGGCGTCTTTTTCGCTGACGACGTCTTTTTTGCAGCAGTTTTTTTAGCAGGCGTCTTTTTTTCATCCGCTGTTTCGGAAGAATCAGACTTGGAGGCAGAAGTCTTCCCCGCCGTTGTTTTCTTTACGGCTGAAGTCTTGTTTTCAGATGTTTTGACAGAAGCTGATTTTGCCGAAGCCGATGCTGTTTTAGCAGCTGTCTTTTTGGCGGCTGTTTTCTTTGCAGCAGTTTTCTTCGCCGACGCATTCTTAGGAGCAGAAGCTGTTTTTGAAGCAGATGTTTTTTTAGCGGCAACTTTCTTAGAAGCGGAAACTTTCTTAGAAGCCGCAGTCTTCGATGCGGTTTTTGCCGCTGCCGGCTTTTCCTTGACTTCCTCGGATTTGTCTGCGACTGTTTTTCCGGCTGCCACCAAGAATCCTCCTGTTGTCGATACTCACTTAAACCTTAAAAAGATACAATCCGGGCAAATGCAACTTTTTACCTCGCTATTATACACTATAAGAAGATTTTGTGTTCGCAGAAAATAATCGACGCAAATATCAGACCTGCCGAATGCAATGTTTATTGTTCGCAATTCCATGCCGGTTCTATTTTATTGACGATCGCTTCTGCCACAATCAAAGCCAGAGTGCAGTTCCGATCCCGGGCAAGAGCCTGTTTCCAATACCGGTTTTTCTGTTCGGGTTCGCCGATCCACCACATAAGATATGAGAGAACGGCATACGGCTGAGCGCTGTATTGTTCGGGTATGCTTCTGATTATCTGTTTGAACATTTCGGAAGCCCTCTCGCATTTTCTTTTGTCAGGATGCGCGGAAGAATCATGAAAAGCCTTTCTCAGGCAGCCTTCTACAAGTTTTACGGTTTCTTCAAAATGAGGACGCGAAGCTATCTTCATAAGACTGTCAAAGTCGCAGTCCGATACGGCAGACACAAGCAGGCAATCTCGAATATGAAGGGAATTGTTCATTCCGACGGCCAAATGCAGCAGACTGTTCCGATCCAGATGCGGACTCGCGTTTTGCAAAGATTGAGTTTTATTCAAATTTTTTATCCATTGTTTCAAAGGACGGCAAATCCATAAACCGGCGGCCGTTTCAATTCCTTCTTCTTTTGCAAGCTGCCGAAATCTTTGCGCTGCGACTTCAAATTCTGTGCTCGAAACAGCATTTTCCAATCTTTCGTCCGAAAGATTTTTTTCGATTTTTTCTTCGCATAAAACAGATTTTGCGCTGTCGTTCATTTTTTGTCCTTACTTCTTCGGTTATGTTTTTTGAATTTGAAAAAATTTTCGTAAAACAAATTTCTCTCAAAATGCGGGTTTTGAACAACAAATATGAAAAATGTGCATCAATGCGACCCCCGTGCTGTTTATCAATATGCCGGATAAACTGTATTTTGCCGCAAATATGCGATTTAACAAATTTGGGAACGGGCAGGTTATATCATTGAAACGTGAACGGAATCAATAAAACTGCGCTGGAAAAACGCATTGAAGAACTTATTTCTGCATACTGTTCCAAATACGGGCATCTGCTCGGATTCGAATCGGTTAAAACCGTATGCGATCAGGCTGTTATTTCAGGACGAAACGGGAAACGTTTAAGAGCAATGCTGCTCATAACAGCCGCGCGCTTTGCGACTCAGCGCGCAGAACAAAATAATTTTTTCAACGCGCTTGAGGAAAGCAAGGTTTTTGACATAGCGTGCGCTTTGGAAATTTTTCAGACAGCAGCGCTCGTTCACGACGATATAATCGACAATGCGGATGTAAGAAGAGGACAGCCTTCCGCTCACAAAGCATTGTCTTATTTAACGAAAAAACCCGACGAAACCGTCGGAACCGGACTGGGAATAATGCTGGGAGACATTCTTGCGACTGTAAGCGTTCAGGCTGTGAACGCGGCTGCAAGCGGTTTTTTTCTTCACGGAAGCATTCTTGCTGACTTTCTCGGCATGCAGCAAATGGTAGAATTCGGTCAGGTTATGGATATTTCTTCAGAAATTACAGATTTGTCCAAAGCGAAAAATCTGACGTTAATCGCAGAAACTGTTTATCAGTTCAAAACTGCCAGCTACACGACGATTGCTCCTTTGGCGCTGGGATTCATGTGTGCGGGAATCGAACCTGACACTGCCAGGAAAATCGCATTAAAAGCCGGAAAACCTGTCGGGGTCGCTTTTCAGATTGCAGATGATCTTTTGGATATTATTTCCACTGAAAAAGACACCGGCAAACCGATCGGCGGCGACATAAGAGAAGGCAAAAGAACCTCGATTTTTGCAGATACTCTCAACGCTTTAAAGGAAGGCGGCAGCGAGAGCAGAGAAGATTATCTTTGGCTTCTCGATTTTTACGCAGATCGCAAAAGAGATTCCGAAGGCGTTAAAAGAGTTGCGGATCTTATGCATTCGACGGGCGCAATCGAACGGGCAAAAAACAGGACCGAAGATCTGCTCAAATCCGCACAATACGAAATCATGTCCTGCAGCGGCGAAATTTTGACGAATGAAGGAAAAGAAAACATTTGCAGAGCATTCAATGCTTTTATTCCCGAGAAAATCTTCAAATGATAAAGCAAAGGCGGATTATAATATTGTTTGCGCGTTTTGCGAAAAATCAAATTTTTTTGAAAAATCCAATGCGCGCGATTTTAGCCGTATTCGCATTTAACATTCAATCATGAGCACTTGCGGGGAAAATTTGATCGGAAAAGTAATCGAAAACAGATATACAATCGAACGCAAAATTGCCGACGGAGGAATGGCAAGCGTTTATGAGGCGTCTGACAATCGTCTTTCCCGAAAAGTCGCGGTAAAAATCATGCATTCAAGGCTTGCCGATTCAGAACGGCGAGAACAGTTCAAAAGAAGATTCAGGCGCGAAGCGCATTCGGCGGCCTCAATAGCAAATTCTCATGTCGTGCAGGTTTACGATACGGGAGAATACGACGGGCTTGACTTTCTTGTAATGGAATACGTTCCGGGCGCAAATCTTCGCAGAGAGATAAGACGAAACGGCAATTTTTCGGTTTCGGAAACGATTGACGTAATTTCCGAAATTCTGGAAGGTCTTTGCGCAGCGCACGACATTAATGTCATTCACAGAGACATAAAGCCTGAAAATATTCTCATAAACAGCCGGGGACACATTCAGATAACCGATTTCGGTCTTTCGAGAGCCGAATCGCAGACTACTCTGGCAAGCACCGGAATGCTTTTGGGAACGGCATCGTATCTGCCGCCCGAAATGATTGAAAAGAATGAGGCAGAAAAGTCCGGCGACGTGTATTCCGTCGGGATTATCGCTTGGGAAATGATTACGGGACGCGTTCCTTTTGCCTCCGAAAATCCGGTAACGGTTATTTTCAAACATGTTCATGAGGATGTTCCGGCTTTGAAAAATATTGATCCCGGCATTTGCGAACAATTCAGCGACCTTGTCTTTTCCATGACGTCGCGAGATCCTTCCGCGCGTCCTCACGATGCCGGAGAAGCTCTTAACAGACTGCGAAAAACTGCGGAAAATCTGACGGATAAGCAGCGGGATTACAGAATCAGAATATCCGAACCCTCAATCGGTGAGCCGCGCAAAACCGAACAAAATGTTTTCAGACAAAATACAGAAGCATATTCTCCAAAAACAACGGCTGTAATGCCTGATAATTTTTCTTCCGGAAGCGAAGCCGAAACAGAAGTGAGAGGTTTGGAGAACGCGGAAACGGACTTAGAATCCGCAACCGCAAAAAAACGCGCAATTTCAAGCAAAACAATTGCAGCAATTATTTCAGCCGGTGCTGTTCTGACTGCATTGGCTGTCTTCGGATGGTGGAAATTCTCAGGTCCGGGAAGCTATTTTTTGCTTCCCGAAGCCGATGATGTGCCGTGCGCAAACGCTCTTGACTGCACTGTAACCGGCGCAGACAGCAAAAAATACGCGCAAAAATTAGATAACGCTTCCGTCAAATACGATATATCTTACGATTATTCCGATTCGATTGAAGAAGGCAAAATAATTTCGACCGACCCGTCAGCAGTCGGATCTCATATCTCGAAAAAGTTCGGGCGCGTGCAGATTATCGAGTCAAAAGGCGTAAAAACTGCAACAGTTCCGTCGGATATCCTATTCTCCGGCAGCGATTCCAACCTTAACGCAGAAAAAGCATTAGCAGATGCCGGGTTTGACAACATTGTGCATTCGCAAAATTCAGACGAATATTCGCTCACGGTTCCGCAGGGCGGATTAATTGACATAAACCTTTCCCCCGGAACGACGGCGAAGCATGATACCGCAATTGTGCTGACTTTTTCAAAAGGGCTGAAACCGGTTTCCATGCCCAAAATTGAGGGCATGTCAAAAAATGATGCTGCGCAGATACTGAACAGCCTGCATATAAATCCTGTTTGGAAAGAGGAATATTCAGATACTGCAGACAAAGACATTATAATCTCAGCTTCTGTTTCTGAAGGAACGTCTCTTCACTGGTCGGATACCGTAAATGTGACGGTTTCAAAAGGACCTGAAACTATTTCCATGCCGAACGTGACAGGCAAATCTTCTTCTGAAGCAAAATCGATTCTGGAAAATCTCGGATTGAAAGTCGATTATAAAACTCAGCTGACAATTTTCCCTTCGGATGACAAGAAAGTCGCGGGACAAAGCCCGGAAGCGGGAACGGCTGTCAGAAAGCGCGATAAAGACGGCAATCCGTCAGCTGTAACTATTACTGTTTACACTTCCCTGTTTTAAAACAGTTTTAAGACTGTTCAGCTCCGGACTTGAGATTGAGACTGAGCTTAAGCCGAGTATTACATCGAAAGACGAGCGCGAAACCGTCAACCGGCGGCTTAAATTTTTAAGCCTGAGTCTGTTTTTCTCCCGCAATGCGTTTTTTGACTGTCTGAGCATACTCGTCGACATAAGTTTGTCCGCTCATTTTCCTTATTTCTTCCGTCATACGATCGGTAAGAGAGCGGATTTGTTCGTGAGTGATCTTATTAGCGGCAATTTTTGACACATAAATCGGTTTTCCGTAAATTACTTTGACTTTCCCGCGACGAGGCCACACTTTGCCCGCAGGCTGAAGTTCTCCGGTTCCGATAAGCGCAACCGGAATAATCGGACAGCCCGTTTCAAGAGACAGTCTTGCAACTCCGGTATGTCCTTTATAAAGACGCCCGTCGGGACTTCGCGTGCCTTCAGGGTGAATTCCGAACAAATGACCTTCTTCAAGCACTTTTCGCGCATTATTCATCGCTTCGGCTGATTTTTTTCCGCCTGATCTGTCAACGGGGAAAACGCCGACGCTGGTAAAAAACCATTTCTTAATGCGACCTTTGAAGCCTTTGCCGGTAAAATAGTCCGACTTTCCCATAAAATGAACCATTCGCGGACAGGTCATCGGAATAACCGCATCGTCTATTACGGCAAGATGATTTGAAGCAATAATCGCGCCGCCGTTTTTAGGAATATTTTTAACGCCTTCGCTTTCTGGATAAAAAATCAGTTTTGCAATAGGTCCGAGAGTTTTAACAAAAAACCAATACATAATTTTATCCGTCCGTCCTGTCGCAAGTTTGCCGCAGCGATTAAAGTTGAATATATGACTGACAACAAGAATACCAACAGCGCGGGGCAAAATTCCGGCAACGGCGATTCAAACGGTTTTTCGCATTCTGCAGAAGACAGACAATGGGAACATTTCATAAACGAATATGAAGGCGATTTCAATGACGAACAGATAAACAGCATAAAAAAGCAGTTCGAAAAAAATGCAAAGAAAATCGAAAGAAAAAGAAAAAAGGAAATAAAAAAGGCGATAAAAAATGCGTCTTTTAATGATGATTTTGCGGCAATAAACACGAAACCCGGTCCTCGAGATGTTTCCGGAATCAGCTGGATTGACGACGATCCCGGCAGTTTTTCGCCTGAAAATCCTGTTTTGCCTTCACCTTCTGCCGCAGGAATTGCCGTTTTAATTTTAATTGTCGCGGGAATAGCTGCCGCCGTATGCTCACTGATTTTTTCTGCAGTTCCGAGCATTGTCGGTTCAATCGGAGGAATTTGTATCCTTTTAGGGTTCGGACTTTTTTTGGCAAATCATAAAGGATTTAACGAAACGCGAAAAGACGAGTTTGACGACGGAGCAAGGATTTAAGCGTTCTGCGCGACAGCCGGCCGTTCGGTTCAAAACACGCAAAAAACGTTTGAAACGCACATATTCAAGTGCGGTTCTTAAGTCTGCCGATTAATATCCTGCTGTTTGACAGTCTGCCAATCAGTAATAAATACATAAATATCCCGGCTGCCAAAAACATTTCGTTGAAAATGCGGGTTTTCGGGATATTTTTATATTTAACGCTTTTTCGTTATGTTTTGCCGCAGCTACAAAACCGACAGATTTGCAGCTCCTATAAGTCCGGCATCCTGTCCCGCAGACGCTGCAGCGATTTTTGCATGAGGACGATATGAAGCAGCCTGCAAATAACGTTCATAAGCTTCTCGCGCGGGTTTAAGAAGCAAATCGCCTGCCGCCGCGACTCCGCCGCCAACGACAAATATTTCGGGGTCAAGAACGGCAGAAATTGCCGCCATTGTTTGTCCGAGCCACTGTCCTGTCATATTAAAAGCTTCCAAAGCGGCTGCATCGGATTCTTTTGCAGCTTCGGTAACCATTATTCCCTGCAGATTATTTATGTCTCCGGAGCACATATCCAAAAGCTTTTTGCCGCTGTCGGGGTTTCTTCTCAAAGCTGCGTGCGCAAAACGTTCAAGAGCAGTTCCGGATGCATATCTTTCTGCGCAGCCGCTAAGACCGCATCCGCAGATGTCGCCTGCCGGAACCATGGGAAGATGTCCCAGTTCGGCTGCCATTCCGAATGCGCCTCTGAAAAGATGTCCGTCTGTCACGACCGCGCCGCCCAATCCGGTTCCAACGGTCAGCATAACCATGTTTTTTGTTCCGGCAGCTGCGCCGTACACGTATTCCCCCCAGCCGGCACAGTTTGCATCATTTTCTACGATTACTGAAACCTTGTCATTTCCGATGAGTTCTTCAATTTTTTCAGACAGAGGGTAATCAGTCCAAGCCGGAATATTTGCAGAAAAAGAAACAGTGCGTCTGTCTGCTTTAACGTTTCCTGCGGCTGAAATTCCGATCGCTGAAATATCATCGAATTTTTCGGCAGTCTTCTTATACAAGTCAGCGATATGCCCGTTTATCACATCAGCATCCGCAGGAGTCGATACGGTATGTTTTTCGACAATCCTGTCATTTTCGTCGCATACTGCGGCGGCAATCTTTGTACCGCCTATATCAACGGCGAGCTTATGCATTTTCAACTCCAATCTTTCTTCACGGATTATTTTTGCGCATACTGACATGTTTCTGCAAACCTAAAATAATATATTCCGGGGTCTTTACAAAATCTGTATCGTTTTGCTGTTTTTTCTGTCCGAAACAGCTTTTATGCATATTTCTTTGCGACTGTTATCCAATCGTCAAGAAGTTTCGCAGCTTTCCCTGAATCAACCGTTTCTTGCGCAATGCGATAGGCATTCGCAAAACGTTCCGACAGCGATTTTTCAGCAGAACCGGCAAGTTTTCCGTCTGCCGCGATTGCAGCAGCAGCATTAAGAAGCGCGGTAGATCGAGACGGAACATTTTCTCCGTTTACAAAATCGCGCAAAACTTTTGCATTATATTCGGGAGTATCTCCCCTGATGTCTTCAATTTTTGCCTGCGGAATCGACAGTTCGGCTGCAGGATCGAATCTGACTTCTTTCACGTTTCCGTCCGCAAAATCCCATACTGTTACAGGACCGTCCGCTACCATTTCATCGAATCCCGAACAAGAAGTGAAAACGAATCCTGTCTGTCCTCTGGATGCATACACCTGAGCCATAAGAGGACTTAATTTTCTGTCCGCAGACCCTACTGCGACATGTTTAGGACCGGCAGGATTGGTTAAGGGACCCAATATGTTGAAAACAGTAGGAATTCCCAATGCTTTTCTTACGGGAGCAACGAAACGCATTGCGGGATGAAAAGTTTTTGCAAAAGCAAACGTTATGCCGACTTCATTAAAGACTTTCGCAGCATTCTCAGGCGAAAGTTCAAGCGGCAGCCCGAGTTGTTCAAGACAGTCTGCTGCGCCGGATTTGCTTGAAGCCGCGCGATTGCCGTGTTTAACGATTTTAACGCCGGCTGCAGCAGCTGCAATCGAAGCCATTGTCGACAAATTTACAGTTGCAGCGCCGTCTCCGCCTGTTCCGACGATATCTGTCGTTTCGGCATCAATATCAAGTTTTTCAGCATGCTTAAGCATTGCGTCGACCGCTGCCGTTATTTCATCGATTGTAAGACCTGACTGCATTTGCAATGCCATCACTGCGCCCGTTGCCGCTTCCGGCGCCTGACCGTTCATAAGCGCATTAATCCACCATGAGTTTTCTTCATAGTTGAGAGTCTGGCGATTTACAAGTTTTGTCAGCAGCGACTTCCATGTTATTTCTTCGGTCATTTTTGATTCCTTATGTTGCGGCTTTGCTCGCGCGAATATGCAAATATCTGCAATATCGCACTTTTTATGACAATATGCAAAAGGCAAAGCAACGACTAAGAAACTTCGCCTTTTGCACTATACCTGCTTTGTTTGCGCAAAGCATTCGAATAATCGTCAATTATTCTTCGTTATGTCCGTGACACATCTTGTATTTGCGCTCAGAACCGCACGGACAAGGTTCGTTCTTGGAAGTTCCCGGATATGTTTTACCGTCAGCCCAAGGAGAACGTGCCTCGCGCTTTTTAGCTTCCTGCGCAGAAACATGAACTTCTTTTTCTTCGTGCGAAATCGGGGCAGGACCTGTAATTCCGTACTTGATTTCTTCTTCACCGTTCATTTCGCGCAATGTTGCGTCGATATCTTCATTGCCGTTGTCACTGTCGTCATCAGCGTTGGAATAAGTAATCTGTTCCTGTGCGTTTGCGCGCTGTTCTTCTTCTTCAGCCTCGGCTCTGGCAACCTGCGCGATATCAAGGTGGAAAAGAAGCTGGATTACTTCTTCTTTGATTCCTTCAACCATAGAGTTGTACATTTGGAATCCTTCGCGCTGATATTCGACGAGAGGATCTCTTTGTCCCATTCCGCGCAGACCGATTCCGTCCTTGAGATAGTCCATCTCATAAAGATGTTCGCGCCACTTGCGATCCAAAACGGCGAGAACAACACGGCGCTCAATCTGACGCGCTGCTTCTTCTCCGATTCCCTCGCAGCGATCTTTATATGCTTTCGAAGCCGATTCTTCGATTGCATCAATAAGAATCTGACGCGCATCGTCGCCCTTCTTGGAAGAGGCTTTTTCTGTTACAGCTTCTTTGTCGATATCGGAAGGACAAATCTGGTCGATAGCTTCCCAAAGTTCGTCCAAATTCCAATCTTTGGGCTTGTCGGAAGCAATCGTCGCGTTATGCACGTAAGAAGCTACAGTGGAAGAAAGGAACTGGCTGATGTCTTCAGACAAGTCGTCGCCTTTAAGAACATGCTGACGCTCTTCATAAACAACAGTCCTCTGCTTATTCATAACGTCGTCATACTTCAAAACATTCTTTCGAATTTCAAAGTTTCTGGATTCAACTGCCTTCTGGGCATTTCGAACGCCCTTTGAAACGCTCTTGGCTTCAATAGGCATGCCCTCAGGAAGTCCTTCGGACATTACGCGAGCGACAAGCTGCGTGTTAAACAAACGCATCAGACGATCCTCAAGAGACAGGTAGAAACGCGATTCGCCCGGATCTCCCTGACGTCCCGAACGTCCTCGAAGCTGATTGTCAATTCGGCGGGATTCATGACGTTCCGTTCCTAAAACGTACAAACCGCCAAGTTCGATAACTTCCTCATGTTCATCCTTAACCTGAGCTTTTACTTCGTTCAGAGTTTCAGGCCAAAGACGTTCGTAATCTTCAGGAGTGTCATCAGGAGAATATCCGTCTGCTTTAAGCTTGGCATCTGCCAAAAATTCAACGTTTCCGCCAAGCATGATATCCGTTCCTCGACCTGCCATGTTGGTCGCGACGGTAACTGCTCCTTTTCGTCCCGCAACGGCAACAACCGCTGCTTCCTGCTCGTGATGCTTTGCATTAAGAACTTTGTGAGGAATCTCTGCGGCTGAAAGCAGCGAAGAAATTTCTTCTGATGATTCTACCGAAGCCGTACCGAGCAAAACCGGCTGTCCCTTTGCATGACGTTTCGCAACATCATTGACAATCGCGATTTTCTTTTCCTTGTTTGTGCGGAAAATGAAATCATCCCGGTCGATACGCTGCATCGGACGGTTCGTCGGAATAGGAATGACGCCCAAATTGTAGGTATTCATAAACTCGGCAGCTTCTGTTTCTGCCGTACCGGTCATACCGGCAAGCTTGTCATACATTCGGAAATAATTCTGCAGAGTAATTGTTGCAAACGTCTGATTTTCAGGCTTGATTTCCACGTGTTCTTTCGCTTCAATCGCCTGATGCAATCCTTCGTTGTAACGGCGTCCGTTCAAAATACGTCCTGTATGTTCGTCAACGATAAGAACTTCTCCGTGAGTTACGACGTAATCCTTATCGCGCACAAACAGATCTTTTGCTTTCAAAGCATTGTTCAGATAACCGATAAGAGGCGTGTTCTCGGGTTCGTAGAGATTGTCGATGCCGAGATAATCTTCAATCTTCGCAATACCGGCATCCAAAATTCCGGCGGTCTTGCGTTTCTCGTCGACTTCATAATCTTCGTCGCGAGTAAGTTTAAGCACAAGAGCGGCAAACTCGGAATACCAGCGGGAAACTCCGCCTTCCGCAGGTCCGGAAATAATCAGAGGAGTTCGAGCTTCGTCGATAAGAATCGAATCAACCTCATCGACGATGGCAAAACGGTGTCCGCGCTGAACCAAGTCTTTGCTTTCCCATGCCATGTTGTCGCGCAAATAATCAAAACCGAACTCGTTATTGGTTCCGTAAGTCACGTCTGCGCGGTACTGCTTATACCTTTCGACAGGATTCTGCTCTGTAAGAATGCATCCTGAAGTCATGCCCAAAAAGCGGAAAATTCGACCCATGAGTTCTGACTGGTATCCGGCAAGATAATCATTGACGGTAACGACGTGAACTCCCTTGCCTTCCAAAGCGTTAAGATAACTTGGAAGCGTCGCGACAAGCGTCTTTCCTTCACCGGTTTTCATTTCGGCGATATTTCCCCAATGCAACGCGGCTCCGCCCATAAGCTGCACGTCAAAATGACGCTGTCCGAGAACGCGATTCGACGCTTCTCGCATAACCGCGAATGCTTCAGGCATTATCGAATCCAAGGATTCTCCGTTTTCGATACGCTTCTTAAAATCCGCAGTTTTGCCGCGCAAATCTTCATCAGACAGAGACGTAATCTTGTCTTCGAGATTGTTTACCGCTTCGGCAACTTCTTTAAGTCTGCGAAGCTGTTTTCCTTCGCCGACTCGCAAAGCCTTGTCCAGAACTGACACTTGAACTCCCTTATTTATAGCTATAAATTCCCGGCGGACTGTCGGACCGCCCGTTCTCAAATCTGAAATTTATACTACGCGAAACACAGGATAAAACGCCAACTAAACAAATTTTCTTTTGCAAAACTGCACATGCGTCCGCGTATTTGTCTTATGATTCGCAATATAAAATGCGGCCCCGGTGCAATGCCCGGGACCGCATCCGGTTAAATTTTTCTATGCTCTCCTACGCCTTATCGGGAGACTCAATCTCAAACACACCGTAACTCCATCCGTGACGACGATAAACCACCGACGGACGTCCGGAATCCTTATTTACAAACAAGAAGAAATCGTGACCGATAAGTTCCATCTCATACAATGCATCATCTATTGTCATAGGTTCTGCGACATGAAGCTTTCGCCGAATAACAATCGGACTTTCTCCTACCTGAACCTCAACAGATTCTCCCGGACCCAATTCTCCCGCAACTGCTTCAGCCGGGCTTACATCGGTTTCTTCTTTCTCTTCTTCCTCAACAGAATTAATCTCTGCAACCTCTGATTCCGCCGGAAGTTCCGAGTATCCGCGGTGATGATCTTTGCGACGGTCGCGAACGCGGCGCAGACGCAAAGTCAGCTTATCCAGCGCAAGATCAAACGCACTGAAAGCATCGGCACCCGAAGCTTCGGCACGAATTACATTGCGACCTGCAATAACCGTAATCTCCACTCGCAAAGCGGTATCCGCTCGACGGGGATTTCCCTCATGAGTCAAAACAACCTGAACGCGCTGCGCATCAGGAGCAATAGCGGTCACACGACTTACTTTACTTTCAACAACGTCACGAAACTTCTGCTTAACCTGCATATGACGTCCGGTAATGACGACTTCCATGCGAACCCTCCTTAGTATGGGCGGATAAACCGCTGTGCTTTAAACGACAACCATGCCGTTCATATTTGTAATATTACCCGATTTTTCAAAAAGAAACGCCGCCGGAACGATTAAAAAACAATAAATTTTAAGTTTTCCGCAAGAAAATTTTTCCCCTCTCCAAAACATATTTTGCAATAAATGTTCTTATGTCTTTATCGGCTGATATCTTTGGTGCGAGACCTCTTGACGGTCGCGGCGCAAGCTGAGGAACTTCCGGGCTCCGCAGAGCACGATGGCGGATAACGTCCGCCCGGGGCGACCCGAGAGAAAGCGCAACAGAGAACAGACCGCCCGACTTGTCGGGTAAGGGTGAAACGGCGGTGTAAGAGACCACCGGGTTTTTGGCAACAAGAACCGCATGGCAAGCCTCATCGGGAGCAAGGCCAAGCAGAAGACATTAAGAGCTGCTCGTTCGAGTCTTCGGGTAGGCCGCTTGAGCCTGACGGCAACGTCAGGTCCAGATGGATGATCGTCCTTCCTTTCAGGATGACAGAACCCGGGGTATAAGAGGTCTCGCTATATTTTTTGGAAGGATTTCAGTTTCAAAACATTTCGCGAGCAGCTTCGTTCGCAGTCTCAAAATTATGACCTTTTCGCTTTGCAGCCGACCAAAATTTTTTCAGTCGCGTTTCTCGATTTGCTTCAGGATTTCGCGCAATAACTGTTTCTGCCAATTCAAACGCTGATTTTCTGAACAGATCCTGCCGAATCGTTTCCGAAATCAAATTTTCGGCAATGGCGCCCTCTATGCCTTTTCTTAAAAGTTCATGACGAACCGCAATAATTCCGGAATGTTTTTTAAGACATTTGTCAACAATATTTTCAGCAAATGCTTCGTCATTCAAAAAACCGATCTTTTTCAAATCAGTCACGGTCTTTTCAGCTGTCCTGCGGTCAAAACCCTTTTTTTCAAGTTTATCCTCAAGAGAACGGCACGACTGCGCGGCAGCATTGAGAATGCGCAAAGCGCTGTGCAGGCATTTTTGCGCATTCTCATTATCTGATTCTGCATTCGATTCGTTTACTGATTCGATGACAGGATTGCTGTCTGAATCGTATGATTTCAAAAACGTTTCGGCATCAATCATTTTTTGATTCTTCTTGTTTTCAAAACAAACCGCAGAAAATCACTTTTTCGCAGCCGATTTTCCGACAGTTTTTTCTTCTGTTTTCTGCGATTCTCCCCGAGAATCCGCGGGAACGCCCGATTCAATTCCGTAAGCTGCTTTGACTTTATGTTCGATTTCGTCAGTCAGAGCAGGATTATCTTTAAGAAATTGCCTTACATTTTCTCTTCCCTGCCCGAGCTGATCGCCGTCATAAGTAAACCAAGAGCCTGATTTCTTCACGTCTCCCGTCTGCAAAGCCATATCCAAAACCGAACCTTCGCGTGAAATGCCTTCTCCGTAGAGAACGTCAAACTCTGCAGTTTTGAACGGAGGAGCCATTTTGTTCTTGACAATCTTGACTTTAGTGCGATTGCCCACTGCCTCATCTCCGTTCTTCAGCGTCTGAATGCGTCTTATATCCAGTCTTACCGAAGAGTAAAACTTTAAGGCCTTTCCGCCTGTAGTTGTTTCGGGACTTCCAAAGAAAACTCCGATTTTCTCTCGAAGCTGATTGATAAAAATCGCCGTAGTATTCGATTGAAACAAAGCTCCTGTCATTTTACGCAAAGCCTGACTCATAAGACGAGCCTGAAGACCGACATGACTGTCTCCCATTTCGCCTTCAATTTCCGCTTTGGGCACAAGAGCTGCCACGGAATCGATAATAATAACGTCCAAGGCGCCGGAACGGATAAGCATATCCGCAATTTCCAAAGCCTGCTCTCCGCTGTCGGGCTGCGATACTATAAGAGAATCGGTATCAACTCCGAGTTTTTTTGCGTATTCAGGATCGAGAGCATGCTCGGCATCAATAAATGCCGCAACTCCCCCGCGTTTCTGCACATTCGCTACCGCATGCAGCGCCAAAGTGGTTTTTCCCGATGATTCCGGACCGTAGACTTCAACTATTCTTCCTCTCGGAAGTCCGCCTATCCCCAATGCCAAATCCAAAGCCAGAGAACCCGTGGGAATAATGTCGACTTCCTGCACAGGCTTGTCTCCGAGCCGCATTGCCGAACCTTTTCCGAACTGTTTTTCAACCTGAGCAAGAGCTGAATCCAAAGCAGCCTGACGTCTCGCGTCGATTTGAGACACGTTGTCTTTCTTCGAATCTTGCACCGCAAAACCTCCTTATTGTTTTTTCTTTTTCCGCTTCTCACACTAAATTCTTCCCGAACGATTTTCAAAGCCCCGACAAAAATGTGGATAAATGAAACCCCCGTCGCGGAAAGCAGCTGTTTTCGAGTATACAGCATTCCGAACACATATTCGAATACAAGCGAGCTTCAATTAGAATAAAATTTCGTTAAAAATCTGATAAAGCGGCAAGAATAAAAGAGAAAACAAGAATAAAAAATATTTTAAAATTTATTTTCCTACAGACGAAATTTCTTCCAATTCGCGCACATGACCGGCCACAAAAACAAGCATATCCGACAGTCTCACGCCCAACGCGCGCGCAATCGACGCCAAGAGCTCCGAGCTTGCTTCTTTCTGTCCTCTTTCCACCTCGGACAGGTATCCCAGAGAAATTCCCGCAGTCTGAGATATTTCGCGCAGCGTCCGACCTTTTTTAACGCGCAGAACGCGAAGAACGGCTCCCTGAATCTTTCGAATCGCAATTGTGCCGTCGGACCGCAAAAGAGACGTCGTCACATCGGAATTTGTTCTTCCGACGACAATCGAACCCGACTTGTCGCGATATGCTGTCAGACGCAGCCGGCGCATTTTCTCTTTTGCGATTCTTATATTTCTTGCTTTAATTATCTGCTTTTTTGCAAGCTCCACCGCTTTAAGCTGTTCAGGTGTAAGTTCCCTGCGGCGTCGAGCCTCGGAAACTCTGTTCCTTGCGGCAGACAAAAAATTATCGTCACAATGAATCAGTCGAAAATATTTCAAAACACACCCTTTCCGAAATTTAATTCCGAACGGCGCGAACCCAATCGGCGCAACCGATTTTTCGATCCGCAAGTAAAACTCTATCATCTGAGGGCATGCGAAGAAAATTTATGCTTTAAGCAAAAATAATGACTGAAAAACAGTGAAAAATTAAGAATAAACAGTGAAAAACAAGAATTAACGCAAGAAAACGAGAGTTTCGCAAAGCACATGCAAAGCATTTGCGACGGCCAGTCTGCGAACGGTTTGTCTGTCTGCTTTTTCTTTGTGCGAACAAAATCGGAATTCATACGCTTCGGCAATAATCTGCGAATTTGTTTTTTTCGGATCTGATTTTTCCGGATTCGCATTTTGCAAAATATCGCCGTCAGACTGCGCTTTATCGTCAGACTGCGCTTTTTTCAGCTCAGGTGTCGCTATACTGCGACAGGCTTTGTCAGCCGGCGAAAAAGAAGCAAAATCCTGAAAAACAAAATCTTTGAAAAAATCTGCGCTTCTGCTGCAGCCGACATAAAAAAGTCCCGCCGGCTTTCCTTCCTGAAAACCGGGACCGGCTACGCCCGTAGTCGACAATGAAATAACGCGGTTCTCAAAGTCTTTGGACGCGGAAGAATACAATTTCAGACTTCCCAACGCCATAAGATTAGCGGTTTGAAAGCTGACAACCCCGTATTTTTCCGCAACCGTTCTGTCAACAGACAGCATGCTGATTTTTTCTTCTGTCGCATACGTGACCGCAGAACCGAGGAAAACTTCAGAAGCGCCGGGAATGCGCACGAATGCGTCTGACAAAAGTCCGCCGGTAAGCGATTCGGCGCATGAAATATACAGGTTTGCGCTCAGACATTTATTCAGCGCAAATTTTGCAGCTTCATCGCAAAAAATTGAAATTCCATCTGCCGAAACATTTTTCGAAAAATCTGCTTCTCCTGATGAGCCGGATTCGCGATCGCACATCAGTTCGCAAATCATTTCGCGCAATTCATTTATGCTGCAAAGTCTGCTGCCGTCTGTCATTTCGCCCGTCCTTTTCAATTATCGGCCGCATTTGAACATCAGATGTTTCTATGTTTTAGATTTTCATTTCAGTCTTTTTTCTGCTCTTTTTAAGAATTTTCGAATTCTTAAAAACCGCAGCCGCATAGCAGAATCCCGAATACAGACACAAAACAAGCGCAAAAAACAGAATTCCCAAACATACTGCCCGATATTTGCCAAACAGAACATCATTGCCCGGAAATATCGAATTTACGGGAATAAGAAGCAAACCTACGGCGCTGCACTGGAAAAATGTTTTCATTTTTCCGGCTTTTGAAGCAGCAATCACTTTTCCGTTCTCGTCCTTTGCAAAAAAACGCATAATCGTAATTCCGATTTCGCGAACCAAAAACAGAATCGTAACAGCCCACCAGAGCTCTCCCATGATTGACAGAACGATAAGTCCTCCGCAAACGAGCAGTTTGTCTGCAATGGGATCAAGCAGCTTGCCCAGTTCGGTAATCTGATTGTATTTTCTTGCAAGATATCCGTCCAGCTTGTCGCTGAAAGCCGCGATCGCAAAAAGCAGATATGATATCCATCTTAACGTCACGGAATTGCATCCGTAAGTTCCGGCTTTCAAAGTCACAATCAAAAATGCGACAGACAAAACAAGGCGAAAATACGTAATAAGATTTGCAGGCGCATTCCATCCGTAAAAAAACCCGTTTTTTTTGTTTTCTGCTTCAAAAGAAGAAGCGGAAGAAACAGCCCGGACGGCTTCTTGAGAAATAAAGCCGGACTTGTCAGTATCCGAGGAAGACCTGGCAAAGCCGTTTTCTTTTTTCATAAAAATCGCTCCCTCAGTTCAAATCTGCCGTTAAAAACGGATTACATGACAATAATACTCTGTTCAAAATTAATTCCGCACAGCGGTCAGGACTCGGATTTTGCGTCCAAAGAAGGAATTTCACCGCGAATATAAGCCAAAACCTGAGGCAAATCCTGCGGCTGCACAAGGACTTCTCTTGCTTTCGAACCTTCCGAAGGACCTACGATTCCTCGCGATTCGAGCAAATCCATAAGCCTTCCGGCTTTTGCGAAACCGATTCGCAATTTTCGCTGAAGCATTGACACGGAACCGAAATTAGCGCTCACGACAAGCTCGGCAGCCTGCAAAAGCTCGTCCATATCATTGCCGATATCTTCCGCGACAGATACAGATTTCTGCACAGCTTCGTCAGCCATTTTAGCGATATCCTCGCGATACTTCGGCTTTCTTTGTCCGCTTGCAAACTCAACCGCTTTGCGTATTTCGGTTTCAGTAACCCATGATCCTTGAATGCGCGAAGGCTTTGCAGCGCCCATCGGAAGGAAAAGAGCGTCCCCCTGCCCGATAAGCGATTCGGCTCCCGTAGAATCTAAAATAACGCGGGAATCGGTCGCCGAAGACGTGGCAAAAGCCAGTCGAGAGGGGATATTAGCCTTGATAAGACCCGTGACTACATCCACAGACGGACGCTGAGTGGCGAGAACCAAATGAACTCCGGCTGCGCGCGCAAGCTGAGTAATGCGCTGAATAGAGCTTTCCACGTCATTTTTTGCAACCATCATAAGGTCTGCCATTTCATCGACAACCACAAGCAGGTACGGATAAGGAGCAACTTTGCGATTGCTTCCTTCAGGAGCGTGAACCTTGCCGGCGCGCACGGCTTCGTTGAAATCTTTCACATGTCTGAATCCGAAGAATTGCAGATCGTCGTACCGCGCATCCATTTCTTTTACAACCCATTCCAACGCCTGAGCCGCGCGCTTTGCATCGGTGATAATCGGGGTCAGCAGATGAGGAATGCCTGCATACGCGCTTAATTCAACGCGTTTGGGATCCACCATGATAAGACGCACCTGATCCGGAGAAGAGCGCATTATCAGAGACATAAGCATAGAGTTGATAAAACTTGATTTGCCGGATCCGGTAGCTCCGGCGACGAGCAAATGCGGCATTTTCGTCAAATCAGCTTTAACAAAATTGCCTTCCACGTCTTTTCCGATTCCGACAACCATCGGATTCGAATCGCTGCGCAAAGTTTCAGAGCGCAAAACATCGCCCAAATAAACAATCTCCCTGTCTGCATTGGGTATTTCAATGCCGATGGCCGATTTGCCGGGAATGGGCGAAAGGATTCTTACATCAGAACTCGCGACAGCATAAGCAATATTTTTTTGCAGATTTGTAACTTTTTCGACTTTAACTCCCGAACCCAGTTCGATTTCATACTGAGTTACCGACGGACCGCGCAGGAAACCGACAACGCTCGCATCTACTCTGAACTGTTCAAACGTGGACTGCAGCGCAGATATAACGCGATCGTTTGCTTCTGTTCTGGCATGATGCGGCTGACCTTTTTTAAGCATGTTCAAAGCAGGAAGACGATAGATTTCACAATTGTCCGATTCGACAAAATTTTCTGTCAAATTTTTGTCGAAAGCCGCCGCTTCAGACGCTTCATCTGCTTCGCCGTCTCGAGCATTTTCCTCCGGCCGGTCATACGCTGCTTCGCCTGCTGATTCAGACAAATCGTTCAAGTCTGTTCTCGAAACGTCATCGAATGCGTTTTTTGCAAAAACAGTCGTCGGATTGTCGGCTTCTTTATACTCTTCGCATGCAGAACGGGACGAATCCGCATCAAAATCATCCTCCTGCAAATTATTCAGACGATAATTGTCTGTTCCCGCATTATCGGTTCCGGCAGCCTGATCAAACGGCACGTCTCCCGCATAAGATTCGACTCCGCTGTCTTGCGGCTGCATTTTTTTCTTGCCGAACCATTTTTTCCAGAAAGGCAGCTTTTGTTCTTTAGAGTCGGACGCGTTTTGCAGATTTTCTTCTGAATTATCGTTTCCGTCATGAGCTGAAACGCCTTCGGCAAAGCGCATTGTGCTGTCACCGACGCTGAATTCCTGCGGAAAATCATTACTCAAATCTGATTTCGATTCGAATGTTTCGACTGTATCGGCAACGCCGTCGGCAGAAGTTTCCCCGTTCGCGCGGCCGGCAGATTTGCCTGTGATTTTTCTGACAAGATCCGGAATTTCCGTAACATGCAGTCCTGTAATAAGCAGAACGGAAAACGCGGCTGCGACAACATAAATTACGATTGCAAAAAACTTTGAAAGTCCCCAAGACACGGGAGAGCCGAAAACATATCCTATAAGTCCCCCGGTTTTTTTCACCTGTTCGATGTTAAACTCGTGCGAATCCGACGAACCTGCCGAATTAATAATCGCGCATACCGAAATAAGCAGACATACCCAGCCTGAAATCACGCGTCCGTTGCCGGATTTTTCTCCTGAATTGCGTATCATTCGAAAAGCGACAAAAGACAGCACAACAGGCAAAACAATACTCATCATGCCGAAAATCGAAGCTGAGACGCTGTGCGCAAAACGCCCTGCAAAACCGTCGACTCTTACCCATTCGCTCGCAATAAAAAGCACCGAAAGAAGGATAAGAACAAAACAAAGTCCGTCGCGTCTCGAAGCCGGATCGTATTCGCCTACGCCGAAAAGAGATCTGACGCTGTGCGCAAAAAAACGCGGAACCGCAAGAAGAGCCTTATGCCAAAACGGTTCAAAGGCACCGCTTTGCACGGATTTGTTCGCAAAAGAAGACGAAGCAGACTGCGACCTCACATTCTGCCTGCCCGAGTTTTTTTCTGCGTAATCGTCTTTCTTCGCCGCGCCGGGCCGTTTCGATGATGACTTTTCCTTGTTTACCATAACACTTTCAAAATTAACGCTGTCAAGAATAATTTCAGTTTAGCCCGGAGGGGCAGACCTGACGCGCGGACAAGCTGATTTTACGCGGTCTAAACGTCTCCTAAATGCCGTCTGACAGGCTTTTCGCCGCCTGTGTCAGGTTCAAAACAATCTCTCGCATCTGCCTGATCGACGATTTCCAATGCTTTTTCAACCAGATTTTTGTCAGTCGAATCAAGCCAGCAGATGCGAGGATCTCTTCCGAACCAGCACATCTGTTTTCTGGCAAGTCTGCGAGTGCGCTGAGTTATTTCGGTTTCGGCCTGTTCTAAAGTGCATTTTCCGTCCAGATAATCGATTATCTGCATGTAGCCGAGCGCCCGTTCGGATGTGCGGCACATGCGGGTTCGAACATTTTTTACTTCGTCGACAAGTCCGCTTTCAATCATTTTTCTCGTGCGTTTTGCAACATTTTCGTCCAGCTGTTCTCGCGAAACGTCAAGCCCTATCTGAACTGTCGGAATCAGATATTTGTATTGCGGAAGCGTTGAAGAAAAAGATTTTCCCGTAATTTCTATAACTTCCAAGGCTCTGACTGTGCGCCTGACATTGCGCTCATCCATATTTTCTGCGGCAGCGGGATCCTTTTGGCGCAGCATGTCAAAAAGCGCTTCGGCTCCGATCTGTTCTGCAAGTTTTTCGATTTTTTCGCGGATCTTCGGGTCTGTTGCGGGAAATTTAATATCGTCAATCGCAGCGCGCGCGTAAAGACCCGAGCCTCCGACGAGAATCGGTCTGATGTTATTTTTTTGCAGTTCAAAAATCGTTGCTCGAGCAATTTTTTGAAATTGCGCAGCCGACACGGATTCATTCGGCTCAAAAATGTCGAGCAGATGATGTTTTATTCCTCCCTGTTCTTCTTCTGTCGTTTTCGCGGTGCCGATGTTCATGTCTTTATACATCTGGTATGCGTCGGCATTTATGATTTCGCATTTTTCGCCGCGTTCGATGAGCTTTTTCGCCAAAGAAACAGCCAAAGACGACTTTCCCGATGCTGTAGGACCGACAACAGAAATGACGACTCTGCGTTTTTTATTGTCTTTCGCTTCGCGGGAAGCCGACCGGTCAGAAACAGGTTCTTCCGCAATATCTTTTTCTGTGCAATTCATATTCATAATCGCTTCCTCCCGTCTTAAAAACTGACTCCCGTTTTAAAGCCGGACAGGGCAGACTGCTCGGTTCACGAACGCACCGAATAAGCGTGTCCTGCCGAAATATCAGGATCCGAAACCAGATAATGAGGCTTGGGATCAGTTACGGTAGCGGTCACAAAATCGCCTATTTGCGGAATTTTCTGCCCTTCGGGAACCGAAACATGAACAAGAACTCCGCCGCGTTCTCGCCCTGTGACGCGATGAGTTTTCTCATCTTTTCGCCCGCCCTGTCCGGTTACGAGAACTTCAACGTCGCGTCCTTTAAATTTTGCAAGCTCTTCTTCGGTAATCGCATCCTGTAATTTTGTAAGGCGCAGATAACGGTCTCGCACAATATCCCGGTCAATCTGTTCCATCAAAGCAGCCGGAGTGCCAGGGCGCGGAGAATACTCAAATGTATAAGCAGACGAGAAACGAATCGATTTAACGACATCAAGAGTTGCCTGAAAATCTTCCTCGGTCTCCCCCGGAAAACCCGTTATTATATCTGTGCTGATCTGAGCATCGGGCATAGCTTTTCGAACTTTTTCGATTATCGAATTGAATCTCGCAACTCGATATGACCTTCTCATAGCCCGCAAAATTTTGTCAGACCCGGACTGCAAAGGCATGTGAAGCTGATGCATTACATTTTCAGTCTCTGCCATTGCTTCAATTACATCATCCGTAAAGGCTGCCGGATGAGGAGAAGTAAAACGCACGCGCTCAAGACCGTCAATTTTTCCGCAGGCGCGCAAAAGTTTGGAAAAAGCGTAACGATCCGAAGAAGCGTATCCGTAAGAATTGACATTCTGACCCAATAAAGTCACTTCTTTTACGCCGCTGTCAGCGCATTTGCGCACTTCGTCAAGAATATCCTCGGCACGTCGATCTCTTTCTCTTCCGCGCACTGAAGGAACGATGCAGAATGTGCACGTATTGTTGCAGCCCACCGAAACCGCAACCCATGCGCTTACCCGCCCGGCGCGCACAACAGGCAATTCAGAGGGAAAAACCGTCAAATCCGTGCCGACTTGAACTTGGGGAGATTTTTTTATTCTTGCTTCTTCAAGCAGCCGGGGCAAATCCTGAATATTCTTTGTTCCGAAAACAACATCAACCCAGGGAGCTTTTTTCGCAATGCGTTCGCGGTCTTTCTGAGCCATGCAGCCGCCGACCGCAATTTGCATTCCCGGATGATTCTGCTTGTATTTGCGCCATAAACCGATTGTTCCGTACATTCTTTCGGTCGCATTCTCGCGCACGGCGCATGTATTGAGCACAACAACATCCGCTTCGAGAGCATCCGCTTGTTCTTTAGTTGCCTTAACGTATCCCGCTTCCTGCAAAAGCCCTGCGATTCGCTCGGAATCATGAACATTCATCTGACAGCCCAAAGTATGTATCGAATATACTTTTTTCCCTGATTTATCGCCTGTTTTGGCAGTTAATTCGGCATACGCTGCGGTCATTTGATTTTCTGTCTGCATTCCCGCCTGCTCTGCATTCGCCATATCCTCATTCATAATCAACAATTTTATCGAAGCCCGGGCATAAGCGAATACTGTCAGTATTCTTTCCCCGCCGTGTGCTATACATATATCCGAGAGAAAAGGGAGGAAAATCGTGATTTTAGATCATGAGATACCGTTCAGTCTGATGAAAATCCGTCAGCAGATTCAGAATCTGGATACGAACAGCGCAATCTTTTCGGAGTTTGCATTGAAACATGTTTCGGATTTCTTGGACATAATGCAGGTTTATCGCGGCGCAATGCAGGAAGCCGGGACAAAACTTGAAATACTGGATGAAGAATACTCCATGCGTTTAAGTCATAATCCGATTCACCATATGGAGCGCAGACTGAAATCGGTCGGGTCGATTATGGAGAAAATGGAGCGCAGAGGTTTTGAACTGACGTTGGAATCGCTTAAGAAAAACGTTTATGATATTGCCGGAATCAGAGTCGTGTGCAATTATGTCGACGATGTTTACGCAGTGAGCAAAGCTTTGTGCGACCAGGACGATATTGAGGTTGCGCTGATTAAAGATTACATCGCCAATCCGAAAGAAACGGGATATCGCAGTCTTCATGTTATATGCATGGTTCCGGTTTATCTTTCTTCAGGATGCGTCAAAGCGCCGGTTGAAGTTCAGTTCAGAACAATCGCCATGGATTACTGGGCCAGCCTTGAACATAAGCTGCGCTACAAGTCGATTCTTCCGACCGAGGAGAGAACAAAGCATTCGAAAACCTTGCAGGATTGCGCGAAAACGCTTGCAAAACTTGAAGATGAAATGCAGGAAGTTCAGCGCGATCTTATTTCTACCCAAAAGAAACTGGCTTTAGGATCAGACAGCGGTTTGAACGAAAGCAGGCAGACAAACAGCTGAATTTGCAAAACGGCTGTTTTTTGCAAATTGACCGCAATCGCTTCGATTCGAAGCAGATTTTAAGCAAAATATAACGAAACGCGCACAAAATTTGTTTTTGATAAAGGTAAAATATAAGTCATCAGATTTTGTTCCGGATATATATCCGCGCAACGACTCGCAGAGAAAGGAACGAAAATGAGTTTCTCACAATCCGACAGAAACGGTTTCGGACAATTTGATTCGTCCGCGCCGATTATCGACTCGTCCGCGACAAGCACGTCGACGGTAAGTCAGGCAGATTTCCAATCCGCCGTAC
Organism: uncultured Actinomycetes bacterium; assembly: GCA_900314875.1. Classification (GTDB taxonomy): domain Bacteria; phylum Actinomycetota; class Actinomycetes; order Actinomycetales; family Bifidobacteriaceae; genus RUG039. Next base: position 304,737 of record OMWX01000002.1, on the reverse strand, counting down.
ACGCTTCAATGACGCGCGCTTACTGCGAGATGTCAATAGGCATAGGCATTACTGCCGCAACGGCTTGGTATTCGGCACAAAATGACCTGCTTCTTTCTTTTCTGAAAAAAGCCGGCATGGGAGGCGTAATCGGTCTTCTTTTGGTTCCGCTTCTCATATGTGTCGTCCTGCATAAAAACATTATGAAAATGAATACAGTTTTGGCGTACATAATTTTCTATGTATTTGCCGGAATCATGGGCTTCACCTTGTCCGCCATTTTCTATCAGTACAGATTGCAGGACATAGGCATTGTTTTGGCAATGACTGCCGGACTGTTCGTTATTTTGGCGATTATCGGTCTTACGATGAAAACCGATTTGACATCTTTCGGAACAATTTTCGCAGGAGCTCTTCTCACTCTTGTTATTTCTGAATTAATTATCGGATTTTTCATGCCCGGCAGAACAACGACAATGGTATTTTCCGCAATCGGAATCATTATTTTTGCAGGTTTGACAATGCATGACGTTCAGTTCTGCAGAAAAATGTTCGCAGCATATGCAAATGATCCGCAGAAAATTCGCAAAGTATCGATTATCTGCGCTTTGAGCCTGTATCTTGATTTCTTGAACATGTTCCTCAGACTGCTCGAATTGTTCGGAAAAGAAAGATAACAAAAAACGGGGCAATTTGCGCAAATCGTTTTAAAATAAGTTAAAACAAAAGATCTTTGTTAAAGGTCTTGCAGAACTTGAAAACCGGGTTTTGCAAGACCTTTTTGTTCGCCAGCTTGCCGGCAATGCAAAAAAGCAAATATTTTCGCTGAATTTCGCTATTTAATGCCGTAATTTTCAATAAGCGCGGTTCTGATTTTTTCCGCAACGGCTTCTATAACGTTTACGGTGACGCTGTTGCCGAATTGTTTGTACATGTGAGTATCGGCAAGATTGAACTTGAAATCCTCGGGAAATCCTTGCAGTCTTGCCCACTCTCTCGGCGTCATTTTGCGTATATTCTCGTCATTTATGCGTCCTTTAATGCGCGTGGTCGGAACCATGCTGTGAGGGCGCTCATCGATTATCAGATTGCGTTCCCGTCCCATTCCTCCGCAGACGATTGCTCCGGCAATACCGTCAAGATCGCGAATTTCATAGCCGAAACCGTTGCCTTTTGCTTCGTGACGCTTTTTATGCCTGCGAAGCGTTTCAACATATGCATCGCTTAAATAATATTTCGAGTTTACGGGAGCCTCGTCCATTATGTTTCTTATGCAAACCGGTTTTTTGCTGCCTTGAGGAAAACTAAACTCTTCCGGCGCGATTATTCCTTCTTCCGGATTATGTCTGAAAGCAACAATGTAGATTCTTTCCCTGTTTTGAGGAACCCCGAAATCCTTGCTGTTTAAAACTTTTTCAAAAACGCGATATCCGATTTGCTCGAACGCGCCTTTTATAACTTTGTATGTGCGTCCGCGATCGTGATGCATCAGAGCTTTTACGTTTTCGCAGAATATTGCAGCCGGACGATGATATTCACAGATTCGAACGACATCTCTGAACAGCGTTCCTCTTGTCATGCCTTTGAAATTGTCTTCGAACCCTTTATGCTGCCCGGCCATTGAAAACGCCTGACACGGAAAACCCGCAAGGCAAATGTCAAATTCAGGGATTTCTTCCGCTTTTATTTTTGTAATATCTCCCGCCAATTCGAAATCGTCTTTATAGTTCAAACGGTATGTTTTTTGAGCGTACTTGTCCCATTCGCTTACAAAAACCGCGTCAAGACGTTCCCCGTGATTTTTGTAAGCGTTGTCAAAGCCTCTTCTGATTCCGCCGATTCCTGCGAACAAGTCGATTGAGCGAGGCATTTCCCTCCTTATAAACGCGATACCGCCGCTTATTTTATTTCATAAGTTTAAAAAATTATTTCTCGATATTTTGGCGAAGCATATCAGACATTTTGGAACAACACATTTATCAAATCCTTTTATTTATGCTGTTTGAAGCGGGTCATGCAGTTTTGCGCAGTTTTTTTGTTTGTCTGACACCTTGTCTGCTGCTTTTTATGCCTTTTTGTCTGAGTGTGCGCTTTAATCGCGGCGAACGATGCGTCAGCAAACGATATACTCTCAAGAACCGCAAAAGAGGCGGAAAGTTTCTTGCGAATTCGTTTCCGCCTCAATATGCAGCAGACGTCTGTGTTCGCGCTCTTAAACGTTAAGACATTTAAGAGCGTCTCTTATGAGCATGCCAAACATATTCGCCCGACCTTATCTGTTCCGTTTCATCAGATTGCGCAGAACATACTGCAGGATTCCCCCGTTTCTGTAATATTCTGCTTCTCCCGGAGTATCAATGCGCACGACGGCATTAAACTCGACGGATGTTCCGTCATCCTTCGTCGCTTTAACCTTAAGCGTTTCGGGAACATTCCCGTCATTAAGCAAGTTCAGACCCGAAATATCGAATATTTCAGTTCCGTCCAAGCCCAAAGACTGAGCAGACTGTTCTTCGGGGAATTGCAGCGGCAAAACGCCCATTCCGATAAGATTCGAACGATGAATGCGTTCAAAACTTTGCGCGATTACGGCTTTGACTCCGAGCATGACGGTTCCTTTTGCAGCCCAGTCGCGCGACGAACCCGTTCCGTATTCTTTGCCTGCAAGAACTACAAGCGGAACATTGTTCGCGCGATAGTTCTCTCCCGCCTCAAAAATCGTTGAAGGCTGTTTCTTCAGGAAATCATACGTAAATCCGCCGGGCTGAACTTCCAAGCCGACAGAATCGAAAATCCGGTTGCGCAAACGGATATTTCCGAATGTTCCGCGAACCATAACCTCGTGGTTTCCGCGTCTCGAACCGTAAGAATTGAAATCCTTCGGCTCGATTCCTCTCTCGCTCAGATACTTTCCGGCAGGCGAAGAAGCCTTAAACGCTCCGGCAGGAGAAATATGATCTGTTGTGACCGAATCGCCCAAAAACGCAAGAACGCGCGCATTTCGAATGTCTTCGACAGGCGCGGGCTGAGAAGTCATTCCGTCAAAGAATGTCTGTCTGCGCACATACGTCGAATTTTCATCCCACGAAAACAGATCGCCGGACGGAACATTAAGCTTCTGCCAGCGTTCGTCACCGTCAAAAACAGTCTCGTAGTCTTTGATAAACATATCTCGGCTCAAATTTTGCGCGATAATGCTTTCAACCTGTTCGTTCGAAGGCCAGATATCTTTCAGGAACACTTCGTTTCCGTCGCGATCCGTTCCCAGAGGCTGAGTTTCAAAATCGAAATTCATGCTTCCGGCCAGAGCATAGGCGATAACAAGCGGAGGGCTTGCAAGATAATTCATTTTGACATCGGGACTGATTCGTCCCTCAAAATTCCTGTTTCCCGACAAAACTGCGGTCACAGCAAGATCATTATCGTTGATTGCCTTGGAAATATTGGCGTCGAGAGGACCCGAGTTGCCGATGCAAGTAGCGCAGCCGTATCCGACAAGCTGGAATCCGAGTTTGTCCAATTCGCTTTGCAGTCCCGATTTTTGCAGATAATCGGAAACAACCTGCGAACCGGGAGCAAGAGACGTTTTAACCCAAGGCTTTGCGGTCAGTCCTTTTTCGTTGGCATTCTTGGCGATCAAACCTGCAGCGATCATAACGGACGGATTCGAAGTATTCGTGCAAGACGTAATCGAAGCGATAACGGCATCTCCGTTTTCGATTTCGAATTTTTCGCCTTTTGTCGAAGTTACCTCAACTTTTCCGCGTTCGGTTTTATCAGTCACATAAGACTGTAAATCTTTTTCGAAAACAGACTTCGAATCGGCAAGAACAATTCTGTCCTGAGGTCTTTTCGGACCGGCTACAGACGGAACAACCGTGCTCAAATCCAGTTCGAGATACTCGTCATATTGCGGTTCGACGCTGTTTGAAGACGGGTCATGCCAGAGTCCGTTTGCTTTGGCATATTTTTCAACCAATTCAGCCTGTTCTTCGCTGCGTCCCGTAAGACGAAGATAATCTATGGTTTGATCGTCTATCGGGAAAATACCGCATGTAGAGCCGAACTCAGGACTCATGTTTCCGATTGTCGAACGGTTTGCAACAGGAACAGCCGCGATTCCTTCTCCGTAAAATTCAACGAATTTGCCCACAACTCCGTGACGGCGAAGCATATCCGTAATCGTAAGAACGATATCCGTGGCAGTAACATTCTTGTCTGCTGACCCGGTCAGTTTGAAACCGACAACCTTGGGAACAAGCATTGAAACCGGCTGTCCGAGCATCGCAGCTTCGGCTTCTATTCCGCCGACTCCCCAGCCGAGAACCGACAAGCCGTTTACGGTTGTCGTATGAGAATCGGTTCCCACGCAGGAGTCGGGATATGCGATTTCGCGACCTGATTCGTCGGTTTTTGTCATAACGACTTTTGCAAGATACTCGACATTAACCTGATGAATAATTCCCGTCCCCGGAGGCACGACGCGGAAATTGTCGAATGCCTGCTGCCCCCATCGCAGGAACTGATAACGTTCCTTGTTTCGGGCATATTCGATATCCATGTTTTTTTCGATCGCGCCGTCGACTCCCGCAACATCGATTTGCACAGAATGATCGATAACCATCTGAGCGGGAACCTGAGGATTGATTACTTTCGGATCTCCTCCCAAATTCTTAACCGCATCTCGCATTGTAGCCAAGTCGACTATACAGGGAACTCCCGTGAAATCCTGCATAATCACTCGCGAAGGCGTGAACTGAATCTCATGCGCTTCGCCGCAGGTTTTCGCATTCAGCAGCGCGTCTACATCTTCATCCGTTATATTTGCGCCGTCAATATTGCGAATAAGATTCTCCGCAAGTATTTTCAGCGAATACGGCAATCGTTCGATTCCGGGCAGATCCGCAATCGAAAAATAATCGAATTCTTTTCCGCCCGCAACAAGCGTCGAGCGCTGAGAATCGCGATATGACATACACACCTCCGATGTGTTTTTGATATTTATTTACTTGTTTTCCTGTTTTTTCGCAAACGAATCAATCGCGAACGAAAGAAGCATGACAATAACGGCAAAAATAACGGCCGACATTCCGATTGCGATTAAAACGGCTTTCAGCAGCTCGCCTTCGGGAGCTTTCAAAGCAAAATAATCTGCAACAAACGGAATATGCATTCCGATAATTCCCGCTGCTGCGAAAGCCAGCACAAGAATTCCGCGCCACGATGCAAGCGGAGTTGCCACGCGCGCCAGAACAAAAATGCTCATCGCAAACAGAATAATCGAAATCGTCGAACGAAGAGAAAACAGATCGTTCGAATCAGACAAATTCCACGAGAAAATCTTAGGAAGCACAGCTGCAGAAGTCAGAACCGCAAAAGCAATCGCAGTTCCCGACGGAGCAGCAAACCTGACAACCCGCTTAAGGAATCCGGGAATATAGCGGCGGGTGTTGGGTGCAAGAGCCAGGAAGAATGCCGGCGTGCCGATTGTAAGACCGCCCACATACGTAATATGCCTGGGCAGATACGGCATAGGCACGGACATAAGAATAACGCCCAAAGAAATAAGCGCGGAATAAAAAGTTTTCACAAGAAACAGTCCGGCCACGCGTTCCATATTTGCCATGACCTGGCGTCCTCGAGCAACCACGTCGGGCAGATGGGAGAACTTCGAGTCGACAAGAACAATTTGAGCCACTGCTTTTGTAGCCGAAGCAGCATTGCCCATTGCGATTCCCAAATCGGCTTCTTTGATTGCCAAAGCGTCATTTACGCCGTCTCCGGTCATTGCGACCGTATGGCTTTTCTTGTGAAGAGCCTGAACAATCGCTTTTTTCTGTTCGGGCAGAACTCGTCCCAAAACATCAATATTTTCAATTGTTTCGGCAAGACTGTCGATATCTTCGGGCAAGTCTCTCGCATCCGCATAATTCGGCTTTCGCTCTCCGGTCAGTCCGACTTTATGAGCAATTGCTGCAACGGTTCGCGGATTGTCTCCCGAGATAATTCTGCAGCGCACCTGCTGCTTGTTGAACCATGCAAGCGTTTTTGCGGCGTCTTCGCGCACATGCTCGGAACAGACGGCAAGAGCAGCCGGACGCATTGAAGGATCAAGCGTTTCGATATTTTCGGCAGAAGAACCTGCGGCAAGCATAACCACTCGCACGCCTGAATCGGCAAGACGGGAAACGATTTCGCGCGCTTTGGCGTATTCCTTATTCATTGCAGACATAAGAACTTCGGGAGCTCCGAAATACCACGCTTTTCCGTCAGGAGTTTCAATTGCGCTCCATTTTCTTGCAGACGAGAACGGAATGCGATTCTTAATTTGCGAACCGGATCCGATTGACATGTTCTTCTCTCCGGATTTTTCTGCATTAAACAAATTCGAGTCAAATTCGCATTCGGAAGGCAGAACGGCGTATTCGCCGGATTTAAGTCCTGTCAGAATAGCTTCTCCCGTAGCATTTGGAGTTCCTTCATCGCACACATCATATAATGCCTGAACCGCATTCCCCAAAGAAATTTCGCTGTCAAGAGGGACGAGAGAATCCAAAGAAATTCTTCCGTCGGTTATAGTTCCGGTTTTATCGCAGTTCAGACAGTCCACGCGAGCCAGAGTCTCGACTGCTTCCATTTCCTGAACAAGCGTTTTTTGTTTGGCAAGCTTCATCGCGGCAACCGCAAAGTTCAAAGACGTAAGCAAAACCAAACCCTCGGGAATCATTCCCGTAATGCCTGCCACCGAACCGGAAACCGCATGACGCCAGGTTCCCTGTTCCATAGCGGTTTTAAATCCTCCGACCGTGTTGAACTGCGTTATGACAAGCAGTATTCCCAAAGGAATAATCACAAAAGTCATAGCTTTGAGAATCTTGTTTATTCCCTTGTTCAGATCAGAAACAGTTTTCTTGTAAACCTTAGCTTCTGCAGTCAGCTTGGACATGTAGCTGTTTTCGCCGACCGATTCTACGCGAGAAAGCGCAGTGCCCGAAACGGCAACCGAACCTGACAAAGCCTTGTCTCCCGGCTGTTTTTTGACGGTTATTGACTCGCCGGTAAGCACAGATTCGTCTGTTTCTAAACCGTAAGACTCAATTACGGACGTGTCTGCGGGAATCTGCTCTCCCGAACGAATCCAAAGCAAATCGCCGGCAACAATATCTTCGCGTCCCACAGAAACATTTTTTCCGCCGCGGCGCACGACATAATCGGATTCAACCAAAACCGACAGTCCGTCAAGAGTTTTCTTCATGCGCATTTCGGTAACAATTCCGATTAAAGAATTAATGACGATAACAAGCGAGAAAGTCGCGTCTTTCCATTGCCCCGTGATAAGAACAATAACCGTGCAGACCGCGAAAATAGCATTAAAGAGAGTGAAAACATTAGAACGGATAATCTGTGCCCATGTTCTTGACGATTCGTCGTTCGTGACATTAACCTGCCCCTGTTCGACAAGCGAGGCAACTTCAGATTCGGTCAGACCGGTCTGCGAGGTTTCGGGCAGTGCCGCTGAAGACTGCTTCCCCCCGGTTCCGGCTTTCGAATCTGTTTTCATTTTATCCGATGAACTCATTCTTTTCTCTCCGATTTTCGCTTGTCAGATTCAGTTTGAGCTTTCGACTGCCGCAAAGCCCGCTGCTGATATTTAACAGATGTCAAATCGGCAAATAACGGCGGCACTGTCGCGGCAATGCCCGGTTGCTTTCATATATCGAATCATATATTCATATATTGACCCGAATTATTTTTTCATGCGGAACATCGTCGATAATCGTGCGAATCGCCTGCGGAACAGTTATGTTTTCGCGGTCGGACGCGGCTTGTCCGTTAATTTTTTCGACATACGCTTTAGTCTGTATTTGAGCCGCATACAGCGCAGAATCATCTGTCGGCGGATCGCAATTGAAAAAAATAACCGGAATTCCCGAATTTCTCGCTGATTCCAAAACTTCCTTCCAGCGTTTTGCAAGCTGAGAATCTGTTTTGCCGGCTTTGACTGCGATTGCAGTCACGTTGCGAGACACAAGATCTTTGACTGCTTTAATTTTGTCTTCCTCAAAAAAAGCATTCTGATATATGACTTTCATCCAGTCAGCATTAACCGCGCTGACAAAAGACGTTATTTCAGAATCTTCGGCTGTTTCGCCGAATTGCGAAAGCTGCGAGAATTGAGAAGACTGCGAGTCTGAAGCCGAATCATAGGAAGCGGGGTTTTTCGTCTGACTGCTGTTTCCGACGACTCCGATTTGCGTATCTATTCTGTCGGTTCCGTTATATCTGCTCTGACCCTGATTAAGTCCCGCATCTCCGGGAGCTTTGCCGGGCAGAGAACATGAACAGCACGAAAAAAGCACAGCTGCGGCCGCGAAAGCCGAAAGACACGTTTTTACGCTCTTCTTCACGGAATATGCCACGCTTGCCTCCAAAAATATTTGCCGACACATGTATTTTACACTGATATAAAACCTGACGCTGAAAATCGGACACTGACATAAAACAGGATATAAAGAAAGCCGGCAACAGGCGCTTCTGCCCGATGCCGGCCGCATTCATCTGTCAGTCTTCAACTGTCATATTGTCAAGTCTCAGACCTGACAGCAATATTGCCTTTCGGCTGTCAGTGCTTCAGTTCAACGACAACAGCTTCATAAGGCTTAAGCTTTCCGACCTCTGTTTCTGAATAATTGGAAATAAGCGGAGCCGCATCCATATCAATTTCGGAAGTATCGTAAGAAACTTCGCTGCCGGTAAAGTTGATAAGAACCTGAACCTTATCTTTGCTGTTTGCTCGAACGTAGGAGAAAATTTCCTCGCTGTCTGCAAGCTTTTCTTCATAGCTTCCGTCGATAAACACAGAATTGTTGGCTCGAAGGCTCTTAAGTCTCATATAGAAGTTGAGAACCGAGTCGGGATCGCTCTTTTCTGTTTCGACATTAACAGTCTTGTAATTAGAATTTGTTTTCAGCCACGGAGTTCCGGTCGTGAATCCGGCATTCTCAGAAGTATTCCACTGCATAGGAGTTCTCGCATTGTCGCGGCTGTACTTCTGAACGCACTTAATGGCTTCTTCCCGGCTCAGTCCCTTGTCCAAAGCGACCTGGTACTGATTCTTGCTCGAAATGTCGTTGTAATCGTCGATGTTATCCCAGTCGACATTTGTCATTCCGATCTCTTCGCCTTCATACATGAACGGAGTTCCGCGCATTGTCATAAGCAGAGTCGCAAGAGCTTTGCCGCCCAAAACAGGGTCTGCTCCTTCAGGCAGGAAGTGGTTAATCGAACGCGGCTGATCGTGGTTTTCCAGATACATCGGATACCAGCCGTTGTCTTTAATCGCATTCTGACTGTCGGTGAAAGTCTTCTTAAGCTCGGTAAGCTTCCAATCTTTGGTAGCGGACCATACTTCGCCGCCGGTAAACTGCACGTTCTCATGATCAAAACTGAAGATCATATCGAAAACGCCGTTATCGCCTACCCACTTGTTCAGCTCGCTTGCGGGCACGCCGTTCGCCTCGCCTACCGTGAAAATGTCGCGTCCCTTGGAAACCTTGTCCTTAAACTCGTGCAGATAGTCGAGAATTCCGTCCGTGTTTACAGTCATAGTATGGATGGACACGGTGCCGTCTTCCTGATCGGGCTCTCCGTTTTTCATTTCGGCAGGCTTCTTAATATACGGAATCGCGTCGAGACGGAAACCGCCTGCGCCTTTATCCGCCCAATAGTTCGCAACATCATAAATTTCCTGGCGAACCTTAGGATTTGCCCAGTTCAAATCAGGCTGAAAATCGCCGAATGTGTGCAGATAATACTGTTTTCTGGTCTCATCGTAAGTCCATGCGGAGCCGCCGAAAATGCTTCTCCAGTTATTCGGAGCGCTTCCGTCTTCAGCGGGATCGGCCCAGATATAGTAATCGCTCTTGTCGTTATCTTTGCCTGAGCGAGACTCTTTAAACCATTCGCATTCTTCGGAAGTATGATTTGTAACAAGATCGAGAACAAGTTTTATTCCGCGCTTGTTTGCTTCAGAGAACAGATTATCCAAATCTTCGTCGGTTCCGTAACGCGGATTAACCTTCCTGTAATCTGCAACGTCATATCCGTTGTCTTTCATCGGAGATTCGAAGAAAGGAGTAATCCAGACCGCTCCGACTCCGAGTTCTTTCAAGTGATCCAGTTCGGATGTCAGACCTTTAAGATCGCCGTATCCGTCGCCGTCTGTATCTTTAAAGCTGTTCGGATAAGCTTCGTAAACAACTGTTTTTTGCCACCATTTCATATCAGAAGCAGATTTTACGCTTGCGGTCGGACTTTGAGATTCCGCAGGCGTCGTCTGTTTTTTATTTTCGTCGCATCCGGCAAGAAAAGCCGAAGAAATGACGGTCACGGCAGCAGCAAGCGCAATTTGTTTTTTAAATTTCATTTGTTTCCTGATCTTGTATTTTTATCATTACAGTCAGCGTTATGACTCCGACGAAAGAATCGTCAAAGCTTTCAGACCGAAAAACAAACCTTTCAAAACGGAATATCATGCGTTTCGAGGCAATAAAAAAAGACCCGGCGTACAAAAGATACGCCAAGTCTTGCCTCAAAAAGAGTAACAACCCCGATCGAATGATTTAAATCAAAGCATATCAGATAAAACTTCGGATAACAAATCAGGGGAATTTTACAGCTTCTTCACATTTTTTCTTTATGCATCATTGCGCAGGCAGCCAAAAGCAGGAATGCAGAAACCAGAATGGATTTGTATCCGAGCGAATGCGAAATCAGTCCTCCCAGCGCGGCTCCGAGCGCAAAAAACAGGATAACGCCGTAATAAAGAATTGCTTTATGCAGATTTTCCTTCTTTTTTTCATGCATATATGCGGAAAAACTTTCGGTTCCGCTGCGAATATTTCCTATGCACATTGTGGTCGCAAATCTGTAGCCGTTCACTTTGGTAAAAGCCTGAACCTGCATAGCGCAGGAATAAGAGACAAGCATTGTCGCAAGCAGATTTGAACTTCTGGGCATAAATGCGACTGTCGCAAGAATCAATGCTTCAAAAACCAGAATTATCTGCCGCCAGTGCACGTGCCGGGATTTTTTGAATTTTCTTTTAATCATTTCCGCAACGATTACGCCGGAAACGAATGCAAGAACCGGGAAAAAGTAACGCAGACCTTTATACCATTCTCCTTCCATAAAATCGCAGCTCATCAAAACGATATTTCCGGTCTGAGCATTGGCAAAAACCCGTCCGCGCAAAAGGTATGTGTATGCGTCCTGCAATCCGCCGGACAAAGACAGCAGCGCACTGATAAAAAAAGTTTCCGAAGTTTGAAATTTCGGTTTTTTCTGAATTTCGGTTTTTGCCATATTTTTGAGTTTGCAGATAGCTTTTCCAGTTTCCGTTCAAATTCGGTATAAAGTTTAACACGCGCACAATGCGTTTTCCGGTCTTGACTTTTTGAAGTTTTGCGTTTTTGTGCCGCTTTATTGCTGCATATTTAATCTTTGCCGCATTTCAGGTTTCAATGCGATTTCTGCGAAACAGATTCGGCAGGTTTAACGGATTCGACAAGCTTCTTTACATTTTCGCATGTCATAAACGAACTTCGAACGCATGCTCCGACAGCGCCCGCAGCTCGCGTTTTTTCAATATTTTTCGCATTTATCCCGCCTATGGCAAGAACGGGAATCTCAGTTTTTTCGCATACTTTGCGCAAAAAATCCAAGCCGCGTCCGGGAAGACCTTTTTTACAGTCCGTATTAAAAATATGACCGGCAAAAACGTAAGAGCATCCGGCTTTTTCAGCTTCTAAAACGTCTTCGACGCTGTGACACGAAGCTCCGACATGTTTAAAAGCGTTTTTCTGTCCGAATGTCATTTCGCGCAATTTTTGCAAAGGCATATGAATTGCTGAAGCGTTTAATTTAAACGCAACAGAAACGAATGTGTGCAATATGCACGGAACGCCGTATTTTTCACATATGCGCATTGTTTTTCGCGCAATTTTCTCATATTCGGCTTCCGGCAGATCTTTTTCTCGAAGCACAATCCCGGCAGGATGCGCGGCGGCAATAAGTTCGATTCTCTCGAAGAAATCCTCTTTGCACAGTTTCCGATCGGTTACGCAAACAATATCGGACAAGCTCAAATCGAAACATGCAGATTCGAGCCTTGCCGACTCACTTTCTGTTCCTGACGCGTTTTTCTCGGACTTGCCGAAAAACGCATATTCGCCGCCCGATTCGCCGCGCAATTGCATGTCACACGTAGACATAATCGTTCAATACCGGCTGCAAACCTTGAGAAGACATGTCGTCATACATTGATTTGAAGCTGCGATCGTCGTTTATTTCAAACTGTTCGTCGCCTTTTTCGCACTCGTCTTCTTTTCCGGAATACTTGCTTTCATGATCCCCGATGCCCGTGGAAACTCCGGCAGAAACCTTTGTCGCTGCAATTTTTACGATTCCGTTTCTGAACTCTTCGCTTTCTCGCGAAGAAACTGTAATTCCGGCATAAGGCAGGAAAATCCGGTATGCGCAAAGAACCTGGCAAAGCTGTTTTTCGCCCACGTCCAGCGGATTGATTTTGTCATTGTTGATAATCGGACGCAGCCTGGGGCACGAAAGAGACATTTCAGCGCCCGGATATTTTCTTTGCAGATAATACACGTGCAAAGCCGTTGCAAGCGCGTCTTTTCTAAAGTCGGCCAATCCGAGCAAAGCCGAAAATCCCACGCCGCGCATTCCGGCTCTCAAAGCCCGCTCCTGAGCGTCAAAACGATAAGGCCATACGCGTTTAGGACCGAGCAGATGAAGCGTTTCATATTTGTCAGTATCGTAAGTTTCTTGGAAAACGGTCACATAATCTGCGCCGCATTCGTGCAGATATTTATATTCGTCCGTGTTGACAGGATAAATTTCCAGCCCGACGTTTCTGAAGTATTTCCTCGCGAGTTTGCAGGCTTCTCCGATATAATCGACATTGCTTTTTGCGCGACTTTCGCCCGTAAGAATCAGAATTTCTTCCATTCCGGAATCCGCGATGATTTTCATCTCATTTTCAATCTGTTCCTTGCTCAGTTTCATGCGGTCTATAACGTTATAACAATTAAACCCGCAATAAACGCAGTAATTCGAACAGTAGTTTGCGATGTAAAGAGGCGTGAAAATATAAACGGTGTTCCCGAAATGTTTTCCGGTTTCTTTGCGCGCGCGCTGAGCCATCTGCTCCAAAAACGGCTCGGCCGCCGGAGAAAGCAAAGCTTTGAAATCTTCGATTGAGCAGGTTTCGCGTTCGAGAGCATTTCTTACGTCGCGCTCGCTATAAGCGTTGTAATCGTAATCATTCATCTGCGAAAGCACTGTTTTTTGCACGTCGGATTCGATAATTTCCATTCCCGGCATGTATTCCATATGATTTGTGCGACGAGAAGGATCAGTTTCCAGCCAATGCTTCTTTTTCAAAGCACCGGGCGAGAGTTTGTTCGAATCCACAAAAAAATCGTTTTCTTTTTCCATTGCCGTACTTTCGCGCTGTGTTTTATCCGCAGGATTTTTTCTGCGCATATTTTTAAGCTTAATTAATTCTGTTATTTTGCTGTTATTCTGCTGTTTTGCCGATTCATTTTTGTTTCATGCGCCGACACTTTACAGCATTTACGCGCGACACGGCAGTTTTGATGATTCGCTTGCCGCGCGAATTCGCTGTTTTGCCGGCAGTATTTGCCGATTTTAATCTGTCAGTCATGCAGAAAGCCGGTAAGCGGATCCGACGAAGAAGCCCCGCGACTCAAAACGCGTCCGAGCCCGGCAAGGCGTGCCATTCGTCCCGCTTCTATAGCCTGCTTAAAGGCGCATGCCATAAGCGACAAATCTCCCGCAGTAGCCAGAGCCGTGTTCGCCATAACCGCAGCCGCTCCCATTTCCATCGCTTCGCAAGCCTGTGACGGGGAGCCGATTCCGGCATCGACAATAACGGGCAAATCGATTTCATCAAGCAGAATCTGAATAAAATCTTTTGTCGCAAGTCCCCTGTTCGAACCTATCGGAGACGCCAAAGGCATGATTGTCGCTGCTCCTGCCGAAGCCATATCGCGCGCTGCATTCAAATCCGGATACATGTAGGGCATAACGACAAAGCCTTCATCGGCTAAAATTTCCGTGGCTTTAATTGTTTCCTGATTGTCCGGCAAAAGATATTTCGTATCTCTCATGATTTCAATTTTGACAAAATCGCCGCACCCCAGTTCCCTTGCAAGACGCGCGATTCTGACAGCTTCCTCGGCATTTCTGGCTCCTGAAGTATTCGGCAGAAGCGTAACATTCTCGGGAATATAGCTGAGAATATTTTCCTGCTCTTTCGTATGCGCTCTGCGAACGGCCAAAGTAACAATCTGCGCTCCGGCGTCTTTAATCGCAGCTTCAATCAGCGTCATCGAATATTTTCCCGAACCCAGAATGAATCGGGAATCAAATTCATGACCGCCGATAACCAGTTTGTCGTCAGCGATTTTGTTATTGTCAGTCATTGAGAATCCTTAAAACTGCTTGAATCTTTGTATATTCGCCATTTTACATCTGCCCGTCGCCGAGCAGCGTTTATCCCGCATTTTTTGGCTTTTGGGAATAATTTTTGCCGAGTTTGCGTTCAGACGTCGTATTTGCCGGCAATAATGCGCAAAATCGTGTGCGCCTGATGAGCAGCGCAGATTCCGACGCGCGGAGCAATCAGCGGAACGGAAGGACCGGAACCGCTTACGCCGTCGCCGCTCAAATAAAACCGTTCGGACACTCGTCTGGTGCGAATTTTGTTCGTTTTGCCCATTCCGGCCAGTCCGGAACCCGCAACATAAAATTTTTCAGGCATATTTTCCAGAACCGCGCAGGTAAGCATTGCTTTAGCCTCGGGATTATCGAAAGCTTCGCAGATAATGTCGGCTTCTTTTAAGAGGCTTTCAAAATTGTCCTCAGAAATTTTCGCGTTAATCGCCTCAATTTCCAAATAAGGCGCAATTTCTCGAAGATTTTCGCTTATTGCCTCGGTTTTGTATTGTCCGACCTGAGTTGCTTTATACTGCTGACGCTGAAGATTGGTCACATCCACTTCGTCAAAATCGATTAGAATAAGCTTTCCGATTCCCGCTCTGGCAAGGAAAATGGAAATATTGGATCCCAATCCGCCTAAACCGCAGACTGCCACAGTTGCCTGTTCAAACTTTTTTTGCAGTTCTTCGCCGTGACGCAAAATAAGAGCGTCAGTCCATTCCTGTTTTGAGGGGATCATCAGCCGCCTCCTACAAAACTTACGACTTCAAGACTGTCTCCGTCTTCCAAAACGGTCTGATCATAAAGGGATTTGCTCACAATGCTGCCGTTTTTTTCCACAGCGATTCTTTTGAGTTCATAATCCGCGCCGGCTAGGTATTCCGAAATCGTTTTTCCCGCGATATCGTATTCAACGCCGTTGATTTTAACCATTTTTCACCTCCTCGGTTCTGCTTGTTTATTTTCAGCCGGTTTTCAGACCGGCACACGTTTACCCGATTGTCTCGAGCGGCCGTTTCGCTTGATGCGCCAAAACGTCAGACTCTGAAACGAAACAAAAAAGGAGACACCCCCTCGGATGCCTCCCCGTAAAAACTCGCTTCAACTTCCTACGGCGGCATTATCCGCATCAGGTAAAGGGTCGAAGTTGATTACTTCCTCTCAGCCCGCCTCTACGAGCTCCCCCGCGTTCAATCAACAAGATATCACGCGGGAAGTACAAACGACACGCCGCGAAATTAAGCCCGCTTGCCTATTTAATTTCAACATTTTCGACGGAAATCTTAAAAACAAGAAATCTTTCCGCAGACGGACTGTCGTAGTGTTTCTTAAGTTTCGGGCATTCTTCGTACATTTTTTCTTTTATGCTTATATCTTTGACTTCTGACGCGATTCCGGTGATTCTTATCCAGTCGCGAGAATCGGATTTTTTTGCGACAATCTGCATCTGCTTATGTTCGCGAAGCTGTTTGTGCGCCTCGTTTCCGCTGTTGGTAGCAAGATACAGATCATCGCCGATCTCCATTACAATTCCGAAAGGACGTCCCGCAGGATAGTCTCCGTTCACTGTCAAAACCATAAAAGAATCGCATTCTTTAAGGAAATCGTATGCTGTGCTCATTCTTAAGCTCCCTGTTTCCGCTGTCAATCATATTTAAACACGCGTGTCAGGCGCATTAAAACTGTTCATTCAACTGCGCGAGTCTGCGTCATAACGCAATATCAGGCTCACGGCCTCAAATGCTTGAAACCAGCTGTTTTGCGTCGCGAGAATCGGCAACTATTTTCCCGGCAACAATATCAAGGCTCGGGTACAGAGTTTTCAAATTCTGCACTGCCGTCTCGATTCCGCTGCTTCCTGAAGTAGCAAAAAGCGCGATTTTCTTTCCCGACAAATCAAACGTTTCGAAGAATGTGTTGATAATTCTGGGCGCAACTGCCCACCAAATCGGAAATCCTACAAAAATCGTATCAAAATCTGAAAAATCAAAATCCGCGTCTGCAAGCGGAACCCGGCATGATTCGTCGTCCATTTCGACGGAACTTCTGCTCTGTTTGTCATGCCAGTTTATATCAGCCTGCGTATACGGCACTTGAGGTTCAAGCTTAAAAATTTCGGCGCCGTTCGCCGCAAGAGAAATCTCCTCGGCCAGTTTTTCTGTCGTTCCTCCGACGCTGAAATATACTGTTGCTGCATTCATTTCTCTCTCCTTCTTCTTCTCTTATTATCGAATATAACGTCAAAAACCTGTCCAAAAGTCGAACAGGAAAAATTCAGCAGTTTTTCCTGTCTTCTTCTTTTTCGGTTTTCCGGCTTCTGCGATTATTTCGAAGTCTTTTTCATTTCGAGGCCTCTTTCAGACATTTAAATGCACTCCGCGGAAAAACCCGTCTTTTGTCGTTTTCAGACAAAGAAGTTCGCAAAATTTATGACCGAAGCTGCATCAAAACAGCGCACGCACGTATCGGCCGATTGCTTTGAACGTGCTTTCAGAACTGTTCTGACTTTTCACCAGCCTTTGACAACAGAAAGAGCGCTGTCGTCAATTTCGCCGCGCGCAAAGCTGTCAAAGGCTGCAAAGAGAATTTCGACAGCTCTGTCAAGCTGCTCTTTTGTTATGACCAGGGGAGGCTGAATTCTAAGCGTATTCTTCCCTATAAAAGTCAGAAGCAGACCGTTTTGCATGCATCTGTAAGAAATTTTGGCCGCCGCTTTGCAATCTCGATTCCGAGTCTCGCGGCTGTCAACGATTTCAACGCCCAAAGACAGACCTTCTCCCCTCACTTGTCCGACAAAATCATATTTTTCCGCCAGTTCAAACAGTTTTCTTTTCAGATATCTGCCTTTTTGAGCGACCTGTTCGTTCATATCCTCGCGTTCGAATATTTCAAGCTGTTTCAAACCGGCAACGCAAACCGCAGAATGCCCCGACATGGTAAAAACATGCGCGGGAGCAGACAAAGACTGCATTATTTCTCTTTTAGCAAGCGTAACGCCCATCGGAAGACCTCCTCCGACCGACTTTCCAAGCACTATTATGTCCGGTTTTATCCCAAAATGTTCGTAGGAAAACCATTTCCCGGTTCTGCAAAGTCCCTGCTGTATTTCGTCTGCAACCAGCAGAATACCGTATTTGCGGCATAACTCCTGCAGTTTCTGCATGTATTCTTTCGGAGGCACGACAATACCCATGTCCCCGCCGATCGGCTCAATAAAAATCGCAGCGACCTCTTCGGGAGGAATATACTGTTCAAACGCTTCAGTCAGCTCGTCCAGACAATTGAAATTCTCCCCTTTCAAACTGTCGCCATTCAAACCGGCGCCGAACCCGTCGCTGCTTTCTTTCATGCGTTCAGCACACCTGCTTTTCAAACCGCATTCGTTCTTCGAATACTTGCATCTGAAACAGTTCGGATATCCGACATGATACGCGTCAGGAACCAGAGAACCCATATTTTTTCGCATATTCACACTTATCGCAGAAATCGACATAGCTCCGTAGGTTGAGCCGTGATAAGACTCTTTGTATGAAATAATTCTGTTTCTTCCCGTATAAGCTCTTGCAAGTTTCATAGCGCAGTCTATGGCTTCGCTTCCGCAGTTGCTGTATGCAGCCTGCATGTCGTCTTCGCCGGTCAATTCAATCAGCTTCTTTGACAGCCGCTCCTCTTCGGGCATAGGAAAATATGCGCAGCAATACTGGGTTATTTTATTCATTTGAGAATACACAGCCTCGGCAATTTCCTCATTGCCGTGCCCGATATTCGCAGTCGACGCGCTGGAAAGAAAATCAATGTATTCTTTTCCGTCATAATCATATAAAAGCGCTCCTTTCCCTCTTTCAAACGAAACAGGAAAATACGGCAGCTTCTGAAAATCTGCAACAAAGCTTTTGCCATTGTCCTTTTTGGGAAATGCGCAGGTTTTCCTGAAGTTTTCTGTTTGCTTCGGCAACTTCTCCATCGCATTTGCTTTCTTCTCGGACTGCTTGAATTTTTCCATAATACAACAAACCGTGCATATATGCAAAGCAATGCATATATGCACGGTTATATTCCGATTTTGAGCCCGGCTTTAATTCCAGCCAGTTCACGTTCATAGCAGAAAATATACTGCTGTATTATCCCTGCATCATCTCCGAATAGCGCGAAAGGCGATTTTCCGCCAAACCGCTCTTCTATTGCTCTGTTTATCCAGACGTCAGCCGGCGCGCACGCTGTTCGCGCATACGCAAAAAGAGCTATGCAGTTCGCCACTTTTTCGCCCACTCCGCGCACTTGTTTCAATTTTTCCAAAAGCTTGTCGTCCGGCAGTTTAGAAACTGTTTTAAGATCGAGTTCTCCCGAAACTGCTTTTTTGACTGCATCTTGAACGTATCCGACTCTGTATCCCAAACCGCATTGAGCCAGGTCTGACTCTGATGCCCCGGCAAGTTCTTCAGGCGAAGGAAATGAGCGAATTCCGTCTTTTATTTCGTGTCCGAATTTTTCTGCCAGTTTTTCGACTGACTTTGCGATTGAGGGAATGCTTTTTCTTTGTGAAATAATGAAAGTTACAAGCATTTCCCACGGTTCCTGACGCAAAATCCGCAATCCGAAACCGCGTTTTGCCGCTTCGTCTGCAAATTCGCTTTTGCCTTTTGCCCGCGCTGCGACATCCCTGTAAGAACGTCCGATATCAAAGTAGTTATGCCAAAAACTGTGCCATTCGGTTTCATCGCATGAAACTTCGAAAACCTGCTTTGTTTTGCATTCAAAACCTGCTGCGCCGGTTTGCAAGTCTGCGCCGGTCAGCGTCTCGGATTCTGTTTTAACTTCTTTTATATGCAAAATCCGATCCCCGGAAACAAAAACATACGTCCGCACATCGTCTGCCGATGCAAGACTTTTCTTGCGCGGATCAGACTGTTTTGCGCGAAAACTGCGCACGCGAAAACACTGACCGCTCGAAGCAATCTTGCCCGGATCCAGCCCGTCATAAATCTCAATTTTCGTCATATGAAGCAAAGACTGTCAATTCGCGCATTCTTAAGTTAAATCGAAACCGCAAAACGCTTGCCCGCAGCTGACATCTTATGCTCCGTAGCGTTTCATATACTCGTCGGCCGCAGCTGCGACATCGTCAGACAGCAGAGGCTGACCCGAAACGTCAGTCATTTCGGCCGCAGCTGCGAAAATCTGCTTCACATTCGCAATTGACAAAACCGGGAAACCGAACTCTTTTCGAACCGCTTCAACCGCAGAAATGTCGCTGTCGCGAGTTTTTTCCATGCGATCTGCAGACAAAACAAGACCGACAATCTCAACATTTGCTTCGGCTTTCAATTTCGGCACAACCTCGCGCACAGCGGTTCCGGCGGTCATCACATCATCGACAAGCAAAACTTTCATGCCGTCTTTAAGCTGAGTTCCGACCATCATTCCGCCGTCGCCGTGATCTTTTTTCTCTTTGCGGTCAAAAGTATATCCGATACGTCTGCCGGCATTATTCAGCGCAATAGAAGTCGAAACCGCAAGCGGAATCCCTTTATACGCCGGACCGAAAACCGTATCGATGTCTTTCGGCAAAACGTCATCGGATATCGCGCGAAGAATCGTTTCAGCATAAAATTGTCCCAGTTTCCCGATTTTTTCTCCGTCGTCAAAAGCTCCGGCATTGATGAAATACGGGGAAACTCTTCCGGATTTAAGCGTAAAACTGCCGAATTTCAACGCTTCTGCTTCAAGCAGAAATCGCGTAAATTCCTGAGCAAATTCTGCGCACTGTTTCATATTTTTCATATCTGCCATGTTTTTCCTTCCTTAAGCAATGCGGACAATTCGGGTCTTTCGTCAAGCAATTCGTCAAGTTCTGCAGCAACGCGAATCGGAGCTGCGGGATCGGCAAGAGCTGCGGTTCCCACTTCAACCGCATTGGCTCCCGCATACAGAAACTCAAGAGCATCCTCGCCGCTGTAAACTCCGCCCATCGCAATTATCGGAATCTGCGGCAAAGCCTTGCGAACCTTATAAACGCAGGCAACCGCCATAGGATGAACAGCATGCCCGGAAACTCCTCCGGTCACATTCGCAATAATCGGTTTGCCGGTTTTGACATCAATCCGCATTCCGACATACGTATTAATCATGCTCAGCGCATCGGCTCCCGCAGAAACTGCGGCTTGTGCAATAGAAACAATATCGGTTACATTCGGAGTCAGCTTGACAATCATCGGCTTATCCGTCAAATCGCGAAGATTCGTTATAAGATTTTTCAGCGAAACCGGATCGGTTCCTGAACTCATGCCGCCCGCAGAAACATTCGGACAGCTGACGTTGATTTCCAGCATATCCGCCGGAGAATCGTCAAGCTTTGAAACGACGGCAGCATAATCTTCATCACTATGTCCCGCAACGTTTGAAATAACGGTCGCTCCCAACTCTTTAAGCCTGGGAAGCTCGTCTTTCACATAAACATCGACGCCGGGATTTTGCAGTCCTACCGCATTAATCGTGCCTGCCGGAGACTCGGCCAGACGCGATACGGGATTTCCCTGCCACGGAATCGCAGCCACGCCCTTCGTCGTAACCGAACCGAGCTGCGACACATCATAAAACCAGCCGGACGCATCCAGACTGAACGTGCCGGAAGCCGTGCCTACCGGGTTTTTCCAACGCACGCCGGCAACAACCGTATCATGCTTCCAAACGCGCTCTTCTTTCAAATCAGACTCGCAAGACATGTGGAATCCTTCCTGATTTGCTTTGCTTAATATGTATTGTATTCCGTTTATTTTCAGCCGTAATGCTTATTTATTACTGCTGCCGGTTTAATGCCGCAAGTTTATTGCTGCCAGCCCAATTCTTCCGAAGTGAAGACCGGACCGTCCGAACACACTTTTTTCAATCCGCTTGCAGTTTCGGCAACACATCCGTAACATGCTCCGAAACCGCAGCCCATTCGCGCTTCCAGACTCAGCTGAGTTTCAATATTTCCATGCTCAGCCGCCCATTTTGCAACCGCTTTCATCATGGGAGCCGGACCGCAGGAAAGAATAACCGCAGCCGCTTTGTCCGACGCGCCGTCAAGTTTGCCAAAACGGCTTGCATAAACAGTCTCGAGCAGATCAACGACGTTTCCGTCCCGATCGCTTATCGCATAAGAATCCCCGTTCGCAACATATTTCGAAACATAACTTTGAGCAAATTGTTCGTCTCTGTATCCGAAAACCGAGACAGCGCGCGCATCTTCTCTTTCGGAAAGGCTTTGCGCCGCGCGAATCAGGGGCGGAACTCCCAAGCCGCCGCCGACAAGCAGATAATCGCATGATTTGCTCGTGTCAAAAGGCTTTCCGAAAGGTCCGAGCACATCGATTTTTTCGCCCGCCCGATAATGCTTAAATTCTTCGGTGCCTTTGCCGACAACCGCAAAAATGAATCCTACTTTGTCGTCTTCAATATCGGCAATTCCGAACGGGCGAGGCATAAGACGCTGACTGTTTCGCGTGTAAAAATTCGCAAATTGAGCAGGCTTGGCATTTTTCGCAATATATTCGTCGCGAATTGCGATGCGAACAATGCCCGGCGAAATCTCGAAGCATTCAGCTATCTCGGCAGAACGCCGAGACGGTACGGTTGCGCCGTTTTTATACAAGCTTGCGAAAACTGATGCGGGAACACCCATATTCTGCTCTCCTGTTTAAGCGTCCGTTCGGACTGTGAATATTTGTTTTAATAACGCTTTTTATTTTTCTGCGTTTTTATTGCCGTAAAGCCGCGCGAAGAGAATTTCTCATCTTGATTGCCGCATTTTGAGCGCTCAGCATAACAAGATCCAGAGCTTCTTGAGCATTCATGTCTTTAGAATATTTTGCTTCTTTTTTCCAAGCGCCGATAATTCCTCGCGAAGAATTGACGATTGCTCCCGAACCGTTCGAATCAAACATTGCAGCAACATCTTTCGCAGTGCCTCCCTGAGCCCCGAAACCGGGAACAAGGAAAAATGTATGCGGCATAATTTCTCGCAGTCTGGCTCCGGCTTTCGGATGAGTTGCCCCGACGACCGCCCCCGAACGCGAATATCCGCTTTCGCCGACAGTCTCTTTGCCCCATTGTTCGACAAGAGCCGCAACATGCTCAAAAACAGGTCTGCCGTCCTCTGCATTCAATTCCTGAAGCTGACTGCTCGAAGGATTTGAAGTTCTGACAAGAATGAAAATATCTTTATCAGTTTCTTTCGCAGAGCGAATAAACGGCTCAATTCCGTCCTCCCCCAAATAAGGATTAACGGTAATGCAGTCCTGACTCCAAGGATCTTCTATGTCTTCCGCACCCGTCATAGCGTCTGAGAAAGGAACTCCGGACAAATGCGCGGCATACGCGGCAGCCGTAGAACCGATATCTCCGCGTTTTACATCTCCTATAACGTACAGTCCCTTTGATTTCGCATAACGAGTCGTGCGGCAATATACGTCAAGTCCGACCGGACCCAAAGCCTCATACATTGCAATCTGCGGTTTAACGGCAGGCACGATATCGCATACTGCGTCTATAATCGCGCGATTAAAAGCTTCATAGGAATCAGCCAAAGCCCCGGCGCGGTCGTGAGAATACTCGTCAAGCAGCTGTTCCGGAATAAGCTCGGGCTTCGGATCGAGTCCGACAACGGAAGGATTGTCTTTCTGCCTGATCAGTTCGATAAGTTTGTCCATGTTTCAGCCCTCTTGTTTGCCGTTTTGACTTATTTTGTCTTATTTGCAGCCGTTTCGGACGAAAATTTTTTCCAAGGCCTGCTTTTCGTCCGCAAATTTTCCGCCGATGATCGTCGCAAGCGGTTTGCCCGTCACCCGCCAGTTTGCAAAAGGCGTATTTCTTGCTTTGGATTTAAAGGTTTGCGGATCAATAGCATATTCTCTGTTCGGATCTACAATAACGAAATCCAGTCCGCCGACACAGTCCTCTGCACCGCCGCCGCAATTTTTTCTGAAAATCCACGAAGAATCTGCCGCAATATTGTTTTGCTTGCAAATTGCAGGCAAATCCAAAACTCTGTTTTGCGATTTGCCGGTTTCTGCCGGATTTTCCGTTGCAGGCTGAGCATACTCGTCAAGGATTTTAGAAATATTGCTTACTGCCAGCCCCATAAAACGCGCCGGATTTACGGACATAAGCTCGATAAGACGCTTATCGTCAATAAATCCGCCGTCTACAAGAACCTTATGCGCAACCGGATAAGCCGTTTCCATGCCTATAATCCCGTTAGGCGCTTCAAGCATTCCGCGCGACTTTTCTTTTAAAGTATGCGGAGCATGATCGGTTGCAAGAAAATCAATCGTTCCGTCGGCAATCGCAGCAATTATCGCCTGCCGATCAGATTCCCCTCTTAAAGGCGGATTCATTTTGGCCAAAGTTCCGAATTTCGCTATTGCCGAATCGTTAAGCGAAATATAATGCGGAGCCGTTTCGCAAGTGATATTCAGCCCTTCTTCTTTCGCTTTTCGAATCGCTTCGACCGAAATCGCGGTGCTTATATGCTGAAAATGCACATGTATGCCGGTTTTTCTCGCAAAATCGATATCTCTTTGAACAATCGCCAGCTCTGTATCTTCGGGAATTCCGGGAAGATTCAGCGCGGCAGAAGTTTCGCATTCGTTCATCACCCCGCTGTCGTGATGTTCGCAATGTTCAATAAACGGAATGCCTGCAAGACGAACATTTTCAGCAGTTTCAGCAAGCAGATGTTCGCAAACCGCAGAACCGTCGTCGCTTATCGCGCAGACCGGATGCTTAAAACCGCCCGAATGCCCGTCAAGCGCGTACTCCCAGTCCTTGTAAACCGTCGGTTCTTTTCCTTCTCGATTTTTCGAGGCGCATACGCACAGGCAGTATCTGACGGGAAGCCCGCAGCCATTGTCTTGCTCGTAATTTTCAAGGTAATCAAGAACGCTGTCTCGCCCGGACGGAATTTCGCCCGAATGACCTTTTGTTCCGTCGGCTGCCGGAATCGTATTCGGCATAATCATAATTCCGGTATAACCGCCGGAAGCAGCGGCCGCGCAGCCTGTAATCATATTTTCTTTTTCAGTCTGACCCGGATCTCGCAAGTGAATATGCGGATCGGCAAAACCCGGAGCTATTATCCAGCCGGAAGCGTCGATTTGACGATCGCCTGTCTGCGTTTCTTGCGAACAGTCAATAATCGCATCGATTGTCTCTGCCGTATCCCAAACCTTGATATTTTTAAGTTTCACAATCACAGACAAGCCTCCTCATCACAGTAATCGCAGCGGTATTCCGCCTTATCTTCGCGGCGCGTCAGATGAAAACGCTGTTTAATCCCGCGCTCCGAAGTAGTTATGCATCGCGGATTCGCGCACGAAATCACGTCGGTAACATTCTCCGGCAGCGTCGGACTGAGTTTTTCGCTGATTTTTCCGTCGCGCACTATGTCAACGGTCGACTGTCTTGCGACAAGCCCCAAAACATTCAAATCGATAGGACAGTCTCCCTCGATTTTGATAATGTCTTTTCTTCCGAACCTTTTGCTGTCCGCATTCATAATCACTGCAATTTTCGTAACGGACGGATCGATATGCAGATATTCCAAAACTTTCAAAGCCGTGCCTGACGGAACATGATCGATGATTATTCCGCCCGAAATGCTTGTCACTTCCATCTTTTCCCCCGATTCTGCTGTTTTTCTGCCCTGTACTGCGCATACCCCGGCAGCTCGTCGCCCAAAACAGTGCTCTGCAATGCCATGCGCATAAGCATGCCGTTTTTCACCTGTTCAAAATATGCAGCTCGCGGATCGTCATCCACTTCAACTGCGATTTCATTCACTCGCGGAAGCGGGTGCAAAATCGCCATGTCGGGCTTCGCAGCTCTCAATTTGTCTTCGTCAAGAATATAGGTGTCTCGCAGGCGCAGATATTCGTCTTCGCTGAAAAATCTTTCCTGCTGCACGCGCGTCATATAAAGAATGTCAAGCTGAGAAATAACCGAAACCATATCCCGCACTTCGACGTATTCGCATGTTTTTGATTCGTCAATCGCATCAATGACATATTGAGGAGTTTTCAGCTCGTCAGGACTTATAAGCACAAAACGGATATTTCCGAATCTGCACAAAGTTTCGATAAGAGAATGAACAGTGCGGCCGAACATCAAATCTCCGCACAATCCGACAGTAAGATTTTCAAGCCTTCCGTGTCTGGAAACGATTGTAGCTATATCTGCCAAAGTCTGAGTCGGATGCATATGACCGCCGTCGCCCGCATTGATTACAGGAATGCTGCCCGCTCTTGCAGCCACAAGCGCAGAACCTTCTTTCGGATGACGAATTGCCGCGATATCTGCAAAATTCGATACTGTTTTCAGAGTATCTGCGACAGTTTCGCCTTTTGCGGCCGAAGAATTTGCGGCACCGGCAAAACCTATGACTTTTCCGCCCAAACGAAGCATTGCTGTTTCAAAACTTAAACGCGTGCGCGTGGACGGCTCATAAAACAATGTAGCCAAAATGCGCCCGTCGCACGCATGAGACACTTCACTGCGGTGAGAATCGATATACTCCGCTTTATCGATAAGCATCCTCAGCTGCTGTGCAGACAAAGAATCCAGAGTAACAACACTGCGACCGACAAGCGATTCTTCCAAATCTTTCAAAGCTGCCGATGTCATCAATCGCCTTTCACTCGTTGTCTGTTTGCGATTTTTCGCTTTTCGGGCGGACACTTACCGTGACCCCTACAAGATTAGAAAATGAAGGAGACATATTTGCAAATATCGCGTTTTGCAGTTCAAATCTTCGCATTTTTATGCCGTCGGCAGATTTTTTGAAATTGATGCGCATTTGCCGATCAGGTTTCTTTTAATCCGCTTATTTCATATAGAATTAGTAAAATATCGTTTTTTTGCCGCAATTATGCGCAAACAAACGCATGTCAAACAAATTGCAAAACGTTATATTAGCTGCGCAGGCAGCATATGAACCCGCGAAAGGAGATTATTCTCAGTCATGTCCGTTCTTATGCTTGTTATCGCAGTTATGTTCAGCGTGCTTGTTTCCAATATCGCAAGCCGTTTCATTCCGAAAGTTTCCACGCCCATCGTTCAGATTGCGCTGGGAGTGGCATGGTTTATGATTCCTTCCACGCCGCTTTTGGAAATCGATTCAGAACTGTTTATGACGCTGTTTATCGCCCCGCTTCTTTTCTTGGAAGCGAGAAACATGTCCCGATCAAGCTTGAACAGAAACATAAAACAATGCCTTTCGCTTGCGGTCGGACTGGTTTTGCTTTCGGTTGTCATAATCGGTTTTTCTCTTCATATGATTTGGCCGGCCATTCCTCTCGCCACGGCTTTCGCGCTCGGAGCAGCCTTGGGACCGACCGATGCGGTTGCCGTAACGTCGATCGGAAGAGAATGCGGACTTCCCAAAAGAATCATGGCCATTTTGCGCGGAGAATGTCTTTTCAACGATGCCGCCTCAATCGTGTCATTCGAATTTGCGACTGCCGCAGCCACAGGTTATTCGTTTTCTGCCGGCAAATTCGCTCAGTCGATAAGCTATAACTTCATATTTGGAATTCTTTTGGGATACGCAGTCGGACTCTTTACGGACAGAATCGTATTTTTCCTGCGTTCGCACAGAATGGAAGGCACGAATACGCGAATTTGCATTGAGCTGATTATGCCTTTTGTTCTCTATGTTTCTGCGGAACATTTCCATATTTCGGGAGTGCTTACGGTCGTATCCGCAGGGCTTACGATTACTTTCCATCGCACGGGAATGGGAAGCGATATCGCGCGCGTGAATCTGGTTGCAAACTCAATTTGGGATTTTCTTGACTTCACGATGAACGGTTCGATTTTCGTGCTTTTGGGAATGCAGCTTTCGCGCGCATTCAACGACAATTCTGCCAATATTTTCATTCTTCTGGGAATAACGGGCGCGCTTTTCACTGTTTTATATTCCGTAAGGTTCGCCTGGATATTTGCTATGTCATGCCGCGCAGACAAAAAGAAGAAAAAGCACAGAACCGTAAAAGAAACAGTAAAATCGTCTCTTGTAATGACTGCAGGAGGCGTAAAAGGCGCAGTTTCTCTTATTCTTATATTTACTCTGCCTTATGCGGTCGAATTTACCACGGCGCTGCCCTTAAGAAATACTTTAAATTTTATCGCAGCAGCATACATTGTCATGTCATTCCTGGCAGCCAGCGTGCTTATTCCGCTTCTCAGCTCCTCGGATAATGATGATTCGGGACGGCAATTCAACCGCGTAAACAAGATCATGCTTAACTATACGCTTAAACAGATAGCGGATTTGCGCACCGATGCCAATGCTGCCGCTTTGTCTATTATCATGAGATCGTATACAAAAAGAATCAACCGCATAAACTCCGGTCCGGTTTCCAAAGAAGCTCAGGAGAAAGAGTTTAAATTGCGCCGGGAAATGCTTCTCTGGGAGAAAAACTGGCTTGCTCAGGCGGTTGAAAATGAACCTTCGCTTGCAAAAACAGCCGGGAGACTGACCGCAAATATCGATTACACGCTGGATCACAACGCTCCGGCAAAAAGCAATTCGGCAAGACGGCAGATCCGCCACAATATGCATATGGCTGTTTCTTATGCCCGTTCGCAAAGAGCAAGATTATCCCGAATTGCAGAAAAAATAACAAATATAATAACTCCTTTAAACGGAACAAATTCGGGCTGTGAAGGACTGTATGAACTGAGGATAAGCATGCTTCAGGCCGCAATTGCTTATCTTGCTACGCAGATAAACAATCCGAATTACGAACCCTCAATTGTTTCGTCTCTGCTGGAAGAATACAGGGATATTTTGAAAACTACGCGTTTTCACGGAGTTTCAGGTTTTAAGCCTCAGGATGCCGATGAAATTTTGTCTTCTCAGCTTGAAGAATTGCGCGCTCAGGCTTTCCGCATAGAACTTGAAGTTATTCGAAATATGCAGGAAAAACATTCTCTGACGCGCGAACAGGCAAAGCGAATGAGAACCAACGTACACGTTATGCAAACAGAATTCGAACTGTAATTTTTTCGCTTTGTCTGCGCTGCCGGCGTTAAACATTCGCGCGATTATTTGCATTTCAAAAATGCTTAATATGCATACTCAGCAGAGTTACGCCAAGTTTCGCGCATAATTGCAACGCAGAACTGCAATTCTGGATTTTTATGAATCTGACATAAACAGCCGCATTCAAACATTATTGCGCATAAAAATAGTCTCCCGTTTCTCATATTGAAGAAACGGGAGACTGTTTTTCGCCGTTTATATTGCGGCATCTATTGTTTTCTGTTTTAAGCGTCAAGCTCTTTCAAAGCGGCAATAATCTGCTGCAATCCGGCTTTAGCATCGCTGAAAAGCATTTGAGTATTGTCCGCGAAGTACAGTTCGTTGGCAATGCCGGCGTAACCTTTTCCGCGGCCGCGCTTGATAACTACGACATGCTCTGACTTGTCCACATCCAAAATAGGCATTCCGGAAACCGGAGTTCCGGGACGGCGTGCCGCAGGATTCGTAACATCATTCGCACCGACTACAAGAGAAACGCTTGCTGACGGGAACTGCGGATTAATATCGTCAAGATCGACAAGCTCTTCGTAAGGAACATTCGCTTCCGCAAGCAAAACGTTCATATGTCCGGGCATACGGCCGGCAACAGGGTGAATAGCGTATTCGATTTCAACTCCGCGCGCCTTAAGAAGTTCGCTCAAATCTGCAAGCTCGCGCTGAGCCTGAGCCTGAGCCAGACCGAATCCGGGAACAAAAATAACTTTATCGGCATAAGCAAGCTGAACCGCAACATCGTCGGGAGTCGTTTCTTTCATAACTCCGTCTGTTCCGTCGCCGCCGGCCGACGCAGCATCGTTTCCTCCGAAACCGCCCATAAGAACCGAACCGAGAGAACGGTTCATAGCTTTTGCCATCAAAACGGACAAAGTGCAGCCCGCAGCTCCCACAAGAGCTCCGGCAACAATCAAAGCAACGTTTCCGATTGCAAGACCGCTCATAGCCACAGCCGTACCCGTGCAAGCATTCAAAACGGAAATAACGACAGGCATATCCGCGCCGCCGATAGGAAGAACGAACATAAGACCGTACAAAAGACCGGCACCGAGAGTAATCAAGCTCCACATAAGACTTTTTTCGGGCTGAACGCAAAGCATAACAAAGGAAGCCAGAGAAGCAATCAGACACAGAACGTTCCAAATCTGCTGCCCCGGAATCACAATAGGCTTGCCTGAAATATACCCTTGAAGCTTTCCTGCAGCCACAAGAGAACCTGTGCATGTAACGGCGCCGATAATTACTCCCAGACCCGCCGTTATAAGAACGACAAGATCAGGTTCGCGACCGTCTGAAAGAATATCGTTCAAAGCAACAAGAGCAGCCGCGCCGCCGCCGACGGTATTGAAAACCGACACAAGCTGAGGCATGTCGGTCATCTTGACTTTTTTTGCGGAAACATCGCCGGCAATTCCTC
Organism: uncultured Actinomycetes bacterium; assembly: GCA_900314875.1. Lineage (GTDB taxonomy): Bacteria > Actinomycetota > Actinomycetes > Actinomycetales > Bifidobacteriaceae > RUG039. Next base: position 274,720 of record OMWX01000002.1, on the reverse strand, counting down.
CGACAATAATTCCGGCAATCAGAACAAGAACCGCAATATCAGACTTGTATCCCTTGGCATACATGTGAACAAAAGCCATAATCACGGCAATGCCCATGCCGATCGCAGAAACCGCATTTCCTTTTCGAGCGGTTTTCGGCGAATTCATAAAATGCAGGCCGAGAACAAAAAGAACTGCGGCCAGAACGTAAACAAACCAGGTTATCGTTTCAATCGTGTTCACTTATTTGCTCCCTCGGCGGATTTTTCGGCAGAATCGTCCTTCTGCCCGGTTTTTTTCTTGCTTTTCTCAGACTTAAACATTTCAAGCATTCTGTCTGTTACCACATATCCGCCCACAACATTCATCGTTCCCAAAACTGCGGCAAGGAAAATAATGATGTATGAAGCGATTGTGTCGGCTTCAGCCGCAACAATAACGACTCCGACGATTACGATTCCGTGAATCGAGTTCGCGCCGCTCATAAGCGGAGTATGAAGAGTAGCCGGAACTTTGCCGATGACTTCGACTCCGATAAGGAGCGCGAGAATGAATAATGTGATTGAAACAACAAGTTCGTTCATCATTTATCTCCTTTTGTTTTCAGTTATTTTCTGACTTCTGCGCAAGATTGCGGCCTGCGACTGCGAGCGCATCGTCAAGTTCGTCGGACAAATCGGCGCAAAGTTTTCCGTCGCGGACAAAATGAGCCGCAACGTCTGCGACATTTCTTGCAAGCAGATTGGAAGCCGTAGTGCATACTTCGCTTGCCAGATTCGGCGCGCCTATAACTCGAACTCCGTTTTCGGTCACAATTGTCTTTTCAGGCTCGGAACCTTCGACGTTTCCGCCCAAATCAGAGGCGGCGCAGTCAAGGATTACGGCTCCTCTGCGCATTCCGTTCACTCCGGCGGAAGTAAGCAGAACCGGAGGTTTGCGTCCGGGAACTTTCGCTGTCGTGATAACAATGTCAAAACCTGCTGCTTTTTCGTCGACTGCGGCCTGCTGGGCAGCCTGTTCTTCGGCAGTCAGCTGACGCGCATATCCGCCTTCGCCCTGTCCTGCCGAGAAATCAAGCCCCAGCTCGAGGAATTTTGCTCCCAGGGATTCGATTTCGTCTTTTGCTGCCGGACGCACATCGTATGCCGTCACGACCGCTCCGAGACGCTTTGCGGTTCCGATTGCCTGAAGTCCCGCGATTCCCGCTCCCAGAACAAGAACTTTCGCCGGGCGGATCGTGCCTGCCGCAGTCGTCATCATCGGAAGGAAAGAACCGTATTCGTTTGCTGCCGCCAAAACGGCTTTGTATCCCATAACCGAATTCTGACTGGTCATTTCATCCATTGACTGCGCCGAAGAAAGCTGTCTGGGCAGTTTTTCCATGGCAATGCCCACAAGCTTTGCCTTTTCAAGTTTTTCGACATACCCGGAATCCGTAAAAGATCCGAGCATTCCGACAACCCAGGATTTTTCGGGCAGTTTCGCAATCAAATCATCATCGGGACGAGATACAAACCCGAAAATATCTGCCGAAGATATGACTTTGTCGCGTTCGACAACCTCAGCTCCGGCTTTTTCGTAATCTTCGTCTGCGAACATTGAGGCTTTGCCGGCTGCGCGCTCGATAACGCACTTGATTCCGGCGCGTTTAAGACGCGCAACTATTTCAGGCGTCAGCGCAACTCTTTTTTCGACGTCGTTTGTTTCGTCAAACACGCCGTATACAACTGCGGACTGTGACTGTTCTGCCACTTTCGCGCTCCTTCTTCCTTTCGGACATTGAGTCCTGCGAACATGTCTGGAAACTAGTGTATCGAAAAGGCTAAGCAAAATCGCTTTGGGAGTGTTTTTTCGTCTTTTCCTTCTTCGGTATTATCCTTGATTAAGTGAAAAATTTTGCAATGCGCGCTGCGCGCATGCGAAAACGAATACTGACAAGGAGATTTGCGTGTCGGCCTTTCACAGTCTTGTTTCATTTATAGGCAAAATTTCAAAAGAAGCTTCAACGCTTACCAAATATTCGGAAGAATCATCATCGTCAAACAAAGAACAGACCGCGAATGCGACTGCCGATCTGTCAAATCTTCCGAACAGGCAGTACTGGTCTGCAGATTTTGCAACCGAAACCTTCATAGACAAAAAAAGCGGGCTTTTGACTTCACAGACGGAAGGCATAAATGTTCCCGACAATTCGACGATTTATACTCTGTACGCAGAACGCGCGGAAAGAAGCGGAAACAATCCTCTGTATCTGTTCAAAGAAAACGGAAGCTGGACTTCCAAATCTGCAGTCGAGGTTCTGGAAGACATACGAAGCGTCGCTAAAGGTCTTATTCACACGGGACTGAAAAAAGGTCAGACGGTTGCATTCATGTGCAAAACCTCATATGAGTGGAATGTTTTCGATGCTGCCGTTCTTGCGATTGGAGGCATTATTGCCACGATTTACGACACCGATTCTGCAGATCAGATAAAAACAATCGCAGACAACTCGGATGCGGAACTGCTGGTTGTCGAAACCAAGGAAATGTACGACAAAACCGATATCGCAAAGGAAAATTGCCCGAATCTGAAGGAAGTGCACTGTTTCGAAGCAGGTTATCTTAAAGAGCTTGTCGCTTACGGCAAATCGATTTCAGACGAAGAACTCGACGCCAGAATAAACTCGATCAGAAAAACAGACCTGTGCTCCATCGTTTACACTTCGGGTTCCACAGCAGCTCCCAAGGGCGTGGAGCTTACTCACGAACAGTTCCTGGCATTCTCGCTTAATCTTCGCGCTTTCGTTCCCGATATCGTATGCGATTCAGACGGTTCGATTCTTATGTTCCTCCCTCAGGCGCACAGTTTTGCAAGAACAATCAACTATGGAATTATCGCAAGCGGTTTGAAAATTTATATCGCGGGAGGCATCAATACGCTTATAACAGACTTGCAGACAGCGAAACCGACTGCGATGATTGTTGTTCCGCGCGTTCTTGAAAAGGTGTACAATGCCGCTTCCCAAAAAGCCGGAAACGGTCTGAAAGGCATTGTTTTCGCGGCGGCGGTCAACTCTGCGCGCTCGTATATGAAAGCGGTTTCGTCCAAAGGAAAAGCCGGAGTTTGGAACACTCTGCGCAAAGCTGTTTTCGATCCTCTCGTATACTCCGCGCTGCGCAAGGCATTGGGAGGACGCGCAAAATGGGTTGTTTCAGGAGGAGCTCCTCTTGACCCGGCTTTGCTCACATTCTTCCGAGGCGCGGGAATTCCCGTATTTGAAGGCTACGGAATGACCGAAACGACTGCTCCTTGCGCATGGACTACTCCGAACTGTCCTTTCCGCGCGGGAACAGTGGGATTCGCGCTTCCCGGATTCGCTGTTCGCACTGCGGAAGACGGCGAACTTCAAGTTAAGGGAGCCGGCAACTTCATCAAGTATCACAAGAATGAGGAAGCCACAAAAGAAACTTTCACTTCCGACGGCTGGATTGCAACCGGAGACTTGGGACGTATTGACAGCGAAGGATTCATATATATTACCGGCCGCAAGAAAGATTTGATTATTACAGCCGGCGGAAAAAACATGTCGCCCGGACCTGTCGAAAGCATAATTCAGCGCAATGAAATTGTCGCTCATGCTCTTGTTCTGGGAGACAAAAGACCGTTTATTGCCGCGCTTATAACTCTTGAAGAAGAGTCTTTGCGCGCCTGGCTGGCTTCCAAAGGACTTAACGAGAATATGTCCATGGAAGAAGCGTGCGAGAATGCGGCCGTGCGAGCTTTCGTTCAAAAATCCGTCGACGAGGCAAATGACGGTGTTTCGCGAGCGGAATCCGTGCGAAAATTCGTTATCGTGCCCGAAGATTTCTCCCAGGAGAACGGACTTCTCACTCCTTCAATGAAAGTTATGCGCCCCAAAGTTCTTAAGCGTTACGCGAAACTTATCGATAATACGGTTTACGGTTCGAACAAAAAGTAATTTAGAGAACGAAAGCTGCAAAGCGCAGAATTGACAGACGAAAAGCCTGAGATAATTTCCGTCTCAGGCTTTTTTCGTCGGCTTTTTCGATTTTGTCGTCGGATTATCGGATTATCATTCGCTTTAAATAAATCCCAGTCTGTCGAGCGCTTTGGGATTCGACTGCCATTCTTTTGAAACTTTCACATGCATGTCAAGCGACGATTTCATGCCCATAATCCTGTTTATCGCAGTGCGCAGTTTTTTCTTCACATAAACCAGATTTTCCGCATTCCTGCCCAGAATAATCGGTTTTTGAGATCTGCGTTCGACATAAAGAGACACATGAATCAATGCGCGCTGTTCGTCATTTTTGCCGTTTTCTGTTTCGCTGTACTCGATCTCATCGACAACAACTGCCAGAGAATGCGGCAGCTCGTCGTTCAGTCTGTCAAGCAAAGCGCCTCGAATAAGTTCAGAAATCTGCTCGGACGGACTTTCCTCGCTCACGGTTTCTGCAGGATACAGCTGAGGCCCTTCGGGAAGACAGGAAGCGAAAACTTTGCGAATTTCCTCAACATTATCGCTTTTAACAGCCGAAACAGGCACTATTTCAGTAAATTCAGCAAATTCGTTAATTTCAATCATTTTGGATACAAGCTCTGAACGGGAAAGCTTGTCTATTTTCGTAACGACCCCGATAAGCGGCTTGTTCCAAACCCATTTGCCGTTTTCATCTTTGCGCGCAAACCGGCTTCTCAGCCGCGACAGAATTCTGCGATCTCCCGGACCTGTTTGCTGATCTGCGGGAAGCAGAAACGCTACTGCGTCGGAATCAGAAAGAGACGCGTCGACAATATCATTGAGCCGCTGTCCCAAAATCGTTCGCGGACGATGAATTCCGGGAGTGTCGACAAGCACAATCTGCGAATCTTCAGTCGTGAGAATGCCTCGAATCGCTTTTCTGGTCGTTTCCGGCTTCGGGGACGTAATCGCGACAGGAAGCCCTATTAAAGCGTTGATTAATGTAGATTTCCCCACATTAGGACGACCGACAACCGCAATAAATCCCGAACGGTATTTGTTTGAATCTGTCATTTCTCTCTCCGATTGCAATATGTTTTCATATTCTGCTTTTATTTTTTCTTTTATTCTTCGCCAGGAGCGTATTTCAAAAACTCGGAGCTTGCCGAATCGGCGGCGGCGAGTTCGACAAGAATTGTCGAAACTTTTTTGCGACGTCCCGCCGAGTCGATTGCGGTAAACCTCAGTCCTCTGTCTGTCGCAGACGAACCGACGATAGGAACATGTCCCAAAATTTTAGTCAGAAGACCGTATGCGGTATCTACATCCGTTTCGTCGATTGTAAGATCGAAAATTTCTTCAATATCGGCTATGGGAGTTCTTGCCGGCACTTTCCACATGTAATCTCCGACTTTCACGGGTTCGCTGCGGTTCACGCGATCGTGTTCGTCCTCAAGCTCGCCTACAATTTGTTCGATCGCATCCTCGATTGTCACCATGCCGGCAATTCCGCCATACTCATCCGCAACAATGGCAACATGCTGTCTGCACTGCTGCATTTCATGAAACAAGTCGTCTGCGGGCTTGGATTCGGGAACAAACATCGGCTCCCGCACGACAGTTTCAATGCTTCTGTTTCCCGCCGACTTGTTAAAAGCCGTCTGCCGCACGACATCTTTCAAATACGCGACTCCTATAATTTCGTCAACCGAACCGTCGATTACGGCAACGCGCGAAAAACCCGACCTGCAAAACATTCTCAGCGATTCGTCAAGCGTCACATCTCGTTCCATGCAGAACATGTCAGTGCGCGGAACCATGATTTCGCGCGTAAGAGTATCCTGCATTGATAAAACGTTCTTCAGCATTTCCGACGTTTCAGGATCGAAATCATCAGATTCGACGATCCTGTCTATCGCCGCTTTTTCCTGTTCGAGATGAATTTTTTCAAGCTCTTCTTCATCGCTTAAATTGTCAATCTGACGGCGGCGCTTCGAACTGATTTTTGCAAAAGGCGTAAGTTTAACGGCAATGCTGATAACTCTCGAATACCGCAAAATCGTCTGCACGGGACGGTTTACGGCTTTTGTGCGAGGCCTTACGACAACGGAAATTACGGCAAAAATAAAAGAAAACGCAAGTCCGGCTGCAAACTGAACCCACATTTGCGCTTCAATCAAATTTGCAATACAGGATACCAAAACGCCCGAAAACACAGTAAAAATAACTCGGAAAAAGAAGCAGGAACCGGCTGTGGCAAAACGGTTGGCAATAAGCTTTTGAACGCAGTGAATGCGATCGATTTTTTTCATCTGAGAAAAATGACTCTGATCCGACGTGCGGATATCAAGAATCATATTGTTCAAGTTTGCGCGCGTGACGCGTCCGACGGCAACTTCGACCGAAGACATAATCATAGAAAACCATACGCACAACAAAACAGCCGCACAAAGAAGAATAACCAGCGGAACGGTTTCCATACAATTCCTTGTCTGTATTAACAAATATAAGTACAACTATAACACTTGCGCCGACTGCCGCCCGGCACAGTCTTTACCGGCCGCAAGTTTTATCAGCCGCAAGTTTTATCACTCGTCGGGATGTTCGGCCTCATATTGAGCAAGACTGTCTTTCTCCCCTTCAGGAAGATAAACGTCTTCCAAATCCCCGGGTCTGACCGAAAGAAATGTGAGCATAAGCTGCCGTTGCAGCATGAACATCTGCTCTTCCAGATCCGCAGCCGAATGATCGTAGCCTAAAAGATGCAAAATTCCGTGAATTGTCAAAAGCATCATTTCTTCAACCGTCGAATGTCCTGCCGCAGCAGCCTGTCTGCTCGCAACATCCGGACACAAAACAATATCGCCCAGAATGCCTTCGGGAAGCTCTTTTTTCTTAAAGCTGGGACGCAGTTCGTCCATAGGAAAACTCATCACATCCGTCGGCCCTTTCAGATTCATCCAATGCTCATGAAGCCAGGCCAGCGTGTCGGGATTGCCGAAAGTAATCGAAACATCGCATTTTGTGCTCACTCTCATGCGTTCCAGAGTCCACAAAACAAGTTCTCGAAATACTGACGGATCTATAACCCATCGGGTTTCATTTACAATATCAACGCTCATTTTTCATTCCCCGCTTTTCCGTTTTTCTTAACTTTCGCATTATCAAACTTTTCGTAGGCATTTATTATCCGTCCGACAAGCGAATGCCGAACGACATCATCGGTCGTAAGCCTTACAAATGCGATATCTTCAAGCCCCTCCAAAATCCGATCTATGTCGGCAAGTCCGCTTTTGCGCGACAAAACGTCAATTTGAGTATTGTCTCCGGTTATTATCATCTTCGCGTTAAAACCCAAACGCGTTATAAACATTTTCATCTGCTGTTCGGTCGTATTCTGAGCTTCGTCCAAAATCACGAAAGCATCGTTAAGAGTACGGCCGCGCATATATGCCAGCGGAGCCACCTCAATCGTGCCCTCGGAAATAAATCTGTGCAGCCTGTCCGCGCCCAGCATTTCATGCAGAGCGTCGTACAGAGGCCTTAAATACGGATCAACTTTATCGGTAAGCGTGCCGGGCAAATATCCCAAGCTTTCTCCGGCTTCCACAGCAGGCCGGGTAAGAATGATTCTGCTGACGGCTCCGTCCGACAAAGCGCGCACAGCTTTGGCAACCGCCAGATAAGTTTTGCCCGTTCCTGCAGGCCCGATTCCGAATGTTATGATGTTTCGATCAATCGCATTGACGTATTTAAGCTGACCGGCTGTTTTTGCGCGAACCGAATTATTTTGCGTATTCAAAATAACTTTCAATCCGCGCGAAACAGATTTTTTTCTCTCGCTTAAACCGCTGCCGGACTGCGACCGGAAATCAGAGGATTCTTCAAAACCGAAATCGGTTCTTCCGGCTGCGGAATTTGAAATTCCGGCAAAACGATTCTCCCAAGCGCGCAAAAGGCGTTCATCTTCTTTTCTGCGCGATTTTGCGGCCTTAACAGCTTTAGCGCTCTTCGAAGCATTAACGAATGAACCGTCATCATCATATTTGTTCAAGATTTTTTCAACTTCAAACGGCGTCAAAGGCTTCTCATACGCCGCTTCAACAATCTCATTGAAAACATCCTGAGCCTGCTGCGCTCTGCTCTCGGTTTTATCCGACTGAGAAACGATTGCAACGCGATTTGAGCGCGCGACAATGGTTAATTCAGGAAATCTGTCTTGAACCGATCGCAAAATCCTGTCTTGCACGCCGAAAACGTCGGCAGCGCTTATCTGAGACGGAATCGTTATCGTTCTGGTTGTAGTGGGCAATTGGATTTCCTCAGCGTTTCCCTATCGTCAATTTTTCGAAGGCTTTCGGCATTTTCGTTTAAAACAGTTAAAACAGCCGCATAAAACCGTCAGTCCAGCTTTTCTCCGGTAAGCACATGCGCGTGCGCATGAAAAACGGTCTGTCCCGCATCTTCGCCGGTATTAAATACAAGACGGTAATTGCCGTGATATTTTTCGTCCGCAATGCTCTGCGCGACTTCGGCTATGTGAGACAGCGTATTCGAGTCTTTGCGAGCCAGCGCAGCGACATTTTCGACATGACTTTTCGGAATAATCAAAACATGAACCGCAGCCTGGGGAGCAATATCGTCAAAAGCATAGACGGATTCGTCTTCATAAACTTTTTTGCTGGGAATTTCTCCGTCGATAATCTTGCAAAAAAGGCAGTCCTCGCCCTTTTGAGCTTCGTTTCCCGATTTGCCGTCTGATTTTGCAGCATTTTGCCCGGTCATATTCCCTCTTTTCGCCTGTTTGCGGCTTTTTTCGATTTGCAGGTTCATGCCGCAGTTTCATGCAGATCAAGACCCTGCTTGTCAGCTTATCTGTTTCGTTAATATTATTCTATGCGCCGGATTGCACATAGAAAACCGGCAGTTTCGACTATGCTGCGAAAGCATGCGTGAAAATAACCGTCATTCATACCGCCCGACAGCTTTCGACAAAAGAGCCAGAGCAACAGAACCCGCCGTCGAAGCGCGCAAAATATTGCTTCCTATAACGCATGCGAGCGCGCCGGCATCGATAAACTGTTTCACTTCGTCTTCCGAAATTCCGCCTTCCGGACCTGCAACAGCATAAATCGTTTTTCCAGGCTCTGTTTTCCCCGATTCAATCTGATGCGCCAAAGTCGCGGCTTTTTCTTCTATTCCGCTCCAAGTATCGGTCGCATCCTGATGAAGGACAATTACGATATTGCCTTCTTTTGTCCAATCTCGAATTTTTGTTTCAAGCTGTCTGCTCGAGACCGGCTCATTCACATTGGGAATAAAGGATCTGCGCGACTGTTCGGTTGCAGCTGTTGCAATATTCTTCCATTTTTCAAGCGATTTGACAGCTTTTGAGCCTTTCCACTGAACTATCGATCTGTGCGCCTGCCAGGGAATAATCTCATCCGCGCCGATTTCCGTCGCAGTTTCAACAGCCTGTTCGTCTCGTCCGCCTTTTGCCAGAGCCTGTATCAAGCCCAGTTTTATTTGCGGCGCGGGAAGCATATCGATTTGCGTTGCCTGCACGATCGCCTGTGCCGGATCGATCGTTTCTGCGGTTATTTTCCTTCCGTTTCCGCATGTTAAATTCATCAAATCAGATTTTTTCAGCCGCATCGATTTAAACGCATGACGCGCAACGTCGTAAGGCAGAACGATTTTCTGCCCGACTTTTTCAATGCCTGCATCGGTTTGTCTGTCGATAAAAAATTGCGGAAGAGTCATATAAACGAGATTATCAAATGCCGGTGCCGGTCTGTCATTTTTCGTCCGCTTTTACTGCTCGCATACGGTATAGAAAATAACGGCCGAGGAAGCTGCGACATTAAGCGAATCCACGCCGTGCGCCATGGGAATTTTCACGGTTACGTCGCTTTGCGCGATTGTTTTTCTGCTCAGTCCGTCGCCTTCGGTTCCGAATATCAGAGCGACTTTCTCAATATGTTCCGGCGCAGACTTGTCGCTTTTCATGCGCCGGACAAGCTCGCCGGGAGTAATCGAATCATCAGACAGCGCCATGCTTACCGTTGTAAATCCCAAGTTCTTAAGCTGTTTGATTCCTTCTTCCGGCCAGACTTTCGTTTTTTTCTTGACTTTTGACCGCATATCAGACTGTGTTTCAGATTTTTCCTTCTGACGCGAATCCGGCTTTCGGCAATCTGCTTCATTCTGTGCGCAAAACAATGTTTCAGGCGCGATTCTTGTCCACGGCACCTGAAACACGGTTCCCATTGAAACTCTCGCCGAACGGCGGTACAACGGATCGCCGCATGACGGAGTTGCAAGCACAGCGTCGACATTTAAAGCCGCAGCCGAACGAAAAATTGCGCCGACATTCGTAAAATCAACAATATTTTCCAAGACGGCAACAACGCGAGCATTCCTGCAAACCTGTTCGACAGAAAGCATTTTCGGTCTTCTCATCGCGCACAAAGCTCCCCTGTGAAGCCTGTATCCCGTCAGAGCTTTTAAAATATCATTTTTCGCGACATAAACCGCAATATCGCTTCCCCATTCAGAATCGACACGAGAAAACATTTCTCGCATGCCTTCAATCCAAGACTCTTCGACGAGAAAAGACAAAGGTTCCAAACCGGTCTTCAAAGCGCGTTCTATAACTTTGGGACTTTCGGCAATAAAAATCCCTTTTTCGGGTTCAAGTCTGTTTCTAAGCTGGATTTCAGTGAGATTCACATATGCGTCAGTGCGCGGATCATTAAGTTTTTCAATGTTTTCAAAACGCATAATTCACATATCCTTCAACATATCATTCAATGCAAAACCGCTTTTTTGCTTCAAATCTTACAGAGAACAGATAAAGCAAAACCCCTTGTTTCCAAGGGGTTTAACTATAATTCGCATATTTGCGAATCTTATTCCGTGTCTTTCATTTGTGTCCGGAGCGGGACTTGAACCCGCACGCCCGTATAAATGGGCACCAGCACCTCAAGCTGACGCGTCTACCATTCCGCCACCCGGACATGTTGTTGAACAACAAGATGTAAGATTACCACAGAATTTCAACTTGCACATCTTCGGCGTGTCGCGCTTAGAGTCATGTCTTCAAATCAAGCTTCAATTCGCTTTTCAGCCCAGACATCCAAATCTCTTTCTTTGCGCTTTCTTCCCGCAAACCAGACAATCGCGCATGCAAGCATGACAACCGCAACAGCCGCAATCGTGCCTTCGACTCCGAAAGAAACATCATATGCAAAACTGTTATGCGCAGAACCGTCAACCAGTTTAAAAACCGAATATTTTGATTCGATTCCGCTGTTGGGAAGACCGAGCAAAACATTCTGAGTGAAATTCCAAGAACAATGAACAGCCATAGCAAACCAAATACTGTCGAAATAATATACAGTCATGCCGAAAAGCAGACCCGTAAGGAAAAGCTCAGTCAGAGACAGACCCGTCATGCCGTCATTGCCCAAGTGCAGCATGGCAAAAACCAAAGAATTGAGAATAATCGCAACCCACGGATTTTTATATCCTTTTCGCAGTCTCTGATACATAAAACCTCTGCATAAAAGCTCTTCTGCGGAAGACTGCATAAACACGGCAATAAGCAGCGTAAAAAATTCCAACGGCACAAACTTGTCAAAAGAAAGCGCAATATCGTTATGCAACAGAGCGGCAGCCGCGCAAGACCCGTTCATAATAAAGCCGACAAGCAGACCGAACAGAAGCATTTTGACATTATTGCCTTTCGGACGCGTCCACAGCGCTTTCAATATGGGATTGTTATATTTGACAATCACCAGATAAGACAGGCAGATCACCCAAATTCCCGCAGTCGACAGATACATCCCCAGCATTTCGTAGTACGCATTGCCGGTTTTTTTGCTCACATCATTCATGAAGTCGTAGATTATAAGTCCAGACAATTCGCCGAAAAGAATTATCACAAAACCGGCCAGAATGGGAATAAGAAAAAAATCATGCCATGTTTTCTTTGATTTTGACTGCTGTTGCAGCGGCTGACTCTTCAATTGCTCCGCAGTTGTCTGTCCTAAAGAAGTCTGCTTCGAAGCATTCTGTTCTGCATCAGGCTGTGCTGAAACAGGCTGTTCGGAATCAGACTGTCCGACAGCAGTTTGTGCGGTCACATTTCGCGCAAGGTTTTCTTTACTGTCTGCATTTTCTTGATTGTCTTCATTTTCTTTATTCTCTCTCATTTATTTCCTCTCTTTTAATCAAACCGATTTAACCGAAACAATCAGCTTTGACAGCTTTGGCAGCTTTGGCAGCTTTGGCAGCTTTGCGCTCGTTTACGCATTTCTCTATTATATCCGCGCAGACGGAAGTTTCTTTCTGAATCTGTCTGCCCCAAAATCGCAGGACGATCCAGCCGTCTTCTTCCAAATGTTCCGTTACCTGAACGTCTCGCGCCATATTTCGCTCAATCTTCGGAACCCAATATTCTCTGTTGCTTTTAATGCGGTCTTTCCTGTTTTCCCAGTCATAACCGTGCCAAAATTCCGAATCGCAGAAAACCGCGATTTTTATGCCTTTAAAAGCAATATCGGGACATCCGAAAATTCCTCTCACGTTTTTTCGGTATCGAATTCCGCGCTGCCACAATTCCCGTCGCAGCAAAATCTCTATTTGAGAGTCTTTGCTGCGAATATTTTGCATATTCCGCCTGCGCTGCTCAGCCGTAAGCCTGTCTGCCATTTCAGATTCTTTTTATAAAATTCAATTCCGCGAGAACCTATGTCATTTCTTCAATGAATCACTGTTCACGGGGAATGTGAAATACGTATCGGGAAACGGCTCATTTTCAAGCGTGAAATGCCACCATTCCTCTTCAATCGGCTTAAATCCGCAAGAAAGCATCGCGTCGCGCAGAATCATGCGATTAGCATATTGTTCGTCGGTAATTCCCCTGTAGTCGGGATGACTTTCCTGACCGAAATAATCGAATGTCCCGCCCATGTCGGCTTCTTTTTCTGTTTTCATGTCAAACAAAGTCAAATCGACAGTGCTGCCTCTGCTGTGCCCCGAATGCGCAGCTATATATCCCTGAGGAAAAAGAACATTTTTGTCAAGATTCGGATAAAAGTATTCTTTCATCTTCACATCTGTTTCATCTTCTGCCCATCTGACAAAATGATCCACAGCTTTCTGAGGACGGTAAGAATCGAAAATTTTCAGTCTGTATCCTTTTTCAATAAGCTTGTCGCTTGCATTTTTCAAAGCTTTTGCCGATTCTTTGGTCATAAACTCAATCGGTTCTTCATAACCGTCAATCCGGCTTCCGACAAAATTGTATGTGGAATAATACCTTATTTCGAGAATCGCATCGGGAACGGCTTCGCTTAACAGAACAAAATCGGAAGAATCGTCAGAAAACCTGTAACCGTCCCCGTTCGCAGTCGCATAGGAATCCGCAGACGATGGAGAAGATTGCGAATTTGCAGAATCCGAAGACTTGCCGCAACCGGAAATTCCCGCAATAACAAAACTGCACAACATAAGCACCGCGATTGTTTTGTACGACACAATACTTTTCTTCATTATATTAGATCCCCGCTGTTTTGACTCATTTTATGATGATATTATATTGAATTTTCTCAGAAAACTTGCGCAAAATCTCTAAAATTTGAACAACTGTCGTCATGTTTGCCCGCTATTTATATTTTTCCGGCAGAAATTTTGCATTTCATGCGCGAAATTGGATAAAAACGGCGAGAGTACGCCGTAAGATTAGAAACTAAGATATAAGACAGAACAACCGATACAGATTTTACGAAGGAGAAAACGTGGACAGGATTCTCGTAACGGAAAGCATTTCCGAGAATGCAATCAAATATATGCAGGACAAAGGTTTCGAAGTTGAAGAATATTTGAAGCATTCGCAGGAGGAAATCGAAGAACATGTCAAAGATTTCGAAGCGATTATCGTCAGGTCGGCAACAAAAGTAAACGAATCTCTTCTTTCAAAGGCGCAAAAGCTGAAAGTTGTCGGACGCGCAGGCACCGGAATTGACAATATTGACGTAAAAGCATGCACAGACCGAGGCATTATCGCAATGAATACGCCCACGGCAAACAACATGGCTGCCGGCGAACTTGCGGTAGGTCATGCTTTTTCGATTTTCAGAAATCTGTGCGAGGCAGACAAAGGCGCACATACCGCAGATTTCAGGCGCGGAAACTGGGTGGGAATCGAACTTGAAGGCAAAACCGTCGGAATTATCGGCTTGGGACGAATAGGTTCAATCGTATCGCGCAAACTTAAAGGCGTAGGCATGAACGCAGTCGCATACGATCCTTATATCCCGCTTGAAAAGTTCGAAAAGCTGGACGTAAAACGCTGCGAAACTTTGGACGAACTGTTGGAAACAGCCGATTTGATTACGATTCATACCCCGAAAACAAAAGAAACATACAATATGATTGCGCGCGAACAGCTTTACAAATGCAAACGCGGAGTCAGAATCGTCAACGCTGCGCGAGGCGGGCTTATCAACGAAGAGGATTTGGCAGCAGCGCTTGAAGAGGGTCAGGTGGCAGCAGCCGCAATCGATGTTTTCGACAAAGAACCTTCTTACAATAAAACTCCCGAAGAGCAGGATTACGACAATGTTCTGCTTCACGCTCCGCACTGTTATATCACTCCTCACTTGGGCGCTTCGACAAAAGAGGCAACCGAAAAAGTCGGTTCGGGAATAGCAAAGCTGGTCACTCAGGCTTTGTCCGGCGAACTGGTTGCTGCAATCAACATGCCCAAAGTTTCCGGAGATATTGAGAAAATCAAGCCTTTCTGCAGTCTTGCCGAGAAAATCGGTCAAATGTATTTCCAGGTCGAAGCCACGCCGATTAAGTCTGCTCAGATTAATTATCGCGGCTCTCTTGCGACTCAGGCTACAGATATCGTCACGTTAAGCCTTATGATGGGACTGCTTAAAGGCATGGGAAACACAAATGTGTCCTATGTGAATGTGCGCGAAAATATTGACGAATGCAATATTGAAATAACGGAAAACAAAAATGAGGAAATAAACAGATACAACAATCTGATAAGCGTCACTTTCTTCACCGACGACGGACGCGAGCTTAAGATTTCAGGCACGATTTTCGCTCACGACACGCAGGTTATTATTTCGTTCTTCGGCTATGAGATGAACTGTCCTCTTTCCGACACGGTTATCGCAATTAAGAATGAGGATAAGCCGGGCGTTATCGGACGAATCGCGACAATTTTGGGCAAGCACAATATCAATATCGCCAATCTGCATTGGGGACGCAAATATCACAATCCTCACGGACACGCGCAGGCATTCGTTGCCGTCGAGCAGCCCATTTCGGAAAAAATCATGAACGAACTTCAAAGCGCGGACGGCATTTTAAAGGTTTCTCTGCTTGAGCTGAACTGAAACAATCCGGGCTGAAAGCTGCAAAGCTTACGGGTTTGAGCTGCGGGTTTGCACAGCTGCAGTTTACGTCTGTTTGTCTGCCGTCTGACTGCTGTTTGCTAAGCTGAATCAGGTTAAACCGAATCAGACTTTGCTCAGGTTTTACAAGCAAAATTTTCTATGAGGACAGTTTCAAAACTGTCCTCTTTTTTCATTTTTCTGTATTTAAATTTTGTGAAAGAATGCATTAAATTATGTTTGCAATCAATGATTTTCAGACATTATTCAGCATTTAAAGCGATTTTTGGCGACTTATTATTCCCGGCAGTTCCTGAAACAGTTCTCAACAGTTCGCTTGATTATTTTTTCTGCTGCATGTGCTGTTGTGCGACAAAGTATTGCAGCACAGGAAACCAATAGCGCATTTTCAAAAATCCGTAAAAAAAAAAAAAAAAAAAAAATGCCGAAGATACGGCCGCTTTCCTGAAAACAGCCCGGGATACGAAATTAATTTCAAAAAACAGATACAGCAGGAAAATCAAAACAAATTCAGATGTGCAGATTACGATTTTTCAGTTCGTTGTTTTCATTGAGAAGCAAATTTCTTAAGAAAAGCTCCAAATATTCGGTTGTTTCCCTAATCCCGTTTGATAGATCGTTATAGTTTGCTCTTACCAGCGAATTCCTGAAATACCATGCGTTTCTGGCAAAAATATCGTTTGTCACGCTAAACCCCATCGTCCGCAAGTACTTGATAAAGAAAACGGACGCAGCGCGCGTATTGCCTTCTTCAAACGGATGAATCTGCCACAGCCGAGCAATAAATCCTGCCAGATGGGGAATAATCCCGACAATAGAATTTTGCGGATAATCAAACTCTTTTTCAGCGCGAAAATCATATTCAAGCATTGCGGAAATATCGGCCGCATTCCCGTATATAACCGATTCGCCGTTAAGAATCCATTCTTTTTTGGAAATATTGTAATTTCGAATTTTGCCCGCATGAGAATACACTCCGTTAAAAAGACTTTTATGAATTCTCAAAAGCTGCGGAACGGCAAAAGTAAACGAGTTATCGGAAAGAATCGACGCAATGTGCGCAGAAACGATATCAGCTTCGGCTGTTCTGTCGGCTGTTTTCGCAGTTTTATGCTCGTAATAAGTTTCAATAAGCTTCCCGGCTTCTCGAAGCGTTATCTTGCCTTCGATATTGTTTCGAGCTGTTTTTTTAAGATATTCGGAAGCCGTCAGCCCGTCTGCCGCCTGCAATCCTATGGCTGTATACCAGGAATATGCAAGCCGTTTCCTCTGCGGTTCCGTCTGTCTGACATACTCTCCGAAGGGGTCGGACGCAATATCTCCGTCCGCAATATCATCAGCTGCAATGCCATTGTTTTCAATGTCAGCCGATTTCATATCTGCAACACTTATTTCGTCGCGTCCGTCAGCGCGAGCATTTCCTAAGTTTTCCGTCATATCAAATTCCGCCTACTCGAATCGGATAACCTGTTTTTCAATATCAGAATCCGCGACAACATGCGCTTTCACTCCGAACGGAACGACAGCTCTGGGCATGGCGTGACCAACGTTCAGATTGAAAACAATCGGCAAATCCTTACGCCCGACGGTTTTAACGAGCATCCGGCTGTATTCATCCGCATGGGTTTCATCCATCGGTTTGCCCGCAATCACACCCGAAACAGCTTCAAATACTTCTTTTTCCCTCAAAATTTCCAGCGTTTTGCGATACAGCTGCGGCGACGGTTTTTCTTCACTTGTTTCCAACAGAATAATCCTGCCTTCCCAATCTTCGGCAGACGGGAACAAATCATATTTTTCGCACAAAACAGGTTCGTCGGAGAACTTGTCTCCCTCAAAAATTTCATACATCGATTCCAAACAGCCGCCCAATATTTTTCCTGAAAACTCAGATTCTCCCTGCAAAAGCTGAAAACCCTGATTTTTCATCGGCTCCAAAGGCACGCCGACCTGTTCGGGCGCAAAATTTGCCCTTTCCTTATACCAGACGTCGGAAGGTCTGATCTCTTCTATGCGCCTTGTCGAAATAAGTTCTTTGAAATATTTTTTCGTATAAGGGTGCATATCGGGTCCGAGTTCGCAAATATCCGGCAAAAAAGCCTGACCGTAGAACGATTTAAAACCGACTTTGTGAAGCATGAAATGGTTAATCGTAGTATCAGAAAACCCTAGGAAAATCTTGTTTTTTCCGCCCGAAGCGCATTCTTTAACGGCTTGAGCCAGCTGTTCGTTTTCAAACAGATAAGGCAGCATCCTGTACGAATCCTCGCCGCCGATAGCGCAGAGAATCATGTCAATCTCAGGGTCTCGCAAGGCTTGAAGCAGGTCTTCGGCTCTTTTTTCGGGATGCTTTTCCACATATTCCAGCCCTTTAAGCGCGTGGGGCGCAAATGTGACGTTTAAACCGAACTCTTTGAGTCGACGCAACCCGATTTCAAGCTCGAATTTAACGAAAGGCTCGCCCAAAAGCCCGCGCGAAAGGCTTGCGATCACAACATTTTTAACTGCTTGAGACATATTCGTTTCCCCTTCTGAAACTTTCTATGACATGAACTGCTTAGTCGAAATATTTTCGGTCATACATTAATATTACTTGCAAAAATGTTCACACATAAAACGCAACGGTGACGTAAATGCACCGCCGTGCTCAGATTGCGTTTACGCAACGCGTTTCTCGCTAAGCAGGTTTTGCCGCGCAGTTTTGCCTCGCAAGTTTGCCAAGCACAGATTTATCAAGCGCAGGTCTACCAGGCATCTACGCCGCCTCCGCAGGAACCGATCGAAAAACCGGACGAAGTGCTGATTCCGTTGCCTCGATTATTCAAACCGAAACGCATACCGCGTTCGCGGCTGCTTTCAAAGATAGCAAAACAACAACAACAACAAAAAAAAAAAAAAAAAAAAGCAGACGAAAAACCGCTCCCCTTTTCGGTTCTCACAGACCCGATTCGGGGAAACGGTTTTTAAATTTAAAGAAGTAAGAAGTCTGCAGCAAAAATCAGCTGGCTTTTATAGCGTCCACAATTCTGTCCGCATGAACACGAGTATTGGTATCATCCATACGGTTAGAAATCATTGAGTTGATTTGTTCTACAGCCAATTCGGCCTTTGATTTGTCGAAAATATAAAAATCAATAACTTTTTCCTGACCCGCATTGATTGCTACAATCAAGTCGATTTCAAATGCATCGATAGCTACATTCACACCGATAAATGTCAAAATCAGTCCCGCAATAAAAGAAGAACCAAACATTCCCAATCCAACCCAAGTTGCAAGAACACCGACAATCAGTTTTCCAAACTTAAGTTGCTTGTTTGTGGATACAGATGCAATCTGATTAACGGGAAGTTTAGAAGTTCTGGCTCCGAGCGGAATAAGTCCCAAAATGGTATTAGGAACTTTAAAGTTAATAAAGTTCTGCTCGCTTTTAATTTCTCCCTTAAGATAAAAGGTCAGCAGTGATGTCATATATTCGATCGGTTCCATACCGGTTATTTGCCTCCTGGTTGGCAATTGTCAAAAGGTACGCCTTTTGATATTTCGTTTTCTCCGTATTTTCATTTTTTGGGCTTAGATGTCTTATTTTCTGACATATTCATTTTCTCTGCCGCTGTCTTTCAATATTTCGCTCTTTTAAACGCCTGTAAAATGTAGCCTGTGATATTTTGACATATTTTAAGCAGGTCTTGAAGTGGAAGTTTTTTATTCTGCCATTCGCGCACGAGCAGATCAAAATCATCGGGAACGCTTTTTGCAGGTCTCCCCATATGAACTCCCCTGACTTTTGCAGCCGCAATACCCTGTTCCTGCCGTTTTCTGATATTTTCTCGTTCATTTTGCGCTGCGAAAGATAAAATCTGCAAAACCAAGTCTGCAACAAAGGTCCCCAGCAAATCTTTGCCTCTTCGAGTATCCAGAACAGGCATATCGATAACGCATATGTCTGCGCCTATTTCTTTTGTCAGCATCCGCCATTGATTTTGAATTTCCGCATAGTTCCGTCCGAGTCTGTCAATGCTGAGCATGTACAGCATGTCGCCTTTTTGCAAGGTTTTTAACAGCTTCCCGTACTCAGGTCTGTTGAAATCTTTGCCGGATTGCCTGTCGATATAAATGTTTGAAATCGGGATTTTTTGTTTTTTGCAACGCAGCTGTCTGTCTCTGTTCATTCTGTTCGACCGTCGATACTCTGGCATATCCGTATATGTGCACTTCGTCTCTCTTTTCAAACGATAAAAAGCAGAATGCTTTGTCGGGCATTCTGCTTGCATTATCTTTTATTATTTGCAGAGATATACTTTCTGTTTCAACCGATTTCAAATGGTCTGACCGATTTTTGACCGGGTTCGATTGGGTTTTCAGCCGGCAGACGAAAACGAATGTTGCGTCAGTCCGTGTTCTTGCGGATGAATTCCTCGATTTTGCCGAACGGAATCACCTTGTTGTCTCCGCCGTCATACAGGTCGCAATGCACGGCTCCCGGCACGATGAACAGTTCTTTGTTATCGCCTTTGAGCAGTTTGAACGCGTCTTCGCTCATGTATCGCGAGTACGCGTTTTCGCCGTGAACAAGCAGCACTGCGCTTCGAATTTCGCCGGCATATGTGAGAAGCCTTGTATTCATAAGCGAGGTGCCTGCGGTCGCATTCCATCCGCGATTGCTGTTCAGCGAGCGCGGATGATACGCGCGAACCTTGTAATACTGCGAATACTGTTTTACAAAATCGGGCGCGTCCGCAACATCGGGATCAATTACGCCGCCGGCGAGCTTGTATGTTCCGTTTTTGAAATCTTGCGTTCTCTGAGCGCATACTGCAGCGCGAGCAGCGTGTCTTGACTGCTCATTGTCGTTTTCGTCGAAATATCCGTTTCCTGCCACGCGCGTCATGTCGTACATTGTGACCGCGACGGTTGTTTTTATGCGAGTGTCCAAACATGCGGTCTGCAATGCCATGCCTCCCCAGCCGCATATTCCTATTATTCCGATTCGCTCTGCGTCGGCTTTTTCGCAGACTGAAAGGAAGTCGACCGCAGCTTGGAAATCTTCGACGTTAATGTCGGGCGAGTTCATGTATCGCGGCTGACCGCCCGATTCTCCGGTAAATGACGGGTCGAATGCGATTGTCAAAAATCCGCGTTTTGCCATTTCCTGCGCATACAGTCCCGAATGCTGTTCTTTGACTGCGCCGAATGCTCCGCAGACTGCGAGCGCGGGAAGTTTCTTATCAGTGTTTTCGCAGGCGAGAGCTGTTTTCGGATAAAACATGTCTGCGGCAAGTTCAATGCCGAAATGGTTTTTAAACGTGACTTTTTCGTGATGTACTGTTTCTTCTTTCGGGAAAACCTTGTCCCATTCTCGCGTCAGCCGCAATTTTTCCGATGACTGCGACAACTGCGCTGACCGTGATGACTGTGCCGAATATTCCGACTGCGATTCATGCGTCTGCTGCGATGCGTTCATTTGAACCTCCGTTGTTCCGTTTTTCCATTTTACATCATGTTGCAATTTTTTGCCGACGCTGCAATGTTCAGCCTTTATTCTGTTTGCGATACGATGTTCAAAGCGCAGCCGGCTCGGCTTCGGCGGTTCATTTTTCGGGCAAATTTGCGCGAAATGCAGCGGGGAGCGATTCTTGACGCGAAGCTCATGTTTTTCTTGAATGCGCCGACATAACACAGCGGCTTGCCTTTCATCATCGCCAGATACGCTTCGCGAGCAGCTTTCGCATGACGCGCAGCATGACGGAACATAACCGATCCCGGCTGCGAAAACGCGGTTTTTTCAAATCCCGTCAAAGCAGGACCCGGGCAGGCTGCGGTCACGGTAACGCCGGTTCCTTTTGTCTTCTCGCTTACAGCTTCAGAAAAACTGCGCACAAACGCTTTCGAAGCATAATAGACCGTCATTCGCGCAAAGCCTGGCAAACTCCAGTCCGAGCCCGCCGGTCTCACCCCGTAATAAGCGCAGCATTTTTCATTTTTTCTCCCCTTCTTTCGGCGAACCTTTCAAGCTTTCTTTCAGCAATTTTGACACGCGGCTTGCCACGTGCCACAGCATTACCGGCGGAATCGCATTGCCCAGCGCGCGATACTGAGCGCTCTGACTGCCCGGCAGCGCAAAACTTTCGGGAAAAGACTGGATTCTGGCCACTTCTCTCGGAGTAAACCTGCGATACCGCCCGTTCTCAAAAAGAACGGGATCCGTGCTGTTAAGCGAAATCTTGGCCAAATGCGCTCCGACCGTACTGCAGGGCTTGTCAATATTCTGCGCACGTCCCTTTTTCATAGTTTCGCGCTTCTTCATCATTCCGGCAACGGCTTTTTCGCTGAAATAATATTTTTCGGCAGCTTTATCGTCAATACATCGGCGAAGCGCGACATAATCTTTTTCATTTTCTATAACAGGTTTAGGAAACTGAAAATCCGCACGCAAATCTTTTCTGAATCCGACAATGATCACGCGTTCTCTTTTCTGCGGCACGCCGAAATCCGCAGAGTTGAGCACTGCGTATTTCACGTCGTATCCGCTGTCTTCAAACTCTTTTATTATCAGCGGAAATGCCTGACGATTGTTTGCAGTGAGAATCCCTTTGACATTTTCCGCGATAAAACATTTCGGCTGCTTCTCTCTGAGAATACGGCACATTTCAAAAAACAGTTTTCCTTTATCGTCTTTTATTCCCAGCCTTTTCGGATTTTGCGCGACTATAGAAAACGATTGACACGGAAAACCGCCGGTCAAAATATCAAACTCGGGAAGCTCGGAAGATTTAACTTCTCGAATATCGCGATTGTCAGGTTTTAAGCCGAAATTCGCTTCAAATATTTCGCATGCGCTTTTCTCAATATCGTTCGCATAAACAATTTCGACATCATTTGAAGAATAATGTTTCCCCAGAAAATCAAAATCGCCCAAAATCGCGACATCAGTTCCGCCGCAGCCGCAAAAAAGAGAAGCAGCTTTCATTTTGCCCGTGCCGGCAGACTCTCCGTTCATATCAGCGACTCCTTATGCATCTCGGCTTTTTAAAACGAACACGTCAGGATAACACAATTCAGAACAAAATGAAAATTCATGAAATGCATAAAAACGGAAGCATTTGAGCGAAAAAGTCAAAATCTCGGCAGTTTTACTGAAACAGATTCGAAACGTTCGAGAGAAAAAAAAAAAAAAAAAAAAAAAAAAATCGCTTGCAGACTTCGAGACAGGCGGAAAAACCGCAACAGCATACATATGCAGTCAGATTCCGTTGGCAAAAAGAGCCGCAGAATTAACAGCAGGACCGAAGAATTTGCCGTATTTCGCAGCGTTTTCACAGCCCGTTTCAAACACAGGCAGATTGTTTTCTTTATTCATAATTACTCCTCTTGCTTTGTTTCGCGACGGCTTTTCATTCAACAAAAGCACAAGCAAAAACGCAAACCGGAATAAAGCAGTTTCGCACCCGTCTGTAAACGCTCAAACGCTCAAACGCTCAAACGCTTGAACGCTTGAACATAGCGCAACTTCGCATTTTTGATTCTTCACATTTTTTCGCGGTTTGCCGGAAAATAGCTGCTCGCGATAAACATGCGCACAGAAGGCATACTGTTATCTAAATAAATATTCGCGCCGGCAGTCATCGATTTTGCTGCCGTCATCATTACTTGCGGCAAAGACCGTTTGAAAGATTTAAAATCGGAACTCATATTTGCGCTTTCATACCAATCGGGCATTTTAACCAGCAAGGAATTGAACTTGTTCAGCCATTTTTCGGGTTTAATTCCCAAAACATATGCAAACGGAAGCATTTGTGCGAAATAGTTCGGATTTTCTCTTGTCAGTCTTTCCAAATCTTTCTTCTTCGGCGCTTCTAAAAACTCCCGAAATTTTTCAATCGAATCAAGCAATTCGAATCCCTGAGAAGTTCTTTTCGGGAAACCGTCCATGCACCAATACATTCCGATGATGCAAGCAATTCCGAAAAAGAATGCCGCAAGATAATAATAGTTCGCAAGCAGCGGAGTAAACATAACAAACGGCCATATTACAAGACAGCAAATGAAAAACATAAAAAATGCCCGAATTTTTGTTCCGGACGACAGCGTTCTTCTGTATTTTCCGAAAAGCAGAACAGTCGCATCCGTTTTGAACAGCACCGTAAGCAAACCGCAGAAAGCGTATGCGGCCAAAGCCGTGCCGACAAAACAGAGAATAGTTGCGTGATAAAAATTTTCAAGAGAAGCCGGAATGGTGACAGCGAAAAATGTTGCAACAATCAGACAGCGGATAAACAGTCTTTTTATCGCAAACGACTTGTTGAAAATCCATTCTTCGTTTTTTTCCGAATTGATTCCTAAATTGCCGTAAAGGATTTTTCGGCCCGTTTCATAAAACTTAAAATCCAAGTCAGACGAAAATATTTCGTGACGTTCTCTTAAACTGCGCACGCGATCGATAAGACTTTTCTCTCCCGATTCTTGCACTGAAGATTCGCATTCAATCAGCCCGAGCAAAAACAGAAATTCGCGAAACGTAAGTCCGTTAGTTTTCTGCAACGTGACAATCTTGAATTCTCTTCTTGAAGAAAGACGTTTATTCAGAGGTAATTCGACAATCTTAATATATCCTCTGTTTGCCAAATCAATCAGCAGCGGAACTGTTTCTGCATATCTGACAAAACCTTTATAAAAGAAAGCAGTGCTCAAAACACTCAAATCTTTGGGCGGATAAAAATTGAAGTTGCGCTTTTTCTCATTCTTGTCCGGTTTTCTGATGCTTTTCCCGTATTTAATTCTGAGAAAAATGCTTAACGCCAAAGATAAAGCGGGAACCGCAAAAACAGACAAAACAGTCAAATCGAATTTGGTTTTTTCGCCCGCATACATGCTGCCGAACAGCCTGAAACCTCGCTCGTTAAAACCGAAAGTCAGGTCGTCGCTTACAAACTTGGGGCTTTTGCCTGAAGAAACGCTGCGTGAAACATTATCTGAGACGCTGCTGTCTGAGACGCTGTCCGGAATTTTGCCGCCCGAAACGCTGCTGCCCGCAGAAGACCTGTTCGATGCAACATTGCCCGAAGAAACAGTGTTTGTCGAAGAGCTTTCCGACGGAAACATGATTACCAAAACTATCGCAATAATCAGACCGGGAAGAAAAAGCAGACAAAATCTTTTCGTGCTTCTTTCCAAATTAGTCTCAAAAAATATATCTTTCATAATCATTTTTCCTCTTCAAAAACGCAAAACCGGCACTTGATTTTACAAAAGACACAATTTATGCAGAATGCAAAACTTCACTGCTGCGACTGACGATAAGCGGCTGACGATACAAAGCCGGCATGCAGCCGAAAAATCAGAAATAAAAGTTCTCGTTTTACCGCACAATAATTGAAATCACTGCCGTCACAAACAGATAGCTCGCATAACTGTTAAGCAGCAGTCCCAAGAAATTCAGCACAGGACCTTTAAAAAAGCCGTATTTTTTTACAGAAAACATATAGATAAGAGAGGCGAAAAATCCATAGACCAGCGCAATTGACTGCGCAATATTGATTCTGTAAGAAAAATTCAGTTCAAGTAAAATTAGAAGCACATTAAAAATGCCGATCGCAATTCCCTGAGCCCACTTTTTTTCATTCAAATTATATTTTTCCAATGATTTTGCGCGCTGACGAGTTTTCGCAGCAGCAATCGAAGGTTCGGAGCGACGCGAAAAAATTCCCGGATCCGCAAGATTTTCAGCTTCGGCAGTTCTTGCAGACGATGCATTATAAACGCTGCCGGCAGAAGAAACACGCACGGCGGAAAACGGCGACTCGGCTGAGGGATTGACAGCGTTAACATGCTGCGCAAGATCTGCAATTTTTTCAGAATTTGCATCGACGGTAGGCAAATCTCCCCACTCAACCATTATAACTCCTTTTATCGTCGCAAACCTGTTCCGCGGTTTGCAGCATTTTAATAAACTGCGCCAAAATCGCTGCAGTTCTCATTGCAATACATCATCGCAATAATCATATTTTTACCATACGCTCAAGACGACATTATCTCAAAACAGCGAATAAGCCGGGCGATGCGCAAAATAAACGGTTTTCGGCTTAAACGAGCGAATCAGCTCCCAGTCGCGCGACAATGCTTCATTTGCCGTTTTTTCCGCATATGCTCCTATATGTTCAAACGGCTCCAAATCTCCGACAAAGCATTCGCCGCCGTCAAGCACAAGAGAAACGCTGCAGGGACTGTGACTCGAAGTACGAATAATTTCGCCGGATATACCCAGACCGGACAAAAATTCCCGGCTTTTTTCGCAGGAAACGACAGCTGCAGATTCTTCGTCAATCGGCTCATATTCAAACCCGTCTCTTTTGAAGATTTTATCCGAAAAATGAACAAATTCCTTCTGCGAATCAGTCAAAAGCAGCTTCGCTCCCAACCGCATAAGCTCGCTTACAAGTCCCATATGATCCGGATGATAATGCGAAACCATAACATAATCAATATCGCGCATTTTAATGCCGTTTTGCTTTATCGCCTTGAAAAAAGCCGGCAAAGTTCCCGCGTAATCTGTATCGAACAGCAGACTGCCCCCGGTTCCGCGAATAAGGAAAGTATCGGTATTTCCATACTTGAGCTTAATCATAATAACATCCGTTTATATCAGGAGTTTCGCCGCAAATCAAGGATTTTAAGCGATTTTTTCTTGTCAATAACCTTTGACTTTAAAAGCGGGATTTGCTAACCTGTTCCCTGTATCAGTATTGCCTACATTGCCTATAGGCAATAGAATGTTTCTTATAAAACAATGGCGAAGAAAAGAGGAAAAATGAGAATTTACGAGAAAATCACAGATCTGACAGGACATACTCCCCTGCTTAAACTGACTAATTTTGCAAAAGAAAATGCGCTCGAGGCGACAATTTTAGCCAAGCTCGAATATTTCAACCCCGCAGGAAGCGTGAAAGACAGAATCGCAAAGGCAATGATAGAAAATGCCGAAAAAGAAGGCGTTATAAAGCCCGGCGCGACAATAATCGAACCGACAAGCGGAAATACGGGAATCGGACTGGCATCCGTCGCAGCTTCAAAGGGTTACCGCATTATCCTGACAATGCCGGAAACAATGAGTGTCGAACGGCGAAACCTGCTTAAAGCATACGGGGCCGAACTTGTGCTCACCGACGGCTCAAAAGGCATGAAAGGCGCAATCGAACAGGCTGAAAAACTTGCCGCAGAAATCCCGAACAGCTTTATTCCCAGCCAGTTCACAAACGGAGATAATCCGGCTGCGCACATAGAAACCACAGGTCCGGAGATTTGGGAAGACACAGACGGGAAAGTCGATATTTTTACAGCCGGAGTCGGAACCGGCGGAACGATTTCTGGAGTCGGCAAATATCTTAAAGAGAAGAATCCCGATGTTAAGGTCGTTGCCGTCGAGCCTGCCGGTTCGCCGGTCCTTTCCGAAGGACACCCGGGACCGCATAAGATTCAAGGCATCGGAGCCGGATTCGTGCCCGAAACGCTTAATACGGATATTTATGACGAGATAATCGCAGTAAAAGACGAGGATGCGTTCAAAACCGGAAGAACATTGGCCAGAAAAGAAGGCGTTCTTGTAGGAATTTCCTCGGGTGCTGCGATTTTTGCGGCTGCCGAACTTGCAAAACGTCCCGAAAATAAAGGCAAAACAATAGTCGCTCTGCTTGCCGACACGGGAGAACGCTATCTTTCGACGCCGATGTTTGCAGAGTAAAAGAAATAAAAGAATTTTTGCACAGAAACCGTCGCTGCCGGCAAACTGTCCGAAACAATGTTGCCAAACAACGATGCCGAGCGATTCTGCCATGCAATGCTGTCAGACAGCGGCGGTTTTTCTTTCGCATCAAAACAATCGAGGAACGGCTGCAGAACAGACGGATGTAGAATGATTAAAGAAAACTTTTAACTTGATTGCAATAAGAGAAAAACACAGGGAGCAGCAGGCAGTTATGGAAAAAATCGCAAGTTTTACCGTAGATCACGACAAGCTTGAGCCGGGCATGTATGTTTCACGCATTGACGGCGATATAATCACATATGATATCCGCATGAAAAAACCCAACAAGGGAGATTACCTCGAGTGCGCCGCAATGCACGCGTTCGAGCATTTGTTTGCAACATGCGCCCGCAACAGCAAATACTCTGACAGCGTGATTTACGTAGGACCCATGGGCTGCCGCACGGGATTTTATCTTCTTATGCGCGACAACGTGTCGCAAAGCGAAACAATTGATTTTGTGCGCGAAACTTTCGACTTCATGTCAAAATTTGACGGCGAAACTCCGGGTTCGAAAAGAAAAGAATGCGGAAATTATGCAGAGCACGACATCGAAGGAGCAAAACTGGAAGCCGCGAAAATCCTCGAAGTGCTGAAAGATTGGACTGTCGAAGACCTTTCCTACGAACGCTGAGCTCATATTAAGCGATATTTAAGCAGACTTAAGCGAATCGGGTGCGCATTCGCGCGATAAAGCAAACTTCTTTTTGCGATTTTACAGCATTTTTCTTCGCTTTATTGTTATTAAATTACGTAATCGTTCGCGTATTGCTCGCGCTGTCTGTCAACAATGCTTTGAAGAGTGATTCCGTCCAAGTATTCGTTAATCACGTCAGACAGCCCCTGCCAGACAGTTTTCATCGTCACGTCCGACGACATTTCCCCGGCAAGCTGTTCCCCCGCAAAATCGACTGTCGCAAGAGAACCTTCCGTCAGACGCAAAATATCGCCCACAGTGATTTTTTCAGCCTTCTTCGCAAGCGCATAACCGCCCTGAGAACCGCGATTAGCCAAAAGCAGACCGCCTTTTTTCAGAACCGGAATTATCTGCTCCAAATATTTTTTTGAAATATTCTGCCGCTCAGAGATTTCTTTCAGCGAAATGCACCCGTTTTCGGCATGTTCGGCCAAATCCGTCATAAAACACACCGCATAACGGCCTTTTGCGGATATTTTCATGAAATCTCCTCGCTTTCTCCCATATCTTACTAATATTACATGCAAACGATAAATTAAGCGAAATCAGACTAAAATACAGTAAATTGCGGGAAAATATTCTATTTCCCAGAATACAGTTTCGCTTTTTCAAAGCTCTGCGGTCGTCTGATCTGTTTTTATTTCTGATTATTCAGATAGGATATTGGACAAATGGAATTTTTTGTTGTTTAATGTATTTAACGATTAAAATCTAAACACTCGCTAATGCGAAGCTGCACAAAATCGCAAGCACACCGCAAAACAAGCTGCAAATCAGACAGCCTGGAAAACAGCAGGACGCAAGGCTGCTGCAGTCAAAGCGGCAGCTGTCAGAGCGTCAGCAGCGAAAACACCCGCAAAATCGCATAAGCGGACAGACAGCATTAATCAATATCACAAGGAAGAGGAAAATATGAGCAACTACAAATTCGAAACGCTTCAGCTTCATGTGGGACAAGAACAGCCCGATCCGGCGACAGATTCGCGCGCAGTGCCGATTTATCAGACAACTTCCTATGTGTTCCGAGACAGTGCGCATGCGGCTGCGCGTTTCAACCTCACCGACGCCGGAAATATCTACGGAAGACTGACGAACTCGACGCAAAGCGTTTTTGAACAGCGTATCGCGGCTCTCGAGGGCGGCTCGGCTGCTTTGGCCACGGCTTCGGGCGCAGCGGCAATCACATATGCAATTCAGGCTTTGGCTCAAAGCGGAGACCATGTGGTTGCGCAGAAAACCATTTACGGCGGAACATACAATCTTTTAGCAAACACGCTTTCCCAGTTCGGCGTAAAAACGACGTTTGTCGACATTCACAATCTTAACGAAGTAAAGGCAGCGATAACTCCGGAAACTAAGGCGGTTTTCCTTGAATCTTTAGGCAATCCGAACAGCGATATTCCGGATATTGACGCTGTTGCGGAAATTGCGCATGCGAACGGCATTCCTGTCGTAATTGACAATACTTTCGGAACTCCCTACCTTATTCGCCCGATTGAGCACGGAGCCGATATCGTCGTTCATTCCGCAACAAAGTTCATCGGCGGACACGGAACGACTTTGGGCGGAATAATCGTAGAAAGCGGCAACTTCGAGTGGTCGCCGGAAAAATATCCGAACATAGCAGCTCCAAACCCTAGCTATCACGGCGTATCGTTCGCGCAGGCTGCAGGAAAAGCCGCATTTGTAACTTATATTCGCGCGATTTTGCTTCGCGACACCGGAGCTGCAATTTCGCCGTTCAACGCTTTCCTGCTGCTTCAGGGCACGGAAACGCTGTCTTTGCGACTCGACAGACATATCGAAAACACCAAAAAAGTCGTCGAATATCTTTCTGCTCATCCGCTGGTTGAGAAAGTCAATCATCCGTCGCTTCCAGATCATCCTCAGCATGATCTTTACAAGAAGTATTTCCCGAACGGAGCTTCTTCAATTTTCACTTTCGATATTAAGGGCGGACAAAAAGAAGCACATGCATTCATCGACGCTTTGGAGATTTTCTCGCTTCTTGCAAATGTCGCCGACGTAAAGTCCCTGGTAATTCACCCTGCGACAACCACGCATTCGCAGCTTACCGAAGAAGAGCTTGAGGATCAGAATATTCATCAGAGCACAATCAGGCTTTCAATCGGAACCGAGCATATCGACGATATTATCGGCGACCTCGAAAAAGGTTTTGCAGCCGTAGAGAAACTGTAAAACCGCAGCAGATTTACTTTTCCGAAGAAACAGCGCGGAAACCTCTATTTCGAAGGCTTTCCGCGCTCATTTTTTTTCTTAAATTCATAAACTGTTCGACCCGAAATTATTCGGCAGCGAGGACAGATTGAATCCCAAAGCGGCCAGCTGTTCTCTTCCCTCTTCGGAAATCATGTCCGTCGTCCACGGCGGGGTCCAAGTCCAGTCGACGCGAAACTCTTCTACAAGACCGGACAGCACCGAAGCGCACTCGTCCTCAATCAAATCAGTAAGAGGACATGCCGGAGTAGTCAGGGTCATGGTGATAATCGCGCGGCCTTTCTCGTCGATTTCCACGCCGTAAACAAGCCCCAAGTCGATAACGTCAATGCGCAGCTCCGGATCGATAACCTGATGAAGAGCTTCTTTAACGTCCAGCGCAGTCGCTCTGCCAATGTCGTCTGCCGCTTTTATTTCAATCAAACCCGCTGAAGAATCGTCAGATATTTCGCCGGCAGAAACGCGGTCGGCAATACTTTCATCCGGATTCGGCTCTGCTTGCTCATTCTGTTCATTCGGCTGGGTCTGTTCACGCAGTCCGGTCTGCTCATTCTGCTCTGTCTTTTCAGCCTGCTCATCCTGTGACATGTTTTTCTCCTTTGTCCGTAACATTCGATTTTTTGAAGTTTCAGTTTTCGAAATGCGATTCAGTTCGGCCGGATGAGACATAATCATCGCGGACATATCCTCGTTTTTCACAATGTTATTTACGGATTGAAAAATGGTATTGTCTGCAGCCGGCACGAGATTTGAGTTTATATTCTCATTCTCATTCTCATTCTCGCCGTTGCAGCTCATACTTTCTCTCCGGAGTTTTTGTTTTCCGTTTTTTCTGAATCTTTCGAATCGCGCAAAGCCGAAGTTTGCTGCGAAGTCTGATGCGAAGCCAAAGCCTGACCGATTGCGGCTTTCATCGATTCCCAGCCCAGCAGAGCACATTTAATGCGCATCGGATAACGCGAAACGCCTTGAAATACAACAGCTTCATCGAGAACATCCTCATCAGCTTCGTCATCCAATCCTTCTCCGCGCGATTCCATCAGCTTGCGGAAAAGCGAATACGTGTTCATCACATCGCTTATTTTCTGCCCGTTGACAAGGTCATACATTATAGACAGACTTGCCTGAGAAATGGAGCATCCCTGCCCGTCCCACGCGACGGATTCCAGACGCATGTTTTCGTCTCCGCCGTTCTGATCGCATTTTTCCTCGGATTCCGACAAAGCCACATAAACGGTCGCAACATCCCCGCAAGTCGGATTAAACTGGCGAGACTGCCCGGCAGAACAGTATTCGTGCGCCGCATGAGATGAAGCAGAAGCAAGAAAAGCCTGTAAAGCTTTGTTTGACTCATTCGACGGGTCTGCACTTAACAAGTCTGCGCTTAACAGATCTGCTGTCTCAGCCGCTCCGGTCTCATCCGCGCCCTCAAAATGTTTTTTTCCGTGCAGGTCACGCGCAGCCTGCAAAATAACTTCCTGATACATCTGTTCAAGAGAGTCATCTACGCCGCAAAATTCCATTTTAAAGACCTTTCCGTGCCTTTTTGTCGTGTTTAATTCTTTTTGCCGTCAGCCTGCTGCAAAAAACTTTCTTACATTTTTCAATGCTTTGATAAATATGTCAATATCCTCGATATTCGTATATGCGCCGCATGAAACGCGGTTGGACGCATAGACTCCGAAATGCCTGTGAATCGGCTGCGCGCAATGGTGTCCCACTCTTATTGCAACGCCCTGCGCATCCAAATACTGTCCCACGTCATGCGGATGAACTCCTTCAACGTCAAAAGCGACAGTGCCGATGCGCTCTGCATTCGAATTTCCGTCCGGTCCCAAAATTCGCACGCCCGGAATATCCTCAATCTCCAAAAGTCTTGAAACAAGAGTCTTTTCGTGAGTTCTTATATTTTCTGCTCCGACTTTTTTCATCCAAGAAACAGCCTCGCCGGCAGCGACAGTCTGCGCAACCGGCTGGGTTCCGGCTTCAAATTTCGCGGGAGGAAGCATGTATTGCGCCGGTTTGTCAATAAACGCAAGCTCAACCATAGAACCGCCGAAATTAACCGGCGGAAGAGCTTCGAGCAGCTCTCTTTTTCCGTATAAAAATCCCGCTCCGGTCGGTCCGTACATTTTATGCGCGCTGAAAACGGCAAAGTCTGCGTCAAGCTCGCGCAAATCAACCGGAATATGCGCAACGGACTGGCAGGCGTCGAGAATCGCAAAAGCTCCGACCGAATGAGCTTTCTTTACAATTTTCTCAACCGGACTTATAACGCCGGTCACATTGGAAATATGCGTAAATGCGACCAGTTTCGTTTTTTCGCATATAACGTTTTCAATGCTTTCTTCGCTTATGCATCCGTTTTTGTCCGCTTCAATCCAAGTCAGTTTGGCGCCTGTTCTTGCGGCAAGCTCTTGAAAAGGCAGCAAAACCGAATGATGCTCCGCAATCGTAACCGCGATCTCGTCACCCGGTTTAAGCGCGAAAATCTTCGATTTTTCGCCTCCTCTGTTCATCGACGCATATTGAAAAGCCGCGGCAAGCAGATTCAAACCGCCCGTCGCGCCCGAAGTTACGACAATTTCCTCGTTTCCTTCGCCGCTGTCAGCACCGAAAAACCGGGCAACAGTTTTGCGCGCGTCTTCAAAAGCAATCGTAGAACGGGCGGCAAGCTCATGAGCTCCGCGGTGTACTCCGGCATTAATTGAAGAATAAAACTTCGA
This sequence comes from uncultured Actinomycetes bacterium, assembly GCA_900314875.1. Lineage (GTDB taxonomy): Bacteria > Actinomycetota > Actinomycetes > Actinomycetales > Bifidobacteriaceae > RUG039. Next base: position 241,879 of record OMWX01000002.1, on the reverse strand, counting down.
CTCCGCGTCTATAACGCACTGAGGTTTTTGAGACGTCGCAGCCGAGTCCAGATAAACAAGCTTATGCGAATGAATATTCTGTTTCAATATCGGAAACTGACTGCGCACTTCTTCCCAATTCACGCTGCCGTTCTGCTCATTCTGCGCCTGTTTATTTGACGTCATTTTCTGCCTCCGCTCGCTGTCAGTCCGCCTGCAACCGCATTTTTATGCCAAAGCCGATTCGCCGGCAGCTCCGTCAGGAAGATACTTGTCGTAACCGCTTTCTTCCAAAACGTCTGCAAGTTCAGGACCTGCCGTTTCTACGATGCGTCCTTGCGCGAAAACATGGACGACGTCAGGCTTAATATACTTTAAGATTCGAGTGTAATGGGTAACCATCATAATGCCCAGACCGGTCTGCTCTTTAGCGCGGTTCACGCCCTCGGAAACAATGCGCAGCGCGTCCACGTCAAGACCGGAATCGGTTTCGTCAAGAATGGCAAACTTCGGTTTAAGCAGTTCAAGCTGCAAAACTTCAGCGCGTTTTTTCTCACCGCCCGAAAAGCCGTCATTCACTGATCTCATTGCAAATTTAGGATCCATTCGCAGACGCTTCATCGCAGCGTTCAAATCTTTTGTCCACTGACGAATCGCGGGAGCCTTGCCGTCAATCTCGGTTTTTGCAGTGCGAAGAAAATTCGTCACGGAAACGCCCGGAACCTCTACCGGATACTGCATCGCAAGAAAAAGACCGGCTTTTGCTCTTTCGTCGGGAGTCATACTCAAAACATCTTCACCGTCCAAAAGCACGCTTCCGGAATCGACCTGATATTTCGGATGCCCCGCAAGAGTGTATGCCAAAGTGGATTTGCCCGAACCGTTCGGACCCATGATCGCGTGTGTCTGTCCCGATTCGATTGTCAGATCAACGCCTTTAAGAATGCTTTTGCGCCCTTCCTTAGTGTCAACGGAAGCGCAAAGTCCCTTAATTTCCAAAGTTGACATAATTATCCTTCCTTAATGCTTTCAACGCTGTTTTTTCCGGTTTCGCTGCCGGCGGCATTAATGCCGTCGGTCTCGTATCTGTCAAGCCTGTTTTCTATTGCATTTGCAAGTCGTTCAGTCAGCTGCGGCAGACCGATCTGCTCAATCAGCTCGGCAAAGAATCCGCGAACTACCAGCTTTTTCGCTTCCTGAGCGCTTATTCCGCGCGATTGAAGGTAGAAAAGCGCGTCCTCATCGAATTTTCCGACGGAACTTGCATGCCCGGCTCCGACAATATTTCCGTTCTCAATCTCCAAATTCGGCTCGGAATCAGCCGAAGCTCCGGGTGTGAGAATCAGATTTCGGTTCAGCTCGTAAGAATCCGTTCCATGCGCTTCCGGTTCGATAAGCGCATTGCCGACCCACGCAGCGTGCGCGTCTTTGCCGTCCAAAGCTCCCTTGTATACGACTCGCGAAACGCAGTGCGGATAATTATGGTCAACCATTGTCATATGTTCGCAATGTTTGCCGGGATCGGCAAAATAGATTCCGAGCATATCCGATGAGGCGTGAGGTCCGTCAAAATCCTGATCTACGCGAATCCTTACAGTATCTGCTCCCAAAGTAACCATCGAATGACGCACAAAAGAATTCTCTCCGATTCGCAGACGATGATTGCCTGCATGTTTGGAATTTTCATCCCACTCTTGAATCGAAGTCACGGACAGTTTGCAATTTTTTCCCGCAATAATCTCAACGCCCTCCGCAAGAACAGCCGAACCTGTATGCTCAAGGATCACGTCCGCGCGCACATTGTCCCTCGCTATTATCGCAAAATGCAGCGAATCTGGTTTAAGTTCGCTTTCTTCGCTGCCGTTCCCTTTGACCGAAATAAGAATAGGCTTATCGACAGAGGAAAGAATGTCAATGCGGGTCGAAGTTTTCGCGGTATTCCAGGCCACAGCCGATACGCGGTCGGACGGCTTGCCGACGATTGCGGTTTCTTCCGCGCCGATCGGAACTTCGCTTACCGAAACTTTTTCAGATTCGATTCGGCTTCCGTCATAATATGAAACGTCTGCTTTCGTCGTTTTCGACGGTTCAAAGATTTCAAAAAATTCGCTCAGACGCTCGACAGGAGTAAAACGCCAGTCATGCTGTTTTCGGGTCGGAATCGCAAAATCGCCGATATTAAACGATCTGACCGATTTGTCTGCGCTCGAAGGCATAAAGGCGGGGGCGGTTGCTTTTGCCAATTTTTTCTCCTGCAAATCTGACTGCAAATTCGTCTGCAAATCCGGCTTCGATTCTGACATTATCCCACTGATCCTTCCATTTGCAGCTCTACAAGCCGGTTAAGTTCCAAAGCATATTCCATGGGAAGCTCTCGGGCAATCGGCTCAACAAACCCGCGCACAATCATTCCCATAGCTTCCTCGTCGCTCAATCCTCGGCTCATAAGATAGAAAAGCTGATCTTCGCTGACTTTGGAAACAGTAGCCTCGTGAGCCATCGAAACATTGTCTTCGCGAATATCGACGTGAGGATACGTGTCCGAACGCGAACAATCGTCGACAAGCAGAGCATCGCAGACAACAGAAGAACTCGAATCATATGCGCCCTCGACAACCTTAACCAAACCGCGATAAGCCGCGCGTCCTCCCGATCTCGAAATAGACTTCGAAACGATTTGCGAACTTGTATGAGGCGCAAGATGAATCATTTTCGCGCCCGTATCCTGATACTGCCCTTCGCCGGCAAAACCCAATGACATGGTTGTCGCTTTCGCATAAGGCTCGGCAAGAATGCACGCGGGATACTTCATCGTGGATTTCGAACCGATATTGCCGTCAACCCATTCCATTGTTCCGCCCTCGCGCACGTAAGCGCGCTGGGTTACAAGATTGTAAACGTTGTCCGACCAGTTTTGAACGGTTGTATAACGCACGCGCGCATTTTTTTCGACAACAATCTCGACGACGCCGGAATGCAGCGAGTCCGTGGAATACAAGGGCGCAGTGCATCCTTCCACATAATGCACGTAAGAGCCCTCATCCGCAATAATCAAAGTTCGCTCAAACTGTCCCATATTAGGCGTGTTTATGCGGAAATACGCCTGAAGAGGAATTTTCACGTGCACGCCTTTGGGAACATACACAAAAGATCCTCCCGACCAGGCTGCCGTATTCAGCGCGCTGAATTTATTGTCATCGGACGGAATGACTTTTCCGAACCATTTGCGCATGATTTCAGGGTATTCGCGAACTGCCGTGTCGGTGTCGGTAAAAATTACGCCCTGCTCTTTTAAATCATCCTGAATCGAGTTATAGATAACTTCCGATTCGTATTGAGCCGCAACGCCTGAAACAAGACGCTTCTTTTCGGCGTCCGGAATGCCGAGCTTGTCGTATGTGTCGCGAATGTCGTCAGGCAGCTCCTCCCATGAAGTCGCCTGTTTGTCGACGGGTTTTACATAATACTTAAAGTCATCAGCGTCGAAATCTTTAAGATCCACGCCCCAATCCGGCATCGGTTTAGCAACAAAATCGCGCCATCCTTTCAGACGCTCTTCAAGCATCCATTCAGGCTCGTTTTTTTCAGCCGAAATCCGGCGCACAACCTCTTCGGAAATGCCTTTTTTGGCGAGCTTTCCCGCCTCGTCGGAATCATGCCATCCGTAGTCGTACTCATTGCCGAAGTGCGAAAGAATCTCGTCATCCTGACGGATTTTCTCTTCGTTCACGCGCTCGCGATCGGAGACATAACGGCTCATCTCCACATCCGAGGCATGCTCGTCGGGCAATTGAACTTCGCTCACGACAATCCTCCCTTGGTTAATCGGAATTTTCAGGTTTTTTCCGGTCTGACTTCATCCGGTCTGCCGCCAAGTTTTTCAATCCGATTTTTCGGACTTTTCGCGCGTTTGCACGCAACAAGCAATAATACGCCAAGCCGTAGAATATTTGCTTTTTGGCGCGTTTTGCTCTGACAGAAAGCAGATCGGTTTTGCAGTTTTATTCTCTTGAATATGCTTTTATTCTTGAATATGCACTGCGGTTCCCGACGGACACCAGTCATAAAACCACTGCGCTACATCCCAGCCTAAACCGATGCATCCGTGTGAACTGTTCGACACGCCCGGAAGAGAACCGTCATTTATTGCAGACTGAGTTGCGATACGGTGAATTGCGCAGCCGCTTTTAGAGAAGTAGTTGACAAATCCGACATTTTTCGCGTCCCAAGATTCGGTTCTTCCGCCCGAAAGAGTAATCGAGCCGCTCATATCCTGACTGTCCAGTTTTCGCCAAATATTGAAGTCTCCCAACGGCGTGCAAAGTTCGCCTTCGCACACTCCGGTCGAATTATTGTTGTTCATTCCGGCAACGATGTTCAAAGAGCGGACTTCCTGACCGTTTTCATATGCGCGCAGTTTGCGATCTGACAAGTCGACAGTCACTCTTTTTTCTGTGGCTTTCACAGGGCGTGCCGAGAATTCTCCTTTAACGGTTACGTCTCCGCCTCCGATTGCGAAAGTTTGCGAGGCTGATGTGCCCACATTCGCGTCCGAGCCTTCCGTGATTTTAACAGCATCGTTTCCGGGTCTTATTACGACGATTTCCGTGCCGCCTGTTGTCGTGATTACTTCGCGTTCTGACGCTTCAGTCTTAAAATTAGGTTTTATGTTTGTCATGTAGTACTGCTGCAATTTTGCAGAGTCGAAAACCAGATATCCGTTTTGTGATTGAGATTCGCCCAAACCCGCATTCTGCTTTGCCGACAGAGAAACAGCCGAAGCGGCGGCAGACGCGTCAAATCGTGCGATTTCATGACCGTCTATAACGATTTTCACGCCATTTTCTAAGGTTTGTTCCAGCTTTTCTTTAGCTTCGTTTGCCATTTGCGTGGTGATTGCCGGTTCTGCGGAATCCAGTTTGATTTCAACCGGAGTCGCTTTGTCGTCTTTTAATGAGGTAATCGATTCGGTAAGCGCAGAAGCTGCGGCCGTCAGGTCTACCTGCGTTCCGTTGCGGCTTTCCACGACGTCGAAGCCGGTTTTATCATTATTCAGAACAATACCTGCATCAGCGGGAGCCTGGTTTTCTGCGCCCAGAGATGCTGCCACAGATGCCGCGTTGTGTTCATCGGCTTTGCCTAAATCAGGTTCGATATTGACATTTGCGAAAGGATTGTATCTGCTCCACAGACTGCTGTCTCGTTTGGCTTCCATAACTTCGTTCGCAATCTGCTGAGTATCGATTTTCATGCCTACGTCCACAGCTTTCACGTTCGCAACTCTGCCGTTGTATGAGACTATAACGGTTTTATTGTTAAACTGATCGCTTAACAGCCTGACTATTTCTTCACTGCTTTTTCCGGAAACATTATTGCCCCAGAGCATTGTGCCTGGAAGCGCATGAGACTTGTAGAAAAACCACATGCCAGCAAACAAGGCTGCGATTGCGGCAAAAAGCGACACAAGACTCCACAGCCATATTTTTTTGGCGTTTGCGCGTTTTTTCTCCGGAAGAGGTTTCTGAGGAACATAAGCTTTTGCAGGGCGCGAAACATATTCGGTTTCGCCGGTTTCATATTCGTCAGACTGAAAAATGTCAAACGGCGCATATGCTTCAGTCGAATCGTCCGGCTGTTCTCCGATACGGTTATTGTTCATTCCGCAACCATATTCCTTTCCGTCCGGTCAGAACCGATACGTTTCCGGCACTGTTTCGCCGTTCCGCCGTCGTTCTGCCTCGCCGTAGTTCTGTAAAATCAATTCTGCTTTGCTCAAGCATCGCCGAAACGATGCCGTTTTAAGGGCATTATACACGCTGCCGCGTAAAACGCCGAAGAAACCGAAATATCAATAATTGTCATTATATTTTACGAGAACTTTGACATAACAAAAACGCGGAAACTGCAAAATTTCATAAAATCCGCAATATAAAAAATGCTCCTTCCCCGAACATTAGAGAAGGAGCATAATCCTTTCGAGATTTATTATTGAAGATCGATGCGTATCTTCTTATTCGTCCAAACATTTGAAGTATATTCCAACTCTATTTTCTTCGCACCGTCAGGTACCGCATAAAGAGTTGAGAACGATTTGTTTCTTCCCGGAGAAAGCTGCGTATTCATAAAATCTCCCGTAACAGAGTTTACAAATTTCTGTTCACATGCACTGTCGTCGGCATAACATTTAAAATCATAAATACTGACGTATTTATCACCGCTGCTGCCTGTATTTTCAAACGTAAAATCAACCTTAACGTAATGCAGACCGCTGTCCAGCTTATACATGCCATAAGTGTCGTCGGGAACAACAAACGCCGTATCTGCCGCATTTACCGTAAATTTCAATCCGTTTCCCTCATAAGACCCTCCGACTTTTACGCTTTCCTCAGATGATGATGATGATGAAGAAGAAGATTGGGATGAAGGATCATCGCCTGCTGTCGGCGCAGAACTCGCTGACGCACTTGCAGCGCCGGAATTGTCAATCTTATCTTTCTTATTGCCGTTTGAGGAAACTGCAATTGTAAGCACTACAACAATTGCGGCAACAATTGCAATAGTTTTGCCTGTATTTTTCTGCTTTGCTCCGCAACCAGCACAAGTTTTTGCAGATTTCTCGTTTTCCTTATTGCAATTTTTGCATTTTTTAACTGAAGACATTCAGTCCGCCTTTCTAACTTTCTAAATTTTTACCAGATAAATAATACCCCCCCCCCATATTGTTTTGTCAAGTCAAATATAATTAATCCCGCATTCAGTCCCGCATATTGGACTTTCTCTATCTTTACTCAGACAGGCACATAACACAAAAGCACCGCAAACGCGATGCTTTTACATATATTATCGGCTAATGTTTTATTCAAATAAGAGAAATTATTTCTCAGAAAAGAATTGTTTTTCGCGACCCTACTTATTTCGCCTGTATTCAGCCGCCGCCTTGACAAGCCCGGCAAACAGCGGGTGCGGTTTCGTCGGACGAGACTTAAATTCAGGATGAGCCTGCGTCGCAACATAGAAGGGGTGCTTGTCTTCCGGCAGTTCGACAAACTCGGTAAGATGCCCGTCGGGACTCATGCCCGAAAAAACAAGCCCCGCTTCCTCAAGACGATCCTTATACGCGATATTCACCTCATAACGATGTCTGTGACGCTCGGAAACCTCTGTGCTGCCGTACAGTTCCGCAACAACGCTGCCGGGACGCAAAACTGCAGGATAAGCCCCCAGACGCATGGTATGCCCCATATCGCCGGAACCGTTGACGATATCTTTCTGTTCTTCCATAGTCGCAATAAGCGCATTCTCGCAATCAGGCTCAAATTCAGTCGAATTTGCATTTTCGATGCCGCACACGTTTCGCGCATACTCGATAACCACAGACTGCATTCCCAAACAAAGTCCGAGCGCGGGAATTTTGTTTTCGCGAGCATAACGAAGAGCGCCGATTTTCCCGTCGATTCCTCGAATTCCGAATCCTCCGGGAATAACAATTCCGTCGACATTTTCCAAAGCCTTCGCAGCTCCCTCAACAGTTTCGCATTCATCGGCCGCAACCCACAAAACATTCGTCTTGGCATAATTTGCAAAACCGCCGGCTTTCACAGCCTCCGTCACAGACAGATAAGCATCCGGCAAATCAATATATTTGCCGACTATCGCAATATTGACTTCTTCTTTCGGATTATGAACGCGCTCCAAAAGATCTTCCCATTCCGCCCAGTTGACATCTTTGAAAGGAAGTTCGAGTTCGCGGACAATATAAGCATCCAATCCCTCATTAAACAAAACTTTGGGCACATCGTAAATGCTTCGAGCGTCCACGCAGTTCACGACGCCTTCCTCGTCAACATCGCACATAAGAGAAATCTTGGCTTTAACAGACTCTCCCAGCGGACGATCCGAACGCAAAACAAGAGCATCGGGAGTAATTCCCAGCTGACGCAGCATCATGACAGAATGCTGCGTGGGCTTGGTTTTCAGCTCATGAGCCGCCGCAATATAAGGCACAAGAGAAACATGAACAAAAATGCAGTTCTCCGACCCCAAATCCTGACGCACCTCACGAGCCGCCTCAAGGAACGGCTGAGACTCGATATCTCCCACAGTTCCGCCGATTTCCGTGATGATTACGTCCGTATCTTCGCCGGCCTGCGCGCGCATGCGGCTTTTAATCTCATTCGTAATATGCGGAATAACCTGAACGCATTGACCGAGATATTCGCCTGCCCTTTCCTTGCGCAAAACAGACTGATAAATCTGCCCGGTAGTCACATTCGCTTTCTGGCTGAGGAATACGTCCAAGAAACGCTCATAGTGACCGATATCCAAATCGGTTTCGGCACCGTCCTCGGTCACGTAAACTTCCCCGTGCTGGAACGGGTTCATCGTACCGGGATCGACATTGATGTACGGGTCGAGTTTCTGCTGAAGAACGCGCAATCCCCGGCTGCGCAAAAGCCTGCCCAAAGATGAAGCGGTCAAACCTTTCCCGAGAGACGAAACAACGCCGCCGGTAACAAAAATATGCTTTGTGATATGTCCCTGATTGAGACCGTGTGTTCTTCTAGCCATGGAATTTTACCCTATCACTTGCGTAAGACTTTTCCGTCAAATCCGAACTGTTCTTCTTCCGGATTATTTTTCCAAAATATGAGCTACAGCCTGCAAAGCCAGCCGGTATCCGTAGAATCCCAGACCGGCAATCGTTCCCGTCGCCACAGGAGAAATAACCGAATGCTTGCGGAAAGACTCGCGCGCGGCCGGATTGGAAATATGCACTTCCATAAGCGGCACTCCCGCGTCTGAAACCATATGCGCAGCATCCGACAGCGCATACGAATAATGCGTGAAGGCTGCGGGATTAAGCACGACAGGAATCTTTTCGTCCGCCGCTTTATGCATTATGCCGATTGTCTCTGCTTCATCATCGGACTGCAAAACCTCGACATTAAGATTAAGCTGTCTGCCCCACTCGCGGCACGACTCGCGTAAAGCCTGAAAATCCTGTTTTCCGTAGACATCAGGCTGACGCACGCCCAAACGTCCCAAATTAGGACCGTTGACTACAAATACTTTTCTCATATTTTCGCTCATATTCTCACTCATTTCTTTCCGGCTTGACTCATGCAAATTTTCCGATTTGCGATATGCAGCTCGCGTTACGCATCGCATGTTATGCTTCTCGCTTTATGCACATCTCGCGTTATGATTTCATTTATGCATTTTTTATGCATTTTTCTGCTTTTTGACAGATTCAAAAGCTTCGCGGACAGCCTCTTCGTCCGGATCTTCGAGCCGCGTCGGATGTCCCGCCGATTCCAAAACTATGAATCGAAGCATATTGCCTCTGGCTTTTTTGTCGCGATGCATTATTTCTAAAACATCTTCAAAAGATCCGTTGTCCCAGCTTGTCCTCAGCCCGAGAGAAGAAAGTATTTCGCGATGATATTCAACCAGTTCACTGCTGATATATCCCTGCTTGCAGCCCAGCTCGGCTGCAAAAACCATTCCTGCAGAAATTGCCTGCCCGTGTCTCATCGAAAAATGTTCGATTTTTTCAATCGCATGACCGAACGTATGCCCGTAGTTGAGGAATTCGCGCAGCCCGGCTTCTTTCAGGTCGGAACTTACATGGCAAGCTTTGACGGTCACGGATCTTTCGATAAGCTCTGAAATAACGTCTGACAGATCGTCATCTGTGTTTTCAGGATCAAAACTGCGCAGCGCATCGGCGTTTTCTTCAAGAATTTTCAGAATCTGCTTATCCATGATAAAGCCTGATTTGACGACTTCTCCCAGACCCTCGACGAAAATATCGTTCGGCAGAGTTTCAAGACATGTCAAATCCGCCAAAACTCCTGCGGGAGTATAAAAACATCCCACAAGATTTTTACCCTCATCAGTATTGATTCCGGTTTTTCCGCCGGTGGAAGCGTCCACCATTGCCAAAAGAGACGTGGGACAATTCACGTATTTTATTCCGCGCATCCAAGTCGCAGCGACAAAACCGGCCAAATCCGTAGCCGCGCCGCCGCCCAATCCGACTATGGCATCGGAACGCGTAAAACCTTCCTGCCCCAGGCGTTTCCAAACCGAAGAAGCAACTTCCATGGTTTTTCCGGCTTCCGCATCGGGAATGACTATATCGCTTACTTCGTAGTTTGCTCGGCGTAAAATTGTGCGAGCCCGGTCGCTGTGACGCTGAGTTTTCGAAGTATGTATAAGCGCGACATGCAGAGGCTCTTTCCCTAAAAGATCAGGCAAATGCCGCATGACATTATTGCCGATTCTGACTTCGTAGGGCTGTTCGCCGCCTACCTTGACAACGCGTTCTTTGATTGTGTCCATAACATCACCTGCAACTTTTTTCGGCGTTTTTCCGTATGTGGATATGATATCGGTTGCCGTCCGCCTGAAAACCGGATCGCGCTGTTCAAACAGTTTATCCCACTTTTGCGAAGCATTTTCTGCAAGAAGCGGTCTGTTTGACGATCTTGCAATGCGTTCGGCAGCATCGTGAGAATTAACGAGAAGATAAACGATTTTCCCGCCTTTGCGAACATATTTTTTAAGTGCATACCGGGTTTTTCTGTTCATCGGAGCTCCGCCGCCCAGCGAGAGAACCCCGTCAAAATCCGAAAGATACTTTTCGATTATCTTATTCTCGATTTTGCGAAAATACTTTTCGCCGTTCTGCTTGAAAATATCGGGAATCGACTTATGCTCTGCGCGCTCTATCATCTCGTCGGCATCAACAAAATCCAGTCCGGAAAGCAAAGCCGTTTCACAGCCTATGCGGCTTTTTCCCGAAGCCGGCATTCCGATAAATACGACTGTGGGAATGCGGTTGCGCTTTGACTTTTCAGTCATTTTCGTTTCTGACTTTTTTGCGCTTTGCATGATGCGTTCAAACATTTCGGCACTCTGTTTCGATCGGCAATTCGGTTGGCAAATCGGTTCAGCGCTGGAATTCAGGCCAGGAAGCAATGTAGGATTCGGCATTTCTGCGCACTTCATCCACAGTGTCTCCTCCGAATTTTTCCAAGGCAAACCGCGCCAAAACAAGTCTCGTCATAGCTTCCGCCACGACTGCCGCCGCAGGAACGGCAGTGGCATCCGACCTCTGGTTGATAGCAGTCGCGTTTTCGCCCGTAAGAACATCCACAGTTTTCAAAGCTCTGGGAAGAGACGGAATCGGCTTCATGGCTGCGCGGACGCGAATCGGCTGACCGTTTGACATGCCTCCTTCGATGCCGCCCGCATGATTGGTCGAACGGGCAATGCGTCCGTTTTCATCCTTAATCATTTCATCGTGCGCAAGAGAACCCGGATTGTCCGCCTGGGCGAATCCGTCTCCGATTTCAACGCCTTTAATTGCCTGAATCCCCATAAGAGCAGAAGCGAGTGCGGCATCGAGACGACGGTCTGATTCGACATGCGTCCCCAGTCCGGCCGGAACTCCGTATGCGATCACTTCTACTATGCCGCCCAAAGTGTCTCCGGCTTCTTTGGCTTCGTCGACGCGCTTCATCATTCTTGACTCAGCGTCGGAATCCAATGTGCGCACGGGAGATTTATCCAAAGCTTCGCAGTCTTCAGGACGAGGAAGCGCGCAATCTTTGCCGGCATATTCTCCGCCCAGCGCAATCACATGGCTTACCGTGCGGATCGAAAGAGCCTGTTCCAGAAAATTCGCCGCAATCTGTCCCAAAACCACGCGGGAAGCAGTTTCGCGGGCAGAAGAACGCTCAAGAATCGGTCTGGCATCGTTAAAACCGTATTTGCGCATACCCGTCAAATCCGCATGTCCGGGACGCGGACGGCTCAAAGGAGCATTACGCGACTCATTCGACAAATCGCAGTCTTCAGGCAGCGGTTCGGCGCTCATTACTTTCGTCCATTTGGGCCATTCGGTATTGGCAATCTCAACTGCAATCGGCGAACCGAGCGTATATCCGTGCCTTATTCCGGTAAGAAGCCTGATTTTATCCTGCTCAAATTTCATTCGAGCTCCCCGGCCGTACCCGAGTCTTCGGCGTTTAAGAACATCCTCAATGCATTCGCGCGAAACGGCAACGCCGGACGGCATTCCTTCAATCAATGCGACAAGCGCTTCGCCGTGTGATTCTCCCGCAGTCTGCCAACGCAACATATTCTGCTCCTTCTCGCAGTTTAATTTTTACTTCATTTCCTCACACCACGCAAGGAACTGATCGTAATCATCGGTAAACTTGGTCTCTCCCGTTGCCGAATTGACGGTAACGAAATATAGCCAGGAACCGGTCTCAGGATCCATCGCGGCTTTTATGGCATTCCCTCCGGCATTGTCAATCGGAGTAGGCGGAAGCCCTTTAAGCACTCGCGTATTGTACGGATTGCTCGCGTCGGCAAGCTGAGCGTTGGTAAGTTCGGTTCCGTTTATTCCCAAGCCGTAAGCGACCGCAGAATCGCAGCCCAGCGGTATTCCCTGCTCTAAACGGTTCTGAATGACTCTGGAAACCTTCCCGTAATAATCCTGCTTATTAACCTCAGCTTCGACAATCGAGGCGATATTCAGAATTCTCTGACGCTGCGCTCCGGTCGGAACATTCAGCGCATCCAAAGCTGCTATGCGCCTGCTGACCATTTCTTTCAAAATGCCTTCGGCCGTAATCGAATCGCCGGTCGCATCATAAGTTCCCGGCTGAAGCCATCCTTCAAATTTGCCGCCGGCTTCTGCGGGAAGAATATTCTTTCCGCCGGAATTGATTATCGATTCAAAGTTTTCTCGCGGTATCGACGTTGCTTTTACGGCTCGGTCAATAACGGCAGTCACGGTTTCGCCCTGTCTTACTTCCAGACTGTTCGAAGCGTCGGAATCCGTAAGAATCGCAACGACATCAGCTGCCGGCATATGAGTTTTAAGTTTATATGTTCCGGGAAGAAGACTGCTTGTGGCGTTTGCGGAAACAAGCGCTCTGGTAAATGCGTCGACAGACTTGATTATGTCCGCACTCAAAAGACGCTCTGCAACTTCTGAGCCCGACTCGCCTGTTTTGACAGTAAAATCAGTTTCGACGCCGCTTGCAGCTTCGACGGCGCTGTAATCTCCTCCGGACACAGCGGCTTTCTTGGAGTCTGTTTTGTGCTTAAAACTTATAAGAGCCGCGATTCCGCTTAAAAGAAGGATTGCAGACAGAACGACGATAATCATTTTCGTCGTGTTGTTGCGCCGCTTTTGCATTCTCTGTTTTCTCGCTTCACGGCGATTGCGAGGTTTTCTTCTTTCCGGCTCATTCGGATTTATCATATCCCCGCTGACATGTTCCCATGAAGACTCGTTAAAAAAATCATGCAAACTGTCTGTCATACAACCTCCATCGCGACGGAACCGTCTGTTTCCGCGCACTTGTTTCTGTCAAGAATCTCTTGCAAAAGAATAACTGCCGACTGCTGATCGACCGCAGAACGGTGAGAACGCATGCTCATTCCGGCTTCAAGCAGCATGCTGTGCGCGCTTACCGTAGTCAGTCTTTCGTCGCACAGTTCCGCTTTCACTGAGCTTAATTTATTTTCTTCTAATTTTCTTAACAGAGCTTTAACCCATCTTTTCGCTTTTTTCGCGCTTTTCCCCTCTTCGCCGTTAAGCAGAAGAGGATATCCGACAAAGACGCGCTCGACATTTTCTTCTTCAATCGCGTCTATTACGTCTTCCAGAGCATAAAACGAATCTCCGGGCACTTTTATGTTGCCCCGGGGATGCGCAAGAATCAGTTCGGGGTCGGATAAAGCGATTCCCACTCGCGCATCGCCGAGGTCAATTCCCATCCAAATCGGCATAATACTTTGAGAATAGTATCAGCCGGCGTAAACTTCCGCTGCAAGCTTTTCGAGAGCGGTATCGATTTTTGAGGGATCTGCGCCGCCTCCCTGAGCCAGATCAGGCTTGCCGCCTCCGCCTCCTCCGAGAATCTTGGAAGCGCTGCGCACCAGGTCTCCGGCTTTTATTCCCTTGTCTCGCGCGGCCGCGTTGGTCGCGACGATAATAACCGGCTTGGACTGTGCATCGGCACAGCCGGCCAGCGCGATAACCGCAGGCTTGTCTTCGGAAATTTGTGCGCGAATATCCGTAACGGTTTTGCGAAGAACATCCGCCGAACCGAAGAAACCGACGTTAGCGGCAACTGCCGCAATTTCATGCGAATCGCTTTTAGCCCGCTCGACAAGAGCCGGAATCTTTGAAGACAGATTCGAAGCATACATATCCTGCAGCTGTTTGTCTGATTCTTTAAGTTTCGCTATCAAATTATTTACGCGCGCAGTCAGCTCGTCCGGACGCGCGTTGAGCATGTCAGAAAGCTGAGAAACAAGCGCATGTTCGCGGGCCGCGAATTCGTATGCGCTTTTTCCGACAAGCGCATCCACTCGACGCACTCCGGTTCCGACCGAGGCTTCGGAAAGTATCGAAACAGTTCCGATTTTGCCCGATGAGTCCACGTGAGTTCCGCCGCAGAATTCCTTGCTCCATCCGTCTTCGCCGATTGTAATGACTCGAACGACATCGCCGTACTTTTCGCCGAACAAATGAAGAGCACCGGAAGCAACCGCATCCTCATAATTCATTTCTTCGGCAATAACCGGCATGTTTTCGCGAAGTTTTTCGTTCACGCGCGCTTCGACATCGTTCAAAATGTCCTTGCCCGGCGCAGACGACCACTGGAAATCAAAACGCAGACGGTTCGGCGAATCCTCCGAACCCTTCTGAGTAGCTTCAGGACCGAGTTCTTCGCGCAAAGCCTTGTGAATCATGTGAGTCGCGGTATGTGCTCTGGAAACCGCTTCTCGCCTGGCAATATCAACCGACGCGTTGACGACAGTTCCGACGGCAAGCGTGCCTTCCGTTATGCGGCATCGGTGAACAATCAGATCTTTAATTGGTTTCTGAACATCATCAACCGAGACAACCGCGCCTTCTGCAGACATAAGAGTTCCTTCGTCGGCAAGCTGTCCTCCAGCCTGAGCGTAGAAAGGCGTGCGGTCAAGAATTACTTCGACATCTGCGGGAGCAGTTGCGGCCGGAACCGACCCCTTCTCGCTTTCTATGATCGCCAAAACGCGGCTTGACGAATCAAGACTCGTATATCCGATAAACTCTATAGGCTTTTCAAGAGTTTTCTTGAAATTGTCATAGACGCTCAAATCAACGTTTCCGCGCTTCTTGACCGCGTCGGCGCGAGCGCGTTCTTTCTGCTCTGCCATAAGGCTTCGGAACGCTTCTTCGTCAACTTTCACTCCCTGTTCGCGAGACATTTCCAAAGTCAGCTCAATGGGGAATCCGTATGTGTCATGAAGCTTGAAAGCGTCTTCGCCCGATACGGTCGCGTTCGAAGCATTGTTTTCAGATGCTTTCTTTGCCTTTGAAACGGCAAGATCCAAAATCGAAGTTCCTTTATCCAGAGTGCGCGCAAAAGCGTCTTCTTCGCAGTAAACGACTTCTTCGATTTTTGCAAAACCGGTTTTCAGCTCGGGATAGCTGGGTTCCATAGCTTTTTCGGATACGGGCAGAAGCTGTCTGAATATTTCATTTTCCGTTCCCAGCTTTTTCATAGCAACTGCGGTGCGGCGAATCAGTCGGCGCAAAACATATCCGCGTCCTTCATTGCTCGGACGCACGCCGTCGCCGGCAATCATCAGAGCTGAACGAACGTGATCGGCAACGATCCTGAATTTTACGTCGGCCTGCTCGTCCTCTCCGTATTTTCTGCCGGTCATCTTCTCGGCAGCTTCGATTACCGGATATACTTCGTCAGTCTCGTAAATATTCTGCTTGCCCTGAAGAAGATAAGCCATGCGCTCAAGACCTGCGCCGGTATCGATATTCTTGTTTTCCAGTTCGCCGACGATATTCAAATCCGTTTTCGACTTGACATTATTGACTTCATAATTTTCGAAAACCAGATCCCATATTTCAATAAAGCGATTCTCGTCGGCAGCCGGCCCCCCGTCGGCTCCGTATTCCGGTCCGCGATCGATATAAATTTCCGAGCACGGACCTCCCGGCCCTGGCCCTCCGGTTGTCCAAAAGTTGTCTTCCATGCCGAAAATCTGCATGTGTTCGGGATCAAAACCTTCATTCTTCCAAATCGAACGCGCCTGCTCGTCATCGGTGAAAGTAGTTACCCACAGCTTGCCGGGGTCAATTCCGTAGCCGCCTTTGTCCTGCGGAAGAGTCAGAAGCTCCCATGCGTAATGAATCGCTTCTTCCTTGAAATAATCTCCGAAAGAGAAGTTTCCCAGCATCTGGAAGAACGTGCCGTGACGCGTCGTTTTTCCCACTTCATCAATATCGAGCGTTCGCACGCACTTTTGATTTGATGCCATGCGTTTGCTCGGCGGAGTTTTTTCTCCCAAAAGATACGGGATGAACGGAACCATTCCGGCAATCGTAAACAAAGTCGTCGGATTCGGAGAAATAAGCGACGAAGAAGGAACCGTAAGATGTCCGTGTTCTGAAAAATATTCGAGAAATCTCTTCGAAATTTCTGCTGTGCGCATGTTCTTCTCCTTATGTTGCATGTCTTCTCTTTAAAAGTCTTTAATTTTTTGTTTTGTCTTTTATCTGTCTTTTTCGCCGCAAAAAACGCTTAATCGGTCTGCAAAGCGGTTTTGCATTCTTATTCTCGGAAATTCTGGCCGTTTTGGGCAAGCCGAAGCATTATCTGAATTTATCGGCAAAATAATTGTCCAATTCTTCTTCACGACGGCTTTGCAAAGAAGAAAAATCCCTTAAAAGCCCCTGAAGAGTTCTTGAGGGTATATTATCCTGATCTTCTCCCAAAATAAACTCGCGAGTATGCTTCGGAACTCGCGCTTTTACATACGAGTGAGCTTTTGTTGCAAGAACAATCCCCGAAACCGTGCCTATTGCAAACCAAAACAGCCGTTTAAACATTCTTCGCTTCTTTCTCGGAATAATCCGTATTTTTCTGCGGACGCGAAGCTGTCATTTTGTCCGATTCGTTTTCTTTTCCTTTTTTGCCGAAAAAGTTTTTCGCAGTTTCTTTAGCGGCCCATGCAAAAGAAGCGACTTTTATGATCGGTTTGCCCAAAACGGAACTGTACAAATCTGTCAGCGAAGCGATATTGTCGGTCGTAGCCGACAGCGCCGAACTGACATCATTCGCATCTTCGAGAGTTTTATTGACTTTCCGCACTGTTTCAACGCTTTCGTCAATAACGGGAACCGCATGTTCTCCGGTATCTTTAACCGTTTGAGCAATCTGGTCGAACATTTTTCCCATGCGAATCAAAGGATAAATAAGAAATCCGGAAAGCACGGCAAATGCAATTGCCGCAATAAGTCCGGCTATTTCTCCTATGCTCATTTCCCATCTCTTTCTGTTTGCGTTGCGTTGCTACAATCTGACAACATTCAGACTACCACGCACGGTTCTTAAATCTCGCAATAACGTTCGATTCTTAACGGACGCATTGCGGTTTACATTCCATTTTCATGTTTTACACTTTTGTTTCTGCCTTTTCCCTCGCTTCGGCTTCAAAAGATTTCGACGAGCAATCGTCATTGAAAGACACGATTTTAATGCCTTCATATTTCGGTTTGGACGTGTCAAATTCAACGCATGTTTCCGATCCTGTCGAGGGACGCTCGGACAAATCAAAGTCCGAAGGACCGAAACGGTACATAAGAGAAAGCAGCGAGTTTCCGTGAGCAATAATCAGCACATGATCTCCGTCTTTAAGATTCGGATTGCTCGCGATCAGGTCATATCCCTTAAAAATCCGATCCCAATATTCCTCGTTTGATTCGGCATCGTGAAACGGGTCTGCTTCCTTCATAAAATCGCGCGTGGCCCAATGACCGAATTTTTCGATAATCTCTTTGTAAGTTCGCGCTCCGTGAGGACCTCCGGCTGCAGACCAGGTCATTTCAGCGTCGAGACCTTCATAATAACCGTAAAACTGTTCGCGGAAAAACGAAGTCATAATCAATTCGGGTTTGCCCTGTTCCGCTTCGTTCATTTCTATGATTTTCAGCGCCGTTTTATGCGCTCTTGTCGTATCGGAACAGTACACTGTGGGAAAATAAGTATTTTTAAACTTTTCCCCGGCTTTTTCAGCGTCAGCGATACCGGCTTCTGTCAGCGGCGAGTTCGACCAGCCCTGCATTTTGTTATAAATATTGAAATATGTTTGTCCGTGACGGACAAAGTGCAGATGCAACATCATGATTATTATATTATCCTATCTGTTCAGCCGATTGCCGCATTTTCAGGCAGTTTCTATTTTTTTCACTGACAAAATATGTCGTTTCTTATCAGAAAATATAAGCATCGCAGCAAAAACTGCCGCCAAGAGAACCGCAAAAATCATAACCGAATACCCGACGCGTCCTCCGAATTTTACAGAGTCGGAAGCAGACATTCCGCTGTTCATTCCGCAAATCTGGCATGAAGACATAACCGAGGCCAAAATTCCCGTTCCCAATGTGCATCCCAGCTGCTGAAATGTATTAAGCGCAGCATTTCCGTCAGATTTAAGTTCTTCCGGCAGATTCCAAAGTCCGACTGTAAAAACATTGGTATAAGTTCCGCAATACCCTGTTTCCACGACGATATGCGCGATTATCAAAAATGAAAATGTAAGAGAAAACGCTGAAATCGCCTGATAAAACAGAGAAACAAACATAAGAGCCAAACCTGCGCTTACCGGAATCAGCGGTCCTTTTCTGTCAAGCAGACGCCCGGCATACAACGCAGCGGCAGATCCTGCCAAAGCTCCGGGAAGCATAATAAGACCTGCTTTGAAAGAAGAAAATCCGTATCCCTGCTGAGAAAGATAAGGAACCGTAAACGACAGTCCGAGTTCGACAATCTGAAGAAAAATACAGGAAGCCGAAGCAAAAATCACTGAACGGAATTTGAATACTTTCACATTAATCATCGCATTGCTGCTGCGAGAAGCAAAAAACCAGAAAAGAGCAAAAAACGCAATGCCTGCGCACGGACATGCGACGGCAAGGAGAATATCCCGCGCAGACACATCATTCAAAAACGCGCGTTCGACCGCCTTACCTGCAAACTGCACTCCCTGCGTAAACGACACAAGCCCCAAAGCGACAAGCGAAAATTGAACAAAACTTATGCGCGCATTTTTGTCTGCAGGTCTGTTTTCGATGGACAATTTTCCCACAATGCAGTTGACGGCAAACATGGCGACGATAACCGCAAATGACATTCTCCAAGGCATTATAGAAACTATAAAGCCCCCGAAAGCCGGACCGAAAGCCGGGGCCATGCCGATAACAAGGCTTCCCAGCCCCGAAAGAAAACCGATTCGGCTGCGAGGAGAATATTGAAGAATAATATTGTACATAAGCGGAATGCCGATTCCGGTTGATATGCCCTGAAGCGCTCGCGCAAAAAGCAGCACAGCGAAATTCGGCGACCACATCGCGATAAAACCGCCGATTATCGCGGAAAATGTCGAAATCAGGAAAACAGTCGCAAAAGTGAAACGTTTTTTCATAAAAGCAGAAACGGGAACAACAACCGACATGGCCAAAAGACACACGGAAGTAACCCACTGAACCGAAGCCGCGTCGATTTCAAATTCCCTCATCAAGTCAGGAAAAATCACGTTCAGCATCGTTTCGGTCAATACGCCCAAAAAAGGCAGAATTGCCGACGAAACAATCGCGCACGTCAATTTTGCCGAAACTTTCTGCGTTTCTTCCGGATATTTTTTCAATGCAGTTCTCCGTTTGCTTCCGCATTTTCGCCGTCTTAAATATATTCTACTGACTTTTAAATACGCGTAAATACGCGAGCGGCGCAAAAACAGCAAAGCCCGGCGATCCGAAGATCGTGCCGGGCTTGCCGCGTATGTCCGAATTAAAAATCAGTTATCAGCGAGCGTAGTACTCGACAACGTACTGAATGTTGACCTGAACGGGAATTTCTTCCGGTTCGGGCTTGCGAGTCAAAACAGCCTTAAGAGCAGCCAGGTTAACGTCGAGGTAACCGGGAACTGCGGGCAAAACGTCGCGGTGAACGCCTTCAGCAGCAGCCTGGAAAGGTTCCATCGTCTGACTCTTCGGCCGAACCTGGATCGTCTGACCGGGCTTTACGAGGTAGCTCGGAATGTCAACCTTGTTGCCGTCTACGATAATGTGACCGTGAACGATGAACTGGCGAGCCTGAGCAGTCGTGCGGGCAAAACCCGAACGAAGAACAAGCGCATCGAGACGAGATTCGAGTTCTACCATCATTGCATTACCGGTCTGACCGGCTTTGCGCGTACCGTGCTCGTAAACCTTGCGCAGCTGCTTTTCGGAAATGCCGTATTGAGCGCGCAGACGCTGCTTTTCGCGCAAACGAACCGCGTAATCGGATTCTGCGCGGCGGCGCGTGCGACCATGCTCGCCGGGAGCATAAGGACGCTTTTCAAAAAGACGCTGAGCCTTGGGAGTAAGGGCAATTCCGAGTGCACGGGACAGACGTACCTGTCTGCGTGCGCGCTGAACTTTAGTCATATTTTTTCCTTTGCTTTATCTGTCGTTGTCTGAACGCAAGCGAAAGAATCTGCTTTCCTTCATCTTTCGCTGAGCCGGCCTCTCCAATGCTGTGTCGCGGCAAGCGCGAGCATTCGCTTTTTGCGCGAATGCCGACCCATTGACGGGCTAAGGCTCCAGACGGCATGCAAATTTTGCATGCCAACTGAATAATAATACACCATGCTTGAGTCAAACGGTTTTTCAGACAATTTCCATGGGCGCCGAACGCACAAGCAGACGTTTTATTCCCCCGGAACCGAAATCGACGACCGCAACCGAGTTCTTCCCTTTTTCTTCCAAGCCTTTTACGGTTCCCAATCCGAAACTGTCGTGTATGACTTTAATCCCGACAGACAGCTGTTCAAAAGACACTCCGGGCGATTTTGAGGCAGAAGAAACGGCAGAAGATCTCGCGGCAGAATATCCCGACGAACGATTCGAAGAAGCCGAACCGCCGGTCTGTTTTCTTGAAATCCTGACTCCCGATCCGTATGTCGATCTTCCGGATGACATTTTTCGAGACGAATATCCTCCGGAAGATCTGTAATCAGAAGATCCGTAATTTGAAGAACGCTTAAATCCCGAAAACCGGGGTTTTTCTTCAAAACCGCCGAACTCGTCGTAAGAATCTCCATAGGAATCCCCGTAAGAACCGTATCCGGTGTCCTTGTAATCCCATTCGATAAGCTCTGCCGGAATTTCCTTCAAAAATCTGCTCGGAGTCATCGATTTGGTATCCCCCCACTGACTCCTTGTCTCCGCAAAAGTCAGGAACAGACGCTCTCTTGCTCTGGTAATACCCACATATGCCAGACGGCGTTCTTCCTTCAGTTCGTCTTCGTCAGAAAAACAGCGGGCATGAGGGAATGTTCCCTGTTCCATTCCGGTCAGGAACACGACGGGATACTCAAGTCCTTTGGCCGTGTGCAGAGTCATAAGCACGACAAATCCCTTAGAATCATTCTCAGCGAGCTGATCCGAATCGGAAACAAGAGCCGTCTGCTCTAAAAAGTCCGAAAGAGAAGGCTCTTCGGCATTTTGCTCATATTCTGCAGCAACCGACTGCAGCTGGGCGAGATTCTCAATGCGAGCCTCATCTTGCGGATCAGACGATTTTTTCAACTCATCCAAAATGCCCGATTGTTTCAAAAGCCGGGAGACAATCGCAGACGGAGACGAATCGTTTTCTTTCGCAAAATCCGCAAGAGAAGAAATGCAGTCTTTGAAATTCGCAATCGAATTTGCCATGCGGCCGGTTATCGATTCGTTTTCATCTGCTTTATTCACGGCCTGAAGAAAAGAAACATTATTGTTTTCGGCATATTCTCCGAGCAGCGCCTCGGCTCTGGCTCCGATTCCGCGTTTGGGAACATTGATGATTCGGCGGGCGCTTATATCGTCATGCGGATTTACAAAACAGCGCAAATACGCCATCGCATCTTTTATTTCTTTTCGGTCGTAGAATTTGGTTCCGCCGATGATTTTATACGGAATGCCGGCATTAATCAGAGCTTCCTCAAGCGAACGGGACTGGGCGTTTGCTCTGTACATAATCGCAATATCCGAATAAGAATACAGCCCTTGAGAAACCAGACTTTCAATCCGTTCCGCAATGCGATTCCCCTCGTCTCGCGCATTTCCGGCATTAAGACCGATAATTTTTTCGCCTTCTCCGGCTGCAGTCCAAAGCTTTTTCGGCTTCCGCCCTTCATTTTTGCTTATAACGGCATTCGCAGCGTCGAGAATTGTCTGCGTGGAACGATAATTCTGCTCAAGCATAATCGTCTGAGCATAGGGAAAATCTCTTTCAAAATCGAGGATATTTTTAATATCCGCCCCGCGAAAAGCGTAAATCGACTGATCCGAATCGCCCACAACCGTAACAAAGGCCATATTTTCGTCGTCTCTGCCGTCTGCGCCGGAAAGTTCTCGCACGAGAATATACTGTGCATGATTCGTATCCTGATACTCATCGACGAAAATCAATTTGAAACGCTTGTGATAATAAAGCGCGGCCTGAGGAACCGTCTGCAAAAGTTCGACGGTTTTCATAATCAAATCGTCAAAATCAACGGCATTCGCCTGCGCAAGCCTGTGCTGATATTCCGCGTAAACGCAAGCAATCACCGCTTCGCGCTCGCTTAAAGGAAGCGCTCGTTTGCCCGGAATCCCGGGTTCGAACCACGGAGCAAGTTTTTTCAGCTGAGTCTGAGCGGAAACAAGACTGTTTTTAAAATCGCTTATTCTGCCGGCAAACATTCTGGGAGGATACATTTTCGGATCGATATTGAAATCCGAAATAATCAGTTTGATAAGACGTTCTCCGTCCGACTGGTCGTAAATGGAAAATCCCGATTCCAGACCGATATGTTTTCCGTGCATTCTCAAAATTCGCAGGCACGCGGAATGAAAAGTCGAAACCCACATTCCTCTTGCAGCCGGACCTATAAGAGCCTCGAGACGTTCTTTCATCTCTTTTGCGGCTTTATTTGTGAACGTAATGGCCAGAATCTGGCTCGGAGCAGCTCCCCATTGACTGAGCGCCCATGCGATTCTGCGCGTAAGAACTCTTGTTTTGCCCGAACCGGCTCCGGCTCCAATCAGCAGCGCCGGACCGTCATATTTCACGGCTTTGGCCTGCTGCTCGTTTAAATCCGAAATCAGGTCGGCTTCAGTGCAATTCCGGGTTTGCCCTGCGGCAGATTCTTCCATTTCAGTCCTTCGGTCGTATATTTGCGAACATTACATTATATGCGATTTATTTCGTCTGCGCGAAATCGGACAAATCCTTGCCGGCAGAATCTTTTCGGACGAATTCGCTTTTCGCGCTGCCGCACGCAGATTCGGAAGTTTTCAAATTTGCAAGATCGAGATGAAATCCGATTCGTTTGTCTCCGTTTTCGATTCTTATAATTCCGCACTGTTCAAATCCGGCTTTTTTCAGTGCATTCTGCATCACAATATTGCTTTTGTGAGTGTCTGCGCGAATATCTTGAAAATCGGGATATTCTTTTTCGCAATATTCCACGGCAGTCTTCACGATTCCGTGCACAGTCCCGTCGGAAGCCGCTCGATGAAGCGCAATATAAGGGCGGCGGTTTTTCCATTCTCCTTCTCTTATGACTCTGTATGTCGAATCAGGACCCGGAATAAGAGAAAAAACAGCTCTGATTTTTCCTTCGGCGATAACAACATAGCAGTCGCCCGCGTTTATATCTTTCTCTATGACATAAGGATACGGCTTCCCGTCTCCCCACTGATGCGGATTGCCGTGTTCGCGCATGAATTTTCGCGCATGAGAGAACACAACCTGAATCGAATGAATATCATTCGCCGAAGCTTTGCGAATCGTCAAATCCCGCGAACTGTAATTTTTAATCACTTGCACATCCTCTGTATCTGAATTTTTTCATGTTTGAATTTCGCCGTTCTGCATTTTATATTCCGGTTTGCTCTCATATCGAATCTGCGAATTATTCGAAAACAGAAATACGCGGAAAAACTCGAAAATCAGCTTGTAACAATAATCATTACGATAATCAGAACAAAACCGATTATGTCCGTCGCGGAAAACAGCGTCCCTCCCCATACCGCCGACGTTATAGTGGCCGTTACGGGTTCGGACGTGCTTAAAAGCGAAGCTTTCATGCTTCCGATCGTACTCATGCCTTTAAGAAACAGTCCGAATGCGGAAAAAGTCCCTATTACGATGACAAACCCAAGCAGGGCAAAACCGCGCAAATCCAGGGCCGGACTGTTCGAAAACGGCTTGGCAAAAGGAATCAGCAGCGTTCCGGCCAGCAGAAACGTAATTCCGTTCACAGGAAAACTTCCCCATTTTATAAGCAGTTTTGCCGGCTGAATATTCATAAAAGCTCCGGCAACCGCGCAAAGCAGTCCCCATATAAGACCGGACAAAGGCAGAGTAAGTTCTGTGGAATTCCCTCCGGTCGCCAGCAGCCATGTTCCCAAAACCGCCAGAATCACGCCCAGAATATCGCGTTTGCGCGGAAATTTGCGTTCTTTAATGCATACGTACACAAGCACCAGAATTATGCAAAGACTCTGAAGAACAGTGGCCGTTGCCGAATTTGTTTTGTTTACGGTCTGCAGAAAAGTTACCTGCGACATCATCACAGAACATATTGAAAGCAAAAAAAGCGGCAGATAATCGCGCTTCTCGCAAACCATTTTTTTCAGTTTTTCGGCAGAAACGACAAAAGCGCAAATCAAAAACAGGATTCCCGAAAAAAACATTCGCATGCATGAAAGCCACATCGGATCTGCGCCGTAATCTCTCATGAAAATCTGCGCCACAGTGCCGTTTATACCCCACAAAATGCCGCTTGAAGCCACTTCGCACAATCCGATAATCATTTTGCGGCGCGCACGTTTTACGCCGGCTGCGTTCTGCTTAAACGCATCCCGTTCAGCCGTGTTTTTTACGTTTATATCCGCTCTTTCCATATCATGCCGCCAGTCAACCGTCAATGCAATAAATCTGTAATATGCAAAATTACAGAACAAACCGGACATGCATGTCGAACATGATGTTTTTAAACAAAATAATTGCGGGCAAAAACACGAATACTGCAGCCGATACCGCAGCCGATACCGCCGCCGAAGCCGCTGCCGCGGCAAAGAAAAGCCGCGCAAATGCGTCTGAAATGCCCTGAATTTCTCCCGCTTGAAACATTTTCAGGATAAATCGATACGACACGCCGTTTGCCAAATCAGACTTTTTCATCTAAATTTATTGATTGTACTTAAAGCATTAAGTTAATACTTGTTGCAAGATATGTGCGGGCATAGCTTAGTTGGTAAAGCGCGACCTTGCCAAGGTCGAGACCGCGGGTTCGAGTCCCGTTGCCCGCTCTTTTTTGTGTATGTGATAAGGATTACCTTTAATAAATATAAAGCAAGAAAAATATCCGCAGGCATCAAACAGCGAAAGCAGCCACGGAATAAAACGATAAAAGAGTAGAAGGAACGAAGATGTTGCCGTATACACTTACAGACGAACAGAAAAGCATTATAGCTTCAGCAGCCCGGACAAGGATTTTCACAGACAATCCCGTGCCTGACAGCTTTGCGCGAGAATTTGATTACAATCTTCTTAATTTCGTCCACGTCACTTATATTTCAAAGCTTCATTTGGCGGATATTTATCCGTCCGGCGCAGATGTAGAAGCGATGCTGCAGGCTGATTGGGCGGAATCGCTCGAAATCGGCGCTATAAGAATGTTTGACGACACAAAAGTAAATTTCGTGCTTCATGAGCTTATGCCGAACGGAACTCCTGTAGAAGTCACGATTCAGAGAAACAGAAAAACTACGGGACTTCCCTGGTATATGTCTCGCGTTCCCGAAATCATAAACCGCAGGCAGTATTCGCAAACATATGCCAAACCCTATTCTCAGGCAAATGCGCAGCCTTATCCCGGCTCTGCGCGTTCCTACATCAATTCACCTTACGGACAAATCGCCGCACAGGCAGCAGCCGGCACAAACGGTTATCCTCTTTTCCCTCAGACTGCAAATGTTTTCGGAAATAAATCTGCAGCTGCGCAGCAGCCGAAAATTGTAAGGAAGCTGACAAATGAGAGCGCTCTTATAGATTTGAAAGATACTTCCGACTATCGTCTCGGAGCCGTTCCCGAAGAAATTGAAGGTCTTTTGAATGAACTGACGGAAAATTTCACTTCTTTTGTTCATATTCCCACAACATATCTGAACAAAATTTCCATGTATTGTCCGGAAAATACAGACGTATACAAGCTGCTTGACAATGACTGGTCTTTTGCGGCGGAAAACAATATTCTCAGATATTATGACGGAAAAGTTATTTTCCCGATCAGCGCGGTTCGCGATGACGGTTCGACGCCTGTCGAGGTTGCGATAAAGAACCTGCATCCGGGAACAGACGAGTATGGCAACGAAATCAAACCGTGGACGCTCACCTACGTAAACACTTACGTAAACAGCAAAACTGTCGCAGCTAAAACTCTTGAAGACTGGGCTTATTTGGGCGATAAATTCGAGTTTTTCCGCGAATTGGAAGAAATTGCGGTGCCTGAATTATGGAGTCCGGACGGAAATGCGGCAGGAGACGGTTTCGATGCGGAAAGCGTGCCGATTTTGGAAAATTATCTGACATGCACGTTCAATCGTCTGTTTCGCGAAGGAAAAATATGCGAAAGCGACGAACTGAATTTCGCAGCTTTCAATACAGGTCTCGTAGCCAGAAAAACCTACGAGCCGATTTATGCATGCTTCGAGACTGAAGAACAGAACGATTCCGGCGAAGAAGATTCTGCGCAGCTTGCGGAATCGGAAACCGTTCAGAAATGGAGTTTTGCAGGTTTCACTCAGGCAGGTCACGGCGAGCAGGGTAGAAAACTTGTCCGCGCCTTCAATCCCCTGCCTTCCAAAGCAGTTTATGCGACAAAGCCTGAAGACATATTTTTCAATATGAACCGTCCGTTTGAAATCGATACGGAAAATATTATTTCGAATAATATTTTTCTGCTTCCGCAGAGTCTTATTGAAGAAGAATCGCGCGGAAACGATCTTATTGCGGAACTGATTTATGAAGCATACAACGAAACCGATTCGATAAAGCAAAGTCTGTCTTTCAGACAGCTGCGAAACGCGATAATCGACGACGATAAAATTTTCAGAAGGCTTAAACACAGGATTGAGGATTCTGCCGAGATTGCGCGCAGACTGGTCGATTGGGATTACAGGAATGCGATTCCCGCTTTTCTTCCCGACAAAAACATTATGGTTTTCCTCTTCCCTCTTATGCTTTCGGAAGAATCCGTGCCGGACAACGCTTTAGTAGTCGAACTTTCCGAGTCGGGCGCATACATTGCGCAGACGGTTCTCGGAATGGAAACGGCATACAATTATGCCAGAATCGTGTTTCCCATAAAAAACAGCTGGCTGACATACGTGCCCGATTATGATCGCAGCTACTATCCTTATTCGGACAATTCTTATTCCGAAGGCGAAGCATAAAAGTCATGCAGACAAGCAAAACTGTAACCGGAAATATTTGGTGCGCCGCAATCAAATATGCTGTTTTCGCATTACAGATTCATTAAACTGTATGAGGGAATTGCATTCGAATAAAATACCTGATCAAAAAACGAGCGATTATGCCGGGAACTGCATATTCAATTTCAACAATTCAATCACTGCTGCAGCCGATTTTTGATTCTTACAAAAAATCTGAAAATCCGTTCTTTTCGGTTCGTATGCAGGGGGAAACGCTGCAAAAACGCGTAAACGCGCGGATTACTCCCACTCGATTGTTGCCGGCGGCTTGCTTGTCACGTCAAGCACGACGCGATTGATTTCGCGGCATTCGTTTGTGATTCGAGTGGAGATTGCCGAAAGAGTTTCGTAAGGCACGCGAGACCAGTCTGCAGTCATGGCATCCTCGGAGCTTACGGGACGAAGCACAATCGGAGAACCGTATGTTCTCTCGTCTCCCTGCACGCCCACAGAGTGAACGTCGGCAAGCAGCACTACAGGACACTGCCAAATGTCGCGATCCAAACCGGCTTTGCTCAGCTCTTCGCGGGCAATCGCATCCGCTTCGCGCAGAACTTCCAAACGTTTGCGCGTTATCTCGCCTATTATTCGAATTCCCAATCCCGGACCGGGGAACGGCTGACGCCATACGATTTCTTCAGGCAGACCGAGCTGAAGACCGATTGCGCGCACTTCGTCTTTAAACAGAGTACGCAAAGGCTCTACGAGTTCGAAATTTAAATCTTCAGGCAGACCGCCGACATTGTGGTGGCTCTTAATATTTGCCGCGCCTTCCCCGCCGCCGGATTCTACAACGTCCGGATAAAGCGTTCCCTGAACCAAAAATCGCACTTCGCCGCCTTGAGCATCCGCCTGCGCAATAATATCGCGCGCAGCCTTTTCAAAAGTGCGTATAAATTTTTCGCCGATAATTTTGCGCTTGCGTTCGGGTTCGCTTACTCCGCTCAAAGCCGAAAGGAATTCGTCGGAAGCATCGACTGCGATCAGCTTAATTCCCGTCGCTTGAACAAAATCATGTTTAACCTGCTCGACCTCGCCTTTGCGCAGCAGACCGTGATCTACGAAAACGCATGTCAGCTTGTCGCCTATCGCCTTGTGAACCAAGGCGGCTGCAACGGCTGAATCCACGCCGCCGGACAGACCGCAGATAACCTGCGCATCTCCGACCTGTTTTCTGATTTTTTCAACCTGGTCGTCGATTATGGAATCAGCATTCCAGTCACGCTCCAACCCCGCACATTCATGCAGGAATTTTTCGATAAGTTCCTGCCCGCGGGGAGTATGCTTCACTTCCGGATGCCACTGAATGCCGTACAGTCTGCGGTTTGAATCTGCCATTGCGGCAACCGGAGCGCCGGCTGTGCGCGCAAGAACTTTAAAACCTTCGGGAGCTTTGTTTACCGCTACTCCGTGACTCATCCAAACATCCTGAGTTTCTGCGGAACCTGCAAGAATTTCAGCAGATTCTTCAATAACCGCCTCGGTTTTTCCATATTCTCCCAAAGCTGCGCGATCCACTTGTCCGCCCAGTTCGTGAGCCATCACCTGGAATCCGTAGCAGATCCCCAGAACAGGCACGCCGGCATCGAAAATCTTCGGATCGATTCCGGGAGCTCCTTCTTCAAACACTGAAGCCGGACCTCCGGAGAGAATAATAGCCTTGGGATCTTTGCTCAAAATCTTTTCGGCAGTCGCCGTATGAGGAACAAGTTCGGAATACACGCCCGCTTCGCGAACTCTGCGTGCAATAAGTTGCGCATATTGTGCGCCGAAATCAACAACCAGAACCGGACCGCGAGCCATGCTTTCCTCCAAGATTTTGAACTTCATCAGACAAAATTTTCGTGTAATTAAATTATGTACGGCTGATAAGACATACGGGCATATTCGGAGTGTCTTGCCGGCTCAAAAGCGAAAATCTGTGAAAATGCGGACGAAAAACACAAAGTCGCTTCAAACGGTCGGTTTAATATGATATTCTGATATGCTCGCCGACTGCGGACAATGCGGGGGATAAAAATTCAGTTTGTCCGCATGCGGAAAGGAGGAGCTTCACATTGGAAAAACTGGTAGATATCGGCAGTTATCCGGTCGCAAATGTGCTGGACTTGCTGCTTGCAGATAAATCTGCAAAAAGGAATATCATCTGGGCTACGGATACCTATGAGGAGTTTGGTGAAGGATTCGCCGACAAGGTGCAGATGGATGCGAATGCGTTGCTGCGGCGTACCGATATTATTCGTCCGAGGATTCAGAAGTCGCTGGAGGCTCAGGCGCAGAGGACACGAAAGAAAGCGGAGGTGTTCACTCCTGCGTGGCTGTGCAATCGTATGAACAATCACTGCGATGAGGATTGGTTCGGACGCGCAGGTGTATTTAACACGGAAAATGAGGATCGCACATGGACGGTCGCGGAGGGAAGGATTGAATTTCCTAAACGGAAAAAGTGGCAGCATTATGTGGACTCCCGCCGGCTTGAAATCACTTGCGGCGAGGCTCCGTATCTGGTATCTCGCTATGATGTGTCAACAGGAAAACTGATTGTTCCGCCGATACGGCGTATCGGAATGCTTGACCGCAAGCTAAGAATTGTCAACGAGAATACCGATACATATGAGGATTGGCTGAAGTGGACGCTTCGGGCGTTCGAGGCGTCTTACGGCTACGAGTATCAGGGCGACAATGTTCTGATTGCGAGAATAAATCTGCTGCTGACATTTATGGATTATTTTGAGGAGCGTTGGGAACGTCGGCCGGACGATAAATTGCTGGAGCAGATAGCTAACAAGATTGCTTGGAACATCTGGCAGATGGACGGGCTGAAAGACACGGTGCCGCTCGGCAAACCTTACGAGGAATTCAAGCAGATGACGCTTTTCGATTTGTTTGAGGATATGTCGGACAGCGGTGAAGACGAGCCGGAAGCTGTGCCGTGCAGGATATTTAACTGGAGAAGCAATTCTTCTCTGAGGTTTACGGATATAAAGGAGATGTAGTTTATGGATAAAGAGCGCGGAAATATAATTATCTATCAGACTGAAGACGGTCTGACGAAAATCGATGTCAGTATGCAGGACGAAACAGTATGGCTGTCGCTTGACCAAATGGCTGAATTGTTTCAAAGAGATAAGTCAACTATTTCACGGCATATCAAAAATATTTACACCGAAGGCGAATTGATCAAAGAGTCAACTGTTGCAAATTTTGCAACAGTTCAAAATGAGGGCGGCAGACAGGTTGAACGAAATATTGAATATTATAACCTTGATGTGATTATTTCCGTTGGCTACAGAGTAAAGTCAATTCGTGGCACACAGTTTAGAATATGGGCAACATCTGTGATAAAAGAATACATGATAAAAGGCTTTGCATTAGACGATGAACGGTTAAAGGGTGCCGGCGGAGGCACATACTGGAAAGAACTTCTTGACAGAATCCGTGACATTCGTTCATCAGAGAAAGTCTTGTACAGGCAGGTGCTTGACCTCTATGCGACAAGCGTTGACTATGATCCGAAAAGCCCGGAGTCAATACAATTTTTCAAGATCGTACAAAACAAGCTGCATTTTGCGGCGCATGGGCATACCGCTGCGGAGGTCATCTATGAAAGAGCAGATGCTGAAAAACCATTCATGGGGCTGACTTCTTTTTCGGGAGAAATACCTGCTCTAAAGGATATAGGCATTGCAAAGAATTATTTGAGTGAAGATGAACTTAAGATACTGAACAATCTTGTATCCGGATACTTTGATTTTGCTGAGATCAGTGCTATCGAACACAGACCGATGTATATGAGCGACTTTATCTCACAGCTTGATTCTATTCTTACATCGGGGAACAGGAAATTATTGACCGATGCAGGAAAAATAAGTCATGACCGAGCTATGCAAAAAGCAAAGGAAGAATATCGAAAATATCAGCAGGAAACGCTCACTCCTGTTGAAAAGGAGTACCTAAAGAGCATAAAAGGTATTGAGAAAAAAGCAAGAAAAAAGGCTAAGGAGATGTGACCCATGGGAAAGAAACTGTTTGATTATGTGATCGGCAATCCGCCGTATCAGGAAGAGTTTTCCTCTGACGGAAATAAAACATATGCAGCACCTGTTTATAACGATTTTATGGATGAGGCATATGAAGTAGGCGAGAAAGTGGAATTGATTCATCCCGCTCGTTTTCTTTTTAATGCCGGCTCTACACCAAAAGCATGGAATAAAAAAATGTTGAATGATGAACATTTTAAAGTTCTTAAGTTTGAGCAGAAAAGTGCTAACGTATTTCCCAATACAGACATCAAGGGCGGAGTATGCATAACCTATCACGATGATGCACAGGACTTTGGCACTATAGAAACTTTTACGCCTTTTTCAGAGTTGAACTCTATTATGAAGAAGCTCATATCTGCTGATGATTTCATTACCATAATGGACAATATTTTTATTCAAATCAGATTTAACTTAGAGGAACTGTACAAGGTTTATCCTGAAGCTAGCAATGGAATTGGAAGTAACGGTAAAGACAGACGTTTAGAAAAAAATATATTTACGAAAGCGCCACAGCCTTTTACAGAGAAAAAATGTCATGATAATGACATTTCTGTTTTAGGTATAGTTCAGAACAAGCGAGTTTTGAAATATATCTCTCAAAATTTTATTGACATGAATCATGAAAATTTGAGTAAATATAAGGTACTTTTGCCTACAAGTAATGGATCGGGAGCAATCGGAGAAGTATTAAGCACGCCGCTTGTCGGCACGCCGCTTGTCGGCTACACACGTTCATTTATTGGCATAGGTGCATTTGATAACGAATTTGAAGCGAATTCATGCTTAAAGTATATAAAATCTAAATTTGCAAGAACGGCTCTTGGCATATTAAAAATCACACAAGATAATAACAAAGACACTTGGAAATACGTCCCCCTTCAAGATTTCACCCCCTCCTCCGACATTGACTGGTCGAAGTCGATTCATGAGATTGATCTGCAGCTGTATCGCAAGTATGGCTTGGACGAGAAGGAGATAGAGTTTATCGAGACTCACGTAAAAGAGATGGCATAATGGCAGCGATACAGATTAAAACAGCGTCAAAGGTCGTTCCTCAGTGTTATGCCTATACCACTCCCGGAGTACCTGCGCATGACGGCTGGACGAAGATAGGCTTTACCGAGCGCGATGTGGAGACTCGCATCAACGAGCAGACGCATACGGTCGGCGTAGCACATAAGACCTGGTGGGCACTTAGGGCTGCGTTTATGACGGAGCCTTACGGAACATTCACGGATAAGGACTTTCATGCCTATCTGAAAAAACTCGGAATCTCCCGCGAGTCAGGAACGGAGTGGTTTCTTATCGAACCGAACACCGCCCGCGGAAACTTTATCGACTTCACGCAGAATCATGGCACAGTGTCGGAAGACGATGCCGACGCTGTAATTCCATACAAGCTCCGTGATGAGCAAGCGGAGGCTGTGCAGAGGACGGCAGATTATTTCGGCGGTCGGGAGAATGCTGAATTTCTGTGGAATGCAAAGCCCCGATTCGGCAAAACGCTCTCTGCCTACGATCTGTGCATGAGGCTCGGCGCTCAGAACATCCTCATCGTGACGAATCGTCCGGCTATTGCAAATTCTTGGTATCAGGATTACGAGACTTTCTTCGGTCCGCAGTCAGGCTATATCTTTGTGAGCAATGTGGACGGGATCAAGGACAGAAAGTTCGTCTGCAGCCGTGAGGAATATATCGCAAACCTCGATGAGAACACAAAAGGCTGCATTGAATTTGTCAGCCTGCAGGATTTGAAAGGCTCCATCTATTTCGGCGGTCGGTACGATAAGCTCTCGGAAATCAGTGCCGAGAAAGGTCTGACATGGGATGTTCTTATCGTGGACGAGGCTCATGAGGGCGTGGATACCTATAAAACCGATACGGCGTTTAACCATATCCGCCGCAAGTGGACGCTGCACCTTTCCGGCACGCCGTTCAAGGCTCTGGCGAATGACAAATTCCCGGAGAGTGCCATCTATAACTGGACGTATGCTGACGAGCAGAAAAAGAAACGCGACTGGGATTCATCCAGCGAGACGGAGAATCCCTACGCCAATCTGCCCCGACTGTCCCTCTTTACCTACCGGATGTCCGATATTGTCCGTGACAGGGTGAAAAAAGGAATCGAGCTTGCGGATGACGATATTGAGGAATTCGCATTTGACTTAAGTGAGTTTTTCAAGACGAACGAGTCTGGGAAATTCATTCATGATGCGGATGTGGACAAGTTCCTCGATGCTATGACACGGCAGGATAAGTTCCCGTTCTCCACTCCCGAACTCAGGGATGAACTGAAACACACATTCTGGATACTGAACCGTGTGGCAAGTGCGAAAGCTCTCGCAAAGAAACTGAAGCTGCATCCTGTGTTCAAAGATTACGAGGTCATTCTTGCGGCGGGTGACGGCAGACTGGACAATGATGATGAGAACGAAAAAGCCTTTGACAAAGTAACAAAAGCGATTGCACAGCACGATAAAACCATCACGCTTTCCGTAGGGCAGCTCACCACAGGCGTGACGATTCCAGAATGGACGGCAGTCCTTATGCTATCCAACATGGCAAGTCCTGCTCTGTATATGCAGGCGGCATTCCGTGCGCAGAATCCATGTCTGTTCACAGACAGCGAGGGCAATTCGTACAGAAAACAGAACGCCTATGTGTTTGACTTTGACCCTGCCCGTACCCTTACGATTTTCGAGCAGTTTGCAAATGACCTGATTCCCGAAACATCCGGGGATAAGGGTGACTTTGACAGCCGTAAGCAGCACGTGAGGGAGCTTTTGAACTTTTTCCCGCTTTACGGTGAGGACGAAGAAGGCTCGATGATAGAGCTGGATGCTGAAAAAGTTCTCACGATTCCGCGTCATATCCATGCGCGGGAGGTCGTGGAACGCGGCTTCATGTCAAATTTCCTGTTTGCCAATATCAGCGGCATTTTTGGCGCACCGAAAGAGATTATAGACATTATAAACAATATGCAGGCTATCGAAGAACCGAAAACCCTCGCACCGGCACCTGTGGATGAGACCACAGCAGACAGTCTGAATCTGAACGAAGACGGCGAGGTTGAAATTCCGAGAGAACAGGTTATCGGAACTGCCGGCGAACTTTTCGGAGACAAGGTTTATTCGGACGTGGAGAATCAGCTGAAGGCAGCCGTAGAGGAATTACAGAGACAAGCTGAAACGGCGCCGAATCCAAAGAAGGACGAGCTAAAGGATCTCCGGGAGCAATTTTCAAAGCCGATTGCGGACACGCTTATGGAATCTGCCAGAGCGCAATATGGCGACGATTTGAGAAAATCCGCGCAGAGCCGGTTGGAGCGTAAAATCCAAGAAACCGCAGACACCGTCGTAAACCGTGAGTATGGCGATTACACGATTCGCGATCATCAGCTTGTCAAGGAGCGTGACGACAGAATTCGCGAGGCGCAGCAGTCCGGTGCTGCGATGACAGAGATTTCGCAAATTGATGAGAAGTACGCTGCCAGACGGCTTCAAGGCTACCGTGACATGGTGGATAACATCAACAGAAAACTCCATAGCGAACAGACTGTGAAAAAAGCTGCAGAAACCATTGTGGAAACAGTAGAAACCGAGAAATTGAATGCTCAGAAGGATTCTATCGAGGGAAGTGTCCGTGATCATCTGCGCGGCTTTTCCCGTACAATTCCTGCGTTCCTCATGGCCTATGGGGATGAAAATACGACTCTTGCAAACTTTGATACGCTTGTGCCGGAGGATGTGTTCCGGGAAGTAACAGTTAATCCGCAAAATGGTCAGGGCGTGACTCTCGATCAGTTCCGTATGCTGCGTGACGGCGGGGACTATACGACCGAAAGCGGCGAGAAAAAACACTTTGACGGTCATCTTTTTGATGAAGCGGTGTTCAATGACGCCGTGCAAGAGTTTATGAAAAAACGTGTAGAGCTTGCGGATTATTTTGAACCGGATCGCAAGGGAGACATATTTGATTTTATTCCGCCGCAGCGTACCAATCAGATATTCACGCCAAAGAAGGTAGTGAAGGATATGGTTGACAGACTTGAGCAGGAAAATCCCGGCTGTTTCGACGATCCGAACGCGACGTTTGCCGATCTCTATATGAAATCGGGAATGTATATAACAGAAATCGTGACCAGGTTATATCAAAGCAAACGCATGAAGGCACTGTATCCTGATGATGCCGAGAGGCTGAATCACATTTTCGCCAACCAAGTGTATGGCTGCGCTCCGACGGAGATTATCTACCGTATCTGTCTGCGATATATTCTTGGATTCAGCGATGAGATACACATAGAAAAAAACAATATCCGCCTTTGCAATACTCTGGAGTATGCAAAAAACGGAACTATGGAAGAAGATTTGAGAAAACTCTTCAGTCTGTAAAATCCGGGTTTTAATGCCGCTGTTCTCAAACTTTTGCTTGCACAGACAAACAATTGAATCGCAACAAAAGCGCGCGTACAGCGGTGTTTCGCATTTTCGGATGCAGTTTTGTTTTGCGTCGCGCAACGGCTTAATTGCGCAAAATTGCGGCAGGGTCTTCTGAAAGTCGCACACTGCGAGTAGCATTAGACGAGATTGGGAACAGTTTTTTCCGAAGCTGTTTTCGAGTAAGTAACAGAATTGCACTAGCTGCATGAGCACTGGAGTACAAATGACAAGTCCCGTTATTGGCACACCGTGGAAAAAGCTTTCCGAGCCCGTATCTGACGAAAAGCTTGAAGGCGTTGACAAGTACTGGCGCGCGGCCAACTACTTGTCTATCGGTCAGATTTATTTGCGCGACAATCCTTTGATGAAGGAGCCTTTCACTCGCGAAGACGTTAAGCACCGTCTTGTAGGACACTGGGGAACCACTCCCGGTTTAAACTTCCTCATCGGTCACATCAACCGTCTGATTGCGGATCACCAGCAGAACACCGTAATCATCATGGGACCCGGACACGGCGGTCCCGCAGGTACCGCACAGTCTTATCTGGACGGCACCTACACCGAATACTTCCCTGAAATCACCAAGGACGAAGCAGGCTTGCAGAAGTTCTTCCGTCAGTTCTCCTACCCCGGCGGAATTCCTTCCCACTATGCTCCCGAAACTCCCGGCTCGATCCATGAGGGCGGCGAGCTCGGTTATGCGCTGTCTCACGCTTACGGCGCAATCATGAACAACCCCAGCCTTTTCGTTCCCGCAATCGTCGGCGACGGAGAAGCGGAAACCGGTCCTTTGGCAACAGGCTGGCAGTCCAACAAGCTTGTAAACCCGCGCACCGACGGAATCGTTCTTCCGATTCTTCACCTGAACGGCTACAAGATTGCAAACCCGACGATTCTCGCCCGTATCTCCGACGAAGAGCTTCACGAGTTCTTCCACGGAATGGGATACGAGCCTTACGAGTTCGTTGCAGGATTCGATGATGAAGACAGCCTCTCGATTCACCGCCGCTTCGCTGACCTGTTCGAGGCAGTATTCGAAGAGATCTGCGACATCAAAGCTGCAGCTGAGACTGATGACGTAACCCGTCCGTTCTACCCGATGATTATCTTCCGCACTCCCAAGGGATGGACCTGCCCGAAGTACATCGACGGCAAGAAGACCGAGGGTTCATGGCGTTCTCACCAGGTGCCGCTCGCTTCTGCACGCGATACTGAAGAGCACTTCCAGGTTCTCAAGAACTGGCTCGAGTCCTACAAGCCTGAAGAGCTGTTCGACGAGAAGGGCGCAATCAAGCCTGACGTTGTTGAATTCATGCCCGAAGGCGAACTTCGCATCGGCGAAAACCCGAACGCAAACGGCGGACGTATCCGCAAGGAGCTGAACCTTCCCGACATCGCAGATTACGAAGTAAAGGAAGTTCAGGAGTTCGGTCACGGATGGGGACAGCTCGAAGCTACCCGCCGTCTCGGCGAGTACACTCGCGACATCATCCGCAACAACCCGGACGACTTCCGCATTTTCGGACCGGACGAGACTGCCTCCAACCGTCTGCAGGCTGCATACGAAGTAACCGACAAGCAGTGGGACAACGGATACCTCTCCTCCCTCGTTGACGAGCACATGGCTGTAACCGGTCAGGTTACAGAACAGCTCTCCGAGCACCAGATGGAAGGATTCCTCGAAGCTTACCTGCTTACAGGCCGTCACGGTATCTGGAGCTCCTACGAGTCCTTCGTACACGTAATCGACTCCATGTTGAACCAGCACGCAAAGTGGCTTGAAGCTACAGTGCGCGAGATTCCGTGGCGTCAGCCGATTTCCTCCATGAACCTCTTGGTCAGCTCTCACGTATGGCGTCAGGATCACAACGGCTTCAGCCACCAGGATCCGGGTGTTATCGACATTTTGCTGAACAAGAACTTCAATAACGATCACGTTGTCGGAATCTACTTCCCTGTTGACTCCAACATGCTCCTCGCAGTTGCAGAGAAGGCATTTAAGTCAACCAACAAGATCAATGCAATCGTTGCAGGAAAGCAGCCAGCAGCAACATGGCTCACTCTCGACGAAGCTCGCGCAGAGCTCGAAAAGGGAGCTGCAGAGTGGAAGTGGGCAAGCAATGCCAAGGACGGCGAAGACATCGACATCGTTCTTGCTGCTGCCGGCGACGTTCCCACTCAGGAACTTATGGCTGCTGCTGACAAGCTCAACAAGTTCGGAGTAAAGTACAAGGTTGTCAACGTTGTAGATCTGCTTTCAATCGAGAACGCTTCCGACAACGACGAAGCGCTCTCCGATGAAGAGTTCACCGAACTGTTCACCGCTGACAAGCCGGTACTGTTCGCATACCACGCATACGCTCGCGAGGTGCGTTCGCTTATCTGGAACCGTCCGAACCACGACAACTTCATCGTTCACGGTTACGAAGAGCAGGGTTCGACCACCACTCCGTATGACATGGTTCGCGTAAACAATATCGACCGTTACGAACTGACTGCCGAAGCTCTCCGCGCAGTAGACGCAGACAAGTTCGCAAAGGAAATCGACGCTCTCGAGAAGTTCCGTATCGAAGCGTTCGAGTTCGCAGTCGAGAAGGGTTACGATCACCCCGATTACACCGATTGGGTATGGCCGGGCGTCAAGACCGACAAGCCGGGCGCAGTCACCGCGACTGCTGCAACCGCAGGCGACAACGAGTAAACATAAACTGTTTGCTTGCAAGCTGACAGCTCAAGTCTGAAAACAAAAATCCCTCGTCTTCCGAGACGGGGGATTTTTCGTATTCAAACGCTTTAAACATGCCAAACTTTTTAAGCATAGCTGTTTCATCTTCTGCCTTTAAGCGTATTTTTCTTGTCCGCGCTATAAAATACATACTGAAAACAATTAACAATGCGAATATATATCCCTGAAAAGGAGCGCAAAAAAGTGAGCGTAGACGCATATATCACAAGTCCGGACGGATGTCAGATTCGCAACTTCGCAGCATACGCAGCTGTGACTGCACTGTCAAAGAAGCACAAAACCGCTGTATTTCGCCCGGCAGCCTGCAAAAAAGAAACGCTTAGCGATAAGCTTGTCAAAATTGCGGGAACAGAACAGACAATTTGCGAAGCGCGAGGAATCTGCCCCAAACAGCTCAAACAAGACACAGAAACATCAAGAAGCGACATTGCACGCGCATACATCGCTCAGATTGCAGAAAAAAACTATGAAGCGGCAGTCATAATCGGCAACAGCGAAAAAAATGCATTCGACCCGTTAAGCTTCATAACCGAAGCTCAGATTGCGGCAGATCTGAACGCTCCGATTATCCTGGCGTTATCCGCAGAAAACCGCACGGCAGACGACATTTTGCAAACAGTGGAATTCTGCAAAAAAACAATAAAAAACGAATGCGCTTCCCTGGCTGAAGTTTTCGTAACATTCTGCGATGAAGAAACAGAAAAACAGATAAACGCCGTAAAAGCAGAGTTCGGCGTGCCGGCAATAATATTCTCGAAGCAGGTTTGCAGCGAATTTGCGAAAGCCTCGAAAGAATGCTGCGCGGAAAGCTGTGCAGAAGGCAGCACAGACACGAAAGACGCAGATAAAACAACCGCAGACAAAGCAGCCATGGCCGCAGCAAACGCAATTTCAGGAAATACGGCAGCAGAAATCGTTTCCGCGCTCGAATCCGAATTCAAAACCGCCGTTACTCCTTACGCATTCCAGGCAAATCTGCTCGAAAAAGCGAAGAAAAACAAGAAAACCGTTATTCTTCCCGAAGGACATGAAGACAGAATCATCAAAGCAGCCGATTATCTGCTTGAGCGCGACATCGCAAATCTGATTATCGTCGGCGAAGAAGCGGATATTAAAGCGCGCGCCGAGCAGTTGGGACTTAAGAATCTTGACAAAGCAAAATTCATGTCTCAGAACGACGAAAAACTGCTTGCAGAAATGACGGATAAGCTTGTCGAATTGCGCGAAAAGAAAGGCATGACGCCCGAAAAAGCTCGCGCTCAGCTTGCAGACGAGTCTTATTTCGGCACGATGGCAGTTGTTTTGGGCTATGCTGACGGACTTGTTTCAGGTTCCGTAAATTCAACTGCAAACACGGTGCGTCCTGCCTTGCAGGTTATCAAAACAAAACCCGGAGCTTCAATCGTTTCCGGCGCATTCATCATGTGTTTCAAAGATCATGCGGCTATTTTTGCGGACTGCGCGATTAATCTGAATCCCGACGCGGAACAGATTGCGCAAATCGCGATTCAGTCGGCTCAGACTGCGCGCATATTCGGAATCGAGCCGAAGGTCGGCCTGCTCTCCTACTCGACTCTGGGTTCAGGAAAAGGTCCGGACGTAGAACTTATGGAACAGGCAGCACAAATTGTACGCGAAAAAGCTCCCGAGATTGCTTCAGTCGGCCCGATTCAGTTCGATGCCGCCTGGTCGCCCGTCGTAGCAGCCAAGAAAGCTGCGGGCAATGATGTGGCAGGAAAAGTAAACGTTTTCGTGTTCCCCGATTTGTCTGCCGGAAACATCTGCTATAAAGCGGTTCAGCGTTCTTCGGGAACTTTGGCGATAGGACCGGTTCTGCAGGGACTCAACCGTCCGGTAAACGACTTGTCGCGCGGCGCATTGGTTGAAGATATAATCAATACTATTGCGCTTACATCGATATACGCTGCCGCCGAATGATTTTTCGCAACACCGCAGCTTATTTCATCTGCCCCTGAGAGTAATATGAAGTTTGGATTAAACCATATAACCTACTGATGACCATAAGGACAGAAAGATGGCAAAAACCGTACTTGTTATCAATTCAGGATCCAGCTCGATCAAATATCAGCTCGTCGACGTCGAAAACGGCGACGCGCTTGCATCGGGTCTTGTAGAAAAAATCGGAGAACCGACAGACGGTTTTTATACTCACAAATACAACGGCGAAAAACACAAGTTCACCGAACCTATCCCGGATCATGAGACCGGTTTGAAGAGAGTTTTGGAGTTTTTCGATCAGTTCGGGCCGAATCTCAAAGAATACGGTCTTGCGGCAATCGGTCATCGCGTTGTTGCCGGCGGTGCCGTATTCCCTGAGCCTGCCCTCGTAACGGAAAAAACGATTCATCAGGTTGAAGATTTGGCGACGCTTGCACCGCTTCACAACGGACCGGAAGCAAAAGGCGCTGAAGTTATGAAGAAACTCATGCCTGATGTTCCCGCGGGATTCGTATTCGACAGCTCTTTCTTCCAGCAGCTGCCCGCAGTTTCCTACACTTATGCGCTTAACAAGGAAGTTGCGGAAAAATATCAGATCCGCCGCTACGGAGCTCACGGAACTTCCCACGAGTATGTCGGAAGCGTTGTTCCGTCACTTCTCAACAAGCCTGCTGAAGGTTTGAAGCAGATTGTTTTGCACATCGGAAACGGAGCTTCGGCGTCCGCTCAGATCGGCGGACGACCGGTAGAAACCTCCATGGGTCTTACTCCTCTGGAAGGTCTCGTAATGGGTTCGCGCACGGGAGACATCGATCCTGCTGTCGTATTCCACTTGATTCGCAACGCGGGTTTGAACGTCGACGAACTGGACAAGTTGTTCAACAAGCAGTCCGGAATGACAGGTCTGACGGGTCGCGGTGATATGCGCGATGTCGAGCAGCTGGCTGAAAACGGCGATGAGAACGCTCAGCTTGCTCTCGATATTTATCACCACAGAATCGTCGGATATGTCGGAAACTACTGGGCACAGCTCGGCGGTCTTGACGCTATTACGTTTACTGCCGGCGTGGGTGAAAACTCTGCCGAAACGCGCGCAGCCGTTATTGACAAGTTCGCATTCGCCGGCGTTAAGCTTGACGCGGAAAAGAACGCAATCCGCTCCGACGAGCCGCGCGTTATTTCTGCTGCCGATTCTTCTGTTGCGGTTTGCGTTGTTCCCACAAACGAGGAGCTGGCAATCGCACGCAAGGTAATCAAGATTTCGGAAGAAGGCGACGTCTACGGAAACAAGGTTGCATAACCAACTTTCTAAACTTGTTCTAATCGCATGCTGAATAAGGGGAATTTCTCGCAAAAACGAGATATTCCCTTTATTTATGCACTCAAAGCATTATTTGGCATTATCTGACATTATTTCGGGTATGCAAATAAAGAAAATTTTGGTTCGAACGCTTTTTTGCTGCAAAGCTTTTATTTGCTTTTGCTGCCGCTGTGAAAATTTTGAGCTGTTGCTGTGTTTCTTGAGTTGCCGCTGTGAAAATTTTAGGATGCGATGCTTGTGCTGTCGTTCTGTTGCAATGCCGAGCGGCGCATTGTTTTTGAAACTGCGCTGTCCATAACATTGACACGCTGTCCGTAACACTGTCCGTAACGCTGTTTTTTCGCGCAGTTCTGTCGTTTAAGCGCTCTTATTATCCGTATCTTTGAAATCTCCCTCCGCATTTCATTAAATGTTCTCTGCCCTGTATTTATCGTATTGAGACATGTGTTGCATTATGGAAGATAAAAGAAAAACTCCCCGAAATCGGGGAGTTTTATAGTAACAACAATTGATTGGAAAGGATTTGTTGTGGTTACAAGAATTAACTATACATACTGAAAACCAGGAATGCAAATCGGCGTGTTACGCCGTGTGTTGCTCCGCGTTTCATAATGTATCGCCGCGTTTCGCCGCATTTAGGCGCATTACGCTG
The DNA here is from genome assembly GCA_900314875.1 of uncultured Actinomycetes bacterium. Taxonomy (GTDB): domain Bacteria; phylum Actinomycetota; class Actinomycetes; order Actinomycetales; family Bifidobacteriaceae; genus RUG039. Next base: position 199,133 of record OMWX01000002.1, on the reverse strand, counting down.
CGTTTCAGCATATTTCGACCAATTTGCGATTCATTTTCTTTTTTGAAAAAACTGTTTTCGCAAAAATATTTCGGCAGGCAATCAGAATATTCCAAAAACCCGCAAAAATATTTCGGCAAAGCAGATATCACACAAAATATTTCCTTTCAAATTCAGCCGTTAAGCCGCTTTAAAACCTCATTGTGAAGCAATGAGTTGGTTGCAACAGCATTGCCGCCCCACGGTCCCGGTTTGCCCGACAAATCAGTAAACTTTCCGCCGGCTTCGACAACAATGGGCACAAGAGCAGCCATATCATACAAATCCAGCTCGGGTTCGGCAGCAATATCGACAGAACCTTGAGCCAAAAGCATGTATTGCCAGAAATCTCCGAATCCGCGCACGCGCCAAACGTCATCCGTCAAAGAAATCAGCTGTTCTCGTTTAGAACAGTCGCGCCAGCCGGACAGAGAAGAAAACGACAAAGAAGCATCGCTGAGCTTCGACACGCGAGAAACGCCGACAGGCTCGCACGACCGAATTGACCTGCCTTTGTAAGCTCCCGCGCCTTTGACTGCAAACCAGCGCGAATTAAGCGCCGGAGCAGACACGACTCCGACAACGATTTCCTCCCCGACTTGAAGAGCGATAAGAGTCGCCCATACCGGAACGCCGCGAATAAAATTCTTGGTTCCGTCAATCGGGTCGATAATCCAGCGACGCAAGCGGCATTCGTCTTTTCCGAACTCTTCGCCGTAAACGTCGTCGCCGGCAGACAATCGCGAAATCATATCTCTGATTGCGGTTTCGATTTCCCTGTCAGCGTCGGTTACGGGAGTGTTATCGGGCTTTGTTTCGATTTTCAAATTCATTGCTCCGAAACGCGAAACCGAGATTTCGTCTGCTTTGTCAGCCATAAGCAAAGCCAGCTGCAAATCATTTTTGAAAGGAGAATCGGCAAGTCTTTCCGCTGCAGAACATTCAGAACCGGAACATGCAGAATCCGAACATGCAGAATCCGAACTTTGACAGACGGTTGAATCAGTTTCGCTCATATTAAGCATTTTCAGCCACATTCCTGTGAAATCGGGAATGGTTTTGCGAGTCGTTTCAACATTCTCAATGCGAATATTTTCAACTGCCAAACCCAGCATTGCGGCAAAAGTCGCCATTCTGTGATCCGCATATGTCGCCATGGTTTCTCCGTGCAGAGATTCTCGTTTGACAGGAATAATTTCGATTCCGTCGTCAAGCTGTCCGGCTTTTCCTCCGATACGGCGAATTTCGGTCTCCAACGCTGCAAGACGGTCTGTTTCATGACCGCGCAGATGTCCGATGCCTTTCAGAGAGGTTTCAGAATCGGCCAGAACGCACAATGCAGCGATCGAAGGCGCGATTTCGCCGGCCGCAGACATATCGAGGTCTCCGACACCGCGAATTTTGCCGTTTCCTGTAACAGAAATCGTCTGACTTCCGTCTGTGAGCGTGCGATAAGACACTTCTGCGCCCATACGCTGCAAATATCCGGGCAAAAGTCCGCCGGGCTGGGTCGTTTCGAAAGGCCAGTTCGGAATGCTTACCGTTCCGCCGGCAATAAGCGCGGCCGCCAGGAAAGGAGCCGCATTAGACAAATCCGGTTCAATAATGACGCGCTCGGGCAGACATACTTTTCCTGCCCTTTTTCCGGTTCGGACAGCATCGTCACAGCCGTCAGCATCGGCGCGTTCTTCAGTATCGGCACTGTCGCAGGCATTAACCGTCCAAGAATTTGTTTTCGCATCAAAATCAACATTTATTCCCGCAATTCGCAGATCTTCGACAGTCATTCTTATATGCGGCATGCTGGGAAGTTTTTCGCCCGCATGACGAATAACGGCAGGTCTGTCAAATCTTGAAGCGGCCAGCAGAAGTCCTGAAATAAACTGACTGGATGCAGAGGAATCTATAGAAATTTCAACTCGATCGCTTCCCGACTCGCTTCCCGACTCGCTTCCCTCATATCCGCGCGGATAAACGGTAAATGGCAGCCTGCCTTCCTGTCCGCGATACTCGATTCGCGCTCCTGCCTGAATCAGACCGTCCAAAAGCGGCTTCATGGGACGCCGGTATGCCTGCTCGTCGCCGTCAAAACGCACCGGTCCGTCCGCAAACAAAGCAAGAGCCGGCACAAAACGCATAACCGTGCCTGCCAGACCGCAGTAAACATCCGTATCGCCCTTAAAACGCCCGTCTGACGGCGGAATAACCGTCACGCAAGTCGGATCAGACTTGCTCTGTTCGCATTTAACGCCCAGATTTCGCAGCGCCTGCATCATTAAATCCGTATCTCGCGAGCGCAAAATCGCGTCAAGTTTCACGGGTTTTCTGCCCAAAGCCGCCAAAATCAGGTATCTGTTCGAAAGCGATTTGCTTCCCGGTATGCGCACCGTCGCGTTTATCGGTTTTCTCATCGTCGGCGCAGCCCAGGCAGACGGGCATTCTGCAGATGTCTTTTTTTCGTTCATATCTCTATCGTAACCGCACGGGCATAAGAAACGCTTTTTGCGCGCCATGCCTTTATTTTGTGTTCTCATATATGCGATACTTGAATTATGAGAATTACACCTGGTTCTACTTATCCTCTGGGAGCGACTTTTGACGGAGCCGGAGTCAATTTCGCTCTGTTTTCCCAGATTGCAGACCGCGTCGAACTGTGTCTTTTCGATGATGAGGGAAATGAGACGCGCATAGATATAGAAGATCAGAATTCTTACATCTGGCATGTTTACATTCCGGGAATCCAGCCCGGTCAGCGTTACGGATATCGCATTCACGGTCCTTACGACCCTTCGAACGGCCGATGGTGCAATCCGAACAAGCTGCTTCTCGATCCTTATGCGAAAGCGATTGAAGGTGATTTTGTAAATCATCCTTCGCTTTACTGCTATGATATTTCGAATCCTGACAACATTAACGCGGTAAATAATGAGGATTCGGCTCCGCATATGATGAAGTCGGTCGTGATTAATCCGTATTTTGACTGGGCCAATGATCACCGTCCGAATATTTCATACTCGGATTCGGTTATTTACGAGGCGCATGTCAAAGGAATGACCGCGCTGAACGAGCATATACCCGCCGATTTGCGCGGAACTTACGCGGGTCTGGCTCATCCCAATGCAGTGAATTATCTTAAGGATTTGGGAGTAACTTCTCTTGAGCTGATGCCCGTACATCAGTTTATAAGCGATCCTTTTCTGCAGGAGAAGGGGCTTAGCAATTACTGGGGCTACAACACGATCGGATTTTTTGCGCCTCACAACGCGTATTCAAGCATGGGCACCAAGGGCGAACAGGTCAACGAATTTAAGTCTATGGTTCGCGAATATCATGCGGCGGGCATGGAAATTATTCTGGATGTGGTCTACAATCACACGGCAGAAGGCAACGACAAGGGGCCGGTTTTAAGTTTTAAAGGCATCGACAACGAGTCGTATTACCGTCTCGTGGAGCATGACAAGCGTCATTATTTCGACACGACAGGCACAGGAAATTCGCTTCTTATGCGCTCCCCTCACACTTTGCAGCTTATTACCGATTCTTTGCGTTACTGGGTTACCGAAATGCATGTGGACGGGTTCCGCTTCGATTTGGCAGCGACTCTTGCCCGGCAGTTTCAGGATGTGGACAAGCTTTCCGCGTTTTTTGATATTGTTCAGCAGGATCCGGTTTTGTCGTCGACGAAGCTGATTGCAGAACCTTGGGATGTGGGATCCGGCGGCTATCAGGTCGGAGGCTTTCCTCCTCAATGGTCTGAGTGGAATGGAAAATATCGTGACTGTCTGCGAGATTTCTGGAGATCTGAGCATTCTACGCTTCCCGAGTTTGCCAGCCGTCTTATGGGCAGTTCCGATCTTTATCAGGCAAACGGACGAAAGCCTGTGGCATCCGTTAATTTCATTACGGCTCACGACGGTTTTACGCTTAACGACCTTGTTTCATACAATTCGAAGCATAATCAGGCCAATCTTGAGAACAATACGGACGGAGAAAGCAACAACCGTTCGTGGAACTGCGGAACCGAAGGTCCTGCGAATGTCAAGGACATTTCGGATTTGCGAGACCGTCAGATGCGCAATTTCATGGCTTCTCTTATGGTCAGCCAGGGAATTCCGATGATTTGCGGCGGCGACGAGGTATGCAGGACGCAAAAAGGCAATAATAACGCTTACTGCCAGGACAACAGCATTTCGTGGACCGACTGGAAGCTTACCGATCGCGAGAAAGAATTCCACGATTTTACGCGCAAAATGATTAAACTGCGCTTGGAACATCCCGTTCTTCACAGGCGCAGATTTTTCCAGGGACGCGAGGCCGGGGATTCTTCTTCAGTTCTTCCCGAGGTCGAATGGCTTGACAATAACGGCAATGTCATGGATCGCGCGAACTGGATTTCGTATTATTCGCTTTCGGTTATGGTTTTTCTCAACGGACACAAGATTTCTGAGAAAAATCTTTTGGGAGAAGAAATTACCGACAACGATTTTCTTCTGCTTTTCAACGGTTTTTACGAGCCGATTCAGTTTACGATTCCGAATGAGAGATACGGCCAAAAATGGCGTCTGGCAGTCGATACGAATAATATAAACAGCCCCGAACTCGTGTATGAACCGGGTTTCAAAATAACCGCGCAGCCCAGGAGTTTGCTGATTCTTATGGGCAATGAGAAATAACAATGAGAGAGAGAGAAAGAGAGAGAGAGAGAGAGAAAGAGAGAGAGAGAGAGAGAGAGAGAAAGAAAGAAAGAAAGAAAAAAAAAAAAAAAAAAAAAAAAAAAAAAAAAAAAAAAAAAAAACCAAAACAAATCCATCAATAAAATTTACTGCTTTATGCATATCAGAAAATTTTGCGGCAATATTTAAAAAAGTCGGGCTGACAGGATTTGAACCTGCGACATCCTGCTCCCAAAGCAGGCGCGCTACCAAACTGCGCCACAGCCCGAACGCCGTAAAATTTCATCGAAAATTTCTGCGGCGAACGCCAGTCTATACGTTCGCCCGGACTAAAGCGACACGCGGCTTTTAAAGCGGTTTGCAGCGAGTGCAACGGCAATTTTCGCAAGCAGTGCCTGCGCACGGATTCCTCACACGGCTTCCGCAAGATTTTCTCCGCTCGACAACTGCAGAACCGCCCGGCAAATTGCTCGCAAAATCGTTTGCATGCCGATATTGATCAATATGCCCGCCGAACCGCCAATCGAACTTGCAAGCCGAATCGACGGCTTGAGTGCCGAATGCCGTTATCTTATCGACAAAACCCAGGGATCGGTTACAAGTTCGCTTACGCTTATTTGAGGACGAAAACCTAATTGTTTCTCAATTTCGTTCGGAACATCGTTTTTCGCATACGAAAACCACATGCGCTCAATCGCAGAATGAGCAGTGTCTATAAAAGCCGGGCTGGGATATTGCGAATCCTTCGCAGAAGAACCGGAAACAGAACCCGCATCAATTCCGGCATTTCTCAACCGAGCCTCATATTGAGCCTGCTGCATTGCGTCGACAACAGGATGATGCCGCAAATCCGACGTGACGTAAACGTCCGCGCCGCAAGCGCGAACCGCATCGAACTCGCTGTCTCCGGAACCTGGAAGAACCGCAACCTTCGAAATTTTCGCTTCCAAATCTCCGGCAACGCGAATCCCGGCCTGAGTGCTCTGCAAAACTTCGTGCACGCGGACGGCAAACTGTCGCAAAGTCATCTCAGTTTCCAAATATCCGACTCGTCCTATTCCTACAGGTTTCCCCGCATCTGCCGGTCTGACTTTCTTTTCGTCAATAGGAACAAGCGCTTCGCAGTTTTTCAGACCCAAAGCGAAAGCTGCCGCGTCTGCCTGCCCTCGAACGGCCGCATCGGCATTCGTATGTCCTACCCACAGCGCGCATTTCGCCTCTATAAGCCGATTGATTATGTCCCCGCGAAAACCCTGTCCCGACACCTGATGAACAGAACGGAAAAACAGCGGATGATGACATATAAGCAAATCCGTGCCCTCTTCAATCGCTTCGGCAACGGTTTCGTAAGTCGGATCGACCGCGAAACGAATCTTTTTCACATCCCAAAACAAGTCTCCCGCGATAAGCCCGGGATTATCCCAGCTTTCCGCGTATTCAAGCGGATAAAGAGATTCTAAAACGTTTACCGCCTGAAAAAGTTTCACTGCCCCGGGCTTAGAATTGTCAGCCATGTTCCCTCATTCTCCTCGATTCTTTTTTCGGCGCATTCTGCCGTTATTCTGTTCTAATGCGCGGCCGCATTCCAGTCGGTTCCCATTCCGATCGAAACGTCAAGCGGCACTGAAAGATGCACCGCATTTTCCATGGCATCGCGAATCAGTTCTTTTGTTTTCTCTTCCTCGCCCGGCCATACTTCAACAACAAGTTCGTCATGAATCTGAAGAATAATGCGGCTTCGAAGCTGTTCTTTTTTCAACGCATTTTCCGCGCGAATCATCGCTTTTTTCATAATGTCTGCGGCCGTTCCCTGAATGGGAGCGTTCAGCGCGGCTCTCTCGGCTGCTTTCCTTGCCGTCGGATTTCCGGATTTGAGCTGCGGCAAATATCTGCGCCTGCCGAAAAGAGTCGACGTGTACCCGTTCTCGCGCGCTTTTTCAACAAGAGATCCCAAATAGTCGCGAACCGAACCGAAAGTGTCAAAATATTTGTCTTTAAGCACGTCCGCAGCCGCCGGAGAAATCTTCAGCTGCTGCGCCAAAGCATATGCGCTCAAACCGTATGCCAGACCGTAACTCATCATCTTAACGTGAGACCTCTGCTCGGCATTCACGTCGTCAATATTGATTTTATATACGAGAGAAGCGACATACTTGTGAAAATCAATTCCCGATTTGAACGCTTCGATAAGAGCCTCATCGCCGGACAATTCAGCCATTATTCTCAATTCAACCTGAGAATAATCGCAGCTGAGCAGCTGAGAGTAACCGTCGCCCGGAATAAAAATCGAACGCACTTTCTTGCCTTCTTCAGTGCGAATCGGCACATTCTGCAAATTCGGCGCAGTCGAACTCAATCGGCCCGTAGCCACCGCCGTCTGACTGTAAGTCGTGTGAATCCTGTTGTCCCGGCGAGAAACGGATTCGGAAAAATTTTGCATAATCTGCTTGAATTTCGTCGTTTCACGGTAGGAAATAACAGCGCCCAAAAAAAGATTTGCCCTCTCGTCACTCGCAGTGCGCAAATATAGTTCCTGCAAAGCATCCGCGTCGGTCGTATACCCTCCGGACTTGGTTTTTTTCGTCGGAGTAAGTCCCATATCTTCGAAAAGCAGTTTTTGCAGCTGTTTGGGGCTTTGCAGATTAATTTCGTATCCGATCTGTCCCAAAGCAGTTTCCTGAGCCAGCGCCGCCTGGGTTTCATAGTTTTTGAGCAGTTCGTGCAGACGGGAAACATCCACGCTTGCGCCGGCAATTTCCATATGCGCAAGAGTTTCGCTTACAGGCATTTCGATATCAAAAAGAAGGCTTTGCTGTTCTCTGCCGGCAAGCACGCGCAAAAGATACTTCCCTAATGCCAAAACGTGTCCGCACCGCGCAGAATAAATCTTTTCAACCTGAGAACTTTCCATAAAGTCCTCATCGTCGAGAAGAGTTCCCTGACCGGAATCGGAGGATTCCTTCTCCTTATCCTTGCGTTTCTTGCTTTTTTTGTTTTTCTTGTCATCCTCTGCTTTTTCAACGCGCAAAAAATAAGTCGCATTCTCGTCTATCGAGTCCATATCTTCGCCGGGAGCCGCTATATAACAAGCCAGCTTTGTATCGACTGCCGGGAAAGGAAATTCGATTCCCAAAGACGCAAAATAATGAATATGCTCTTTATAGCCATGAACAGCCAGAACATTTCTATATTTATTCAAAATTTCTTTTAATGCGGGAATATACTGCTGCGAACTGTTTCTTCGCATGTCAAGAACCACGCAGCGCCTGTCTGCTCTGCACAATGCGATGCGCTCGACTTGCGCCGCTCCGAATTTAATGCTGCCGGTCGCGTTTACGGACAAAAGCGGATAAGGATGTTCAGATTCAGATCTCTCGGCTTCAAAGTGTTTATCCTCACGCTGCCCGGCTTCAAACAGTTCGGCTTCCGGATCTTCGTCAGCCCATTCAAGCAGCTGCTGCGCATTTATGACATGGTCGACCGCAGGCTCGCTTAAATCAATATCTTCAAGCTCGGAATCATCCCTCGACGCATATATCACCGAGGCTGCGCTGTCATATATTTCTTTTGCTTCCGCTTTCGTATGATTTATTTTTCTAATACCCAGTTCCGACAGCGGTTTAATAACTCTCGTCTGCGTTACTTTGCTGAATTCAAGAAGACCGCAAACAGCTCTGACCGTCTTAACATCAGGCTTTGGAAGAATAAAATCCGAGACTGAAACATTGAGATCAATATCGCGCACCAGCATGTTTACGCGACGGTTCAGTTTTACCTGTTCTATATTTTCGCGCAGAGCCTCGCCTTTTTTGCCGCCGATTTCATCGATATGTTCGATAATGCTTTCAAGCGAACCGTACTTGTTAAGCCATTTTGCGGCATAACCGGCTCCAACTCCCGGAACGCCCGGAATATTGTCCGATTTTTCACCGCGCATTGCAGCCAAATCAGCATACAATTCAGGTCTCACGCCGTATTTTTCAACAATCGCTTCGGCGTCCATATGTTTCAAATCCCTGAAATGACGCCCTGGATACAAAACGGTTATATTTTCGTTTATAAGCTGAAAAGCGTCGCGATCTCCGGACAAAACAAAGGTTTTCATGCCTTCTTCGCTGCCGAGAGCTGCAAGAGAAGCGATAACGTCATCGCCTTCAAATCCCTGTTTTTCAACGCATTTAATGCCTAAAGACCTGACCAGATCTTTAATAAGACTGAACTGCGGCAGCAAATCCTCCGGGGACGCTTCCCTTGTACCCTTATACTGCGGAAGCAGTTCGTTGCGGAATGTTCCGCCTTTAACATCAAAAGCAACAGCCATATGAGTGGGTTTAATTTCTGAGACAACGCTTAAAAGCATTGTCGCAAACCCGAATACTGCGTTCGTGCAAACTCCTGAAGCCGTTGAAAACTTCTCTGCGGGCAAAGCAAAATATGCCCGATATGCAAGAGAATGCCCGTCTACTACAAGCAGTCGTTCCTCTTCTGTCTGTTGCTTTTCAGATGTTCTATTTTCTGCCATATATACAAGTGTACGCTTTTGCGCAAACACTGAGACGATTTGCAGACAGATTATTCGCCGTTTACAACCTGTTCGATAACAGCATCCGACACTTCGCGCATTGTGAGCCTGCGATCCATGGAAGTCTTCTGAATCCAACGGAAAGCTTCCTGTTCGCTCATGCCCATATGCTGCATAAGAAGACCCTTTGCTCTGTCGACATGCTTGCGGTCTTCGAGACGCTGTTTAAGATCCTCAACCTCTGCGCGAAGCTTGTTAACCTCGTAAGTCGCATCTTCGGAATAACCGCCATTCGCTTCCATATCGGAAAGACGGTCATAGAATCCGCGGAGCTGCGAAAAACGATGCACGGCGACTTCAATTGCCGGGAAGAGCTTGTCCGGAGTGAACGGCTTCACAATGTAAGCCATAACGCCGGCCTGCACGGCTTCGGCAATAAAATCAGGCTGCGAGAAAGCAGTCAGCATTACTACCGGAGCGGAAAGTTCTTCGTTGATAAGTCTTGCTGCAGTAACGCCGTCCATAACGGGCATTTTAATATCCATAACTACAACATCAGGATTCTTTTCCCGCACAAGCCGAACGGCTTCTTCTCCGTTATCAGCTTCGCCGACAACCTCATAGCCGTTCTCGCGCAAAGATTCTACTATGTCCATACGATTCAGAGATTCATCTTCAGCAACGACAACGGTGTACTGCTTAGATTCTTGTTCCATTATGCGCCTTTCATCGGATACACTCCCAAAGAAGCAATTGTGCCCCGGGTGGGACTCGAACCCACACTGTACAGATTTTGAGGCTGTCTCCTCTACCAATTGGGATACCAGGGCAACAGACGCCATCATACTACGTTTTTCTGAATTGTTCAAATAACGGCAAGTCGCGTGTCGCGCATTGTTTTATAAAGAAAAAACAGACCCTCAAAACTTTTTCGTTTCGAAGATCTGTTTCGTTTATTTTCAACGATTTTCAGCTGTTATAAAATCTGAATCGGCATCAGACTTCATTTCCCACTATGTGAACAAAAATAGAATCAATTTTGCCGCCGAGCCCGGATTCTTCAGGAGAACAGCACATAAGAACGACCTGTTCGCCGTCGTGCAGCTTGTCTTCCTTCTTAAGAACCGAATCAGCCAGAGACATCATCTCCAGACGAGACATGCCATGATGATCCTTTTCGATGGGATAAACTTCGACTCCCCAGCTGAGTCCCATAAAACATTTGGTGTGGAAATCATGAGTAATCGCATAGATGGGAATCTGCGAACGGAATGCAGACAGATGACGGACAGACGAACCGCTTTTCGCGAAAACGACAATCGCTTTGGCATCTATATGCTCTGCCAAATCTACCGCCGCAGACGTGATTGACGTGACGTATCCGTTGTCGTCGGGGCGAACCACGGGAATCTGGTCATATCCGTTGTCGGTCGTATATGTTGCGATATCGAGCATTGTTTTAACCGCTTCAACCGGATACTCGCCCACCGCAGTCTCGTTGGAAGTCATCGTGGCATCCGCGCCGTCCAAAACGGCATTCGCGCAATCCGAAGCCTCAGCGCGAGTAGGAACCGGAGAGTGAACCATCGAACCCAAAACCTCGGTTGCGACAATAACCGGTTTTCCTCCGTGCTGACGGGCAAGCTTAATGCAGCGCTTTGCGATAAGCGGAACCGATTCGTAAGGCATTTCAACGGCCAAATCGCCTCGCGCAACCATAATGCCGTCAAAAGCCGCAATAATTTCTTCCAAATTGTCAACCGCCTGAGGCTTCTCGATTTTGGCGATAATAGGCACCCTGCGACCTTCCTCGTCCATAATCTCGTGAGCGCGCTCGATATCTGAAGCAAAACGCACAAAAGACATGGCGATAATATCCGCACCGATGCGAACCGCCCAGCGAAGATCCTCTTCGTCCTTCTCAGTCAAAGCCGGAATCGAAACCGCAACGCCGGGAAGATTGATGCCTTTATGCGAAGAAATCGGACCGGGAACGACAACAACCGTGTTGACGTCATTGCCTTCGACTGACTCTACGCGCAACCGTATTTTTCCGTCGTCGATCAGAATCGTGTCTCCCGGCTTGCAGTCCCCGGGCAAGCCTTTGAAAGTCGTGGAAACACGCTCTTTATTTCCCATAATTTCGTCGGTTGTTATAGTGAATTTCTGACCTTCTTCAAGTTCTGCGACGTCTTTGCCGTCAGCATTTTTTTCGAACCATCCGCAACGAATTTTCGGTCCCTGCAAATCAACGAGAACCGCAACGTTTCGTTCCACATCGTCGGCAGCTTCGCGAATATTGCGGTAAATAACCTCGCATTCTTCGAGAGTTCCGTGAGAACGGTTGATTCTGGCCACATTCATTCCGATTAAAGCAAGCTCGCGAAGAATTTCGGGAGAAGAAGAAGCCGGTCCGATAGTATCGACAATCTTTGTTCTTTGCATCTTTTACCACCTTGGATTGTGTATGATGTCAGCTTTTTTTGCTTTGTCCCTCAAGGAACACCGACAACATAATCAACAATATAGCGAAAAAAATGCACACGCAATCTTAAGCGCAAATCACTTAATCTGTTTTGCTTCTTCAGAACGCATTCCGGCAATGCTGGCAACCGACGCAATCGAAAGAGACAGCACGATTACGGCAAGAGAAACCCATGTGGGAATTTCCGGAACGTTTTCAAAAGGCTGTCCCGAATTAATGAATGAAAGCGAATTGCCGTGCAGAGCTTCCATAATCAGTTTCACGCCGATAAAGCCCAAAACGACCGAAAGCCCCAGCGGCAGATAAACCAGTTTGTCAAGAAGAGAACCGAGCAGAAAGTACAGCTGCTGCAGACCCAAAAGCGCGAAAACATTCGACACGAACACGATAAAAGGATCTTTGGTAAGCCCGAAAATAGCCGGAATCGAGTCAAAAGCAAACATTACGTCCGTAGTTCCGATTGCAGAGAAAACAATGAGCATCGGAGTGTAGAATTTTTTGCCGTCTTTAACCGTGCGCAGCTTCTGACCGTCATATTCGTCCGTAATCGGCACGACTTTGCGCAAAATTTTAATAAATGCAGGTTCGTGGTATTCTTCGTCTCCGTTTTCCCCGCCGAGCAGCTTCACGGCAGTAACAATCAGAAAAGCTCCGAAAAAGAAGAAAATCCAAGTGAAACGCTCTACGATCGCAGAACCGAGCATAATGAATATTCCGCGCAGCACAAGCGCAATTGCTATTCCGATTGAAAGAACGTATTTCTGCTCTTTTCTCGGGACAGAAAAGTTCGACATTATGATGACGAAAACGAACAGATTGTCAATGCTGAGCGAATATTCCGTAAGCCATCCGGAATAAAACTCTATTGCCGGACCCGAACCCGCGATCGCCCACATAATTCCGCCGAAAACCAAGGCAGCTGCAATAAAGAAAAGAATGTGGTGCACGCATTCTTTCGTCGACGGAATATGCGGCTTGCGTCCGATGATAAAAATATCGACGAAGAAAAACGCGGCAAGTACCGCCAGCGTGACGATCATAAAGGAAACCGGCATTCTAAACATATAACAAGATTATACGATTTCCCGCATTAATGGGAATAATTTCGAGATAATGCGGGTTCGAATGTGACACGCCGGTTCAAAACCTGAGATGATTCCAAAAAACTGAGGCAATTTAAAATCCGGCGCAGGTTCAAAACCCGCAATGATTCAAAAATAGTGCAGCAGCCAATGCCTCAACTAATGCCTCGAAATGTTTTTCAGTTCTTTTTTCAGATCGTTTATTTCGTCGCGCAGACGGGCAGCCAGCTCGAATTGCAGCTGTTTTGCAGCCGCGCTCATCTTTTCTGACAGTTCTTCTATAAGTTTCTTAATTTCGTCTGCGCCTTCGGGAATATTATCCGGCAGATCCGCCGAAAAACCGTATCTGAAATTTTGCGCAGAATTTTGCGAGGAAATTTCGTTGCCCGAACCTTTTTCGTTGCGAATAATCATGTCGTTTACGTCAGATATTTTCTTTTGCAGCGGCTTGGGAGTTATTCCGTGCTCTTTGTTGTATTTTATCTGCAGACTGCGGCGGCGATTTGTCTCTCCAATCGCTTTTTTCATGGCTTCGGTCTGCCTGTCGGCATACATTATGACTTTTCCGTCAACATTTCGAGCAGCGCGTCCTATCGTCTGAATAAGAGATCTGTACGAGCGCAGAAAACCTTCTTTGTCCGCATCAAGAATCGCAACCAGCGCAACTTCAGGCAAATCCAGCCCCTCGCGCAAAAGATTTATTCCCACGATAACATCGATAACGCCCTGCCGCAGCTGTCTTAACAGTTCAACGCGTTTGAGAGTATCGACATCAGAGTGCAGGTATTCGACTTTAATGTCTCTTTCCAAGAAATATTCGGTTAAATCCTCGGCCATTTTTTTCGTGAGAGTCGTTACGAGAACGCGCTGCTGCCGCGAAACGCATTGTCTGATTTCATTATACAAATCGTCGACCTGACCTTCGACCGGTCTTATATCGATAACAGGGTCAACAAGTCCGGTCGGGCGTATAATCTGCTCTACGACTCCGTCAGACAGTCCTGTTTCGTAGTCTCCCGGGGTTGCCGACAGGTAAACCGTTCTGCTTATATGGTTTAAGAATTCTTCCCATTTAAGCGGCCGGTTGTCCGCAGCGGAAGGAAGTCTGAATCCGTGCTCGATCAGAGTGCGTTTTCTGCCCGCATCCGCTTCGAACATAGCTGCGATTTGCGGAACCGCAACATGAGATTCATCAATGATAAGAAGAAAATCATCAGGAAAAAAATCCAGAAGAGTATGAGGAGCGGTCCCCGGAGCTCTCATGTCAAAATAGCGCGAATAGTTCTCTACTCCGGGACATGTTCCGATTTGTTCGAGCATTTCGATATCGTATTCCGTGCGCATCTGAAGGCGCTGCGCTTCTAAGTCTTTTCCTTGTTTTTTCAGTTCCTCAAGACGCTGCGACAAATCTTTTCGAATGTCTTTAAGAACTCTTTCCATCCGGTCTGCGCCGGCAATATAATGCGATGCGGGAAAAAGACAAACCTGTTCCCTGTCTTCAATCACGTTTCCGGTAAGCGGATGAAGCATTGTTATGCGGTCTATTTCATCGCCGAAAAACTCGAATCTTACCGCAAGCTCCTCGTAAACGGGAATTATTTCAACAGTGTCTCCGCGCACTCTGAAAGTTCCGCGAGTAAAAGAATAATCGTCGCGCTTGTACTGCATCGAAACGAATTTTTTAAGAAGCTCGTCTCTTTCAATCTGCTGTCCTTCATGCAGGAAAAGCATTTGTCCGGCATATTCTTCCGGAGTTCCCAAGCCGTATATGCATGAAACCGTCGCGACGACAACACAGTCGTTTCTCGTGAGAAGGTCAACCGTGGCCGCATGACGCAGCCTTGAAACGTCGTCGTTTATCGAAGAGTCTTTTTCAATATAAGTGTCGGTTTGAGGAATATATGCTTCCGGCTGGTAATAATCGTAGTAAGAGACAAAATAATCGACCGCATTGTCAGGCATAAGCTCGCGAAATTCCGCGCAAAGCTGCGCTGCCAGGGTTTTGTTGGGCTCTAAAATCAAAGTGGGCATCTGAAGACGTTCGACAAGCCATGCGGTTGTCGCGGTTTTTCCCGTGCCAGTCGCCCCCATGAGAACAACGTCGGTTTCTCCGTTTTCGATTCTTTGCGCAAGTTCTTCCACTGCTTTGTTCTGATCTCCGCCGGGAGCATAGGGCGCTTTGACTTTAAAGGGTTTGCTCTGTTTTTTCAGCCTTTTAAGCAATGATGTCAAAGCCGGGTCGAGATTTTCATTTTCATATTCGCTCATGCTTTTTTCCCCGCTGTTTTCCAGGAAGCAATGTCGGCTGTTTTCTCTGTTTTTTCTTCGTTAATCCATTGAATGCAAAGAGCGTCGACTTTTGTCTGCAAAGCCTGAATATCAGCATTGTTTTCGATTACGATATCGGCAATTTTTCGCCGCAGACAATCCGGCGCCTGCGCTTTTATGCGAGATTCTGCTTCTTCGCGAGTCATCGCTCTGTTTGACATCATCCGTTCGATGCGGGTTTCGCGATCCGCTTCTACTGAAACCGTATGGTCAAATTGAAACGGATTTTGTTCGGATGTTTCTGCAAGCAGCGGAATATCATGCACGACAATCGCAGCTGTTTTATTTTTTGCAATGTTTTTTTCATATTCGCAGGCCATGCGAAAAACAATCGGATGCAGAATGTTTTCAAGCTCGCGGCGTTTATTTACGGAATCGGCGCCGGAAAATATTTCTTTCGACATGAGTTTGCGGTTCAGACATCCGTTTTCGTCAATCATTTTTTTGCCGAAATGCCCGGCGATAAGCAAAAGGGCATCGCTTCCGGGTTCGACCGCTTTTCGAGCAAGAATGTCATAGTCGATAATATGCGCTCCCCTCTGTTTGAGCATGGAGGACACGCAGGATTTCCCGGAGGCGATTGCCCCTGTCAAACCGATTCTCAGCACAGGCTTTCCGCGCTTAATCAGACGTTTTTCGCTACGGTCAGCGCGCTTGTGATTTCGTCGCGAATATTGCTGAATCCGGACGGAGTCGCAGCGGGCAAGACAACCGTTTTCCCGTTTGCAGATTCGGAAAGAGAACGCATCACGTCAAGATACTGATTGAACATTACGACCTGATTAACCTCATCTACGCTCATGCCGGCAGCCTGAAGACTCTTAATCTGATCGACGATACCGTTTGCGATTTCTCGGCGGTAATTTGCCTGACCTTCACCCTGCAGACGCGTTTTTTCCGCATCTGCCTGCGCCTGCATTTCGATGGCAATGCGGTTTGCTTCAGCCTTCTGCCTTGTGGCTTCCTTGTTTCGCTGAGCCGCATTAATCGAATCCATGGCTTCTTTAACCTGCTTTGAAGGATCGATTGTTGTAATCAGCGTTTTTACGACGTTGAATCCGAATCTGTGCATTTCGTTTCCGACAGTATTCTGAACTTCAAGCGCAACATTGTCTTTGCGAGCAAAAGCATCGTCGAGAGTAAGCATAGGAATTGCGGATCGCAAAGCATCTTCGACATAACTTCTCAGCTGAGCTGCCGGATTTTGCAGTTCATAGTATGCCGTGGCAACATTGCCGGGATCGATGCGAAATTGCGTGGAAGCGACAACTGTTACGAAAACATTGTCAAGCGTTTTTGTTTCCAGTCTTATATCAAGCTGACTTACGCGCAGGCTCATTTTGCCGGCGATTCTGTCGACAAAAGGAATTCGCATATGCAGACCGGCCAAAGATATCGTCTGATACTTTCCGAGTCTTTCTATAACATAAGCATTTTGCTGCGGAACAATGTAAATAACAGGTATGAAGCACAGAAGCGCTATGAGCGCCGCAACGATTATCACTGCCATCTTAAACCTTTCTCTTTTCTCTTTCTCACTGTTTCTCTTCTGGTTTTCGAATCGCCGTTTTGAATAATCTGCTTTTCGAAACTTTATATGCAATTATCGCATATAAACAGCGAACATAAAACAACAAAAGAGAGTGCAGCCCGATTAAGACCGCACTCTCTTTTAACAGGTTTTTATTTAAACCGAATCAGAGACAAATCAGTTCTTTTCCTGCAAAAGCTGTTCGCGCAATGCGGTCAGCTTGTCGTCTGCAGCAAGAGTTCCTTCGGAAGAAGCTGCGGAAGAGTAAGAAGTTTCTTCTTCCTTAGCAGCATTTTCTTCGCGAGAGGACTGCTCGTCCTGACCGTCTTCTGCTGCGGAAGCTGCGGCATTCTCCAATTCCTTGGCGACGAATTCTTTATGCTCTTCCCACAAATCGTGTGCGATCGTGTACTGAGCTTCCCATTCCTCGCGCTGCTTCTCGAAGCCTGCAATCCACTCGTTAGTCTCGGGATCGAATCCTTCGGGATACTTGTAGTTGCCGTTCTCGTCGTACTCTGCGGGCATGCCGTACAAAGCGGGATCGAAGTCTTCCGAACTCGGATCCACAGAGTCGTTTGCCTGCTTGAGAGACAAAGAGATGCGGCGGCGATCGAGATCAACGTCAATAACCTTGACGAATACTTCCTCGTTCTGCTTTACGACAGTCTCAGGGTTGTCTACGTGACGGCTTGCAAGCTCGGAAATATGCACAAGACCTTCGATTCCGTCTTCAACGGATACAAATACGCCGAACTGCACAATCTTGGTAACCTTGCCCTTGACAATCTGTCCGGGAACATGCGTGCGAGCAAAACGCTGCCACGGATCTTCCTGAGTGGACTTAAGAGACAGCGAAATGCGTTCGCGGTCAAGATCAACGTCGAGAACTTCAACCGTAACCTTGTCGCCGACCTTAACAACCTCAGACGGATGATCGATGTGCTTCCATGACAGCTCGGAAACGTGAATCAAACCGTCAACGCCGCCCAAGTCTACAAATGCGCCGAAGTTTACGATAGAAGAAATAACGCCTTCGCGAATCTGACCCTTCTTAAGCTGCGAGAGGAAGGTCTCGCGAACTTCGGACTGAGTCTCTTCAAGATACTGACGGCGGGAAAGAACAACATTGTTGCGGTTCTTGTCCAGCTCGAGAATCTTGGCCTGAATCGTCTGACCGATGTAAGGCGTAAGGTCGCGAACGCGGCGCATTTCAACCAGCGATGCGGGAAGGAATCCGCGCAGACCGATATCAACGATGAGACCGCCCTTAACGGCTTCGATAACGGTACCCTCAACAACGCCGTCTGCTTCTTTAATCTTTTCGACTTCGCCCCATGCGCGCTCGTATTGTGCGCGCTTCTTGCTCAGAAGAAGGCGTCCTTCCTTGTCTTCTTTTGTAATGACAAGGGCTTCAATGCTGTCGCCGGTTTCGACAACGTCATCGGGATCAACGTCTTTCTTGATGGAAAGCTCGCGCGACGGGATTACACCCTCGGTTTTGTAACCGATGTCGAGCAGAACTTCGTCGCGATCAATCCTTACGACAACACCTGTTACAAGGTCGCCGTCATCAAAGTTCTTGATTGTGGAGTCAACCGCGTTAATAAAGTCTTCTTTTGTTCCGATGTCGTTTACGGCAATCTGCGGAACAGTTTTCTTCGAATCTGCCATTAAATTATTTCTGATAGTAGTCGGATAAAATCGTTATTCAGTTATCCGCGGCAGATATGACGGCAGCAAGCCGAAATGCCTGACGCGCACGAGCATTTTCAAATAGAAAATACACGCAATATCAAATATTACCCGAAAGTCATGATTATCGCCACAAAATGCGAACACAAAAATTTTCGGGACGCGCAAACGAACTTGCGGGGCAAACATCTGCTGACCGAACTGAACTGCCGGGCAAACATACTTATGCGGAACGTTCCGCAATCCGAACTACGTTTTCCAGAAGCATTGCGCGCGTCATCGGTCCGACTCCCCCGGGATTGGGAGTATAAGCCGAAGCAGTCTCGCGGCAAGCGGGATCTATATCGCCGTGAATTACATATTTTTCGCGCTCTTCATCCCACACGCGGCTTACGCCCACGTCAACAAGAACTGCGCCGTCCTTTACAAATTCCGGCTTTATGCAATACTCGCTTCCGGCAGCGGCAATTATTATATCTGCCTGCAAAAGACGCTCTTTCAAATTGGGCGTGCGAGTGTGGCACAGCGTGACGGTCGCGTTATTTTCGCGATTTGTCAAAAGCAGTCCGACAGTCCTTCCGACGGTAATTCCCCTGCCGACGACGCAGACGCTTTTGTTTTCAAACGAAATTCCGTTGCGGTCAAGCAGTTCGATAATCCCGTGCGGAGTGCAGGGAACGGGCGTATCGGGAGTTTTGGAAACCGAAAGAACCAGACGGCCCAAATTATAAGGATGCATTCCGTCAGCGTCCTTATCCGGGTCTATAAGACTGATTATCGCATTTTCGTCAATGCCTTTCGGCAGAGGAAGCTGAACGATAAATCCCGTGCACGAGGGGTTCTCATTAAGACGTTTTACGGCAGCCGCGATATCTTCAAAAGACGCATTTTCAGGCAATTCTTCGCGAATCGACTCTATGCCGACCTGCTCGCAGTCCTGATGTTTCCCCGCAACATATCTGACAGATCCCGGATCATTTCCGACAAGAAGCGTTCCCAAACCGGTCTTTACGCCTTTTTTCTTAAGATTTTCAATACGAACGCGCAACTCTTCCTTAATCTGAGCGGCGGCGGCTTTTCCGTCCAGCTTCTTGCACTCTCCCGGTTTGCTGCAGGCTTCTTTCCCGCAACATTTTTTGGCATCAGTATTTTTGCCTGTTTCTTCTTGCATGCAATCCTCCCCGAATTTGCTTTTTATCTTTTAAATGCTTTCAGAACCTTAACAATTCAGTTTACATTCCGAAATGTTCGCCGTGTCGCATCGATATTTTTTCCCGGCGTCCCATTCGGTTTTCTCTCCCGGTTTCTGTATATGCAATATGATTTATTTGATTATATGAAAGAAAATAAAACGAAAAACACATCGTGCGTAGTTTTTCAAAATGCAGGCATTTGTCGCGGCGGACACCGGATTTGGTCGCAGGGCAATTTCGAAATTCAGTCAGGTTCGATTACGGCAATCGTAGGAACAAACGGCGCCGGAAAAACAACCATGATAGACGCGGAATTGGGACTTTTGCCGCTTTCCGAGGGGTCGATCGAGGTTCTGGGCAGACCCGCCGGACAGTCAAACAGTCAGATCGGCTATGTTCCGCAGGATTATACGGACAATATCAACAGCGCGATTACTGCAAAACAGTCAGTGGAATTGGGACTTACAGGAACGCATTTCGGATTCAAAAGACTGTCTGCCGGCGAAAAGCAGAGAATAAAAGACGCTCTGGAATTTACGGGTCTGAAAGACAAAGAAAATTACAGGCTTTCCGAGCTTTCCGGCGGTTTGCGGCAAAGAGCGGCAATTGCGCAGGCTCTTGTTTCGAATCCGAAACTTTTGCTTTTGGACGAGCCGATGGCAAACCTTGATTTGGCAAGCCAGAGTTCGCTTATCGAACTTTTAAACAGGATTAATTCGGAAAGCGGCGTAACCATTCAGATTGTTTCGCATGATTTGAATCTTTTGCTGCCTATCCTGACCGGAGCCGTTTATCTGCTTGACGGACACCCTCATTATTCCCCGATAAGCGGAGTGCTGGACTCCGAACTTCTTACGCATTTGTACGGCACAAAAGTCGAGGTCGTAACCACTCCTCAGGGAGACATGTTTGTCACTCCCGACAATGCGCACAGGCTTTGCAACGCTTCGCACAAGCACGACGAGCATACGGCGGAAGAACTTGCCGGTGCGCATGAACATGCAGATAAAAATCGCACAAAATAAAGGACAGCAGAAAAGGGAACTGAAAAATGAACGCTTTAAATTACGATCCGACCTGGCGCGAGACTTTGCAGACGCAGTTTATGCATAATGCTTTTGTCGCCGGCATTCTTATTTCGATCGCTGCCGCTTCAATCGGATATTTTACGATTGTGCGCAACAGCACGTTCGGAGCGCACGCTTTGGCTCATATCGGACTGCCGGGAGCCACGGGCGCGGTTCTGCTGGGTTTCCCGGTTTATGCGGGTATGGGCATTTTTGCGTTCGCCGCAGCGCTGGTCATAGGATTTTTGGGCAAAAAAACTTCTCAGAGAGAAATCGCCACGGGAACGGTTCTGGCTTTTGCAACCGGCTTAGGTCTTCTGTTTTCGAATATGTCGAAAGAAGCTTCAAAGCAGATGCAGTCGATTCTTTTCGGCTCTATTATTTCTGTCACGAATCAGCAGATTAAGGGATTCCTTATATTCGATATTATTCTCGTTGCGGTTCTTGTGCTGATTTACAGGCCGCTTCTTTTCAGCTCTCTTGACGAACAGATTGCGCGATCAAAGGGAGTTCCCGTGAATTTTATCGGAATTATTTTCATGGTTATGCTTTCCGGCGTAATTACGGTTTCGCTGCCGGCTGTGGGAACTCTTCTTATTTTCTCGCTGACCGTAACTCCGTCCGCAGCCGCAATGTGCATAACTAAATCGCCTTTAAGCGCGATAATCGTTTCTTTTATATTCTGCATGGCAAGCATTTGGCCGGGACTTGTTTTAAGCACAATGTACAGGCTTCCGGCCAGCTTTGCGACGGTTGCTTTAAGCACGCTTTACTGGGCATTGGCAAAAGGTTATGCAGCAATACGCAAAAGGGGTAATCGATAATTATTTTTCTTCTTTTTCGGCGCGTTCCCCGCGCGAAAGAAGAGCGACCGCATAAGCCGCGACCCCTTCCGAACGACCGGTAAAACCCATCGTATCGGTTGTGGTCGCGGTTATTGTTACCGCTGTTTTTGCGGCTTTGCTCATAGCCTCTGCCGCTTCGTCGCGATGAGCGGATATGCGGGGACTGTTTCCGATAATCGAAATCGAAATGTTTTCTGTTTTCCAGC
The DNA here is from genome assembly GCA_900314875.1 of uncultured Actinomycetes bacterium. GTDB lineage: Bacteria > Actinomycetota > Actinomycetes > Actinomycetales > Bifidobacteriaceae > RUG039. The sequence continues at coordinate 177,491 of OMWX01000002.1, read as the reverse complement.
CGTGTTCTGCGACATAATCGGCAGTCTGAGAAAGCATGAAACTTCCCGAACATCCCGAGGCGCGGCTGTTTTCTCCGACTCCGAAAAAAGTGCCTATATCCCCCAGATTTGAAGCCGAAAGAAGAGCGTCGATAGCCGCATGAGCCGCAACATCTCCGTCCGAATCGCCTTCCAAGCCTTCAATGCCGCGACTTTCGTCGTCAGTCCAGCGAAAACACGCCAGCCACAGGGAGCGGCGAGTCCCCGAAGCAGCAAAACGATGAGCATCAAATCCGATTCCGGTGCGAAAAACTGGCATTAATTTCTTTTATTTCTTTCCCGATGTTTTCTTCTTTTCGGCAGCCGCGCGGGCAAGCGTTTCATGCGCGGGTTCGTCGGGGAATTTCGCATGATGCTTCTCGTCGCCGGGCTTAAACTTTTCAAGACCGAGATTGACGTCGAGCAGACGCTGAGTTTCATCTTCGCTCAGCTTTTCGCTTATTGAAATTTCGGAAGCAAGAATATTTCTCGCACGATGAAGCATGCGCTTCTCTCCCGCCGACAGACCGTGATCGTCCACGGTGCGCTGAGTAAGATCGCGCACGACTTCGGCAATCTTGTGAACGTCTCCCGAAGCGATCTTCTCGACATTCAGCTTATATCTGCGAGACCAGTTGATTTTCTCCTCGACAATCGGAGTTCTTAAGATTTCAAAAACGCGCGATACTTCTTTTGCGTCGATTACGTCTCTTACGCCTACCGATTTCACGGATTCCACCGGAACCTTGATAACCAGACCGTCTGCAGACAATACCGACAGCGTCAGATACGTGCGAACTTCGCCTTTGAACTCTCTTTCGGAAATCTCCTCTATCCGAGCAGCCCCGTGACGCGGGTAAACAACGGTATCTCCTACTTTGTAAGTCATAAAATCAATGCCCTTCAAACGACGCTTAACCAGTACATTATTGCATACGGTCAGGACTGAATTTTTTGCGCGATATTATTGTGTTTTCCCGTGTCGGCTGTCTAAAATTACTCTTATGGAGAAAAAGAAGAGAACTGCGGCGGCGATGCCGGCAATCGTCGACGAAAACATACTGCATGCGGCAAGCGAGGGCGTTTACCACTCTCCGCATGATATTCTCGGACCTCATATCAATGAGGACTGCAAAGAATATACTACAGTCAGAATTCTTAAGCCCTTGGCTGAAAAGGTAACGGTTATCGCCGAAGAAGGCGAATACGAAGCCAAACATGAGCATAACGGAATTTTTGCAGCTGTCGTTCCGTCCGTGAAAAACGGAAATGAATACCGCGTTCCGAATTATCTGCTGCGCGTAAAATACGAGAACTGCGAGCCGCTTCTTCAAGACGATCCGTACAGATATCTGCCGACTTTGGGAGAAACTGATCTGTATCTGTTCAACGAAGGCAGACACGAGCAGCTGTGGAAAGTTTTGGGAGCGCATGTGCGTTCTTATCCGTCCTCATTCGATTCTCCCTATACCGGCGCGAAAAAACAGATTTCGGGAACATCTTTCGCAGTTTGGGCTCCGAACGCTCATGCAGTGCGGCTTATATGCGATTCAAACGGCTGGAACGGACAGACTCATGCCATGAGAACGCTGGGAAGCAGCGGAATCTGGGAGCTTTTCGTGCCCGGAATCAAAGCCGGGGAAAAATACAAGTTTGAAATTCTGAACGCAAACGGCGAATGGAAACAGAAAGCCGATCCGTTCGAAAACGAACATCAGATCCCGCCCGAAACTGCTTCGAAAGTATACGAAAGCGCATATTCGTGGACTGACGGAGACTGGATGGAAAAGCGCAAAAAAACCAATGCGCATCTTCAGCCGGTCAGCGTTTACGAAGTGCATGCTCCCAGCTGGAAAGAAGGGCTTTCGTACAGAGATTTGGCTGTCGAACTTGTCGAATACGTAAAAGAAAACGGCTTTACTCACGTTGAATTCATGCCTCTGACTCAGCATCCGTTCCAAGGTTCGTGGGGATATCAGGTTACCGGATATTTCGCGGCAGATTCGCGGCTGGGTTCTCCCGACGATTTGAAATATCTTATCGATTCTTTCCATAATGCCGGCATCGGCGTAATCATGGACTGGGTTCCGGCACACTTCCCCAAAGACGATTTTGCTCTTGCAAGATTTGACGGCACACCGCTTTTTGAAGATCCCGATCCTCTTCGCGGAGAACATCCCGACTGGGGAACTTATATTTTCAATTACGGAAGAAACGAAGTGCGCAATTTCCTTATGGCCGGCGCCTGTTTCTGGATTGAAGAATTCCATGTCGACGCTTTGCGCGTGGACGCGGTAAGTTCAATGCTTTATTTGGATTACAGCCGCGAAAACGGAAATTGGAGACCCAATATTTACGGCGGACGCGAAAATCTGGAAGCGATTTCTCTGCTGAAAGAGATAAACACGACTGTTTACCGCAATTATCCCGGAATCATGATGATTGCCGAAGAATCTACTTCCTGGAAGGGCGTGACGGCTCCGGTTTCGGAAGGCGGTTTGGGATTCGGACTGAAATGGAATATGGGCTGGATGCATGACACGCTCGAATATCTTAAAGTTCCTTCATTCGATCGCGGTCAGCATCATGACGAAATAACTTTTTCCATGGTTTACGCGTATTCGGAGCACTATATTCTTCCTCTTTCGCATGACGAAACGGTTCACGGAAAGGGTTCGCTTTTCGGAAGAATGCCCGGCGACGACTGGCAGCGTTATGCGGGAGTCAGAGCGCTTTTGGCATACCAGTGGAGCCACCCCGGAAAGAAGCTGAATTTTATGGGGAATGAGCTTGCTCAATACGGCGAATGGGATTTTGAACACAGTGTCGACTGGGATTGCTTAAACTGGCGCGAACACCGTCAGATTCAGCAGCTGGTCAAAGATTTGAATGATTTTTACAAGAATAATGCGCAGCTGTGGGAACTTGATTTCGAACCTGAAGGTTTCCAATGGCTGACAAGCGACGACGCAGAGCATAACACTTTATGTTATATGAGACTTGATTCGAAAGGCAGTCCGATTGTCGTCGCAACTAATTTTTCTGCAAGCGCATGGTCTGATTATCGCATTCCTCTTCCGTCGGGAGGACAGTGGGAAGAAGTTTTCACTACCGACGATTTGAAGTACGGCGGTTCAGGCATACGCAATGCAGACATTTGCGCTGAAGAGAAAGAATTCCATTCTCGAAGCTTCAGCGCAAGAATAACCGTCCCGGCTCTGGGAACAGTATTCTTAAAACCGAAAGAAGGCTGATAAAAATAAGGCAGGCGCGATGGCGCAGCAAAGTGTGCCTCGCACAGGCTGACAAAGAAAGAAAAAAAAAAAAAAAAAAATACCTGTTATGCGGGCTGCTATACAGACCGTTCAAACGAAAGAAGGCATACCGTTATGCAGCCCGACAGACAGAATGTTCGCAAACGGCTCGGATTTTCAATTCTGAACTGTGCGCGAAAAAAGATAATTAAATAAATTCATTAAATAATTTTAAGGATAAAGATATATGTGCTCCGAAAACACCGGTTCCGACCAGATTACGCTGCTGATAGCTTCTGCCGATCCTTCGTTTGCAGGCTCTGCATCACGTCATGCCGCCGCACAAAATTGGACTGTTAAAATCGCGCCTGACGGCGTATCTGCCGTCAGAGACGCAAAAAAGCATTCCCCGAATCTGATCATTATGGATATCGCGATTCCGGGAACCGGAGGATTGAAAGCGACCCGAAAAATTTGTCAGTCAGACATAATTCCGATAATCATGCTTACTTCTCGCGATGAAAACGACAAAATCGCAGGTTTCACGGCCGGCGCGGAAGACTGCATGTCCAAGCCCGTTTCCATGCGCGAACTTTTTATGCGCTGCAAAGTTCTTTTGCGCCGATTTGATCGCATAAAAACAAAAGCTGAAAAGAAGGATGAAGGCAACGAAATTCTCAGATTCGGCAGCCTGGTTATAGATACTCTCTCCCATACCGTCAGCATGAACGGAGAACCTGTTCATCTGACTCCCACGGAATTCAGTCTGCTTACCGTTTTTGCAAAGAATCCCAAAACATTGTTCACGCGCACCAAGCTTCTTGAGGAAGTTTGGAATTGGACGAATGCAAAGGGTACGCGCACGACTGATTCTCATGTTAAAGCATTGCGCGCCAAACTCGGTTCTAAAATAATCAAAACCGAACACGGAGTCGGATACGTTTTTGCGCCGGAAGCCGAGGAAATCAGTGAAAACGAATGCGAAAATGACGGTTTCGACTCTAATAAAATCGGACTGGACTGAAAATATGCTGCAAGTCAGATTCCGCATGCAATAGTAACGGCCGTCAGAGGAGTGTATCCGGCTGATTTAAGCGCGCGAGAACAGCTTCGCACTGTTGCTCCGGTGGTGAGAATATCATCGACCAGAATAACGCCGGAAAGTTTTTCAGACGCTTCGACACGGGCAGAATGATTTCCTTTCTGCCCGTTTTTTACGTGAATATGCCCTTTTAGGCGGTTTGAACGCGATCTTGCACTGTTATTTTCCACGGATTTTTTCACGTTATCCACATACAGCAGTTTTTTAACTTTTACAGTCACGCCGGGAGGACAGTTTTCTTTCACGCCCTGTGCAACGTAATCGCACAGTTTCAGCGTATGAAATCTTCCCCTGCGATGCAGCGAAGAAGGCGACGAAGGAACGGGAACAACCGTTATTTGAATGTTTTTCTCTCCCTGAGATTTTATTTTGTCCGCAAAACCGTTTTTTCTCACAAGGTCTTTCAGCGGTTTCTTCAAATATTTCGTGACTTCCTCATCGGATTTGTCTTTCCACTCAAGGATCATTTTTCTTACTCTGCCGCGATAAAAACCGCACGAAAAAGCTGCTTCCCATAAGAAACACGATTGAGAAAAGCTCTTTGCGACATTTTTTTCAAGCAGTTTGGCGCATTCGCCGCAAAGCACGCTGTCCGGTTTTTCGCAGCCTGCGCACCCTCTGGGAAAAAGCACATAACATATTTCGGCGAAAAGCCTGCAAATAACGCTTTTTAGCCGACGAATGCGCTCTTTAAGACGCTTAGAACGTTTTAAACATGCAGACCGGTTTAAGCGGGTCTGCCGTCTTAATTTGCATGTCTTATGATTTTCCATACGCATAAGCTTATGTTTCGCAGCTGCGAATCATAAAGCGCGAAAATGCAATGTGCATAAATGAAGCCCCCGTCAAAAAAAAAAAAAAAAAAAAAACAGTCGGATTGTCTTTGAATCGGTTTGATTCCCGCTTCATTCAGTTCTTATGCTTTTTTATGCGTCTTAATGCTTTGCAATCAATTCCGGCAAAGAAGAGACAAAAGCGTCAAACTGCGCCGAATCGCAATGCGAATCCCGGCCGTTAAGCTCAACCGAACGCTCAAGCGCATCAAAAACGTAACCGCCTGTTTTAGCTCTCATAACGCCCTTAATCAGTTCGACCGCATCTTCCGGACCGCGCACATGCATCGCCGTCGTGCCCGCCTGCACGGCAGGATAATCGTTCCCGTTCTCATCAGTGCGATCTCCGACATACAAAATCCGAGAAGGCCTGATATTAAAAATCTGCGTCAGCCTGCATATCGCATAAGACTTGTCAATTCCCTTGCAAGAAATATCAACACTTGTCGAACCGCCCGACTTGACGGTCAGATTCGGCAAATCGCGAGCAACGGCAGCCGCCAGAGCATTGCGCTTCGAAGCATCGGGATCCCAAGCTTCTTTTATGTCCGCCGGAGCATTCTGACCCAAAGCCGAAAAAGTAATCTGGCTTCCCCTGTTTTCAATTCTCTCGCCCCAGGTTTCTCCCTGCAAAAGCCCCAGCTGAGCCGCTCTCCTGTTAAGGGATTCCACGGCTTTTTTCGCATCCTCTTCGGGAATGTTCTTTTCAAATACGCACTCCCAGCCGTTTCCGTCCCAGCGATAATAGCGCGTGCCCGTGGTCGGCATTAAATGCAGATTTTCCCTGTTCATCACATCATCGACGACATCGACAATCTGACTGTGAAGAAGAGAAAGACGGCCTCCCGAAACAATCGCGACCGGACAGACGTAAGTAAGCGCCGCGAATATTCCCGCAATGCCTGTCTTCATCGGCTGTTTGGATCTTGCCAGAGTTCCATCCAAATCAAACGCAAACATGTCCGTATCCCGCGCCAAAGCGGAATAATCGGGGTTTTGCCATGCGTCAAAAGCTTTCCTGCACACATTTCCTCCAAAATCCGCGCGCGCAAAAACGGCATTCGAAATCTTTATGTCCTGATTTATTCATAATATTTCATATCCCGAACATATGCGCCAAAAAAAAGAATGCAAAAATACAAAAATCGGCGCTCAATCGCGGAAAATTTCTTCAAAAAATGATATTCTCAAAAAGAAAAATAAAACGATACAATTAAAGCAATAAACCGAAAGAGCGGACAGCAATATGAACAGCGAAAATACGAACAATAATGCGAACGGCGCAGCGAACGGAGGCATAAGCGGCTTTATAAACAGAGACAGCCAAAAAGATATTTTGCGTCTCGCAACATTCGACAACAGCCGCAAAAATCAGGGAGCGAAACTGCCGTGGGAACGAAAAACAGCGCATGACAAGCACGGCAGAAGCGAAGACAGAACAATATTTCTAATGCGAAGACCTCTTTACAGGACAAAAAGCGGCCAATTTGACAAGGCTGTTAACAGGCAGACGGAAAGACTGAAACAAAACTGGCCGTCTCTTATGAAAAATGTGGAAATCGCTATTGAGGATGTTCCCCCGTTCGACCCGCTGGCGTGGGAAAGAACAGCCGTGCCTGCCGGCATATGCTACCCTGCCGAGGGACGTTTCAAGGCAAGAATAGTTCTGTTTCGGCTGCCGATACAGAACAGAACGGACACTTTCGGCGAGCTTTGCGCATTTGTGCGAGACGAACTGGTTTCCGGGCTGGCCGAGCTTTACAACATGTATCCGGAAGACATAGATCCCGATTGGAGACAATAAGCCGCCGCCAACAAAAGGTCAGGCAGCAGAAACCGCCGGATGCAAAGCAGACAAAATCACTCGGCGGCTTGCAGTCAGCAGCAAAACGTCAATTAAAAACGGTCAGAGATCTTTTCGCATGAAGTTCTGTCAAAGACGAGTTTGCAGAAGAGCCGGACAGGAACGAGATTCCCGAAAAATCTGACGATTCAGGCTCTAAAATTGCGCTCAAAGTTATTTTCGGTTCTGATTGCTGAGCTTTTGACGAACCTGAATTTTGCGCAGTTTTGTCCGACGCGTTTTCTGCTTCGGCAATAAAGGCGACACAGTCACGCCCTATGTCTTCGGGTCTGAATCCGAATGCAAAGCCGCCTTCCAAAAACACGGTTTTTTCGCCCGTCTGCTCGCCGTTCGAATTGTATCCGTTTATTTTTACAGAAATTTTTGAATTTGCGCGGGCATTGACGATTTTCATAAACGCGCTTGTTTCGTCAGGAATCGCCGCAGACCATGTTTTCCCCGCATTTACAGCCGGGATAAGAGCAAAATCGTCGTTTCTCTCGTCGTTTTTTTCCTGAATCGCCTGAGCGGTCATTTTTTCAGTTGAAGTAATGCAAATCGCTTCAGCATTGTCGGGAACGGTTCCCAAATCTTCTATTTTTACTTTTCCGCCTTCCAAAATCACGGTTTTGACGTCAGTCATGCCTGAAGAAGAAACCCAATGCACAGACGCTTTGGCATCTTCTTCCGAATACAATTCCAGTTTTGTCGAAATTCCGGATTTGACTGCCGGAATTATTGCAGTTTTGGAAAGTTCCGCAGCAGGAAGCGCATATTCGGAACCTTTTGAAGTAAGACCGTCCATGCGAATTGTCCTTACGGATGCGGCAATGGGAATCATTCCGCCGTCAATAGTGACAAACGAACCGTCCTGCTCCCCCACGGCCGCCGAAAGATTGACAACGCGTTCGGAACGCGCGGCAACTGCAATCGAAGCATTCACTGCCAGAGCAAGCGGTTCTGAAGAAGATGTGCCGTGCGCCGAAATATGCACAGCCGCCGACTTATCGGAAGGATTTGCGATAACAAGCTGATGACTGTATCCGACTGCCGAGGAAGGAATCAAAATGTTTTGTCTGACAGCCGTTTGGAAACATGAAGCTGCCGAAAGACCTTTCAAATCACCCTGACCGGCATACGAAACCAAAGCTCCGGAAACAGTCGCATTATCGGAATTTTCAGAAAAATCAGTTTTGACAATGCCGCCTGAATCCTTCCAGCTGTCCGCAAGTATGCCGATTTTGCGCGAATCGTAGCTTCCGAGAGAATTGTTCGCCAAAAACTTCGATTTCGAACCTGAAATGTCGGAGAAAATCGACGAAGCAGCATTTCCCGCCGCAATCACTCTTCCGGAAGATTTCAAATCGCCTTCATCCGCAATAAAAGCGCTGTCTCCGTATTGTTCGTCATCTGCCAGCGTCATCTGCGCCGGACAGTATGAAGTAAGAGACACATTCCCAATCCGTTCGGCATGATCGGATTTTTCAAAAGCAGACGAAGGCAAAACCGGGCGGAAAACCGCAAGATATGCGCTTGCGGAAACGATTGCGATTGCACTCGAAGCCGCCAGCGTAAATTTTACGGCAGTTTTGAATTTATTATTGTTTTTCATGCAGCTTCCTTATCGGTTCGTTTAATGCCCGGAATTCCCGTAAGAATATATATTCCGAATACGCATATTACGGTTGCCATCCAGATTTTGCGACCGAACGAATCAGATTGTTCTCTGTATTCAGTCAGGTCAAAACCGTCGGAATATACAGGTTTTGCCGTCAGTCTGAAATATGTGCCGCCGTCATTGTCGACAACCGTCTGAGTTCCTCCGCTTGCGGTTATGTCAGAGCAAAGCTTGGCGGAGTAGGAATTGTTTTTCGGCACATATATGCCTCCGAATCCCAAAGAAGTCAAATCCTGAGCCGCACTGAAATCATTTCCGGACATCAAAGACAAAATATCGTGAGAAATGCGCGAATCGACATCATTTTCGCCGTTTTGAGCCGAATACAAATCAGATGCCGCCGATCTGTCAATCAAATCCGGTCCGGCGGTTCGAAGCGGAGCATATTTTACATGCGTCGAATCTTCTGCGCTGATCGCAAGAATTCTGTGACTTTCGTTTGACAGCAGATATTCCTGACCGATAACCGGAAGTTCAAAGGAAGAATATTTTACGGTATTTCCAGCGCAAATGCGTCCGACCGCAATCGCAGACCAGGAAGCGCAGCAACACAAAATCAAAGCAGTAAGAACTGCGCGTCCCGCAACAGATTTGCCGGCCGAACCGCCGGACGGAGTCTGTTTTTGTCCGTTCGATTCTGCCGCCGGTTCGCCGCGAAGCACGGTTAAAGATTCGATTTTTGCGGGCATTGAAGCTGCCGCGCTGCCGGCCGTCATGCATACGCAGCACAGCAAAGCGGCCGCGCTGAGCATCAATCCGGGGAACACGGAACCGCAAACCGTGCCGTTTTCGTCGGCTGCAATCGGAGTCGAAGCCGAAAATGCCGCAAGAGCAATGCCGCTTAATGCCGCAAGCCACATTATTCTGCTTATGCGGATTATCTTCGGAATAAAAAGCGATAAAAGCGCTAAAACGACTACAAGCAGCAACGAAACGGCAAAAACCGTCTTCCAAAGGCTTTGCGAACCGTCAAACAGCTGTATGCGATCAAATTCGCATGAAGAAAATAATTTTGAAATCAGAGACTCTTCGCGAGGATTTTGAGCCGTATTTTGCTGCGTTCCCGAAATCAAATTTGAAACCGGAATCGACGCATCGGCAAAAATCTGCCGCCAATAACCGTCTTTTGCACCTTTAATACACGCGTTCAGAGTCGGAAGCAAAACAGATATGATGGGCAGCGGCATAAGAAGAAGCGCACTGAGATGCGAGCGAACAAAAACCAGAAAAATCACAAAAAGCGCCGCATAAGCAACGGCAAGCTGAGGTTCGCAGCAGACGACGGCCGCCATGCACACAGACGCCCAAGCGGCGGCCTGCACGGAAGAAACCGGCCTGTCGTATTTTTCGGTGCGATACATTCCGACGGCTTTGAATACAAATGCCAGAGAAGCGGGAAGGAAAACCGAAACGGCAAGCATCGGAAGATTGCATTGCGAATACAGTCCGACGGCCGCGGGCAGCGCAGCCCAGGAAAGAGCTCCGGCAACGCGCACGGGATTGGAACGTGTAACGATTCCGGCCAGCGACCAAAAAGACAGCGCGCTCAGCGGAGCCGAAAGCAAAAGAATTGCCGGAGCAAAAAGCGAAACATGTCCTGCCAATAACACGGTTCCCGCAAGCAAAATCAGCAGAAACGGCATGGGTGCAAAAGACATTCCGCTGCCTATTCCGAAAGTATAATTTGTCGAGGCAGCGCGAAAAATCTGTTCTGCGGACGCAAAAGACGAAGGCATCGAATCCGAAACGGGACGCTTTGACGAAAAAACGTTCCAAATCGTCTGACGGTTCATCGCAAAAGAAACGGCAAAAACAGTCAAAACCATGAAAAAACACCAAAGACGGCGGATTTTTGCCTGTTTCTGCCAGTGCATCAAAACCGACGGACTGCAAATCGGCACGTCCCGTTCCTGTTCAAAAGCCAGAAGGCGCGATTTGTACAAATCAATCTGTTCTTTGGTCGCAGTAAGCGAATTCAGCCTGTCTTCAGACACTTCGCGCGCGTCCTTTATGCTGTCTCGCAGTTTGACAATCAAAGGGAGATCCGCAATATTTCTCCACGGAGAAAAAAGCTCGCAAAAAGCTCGCGAAGGCATTTTCCGCACAAGCAGCATAACGAATTTCCAAAGGCTTTTAGGAAGTGAAATCAGCCATGCGAGAATCCACATGCTTCTGGAAATGTCAGATGTCATATAGCGTTCGCGCGCTTTTATTTGCAAAGCATAACTGTCGAAAGCAGACTGAGGCGAAATCGCCGAACCGTTCAGGTGTCTCACTCCGGAGAATCTTGCGCGGCGGTGAGCAGTCGAAACAGACGGAACGACAAGAACTCGTCTGCCGGAAAGGCATACTCTGCGGCAAAATTCTTTCGACTCTCCGAAAGTGCCGATTCCCGAATCGATTCCTGACAGGCGGCGCATCGTCTCGGTTTTAACCAAAGCCCCGGCAAGCGAAACGCAGTATACGTCCCTGCGGCTGTCATACTGTTCCTGATCTTCTTCGCCGTCCACAACCAGAGAAACCGGCTTATGAAAACGTGTGCGGAAGTATCCGGCATTTTGAAGAATTTCAGGCGAATCCCAGTCAACCTGCTTAGTTCCTATAACGCTTGCGCTGGGCGTATTGCGAGACGTTTCCAGAAGCGTTTCAAGGCAATTTTCCCCAGTCGGGCGCGAATCATCATGCAAAAGCCATATAATGTCTGCCGACTGCGGCAATCCCGAACGATCCAAAGCCTCGTCAACAGCCTGACCGAATGATTTAACGCCGTAAACCGGAACAAACTTAATACAGACCGTATTCGACTTTTCTGCGCGAGATTGCACGGAATTCTCGCGCGCAATTTCTCCCAAATGCTCTTTCAAATCTGAAAATGCCAAGTCTGCCGCAGGACGCAAAGAGCCGTCCGGCGCAATGGAAAAAGCAATGTTTTCTATCGGCACGGACATCTTCGCGTTTCCGGATTGCGGATTGCAGTCGGCAACCAGAATCGTCCCGGGAACAACAGTCTGTTCCAAGACTGACCGAACGGTTTCGCCGAAAAATCGCCAATCAGATTCGACAGCAATCACGGCCGCAACAGTTAAATCCGCTCTTCGATTGCGCGCAATGGCCGTTTCTGACAATACGCGCTTTACGATATCCTGCGCTGATTCATTACTTTTTTCGTCACTCACGCTGTACATTTTAGATTATATGTACAGAAAAAGCAGATTCACGACTTTTTCGCACTGACGGTTTTCTTGAAATGACGGCGTTCGCGCTCGCTTAATCCGCCCCAAATTCCAAAGCGTTCGTCATGTTTCAAAGCCCACATCAGGCAGCGTTCCACAACTTCGCAGCTTGCGCAAATCTGTTTTGCTTCTCGCAAAGATCCGCCTTTTTCCGGAAAAAATGCTTCCGGATCCGATCTTGCGCATAACGCTTTCTCCCGCCAAAGCAGGTCTTCGCCTTTCGGAAACAGCTGTCTGAAAATGCCTTCCACGGCATCTCTGGTCTGCCTCTGACCCTCTTTAATCTCTTTCATGTTATCTCTCCCCTTCAGGAAACAACGATCACAATAATACAAAAGAGTCGCAGAAAGTCAATATATCGTTGCTCAAATGCGACGGCGCACAAAGCTTTCGGGGCAAATTCCCGACAAACCGCAGACGGATTGCGAGCAGACTGCAAACGGATTAATGCATACCGGCATTAAGCGCTTTGAGCGCATTAAATGCGAACGGCAAACGCGTCAAAATTTCGAGCGCAAAATCACACCGATTCGCAATAAGTCAAGCGTCTCTGTAAAATCGATTGAGTATACAATTCGGATTTGCGGATGCCGACATGCGAAAATCATTATTCGCAAGATCGGAAGCAGCATTTGCAAATCTGCAAGAAATATATGTGAGAAAGGCGATATTTATGCCCTATCAGAATCAAAATTCAAATAGCAGTCATTCGGTTCGGAATACCGATCAAAATACAGAAGACGATATACCGGACCTTGACGGCGGATACGGAATAAAACCGCCCAAACATTCGACAGCTTTTGCCGTAAAAAATAAGATTTTTCGCGCAACAACGCTTGCGGTAACCGCAATTTTAGTTTTTGCTGCCACGCTGGCGGCCGCTATTTATATTAATTTCGACGGCAAAGTTCAAAAAAATTCGATAAAAATGATAGCTCAGCCCGGCGCAGAGGGAGAAAACGCGGCAAGCGTCGATCCTTACTCGGGCAAGCCGCTTAACATACTTGTGCTGGGAGAAGACAGCCGCGAAGGCGAAGAAAATAAGAAACTTGCGATAACAGCCACAGAAGACAGCACGGAAGGCGGCAATTCAGACACCGCGATGATCATACAGCTTGCAGCAGATCGCTCATATATCAATATCGTTTCAATTCCGCGCGATTCGATAGTAAATGCGCCCGCATGCAATACGTCAAAAGGACAGATTCCCGCCGCTCCGAGAGTCATGTTCAACTCGATTTTCGCAAAAGGATACAATACCGGCGGCGACCTTACCTCCGCCGTGAGCTGCACGGTAAACGCAGTTTCGGTTCTGACAGGCCTTAACATCGACCAATTCATCGTTGCAGACTTTGCCGGGCTTAAGTCGATGATCGATGCTTTGGGGGGCGTTGACGTATGTATTCCCCAGAGACTTGACGATGGAAACACAAACATTCACTTAGATAAAGGAATGAAGCATTTGGACGGAACCGTCGCCACAGAGTATGCGCGCATTCGTCACGGAATCGGCGACGGCTCGGACATCGGCCGCACGACAAGACAGCAGTATCTGATAAAAAAGGTTATTCAGGAAGCCTCAAAGAAAAATGTTTTCACTCAGATAAATCAGCTTTACCAGCTTGCGAGCGCGGGCATAGATGCTCTTCACATGAGCACCGGACTTGCAAAAGTGCCTACTTTGGTGGGACTTGCCGGCACTTTAAAGAATTTCGATCCGGATAAAATTTATTCTCAGACTGTTCCCATCAAACCCGATCCTGCCGATCCCAACCGAGTCGTATGGACTGAAGAAGCCGCAGCCATTTGGAAGAAACTGAAAGACGGAAAGCGTCTTACGGAAGAGGATTCCTCAAATTCTTCCGGCTCTTCGGATTCCGGTTCTTCAGATTCATCAGATTCCGCATCTGCTTCCCCGCAGCCGGCGCCATCAGAAACTTCTGCCGTTCCGCAAAAGAAGTCGACTCTTAATGCGCAGACCGGACTTTTGGAATATGAGGACGGCACGCTGCAAGATCCGAAGACCGGCGGATATGTCGACCCCGACACGGGAACCATTTCAGATCCGACGACAGGTTTTGCGATAGGACTTGCAGATAAGTATCTGGATCTCGTTATTTGCAAGACTTCGTAAGGTTTGCCTTGTCTGTCTTGCGAAATTTACGCGGAATTTGCAGAGTTTGCGGGATCTTCAGATCTTCGGATTTTGTCGGATTTTATCTGATTTTGCCAATAAAACCGACAAATAATATCAAGAAGCTGCAAAACCTACCGCACACATAAAATACAAGCATAAAACATATGAACGTAAGCGGATTTCCGACGTTTGCATTAACACTGAATCCGATTAATGCAGTTAATGCGCCGGAAGTTCGCTTATATGTTTATTTTGAATGCTTATCTTGCTCGCTGTTTTATTAACGGTTTTTTATATTATCGAATGTTCACAGATTCAATATTTGCGAGATTAACGTTTAAGCGATTTTCTATTTGCAAAGCGAATAACACGGTTTTAAGGAATAAAGCATTTTAAGGACAGAAAAATGAACAACAACAAAGGAAACAGCAATATGCCTCCGTCTTATTCTCCTTCGGACGGCTCGGCTTCTTCGCCGGTTTCGCAACAGCAGACGCGCAGAACTGCGGGTTCTCGCGCACGGCGAAATCACCAGCAAAATTTACAGCATCATTCTCAGCAGAATCAGCCTTTAGACCAGACTCGGGTCAATCAGACTCGCCTCAATCAGACTCGGGTCGAACCCGCAAGCATTCTGCCGACGCGCGAAGACATGTATCAGCCGAATTACAATAACGCCTACAGAACCGCCCTGAACCCGACTCCCGGAATGGAAAACTACGACAACAGCTATGACAACAGCACGGAAAATCCTCAGTCATACAGCCCGCAATCCGGAAGAGTCGGCGGAAACGGAGGTCAGGGAAACCGGGTAAACAGCGCGAATTTTTCAGACAGCTCGGGCAATTCGGGCATCTCAGGCGGCAGGTTCGGCAATTCAGGAGGAAATTTTGGAAACTCAAACAGCGGTTTATCTTCCGCCGGCGCAAATTTTGCACAGGGCAGTTCAGGCAAAAAGCGAAACGTTTTCAAAATTGTCAGAAGAACGCTGCTTTTCCTTATAATCGCTTTTTTGCTGTTCGCTATTTTCCTGGTTTTCACGATTAACAAAAATCTGCATCATGAGAAAATGCTTACCGGCAGATCCGACGACAATGCGACAACCTGGCTTCTGCTCGGTTCGGATGCGCGAGACGGCACGGCGGGCGGAACTGCCGACGATATTCCCGGCTACAGAACGGATACGATTCTTATGCTGACAAAACCGCAGTCGGGCAAGTCTTCGCTTATTTCGATTCCGCGCGATTCGCTTGTGACTGTCAACGGAACGTACATGAAAATCAATGCGGTTGCAATGACTGCCGGCTGGTCTGCTCTGACCGGAGCGGTCGAGACGATTACCGGACTTAAGGTCGATCATGTCGTGCTTATGGGTTTTGCGGGAGTCGAAAATATCGTTAATGCTCTGGGAACCGTTGATTTGTGTTATGACTATGATGTGGACGATCCTGATTCGCAAATGCACTGGAAAGCCGGATGCCATGCTTCGAACGGGGCTGAGGCTTTGGCATTTTCGCGCATGAGATATGCGGATCCTAAGGGAGATTTCGGACGCAATGACCGTCAGAGACAGGTTATTTCGGCTATTTCCAAGAAGACTGCGTCCCCGTCTGTTTTTCTGAATCCGTTTAAGCTGAAAAAAGTTTCCGATGCAGGTTTAAATGCGCTTACGGTTGACGAGAATGCGAATGTCTGGTCGCTGTATCAGATGATGAAAACGTTTAGGTCGGCGACGGGAGACGGAGGAATCACCGGAAGCGTTTACTATACGAATCCCGGGTATTCTGTGGCTTCTTTGGGATCATGCGTTCTGCTGAACGATCAGAAAAATCTCGACTTGTTCAAGCAGCTTGCGGACGGAACTTATTCGTCGAACACTGCGGGAGGACTGTCTTCCTAAATTTTGCGCTGTTTGAGGGCGAACTGACTCAAACTTGGATGCTGACCCGAGGTCGGGACTGACCCGGGGCTCTGAATTGATCCGGGGTTCTGAATTGATCTGGAGCTCTGAATTGATCTGGGGTCGGGACTGTTCAAACTCGGGGCTTACTCGGTTCAAATTCGGGACTGACTGTCTGGAAACCGGGCTGATACGGACTTCGGACTGTTTTAAGCCGGGACCGTTCAGACTAAAACGTGTTCAAGTTTAAGCGTTCAGACTCGGTTCTGATGTGAATTGATACAGTACGTTCGATGCGGTCAATACGGTCTGCCGCGCTTTTTGCCGGCGATATTACGGGGTTAATATCGACAAAATATAACAGGATTTCATGATTCCGGATTTTCACTGTTGCGAAAAACGTGAAAATCTGCAAAAACTCAAAAATCAAAAACGCTTAAAAACACGCGTTATGACGGATTTTGACTCAGTTTAGGAACACAGCCCTTAACGAAATAGACAATTCCATATGAAAATCCCGTCTGAACGGTTTGTTTTGGCTTGTTTTGGCTTTGTTTTGGCTTGTTTTGACCGGTCAGGCGGGATTTTCTGTTGCGCTGCGCGGTTCGGCGCGTTAACTCGATGTCTCTGCTGTCATGCCGTGTTCGCGTTCGGCTTGCGCGAGCCGGATTTGCGCGAGCCGGGTTTGCACAAGTCTGGTTTACGCAAGTCGGGCATGTCTGATGCAGACAGCCGCAAACCGGGCATATCTGCCCGACTCCGGCAGGTCTGCGGCCGGTTTGCGGCTGAAACTCAGCATATCCGCGATCGGCATGTCTGCGTCCGACGTTTCTGCAGCCGGCATGCCCGTATTCAGCATATCTGCGGCCGACGTTTCTGCATTCAGCATGTCCGCAGCCGGACGGGCGCGGGCTGCTGCGGCAGATGCGGATGCGCACGCACTGCCGAAAACGTTTAAACAGCAGACTGTCGGGATATATCCCCTCCCCGAACAGAATCCGATCGGAATCGCCGGCACAATCGCAAATAACATCATCCCCGTCCCCGACATTAAACGCATACGCGCCATCGCCTATGCCGCCGCTGATGATGTCGCTGCCGTCGCCGCCAACAATACTGTCATTTCCCGCATCCCCGCACCCCCCCTTTTTTTCAGCATTAAACCGTTAATACAAAAATTCCGCTTTCAAAATCTGTTCTCAAAATCGTCCCCAACAACCCCGCCGACGTCAGCAAATCAACATATTTCACACAGCCGAAACCGTCAAATTACACTTTTGCATCCGAAAAATCAAATTCAAAAAAAAAAAAAAAAAAAAAAAAAAAAAAAAAAAAAAAAAAAAAAAAAAAAAAAAAAATCCCTCTTATCCTTGACAAGCACTGCTGCAATGAACCGCTTCCCGTTTCTTAAACATGAAAAAACGGGGCGCAGTTTACAAGTTTGAGTTTCCTCTTTCAGACTTATCAGACCGCAGTTTTGCCTGTTTTCAAAACATTTCTAGAGTTCCGCGCATTTTAGTTTTTCTGTTGACTGCCGTTCCGACTGCTGCCGTTCAATTCATCGCTGTTCTGTCCGTCGCTGTTCTGTTTGTCTCCGAAACAGCGGTTTATAAAACAGCTTAAAACCGCATAGCCGACAATAAAACTTGAGAGCAACACATGGCATCCCGCCCTTACGGAAGAACCGCCGTCAGCAAAACTTCGCGCCCTGAAATACAACAGACTGTTGCCGTAATTCATTTGAGATTCCTGACCGGGATGCAGCATCCATCTGACCGTAAAAGCAATAAACAGAATGCCGCACAAAACAAATACAGTAAGAAATATGCCTTTAAGAATCTTGTCAATCGGTCTGAATACTGCCATAAACTTTTCCATTGTTTCCCTCCTTTGAGCACAGTTTTCCGTCTCCGCAGCATTTTAATTCCCCGCTTCGCAACATACGCTCACACAACATACATCGTAAGGCAATACATCGCGATATGATACATAGATTATAACCGATTGTCCCGGTTCATGCAAGTCAATAAAAGATATCAGACACAGCAAAACTCAAAACAGAGCATTTCGCTTTGACGGGGGTCGCATCGATGCACATTTTCATTTCCGCTTTTAATGCGCGGCGCAAAAATGCAATCGTATAAACAGAACCGCAAAAATGCGACAAGAAAACAGCCGAAAAGCTGAAGAACAAAAAGACAAAAACAGTCGGCAGCAAAAAGGAGAAAATTTTGAAAACAAAAGAAATGAGAGAAGAAAAATGAAAAATGCGCCAACAGAGTCTGAACAAAAAAGGGTCGCGCAGAGCAAAACTTTGCAGCAAAAAGATGCGCGAAACAAGTTTTTGAAGCGAAAAAGAACTTTAACGACGGTCGCGGCCGCATGTCCGATTGCGGGTCAGCTGACTTTATTTACGGTCATGATCTGCAACGGTCAGGGAACTTACGCGTTTTTCACTCTCCCCTCAGCTGCCGGTTCTTTTATTTTCTTTCTTATTTCGCTTATGAATGCAAAGGACGAGGAAGCAAAAAGAGAACAGACTGCGCAAGAAATTCAGACGCAAAAACAAGCCGGCCGACGAGAACAGCAAAATGAAAAAACTCCCGAATGGAATTGTCCGCCTCTGGAACAGATTCTGTTTGAAACAAATCTTTCGGCAGCGCAGCGCGGCAAGACACAATCAGACTGCGCACGCTTCGATTCTGCGCAGTACAACTCCGCGCAGTCCGGCTCAGCACAGGATGTTCCCGTACAGGCTGTGCTCGCGCAGTTCGATTCTGCGCAAATAAATTCTGCGCAAATAAATTCTGCGCAAACAAATTCTGCACAGTCCGATTCCGCATGTTCAAAACGCGCGCAATCTGTTCCCGCGCAGATTTTTTCCCCTCTGTCGCTTTGGAGAGCAGTTGTATACTCTTGGGCTTCAAATGCAAGCAATGCAAAAAATCCGAAAGATTCGAGACGCGCGGACTCAGACAAATACCTTGCCGCGATAGGCGTAACTGCCGATGCTGCCGATACCGGCAATACCGACAACACTGCCGGCACATCCGCCGCAGCCGGCACGACAAAACCCGAAAACAGCAGGAACGCAGATTCTTCGAGCATTTTAAAACCCGCGTTTCTGAATATCGTCAAAGAAGGTCCGCATGCTCTGGTGGCAGGCACGACAGGCTCGGGCAAATCTGCTTTTCTGGAATCCTGGTGTCTGGCAATGGCCTGCCGTCTGCCGCCTTCCGCGCTTAACTTTGTATTCCTTGATTTTAAGGGCGGAGCAGCATTTCATATTGTTGAAAACCTGCCGCATACGGCAGGTTCGGTATCAGATTTGAATATCACTATGGCAACTCGGGCGCTTAACGCAATCAAAAACGAAATTACGCGAAGAGAACAGCTTTTGGCTGATGCGGGAGTTTCAAAATTCGAAGAGCTTAAAAATCCGCCGCCCAGACTTATCGTGATTGCAGACGAGTTTCATGCGCTCAAACAGCAGCTGCCCGATTATACAGACAAGCTGGTCTCACTGGCTTCTTTAGGAAGATCTTTGGGAATCAATCTGATTATCTGCACGCAAAATCCCATAGGTCAGGTTACGCCCGACATGAAAGCAAATATTTCTTTAAACGTTTGTCTTAGAGTTCGAGACAGACTGCAATCCGACGAACTGCTGGGAAGCCCGGCCGCAGCGTCAATATCTCCGAATCGCCCGGGGTTTGCATACTCGTTTAACGGAGAAGAAATCAGCAGATTTCAAACCGCAATGCCGAAAAACAGCGCGGAAATTACAAAAGCCTGCAATCGAGCGGCAAGAATCTGCGGAGAAAAACACGCCCGGCCTCTGTTCTCGCCGCCGGCAGCAGACAAAATCGTCCGACCGAAAAATATGAATCCGATTTACAAAAATGCAGCCGGAGAAATTGCGCTGCATTTGGGAATATATGACGATTCCGTTCTTACTCATGATTTTGTCATGCCGATTTTTGACGGAAATACGGTTATCGCAGGCAATGCAAGATCAGGCAAAACCAATGTTCTGAATCTGATTAAAAATTCACTGCAAAAAGAAACAATGTCCTCAAAACGACTTGAAAATTTCCCTTTCAAAGCCGAAGAACTGCTTTTAAGTTCAGGAAGAACAGTTATTCTGGCAGACGATGCAGACGAAGGAGCAAATTCTTTGACAGAATATTCCCGGGAATTCAAAAAACTGCTTAAACGCAAAAATACGAACGTGATTTTTTCTCTTTCGTCACATCGGTATTCGGACGCGCTAAGCAGCTGCCGCACTCGCATTATTTTCCCGTCTTCCGATGTGTCGGCAAATCTTTTATGGGGACTGCCGCCTGATTTGGCAAAAGCATTCTCCGCTCAAAACCGCCGCCCTCAAGGCAGAGCGGTGATTATAGACAAAAATATAAAAGAAGTCCAGTTTTTTTTCTGTAAGTTTCCATAAAATTTACATAAAATATGCATAAAAATACGTGATCTTGCATAAATATTATTGCAATATTAACGATTTACGAGTTTACTTTATACAGTAAGTTTTTATATGTGGAGGTTCTAATGGTTGATTCACTGGATTGGCGTTCCAGAGCTGCCTGTCGCGACAAAGATCCCGAACTGTTCTTCCCGGTAGGCAACACGGGCACGGCGTTTCAGCAAATTACCGAGGCAAAATCCGTATGCACCGCTTGCGAGGTAGCAGACTCATGTCTGAAATGCGCCATCAACACAAACCAGGATTACGGCGTCTGGGGCGGAATGAGCGAGGATGAACGACGCGCTCTGAAACGCCGCACAATGCGTTCGCGCAGAGCCAATGCAATGCGCGCGTAAAGAAATTCGCAATGCTTTAAAAATTAAAAATTAATAATTAAATAAATATAAAGGGAGGAAACCTGTTTAATCGGTCTCCTCCCTGTTTTCATATCTTTTATACCATTTACTGCGCTATTTTTGCATCATGGTTATTTTTGCATCATGCGATTGCCCGAAGGTTGAGATTCAAAGTTACTTTAGTTCCTCCGCCTTCGCGCGGCTGCCATTTTATGGAACCGTTGAAATCATTTTTTACAAACGTATTTATGATCTGAGTGCCCAATCCCGAATCTTTGGATTTAAGAGCCTCGTTTGTTTTTTCTTCCTCTATGCCTATTCCGTCATCTTCAATAACCACAGTCAGACTTTTTCCGACTCTGTACGCACTGACGATAATATTGCCGGTATCTAAATTTTCAAATCCGTGTTCGACGCAATTAACCGTCAGCTCGGTAAGAATAAGAGACAAAGGAGTCGCATCTTGAGCCGGAAGCAAACCGAAGCTGCCCTCATAAGACACGTTTATTTTCTGATTCGGACTGCTCGAAAGATTGACGGACATATTCAAAATATTCGAGATGACTTTATCAAAATTAACCATCTCGTCGCCCGTCTGGCTCAGTCCCTCATGAACGGTAGCAATCGTTTCCACGCGCCTTTGAGCTTCTTTAAGCTGCCTGCGCACTTCCTCATTATCGGTTCTTCGCGCCTGAAGACGCAGAAGAGACGAAACAGCCTGCAAATTATTTTTAACCCTGTGATGAACTTCAGAAATCGACGCGTCTTTTGTTTTCAAAAGCTTTTCGGCATTGCGCCGCTCGGTTATGTCTCCGACAACCACGACAGCTCCGATCCGAGTGCCGTAATCATACAGAGGGAACGATATAAACGAAAGACAGGCATCTTCAGTATTGACTTCCGAATCGATCATAACTTTCCCGCTCAGCGCAACAGGAAGCGTATCGGGAAAACTGGCTCCCGGCTGCATATAATTTGTCACAATATCGGACAGATAAAGACCGTCGATAACGCCCTCATGTCCTAAATGCCTGAAACATGTAACCGCATTCGGAGACGAGTATTCGATAACGCCTTCCGCAGACAAAGTGACAAACCCGTCAGAAACGCGCAGATCATAACGGTTCGATCTTGAAGACATGTCTTCAGCCGGAAAACTGCCCTGTCCTATCATTCTGAAAAGAATTCTTCCCACCAAAATGCTTTCAGACTCAAAACGGCCGTTTGCGGAAAGCCTGTCAACGCCGGACTCGCGCATAACGACGCCCAAAATCTTATTCCCGTGTTTTACGGGAGTCATCACGCCGTATCTTTCAATGCCGTTAAGCCTGCGAATATTCTCGATTCTCACATACGAACATTCGCTCATGGCTTTATTCGCATAGTAAACGAGGGATTCGTCAAGCATTCTGCCCGTCACATCCTCGGAATAAGCAGAAATAACCGTAGACGAACGGCATTGAGCAGCAATAACCAGTCTGCCCTCGTCGTCAGGCACGACAAGAAGCAAATCGGAAAAACTCAGATCGGCTATTACTCTCCAATCCATAATCAGATGATGAAGCCATTTGCGATCGGAGTCGGTAAATTCGGTGCAATTCGCAACAATATCTGAAAAAACTTGCATACATACAATCTTAAAGCATGCCGACCGTTCTTATGTTCAATAAGCAAATTAATTAATAAAATTTCATACAAAAAGAAAGTTACGACAGCGTAAGTTACGGTACCGTAAGTTATATAATTTATACAGACAAAACCGGCAGAGAATAAAATCTGCAGACAAACAGACGGACAAAACCCGGCACGCATACGGCACGCATACGGAGAAAAGTCATGAAAACCGCAGAAAAACAAGAAATCGAAGAATCGGTAAAACAGGCCGACACAGAGCGCAGAATGAAAAAAGCGCAGGCCGTTCGCGCAAAATATAACGCAAAAGCAGAAAAAATGATCGCTGAAGGCGAGTACAAAGCGCGGAAAATCGAAATGAATGCGCACAAGAAAAAGGAAAAGAAAGTGCGGCTGGACGTGCACGGACGCGCCAAACCGGCCATGCGCGGCTGGCTGCATCTGATAACGGCTCCCCTCTCTCTCGCTTCCGGAATCGTGCTGATATGCCTTTCGCCCGCAGCCGGACTTAAATGCGCGTGCGCGGTTTTCATGACCTGTTCGCTGTTTTTGTTCGCAAATTCGGCTTGCTATCATCTGGGCAACTGGTCGCCGAAAGTCACCGATGTTCTGCGCAGAATCGATCACGCTAATATTTTTCTGCTTATAGCAGGCACTTATACGCCGGTTTCTTTCGCGCTGTCGGATAAAGCGCGTCAAATTATGCTCGCGTCAATGTGGATCTGCACGACGATTGCTATAACAATGCATGTCGTATGGATTAACTGTCCAAGATGGTTAAGCACGATAACTTACATAATTTTCGGCATATCCGGAGTATTTTGCATAGGACTGTTTTTCAAATCCCCGGCAGCCGGACCGGTCGCGACGATTCTGATTCTCACGGGAGGAGCGTGCTACATATCCGGAGCCGTAATATACGGTTTGCGCAAACCTAACCCGTGGCCGCGAATTTTCGGATTTCATGAAATTTTTCATGTTTTTACGGTTCTCGGTTACGCCTGCCACTGCGTAGCGGTTTATTGGGTTATCTGTCATGTGTGACTTTGCGGCTCCGACAGCATGCTTGCAGCAAATCGCCGCCGATGCAACCGATTCGCGGAAAGCATCAGCGGCAATTTAATTCGCGGCCAAATCTGTCAGGTTTTATCAGTTCGACCAAAGCTGAGGCTGAGGAATGTTTTTTGCGGAAAAATCGGCAAACCGCGATGATTCGGAAGCTTTCGCTCCTGATATTCCGGCAGTCTCCTGAATCACAAGATCAACCAGACGGCTGACGAACGCATTGCAAAAATCGTCGGACGCATCGCATATTTTTTCGGACGCAATGCCTGCTTTTACAATGCCTGCTTTTACAATGTCCGTTTTTCCGACACCTGCTTTTTCGAGATCTGCTATTTCGGTTTCGTCTTGCGGGATTTGCAATCTTTCAGCGACGGACTTTTCAGCATCAAATTCTTCAATGCCGATTCCTTCAATACCGGTTTTCTCAGCGCATGTTCCGCTGCGGTTTCCCCAAATATTTCCTGGATCTGCGACAGAATCTGCAGAAGAATCCGCAGAAAAATCTGCGCCTTCGCACGGCATTTTTTTCAAAATGCCCGCAAGTTCTGCATATCTTGCAAAAAACGCCAAACCTGCCTTAGAAGGACAGGAGACGACAGGTTTTGCAGCAGATGCGGGCATATCGCTGCCAGACTTGACATTCTCTGTTTTATCAGATGCCGAAACGGCGGCCGCAGACGCAATATTTTCCGCAGCAATATTCGCCGACACAATGTTTTCCGACGCGGCACTCGCAGAAACAGCATTCGCCGAAGCGATATTGTCTACTGCAACATTTAGAATTTCGGCTTTGCTTTTTTCCGCAGAGTCTGCAACGTCTAAATGCGATCCTGACGGCTGTTTTTCCGCAGAATTCGCAGGCAGAACCGCAGGAAGATTTGAGGGCGGATTTGAGGGCGAATCCGCTGTCGCTTTTGCGGCATCCCTGTCCGAAAGCGCAGATCCAAAGGATTCGGTCTGCGGCAATTCAGTTTGAGTTGCCAATCCGGTTTGTTTCTCATCAGTTTGAACCGAAACAGCTGCCGTATCGAGCAAGCGTTTATCGGCTTCCGAGACGGCCGAAGGTTTCGACGCTGACGCAGACGCGGCAGAAGGAGTCGCAGCGGAAGCGGAAACAGGAGCGGAAACAGGAGGAATTGCAGTATCAAATTTTTCAAACTGAGGTACCGCAGATCCCAAAGAATCTGACATATCTGACGCATCTGAAAAACTCGCCCGCCCCGAAGAATACGGCGACTGCCCGGCTGAAGATTGTCCGCCCGAACCGGCCGCACTGTCTGAACCGACCGCGCTGTCAAAATCCGCTGAACTGCCAAAATCCGCTGAACCGTCGTATGTATTGCCGGACGGCATTCGCTCTTCGGACGGCACAGTTCCTTCGTTTGCGCGCTTTCTGCCGGAAGGCGCGGGCAATCCCGGAATCGCCGGCACTGCGGGAACGGCAGAACCATCTGACCCTGCCGAACTTGCGCCTCCCGCGTCGCTGCTGTTTTCGTCTTCTCGGCAGGAGGGACTGTCAAATTTGAATTTCATCGTTTCATAGTCGATTCTCCCCTCTGTACCGTCGGAAAATTCAACTTTTTCAATTTGAAAACGACTGCCGGTTTCATAAAAATACACATCTTTTATGCGAACGGAATCTTTAACGGAATACCGCAGAAGCAAATCATTTTTCTCGCACACAAAACTGACATCTTCAGCTTTTATCCCGTTTCCAAACAATATTTTGTCTTCACTGCCGTCAGAAACAGTTGAAGGA
Organism: uncultured Actinomycetes bacterium; assembly: GCA_900314875.1. Taxonomy (GTDB): domain Bacteria; phylum Actinomycetota; class Actinomycetes; order Actinomycetales; family Bifidobacteriaceae; genus RUG039. Next base: position 152,201 of record OMWX01000002.1, on the reverse strand, counting down.
GGCTGATAGTCAAGAATCGTATCTTTGCCGTCTCCCAGATTAAAAACATACTTGTCGCTTCCGGAGCCGCCGCTTAAAAAGTCATCGCCCGCGCCGCCGTCAAGCATGTCATTTCCGCCGCCCGAATACAGACCGTCATTGCCGTCTCCGCCGTAAAAAACGTCGTTGCCGTTCAAACCGTAAACCGTATCATTGCCGTCTTTCGCACAGACAACCGTGCCGACGTCTCCCGTGCGGAAAACTTCATTGCCGCTGTACGACTGCGAAGACTGCTGACCGCAAAGGAAACGCGTATGATTGTCTCCTCTTATCTCATCGGCAGATTTGACAAAAAGACTTAAACGCGCATTGTCGTAATCGATAATTCCCTTTGTGCCGTCGTCAAATTCGACGGTTTCAATGCGACAGCGGCCGTCGGGATATCTGTACGCGCATTGAATCCTCACAACATCCGAATCAGTGTATTGAATAAGCAAATCTTCGCCGTCGCGCTTAAGCAAAACTTTGCGCGGATCGATGTCCTTTCCGAAGCGGATATTGTCCTTTCGACCGGATGTGACGTTCGTCTCGCAGTCGTAAATCGTGTCCCGCCCGTCTCCGACGTAGAAAGCATAAGAATCACAGCCGGAACCGCCGACAAGATAATCGCTTCCCGTGCCGCCGAGCAGATAATCGTCGCCGACTCCGCCGACAAGACAGTCATCGCCCGATTCGCCGTAAATTACATCATTCCCGGAAGCTGCATAAACGCGATCGTTTCCCGCTCCGGCATAGAACACCTCGTTGGAGTCGTAAAAATCCGATGCGGGATATCCTTTCAGAAAATCGTTTTGAGGCGTGCCGTGAACCATTCTCACTTTTGCTTTAATATCCTCGGCATCCCACACTTTTCCGTCGGCGAACAAAATGCATTCGACCCAACATTTTCCGTCAGGAAAACGATAAGCGCGTCTGACTCTGACAAAATCATTTTCGTCATATCTGACAATCAGATCTTCACCGTCGCGTTCCAGCCGAACCTGATTCATGTCGACGTTCTGAGTAAAAATAACCCGGCTGCGCGTGTCGGAAGCAAAACGAACCGATTCGAATTCCTCTTCAGGCAAACGCGATAAACCGGTAAAACGCGAAGAATTATTTCCGCCAAACCGGCCGCTGCCTGCGAAACCGTCAAACCTGTCGCAATTGCTGCAATCATCTCTTGCATATTTGTCTTGCGAAAATGATTCGGGTCTTGAAACAGCAATTACGCTGCCCGAATGCCGAGCCTCAGAACTGCGGTCACCGAGACTGCGAATTTCAGAACCGCGAGCTTGGAAATCCCGAGAGCTCGAATCAGCGCCGGAACAAGCCGAATCAATCGGAGTCTGACAGATTTCGCATATCCCTGCTCTGTCGCGGCAAACATGCGCATAACGATCCCAGTCATGCTCATAGCCGTAAATCTGCCGGCGCGCATACTTTTGCGAATCGTAAGGCGCACATTCGCGAGCAAATCCCATATTGTCAAATCCGCCTGCAAAAGGATCGCAAATCTGCGGATAATAATCTTTGCAACCCGAATCAATCACAATAACTTTGCTCTTGTTTTCAGCAATGTTTGCGTCAGGACTTTTCGCATCAGGACTTTTCGCATCAGAACCTTTTGCATCCGGACTTTTCGCGCCTGAATTCGCTGTCTGCGAAATATTGTCGTCAAAATTCTTTCTGTCCGAAAATTTTCTGTCGGGGATACTCATGTATGCTCTTTTGTTTTGTCTGTTTCTTAATTTTGCATATTGCTTAATTTGTCTGTTGCTTGCATATTGCAGGCTTTGCCGCAGCCATAGCGATTTATTGCGATTTCTGAAATCCTGCAAATCAAAGCTCTGCAAACCGCCGTAAACGCCGGCGAGCGCAAAGCTTGCAGACATTTGCAAACAGCGGTAAGAGAAAGCTACCACGAGCGACGCTCGCATAGAAAATGAAACAATCAGATTTTGACGCTCACAAAAGCCGAATGCCGCAAAAAACAATAACGCCAAACCCCTTTTATTTTCTGAGCGAAATAAGCTGCAAGAATAATTTGACCCGCTCCCCGTATTGGACCAGGCTTGCGCATTTCATTGTCTGATGCTGTCGGAAGCCGCGTCGGCAAACGGACGGAGAAAATACTCCAAAACGGTTCTTTTCCCGACGATAATTTCGCAGCTGCCCGACATGCCCAGCTTCAACATGTCTGCTTTCGGCTCGCTGCCAGACGCAAAACTGCTTATCAGTCTGTTTTCCGATTGTTCGAATGCAGCCGGAGAATCAAAAGAAATTTCTGCAATATACGAAACTTTTGAAGCTCTCGCAGCTGCGACAAGCGGCGCATTTTCAGCCGAAGAAGCTCCGGCAACAGATAAAATCGTGCCTTTAAGGCTTCTTTTCCCGTCTTTCCGGTCGGCAGAGATAACAATATCGGCAGAATCGCCCTCTTTAATCTGTTTTACGTCTTCGTCGGCAACCGCAGCCTTGAAAACAGGCTTGCTGTTCTCAGGTATAACGTATCCGACAATTTCGCCGGGCTTCAGAACATAATTGGCTGCGAAAGTCTGCAAAAAAACTGCAATTCCCGCCGTTTCAGTTTTGACAGTTGCGCTTTCAAAAGCTGCTTCAGCCGCCTTAAACTTCAAAAATGCTTCATTTTCTTTAATGCGAAGCTCTGCTGCAGAACGCAGGATTTTTTGTTTTCGCTCTGCTTTGAAATTCTCTTTTTCTATGCCGGATCGAAACATTTTAAGCCGTGATTCGTCCGCTTCGAATTCGAGAAAAACATCTTCGGCAGACCGCGTCGGATTATCGTTCGCCGCAAAATTGCCCGCATCTGCAATGCCTTCAGCTCTTGCTTTTTCTTTAAATTTTTCCCTTAAATCCGCAGAAGATCCTTTTTCGCCAACCAGGGCCGCGCTGCCGCCCGACGCTCCTCCGCCCGCACTGCCGTATGCGCTTTCAAAAGCTGCCTCGTGCGCTATCCGCCTGACTTTCAGCATAATCACGCTGCGTTCGAGTTCATCTTTTTCGCGCTGCTGCTGCGGCAAATCCAAAGACAGAATTTCGCTGCCCGCAGAAACAAAATCTCCGTTTTTGACATTTATATGCTTAATCCTGCCTCCCGGCACGCTTTTCACGGCAAAAACAGGTTCAAACGACGAAACGAAACCGTTTGCTTTTACGACGATATCAACATAAGCAAATCTGCTCCAAATAAGCGCGACAGCCGCAAAAAGCACAATCAGCCAGATAATAATCGGCGCAAAAATATTTGCGGGACGCTGCGCAATTTCCTGCATTGAAGGCATAAAATCATATTTCAGGTCGCGTTCGCGCAGTTTCATCCGTTTTTTCAGATAATTTCTCATCCCGCCTCCCCGGCAAATCCTTTGGAATACAGCGAAAAATACAAATCGCATTCGCGCAGCAGAGAATCGTGAGAACCTTGAGCAGCAATTTTCCCGCCGTCAATTACGATAATTTCGTCAGCCGCGCGAAGAGACGAAAGCCTGTGAGCAATTATCAAAACCGTGCGATTTTCGCATATTTTTCCCAAATTTTTCCTGATTGCGCTTTCCGATTCATAATCAAGCGCAGAAGTGGCTTCGTCAAAAATCAAAATCGGCGGATCGTTCGCAATTGCCCGCGCAATGGCCAGACGCTGCTTCTGACCGCCTGAAAGGCATACTCCTCGCTCGCCTATGACAGTGTCATATCCGCGTTCCAAATCGGTTATAAAATCATGCGCTCCGGCAATTTTTGCGGCCTTAACAATCTTTTCAGCCGAAATTTGAGGGCAGTGAATAGAAATATTTTCCGCAATCGTGGCATTAAACATAAAATTTTCCTGCAAAACGACCCCGATATTTTCGCGCAAAAACTTGGGATCGATAAGAGAAATATCCGTTCCGCCGATTGTTATTCGTCCAGACTGCGGCACATACAGCCGCTGAACCAGCTTGGCAATCGTGCTTTTGCCGCTGCCTGACCGCCCGACCAGACCTACAGTGCGATTCTGCTTAACCTCAAAACTGACTCCGCTCAAAACAGGCTCAGAATTGCTGTCATACGCAAATTTAACATCTTCAAAGCGCAGATCGGCATTAATTTGAGCGGATGCGCATTTCATTCCCGAAGAGCCGGCTTCAGGTTTTGTATTAAAAATATCGGCAATTCTGCGAACGGAAAGCGCAGCCTGCTGATATTCCTGCCAAAGCTACACAAAACGCAAAACAGGAGCCGAAACGTTCCCGGCAAGCATTCGAAAAGCGACAAGCTGTCCGACAGTCATATTTCCGCTGATAATGTTTTTTGCTCCGAACGATAAAATCAGCAGATCGGCAATGCGCTGAATGAAAAATGCTGTCAGACTCGAAATCTGCGAAATAACTGACGCGCGATACCCTGCTTTTACGTATTCTGCCTGCAAATCTGACCACTTGTTCTCAAAACCGGTTTCGAGCGCAAAAGATTTCACGGTTTGGATTCCTTCGACGGCTTCGACAAGAAATGATTGAACATCTGCGCCGAAGCGAAATTTCTCGTCAAGATTTTTCTTAAACATCGGAGTGACAATCAAAGAGAGCAGAGCGAAAATCGGCAAAGACCCGAGAACTATAACAGTTAGCGGGACGCTGTACAAAAACAGAACAGCGATATACACGACGACAAAGAAAACATCGATAATCGACGACACGGGAGCCTCGGTAAGAAAAGAGCGAATCCTGTCCAGTTCGCGCACTCGCGCAATCGTTTCCCCGGTGCGCGACGATTCGAAATATTTCAGAGGAAGCGAGAAAAGGTGACGAAAAAGCCTGCCGCTTAAAATCACGTCAATGCGATTTGCGGTATGAACGAAAAGGTAACTTTTGCACGCTCCCAGCGCAAACTCGTATGCGCAGACGATAAAAATCGCTGCCGAAATCGCCCAAAGAGTATTCATCTCTCCGTGAGACAAAACCTTGTCGACGACAACCTGAGTGAGAAGCGGCGTTGCAACAGACAGAATCTGAATCATAAAAACAGCCGCAAGAACGCATACGAACTGTCTTTTAAACTTTAAAATCGCGGGAATAAACCATTTGAAACCGAATTTGCTGCGAGCGAATTCATCGGGATTCTCAAGCCGATTTTTTCCGCTTGATGCTTTTTTATTTCCCAAAATAATGAAATATCCGGAAAGAATCTTTGAAAGATAACGCTCGCTGACGGTTTTCACAGCGCCTTGCATCGGATCGCAGATAACGTATCGCGATTCTTTTGCGCTTGAAATCAGTATAAAATCCCCGTTTTTTCGTTCTGCAATAACGGGAGCGCAGGCTTTTTTTATTTTTTTGAAAGATAATTTTCCCGCTGCAGCTTTCAGTCCCGTTTTTTTCGCGCAGACAATAATTTCCGCATACGCATCATGCGAAGCGAGAAAACATTTCTCTGTTTCGGGCGAAACTTCGGTCTGCAGAAGAGCGGCAGCGGTCATAAAGCACGCATACGCGCAGCGGGCGGATTTTTCAGACTTTTCGAACGGCTTGCGATTTTCCGATTCAGCTTTTTCATTCATAAAAACCAGCTTCGTTTCTTGAGCATAATGCATAAGATGCTCATCACAGACTGCACAATGCAAACCGCGCAGACTGCTTAATGCAAAATGCACAATAAACAATGCGCAATGCAGAATGCAAAAACCGACTGACTGACAGTCTGTCACACAAATTTGCAGAAACGAAATGTTTAAGCTTTAAGAATGAAAAACGTTGAAATCCTGCCGAAAATCAACTTGCAGAAGAACGGCTTGCAGAAAATCAATGCAAAAATATCATAAAGCCCGAAACCGGAGCTGAAAGCGCAAAAGACAAAACACAGAACACAAAACAAAAGAATGGCTCAAAACATGACAAAAACGCGGTCAACACAACAACATACACACACAAAACAAAAACAGCAAAACAGCACAAAACAGCAAAAACGGACGGCTCTTAAAAGAACCGCCCGTTTCCAGTTAAAATTTTTGCGCTTATCCGCAGCTATTCGTTCAAAGTGCAGACCAAGCACTCAGCCGACAGGCTTTGCAGACTTGACGACAACTTTAATATCGCGTCCGTTGGGAGCCTTGTAAGTCACGGTGTCACCGACCTTCGCGCCGTCAATCGCCTTGCCCGCAGGAGACTCGGGATCGAGAGTGTCATATCCGGAATCCGCAGCATTTTCGCGCGAACCGAACAGGTATGTTTCCTCGTCGCCCATTCTGTCAATCACGACTATCGAACCTACTCCCACAGTTCCTTCGGCTGTAGGATTTACGATCTGCGCGTTGCGAAGTTTTACGATCAGCTCGTTAATGCGCCCTTCATTCTTGCCCTGCTCTTCGCGAGCCGCCTGATAACCGCCGTTTTCAGACAAATCTCCTTCTGCCCGCGCAGCCGCGATTTTAGCCGCAATCTCCTCGCGCAGAGACCCTTCGCGTTTTGCAAGCTCAGCCTTAAGTTCGTCGTATGCGTCCTGAGTGAGCAGTACTGCTTTCTCTTCCATTTTCCTCCCCGCAAATACGGTTATTCGGTTTATATTCGATTAATTTACAGAAATAATATCCACGACAAATACCAGAGTGTCGCCTCCGCCGATGCCGGCCTGAGGAACTCCCCTGCTGCCGTAACCGTACTCGGGCGGAATCGAAATAATCAGACGAGATCCGACATTATGACCTGTAACAGTCTGATCCCAACCCTTGATAACCTGTCCGACGCCGATTGCAAAAGTCGCGGGCTGATGACGGTTAAAGCTTGAATCAAAAGGAGTGTCTTTGCCCCAGACGACGCCGTGATAATTTACCGTCACGCTGTCGCCTTTGCGCACAACCGGACCGTCGCCCTCGACTATTTCAACGCATTTCAGACCTGCGGGAGGCACGTCGGACGGAAACTCGATATTCGGAGTCGCGCCGAACTCTGCCTGCACGGACGGCATTTCCTGATTTGCCATTATCTCTCCTTATTTCGTTCTGTCTTTTCGCGTCAGCTCTTGCGAAAAGCCGTGTTTTATATAAAAAAATGCGGTTTGACAGCGTTTCGGCCGCAAATGCAAAGCCTGTGTCGCCGCCGCAGTGCCCCGAGCGGGATTCGAACCCGCACGCCTTTTTGCAGGCATCGGATTTTAAGTCCGCTGCGTCTACCGTTCCGCCACCGGGGCAAGTACCGCACAATTGCGAAATTATATTAGTATTTCGCTCAATAATCAACGGCAAGTCGCGACTTAGCCTTTTCAGCGGACGCAAACATCTCTTGCAATACCCTCTAACAATCCGTGCTCCGAAACCGTGTAAGAATTCGGTCCGCTGCCGTTTTCACAAGCTTTTTCGCCTATTCTGCGCAGAATTTCTCTCCAGACAATCGCGCCGCCGCCCATAACGTCAATGCGATCCGGATGTATGATATTCAGCTCTTTTCGCTGTTCGAAAGTCATATTCAAAACGCGAGTGCACGTGTGAATAGTCTCGCCGATTCCGAGAGTCAGACCGTCCAGCTGCGAGCGATCGTATTCTTTCATTCCGCGATTTATTGCCGCCAGAGTCGCAACCGTGCCGGAAACGCCGATAATCGTTTTCGCTTCCTGAACGGGAACTTCCTCAAAAGCCCTGTCAATCCATCTGTTTATCTCATCTTTAGCTGCTTTTTCTTCTTCCGCGCTCGCAGGATTTCCGTGCAGATATCTTTCGGTAATCCGCACCGAACCCATGTCGGCCGAAAATGCTTTGTCGACTTTTATTCCCGACGAATCTCGCCGTCCGAGCACAAACTCAGTCGAACCGCCGCCCAAATCAATGACAAGACAGGGAAAATGCGAACTTTCTTTTTCTGCATCTATTACAGATACCGCTCCGGAAAAGCTTAACTGCGCTTCTTTCAAACCCGAAATCACTTCCGGACGCACTGAAAGGATTTTCTCAATTTCGTCTTCGAATTCTTCGCGATTGCGCGCGTCTCGCGTGGCCGATGTGGCGACAAAGGAGACGATATCGACATCATGCTGCTCTATTATCTGCGCAAACTCGCGCACGGCTTCATATGTCCTGTTCAAAGCTTCGCAAGAAAAACGCCTGTTTACGTCAACATTCTGCCCCAGCCTCACGACGCGCATGATTCTGGGAACTCGCACAAAAAGGTTTCCGGACGAATCCGCGTCGGCAATAATCATTTTTATTGAATTTGTGCCGCAGTCAATCGCAGCAACCGTAAGAACATCTTTGACGGATTTTTCTTTGCCAGACTTTCCCGAATTCATATTATTCACCCGCGCTTTCCTGAAATTGCAGACAGATTTTACTTAAGAACCGCTTTCGGACTTGCCGTCGGACTTGCCGTCAAAGCCGAATTGCTCCCGCTCGCGAAACGGAATCTCGCATCTGCATACATCAGGGTCAAACTCGTTTTTAACCATGTCAAGCGTCATGTCTCCTATCGGATTGACGCCTCTGCCCATCGACAGAGACTGCGCAATCAGAGCATGAAGACATTTGACGCGATCCGGCATTCCGCCGGCGCTTATTCCGCTGATATGCTCTTCGTCATCGCCAAACTTTTGCGCCAAAACATGCCTGAAAGCAAGATATTCCCGATGCGCTTTTCTATACTCGGCCGCAACGGTCATGTCTGAGGCAAGAAGCTCGTTAAAACGTTTCATATGCCCGTTTGCTTCAACTTTCGAAACCGCGCGAACCGCCTGAGGCGAACACAGGTAAAAAGTCGTCGGAAATGGAGTTCCGTCCTCCAATTTCGCGCGCGTAACCGTCGCAAGAGGATTGCCGCATGCACATCTGCGTCCGACAGCGACCATTCCCCTGGGAAAACGCCCCAGCTGCTCTTTAACGATTTCGCAGTCGGTTTCTGTCGCAATGCCTGCCAATATTTTTTCGCAGCGAAGCTCGGCTTTTTTTATTTCATTTTCGTCAAAAGTCACGTTTTCTTTTTTATGCGCCATTTTTTCTCCGATTAGACATGTTTTTGCGATTTAAGATTCAAATTTTAAGGCAGTGCGATTTTAACGTTTACTGTTCTTCTTTCTGATCCGCCTGTCTGAAAGAATCGCCCATAATCTCGTACCACAGACGCTGTTTTTCGTCTCCCGTTTTTTGTCCGTCGGAATTTTCCGTCTGACTGTCGGGCATATTATTCAGATGAACAGGTTTTTCTCCCGGGAAAACAAATCCGAGACGTTTTCTTGCCTGCGATTTTATGTAAGACTCATCATCCCATCGGGCAATATCGTTTTCAAGCTCGCTTTTTTTCGCAATCAGTTCGGCTTCCTGCGCTTTAACCTTGTCGAGATTCGCAATGCTTACCGTATAAGAATGAAAAACCGTGAGAAACTGCATTGCGGCCAGCGTAATAATAATAATCGACACAAAGAATACGGCTGCGGGTGCGCGTTTTTTAGCTTCCCTGACCGAATTTTTCTTATCAGACGCTTTTCGCCCGGCATTTATCTTCAAACGGGATTTTTTTTCGGTTCTTTCGCTTTTTATTTCGGCTTTTTCATTCTGAATTTCAAACATTCCGCTTACGACCATATCGACAGAATCCATGTTTTCAACGTCAAAATCACTGCCGAAATCCGCGTCGAACATAGGATCGAAAGACGCAGAACCTCGCGCGCGCGACATCGGGCGCGATGAGAAGAAAAACGCGGAATTGCCGTCCGATTTCTTCAAACCGGCTTTTTTCTCTGATTTGGTCATATTACGAAAATACCCGTCATGCAAGACTCAGCGCAAGATTTGGCGCAAAACTCAGCGCAAAACGCGTTATGCAAACGGCTGCCCGACGAAAAATCGCCTGACAGCCGCCAAACATATTTCACGCAAACAACTCAATTCGCGCAAAAATGCGATACAAACTACTTAACATACTTCTTGCAAGCCTTGAAAGCGTCGTATCCCGCGTACTGCGCAGTCGAACCGAGCTCTTCTTCAATCTCGAGCAGGCGGTTGTACTTTGCGATACGCTCGCCGCGCGCGGGAGCGCCGGTCTTGATCTGACCGGTGTTCTTTGCAACAGCAAGATCCGAAATGGTCGTGTCGGGAGTTTCGCCCGAACGGTGAGAAACCATGGAAGTAAAGCCGTTGCGCGTTGCCAGCTCGATTGCATCGAGAGTTTCGGTAACGGTACCGATCTGGTTGAGCTTAACGAGCAGCGAGTTTGCAGCTCCGCGTTCAATACCAAGAGCCAGACGCTTCGGGTTAGTTACGAGCAAGTCGTCGCCGACGAACTGAAGACGGTCTCCCAGACGGGCGGTAATCGCAGCCCAGTCTTCCCATCCTTCTTCCTGGAAAGGATCTTCAATGGAAACGATCGGATATTCGTCAACAAGCTTCTCATAATAATCAAGCATGTATGCGGATTCGCGGTCTTCGCCGTCAAAATGATACTTACCTGTTTCTTTGTTGAAGAACTCGGAAGAAGCAACATCCAAAGAAATGCCGATCTGCTTTCCGGGCTCGTAGCCGGCAGCAGAAATAGCGTCCATGATGTATTTAAGAGAATCTTCGTTGGACTTCATCTTGGGAGCGAAACCGCCTTCGTCGCCAAGACCGGTAGCAAGACCTTCCTTCTTCAAAACGCTCTTAAGAGTGTGATATACCTCAACGCCCGCGCGCAAAGCTTCGCTGTAAGTCTCAAAACCGTAGGGAGAAATCATGTACTCCTGAATATCGGTTGCGAAGTCGGCATGAGCTCCTCCGTTCATGATGTTCATGTTCGGAACGGGGAGGATATGACCGTTAGAACCGCCGATGTAACGATACAAAGGCAATTCGGCTTCTTCGGCAGCAGCATACATTGCAGCCAGAGAAACGCCGAGGATGGCATTTGCGCCGAGACGGCCCTTGTTTGCAGTACCGTCCAAAGCAATCATCGTATCGTCGATTGCGCGCTGCTCGGAAACTTCCATGCCGATAACAGCGGGAGCAATTTCGTCGTTAACGGCTTTAACGGCTCCCAAAACGCCCTTTGCCTTGTAACGATCCTTATCGCCGTCGCGACGCTCCCAAGCTTCCGCTTCTCCTGTGGAAGCTCCGGAGGGAACCAGACCGCGTCCGACAACGCCCAAAGCGGTGGTCAAAACAACTTCTACGGTAGGATTGCCGCGTGAATCAAGAATCTCGCGCGCGTATACGCTCTGAATAGCAGACACAACTACTCCTTAAAAAACTCGGTTGTGGTTTCAATATTTAAGAATAGTAGTATTGAGGGACTATCGGCAACACAAAGACGCAATGTGCATAAATTTTGCCCTGAGGAATCTGAAAAACGAATCTCAAAACGAATCCTTAAAAATGCGCGCAGTTCCTGACAGCCTCGCCTGACAGATTCGCCCGACCGCAACGTCTGTCGGCAACGTCTGCCGGTTTCAACCGCCGGCTTCAACTGCCGGTATCATCTGCAAATATGCGTACAGTACTTCAAAGAGTAACGAAAGCAAGCGTGAAGAACATCGAGAATCCCGAAATCCCGGCCGAACATATCGGTCCCGGACTTGTTCTTCTCATAGGAATTTCAGACACGGACACCGAAGAAATCCTGGAAAAAATGTGCAAAAAAATCGTCAATATGCGCATTTTTGAAGACGAAAACGGGAAAATGAATCTGTCGGCAAAAGATATTTCAGCTCAGATTCTGTCTGTATCCCAGTTCACTCTTTTCGCGAATATCAGAAAAGGAAACCGTCCGAGTTTTTTCTCTGCCGGCAAACCTGAATACGCTCAAAAAATGTGGAAGAAATTCAATCAGATGCTTCGCGACGAGGGAATCGAAGTAAAAGAAGGACAATTCGGAACTCATATGCAGGTAGAGCTTATCAACGACGGACCGGTAACGATTTTCGCGGACACCGACGCTGATTTAAATTAATCCTCATGCGATTTGCCTGCAATTTTTCCGATATCGCGGTTTTGCTTTCAATTGCTTATGTTCCCGTTTTTACTCCGTTTTACCGCTGCTTTATCTCACTGTTTTATGACAGGATTTGACGGAGAAGACACGTCAATCTGCGAAAAACCGGGTTTTCCGTCGGATGTTATCTGCTGTTCGGCGCGTTTTACTATTTCGTTTTTCAAATCCATATTCTCGGAATTTCCCCAAATAACAGAATAACCGGATTCAAATGCCGTAGTTACGGAATCTTGGGTTATGGCCGTCGTCTGCGTGACGGCCGAGCGCTGACTTTCGTCAAGTTTGGACAAAACTGCCAGAGCCTCGTGCACTGCCTTATTTGACAACGCGGAATCCGCGTCATTTACGTCAATAATCGGCACAGACGTTTTATCTGATTCCGAAGCAAATGCGCGCCCCTGACCGTCAACCGAAATATATCTGCCGGCAGCGGTATGAAGAATCGCAATCGGACCGGAAGCATTGATTTTTATGTGCAGCGAGTGAGGAAATTTGCGCGAAACATCCGCTTCGCAAACGCCGGGAAGCTGCATAATCGCCGACGATATGTCTTTTTCATTCACCGCAAAATATACTCTATTTGTTTTTTCTGCGACTATTTTCAATATCTGACTTTCCGTAACCCATTCGTTGGCGCCTTCAATTTGAGACGTATTCTCATTCACTCGAAAAATCGGCGAAAAAAGCACAGTCCAGACAAGCATGAAAATCGCAAACACACCGCCGAAAAACGCGATACAACGTTTCATGAGGATATATCGGCGAAATGCAGTTTTCTCTTTGCGGCGGGCCGAAAAATCAATTATTTTCGGGCGAATCGGAATATTAACGCTTCCCGCAGCCGAATCATGCGCAGAATTTGACGACAGCAGCTGCGATTCCGAAGCCGGCGCTTCTGAAGGCGCGAAAGAAGAAGAAGAAGACACGCTTCGCGCCTCTGACGGCATATCTCCCGCAACGTTTTTTTCATCTTTTTTGCGAACGTCTGAGTCTGACGGTTCAGACGATTCGAATGTTCCCGACGAAGAAATAACACGCGCCATCGCAGACTCCTTCAGCTTTTGTCAGTTTTTGAAGACAGGCACGAAACGATATACGGAGCAATTTTGCCTACAGAACCCGCTCCGATCGTCATAATCGCGTCGCCTTTTTTGCTTCGCGAGATTATCATATCTGCCGCCTCTGTTTCTGTTTCGGCCGAACAGATGCTGCAATTCGAAATATTCAGCTTATTCGCGGCATTGACAATAGTATCTGCATTAACCTGCGGCCAATCCCGCTGTTTTTCCCGGGCCGGATATATTCCGGTTACGACAACATCGTCGGCAATCGAAAGAGCTTTCGCAAATTCTGAAGCAAAATAATATGTTCTGGAGAAAAGGTGAGGCTGGAAAATAACGCGCAAAGTTCTTCCGGGAAAACGTCTGCGAGCCGCTTCAAGAGCGGCAGCAACTTCTGAGGGATGATGTCCGTAATCGTCATAAACTTCAATTCCGGCAGCAGAACCGATTTTTTCAAAACGGCGCGAAACTCCTTCAAAATCAGAAATCGCTTCGGCTGCGTCTTCAGGTTTCATCCCCGCCAGAACTGCCGCGCAAATCGCTGCAGTCGCATTGCGAATATTATGCATTCCCGGAACAGAAATTGTCACATGCAAAACTTTGCCCCGATTTTCTTCCCCGAAAACAGCCGACGAAGGAAAAACAAGAGAGAATTTTTCAACAGCATTCTCAGCTTCATTAACAGATGTGTCACCGGCAGACGCGCTTTCGAGTCCGGCAGACGAAACAGGTTTGATCCGAACGATTCCCCCAACCGCCAAATCCTCGGCGCCGGAAACGCCGGAAGAACCGGCCGCGTAAACAACAGTGCGTTCAAGCTGTTCTTTCTTAAGGGTTTTCAACACGGAAAGCACTCCGCCGTCATCCGCGCAGGCAACAATATGCCCGGAAGCGTTTGACATGTGAACCGCAAAAGCCTCCTCGAATTTTTCGGCAGAACCGTAGAAATCCAAATGATCCGGTTCAATATTGGTAACTACCGCCAGAAACGGACTGTATTTCAGGAACGAACCGTCCGACTCATCCGCCTCGGCAACCATTGCTTCGCCGCTTCCGGCATGACCGCCGCAAGCCTTACCGTTTCCGATTCTCAAAGTTCCGCCGATCGCATAACCGGGATCCCGAAGACTGCCTTTGCCTTTTTCGCGAAGAATATGCGAAATCATTGCGCTTACGGTAGTTTTTCCGTGAGCTCCGGCAACCGTAATCGCTTTTCGTTCAGACAAAAGAAGCGCGAGAATATCCGAACGATGCAAAATTCTTATTCCCAGCGATTCTGCTTTAACGATTTCAGGATTATCCCTCTTTATCGCGCTGGAACGCACAACAGTGTCCGCTCCTTCGACATTTTCAGCTTTCTGCCCTTCAAACACAACGGCTCCCAACTGCTCAAGCCTGTCGGTTTTCTCATTTTTCTCGCGATCCGAACCGGATACAGAAATGCCCTTTTGCAGCAGAATTTCCGCAAGAACGCTCATTCCCGCGCCTCCGATGCCGATAAAATGAACGCGACCCAAATCGTTTATATTCTTATCTTTAATGTCAAGAACTTTGCCGCTGCGCTGTCCGTCAGTGTTTTCGCCGCCCATTTCCGGCTTCTCCTTCCGCTTTATTGTTTTTGCTGCCGTGTTTTTGTCTTATTTTTAATGTTACAGCTGAGCCGTTTTGGCTTAGCTGCCTTATTTGCGCAGTCTGTATGATTCTGCGAGGGCAATAATTTCCCGCGCCATTTTTTCTGCCGCGTCGCGAATACCGTATTTCCAGGCGGCCTCTGACATAGATTCCAGCTTCTTTTTGTCGCGAATCAGCTTCGGAATCTCACAAGAGGCATATTCGCAGTCAAAATTTTCGTCGTTTATGATTATTGCGCCTGAAGCATCGGCAACAGGTTCAGCGTTAAACCGCTGTTCTCCGTTGCCGATCGGAAGCGGAACGTATACGGCGGGAATGCCCAAAGCGCTTATTTCCGCCACTGTCCCGGCTCCGGATCTTCCTATAACCAAGTCTGCCGCGCAGAATGCGATATCCATTCTTTCCCAGTATTCGACAGCATGATAATCGCCGGCCGAACCTGCGGAAAAACTTCCGGCAGCAGAATCACAGACAGCAGAATCGCCGCAATCGGCATTGCCCAATCCTGAAAGACACTGTTCGCCGCACGCTTGCGCAACAAGTTTTTTAACCTGTTCAAGCTTGCCTTTTCCGGTCAGATGAATAATTTGAGCCGCCTGAAGAAGCTCACGAGAGCTTTTCGCGACTGCGGTATTTACGCTCAAAGCCCCCAAAGATCCGCCGGTAACGAGAAGAATCGGGCGCGACGGGTCAAGTCCGAGCTGTTTTGCGCATTCCTCGCGCGTTTTTTCGCGATCCTTTTCAAGACGAGAAACTGCCGAACAAATCGATTCGCGAAGAGGAAGTCCTACTCTCTCAATGCGCGCATTTTCAGCTTTCGCAACAAGACCGGTGTTCTCATAGACGGTGCCTATAAAGTCAGCCCGGCGCGCACCAAGCTTATTTGCCATGCCGGCTTTCGCATTCTGCTCGTGAATTATAAGCGGAATACCCATATCATGCGCAACTTTATATGCTGGAGCTGCCGCATATCCGCCCACTCCGACAACAGCGTCGGCTTTGCGAAGAGAAAGAATTTCACGCACTTTGCGCGTCTCTTTTATCCAGCGGGAAGGAAAGCGAAACGCAGCCGCATTGATTCCCCTGGGAAAAGGCACTTTTTCAATATAATCAATCGGCAGATTCGCCGCAGGAACAAGCCGCGATTCCAGCCCGGCTTTCGTTCCGATAACAGAAATAACAGCATTCGGAGCCTGTTTGCGCACTGCTGCTGCAATGCTTAAAAGCGGATTGACATGCCCGGCCGTGCCGCCGCCGGCAAAAACGATATTGAGACTTCGTCCCGATTCGGCAGTTCCGTCGGTTCTCTTCGCATTTTTGCCACCTGACATGTTCATATGCGCAAACCTTTCTCAATCCGTATTTTCGACTATTTTCGTTTCAGTGCGGCAGCAATTTCAGGCTGATCTTTTGCCATTGCCAAACATACTCCCGAAGCTGCAAGACACATAATAATAGACGAACCTCCGTATGAGATAAAGGGCAACGGAAGTCCCATAACCGGAAGATAACCCGCAACGACAAAAATATTGACGAGAGCCTGAGCGACAATCCACACGCCGATAACCGTCATGACAAGCCGGTTGTACGGAACCGGATGACGCATTGCCATATTGAAAATGCACCATGCAAAAACGATAAACAGCAGAATAACGCAGCATACTCCGACAAAACCCAGCTCCTCGCCGATAACCGCGAGAATAAAATCGGTCTGAGCAGCAGGCAGATAACTCCATTTTTCGCGCGAATTTCCCAGCCCCAAGCCGAACATTCCTCCTGAAGCCAAAGCATAATTTCCGTGAATAGCCTGCCAGCAGACTCCTTCGACGTCATCTGCCGAACAAGAACTGTAAGCCGCAAGGATACGAACCATTCGATTCGAATTGAAAATAACGTTTGCAAGAAGAATGATACATCCGCTTACGACTGTTACCGATGCCAGCCATCTCCAGGATATGCCGGCGACAAAAAGCAGGGAAACGCCCATTATCAAAATAATCATTGCCGTTCCCAAATCTTTTCCAAGCATGATCGCAATGAAGCAGACGACGAATATGAAGATCGGAGCCGCATATGGCAGCAAAGCTTTTTTTGACAAAGAATTGTCCTGATAACTTTTTCCGTCCGGACCTCCTCCGAACGGTTTGTTTACGTCAATATTGAGTTCGCGACGTTTTTTTCCGGCTTTGCGGGCTTCCTCTGAAGCATTTATAAGCACGTACGGCAGACTTAAACATATGGCGCATTTCAAAAATTCGGCAGGCTGAACCGGAAGACCGGCAACGTTTACCCAGCCTGCGTGACCTCCTGCGGAATGCCCGAAAACGGTAACGGTAAGACCTTGAAAAATCGTTGCTCCGACAAGCAGCCAGCCCGAAATTCTCTTGTAAAAATCAGCTTTAAGCATTGAAGCGGCCAGAGCAGCAAAAAAGCCGATGCCGGCATAAACAGTCTGGCTGAAACCTTTCGTCCACGGATCTTCGCCAAACGACAGCAGAGAAACGGACGAACTGGAGTAAACCATCGTAAGCCCGATAAAAGTCAGCAGAGTAACCGACACGATGAATCCGTAAAAACAGTACACAGGATTGAAAATGCAACGCATTCCCTCGTATGACTCCCCACGAACTGTGCCGGAATCGTAAATATCCGATCCGCGGGTCGCAAGTTCGACGGCTTTGTCAAGCCCTTTCAGTTCGCTGTCTTTCCCTGTCCGGCCGGTTTTTGTTTTCTTTCTTCCGAATTTCATGATTGCGCCGGCTTTTCTGCATATTCGCGAGCCGCTTTTGCAAAGCAGTCTCCGCGTTCCGCATAGGATTTGAACTGATCCATGGAAGCGCAGGCGGGAGCCAAAAGAACACAATCTGCGTCTTCCGCTCGCCTCCCTGCCTGTTCCACGGCTCTTTGCATAACCGTCCCGGCAGGTTCGGGACTTATATAAACGACAGGAATTTCAGGAGCTTCGCTTTCAAAAGCTTCTCTCATTTCTTTCTGTTCGACTCCGATAATTACAGCAGCCTTTATTTTTTGTTTTTGCGTTCGAATCAGCTGCTCAAAACGCGCTCCTTTTGCTTTCCCCCCGGCAATCCACACAACGCTTTTATCCGCAAAAGAATTAAGAGAAGCCGCCGCCGCATGACTGTTCGTGGCCTTGGAATCGTCGACAAAAACAATATCTGTGCCGTCCGTTTTTTTAACTGCAACAGTTTTTATCCTGTGATCTCCCGGGCTGAAACGTCTGAGAGCCTCAAGAGCCTTCGCATTATCGATTCCCAAACCGAAAACAACAGCCAGAGCGCACAAAGCGTCGGCCGCAAGGTGAGGATACATGTTTCCGTCAGCCGCGCACATAAATGGGAAATCCGACAGTTTCGCAACAAAGCGCTTCCCCGAACCGTCGCCGGCTTGCGATCTGTTTACAATACTGCCGTTTTTTATACCTATTTGCCCTTCTTGCGGTTCCAAGAGCGTAAACCCGATTTTTATGCAGCCTTCGCCGACTTTGGCATTTTGAGCAATCAGAGCGGTTTTTTCGTCGTCCGCGTTGTAAACAATCGCTTTTTTTGTATTTTCAAATATTTTTGCTTTGTCGGCGGCATAAGCTTCGAAACTGCCGTGCCAGTCGAGATGATCGTCGGCAAGATTCGTAATCGCAGCGCAGTCCAAACCCGCCGCATTCGTATAGTGAAGCTGGAATGAGCTTAATTCCGCAACGTACGCTTCGTGTTTTTCCAAAACAGACTGCGTGACGGGAACTCCGATATTTCCGACAGCCGCCGCGTCAATGCCGGCGAATCGAATCATTGCGGCCGTCATCTCGGTTGTCGTAGTTTTTCCGTTCGTTCCTGTAATTCCGACCCATTGCGCACTGTCAGAAGCAGCAATCTGCCTTGCCAGCCCGACTTCGCTTATTATCGGGACGGCATTTTCGCGCGCAGCCGCAAGTATTTCACTGTTCGGAGAAAATCCGGGAGAAGCCGCGACAGCTCCGATTTGACTCCAATCGACATGAGAAACGCCCGCATAATCCGCATCGGGTCTGTTTGCATCAAAAGTTAATGTTTCGACATTAAAATGCTCAAAAGCCTTTTTCGCAGATTCGCCCGAAGCCCCAAGCCCCGCAATAAGAGCCTTTTTTCGCTCCGCTTTAAGCGAGTCGATTACATTGTCATTCATGAATGCGATTCTCCGTTTTTTCTGAAAGTCACTTTTTTGCAGTCGTTTTTCGCCCGTCTTTTCGGCAGCAGTCGTTTTTTTCGACGCAAAATCTGCTTTATGCAATACCGGATTCGGCAACCCAGTTCGTGTAAAAAACAATCATACCGATCACCGAAAACAGAGCCTCAATCATCCAGAAGCGCACGACCACTTTATTTTCCGGCCATCCCATAAGCTCGAAATGATGGTGAATCGGAGCCATTTTAAAAACGCGTTTGCGAGTCATTTTGAAACATGAAATCTGTATAACGTCGGAAAGCGTTTCAATAACGAACAGACCGCCTATAAGAACTGCCAGAATTTCGGTATGAGTAGCGACGGAAAGCGCAGCGAAAAGTCCGCCCAAAGATAAAGACCCCGTATCTCCCATAAAAATCAGTGCCGGATTCGTGTTATACCACAGAAACGCGAAACAGGCCGCCGCAGCGCAAGCCGCGATAATCGCCAAATCCGCAGAAGACGGAACATTATATCCGAACCCCGATTCGGTAATGCCGGCAATATGATTGCTCTGCCACAAGCCGATAACAACATACGCGAAAAATGCAAAAATCGAATTTCCGGCACACAAACCGTCCAGACCGTCAGTGAGATTAAAAGCGTTCGTCCAAGCCGCCATAAGCAGGTTTATCCAAAGAATAAACAGAATCGTCGAAACAATCTTGCCTAAAGCGTCAAAACTGATAACAGTTTTTTCTATAAACGTAATGCCCGACCGCGCCGAATCCGAATCGGCCGAATTGTCAAACATAAGAGTAAGGAGCGCGAAAATCGTTGCGAAAGCGAATTGTCCGATAAATTTCATATGAATCGACAATCCCTCGTTCTGTTTTTTGGCAACTTTCGCAAAATCGTCGATAAAACCTAAAGATCCCATGGAAATCATGGCGAAAAGCACCAGCATCGCAGTATTGCTCGGTCTTATGCCCAGCGCGATATTGCGGTACAGAGCCGAAGCTGTCCACCCTGCGACGGTTGCCGCGACTATTACGACGCCGCCCATCGTGGGAGTTCCGCGCTTAATCTGGTGAGACTGAGGACCGTCCTGACGGATATACTGTCCGTAATGAAGCCTGTTGACCAGCCGGATGCAAAGCGGAATCCCGACAAAACCGGTAAACAGCGAAACAAGGAAACCTATAAGAAAAGCTATCATCGGCTCTGCTCCTCCCAGCGTTCGGCCAGCACGCCCAAGCCTGAAGCGTGCGATCCTTTCAGAAGAACCGTCACATTATCATTTTCGCAAGCAAGACGTTCAACCGCCTTGTCCGCTTCGTCAATATCGGCAGCAAAAATTACGCGCGCCAAGCGGTTCGAATCCTGCGAAGCGCTGCTTTCAACTGCCCTTTCAACTGTCCTTTCGGCGCTCTTATGCATAACCTTTGCAAGCCTGTCAGTATCTCCATCGCTTCGGCTTCCGACCAGAATAACCGCATCGCATATTTGCGACGCAAACTCTCCGATCTGCTCGTGAAGTTCATTTTCAGATTCGCCCAGCTCAAGCATTGCAGACAAAACCGCCGTTCTGAACACGGCATTTCCTCTGTCCCATTTTTCAAGGCTTTGCAGAGCGCACTTAACCGAATCGGGGTTCGCGTTAAACGAATCGTCTATAACAGTGACTTTTTTGCCGTTTTTTTCCATCGCAAAAACAGCCATCCGATGAGGGCTTATTTTCTGCATTCCGGAAAGTTTGGAAGCAATCAATTTTGCGTCAAACCCCAGCGAGTATGCTGCCGAAGCCGCAGAAAGAGCGTTCATAACATTATGCGCTCCCGAAATATTGAGAGAAATTCGCGCGCGCTGCCCGTCGGCAAATTTCAGGTCGAAAGAAGCTCTGTCAAACTCGTCGGTCTCAATATTTTCAGCCGCGCAGTCAAGACTGTCCGGATTTTCAATTCCGAATTTCATAATGTTTTCTGCCGCGCATTCGACATCCATATTCGCAATATTGGGATCGTCCGCATTCAAAATCGCGGTTCCGTCTGCCGGCAGAGCGTGCAAAAGTTCGGCTTTCGCGGCTCTCAGACGTTCCGATGAGCCGAAAACGCCCAAATGAGCGACTCCGACTTTCAGCTCTATGACAATATCGGGCCGAACGAGAGAAGCCAGATAAGTCAGTTCTCCCACGGCTGATGCTCCGGCTTCGGCAACGAAATAACGCGTGTTTTCATCAACGCGAAGCGCGGTAAGCGGCAAACCGATTTCATTATTGAAAGAGCCTTCGGGAGACACGACGCTGCCTTTTGCGCGAAGTATTTCACTGAGCAGATCTTTCGTCGTCGTTTTTCCCGCAGAACCTGTTACGGCCGCAACAGTAAAATCTTTTTCCATTGCCCTGCGTTTTTCAATGTTCATTCGCGCAAGGCGTCCCAGCGCGACAACCGTGTCAGGCACGACAATCTGCGCAATGTCTGCCTCGACCTGATGATCGACAACCGCAGCAACCGCAGTCGAAGCAGCCTGTCTGACGAAATCATGACCGTCGGCGCGTTCTCCTTTTATCGCGACAAACAAAGACCCCGGAACAATTTTGCGCGAATCGATTGCAACAGAAGTTGCGCAAGAGGATTCTTTCAGCAAATCTGTCCTGACAAGACGTCCCCCGGTTGCCCCGAGAATTTCTCGTATATCGGCTGAAATCATTTATTTTCCTGTCTTTCTGAACACTGCTTAATATGCTTAATATGACGGAACGCTGTTTTGCAAGCACGGCCGGCACAACAGCTTTCAACGGCTGCATTTTCGCCTCAATTTTGCTTACCTGTCAAGTTTGAGAGACATGCGCAAAGCATCCCTGATTCCGTTTCTCCGCACGCCTGCGGCCGCAGCCATGGCAACAGCAGCCGCCAAGGCTTTCAAGTCTTCTTCTTTTGCAGATTCGCCGACGCTGCGAACAAGAGCTGCATCATCTTTGTCCGCGCGCGCAACGTGAGTTATCTCAGAGAATCCGTTTCCGTATTTTTTAAGAACATCAGAAGCCCATTTGACATGCATATAATTCAATTCTGCTTCATTCGAATCTGTATTAATCGGCTGCGTTCTCTCTAAATCGGTATCGCTGCGAGGAGTGCCGGCTGATTCGAACGCCGAGGATTGCTCAGGCGCAGACAGCGCCGAATCGGATCTTTGTGCCGAATCGATTCTTTCAGACGAATCGCAACATTCGCTGGCGCAAAGATAATCGGGAATTTCTCCCGTAAGTCCCACAACATCTATCCCGACGCCGGTCAGAGCCGTATGCGTCAAAGTTTCGTCATCCATGCATATGACCACAGAAGACAAGCCGTCCTCGGACAAAACGGACAGAGTCTGATAAACATCTGCAATCGTGAGAGGGAAAGACAAATTCAAATCCCTGTCAATGCTGCATGATTTCGAAGCAGAAATAACGCCGGTAGGATTGCCCAAAACATGCAAAAGGCTTGCAATGCGCATAACTGCCTTAGTCGCGCCGGAACCGCATACTGCAAAAACCGCCATGGAATCCGCAGGATGTCCCGCAAAACCCGCAATCAGACTCCCGATTTTGTCAATATCCAAATCTCCGAACAAAACCGGTATGCCGAAAGATTGAGACGTTTCTTCCTCTTTAAGAGAAGCCGGCAGCAATGCCGCATAAGCGCCGCGCTTTTCAGCCGAGCCGACAATGTCGCACACATTCGCTTTGCCGCATTCCTCAAAAGAAGGCATATAAAGAGAACCTGTCGTAACGCTTTGCAGACTGTCAGACAGAGACGTAAGCGTCACATCGTCAGAATACGAGGGAGAAACCTGAAGCTGAAAGGCATTCTTTAGATCACCCAGCGTAATTCTCACGTCGGATGCCGCACACAGCAAACTCATAAGAACACCTCCCGTTAATGTTGTTCATATGTTCACTTCCGTTCCGGGAAAACTTACGCTGCAAAGAAACCGAAAAAGCGGCTCTTGCGCGAATTTCCCAGACTGCTTTAATCATTCTAAACGTGCAGGCGCACATTTATCATCCCGGCAGCGATGAGGATCGCCGAACGAAATGCAAAGCGGTTTTATGCTATCTCCAAGTAGGTTCAACACCGTTTTGACGTTCAGGCGATTTCGGAACCTGATACTTTTGCATAAGAAATTCTCCGATTTTTGTCGCAGTCGGACCGGCTGTCTGCAGACCGTCGGTAGTTTTGACCGGGTCGCGATAAAAAACCGAAACGACATAGCGCGGATTATCCGACGGAACCACAGCGATAAAGTCGCCTACAATGCCCGAAAGTTCTCCGTTGTCCGAAGCGACCTCGGCCGTTCCGGTTTTCGCTCCGTACCTGTATCCGTTTATTTTAAGCTTGTAAAACTCGCTGTCGGTCTCAAGCGCATTGAGGACATCGGCAGCAACCTGCTCATCCAGAACGCGCTGCGGCGCATTCGTTTCGGGCGTAGTATCGTTGCCGTTCGCGTCGCTCGATTTGTCGATCAGTTTCTGCCCCATGCGCACTCCTTTATTTGCGATTGTGGCAAAAACATTGGTCATCTGAAGAGCGTTGGAAGTATACCCCTGACCGAACAGCACTGTATTTTTCATGCGGCCGTCCCACTGATCCCAGTTGTAAAAAAGCCCCGGAGATTCTCCCGGGAAATTAATTCCGCTCAACTGTCCCAGTCCGAATCTGCTCATGTATTCATACCTTTTCTGCAGAGAATAATTTTGCGAAGCCATAAGAGTTCCCACATTGGACGAATATGTCAACACGCCCGCAAGAGTGATATTCCACGCTCCGTGACTGGAGGCATCACGAAAAGTCTGCCCGTCAAGCGTAATCGATTCGGGAACGGAAAACCGGTCGGTTATCTTATGAAGTCCTTCCTGCAGGACGCCGGCAACGGTAATGACTTTTCCCGTAGAACCCGGATCATAAGTGTATGTCATCGCGCGCGAACCTTTCAGTTTCGCGTCCGCACTGCCGGCAGCATACGCGTCCGTATCCGAAATTGCAAGAATTTTTCCTGTGGACACTTCCTGAACAACCGCAACTCCCCAGGCGGCTCCGTTTTCTTCTTTGCCCTCTTTAAGAGCTTTATTCACATACCATTGCACATCCTGATCAATTGTCAGGTTTACCGTTCCGCCGTTTTTCTCGGGATTTGTCTCAGTCTGAGTTCCCGGAATTTCCTGCCCGTACATTCCCTGCTGATATCTGACCGAGCCGTTTTCGCCTTTAAGCGATTCATCTGCCATTTTTTCCACGCCGGCAACGCCGTTTCCGTCATTGTCTATTCCGCCCAGAATAGACCCTAAAAGCGTGTCGTTGGGATATTCGCGCACTGAAGTTTTCTCAGTGCCGATAATTCCGGCAAGATTCAAATCGTCTATTTTTCTTTTAATTTCGGGAGTGACGTTTTTCTTCAGCACGACATACGCATTGTCCCCGACCAGCTTGCCGCCCAGCTCTTTCGTATCTTCGCCTAATACCGGAGCCAGAAGTCTTGCAACGGCCGCAGGTCCTGTGCCTTCGACATTTTTTCCGTCAATCTGATGACATTCCGTTTCGTAATTCTGCGAACATTCCAGCGGCTCAAACCCGGCTGCGCCTCTCTGATCCGCATAAACCGTATATCTGTCCGCACTTTGAGCAAGAATAACGCCGTTCGCGTCGTTAATCGTACCGCGCGACGCCTCGAGAGCGCGAACTACGGTGCGTCTGTCGGCAGCTTCTGCGGCCGTGCTGTCCCTGAAAAGCTGCAGCTGAGCAAATCGGGCAAAACAAGCCAAAAACAGAATGCAGAAAATGCACATCAGAGACAATGTGCGACGACGGTATATGTCACGCATTCTCGGCTTTGCGCCGCCCGAAGCTTTTCTCACTGACGATATCCTTCCATATTAACGGTTACAGAGTCGTTTCCGGCGACCATTCCCAGTCCGTTCGCTTTGTCGGGAAGCGAAGAAGACAGCGATTCCAGTTTTGCTCTGTCATCCTGAATATCCTGGGTCAGGCGGCTTATGTTTTTCTCCGTCTCGCTTATTTCAAACGAATTTGCAGCCATTTGAGTTCTCAGTATAAGCGAACCTATAAGACCCGCAATAAGAATCATAAGCGCGGCGGCAATATGCATGACGCTTACGGAACGGCTGCGTATGCGCGACACGATTTTCTCGCGTCTTGCGATTCTTACGTCGCTGCCTGCAAATGCTTCGCGTCCTCGAGGCTGAGGACGGTTCGCCGTCCGCAAGGAAGGCCTGCTGAAACTTGCAGAACTGCGAACTGTTTTCGGACGGACTGACATTTTCTTTCCTTCTTTTCGTTTGCTGTGCGTTTTCGGTTTGCCGTTATTTATTGACGTCTGCTGCTGCTTATCGATGTTTTTTCGGTTTTTTCAGCTTTCCCGACTTTTTCAGTTTCTGCGGTCTGATTTTTTCGCCGGCAGCTTCTTTTGCGAATTCTGCTTTTTTTGATTCCGGGATTTCGCGGATAAGTTCGACTGCGCGAAGACGAACGGACGCAGAACGCGGATTGTCTGATATTTCGTCAGAATCCGCTTTCAATGCGCCGCGCGTAACATCAGAGAAAAAAGGCTTTGCTTCTTCGGGAATAACGGGAATCCCAGCCGGAACGTCCGCCTGAATGCCTTTGCGCATAAATTTTTTCACAATCTTGTCTTCGAGCGAATGATAAGATTCGACGACAATGCGCCCTCCGACATTCAAATGCAAAGCAGCCTGAGGCAGCGTCGAAGCCAGTTTGTTCAATTCTCCGTTCACTTCTATGCGCAAAGCCTGAAAAATGCGTTTTGCCGGATTGCCGGCAGGTCTGCGCGAGCGCGGTATAACTTCGTCCGCCAGTTTGACAAGCTGCGCGGAACTTGAAATTCTCTCTCCGTTTTCCCGTCCGGAAACTATCGCGCGGGCAATTGCTGCCGAAAACTTTTCTTCTCCGTATTCTCGGAAAATGCGCGTCAGCTCTTCTGCCGAGTACGTGTCGACAATCGTCTGAGCAGTTTTGCTCTGCCTTTTGTCCATTCTCATATCCAAAGCAGAGTCTTTCGAATAGGAAAATCCGCGTTCAGTTTCGTCAATCTGCAGGCTGGAAAGTCCCAAATCCATAAAAACCGCGTCAACGCCTGCGATATTTCTGTTATCCAAAATCTCGCCAAGAGAATCGAAAGCCGAATGAACCGGAATGAATCTGTCTGCAAAACCGGCTTCTTCCACGCGTTGAGACGCAAGTTCCAAAGCCTGCCCGTCCCTGTCTATTCCGATTACGGTCGCAGACGCAGCAGAAGAAAGAAAAGCCGTCGAATGACCCGCAAGACCGAGAGTGCAGTCGACAATCACAGGGTTTTTCCGCTCAAGATTCGCAAAATTTCCCGTCACAAGCTCAATGCATTCGTCAAGCAGAACGGGAACATGAATTTTGTCAATTTCGGACATCAGAAATCAACCTCCGGAAGCACATCGTCGGCCATATTCGAATAATCTTCCTCCTGAGAAGCCAGATACTCTTCCCAAGCGGCCGTATCCCAAATTTCGGCTCTTGTCCCCACTCCGATAACGGTGACGTCTTTTTCGATTCCCGCATATTTGCGCAAAATCTGAGGAACGATGACTCTTCCCTGCTTGTCCGGAACATCGTCGACAGCTCCTGAAAGGAAAACGCGCAGATAACTGCGAGCCGCTTTATTGCTCAGCGAAGTGTGCTGAATTTGAGCTGCGATACGGCGAAATTCGTTTTGCGGAAATATGTATACGCAGCGTTCCTGCCCTCGGGCAAAAACAAGACCGCCGGTCAGATGAGAGCGGAATTTCGAAGGCAGAGTAATGCGGCCTTTGGAGTCGATTTTGGGATTGTATGTACCCAAAAGAAGGGGCGAAAATTGTTCGGAAGACTGTTCTGAACACTGTTCGGAAGACTGTCGGAGAGCAGCATTTTCAGGCTGTGCGCCGATATTTTGCCCGGCCGCTTCAACCATATTTCGCCTCCGATCCCGTCTCGCCCTGCAATTGCAATATTCTCCACTTTACACCATTTCCATCCACAATTCCCCACTTTTCATCCATTCAGAATCAGAAACTGCGATTTTTTTGCCGCATAAAAAATTTTCGGAAAACAAAACTGAAAAATCGGAAAGAAAAAATAACGCATAAAAGACTGCGCAACACGCAGAAAAGGCAAAAATACGCGCCCCGGTGTATTATTTATCGTTGCTTTTCCGCTATAAAAAACGACAGGAACAAAAAATGCCGGGTACCTTCGAACAGCTTAACGAAGAACAGAAAACAGTCGATGCCGCATACGCAAGGCTGGACGAAATACGCCTTGAAACGAAGAAAAAGCTGGATTCCGTGCGAGCTGCGGGAGGTCACGGCTCGCCTACCCAGCGCACTGAACGCGACTCGTTTGCGGCAATGTACGAGGACAGGCTGGCAAGATATCGCGCAGTTGAGGACAGGCTTGTTTTCGGCAGACTGGACAATACGGACGGCGAGACAATGCATGTGGGACGAATCGGCATTTCAGACAGCAGTCTCGATCCGATTATTATCGACTGGCGAGCGCAGTCTGCGCGCCCTTTTTATGAGGCAACGCCGAAAAATCACGGAAATATCGCGCTTCGCAGACATATAACTTTAAAACAGCGCACTGTCGCGGCGGTTGAGGACGAGGTTTTGGAGATTGACTCGGAACATGTCAGCAAAGCTCTCAAAGCCGGAACTCTTACCGGGGAAGGTGCTCTGCTGGCTTCTTTAAGTTCGCGAAGAACCGGAAAAATGGGAGATATTGTCGCAACAATCCAGTCGCAGCAGGACAAGATAATCAGGGCAGATATGAGAAAGCCGCTTGTCGTGCAGGGAGGTCCGGGAACAGGCAAAACCGCAGTTGCGCTTCATCGCGCAGCATGGCTTCTGTATACGTACAGGAAGGCTCTTTCGGGTTCGGGCGTTATGGTTGTCGGTCCTTCTGCGGCGTTTTTGAATTATATTGACAAGGTTTTGCCGTCTTTGGGCGAGACGGGAATTATCAGCAGAACGATAAGCGATATAATTCCGGGCGTGCGCGCAACCAAAACCGACAGCGCTAAAGCCGCGGAACTTAAGGGCGATGTCAGAATGGCCGCTGCCGTTGCCAATGCGGTTAAGGCTCGCGTGAGGATTCCCAAAGATCTGCCGGCCGTTTATGTCAACGGAATCAGGCTGGAGATTCTCGCTTCGGATATCGAGCAGGCTCAGGGAAATGCTTTCCGCACGCGAAAGCCGCACAATATTGCTCGAAAGACTTTTGTCAAGTCGATGATTTCTCTGCTTTGCAGACAGTATTCGGACAAGCTGGAGGGCGAACCGAAACAGGATGAGCTCAATGATGTGACCAAACAGCTTTACTTGGAAGAGAAGGTGCGCAAAACGCTTAACCTGGCTTGGCTGCCGATGACCGGACAATGGCTTGTGGACAACATGTTTTCCAGACCCGAGCGGCTGAAACGGTTTGCTCCCTGGCTCGATGACAGCCAGATTGCTTTGCTTGTGCGACCTGCGGGTTCTGAGTTTACGGTTTCTGACATTCCGATTTTGGATGAGGCTTTTGAGCTTTTAGGACCGGATCCGAAAGAGGAAGCACAGAGAGCTGCGGCTGAAGCGCGGCGCAAACGCGAGGAGGAATATGCTCGCGAGTCGCTTGCCATGTCGGGGGTCGATTCGCGGTTTGTCAATGCTTCTCAGCTGCTTAACTCGATGAACGGACTGAGCGAGGATGAAATGTTTGAACATGCTCGCAACAGCCGCGAGTGGACTTTCGGGCATATTGTCGTTGACGAGGCTCAGGAGCTGACTGCGATGGATTGGAGGATTCTGGTCAGACGCTGTCCTTCCAGGTCGTTTACGATTGTCGGCGATGTTGCGCAGACTTCGAATACTGCGGGCGCTCGCTCATGGGAGGATATGCTGGATTCTGTTTTCGCAGCCGGCGAGTGGAATCTTCATGAGCTGACTGTCGATTACCGCAATCCGCGCGAAGTTTCGCAGCTTGCGGGCGAGTTTGCGAAAAGCGAAGGATTGTATGTTTCGACTCTTGAGGCAGTTCGAAGCGTTCCGGGGGCTGTCGAGCAGCATATTGTCGGCGGCAATAATGCCGGGAATGAGCTTGAATCCGAGATTGAATCCGAGCTTAAATCCGGAACTGAGCCTGACGGGGATTCTGAGAAGCTTGTCGAACTGCTTTCGATTAAGGCTGCGGAACGGATGTCGGATATTTATTCTCAGTTTGTCGGTTCGGACGGGACGGGGCGCATTGCGGTTATTTGCGACGAGTCGATTTTGCGCAAAGCGAGAGAACGCGTTTTTGATTTGCTTTCCGACAGACTTCCCGAATCTGAGTATGAGAGACTTTCGAATCAGCCTTTGCATGACCGTCAGGTTTGCGTTGTTTCTCCTCAGGATGTTAAGGGTTTGGAATATGACGCAGTTATCCTGCTTCAGCCTTCGCTTATTGCCGATAATGCCGCTTCGCGTCTTACTGCGGCTTCGGATTTGTATGTTGCGATGACCCGCCCCACGCAGAAGCTGATTATCGTGCGAACCGAGTCGGACAAGCGTATTATGCCGCTTTTGTGATTTGCTTTGCTGTTCTGTCAGAGCAGCTGTCATGTCAGAGCATAAGAAAATTTCTGTATTTTGCGTTTCTTCCTGGTTTCTTAGGGAGAAACGCATTCCAAAAACGGAAAATTTTCTATTCTTATAAAATCATTAATCTTTGATATGCGAGATTAAGCGGTTATTACCCCGCCCGTTATATGATTGCATCAATAAACTCGCTTCTCCATCCTAAATTGAAATTGATTCTTTCTGTTTCAAACAATTTTTTTACTTTTTCGAGTATTTCCTCATAATCTTTTGCCTTGTCAATCAGATTTGACAATTCTTCCGAACTAACCGGCATTATAATTACATTGTCTGTAAAACACCCTCGTTTTACAGTCGATTCCATCGGAACAGCTGATACGGCTTTCCAAATATTTATAGTATTACTGTCAAAATCGTCCGCAATAAAAAATGACATAACGTTTCGTCCTGTATCTTTTAATTCTTCTTCAATCTTAAGATTGACAGAATGACGAAGAACAGGCTCCCACTCTCCGCGTTTTTGACTGTTTGGCTTCATCAAAGTTGCTTCCAACATAACAACTTTGTCATCTTCATAAATAACAATATCTCCTTGTCCGCCTCCTGCATGAACCAACGGTTCAAAATTTGCAGAAAGAGTCAAATTAAAACCGGACAATAAATCAATCCGCTTCCCGGAAAAGTAATACCAAGCTATACCAACTACATATTCGTAAATAGTCGGAACATCTGAATCTTGACTCACTCTTTCTTTAATTAATTTGTCATTTTTTCTATCTTTGAAAAGTCCAAGAAGCTCTTTCACAACATCCTTAGGATAAAAATCAGAAATATATTTTTCGAAATCTTCTTTTCTCCTCTTTGACGCTATAGAAGGAATTTTTTCAATTTCAGCACCAAAAAATTCGTCCTGTATATGAGTATTGATCGCATGAATTTCTTGCTCGGAATATTCAAAAATATTTTTATTGTTTCCTTATAAAATTCGTATTGAACAGGACTTTCAGGCATACTATTCCAAGATTCGCCAACATTCTTTTTAATTTTATCGAGAATTTCAATATAACCGGATAAGGCACGTATCACGTCCCGTCTGCGACCGTTTGTATCCATCAGATTAAACACTTGACTTCTCTTTACCTTCATTATCTGCTCCTCAACAGTTGGTTATAAGAACTTCTTTTGTCTGCGATTCCTTGTTTTTTCTTTGATAATTGGAGTTTTTGTAACTGTAATTCAGGTTTGCGATTTTATATTTTTTTCGCGATTTCAACCATTTTTGGAGGATATGATTTTTTTTGCCTTTCGATTCAGTAACGTTCGACAAAGCAAATTTTGTGTTGCGAGAATCGAGATAATCCAGCAGGTCAAGCAGATCGCGTTCGTCTTTTTCTGTCCAGCCATTTTTTTCGTTATA
This sequence comes from uncultured Actinomycetes bacterium, assembly GCA_900314875.1. Lineage (GTDB taxonomy): Bacteria > Actinomycetota > Actinomycetes > Actinomycetales > Bifidobacteriaceae > RUG039. The sequence continues at coordinate 121,334 of OMWX01000002.1, read as the reverse complement.
CGCAGCGCAAGTGATAAGGTAAGGCGGATCGGCGTAAACGAAGTCATTTTCCGATAATTCTTTGCAGTCAAAGTTTCTGAAATCCCGGCATTCGAATATGCTGTCTTGTTTTTTGATTATTTTCGCATATTGCAAAAGTTTTTCTTCCATATGTTTGTTAAAATCGCGTTTTCCGACTGGAAGATTGTATTTTCCCGATGAATTAAAGCGTATTTGGTTATTGAAAGCATAAACGATCAACACGTAGAACGTCACGTAATATGAATCGTCTTTAACTGTTCTCGCATTAAAATCATCTCTGAGTTTAAGATAATGCGGTTTGTTGTATTCGCTTAACCCCGCACTGCTTTCGCATTCGTAAAAACCGTAACCTTTTTGCGCACTTTGCGACAATTGATATTTTTCTATTATTTCACATACTTTTTTCAAAAATTCTTCATTTGAAAGGCGTTTAACGGTCTTATACAATCCTATTAACGGCTCGCTGCAATCGTTGTAGACATGTTTTTTTGCAGACACGTTTATTCCGACATCGTATCCTCCGCAAAACAGGTCGACGAACGTTTCGATTCGTTCAGGAAAAAACGGCAGTATTTGGGGCAGAAGTTTATATTTTCCTCCGGTGCAGTTAATCGGCGATCGGTTCATGTTCAATCTTTCGTCGTTTGCACGAGAAACAGTCGTTCTCTGTTGTTTTTAATTGCTGATTTTCCTGCTGTGAATGGTCTGTATTCTTCTGAAAATATTTTCAACTCTCCTTTTTAGGACAGTATTGTTTTTATGTCTTCATCTGATATTTTTGCATTTGATCTGTCGTTTCCTTTCGAAGCCATATTGTTGTATGACATGAGAATATACTTCGCATTAATATTTTCGACCAGTTCCTCAAATGCTTTTGTCGCTTCTTTCGTGCAATATCTGCTTTTCAGAGAGTCTCTGTTCATTTTTCTTGCCACTCCGTAAACATCAGGTTTTGACCATCGGGCAACATTTTCAAGAAGATGATACGCGTCGCCGTATTGTCTTGAGTTGTAAGGAGGGTCTATATATACCAGATCTGCTTTTATTTTCTTTACAAGTTCATTTGCATCTTCGTTATAGCATTTATTTTTCTCGCTGTTATCATTTTTTGCAAGAGGCACGCATAATTCAAGCGACTGTTCAAATGAAACGCCTTTCCGGTACGCATCATAGTGACCGCATGTTTTCGCAATTTTATCCATGGCATACAGCAGGGATGTTGTCAGCATCGATCGCTCACGAAATGTTATTTCGTTTTCTCTGTATCTTTTTTCGATATTTTCTCGAATGCAGCCGATTTTTGAGCAATCTGCGCGACTGAAATATGTATTGGAAAAATTTTCGGTCATGTAATTGTCTTCGCATTTTTTCAGCGCATTATATTCTTCAATTAAGTCAATAATCGTTTTTTCTCTGTATTTTTCGGGAGAAAACCAAGCATTATGGCAAATGTAATTGCTGTAAAGCATATCGTTGGTTATAACGGTTTTGTCAGAAAATGCCGAGGCAACGGCTCCCGTGCCCGCGAAAATGTCCGCAACAGAAGATATATCGGTGCATTCGCGATTCACTGTTCGCATAATAAACGGAAGCAGTTTGTACTTATTGCCCAAATATCTGCGATTATTGATTCGAAAAGTTTTATAACCAGTCATTGCCCTGACTGCATCATTTAATGTCGGTTTATTCATAATTTCTCACTACTGCTTCTTCAATATCGCCGCGTTTGCTGCCGACAGAATTTACGGCTCTTCTTGCGCGCACTTTTGTGATGTTATAAGCAGAATATTGTTCCAAAATGAAAGGCGCGGCAGAGTTTGAAAGCATGAACTTTATTCCGCGTCTGTTCAGATCGTCACAGCATTCGCGCAGTCGAATCTGATCTTTTTTAGAAAAACCGCCTTTTGCATAACCTGTAAAATTCGACGTTTCTGATATCGGATAATAAGGAGGATCTAAGTACACGAATGTGTCCTCTTTTATTTTTTCCAATATTTCCGAATAATCAGAACAGAAAAAATGCACTTCGGCTGAATTGAAATAAGCGCTTACGGCACGCAATACAGGTTCGTTTACAATGTTCGGATTTTTGTATTTTCCGAAAGGAGCATTAAATTCTCCGGCATTGTTGACACGGTACAGACCGTTATAACAAGTTTTATTCAGATAAATAACTCTGGCTGCTCTCTGTATTTCCGTCAAAGAATCAAATTGTTTTTTATCTCTGTCCCAACTGCGAACTTCGTAAAAGAATTCTTCGTCATTTCTATATTTTTTCAATTCTTCCGCCAAATCGTCAACATTATTCTTTATCACAGTGTAAACGCAAATAAGATCTTTATTAACATCATTGACGAAAGCCTTGGAAGGCTGCAGATGAAACAGCAAAGCACCTCCGCCGATAAACGGTTCGCAATAGGAATTATTTTTTCGAGGCAGCAGCTCAGCAAAATCTCCCAGCAGCTGCCTTTTTCCGCCTGCCCATTTTAAAACGGGAGCGACAAGCTTATTTCTTTCCATAACAAACACACTCCTTATCCGCTTTTACTCTTGAAAAAGACTGCCCGAAGGCTTATATTTCATTCGTCGATTGTGCTTCTTCCGTCAGAAGATCACAGCATTGATCAAGCAAAGCCTCAAATTCGTTTCTTGTCATATTGTTTTGCCCCTGTATGACTTTTTTACTGAATTTGCAACATGCCATCCAAGTACGGGAGACGCATCAAACCCCGCAATCAGCATAATTTCAACTCCGTTTCAACATTAATTTCACTGTACACGATATCGTGCATAAGAGCACTGTCGACAATTGTCTGCCGTTCGGCAAAACAGTTTCTTATTCAAAACCTGCAATTTTGCATTTTCATTGCGCAAATTTGAAGCGTGCGAATAAACCGCAATGCTGCTGCACATCGGCAAACGAGAACGAACAGTCAATAAAACATTCAGGCAAATCCGCAAATTCTGACGTTCAGGAAAGTTCAACCGGCTGAGACGATTCAGTCTCGTGAGAAGATTCAGACTCCTGAGACAGTTCAGATGTCTGAGACAGCATTGACTGACCCATTTGCATTTCTTTTTCTTCTTCATGCTGAATTCTGCGCAATTCTGCAATCGCTTTTTCAAAATCTTCCGCTCCGGAAAATTTTTCATAAACGCTTGCAAATCGCAAATATGCAACCGCATCCAGTCTTTTCAGAGGTTCCAGAATCGCCATTCCCACATCAATCGAACGGACTTCCGATGTTCCTTTCGAACGCAGCGCTTCTTCTACGCGATCTGCCAAAATCCGCAAATCGCTGTCTTCAACAGGTCTGCCCTGACATGCTTTTCTGACTCCGTGCATAACTTTAGTGCGGTCAAAAGGCTCTGTTTTGCCGTCTTTTTTCTTTACGAGAAGCAGAATTGACTCGACAGTCGTAAACCTTTTGTTGCATACCGGACAAGTGCGGCGGCGTCTTATAGAAAAACCGTCTTCAGATATGCGCGTATCCAAAACTCTGGTACCGTGATTTTTGCAAAACGGGCAATGCATATTTCAACAATAACACCGTAACGCTTTTCGTCTTCATCTGAAACAAATGTTATTCGCACAGAACGGGAACAAGTATTTTCTGTCCCGAGACAATCCTCGAAGAACTGAGATTATTAAGCTGCTTTATCCGCTCGACAGTTTTATACGCGTCGCCGCCTTCCGGCGTAGCTTTAGAAGCATATTTAAGCAGGGTATCTCCGGGCTTTACCACGTAACTTATGCATTCATTGCTTTTTTCAGATTCTGCATTTGCATGAGGTATTACGACAAATCCGAATGTCCATATTGCGGCAAAAAGCGCAATCCATGCAGCGGGATTAGAAACAATAACCGATATGCAGCCCGAACCCCGTCTTGCAGAAGGTTTTACGGTTTGCGCTGATTTTTTTACAGTTCTCCCCGCTGCTGTTCTAAATGCCGTTAAAGCAGTCTTTTCAGTCATTTCCATTGTTATTCCTTTCTTCTTAACCCCTCCGCATGAACATTTCTTCGAATAATTCTCGAAGATCTGTTCTATCGAATGTGCGTTCTATTCTGCTACAAAAAATTTCGGTTGTCAAATACAAAAAATCGAACAGGAGTTTGAATTAAATTGTTTTTTGGTGTATCCTCGATATAAATTGTTGAATTTGAAGCAAATCAAACAGTTTCGTCAGCATGTTCGCAACAGTTTTTTGCATTGAATTCGCATTTGCGCACAAAAATGAACTGCTCGGTTTGAGATGCAAGCAAAAACGCATCTCAAAATAGGCATTAAAGAAAGGCCTCAATCTCAGACTTCGAAAACAAACTTCGAAATATAAGCCGGCATTAAAAAGAAGAAAAGCCGGCTTTGAAAAAGTGCCGGTTTCAAAAATCTGCAAAACATTCGGAGCAAAGCAGATAAACGAAGCGACTGATATCCAAGCAGGCTGATATGCAGAAAGACTGGTATACAGAAAGACTGGTATACAGGCAGTCCGACATGCAGACAAACAGACGCGCAAACCGGCAGAAATGCCGACAAACAACCAGAAATGCCGACAAACGACAGCACACAGGCAGATCTGACAGACAAACCGCGCAGACAAACCGGCAGACAAAATCCGACAGAGAAACCTGACAAGTTGAGAAACGAAAGAGAAAGGAAGAAAATGGCTGCAACTTCAAAGAATTCTAAAAAAAGCTCCGACAGTGAAAAAGCTTTGAAACTTTCGAAAACTCAACTGAAAATCCTGAAATTCATCGAAAAATTTACAAGGGAAAACAATTACCCGCCGGCTTTTCGCGAAATCGGAGAAAATGCGAATCTGAAAAGTCTGTCATCAGTGCATTACCAGATAAAAGTTCTGGCAGATAAAGGTTATCTGGCTCAGGACGAACGAAAAAGCAGAGCCGTAAAAATGCTGAGAGACTCAAAAGGACGCCCTTTTGAAATTAATGCGGCTTTACAGAATATCGAAAGCAGCAATGCAACGAATTTTGCGCAAAACAGCGTAAGTTCTGCAATTTCTCCGTCTGCAGACAGGCACAATGCAGACAGAAGAGAAAACAAAACAGAAGCAGACAGACCCGGCGGCACAATTGCCGAATCGCGAGACATTCCGCTTGTGGGCAGAATCGCAGCGGGCTCGCCGGTAAGCGCGATTCAGCATACAGAAGACGTTATGAGACTTCCCGAACGTCTTACGGGAACAGGCAACCTGTTTATGCTGGAAGTGCACGGAGATTCGATGATAAACGCTGCGATTTGCGACGGAGATTTTGTCGTAATCAGAGAACAAAACGAAGCGAAAAACGGAGACATTGTCGCCGCATTGCTTGACGATGAAGCAACCGTTAAAACATACAAAAACGAACACGGTCACGTGTGGCTTCTGCCGCAGAACACGGCTTATGCGCCCATAGACGGAACACACGCAAGAATCATGGGCAAAGTAGTTACAAAAAAAAAAAAAAAAAAAAAAAAAAAAAAAAAAAAAAAAAAAAAAAAAAAAAAAAAAAAAAAAACAAAGAAAAGCGTCCTCTTCCCCGTTATTCGGGAAAAGGACGCATAAAGCGCAACTAATCGCGCAAATAAGAAATAAGCGGAAACAAGCGACAGTAAAGGATTTGCCCAAGTCTTCAAAATTTCATCGTAAACGACAGCAAATCTTTACTTTGGCTTAATCGTCACTCATCGCTTGTCTCAACTTTCTTAATCGCGTCGCTTACGTCATCGGCAAGACTTGTCTTCTGGAAATCTTCATTGTCAGTAAGCTTCATGTCAAATTCCTGAACCATGTCATATTCGGCCTTAGCTTTTTCAAAACTCAAATCCAAGATATGACCGCCCTTTTCTTTATCATCAGAAATGAAATGCAGATGCCATCCGGACGTATTCAGACCGTTCATATAGTCCGGGCAATAAAGAGCGACAACAGTTCCCTTAATATTCTCATACGTAAATTCGCGCTGATCAGTTTCCAAAGCCTTATCAAGTGTCTTATAAGGCTTCTCCTGCTTCAGTTCGCTTCGAACAAGCATCTTCTTAAACTCGCCGGTCATTTTCACCATCGAGAAAAGATTCTTCCCTTTTTCCTCAACTTTTTCAGTCAGCTTTTTCTTAAGAGAATTAATATCGGCAATATCCGACAACTCTTCGGAAGTATCGCTGTCAAAGAAAGTTACATTCGAAAAAGGAACAGTTTCATTATCGTCGGCGACCTTGACGGAACCGTCGGAAAGCGCCTGATAAACAACTCCGTCAAGCACGATCATTTCGCCGTTTACGCCCTCGAATGTTCCGATACCGGTATCGCCGTGCTGCTTAAGTTCGCTTACTTTAATAATTCCGTCGTAATACCCCTGAGTCAGCGACTGAAGCAGCGCAACCTGATAAATCGACTTCTCTTTTTTAGCGGAAGATGTAACGGAAGCCGACGGCTGAGCCGAAGTCGAAGAACTCGACGACGAACTGTTCTGAGAAGAGCACGCCCCGAGCGAAAATACCAGCAGACCTGACAATCCGATCGTCAAACTTTTTTTCAGCAACATTAATCCTTCTTTTATCACTGTGAAAATGCAATTAAAATACCGAAACACAAAAAGCGCTCCGACATTCCGTATTATAATCCGCCGAAAGATTCAATTGTTTAGTTTTTGATATTCTTTCCAAATATTTCAAGAGCCTGATATATTGCTAAAGAAATAAACAAAAACGCAAACATTCCCGCATTGAAACTGCCGTGCGACACCAGATCTTTAATGCATAAAATAAGCAGAACAGACGCTGTCACAAGCAGAATCGTTTTCAAAATCTTCAACATATTCTCTTTCATTTTTTCTTTCCTTTCTTTGTTTGAATTTCTTTGGTTGAATTTCTTTGTCAGCATTGCTTTGTCAGCACTGCTTTTATTTGCGTTGTTTCTTCCGCGTTGCATTGTCTGCATTTTGAATCCGCATTTTCATTTCACGAACATCAAACACGTTCAATGCCGGTTTCCTCAAAATTGCCCTTCAAAAACAGCCTTCAAAATCGCAGCTGCGCGAAACGACGCGCGAAAACAGCCGACGTCACGAACAAATTTTCTTGCCCGAACAGAAAAGCAGCGCAAAAACGCCCAGATTTATCACAGTCACAACGCATGCAAGAGCAAAATTCATAAGATTTACGCACGCCAAAATAAGCCCGGGAAATGCATAAAGCATAACGCACGCCATTCTCGCATACGTTATCGCGATATTCCCGATTTTTTCATATTTTGCAGTGATTCTGAACAGAAAAATATACATGCCGAAAAACACGAGAACATATGACATTTCAAGCATAAACATGACTAAAACCAGACTAAAAGATGCTTTCGATATGTATTCAAACGCGGAAATTGCAATCAAAACGTAAATCGCAGCTTTTGCAAACGGAATCGCAAGGATATTAAGCAGTTTTCGATGCCATTTTTCGGGAACAAGCTTAAGAAAATCAAAAGAAAGCTCCTGCTGCAAAGTCTTATTTTCAAATAATGCTCCGAGAAAAAACGCATATACCGTCACAGACATGCCCAAAATTTCGACAGAAGAAAGCAGGTTCCCGTCCTTATCCGTCGTCTGCGACCATGCGACAGACATCATTATGCTGAAAGCCGTGCCTATTATAAGACCGGGATCGAAAAACAGACCCTTTTCGCGAGATTCGGCAAGAATCGTTTTATTAATCATGTAATTGCGAGAATCTTTCCACTCGCCTTTCGACTGTTTCTTCTCATCACGCTTGGAAATATAGGCTTCAGGGAAAAAACTGCGTTCGATTGCGAGAGAAAACTTCTTCCGAAAAACAAAAAGAAAAACAGCAGAAAGAGCTGCAAGAATGCCGAAAATAATGCTCGCAAAAAAGACAGGCTCAAAACCGGTTTTCGCAAGAAAAGTCCGAATTTCATTTCTGAAGAAAGTCAGAAGAAGAGCCTCGCAGGCAATTTCGGAAAAATACGCAACAAGAATCATTGCTGCTTTTGCTTTGCTTTCTAAACGAATTTTCGTCAAAAAATACGAAATCGCAAGCGTTATGCCGGCATTAAATGCGACAGCCGAAAGAAACAGAATCATCCCGCCCGATCCGCAGGAGCCCGCAATGCGAAAAACAAAGCTTATTGCGCAGACAAGAAACAGACCGATTGAATAAGAATGAGTTTTCAGAACACCGAAAGCCGCAACGATTTTCCTGTCAATCGGCGCATTGTAAATGTTTGCAGTCTCTTCAGGCGAAAAACCGACCGGACCCGACTGCCAGACCTTCATCGCAGCAAACAATGACAGGCTTCTCAAGCCCAGATACATTTCAAAAAACGGGTATTGAGATTTCGCAATATATGAGGCCGAAAAAATAAACATCAGCGTTAAAAAGATCAGCTCGCCCGCGTTTCTTTTCGCGCGGCACAGCAGAAAATACCGTAATGCTTTCACAATTCAACCCTCATGCTGTTTTAATTTCGGCTTTAATTCCGCTTTTTATGCCGGCTTTCAGGAAAGCTTTGACGATATCGCCGTCCGATTCGCTTCTTTTCGCGCTGTGAGCAATCTCTCCTTTGTCGACGACAAACATGCTGTCCCAGATATCCTGCGCGCTTTGCAAAATATGCGTGGAAAGAATTACCGTGCAGCCTGAGTCTTTTTTCTCGTTAATAATATTCTTCAGCTCTTCAATCGCATAAGGATCCAGCCCGACCATAGGCTCGTCGAGTATGAAATAGCCTTCATTTCGGATAAAAGCGCAGCAAAGCGAGGTTTTCTGCTTGATTCCTTTTGACATGTTTTTGCCGAGAACTTTAACATAGTCTTCGAGCCTAAACCGTTTGTACAATTCTTCTGCTCGAGGCTGCCAATCTTTGATTTTCAATGCCGCAGCCCAGTATCGTATGTGTTCTTCCAGCGTGAGAAAATCGAATATCTGCGGAACTTCCGTGCAGAATGCGATTTTTCTTTTGCTTTCAACAGAATCGGGCAGAAAACCGTCAATCGTTATTTCTCCTTCGAAAGGCGCAAGTCCGGAAATGCATTTCAAAAGCGTTGATTTTCCGGCGCCGTTCACTCCGGCGATAACGACCGTCGATTTTTCCGGAATTGCAAGCGAAACATTATTCAATGCAACTTTCTTGCTTCCGTATCTTTTAGTAACGTTTCTTATTTGAATCATTTTAAAATCCTTTCTGACGGCGCTGTCTACTGCACGGCAACGCTTACAATCGCCGACGAAAGCTCTTCGCTGACATGAGCAGCTATGCGAATGCCTTCGTTCAGATATTCGACCGATTCGACGTTTCCGTATTCGCGAATTTTCGACTCCAATGCTCCCTCGGAATACGGAATTACAGCCTCAACGCGCACATTAGGCCTGGGCAGCCGCCTTTCAATTTCCTCGCGAAGCTGCGAGATCCCCTCGCCCGTAACCGAAGACACCGAAAACGACTGCGGCATAATCGATTTAAGCCTGCCCGAAACTGCGGGGTCAGTCAAATCCGACTTGTTGAAAACGATAATCGTATCAATGTCTTTTGCGCCCGGAACAGTCGACAAAACGGCATTAACCGCCTCAATCTGCCCGACGGGATCCGCATGAGACCCGTCAACCGCGTGAACGATAAGCGACGCGTCCGCTGCTTCTTCCAGAGTGGATTTAAAAGCTTCGACAAGCTGCGTGGGAAGCCTGCGCACAAAACCGACCGTATCAACATAAGTAAACAGACGTCCGTCCGAAGTTTTCGCGCGGCGAACGGCAGTGTCAAGAGTCGCAAAAAGCGCATTTTGCACCATTTCTTCGCTGTTTGTAAGACTGTTTATAAGCGAAGACTTGCCCGCATTCGTATATCCGACAATCGCAACGGACGGAATCCCTTTCTTTTTGCGCGAACCGCGTTTGATATCGCGCGAAGGAGACATGTGACGAAGCTGTTTTCGAAGCCTGGCCATCCGAGTTCGAATCACACGCCGGTCAAGCTCAAGCTGCGTTTCTCCCGGACCTCGCGATCCGATTCCGCCGGCCTGACCTGCCGCCTGACCGCCCGCCTGACGGGACAAAGCCGCACCCCAGCCTCGCAAACGCGGAAGCATATACTCAAGCTGAGCCAGCTCAACCTGCGCTTTTCCTTCTCTGCTGGTCGCATGCTGAGCGAAAATATCAAGAATCACTGCGGTTCTGTCAACAACCTTAACCTTCGCGACATCTTCTAACGCTCGCCGCTGACTGGGAGCCAAATCAGCATCGACAACAATCGTATCCGACTCGGTCGCAGCAACTATTCCGGCAATTTCGCGCGCTTTTCCCGACCCGACATAAGTCGCGGGATCAGGATGAAGCCTGTGCTGCAAAACTCCGTCGGCAACAATCGCTCCCGCCGTTTTCGCCAAAGCCGCCAGTTCCCGCAAAGACTCTTCGGCCGCGCTTAAAGTTGTCTCGCGGTTCGACCATACGCCCGCAAGCACAACTTTTTCCAAGCGGACTTTTCGATATTCGACTTCGGTAACGTCCTGAAGTTCGCCCAAACCTTCGACATGTTTAAGCCTGTTTCGAGACTCGCGCTCTTCCCACTGCATTTCGCCGGCAAATTCGTTTTTCGTTTTGAAACGAGGCGATTCGGACAGAAGAACGGCAGACGAATCGTCAAGCAGGCTTTCGCGCGCGCTTTTTTCGCTTTTTTCGCCGGTTTTGGTCTTTTTATTTTCACGCTTCTTCAATGTTTCTTCGCGCGATATTTCTGTCATGCAGCAGTTCTTTCGTGTATTGCCGGGATCGGGTTTCGCGCCCGATCTTTATTGTTTTTCTATTATTTCCATTATCCAACAACCTTTGCACAAAATCGCAAATTCACTGAACGGTTAGATTTATATCTCCATTCTTTTATAATTTTCTTAAAGAATTATCACAGCTTGAAGCCAAATTGCGCACACCGCAAAACATAAGCCGGATCGCGCATAAGCCGGATCTCGCACAAACACCGGCGCACGGGTCGGTTTGCATAAAACCGAGCGGCAAATAACCGCACTTCGCAACCGGGCTGGACAAGCCAAACCGCACAAGCCAAAATCAAACAAGCCAAAATCAAACAAGCCAAAATCAAACAAGCCAAAACCGCACAAATTCGGGAGAAAACATGAAAAACACGCAAAAGCCGAAAAATGATTCGCAATACTTTTGCGCTCAGCCCGAAAGCGAGGATCGCAGGAGAACCTTCGAAATCATATTGCGCGGAAACAAAGTAAATGCAACTACTTCGAACGGAGTTTTTTCTGCAAACAGGCTTGATCCGGGCACTTCCGTGCTGCTTGACGATGCGCCGGAACCGGCCAAAGAAGGCAATGTTTTGGACATCGGCTGCGGATGGGGACCGATTTGCCTGGCTTTGGCAGGAGAAACAAAGGCAACCGTGTGGGCGCTTGACGTCAACGAACGCGCACTGCAGCTTGCCGAACTGAACGCAAAGAACAACGGTTTCGACAATATTCGCGCGGTTACGGCAGAACAGATTGACGATTCGACGCAATTCGATACGATCTGGTCAAATCCTCCTATACGAATAGGCAAAGAACAGCTGCACGAAATTTTGCTTACATGGCTTCCGCGCCTGAAAAACGGCGGTTTCGCATATCTTGTCGTGCAGAAGCATTTGGGAGCCGATTCGCTTATAAAATGGCTTTCCGAAAGACTTAACGAAGAAGACATCGAGGGAAATTATGAAGTGAAAAAATATTCGTCTTCAAAAGGTTACAGAGTGATCGAGGTTGCAAAAACCGATGAGTGAAGAACCGTCAGACAGAGAACCGATGAGCGAAAAATACGCAGAACAAAATACCGCAGACTTAAGCCGGGCAAGCCAAACCCCTGCTGTCCAAGATCCGGCAGAACAAAACCCGGCAGACCGAAATAACGCGGAGCAAGACCAAACCCCGGCAGAACAAAGACTTGCGAACGCAATGCGCTTCGTTTACCCCGAAGAACTGCCAGTTTGCGCTTCGAAAGACGAAATTCGCGAAGCAGTAGAAAATTCGCGCGTGACAATTGTTTCAGGACAGACCGGTTCAGGAAAAACCACTCAGATTCCAAAAATTCTTCTGCAGGCGGGATACGGCGAAAACGGCAAGAAAATCATGCTCACCCAGCCCAGGCGAATCGCAGCCAGGTCGGTTGCGGAACGAATCGCGCAGGAAACCGGCACAAAACTTGGCGATTTGATTGGCTTTCGCGTCAGATTCACAGACAAATGCTCTCAAAATTCGCGTCTGATTGTCGCAACGGACGGCATTCTTTTATCTGAAATTCAGTCTGACCGCAGGCTTGAAAAATATGATGCGATAATAATCGACGAAGCGCATGAAAGAAGTCTTAACATTGATTTTCTTTTGGGGTATCTGTCGGATTTGCTGCAAAAAAGAAGCGATTTAAAGCTGGTTATCACTTCAGCGACAATCGATTCTGAAAAATTTAAGAATCATTTCGAGAAAATCCTGCATTGCGATGTGCCGGTCATAGAAGTTTCGGGGCGAACCTGGCCGGTTCAAATCGTTTACGAACCCGCCGACGGTCCTGCATGCCTGACGGATGCAAAAGGGTTTTCGACAGACGAGGCCGCGCTTGCGCCTGCTCAAGCCGTAACAAGAGCCTGCGCCGAACTGGCAGATGTTTCCGCAGGTCAGACAGGCGCGAGAGACATTCTCGTTTTCGCAGCCGGCGAGCGCGATATTCGCGAATATGAAACGGCTTTGCGCAGATATTTCGGCCCCAGGGCAGCAGATTTAAACCGTTCCGACGCCATTGAAATCATTCCGCTTTATGCCAGGCTTTCTTCCGCTCAGCAGCATAAGGTTTTTGAGCCGCACACGGTTCAGCGTATCGTTTTGGCAACTAATGTGGCCGAAACCTCTCTTACGGTTCCTTCCGTGCGTTATGTGGTAGATCCCGGTTTTGCTCGAATCGCAAGATATTCGAAGACCGCGAAAGTTCAGCGGCTGCCGATTGAACCGATTTCTCAGGCGAGCGCGAATCAGCGTTCCGGCCGATGCGGACGAATCGCGGAAGGCATTGCAATTCGCCTTTATTCGCAGGATGATTTCGAATCGCGCCCGGAATTTACCGATCCTGAGATTATGCGCACTGCTTTAAGTTCAGTTGTTTTGCGCATGCTGGCAGCCGGGATGGCAAATTGCGCGGAAGAGATTACCGGCTTCGGTTTTATCGACCCTCCGGACATGAAAGCTGTTTCGGACGGTTTTAACGAGCTTGTCGAACTGGGAGCAATAGTTTCGAAGCGCGGAAAATCTCGTCTTACGCGCATCGGCAGACTTATTTCGCGTCTTCCCGTCGATGTTCGTCTTGCAAGAATGATTATCGAAGCTTCCGATTCTTCCGATTCGAACACGGTTGCTTCCGTTGCTGCGATTGCGGCATTTTTAAGCCTTTCCGACATGAGAGAACGCCCCTCGGACAAGCAGGACGAAGCGGACAGGATTCATAAGCGTTATGCGGACGATTCTTCCGATTTCCTGACGATTCTCAATATTTGGGATGCGTTTTTCGGAGATGAAAACAAGCTGAGCAATTCTGCAATGCGCAAAAAATGCGCTGCCGAATACTTTAATTTTCTTCGCATGAGACAGTGGAAAGATCTTTTTTCTCAGCTTTGCGGCGTTTGCGAGCAAATGCACATTCGAGTCGGAAAAGTCAAACCCTCAGTTCGCCCGGAAAGCGAGATTTATGCTCTTCCTTTGGCAAATCAGGCAGCCGGAAGTCTCGCATGTTCGTGGGATGATGATTCGATTCACGACGCAATTCTTTCGGGACTTCTCTCCTATATGGGAATGCAGACGATCAGCGAGCCGAAAGCTTCCGACTTTTCAGGACTTGACGCAACTGCGAAAGCCAAGGCTTTTGCTCGGGCGAAGAAGAATGCGAGAAATAATTACAGGGGCGCCAGAGGAATTAAATTTTCGATTTTCCCTTCGTCTGCGGCCGCGAAGAAAACTCCGCAGTGGATTATGTGCGCGGGTCTTCTCGACACTTCCAGGCTTTGGGCAAGATATGTTGCGCAAATCGATCCGGCAAGGGCAGAAAAGCTCGGGAAACATCTGACTCGCACGACGTATTCTCAGCCTTTCTGGTCAAAATCGCACGGTGCTGCGCAGGCAAAGTCGAATGTTCTTTTATACGGTCTGCCGATTGTTAAAGACAAGCCGGTTATGTGGACGCGAATCGATCCCGAACAGTCTCGCTCGCTTCTTATCCGCTGCGGTCTTGTCGAAGGTCAGATTGCGCAAAGATTTTCTTATGACGGTTTTATTGATAAAAATCGCGCGGTTCTCACTTCTTCCGAAGATGCGAAAAACAAAACCAGGAAAGCCGCCGATGCTGCCAACGAAGAAGATCTGTTCGCATTCTACGATTCTGTTATTCCGGAAAATGTCGCAACCGTTGCAGACTTGGCTTTGTGGGTAAAGAAAATTCACGATTCTCAAGAAGATCTGCTCAATTTTTCGATTGACAAGATTGCAAGGCTGAAAAATTCTAAGAATGCAAATTTGCGCGATTTTCCCGATTTTTGGACTGTAAAAACTTCCGACGGAAAAATGCGCTCTTTGAAGCTGTCTTATGTTTTTGATTCTTCCCGGGATGATGACGGAATAACGGTTCATATTCCGATTCAGCTTTTGTCCGAGCTCAACCCCGCTGATTTTTCGTGGAATGTGCCGGGAAATCTCAATGATCTTATCATCGCTGCAATAAAGTCGCTGCCGAAGAATTTGCGCGTAAAATTCGTTCCGGCTCCCGACAAAGCTGCCGCAATACGCGAAAAAATATGTGAGAAATATCCTATTCTTCCGGGCGCGAATCCTGCAGATGCGGCAAATTCGGAAGCTGCGGCAGTATATTCAAGCTCTTCAGAAGGTTTTGTCTCAGAAGACTTCGAGTCGGAAAATTTCGAATCAAAGGGATTCGAATCAAAGGGATTCGGCTCTGAAAATTTTAATTGTGAAGATTATCCCGACTCCTGGCCCGACTTTTTCGAAGCTTTCGCAAAGACTGCCGGGCAGATTGACGGCATCGGCGTGTCATATGATGAGATTGCCGCAGCGCAGAAAAGCGAGATTCCGCGTTATTTGCGCCTTAAATTCAGCGCGGAACAAACTGTAACCATACGAAACAGAAATAATAAAAATGCCCGCCCTTTCAGAAAAAAGAAAGTTTTGGGCACTTCGCTTTCTCTTGAGCAGCTGCAGAATGAATTGCGCGAAACTGCTTCAAGATCCGCAAGAAAACGAGTTGAAAAGCAGGCCAGGAAAGAGGGCGAGAAAGGAAATGTCGTAAATCGCGCAAACATGCTTCACAAAGCCGGAGCCTGCGAAGTTTCGCGTGAAATTATTTTGTGGCAAGAGGCTTTGGAAATCCTTCGGCTGCCGGAATTGAGAATAACGTCCCGCCGCACGGGAAACGAATCTCTTATCCTTTCTGCCGCGCCTTACAAATCAGCCGGGGCGCTTACCGAGGATCTTCAGTTTGCGGCAATAAAAAAGCTGCTTGCAAACGCTGTGCAGATTAAAAGCGACGAAGAGTTTCGCGAACGGATCTCGGCTGCGAAAAACCTTTTCGAAGACGCGGTTTACGATGTGACTGCAGATGTCGTGAAAGCCTTGAAAGCATATATTCAGACAAAGAAGAAACTTGAGAAAAACGCTTCTCTTTCTCTTCTTGACGTTTTGCAACAGATTGACAATCATCTCTCTTCCCTTATTTTTGACGGTTTTATCGGATATTTCTCTCCCGATTTTCTGCATAATGAAGAAAAATACATTCGCGCCGACGAAATTCGCCTGGAAAAAGCTCAAAACGACAAAAACCGCGATATAAGGCTTGCTTACGAAGCTGCCCAAGCCGAACAAATTTTGGAAAAAGCGAAGAGCGCCGTCAAATCCGCAGCTGCGGGAGAGCAGCGGGATGCCGCGCAAAACAAGGCAGATCAGTTAAGAATGATGTATGAAGAGTTTAGAGTTTCGCTTTGGGCGCAGGAGCTGAAAACGTCATTCCCGATAAGCATTAAGCGCATGTCAAAGGTTCTTAACGAGAGCGAATTCTAATGCTTTAGCGTCGATTTTCATGTAAATTTCGTAAATTTTTCAGCGAACTTTCAGGAAATACATATGATTTTTTATGAATTTTCATCGGAAAACGAGAGATTAGGGTGGTTATATATAAACCATCGACCGAAAGACAACTGAACAAAGAAAACTGAAATTTCGGTCGGGCAGGTTTTCTTGCGAGATTTCCCCCTTCTTCTTGCAAACAGCATACCTTAACTTCTCTCTCTTATTTCTCCGGGTCCGGCATAAAATGCCGGACCTTTCTCGCGTGCGGCCGTATTACCCGGACTCGGACTCTGCGCGTTAAACGCTGCGCTTTCAGGCTTTGCGCGTCAAACCTTGCATGTCAGACTCTGCTCGTCAAGCGCAGCTTTGGCAGATCTGTGCGCATAAGCCTCTGCCAACGCAATCCGCTTTGAAAAACATTCACTTGCATCAGACTCTGTTTTGGCAAATTTTGTCCGCAAGTCTGCTACAAAGCGCGGGGATGAGCCGAAATATACATTTCTGCAAGAGCCTGAACCGTCACATGCGTATAAATCTGCGTTGTCGTAACAGAGGAATGCCCCAGCATCTGCTGAACGGTGCGAACGTCGGCGCCGCCGGAAAGCATGTGAGTCGCACAGGAGTGACGCAGAGTATGAGGGTGAATTTCCTTGTTTATATGAGCTTTTTTTGCTGCATTGCGCACTATTTCCCACACGGACTGCCTGGACAGCCGTTTCCCTCTTTTATTCAAAAACAAAGCTTGAATATTGCCGTTTTCGCCCGATTTTAACTTGTCCGAATCTGACATGCGCAATTTCGCAGCCAGAGCGGGTCTGCCGTTTTTCATATATGCTTCCAAAGATGCAATCGCATAAGAACCGACCGGAACTATTCGCTGCTTGTCCCCTTTTCCCGTAACGCGCGCGATTTTTTCCGAAACGTTCAAATCGTTTAAATTCATTCCGACAGCCTCAGAAACACGGCATCCTGAAGCATACATGAATTCCAGCAAAGCCCGGTCGCGAAGACTTGCGGAGTCTTCGACGCCTTCAGGACAGGCAGCTTCAAGAAGAGCAGCAACCTCGTCAATCGAAAGAACGTCAGGCAAGGTCAGTCCGGCTTTCGGAGGTTTTACGCTTTGCGAAACGTCGCGCGAAACATAGCCTTCGCGGACAGCAAACTTGTGAAATTCGCGCACCGCCGCAAGACGCCGCGCGCAGCTTCGCGCGGAAAGTCCGTTTTCTGCACAGAAAATAACATATTTTTCAATGTCTGTCCGCTCTATGTTTTCAAGTTCCGGTATTTCGTTTTCTTCCAAATATTTTTTATAGTGATTCAAATCAGTTCGATATGCTTCGCAGGTCGCCTCAGAAAGCCCTTTTTCCACGCGAATGCAGGCCGTAAAAGAATCTGCGCAGGCTTCAAACCGTTTTCCGATTTGTGTTTCGTTTTCGCCGTTTTTCATATGCTTTTTCAATTGCCGTACATTAATTGCCGGTTTTGCGCTTAATGCTTTCGCTTATCTGTCCTGATTCGAGCGAGTTTCGAAAGCCTGATATGCTTCGAAAGCGTCCAGCGCCAATTTCTCGGCAGTCAGTCCGGAAGATTCGAGAACTTCTGCGGGATCATATCGGTCGATAAACTCATTTTTAAGACCGCGAACCAAAACTTTCATATCAGAATCAGCATAATACCGCGCAATTTCCGCTCCGAATCCGCCGTTGACAACACCGTCTTCAAGAGTAAGAACCGCATTGTGGCCGGTTTTAAGATTTTCCAGCGTTTCAGCGTCGACTCCCGACAGATAACGCGGATTTACGACAGTAGGAGAGATTGCGTATTTTTCGCTCAAAACTTCGGCTGCCGCCTCTCCCAAATGGTAAAAACCGCCCGCAGCAATTACAGCAATGCCGCTTCCTTTTCGCGTTACGCAATATTCGCACTTAAGAGAATAACTGACATTCGGTTCGCTTTTGCCGCGATAAACTTTTCCTGCAGGAATTCGAACGGCAACCGGACCGTCTTTACACGATATGGCCCAGTTCATCATCGAATACATTTCTTCAAGCGTTGTCGGCGCAAGATAAACAAGTCCCGGAATATGAGAAAGAATCGGAATATCGAAAATCCCCAAATGAGTAACGTCGTTCGTCCCCCAGATCGAGGCATTCCCCACGGCAAACACGGCCGGCGCGGCGTTCAGCGCAGCTTCCTCAAAAAGCTGGTCTATGCTTCGCATTATAAACGACGAATAAACTCCCATAACAGGTTTCAGTCCCTCGGCCGCGCAGCCGCAGACAAACCCGGCCGCATTCTGCTCGGCTATTCCCAAATCGATATACTGACTGTCCGCTTTAACGCGTTTGTCCTCGAAAAAGTCAAAAACCGAAGGAGTCGCGGCAGTAACTGCCAAAACGCGATTGTCCGACTGCATTTTTTTTAGCATAAATTCGCCCAGATAAGTGCGATAATCTTCTTTTTTTGCAGGCATTTTCAAATCTTCGTCTTTAAAATTGTCTTTCTGCAAATTTTCGCTGCACAAATCGCTGCCCGGCAAATTATCTTCTTGCGAAACACTGTCTCGCGAATTATCGCCGACTGAATTATTACCGTTTGCAGCATTGCTGTTTGAATTGCCGCACTCTGATATCCTGCCGTCAAAAGGCGCGTGCCAATGCCATTTTTCTTTCTCTTTTTCGGCTGCTTCAAGCCCTTTGCCTTTTTGCGTCACAACATGCACGACGACGGGTTGCTGAGAATCCTTAACACTCTGAAATATTTCGCAAAGCTTTTCCGCATTGTTTCCGTCGCGCTCAAAAACGTATTCAAATCCGAGAGAAGTAAAGAAATTATTGGGATATTTTCCGTCTGTTTCGCGCAATTTCGCAAGATTGCCGTAAAGTCCGCCGTGGTTTTCCGCAATCGACATTTCATTGTCGTTGACTACGATAATCATATTCGTGCAGGCTTCCGAAGCGCGATTCAAAGCTTCAAAAGCGATTCCTCCCGAAAGAGAACCGTCGCCGATAACCGCAATAATATTATGTTTCTCGCCTTTCATGTCTCGAGCCTGAGCAAGTCCGCAGGCAAGAGAAATCGAAGTTGAAGTATGCCCCAGTCGAAACGGATCGCATTCGCTTTCAGCAGGATCAGCAAAGCCTGAAATATCGCCGAAATGTTCGCGATCCAAAAATGCTTTCTTTCTGCCGGTCAAAATTTTATGCGCATAAGTCTGGTGGCTTACATCAAAAATCAGCCGGTCGCGCGGAATATCAAAAACCCTGTGAAGCGCGATTGTCAGCTCCACGATTCCCAGATTCGAAGCCACATGACCGCCCGTTGCCGACATTTTTCTGATTATTGCCCGGCGTATCTCGTCTGCAAGAATTTCAATGTCGCCGCTTTTGAGTTTTTTTACATCCGAGGGATTGTTAATCGATTCTATAACCATCTTCAACTCCGGCATTCGACGTTTCTGACAGCATCTGACAGACAATAAAACACAGATAATTTTACCGCGCATTGTTTACAAACAACACGCCGCACAGCCGGCAGCGAAAAAATGTCAGAACAAGAAAAACAAAAACCCGTCTCACAATTTGCGAAAACGGGCTTATGTGTTTTACAACTTGTGCGCAAAACCGCGCTTATGCTGCGTATATTTCCAAGTTACGCGACAAGTTATGCGGCAGCCGGAGCATTCACGTCGGCGGGCAAAGCATTCTTTGCAGCTTCGACTATTGTCTTGAATGTATCCGGGTCGCTTACAGCGATTTCAGCCAATGCGCGACGATCAAGTTCGATTCCCGCAAGGTGCAACCCCTGGATGAAACGGTTGTAAGTAATTCCTTCTGCGCGAACCGCAGCATTAATGCGGGTAATCCACAGCTTGCGGAAGTCGCCCTTGCGAGCCTTGCGATCGCGGTAGTTGTAATTAAATGAGTGCAGGAGCTGTTCTTTGGCCTTGCGATACAGACGCGAACGCTGACCGCGATAACCCGAAGCTCTTTCGAGAACTGCACGACGCTTCTTGTGAGCATTAACTGCGCGCTTTACTCTTGCCATATTTTAATTCCTCTGCTTTCCTTAAAAATCTTAAAAATTGCCTGTCTCGTTGCCTGCCGCTTTTAGCGGGAGAGCATACCCTTAAGCTTCTTGGCCTGTGCGGGAGCGAGAACCTGGTCAGCCTTCAGAGCACGCTTTTTGCGCGCAGACTTGTGCTCCAGGTTGTGGCGCATCGAGCTTCCTGCCTGCATGAGCTTACCTTTTCCGGTAATGCGGATGCGCTTAGAAGCAGCGGAATTACTTTTCATCTTAGGCATTGTGCCCTCCTTGTTTTGTATTGGCGGGATGTACTGTCTTATTCAGTTTCTGTTTCAGTGTTTTCAGAAGCGGCTTCGACGCTTAATTTAGCCTCTTTAGCAGCCTGTTCTGCGGCTTTTTTCTTGGCTTCCAGACGAGCCGCCTGACGCGCCTGACGTTCAGCGCGAGATTCCGCGCCGCGTCTGCGCTGCTCCGACTGCGTGTGGACTTTCTTGCCCTTGGGAGCCAGCACCATAATGATGTTGCGCCCCTCCTGCTTCGGGCGCGATTCAATCGTTCCCGATTCTTCCACTTCATCTGCAAGACGCTGAAGCAATTCCACTCCGCCGATAGGACGCGACTGTTCGCGACCTCGCAGCATAATGGTTACTTTTACTTTGTCGCCGCCGTTGAGGAATCGTTCTACATGACCTTTTTTGACATCAAAATCATGATTATCAATTTTAAGACGGAAACGAATTTCCTTTACTTCAGCAGTCGTCTGATTGCGACGCGCCTGACGTGCTTTAATCTTCTCGTTGTATTTATATTTGCCGTAATCGATAAGCTTTGCAACGGGAGGCTTTGCCTGAGGCGCAACTTCCACGAGATCCAGATTCGCTTCCTTGGCAAGGTTAAGAGCAACCGATGTTGCTACAACACCGACCTGCTCTCCCTTCGGTCCGATAAGACGCACCTGGGAAACGCGGATTTCGTCATTTATACGCGGTTCGCTGATGATAACTCCATTCCTCAAACACTGAGCAGATAACCGACCAAGAGCCCTAAGCGAATTCATGGCATGCGCTGCGATAAAACATCTTAAACCGATGCTGTCGAAAACGTTGCGAATCGTTTGACGGCTTGAAGCCGAACCGCTCGCAATACTGAGCAATGCCTTGAACCCGAAACCTTACGGCTTCCGGGTGGGATAATCCACTTTCTTGATTTCTCAAGCTTTAATAAACATTACATTAATGGCCGGACTAAAGTTTTTTCGGCGTGTTTTCTTTCTTGTTTTTCGCGCGAGCCAGACGCATGTTCGGTTTATATTCACTTATGTTCGGCGCGTTTTTCGATTGTATTTCGGCTGAATTGCCGCGATTTTCCCCGCATGTCATATCATATTTTATATGAGCGAATCCAAGCCGGAAGAAAACAATGCGGGCAGCAGTCTGAACAGCAAAACCAACATTGAACCGGACAGCAAACCGGACAGCAAACCGGACAGCAATTCAAAATCGGACAATATTATAAACGGCAAAAAAGCTGATAAATCCGTTATTCTTGCCGTTCCGAGAGGTTTCTGCGCAGGCGTGGATCGCGCGATTCTTACTGTCAGCCGTCTGCTTGAAAACTCGGCGGCAGAACCGAAAAAAACAAATCTTCCGCCCGTTTACGTGCGCAGACAGATCGTTCACAACCGTCATGTTGTTGCCGACTTGTCCGAGCGCGGAGCAGTTTTTGTCAACGAGCTTGACGAAATACCCGATGAAGCGGCCGAAGCGAAGATTCCCGTTGTTTTTTCCGCGCACGGAGTTTCTCCGGCTGTCGTCGAAGAAGCGCAGCGGCGAGGACTTAATGTCATCGACGCCACATGCCCTCTTGTCGGCAAGGTTCATCGTGAGGTTCTGCGGTATGCGAAAGAAGGATATTCAATCGTATATATCGGACACAAGGGACACGACGAGGCTATCGGGGTCATCGGCGAAGCGCCTGAAAACGTAACGCTTGTGCAAAATCGCGAAGATGTGAAAAAGCTTGTTTTTCCCGACGGAACGCCTCTCGTCTGCCTTTCCCAGACGACTTTGTCGGCAGAAGAAACCGAGGATACCGTCGCTGCTTTGAAGAAAAAATTTCCTTCAATCGAACAGCCTTCAAATTCCGACATATGCTATGCGACTCACAACAGGCAGGCAGCGATTAAGCAGATTGCAGAAAAAAGCTCTTGCGTAATCGTGGTCGGATCGAAAAATTCTTCAAATTCGGTGCGTCTTGTCGAAGTCGCGCAGCAGGAGCTTGCGAATCGCGGGAAGGCTTTTCTAGTTGACGATGCGGAAGAATTAAAAGACGAATGGTTCGAAAATGCAGAAACAGTCGGAGTTTCTTCCGGCGCTTCCGTGCCTGACGTGCTTGTCGACGAAGTGGTTCTCGCTCTTAAAAAACGGGGATTTAAGAATGTAAAAACTTTGACTGCAGTGGAAGAAAACATGCATTTTGTGCTCCCCAAAGCAGTCCGCTGACAGATTTTGCAATACAACAATATAAAATACAACAAAACCGGCACATGCGATTCAAAATTCTCATTCGAATCATATGTGCCGGTTTTTTTCTGCAATATTTTACAAATATTTACAGATAATATCAGCTTAAATTACTTGCTGAGCTCAGCGAAGTAAAGCAGGGTGCGAACCATGTTCGAAGTGAAGCCGTATTCGTTGTCGTAGAACGAAACGGTGCGAACAAGCTGCTTGTCGCCCACAGTGTTTACGTCAGTCTGAGTAGGATCGAAAACGCCGCCGTGAGTGTCGCCGATGATGTCTCCGGAAACAATGCCGTCAGCGTTGTATCCGAAGTGCTCGCAGTTCTCGAAAGCTTCCTTGAACGCAGCGTTGATTTCGTCAGCAGTTACAGACTTGTTCAAAACAGTGGTCAGCTCGGTAACCGATCCGTCCGGAACCTGAATGCGCTGAGCGTGTCCCTGAAGCTTGCCGTCTACGGAGGGAACTACCTTGCCGATAGCCTTTGCAGCGCCGGTGGAGTGCTCGATAGTGTTGCATGCGGCAGAACGGTTGGAACGTCCGTTCTTTCCGCGAGGACCGTCGAGAATCATCTGAGTTCCCGTGTAAGCGTGGATAGTGGTCATGAAACCGACTTCCAAACCGTACTTGTCGTCAAGCAGCTTAACCATTGCAGCCATGGAGTTGGTGGTGCAGGAACCTGCGGAAACAATGTCGTCGCTTGCTTTGAGAATGTCGTGGTTTACGCCGTATACAACGGTAGGAGTCGTCGTATCCTTGGCAGGAGCGGAGATAAGAACCTTCTTAGCGCCGGCATCCAAGTGAGCCTGAGACTTCTCGGCAGAAGTATAGAATCCGGTGCACTCGAGAACAAACTCTACGCCGTCGTTTGCAACCCACGGAATATCACGGGCATCGCGCTCCGCATAAACCTTGTATTCTTTTCCGTCAACGATAATGGAATCGTCAGTAGAATCAACGTCTACAAGGCTGCCGTCGAGACGCTTGAAACGGCCGTGAGTGCTGTCGTATTTGAGAAGATAAGCAAGCATTGACGGAGTAGTCAAATCGTTGATTGCCGCTACTTCAATGTCGCCGGCTTCTCCGCCCTTCTGCTGAAGCTCGAAAATGCGGCGGAATGCAAGACGTCCGATTCGGCCGAAACCGTTGATACCAATCTTAATTGTCATGAAAAACTCCCTGGAAAGCGCCTTCGCGTTCAGTCTCTGCCTGACATAAAACGCCGCTGAATATAAAGCGCCGCCGAATTTCAAGCGTCAACATCACGATCGGGCGACCGTTGTACCGTCACAATCAATATTAATTCGTCGTATGTACTTATCGAAACACGATTCCGAAAATGTGCATAACTTTTCCTTTTTCCTGAAATTTCTTAAAATATTAAAAAAAAAAAAAAAAAAAACTCAAGGCAAACTCAAATAAAACTGCCGATTGAAACTGCCGATAATCAGATATTCAATCTTTCAGATGTTTTTCTGTCCAAAACTCCCAGAGACCCGGCGGGTTTTTTCACTGTCAGATATTTGATATTTTCTGCGGCGCGAAGCGGAAACACAACGCAAAGACAGCCTTTTTCAACTTTTATTGATGCGGGATTCTCTGTCAGTTCGTTGCTTGTTCCCAAAGGGCAATCGGAAAACATCGTCTCGTTTTCAGCCGCATATTTCAGCCCGGTCAGCGTCACGCCTTCTGCATTGCCGGATCTTGCAAAAACTGATACGTATGAATTGCGGGATTTTTTTGAATTATCGAAATTACAGGCATTCTCGGCACTATCAGGCTTTCGAATCGCGCTGATTTTCAACTCGCCGTCACATATAACCGAAATAACCGAATCATCGCCGTAAAGGAACATTACTCCGCCCCGGCGCGCAACGGATTCGGCAAGCGCGATATTTGCCAGCGTATGATCGATTCGTCCTCCGGTTGCGCCGAAAACGTGGAAAATTCGCGCTGATTTTTCCCAGCAGATTTTAATCGCCGCCGCCAGATCCGTATCGTCTTTACAGGCGGGAAGCCTGATTATTCTTCCGTTTTGACATGATTTGCCGGCTTGCGAACCGTCATTTCCGTCACAGACAGTTTCGACACAATCAGTTTCGTCACAGCCGGTTTCGACAAAGGAAAAATTTTCGCTTATCGAATCAAAATCACCGACGATGAAATCGGGTTTCAATCCCAGTTTAAGCGCATATTCAGCTCCTCCGTCAGCAGCGGCGACAATGCGTTCTCTGAAAAAGTCAATGCCGAAATATCCGCTGCTCAAAAATCCGCTGCTTTGAAAACCGTTTTGCTCCGAATCGAAATAACGCGGCATATCATAATATTGTCCGGCCGCAAAAATCGCAGCGCTGTTTTGCCTGTCCGTACCGATATCGTATGCCGTTTCATATGCCGTGCCGCATTCAGCCACTGATTTTCCCCCGCACATTTTGCCGCAGCTTTCGTTCAAAAACCGCTCTTGAATAAATATCGCAAATAAGCATGCATTATATGTCTGATAAAAACAATACTTCAGACAATAAAGTTTTTGCGCATTTTCAAGAGTTTCAGAACAATGTCCCGCCTGCGCGGGAAAATTGCCTTGATTTACTTTTGAAGCAAGGAGACAATCATGAGCAAGCGCGGTCGTATGCGTCGCGAACGCCGTAAGAAGAAGGCAAATCACGGCAAAAGGCCAAATGCCTGATTAAACGAAAAGAGGAGATTCTCTCTCCTCTTTTTTTTTGTTAAAGATTCTGTTGTTAAAGATTTTTTATTATTGAAAGTTTTCGCAAAGACTTCTGCAAGGTTTTTCACAGGGTTCGCGCACTTCGATTCTGCCGGATTCGCACAGTTATGCACATTGCCGCTTATTTTTTACATTCGGCGAGCCCGTAACATAAAATGGATTTTATGACTGATGTAACCGCAAAAGAACTTGCAGAAACGCTTAAAGCAATGCCGGCGCAGGATTTGCAGTCAGCGCTGAAGGACTCTGCGCTGCTCGGTTTCGACACTGAAACTACCGGATTGGACTGCAAGAAAGATGCCATAATTTCTGCCGCACTTGTTTTGAGGAAGTCTGCCGACGGCGAAAGCTTGAAAACATGCGACAAAGTTGCGCAGTGGCTTATAAATCCGGGAGTGAGCATAAACGAAACAGCTTCAAAGATCAACGGTTTTACGGATGAATACGTTAAGGAAAACGGCGCGGAACCTCAGTCTTCTTTGCAGGAAATTGCTGAAATAATCGTTGCCGCAAACGAGAAAAACATTCCGCTTTTGGCTTACAACGCTTCTTTTGACGTGCGAATGCTCGAAGGCGATTTGGAACGTTATCAGATGACAGATCTTGCCAAGGCTTTGCGCGACTCTCTTCTTGTTGTCGATCCGCTTGTTATCGATCGCACTGTTTCCAAAAGAGCAGGCAGAAGAACGCTTACCGACACCACTTTTTATTACGGAGTTCAGCCGCGCGGCTCGTTCCATGATGCGACGGCGGACACGATTGCGGCGATTGACCTTGTAAAGCCTATGTCTGACTTGTATCCTCAGGTCGGACAGCTTGCTTTGAAGGATTTAATGCAATGGCAGACCGAAGCGCACTGCGCCTGGATTGAATCATACAACAGATATGCGGAAGAAAAAGGCAAGCCCAAGCGCACGGACAAATGGCTGAAAGGCTGATTTTGAACAGCAGAGCCTGAAAAGCAGAGCCTGAAAAGCCGAATTTATTTTCGGCAAAACACCGCACAATATCCAGCTTAATTAAAAGGCGTCAAGGCAAATGATTCGCCTGATAAACCTGTTTAACCCGATAAGCCCGATATGCGAAAGATGAAAGGAATTTAATGATTTCCCTGTGCGAATGCGATTGCGAAACTGTTGAGAAAACTGCCGAACAATACGGCGTTATTCTTCCGATTGAGCAGACCGAATCTTGGAGAAAATACCAGGATACGGTTCCGGGGCGTTCCGCATGGAAAAACCTGATTATCGAGGACGACGGCAAGCCTGCGGGTTCCGTGTCGTTTATTAAGCACAGCACGCACGGATATTATTTTCTCCGTTCGGCGCACGGTCCGGTCTGGTTTGATTCTCCCGATCAGACAACGGAAAAAAGCAGGATTCAGGCTTTGGCGAAATATGTTAAAGAAAACGATAAAAGCATTGTTTTTCTGCGTTCTGCGGTTTCTTTCGATTCTGATATTTCCTGCAGAGTTCTTTCGACCGTTCCCTATGATACGACTGTCGTTATCGATTTGACGGGCGGTGATGAACAGATTATTTCGCGCATGAAAAAACGCGGACGGCGAGACGTTCGCAAAGCTTTGCGCGACTGCCCCGCCGTCATAACCGACGACACAAAGCAGGTTATCGGCGGTTCTTTTGACGAATATTACGAAATCATGACTGAAACCGGGAACAGAGACGGTTTTGTGCCCGCGCCGAAAAGCGACTACAAGAATATGATCGAGTGTCTCGGATACGAACACTGCCGAGTTTTCGGAGCACGGATTAACGGGAAATTGTGCGCCTGGTCGATTATTACAATCAACAAAACGCACGCTGTAAGATATTATGCGGCAATGCGCACCGAAGCGATGCGTTCGTACATTACGGATCGTCTGACTTTTGCGGAATGCAGCGAACTGTCAAAACTGGGAGTTCAAAGTTTCGATCTTATGGGAATCGGAAGCGATTTTGCACCGTCGCTGAACGGGCTTAATACGTTCAAAACCAAGTTTTCGCAGGAAACGCGCTCTGTTGTTCCCGAGAGAGACATTCCGATTAAAAAAATGTTTTACTCGACTCTTAAAACAATGAAAAAGATTAAAAATCTGAAGCATTGATTTTAAACATTGACGGTTTAAGCATCAGCTTATGCGCCGGCATAAATCATGCGAAAAGCAGATAAATACGAAAAACAGAAAACACCGCGGAAAACCGCGAAAACCATAAACGGCACAGAAAGGCAGACAGATGAGCAGCACGGCTTTCAAAGGCTCGATTGACGTGAAAAAAGCCGCAGAAATCCTTCTTGAAGAGGGACTTTTGCGCGAAGTTGCGCATAACGGTTTTTGGACGCGGGATCCGCAAAAAGCACCCGAAAAAGTTTTTTCAAAAATCACATACGATTCTCGCCAAGCAGGAAACGATACGCTTCTTTTCTGCAAAGGAAATTTTTCGCCCGAATACTTAAAATCCGCCAAAAACGCGGGCTGTTCGGCTTATGTTTCCGAAACGGACTTCCCTGAAATAACCGGAATGACAGGCATTATCGTAAACGATGTGCGCAAAGCTATGGCCGTTCTTGCGGCATTTTTTTACGATTACCCGCAAAAAAGCCTGAAAATCGCGGGAATTACGGGAACAAAAGGCAAAACGACAACAGCGTATTTTACTCATGCGATTTTGAATGCGGCTTCCGGCGGCAAAGCAGCTCTGTTTTCGTCGTCAGACAACTGCATTGACGGGCATACTTACGTCGAATCCGAGCTTACGACTCCGGAGTCTCTTGATTTGTTTTCTTTAATGCGCGAAGCAGTCGAAAACGGCATGGAATATGCCGTAGTAGAAGTGTCGTCGCAAGCTTACAAGGTTAACCGGGTTTACGGTTTAACTTTCGATGCCGGCGCGTTTTTGAATATTTCGCCCGATCATATAAGCGATATCGAACATCCGACTTTCGAAGATTATTTTTATTGCAAAACTCAAATCGCTCAAAATTCGAGGGTTTTAATTCGAGGAATTGACCTTTTGCATTCAAATATAGTCGACGAATGTGCAAAAATGCGCTCGATTGACGTAAAAACCTTTGCGGTTCGAGCAGAAAATGATCCGGAAGAAGAAACTTCAACAAAAGCCGCTTCGCAAAACAGCAAAAACGCCGATATTCAGGCAGTTTATTCAAAGGCCGGGAATCCGGTTTTCAAAATTATTGACGGGGGAAAAAACAGCGAAAACCCGCAGCCCGGCGAAATAAAGCTTTCAACGGAAGGCACTTTCAACGGAGCAAATCTTGCAGCGGCAATCGCTGTCGCCAAAACTCTGGGAATAAACGATTTTTCGGCTTGGCGGGCAGCGCAAAACGTAACAGTGCCCGGACGCATGGAATATTTCTCTTCTCCCGACGGAATCGAAGCTTACGCGGATTATGCGCATAATTACATTTCAGTGAAGAATCTGATTGACTATGTGATAAAAAAATACGAAGAATCAGAATCGCAGGATAAGAAAATTCGCATTACCGTCGTGACCGGCTCCGTGGGAAACAAGGCAGTCGACAGACGCAAGGAAATAATTCAGGCAGCACAGGAAAATGCGCACAGGATTATCATTACTTCCGAAGATACGAATGACGAGCCTTTTGAGAAAATCAGCCGGGAAATGATTTCTTATCTTACGAATGAGAGCGTAAAAGTTTCCGTTGTCGAAGACCGGCGCGAAGCAGTGGAAACCGCATATCGCGAAGCTGTTGAAAACAGCGATTTTCACAATGTTCTGCTTGTTATCGGAAAAGGCAGCGAAAAGTGGATTAAAAAACTGGGCAAACATGTTCCCTATGAAGGCGACGACGCGATTATTCGCCGTCTTTTCGGATTGGATTAAGAACCGGATTAAAAAATCAGGAAGCATCTTTCTTTTCGCGATCCAGCTTTTGCGACACGACGGCCGTCACTCCGTCGCCGCGCATTGTCACGCCGTAAAGCGCGTCGGCTATGCTCATTGTCCGCTGCTGATGAGTGATGATAATCAGCTGCGATCTTGCGCGCAAATCTTCCACGGCATTTAGAAGACGAGTGAGATTAACGTCGTCAAGCGCGGCTTCCACTTCGTCCATAACGTAGAACGGGCTGGGACGCGCAGTAAAAATAGCGAACAGCATTGCAAGCGCAGTAAGAGACCTTTCGCCGCCGGAAAGCAGAGACATCTGTTTTACGCGTTTTCCCGCGGGAGTCGCCTCCACGACGACGCCGGAAGAAAGAATATCTTCGGGATTTTCAAGACGCAGCCTTCCTTTTCCTCCCGGGAAAAGCGTTGCGAAAACCTTTTCGAAAGCCTGCCGAGTGTCTTCAAACGCAGATTTGAAAACGTCGACCATAGTGACTTCCAAATCTTTTATCAGCTTAAGCAAATCATTTCGAGAGTTTACGACATCGTCGCGCTGCTCGTTCAGATATTTGCTTCTCGCCTGCAACGCATCGTATTCCTCGGTTGCAAGCGGATTGACTTTGCCCAGCTTTTCCAGTTCTTTTTTTGCCTGTTCAAGCCGCTTTTTCTGCTCTTCTCTGTTATATGCGCATGTTTTGAAATATTCGGGGTGTTTTTCAAACAGATCTGACAATTCCTGCTGCGGTTCGAGTTCAAACTTCTCGTTTCCGTCTGCCCGACTGTCTGAAACTTTATCGGATTCACTGCCGGATTCTTTGTCAGATTCACTGCCAAAATTATTGCCGGAATTGTCGGAATCGCCCGATTTGCCCGACTTGCCGTCTGAAACGGCATTTGAGCCGGCATCTGAACCGCTGCCCGAACCGCCGGAAATTTTGTCCGCTCGATCCTTATATTCTTCCAGCAGCTGCAAAGCGCCGTTTTCATCCGTAATCGGAATCGGCTTTTCAGGATTGAAATTCAAAATCAGATAATCAAAATCTATGCCCAGCGTCTCATTCACTCTCTGTATGAGCTGCTCATAATTGACCGTTAGACGTTCGCGTTCGATATTCAGCTTGTTTCGCGACTCAGACATTGAAGAGACGACAGGCTCGAGACGATTCCGCTCTTCACGCAGAACAGAAAGCTGCCCGTCATGCTGCGATGCCTGTTTTTGCAGTTCGGCCTGTTTATGCTCGACAATATTCATGCGGCTCGCGAGAAGATTTTGCGCCTGCTGCGCCAGTCGGGAAATTCGCAGCGCATTTTCGCTGTCCGCGCGTCTTTTTTCGTTTTCCTCGCGAACTTTTTTCCTGTGCTCTTCCGCGCGTCGGGCATTATCTTTGAGCAAAGTTATCTGTCTGCGCAATGATTCCAAGCGCGATTCTGCTTCTTTTGAAGCCATTTTTGCCGCAATTTCAGCTTCTTTGGCTTTGTCTGATCTGTTTTCGCACTCGCGAAGAAGTGCGGATACTTCATTAAAATTCTCGCTGCCGGACTGCATTTGCGCGGCTGATTCGGCCTGTTCGCGCAAATCAGCGGCATTTTGAGCGTGCTCTTTCGATTCCGTTTGTGATTTTTCGATTTTTTCTTCGGTTTCTTTCAGCCTTTTTTCGAGAGAATCGACGCTGTTTTTCGCAGCTTGAGCTTCGCGTTTTGCCTGTTCTGCGCGAATTTTTTTCTCTGTCAGAACGGATTTCGCTTCGTCGGCCAGCTTCGATAAATCCTTATATTCAGCTTCGGCTTTTTCAAGTTTTCTGCTTATTTCATTTATCCGCTTTTCGATTTCTTCGCGTTTTTTCAAGGCTTCGTCGCGTTTTGCAATCAGGCTCAAATCATCATTTTGCGCCGATTTTCCGCCCGAAACGGACACTTCGGTTACAATCTGAGCCTGCCTTGTGACGATTCTGTCAAATTTCGCAGTTTGCGGCAGAGCAGCGTTTCGCACTGTCTGAAATGCATCCCGGGATTCATATTCGGCAAAAGCTCTGCGAGAATCCCATGCAATGCCCGTTTTTTCAAGCATTTTGTCAACAGATTTTTTAACGGCAAGCGCAAACTGTCTGTCCGTGAAATTTTCATTGATTTTTATTACGCAAGAAACGGGAACTGCCCCGTCAAATTCCCGCGAATATTTCTGCGATTCAGACTGCAGACCGGACTGCGATTCCGGTTGCAGTCCCTCTCTCAACTCTGACTGCGATTCAAGCCGCTTTGCCGCATGCGATTCAGGATTTGTTTCATCGCTTTCTATCGAGCTTTCTATCGAGCTTTCTCTCAAGCTTTCTCTCAAGCTTTCTCCGATTTTTCCGCTGCTGCGGATTTTTCCGCCGTTCTCGCCGTCAACGCTGTCAGCATCGTCAATGCCGTTTCCAATCTCTTCGCTGCACGCAATAACGGCCGACACAGCCGAAGACGAATTTTCAAGCGCATAATTAAGCATTTGCGCGGCAGTTTCGCGATCTGAAACCGCATACGCGTCAGCAGCCTGTCCCAGCGCAAGCGAAACGGCTTCTTCCCAGCCGGGCACGGTGCGAATGCAGTCCGGAATTTTCGTTTTGACTTCGAAACGTTCTTCCAAGGAAGATTCAGACCGGGAAACGCGGGAAGAACGAGTATCGTTTATCGCTTCCGCTTTTGCAGCCAGACGCATTGACTCGGACTGCGCTTTTCTTTTTTCTTCAGCGAGCAAATCGCGATTTTGCGCGGCCGCAGCCGCTTTTTCTTTCAGCGCATCAGCTTTTTCAATTTCTTCTCCGATATCGTTTTCGCAAAAATCTCCGGCAGCTTCAAGCCGTTTTTTCGCTTCTTCAAGCTGAGCTGCAAAAGTTTGAGTCTGATTTTTCAGATCTTTTGCGCGATTTTGCGCGGAAAGAGATGCGCTTTCCTCTCTTACAATGCCTTCGCGCAGCCGCATAATCTTCTCTTCGCGCTGCTTCGCGTTTCTTGTCAAATCGGCAAGTTTTTCGCGCGCTCTTACAACCTCTTTTTCCGCATTTTCGCGATTTTGCGCAGCTTTTTCGCATTCTTCGCGCAATTTTGCAGCCGAAGACCGCTGCTGCAAAATCTGCTCTTCAAGCTCTTTTGCGCGATTCAGAAGCATTTGAGGATCGTCGCCCGAAACGGACGCAATCCCGGACATGGCCGCAGCAGAACGTTCCCCGGCAACCGACGACAAGGCTTTGAACCGTTCGCACATATTTGACATATTGCGCACTGTTTCATTAAGCATTGCAGTCTGCGGGCTTGTTTCCAGCGAAAGTTTCTCCAATTTTTCAATATCGCCCTTTACTTGTGCCAGCTTGTTTTGCACAGAAAAAAGCTCAATTTCGGTCTTTTTTATTTTCTCGCGCAAATCATTTCGCTTCTCAGCCAGACGCACGCCGTCGTCGGCAAAAAGTCTGCTTTGAGCGTCTCGCAAAGTTATTTGAATATTGTCGGCGCGACGCGAAATTCTTGCCTGCCTGCGAAGAGGTCCGAGCTGCCGCTGCACTTCGCGCAGCAAATCATCCAGGCGATCAAGATTGCTCTGAGTGCCTTTCAGTTTGCGCAAAGCGCGTTCTTTGCGTTTTTTATGCTTAAGAATTCCGGCAGCTTCCTCTATGAAAGCGCGATTGTCCGCAGGCTCGGCTTTAAGAATCGAATCAAGCCTGCCCTGCCCTACAATCACATGCATATGAGAACCCAAGCCGGTATCGCTTAAAAGCTCCTGAACATCCAAAAGCCTTACGGGAGAACCGTTTATCGCATATTCTGAGCCTCCGTTGCGATATATTGTTCTGCTGATTTTAACCTCAGAATAATCGATGTTCAGCTCGCCGTCAGAATTGTCTATTGTCAAAGAAACATGCGCTCGTCCGGCCGGCGGTTTTCCCGAAGTTCCGGCAAAAATCACGTCCTCCATGGATGTTCCGCGCAAAGATTTCGCACCCTGCTCGCCCATAACCCACGACAGAGCGTCAACAATATTTGACTTGCCCGAACCGTTAGGACCCACCACTGCGGTAATGCCCGGCTCAAAGCGCATGACTGTCGCGTTTGCGAACGATTTGAATCCGCGAACGGCAAGCTCTTTGACATACATCAGACTTGTTCTTCTTTCGAAACGCGCTGTTCTTTGGGAAGAGAAAGAATTTCGTTTGTTTTCGATTTAAGAAGCGCTCGGGCATCTCCTGCCGTTACAAAACTTCCGAAAACCAGTATTCCTCTGCCGTATCCGACTCCGGTTTCGTCGCCGCTGTCAACGCAGTCGACCGCCGCCTGCAAAGCATCGGGAAAGAAATCGCGCCTTATCACCCTGTCCGGACCGAATACGCTTATCGCAATTTTTTCCAGCTCTTCAGGCGGCATCGCGCGCTGCGGATAAGAGTTTTGAGTGACTACGAGAGTATCAATGACCGGTTCCAATACAGACAGAACATCCTCGACATTTTTATCCGACATCATTGAAGTCACGCCGACAAGTTCGGAAAAATCGAAATTCTCTTCCAAAGTCTCGCGCAAAGCCGAAACGGCATTAATATTGTGTCCTCCGTCGAGAATTATTGTCGGAGAAGTTCTGACGATTTCGACTCTTCCGGGAATTTTTACGCTCGACAAAGCCTGCGCGACAATATCCCCGTTCAAAGCTGAACTTACGGGCAAAACGATTTCAGCCGCGCACAAAGCCGCGAGCGCATTGTGAGCCTGCTGCTGCCCGAACATGGAAATCGGCACATCCTCATAGACTCCGGACGGCGTGCGCAGAGTCACAACCTGTCCTCCGACTGCCGGAACTCGCGAAATGACTTCCGATTCGATTCCGTCGCAGATAATATTCTTCGCTCCGGTTTTGTCCGCATAATCGCGCAAAATCGGCATTACCGCTTCTTCATGCGGCTGAGGAGCAATAACAACAGAAGAATTTTTCTTGATAATCCCGGCTTTTTCTTTCGCTATCTGTTCGACGCTTCCGCCCAGCCACTGCATGTGATCCATGTCAATCGGTCCGATAATGGCAGCATCGGCATCAAAAACATTGGTCGCATCCCACAATCCGCCCATGCCTACCTCGATAATGGCAACATCAATCGCAGAATCGGCAAAAGCCCACATTGCCATAACCGTCAAAACCTCAAAAAAGCTCATTCGCGGCTTTCCTTCGGCAACAGACTGTTCGTCGACAAGATTTATAAAATCAATTGTCTGATCGTAAATATCGACAAAATAATCGTCGGATATCGGCTGACCGTCGATAACAATCCGCTCGGTTACGGATTCCAAATGCGGAGACGCATAAAGCCCCGTGCGCAGACCGTATTCGCGGCATATCGCTTCAGTCATGCGCGCGGTCGAACCTTTGCCGTTCGTGCCTGTGATATGAATCGTGCGAAAAGATTTTTGAGGGTCTGCCATTATGTGAGCAATTTTCTTCATTGCGTCAAGAGAAGGATTAATGTCATGTTCGGGAGCGCGAGACATTATCTGAGCATAAACTTCGTTCAGTGTTTTTCCGCCGATATTCGGATTTTCGTATGACATGCGGCACCTTTTCTGACTTTTCTTTGGCAAATCAGCCGATTCGCATCGGGCAGGGAAATAATTTTTCTCGGTTTTCTCTTACAAAGCGTAAGATATATGTCATTGCTGTCCGTGCTGTCTGCACTGTCCGTTTTACCCGCGCTGTCTGTATTTGTCCGGGCTGTCATATGCCGGAAACAGAAAAACGCGCGATAACTCGCATGCGAGCATGACATACAAGCTTGATTTTATTCAATTATGACGACCGAAACGAAATTCGGCAAAAACAATACATTAAAACAATGAATTAAAAGAGGAACAGAATGAGCGAAATGCAAAACAACATTCCCGACAATAAGCAGAACAATGCGCAAACCAATGCAAACGGCAGCGCTGATTCAAACGAAAACGGCGATATTGCGCAGCGCGTAAACAACAGGTCTCTGCGCCCGCGCTCGTCGGATTTCAAAAATTTCATGCTTTCGGGCTGGGGTGAAGAAACCCAAGACGTAAAACCGCTCGAATCAAGCAGATACACGCCTTCTCGCATTCGGGATCTGGCAGAAAAATTCTTGAACGAAAGAATCGTGATACCGGCGGGCAATCACAAGACGAGAAGCAACGACTGCACTTATATGTTCCGCCCGGACACGAGTTTTGCATATTATACGGGCTTGGGCGAAGACTACGAGGCCGGAGCGGTTCTGGTTCTCGAACCCGCCGCAGACGGCTGCAGCGGAAAAACAGAAGACGGAAAAACAGAAGACGGTTCGCATAAGCCGATTCTGTTCGTCCACCCCAGAAAAGACCAGACGACGCAGGATTACTACCGGTCCGCAGAGTACGGCGAATATTGGGTAGGACCCAGACCCGGTCTTGCCGAGCTTGAAATTATGACCGGGTTCGAAACCGCAGACATCGAGACGCTGCCTGAAGCTCTTAAAGCAAATGCGGGAACCGGGGCCGGCGAATATGCGATAAGAGTCATACGCGAATCCGATGAAACGATAACCGAGCTTGTCGAACAGATTCGCTTCTCGGCAGGCTTTGAAGATGAGGAAGCCAACCGCGAAAAGGACGATCTGCTTCATGAAGCGGCCGCAGAGCAGCGCATGATTAAAGACGAGTATGAGATAAGCGAAATGCGCAAAGCCGTAAATGCGACAAAACGCGGGTTTGACGAGATTCTCAAAGCTTTGCCGTCCGCTTTGAACAAGCCGCGTTCCGAGCGAATTTTGGAAGGCAGATTCAATTCTGTCGCGCGCGAAGAAGGAAATGACGAAGGATACGATACGATTATCGCTTCCGGAGTTCACGCGCCTACCCTGCATTGGATGAGAAATACGGGAGTTGTGGGCAGCGGCGAGCTTCTGCTCATTGATGCGGGAGTCGAAGTAAACAGCCTGTACACTGCCGATATTACGAGAACTTTCCCGACCGACGGCAAATTTACCGATTTTCAGCGCAAACTTTACAATGCGGTTCTCGAATCGCAGCAGGCGGGATTCGACGCGGCTAAGCCGGGAGCGACATATTCGGATATTCATCATGCCTGCATGCGCGTTATCGCTCAGTATCTTTACGACTGGGGAATTTTGCCGGTTTCAGTCGAGGAATCGTTAAGTGAAAACGGCCAGCAGCATCGCAGATGGCTTGCCTGCGGAGTCGCTCATCATCTGGGATTGGATGTGCATGACTGCGCTCAGGCGCGTTACGAGAATTATCAGGGAGCAAAACTGCGTCCGGGAATGATTTTCACAATCGAGCCGGGACTGTATTTCCGCGAAAATGATATGCTTATTCCCGAGGAATATCGCGGAATCGGCATAAGAATCGAGGACGACGTGCTTATGACCGAAAACGGTCCGGAATGGATTTCGTCGGGAATTCCGCGCACGGCCGAGGATGTCGAAGCTTGGATGGCTCGAATGTCTGAAGCCGGCAACGCATAAAAAGCCGCGACTCGCATGGGGGTTTTCCCGTCTTAATAGTAAAATCGGTACGGAGCGTGTTTCGGACTTTGTGCAATAATACAACTGCGCAGCGATTGCAAGCGATTGCAAACTGCGCAGCGATATGAAAGCGCAACGGTACGGCATTGCAGCTTTTCGCTGAAGTCCGAGACTCGCCAAAGTATCGCAACAGAAATAACGAGAGAAAGAGCCGCTTTGACTATCGAGGATCTTTTCCAAATATTGCGCAAGCACATAATCACTGTGATTATCACCTTTGTGATTATTGTTTCATGCGGCGTGGCATACCTTGTGGCTGCTCCGCGCAAATATACTGCTACAGCGCAGCTTTTCGCCACGGCAAATACTGAAGCCATGGGAGCCGGCACTGAAGTCAACAATATGTATAGCACGACCAACTATCTGAATACTCAGATTAAGACGTATCCTACGCTTGTAAAAACAGAGGCGGTTCTCAATCCCGTAATTAAAGAGCTGAATTTAAACATATCTGCAGGTCAGCTGGGCGGCACCGTAACCGCTTCCAACCCGGCAAACACATTTATTGTCGACATTTCTGCCGTTTCGCAGGATCCTGTAACAGCTTCGCGCGTTGCAAATTCTACAGCTCAGTCGCTGTCAAGAAACGTTTCGAACACTACGACAAGTTCGACGACAAACAAGTCGCTTATTACGCTTACTCTCGTCCAGTCTGCTTCCGTGCCTTCCAAGCCCAGCTCTCCAAACACTTTCCTTGTGGGCGCAGCCTCGGTTGTGGCGGGTCTTATCGCAGCATTCCTTGCGGCTTTAGCAAAAGATACTTTCAATACGCGCATCGACAAGTCTTCCACGGTTCGCGAGATTACAAAGAGCAACACTATCGGTTTTATTTCTCGAGATGCGACATTCGCGGAAGACAAGCGTCCCGTGATTATCAACAGGCCTGATTCCGGCATTGCTGAAGATTTCCGCCGAATCAAAACAAATATTTCATTCCTTACCCCGAGCGACTCGGATTCGCATCATCTGCATGTTTTCACTTCCGCAGATCCTTCTGAAGGCAAGACGACCACGATTGTCAACACGGCTGTCGCGCTTGCGGAAGACGGCGCAAGAGTTCTTCTTATCGACGCTGATCTTCGTCATCCTTCGGTTGCAAATATGCTCGGTATCGAGGGAAGCGTCGGTTTGAGCCATATTCTTGCAGGAAAAGCAGTTCCCAAGGATGTCGTTCAGCCTTATTGGAAGTCTAACCTGCATGTTCTTCCCGCAGGAAAGCGTCCGGCCAATCCTTCCGTGCTTATCAATTCGGAGACTATGTCGCGTCTTCTCAGTCAGGCGGCTCGCCAGTACGATTATGTTCTGGTCGATACCGCTCCGATGGTTGTTTCCAACGACGCGGTTGTTCTCGGTCATATCGCGCACGGCGTTGTTATCATCGCGGCAAAAGGCATTGCGGATCGTCAGGATCTTCGCGATATGGTATCCGCTTTGGACGCTGCTGAAATTCCGATTCACGGATTCGTTTACACTTTCGCGGATTTAAAGAAAAACAGCAACAAGAAGAACTATTACTATTACGGTTCCGGCAGCGGTTCAAACGGCAATTCCCGTCAAAAGGGGTCGCATAGAGCCTGATATTCTGCGCCTGCAAGTTCTGCGCCTGATGATTTCAACCAGCAATGATTTCAACCAGCAATGATTTCAACCAGCAATGATTTCAACACAGACGAGCAGAAACGAAGCAGCGGCGGCAGAGTTCGTTTTCTGTTTGCAAAAAGGCAGATCGCACATTTCGCAGTCTGCCTTTTTTGTTGCTTTTTAAACGCCAAAAATCAGGAAATCAATTTTTCAGGCAATAAGTTAGGAAATCAGTTTTTTAAGATAATTTTCTTCTTTCAAAAGAGAAAGAAGGAAATTCAGAATGTCAGGCGAAAAGCTGTCTTTTGAAAAGATATTCTTAAAGAAATAATCGGCAAGACTGCGGTATCTTTCCTGCGAAAACAAGCAGGAAAACGTCTCGTCCCCGGCAAGCGCGGCAAAATATTGCGCAGCAGCTGTATCGGCACAGGCTTCATAAGAGCGCATAACAGTGACAAGACAGCAGAGGATTATAAAAACATAATGTTCGTCAATCGAACAGACAAAGTCTTGCCCGTATCCGAGACTGCCGCAGATTTTCGCACACTTCTCACGATACAATCTCGCATTTTCGAGTGATTTATTGTTAAAAGTCGTCGTAACGCTATTCTTATTTTCGCAGCAATTATAAAAATACAAACCTTCGTCGATAACTGCAACGCGTTCCGCTTTGCCGTAAAGAAGAATATTAAAATATGCGTCTTCTCCGGTAATAATATCGTTCGGGAAACGGATTTTATTTTTGCGAAGCAAATCCGTCGAAATCATCTCGCACCATGCGGCTCCGATTATTTTCCTGTAATTATAAAGATATTTCGGAAATAAAACATCGCGCACTTCCCGACCGCAGTACAAATTTTTATCGTTTTCAAATTTGACATGCCCGATAAAATCATCAGAAACATATTGAAAACCGTATACGGCAATCTGAGCTTTATTTTCTTTCAGCGCGTTATACGCTTTTTCTGCAAGTTTTTCGTCTATATAATCGTCGCTGTCAACAAAAACAACATACTCGCCCGAAGCAGCATCAAGCGCAAACCCCAAACCCTCATTCGTTTCCTTATGAATAACGCGAATTCTTCTGTCCTTTTCGGACCAATTGTCGCAAATCAGACCGCTCGAATCAGCCGACTTATCGTCGACGAGAATAATCTCCATGTCAGAAAAAGACTGATTTGCAACGCTTTCAGACACCTGTCCAAATAATCTTCAACATTAAAAACGGGAATAATAACAGAAACAGCAGGATTTTCTGCAGACTTTACAGACATTTTTCTCCTCTTTTTATAAAAAATTTATATGTATTCTTGCCGTTAAAATCATCAGCGCAATTCGACAGCGAACAGAGAAACAAAAATTTTTCCGGAACTCACGCGCGGATGCACTGAATCTTAAGCATTATTATAATCTTAAATATCAATTTCCATATCGCGGAAATAATATTTTTCATCTCTTTCACAAATTTCCCGCATAACGCGGCAAGGGACTCCGCAGGCCACGCTGTTGTCGGGAATATCGGATGTCACAACGCTTCCCGCTCCCACCACGGAATTTTCTCCGATTGTGACGCCGGGCATGATTACTGCATTTGCTCCGATCCATGCACTATTTTTGACTCGTATGGGAAGAGAAAAACTGTATACGGTGTTTTTGTTCGGATTTCGCAGACGGGAAGAAATCGGATGACCTGTGGTCGTAAACGTCACATTAGGACCTATCATAACGCCGTCGCCGATATAAATATCAGTGTCGTCTACAAATGAAACATTGAAATTGCAATAGACTCCGTCGCCCAAATGAACATTGCTGCAGCCCCATGAAGATGTGACAGGCGTTTCTATAAAACAATTTTTGCCCGCCGAAGCGAAAATCTCTTGCACCATTTTTTCGCGAGTCTCAAAATCATCGAGAGCCAAAGCATTGAAACGCGCAAGCTTCTTTTTCAGTTCAATCTGTTCTATAAAAAATTCTCTGGGGCTGTACAGTTTGCCGCTGTCTTTTCTGATTCTGTTGTCAGAGATTTCAGATTTGTCACGGGCAGCGGAAGTATCGGAGACATCAAAAGTATCAGAGACATCAGTATCATTCTTATTATTCATATTTTTCATGATACATGTCCCAAACCTCATTTGTGGAGCCGCCGGGAATTGAACCCGGGTCCGGTAACCGTACTCCCAGTCTTCTACGTGCGTAGTCTGCTGACCGAATGGCTATCTGTCTGCCCCTGTCTGTGCCGCAAACTGCCGACAGCAGGCATATTCACAGTTAAAGTCCCCGGCGCGTCCTGAGAAACAGCGCGTCAGGCAAGTCTTTTAATGACGCTCGACATCTCCCCAAAGACATGAGAGAGCGAACGGAGCGGCTGCTCACCGGTTAATCCCAGCGCGAAAGCTTAGGCGGCGAGAGCGAACTCAGTGCGATTAGATTTGGCACTTATTGTTTTGCGGGAGGACATTAACGAGCGGACCCCCGCATTCTCGGCACGCTTCCCTGCGACGAACAGGTCACCGTCGAAACCGATCGACCCCATTTTGATTTATCATTGCCGAAAAAACCGGCAAAACAAAGGCATAAACCAATGAAACATTCTAGTACCGCCGCAAGACTGCCGCAAGCTCATTCAAGAACGATTTAGCGCAGATTTTTTTGTTGCAAACTCGCTTATATTCTCAAAAACTGCCGCAAAACAGCCGCAAAATTGTCACAAAACAGCCGCAAAACAGCCGCAAAACAGCCGCAAAACTTATTTGACCGTCGCAACCGGACGGCAAAAACGCTCAACACGCGCCATGCACAGCGCAAAACCCTCCATTTTCATATACAATATAAGAAAAACAGAACGAACAAAATAGATTTTTGCCGAAAGCAGAATCCCGGAAGAGCAGAATAGTTCGATTCTTTTTCGCTCAAAGCAAAATCAGTAGCGAAAAAGAAAAAATAAAAATGCCAAAGCCGGAAATTTCGGACAACAGGCAAAGCAGATACCGTATCCAATACCAAAGCGAATGTCGAAGCAAGCGCCGGAAAAAACTCCGAACAAAAATACCAAGCATTGAAAGAAGCTGAACATGAATGAATACTTAGACATCATCATTCCCATTGCACTGTTCGGCGTGCCTTTCGCATTCTCTTATATAAAAGAGCCGCGCAGATTCCGCAACGCAGTACTGTTTTTCTTTTTCTTTACGGGCACGATAATCGGAATCGGTTTTCACTGGAATCCTGATGCAATATTCATAGTTTTTGCAATCACTTTTTCGGCGCTTGTTTTCGTGCCGATTTCGATGATTATCAACACTTTTATCGTAGTCAAACGCGAAGGTTTCTCGCTGTCGCATATTTTGCCTGCCGCAATGGCTGTTTTTACGTATCTGCTTTTATTTCTGCCCTCAGATTTGTCGGATAACCCGAACGGTCTGCAGCGACTCTGGTTTTGGATTGCCATGACATTCAGGCTTCAGGGCACATTATTCCTGCTTGTTTATGTCTCTCTTTTCTTCTATGCGATTTTCTACCGTCTGCTTCCCCGCCGGCGCAGTTACGACTACATAATCATTCACGGAGCCGGTCTTATCGGAGATCAGCTGTCTCCTCTTTTGCTAGGACGCGTTGAAAAAGCATTTGAATTGTGGGACAAACAGGGCAGAAAAGCCAAATTAATCTGCTCGGGAGGTCAGGGTTCAGACGAAAAATGTTCCGAAGCAGAAGCCATGCATAAATATCTGCTTACGCTGGATGTGCCGGAAAATAAAATTCTTAATGAGGATCAGTCGACAACCACAAGAGAAAACCTGCGCTTTTCAAAAAATACTATGGATCGCGATTATTATGCGCAAAATCATGTTTCGAGCAGCGCAAATGCAGCCGATGCTGCAATATATTTCGGCAGCTGTGCAGGCAGCGAGATTTCAGAAGCTGTTTTCAACTCGACTCAAAGCAGGAAAAACGAAATCGGGGAAAATGACAGCAAGAAGCTCAAAAAGCAGCTGAAACGCCGCAAACGCAGAGAAAAGCTCAATATCTCCAACACGCCTTACCGCTGCGCCGTAGTTACAAGCGATTATCACGTTTTTCGCGCTTTAATGTACACGCGCGAATTCGGAATCAGAGCGGACGGCATAGGCTCGCACACAAAAAGTTATTATTGGACAACCGCTTTTATACGCGAATTCATAGCTCTTACAAAAGAACATCCAGCACCGTATATTGTTATCGCAGGATTAACGGCTCTGATTTATGCGATTTGCGAGATTTGGAACACTATTTCTTTCTTCCGCTTTTTCTAGGTTCATACAATTTTTAAGTTCAGATAAATTTTGCGACAACAAAAAAGTTCCCCCGAACTTAAATAAATTCGGAGGAACCCTCAAGAAATCTTGTCATGCCGGATTCAGTCTCTGCTCAGGCTCTGCTTAAACCCAGCTCAAACCCAGTTAAGCATCAGCTCAAAGCAAAGCCGAAGCATGCAGAGCCGGAACATAACCTGTTAAATTCAGACTGTTAAGAACTCTCTGAAAAATCAGATCAAATCCGACAAAATCGGGTCTGCAACAGCAAGAACCGCTTCGCGAGCTTCTGCCGCAGTATGTGCGTTAACGGCAATGTCTGCCATTTTCTTGCACGTATCAAGATCATGCAGCTTAAGAGCCGCGCGAACGGCCTTAACCTTTGTCGGAGCCATTGACAGCGAGCCTACGCCCAAGCCTGTGAGCACGAGAGCCATAAGCGGGTCTCCGCCTGCCTCGCCGCATACGCCGACATACTTGCCGGTCGCTTCGCCGCCGTCGCAGGCAGCTTTAATCATGCGCAAAACCGCAGGCTGCCAGATGTTCAAATATGCTGCAAGCTCGCCCTGAGTACGGTCGGAAGCCATTGTATACTGAGAAAGATCGTTTGTTCCCAAAGAAGCAAAGTCAGCAACTGAGAGAATCTGCTCAGAACAGATTGCAGCCGAAGGAACCTCAATCATAACGCCGACCTTAGGCAGACCGTAAGAACGCGCTTTGTCGACAAAGTACTGAGCATCCTCAACTGTGGCAACCATAGGAGCCATAACCCACAAGTCGCCTTGGGTCTGCTTGTAAGCCAGAGACAATGCTTCAAGCTGAGTATCGAGAAGTTCCTCGCGAAGCATCATCCCCAAACGCAAGCCGCGAACGCCCAAAGCAG
The DNA here is from genome assembly GCA_900314875.1 of uncultured Actinomycetes bacterium. GTDB lineage: Bacteria > Actinomycetota > Actinomycetes > Actinomycetales > Bifidobacteriaceae > RUG039. The sequence continues at coordinate 77,748 of OMWX01000002.1, read as the reverse complement.
GGTTTTCTTCCTTCTCCTGGTTTGCGAATGCCAAAGGCTTGTCTGCGCCCGCATCAAGCGTGCGAACTACAACACGGCGGTTTCCGAAAGCTTTAAGAATCTCCGTATAAGTCTCGGTCTGCTCCTCAAGAGTCGGAGCTTGCTCGCGATCAAGGAAGAGGAACTCGGAACGGAAAAGTCCGGAACCTTCAAGATCGAATCCGGCTGCATTATGCGCATCGCCCACGGTTCCGATGTTTGCAAGAAGCTTGACTTTGTGACCGTCTTTAGTTTCGCCCGGTCCTGCGGACTGCGCAAGAGCAGCCGCACGTCTTTCGGCGCGGTCTGCCAGCGTTTTTACTTCTTCATCAGTCGGAGAAACGATAACGTCGCCCAGACTTCCGTCAAGAGCTACCGTATCTGCTTCTGTAAGACTGTCGAGAACGCCCGCAGTCTTTACTACTGCCGGGATGCCCAGCTGAGCCGCAAGAATTGCAGTATGCGAAGTCGGACCGCCGGCCTGGGTCACAATTCCCGCAACAAGCTTGGGATCAAGCGTTGCGGTTTCTGCCGGAGCCAAGTCGTTTGCGATAAGAACCACGGGCTCGGTCAATGTCGGAACGCCGGGAGCCGGAAGTCCGCGAAGAGCGCAGATAGTCCTGTCGCGAATATCAAAAAGGTCTGTTACTCGTTCAGCCATATAGCCGCCGAGCTGTTCAAGCATTGCGGCGTATTCGCCTGCAGCTTCGTCAACGGCCTGAGTAATGCCGGAACCGCTTTTAATCTTTTTAATGATCTTCTTTGCAAGACCTTTGTCTTCCGCAAGTTCTGCGGTGGCTTTTAAAACGCCCTTAGACTTTTCGTCGCTTACGGTTTCGATACGAGCGCGCAATCCTGCCGCAACGTCGGCCATGGCCTGACGAACGCGATTGCTGTCCGCTTCAATATCGGTACTGGGCGTTTCGTTCGGATCGACTCCTGCAGCCGCATTGACAAATGCAGCGGGAGCCGACGCGGTACCCGCGCATACTCCGATGCCGTGAAGAATTTTATGTTCGGAAGCCATTCTTTTTTTACTCCGTTTTTACCTTTTTACTCCGCCTGTTTTTTTATTCGGCGTCCAGGTTGCGCTCAAGCATGGCAGCCAGCTCGTCCATCTTGTCTGCTGCCGAATCATCGTCTGTAGCAATGGTTACGGTATCGCCGTTCTTTGCGCCGAGAGTCATAATTTCAAGCGGGCTTGAAGCATCTGCTTCCTTGCCGTTCAAAGAGATTGTCACATCGAGATCGGAATCGTCGACAGCGTCAGCAAAAAGAGCGGCGGGACGCGCGTGAAGTCCTACGGAAGCGCCTACTACAGCAGTGCGAGAAATCATGGTTTACCTTTCTTGTTAAGACGCTTTTATATTAAGCGTAAAACCTTATCGCATCCATTTAACACCGAGGGGCGGTCAAATATGCCGCGCAATTTCGGTTAATGCGTAAAAATGCCGAGAAAACGGCACTTATTCAACAGTAAAGCCCATATCAATTTTTTTCAATCTTCAAAAAGCGAAATTAAGAAAAAAATTGTCTGATTTTTTAACTTAAGCAAAAATTCTGGAAAGATGAAGAGTAATATACGCTTTTTCGTCTGTCGTAAGCTGCGTTTTCATCTGGTCTTTGAATATTTCGCTTATGCGCTCAGTGCATTTTTCCGCTTCAGGAAATGCTTCGCTGATGCTGGAAGATATCTGAGCGGGAGTCCCCGTCAGCTGTTTTTTTCTGCAAATTCGGATAAACATGTATCTTAAATGCGTTATAAATCTGGCCGTGTTCTCCGCATCGATATTAAGAGGCTTCCCGCAATATTTGCCGATTTCGGCAAGTATATGCCTGATAATGCCGGTCATTGCGTAAGTATAAGACAAATCGCCCGTCGAAAATCCTATATTGACAAGATGAAGCGCTATTGCGGTAATTTCAGACACGGGCAGCTTCTTTCCGCCGGTCAGGTGATTGTTTATCGCCGCAAACAGTTTTTTCGCCTGTCCGTACTCTCCCGGATACAAAGTGCGCACTTCGACAGGAAGCGGATATTCGAAATTTGCTTTCGTTTTTGAGCGTTTAAGAACAAATGAAACATGATCTGCCAAAGAGATAAGCAGAATTGAATTTGATATCAAATCAGAAAGTCCGGCTTCTTCCATTGCTCTGGAAACAATATGAAAACTTTCCGGAGGAATATCCGCGACGGTCTGAGCCAAAATCCCCGGGTCTCGACCTTCGTCGGGCACAAATTTTTTCTCTATTTTTTCTTGTTTTACCGTATCTCCGGGCTTCATCTGAAAGCCTATTCCTCTGCCGGTAAGTATTATTTCGCAATTATCATCGCTGCTGTGCGCAAGAACGACATTGTTGTTGAATACGCGCAGTATATTCATTCAGACGAACCCTCTTTCAAAAAACAAAAACATGCTGTCTTCAAAATAATTGCAGAGCAATTTATTTGACAACAAATATTGTAAACAAAAATCGCAGCATTGCGCAATTTAACGCAATGCTGCGATCTGTTTGAACCGTTTTGCGGATTAACCGCTTATTCGCGATTTAAATTCAGATTTATCGGGAAATCCTAATAATCGCGTCACCGGCTTTAACATCTTTGCCCGTAAGAGGAGAAATGTTCGCGCCGGCTTTCTTCACGAGTTTCTTCGTGTTCGTAACGGTTACTGCCGTAATTGTCTTATATCCGGCTTCTTTAATCAGATTAAGGTCTGCGTCAGCGAGTTTGTCGCCTTTGTTTACCTTGTCTCCGACCTTAAGATTCGTTACGAATCCCTTGCCGTTAAGCTGAACGGTATCAATTCCGATATGAACGAGAATTTCTACTCCGTCATCGGTTTTGATTCCGAATGCGTGTTTGCTTCCCGCAACGGTAGTAAGCTCGCCGGAAACCGGTGCGGTGAAAATCCCTTCGGACGGCTCGACGGCAACGCCCTCGCCCAAAATTCTCTGAGCAAAAGTTTCATCGCCCGTTTCCTCCAAAGGAAGAACTTTTCCTGCAACCGGAGAAGCAATCGAATCGGTGTGAAGTTCAATCTTTGCAGCAGCAGGTTTAGCAGCAGGCTTAGCGGCAGCAGCTTTTGCAGCTTCTTCTTTTGCAGCAGCTTCGGCTTCCGCACCCTTGTTCAAGAAAGGAACGTTGATCATCGGACGGCCGCCCTGGCTTCTGGGACGGTAATCGAAGATAAGAATCATGAACATCGCAGTGAAGAAGGAAGCAGCGATAGAGATGATGTAAATCCAAATCGGCTTAAATACCGGAATGGTAAGCAGCGAAGTAAACGCGAATGCCGAAGTAGTAACTCCGGAAGGATCTCCGTTGTGACCGGTGAACAGCTGGCTGAGAACGGCGATAACAACTCCTCCGACCGCGCAGCCTGTAAGCATGCGGGGGTAAATTCCCTTGTTGCGCAGATGAATACCGTACAGAGACGGCTCGGAAATTCCTCCGAGAAGCCCCGCAAGCAAAGCACCCGTGGCAGTCTGGCGCATATTCTTATCCTTGTCGCGAATCGAAAGAATAAGAACGCCGGCGGTAGCTCCGAAGCAGGCAAAGTTCCATACGCCCATAGGTCCCTGAATAAAGTCGTATCCGAGGTTGTTGATGTTCATAAGCATCATAGCGTTAAGAGGCCAGTGCAAACCGAGCGGAACAAGGAACGGATACACCAAAGGAATAATAATTGCGAATACGAACGGAGCGTTTGTGTTCATCCACAAGAAGAACTGTCCCAAGCCGTTTCCTACCCAAACAGAAACAGGCCCGAGCAAGAATGCCGAAACCGGAACCATTACGATAAGGCAGAGGAACGGAACGAAAACCATCTGAAGGTTGCCGGGAATAACCTTTTTAAGTCCGTGGTAAAGCAAAGCAAGAATAGGAGGCATAATCAAAGGAAGGAACACGTTGCCGCCGTAGTCGTCCAGCTGCATGCGCATTCCGAAAACATCTGCCGTGCATGTCTGCTTGTTCAAAGCTTCATTTATGGTGCAGACAGTTCCGTTTACTCCGTCGGGCAGCATCAAAGAGATGAAGTTCGGAGTGATAAGAGAAGCCATGACTGCGGTTCCCAGCCAGGGATCGACTTTCAGCTTGTTGGAAGCATTGTAAGCAATCATCAAAGGCAGGAAGTAGAAAACCGAACGCCACATAGCGTCAATCAAAACCCATCCGCCGGGCTTATTGTCGGCATGGAAGTTCTGAACGTTGCAAGCTTCCATAATCGAAGCAAATGCAATAACCAGCGAAGTTGCAAGCAAAACGCCCAAAATCGGACGGAATGAATCAGACAGATACTCGAAGAAGTTATTGACCAGCTCGTTTTTTCCTCGAACTCCTCCAGCGCGAGCTGCTGCCTTTACGTCCTCGTCGGACTGGGATTTATTGCTCATCGACGGAAGGTGCATAATATCGTTGTAAACGGTAGCAACAGTGCCTCCGATAATAACCTGATAGCGGTCGCCCGACTGCGGCACTGCTCCCATAACGCCGTCAACGTTTTCGACGGTATCCTGGTCAACTTTCGAAGCATCGCGCAATTCGAAACGAAGTCTTGTCGCACAATGCGTGAGCGTGCGAACATTTTCCGCTCCGCCGACAGCATCAATAATCTGCTGTGCGGCAGAATTACTATTTGTCATTGTGTCTCCTTTAAAAGTTGAAACCCGCAAAAACAAAAAAAGACCCGGGGTATCACAAAAGGACACACCAAGTCTTGCCTCTTAACGAGTAACAACCCTGATTAACAGCTACAGAGAAACTGTATCATAAGGAGACGTCAATAAAAATTTGTTGCGCCGTTAAAGGAATTTCACCTGCAAAAAGCATTTTCATGCGAAAATGGCAGATAATGGCGCAATAGGCGTCAATTCGCCTTATTTTGCGCATTTGCGAGTTTAAACCTGCGGCTTCCAGTTCAAATCGTCAATCAGCTTGTTTGCAAAATCAAGTATTTTGTCCGAATCATATTCGCCGGCCGACAAAGGTCCGTGCGCGGAAACGAACGGCGACGCAAAACGCACGGTTTTCAAGGAAGGCAGCCATTGCAGTCCGTCGTATTCGTATGACATGCGCGTCAAGACGGACTCTCGCGGTTCAAATCCGACAACCCTGACGACTCGTCCGATGGCTGCAAGCTCGGTTATGCCCGACCGGCGAGCGCGCAGGCGCAGCCGGGATACGTCAAAAAGTCTTTCGACTTCGCGCGGCGGTTTTCCGTATCGGTCGTTAAGTTCTTCTGTTATGCCGGCAAAATCTTCCTCTGTTTCGGCTGAAGCAATTTTGCGATATATTTCCATTCTCAAAACGTCGGATTCTATGTATTCCTCCGGTATTGAAGCTTCTATCGGCAGGTCGACGGAGACGAATATTTTCTTCGGTTTTTTCGGTTCTTTGCATGCGCTGACGGCTTCGGACACCATGCGCACGTACATGTCGAATCCCACGGCTTGAATATGTCCGGACTGCGCGTCGCCCAGCAGGTTTCCCGTGCCTCTTATTTCCAGGTCTTTCATGGCTATGTCGAATCCGGATCCCGGCGACGAGTTTTGCGCGATTGTTTTTAAGCGTTCGGCTGCGGTTTGCGTCATTATTTTGCCCGGTTCGTACAGGAAGTATGCGTATGCGCGTTCTCGTCCTCTGCCCACGCGGCCGCGAAGCTGGTGCAGCTGAGACAGTCCGAATCGTTCGGCTCTGTCGACTATAAGCGTATTGGCGTTTGCTATGTCCAGCCCGGTTTCGACTATTGTCGTGCATACCAGAACGTCGATGTCGCGGTTCCAAAAATCGTTTATCACGGTATCGAGCTGCCGCTGCGGCATTTTTCCGTGCGCGACCGCGATTTCGGCTTCCGGGACGAGGCGTTTTATGTATGCTGCCGTGTCTGAAATCGTTTCCGTGTGGTTATGAATGAAAAATACTTGTCCGGAACGCAGAAGTTCGCGGCGAATTGCTGCCGTTATCTGCGCATCTTCTTTGGGTCCTGCGTATGTGAGCACGGGAAGCCGGTCTTCGGGCGCAGTGTTCAGCGTCGACATTTCGCGAATTCCGGTAACTGCCATTTCCAGCGTGCGCGGGATGGGAGTTGCCGAAAGGCTTAAAACGTCTGTTTCGGGTTTAAGCGTTTTGAGCATTTCTTTGTGTTCCACTCCGAAACGCTGTTCTTCGTCAATGATCACCAGTCCCAGATCTTTGAATTTGACAGATGAGGAAAGCAGTTTGTGCGTTCCTATTACGATATCGATCGAGCCGTTTTCCAAGCCTTCTTTTGTCTGTTTTATTTCTTTTGCGGTCTGAAATCTGCTCATTTGAGCCACAGTAACCGGAAAACCTTCCAAACGCTGTGAAAAAGTCTTGTAATGCTGATTTGCAAGAAGAGTCGTGGGAACCTGCACGGCAACCTGTTTAGAGTCTTGAACCGCCTTAAATGCCGCTCTTATGGCAATTTCCGTTTTTCCGAATCCTACGTCTCCGCATATAAGCCTGTCCATGGGCTTGGGTTTTTCCATGTCGGCTTTGACTTCTTCTATGGCAGAAAGCTGATCGGGCGTTTCCTGATACGCAAATGCATCCTCAAGTTCGCGCTGCCACTGAGTGTCGGGAGAAAATGCGAATCCTTTGACTTTTTGCCGCTGCGAATACAGTCTGACCAGATTTTGCGCGATTTGTGCCGTGTATTTTCTAGCTTTCGCTTTTGTTGCCGCCCAGTCAGATCCGCCGAGTTTATTAAGTTTCGGACTGTCGGATCCGGTGTATTTGCTTATTATGTCGGGCTGGTCGACCGGAACGTAAAGCCTGTCGGCGGGAGCATTGCGCTTTGAAGGAGCGTATTCGATTACGAGATATTCGCGCGTTCCTTTGGTTTTGCCGGCACCGGTTTTTTTCGATACAAGCCCTATAAATCTGCCGATTCCGTGTCTGTCGTGAACCACGTATTCGCCTTCGCGAAGTTCGGTAAGATCGATTGATTTGCGCCTTTTGCGCATTTTTAAAACCGTGCTTGAAACAGTTGAGTGACCGGTAAGATCTTTTTCCGCAAACAGCGCAATCCTGGCCGCCGAATCGATAAATCCTTTTGAAACGCACGAAACGATCGCACGGGGAAAAACCTGCGCAATATCCGCAATGTTTCTCGAAAGTTTCGAGACAGTGCCGTTTGCGCCTGCAGTGAGAAATATTTCATATCCTTGCGAATCAAGCTTTTTTATGTCTTCGGCAGCTATGTTCTGATTTCCCCTGTATTCGCGGACAGATTCGGCTTCCAAAGAAACATATCCGTCTGCGAGCGCATCGGAACGCAGAGGACTCAGATTCCATATTCTTATTCCGGCTTCTTTAAGCGACTCTGCCAGTTCGTCAAAATCAAGAAAACTCGACTTGTCGAAGTTCAGCGGAACGTCAGCGGTTTTTCCTGAGGCGGCGATATGCCATGAAGCAGCTAAAAACTCGTCGGCGGTGCGCGAATGTTCGTATGCGGCGCGGCGGAGTTTTTCTTTGTCGCAAAGCATTACGATCGCGTTCTTGTCGAACAGATCGGTCACGGGATTCATTTTGTCTGCAAGAACCGGCATTAGGGATTCCATGCCTTCGACAGGTATTCCTTCGCTTATCGATTCAAGCATTTCTCGCGCATCCGGGATGGAATCCGTCAAAGATGCCGCGCGACGTTTCACGTTTTCGTCAAGCATGATTTCTCGGCAGGCAGAAGCGCGGATTCTTTTTATGTCTTCCCCGTATGTGCGCTGGTCGGATACGTTGAAATACTTTATCTGCTCTATTTCATCGCCGAAAAAATCGATTCGTGCCGGATGCTCAGAAGTCGGCGGGAAAACATCCAAAATTCCTCCGCGAACCGCATACTGTCCGCGCTCCATTACCAGCTGAACTCTCGAATAAGCGTTCTCGTTCAGGCTTTTTGCCGCTTCTTCCAGCGAGATTTCGTCGCCGGCAGCAAAAATAAGCGGTTTTACGTTTTCAATTCCCGAAACAATCGGCTGAATAAGAGAACGCACGGGAACAACCAAGATTCGAATCGGCGCGAAAAGCGGATCCGTTTCGCTCGGATGCGCAAGCCTGTAAAAAACGGACATGCGCTCGCTTACCGTGTCCGCGCGCGGAGAAAGCCGCTCGTGAGGCAAAGTTTCCCAAGCGTTCAGCACTGCAATATCGTTCGCGTTTCCGCCATGCCAGCTGCGAAGCGCCGAAGCGGTTTCCTCAGCTTCCCTCTGAGATGAAACGACAAGAATCGCGGGAACGTTTTCCTGCGCTATCGCGGCTGCCAAAGCCTCGTTCATGCCTTCCGGCAAAGATACGGTCGTGCAGTTTTGCGAATCGGCAAATCCGTTTTTTATGAAATTGCCGCGTTCGACTTTGGTTTTTGCGGCTGCCAGATTTCGCAGAAGTTCAAATTCTGAGTCTTTTGACAGCCCGGACAGCAGATCCGGCAGGCTTGAGACTGTGCCGGAAGCCGCACCAAAAACCGCGTCGGAAGCCGAAGCCGCATTTTGAGACATTTCGTTCATCGCCCGTTAAAGCGTTCCTGAGCTTTCGACAAACCGTTGATTACAACGGTTTCTGCCGCGTCCGCGCCGTCGGCAAGAAATTCGCTCAAAAGGCTTTTTTGCTGCGAATTAAATCCGCCCAAAACCCAGTCGATCGTGTTTTTTCGCGCATCCCCGGCTCTTTGCGAATGTCCCACGCCCAGACGCACGCGCGCATATTCGTTCGTAGAAAGAGAGCGGTCTATCGATTTGATTCCGTTGTGTCCCCCGGCCGAACCGCCGGATTTTACTTTGATTCTGCCGAAATCCAAATCCATGTCGTCATGAATTATCAAGACTTTTTCGGGGCTGACCGAGTAATAACTGCATATGGAAGAAATCGCGTTCCCGGATTCGTTCATGTATGTCAGAGGTTTGGCTAGGAAAAATTTCGCGGTTTTCCCGTCCAAAGACATAATTCCTTTGCCGAACATGGCAAGTCCTTTATGATCGGACATGTTTATCCCGTATCGGGACGCCAGAACGTCGGCGCACATGAATCCCAGGTTATGCCTGGTATTTTCATATTTTTTCCCGGGATTGCCCAAACCTGCGATAAGCCAAAAATCGGAAGCCATTAACCTTGCCCGCCTGTCTTTCCTGCCTGCCTGATTATGAGTAGTATTGACGATTATAACGGCAGCGCAATATTTTCGCGTTCACTCTTCATTTCAGACAAAACAGAAGTCATGCCGATTTCAGATTCCGTTTGCCTCCGACTTTCCGTTTCAGGAATCGTTTTTGCGTCCTTTTAACCGTTCAGCCGTTCTTCCTCCGCGATGCTTCTCATCCGCTTATTTCCTCATTAACATTGGCAGAACCGTGATTATAGTCCGCATAAAGAGGTTCCGAACCTCCGTTAGGCAGCGGAGCTTGCGCAGCAGCGACCGCAACCGTATTCGACGGATCCATAACCGCAATCGGAGCCACCGGTTCCACGGCAGCCGCGCCTGAAGTCCTGTCTTTAATTCTTTCCGGAAGCTTCTGAGCGAAAACAGACAGAGCGAAACATACGATGAAATATATAATTCCTGCGACAATAAGCGTCTGGAGAATATTGAAATGCAGCGACCCCAGTCTTCTCGATTCCTGAAGCAGGTCGGTATACATGATAATCGACCCTAAAGCAGTGTCTTTCAATACGACAACAAGCTGCGTCACCGCTGCCGGAAGCATTGCGGTAATTGCCTGCGGAACTTCCACTGTCATAAGCGACTGAGTGCGCGTAAGCCCCAAAGCAAGACCGGCTTCGCGTTGTCCGTGCGGCAGATTGCCCACGCCGGAACGCACAAGCTCGGCCACAACCGAACCGTTGTACATAATAAGGGACAGCACAACCGCCCAGTACGAAGGCGCTGCAAAATTCATGAATGCGAACGCTCTCCACATGAAAATCATGAGAAGAAGAACCGGAACGGCCCGGCAAAATTCGATTACGGCCGAGGCAATCCATCTGACAAGGAAATTGGGAACAAGTCTCAAAACGCCGAAAAACAGTCCGAAAACAACCGAACCGATAACCGCGACGACAGAAGCGCGAACAGTTGCCCAAAGCCCGGGAAGATAGAAATCATCCCATGCTTCCCCGTCGATTGCCGGCTTCCAAAGCTCCCATGAAAGCTGGTTTTCCCCGTCCTGAGGGTGCCGAAGAGCGTAAAAAATGTGAGCGGCAGCCGCAACGAGAAGCAGCGCAACCGCGCAATTGAGAATCAGAATGCGCTTTTTGCCTCGCGGACCGGGCTGATCGAACAGAATGCGGGTTGTATTGTCTTGTTTTTTCATCTGCGCACCGCCATTGCATCGGACAAATATGTGGTAAGAAGACCTATCGGAATAATGAGAATTACATATCCGACTGCAAAAATTAGGAAGATTGCCAAAATTTTATCCGCATTGTACTCAATCATTTCGCTCATAAGAGACGAGGTTTCAGTCGAAACCGAGGCTGCGGCGGCAACCGTGGAATTTTTCAGCAAAGCGATAAAAGTATTGCCCAAAGGAGCGATAGAACCGCGAAAAGCCTGCGGAAGAATAATCATTTCTGCCGACTGGAAAAACGACAGCCCCAAAGCCCGGCAAGCTTCCGCCTGCCCGACCGGAACCGTATTGATTCCGCTTCGAAGAGACTCGCATACGAATGCCGAAGTATACAGCGAAAGTCCGGCAACGGACAGCCAGAAGAAATTCGCGGAAAAATTATTCGAGAACGACAGTTTCAGCTGGCAGAACGCGCCCAAAACCATGAAAACCATGATGATTGTCAAAGGCATGTTCTTAAAAAATTCGACAAAGCAGGTCGCGATAATTCGCAGAGACGATACCGGGCAGATTCGCATTGAAACAAGCACAACGCCCAAAATCAGCGAGAAAAGCGCAGACCACAATGTTATTTCGATATTGACCAGAAATGCGCCGAAAACATTGTAATCGGACAGCATTTGAAAGAAATCAGACATGCCTTTTACTCCTTCTCCACGCAAGGCTGCGGCGGATTGAATTCAGCATTAGGCGCGAAAGCGGTTCCCGCAGTATTGTGTTCTACCGTATCTTTCCAAGTGCCGTCAGCAATCAGGTCTTCGATAATGTCTCTGATTTTTTCGGCCATCTCGACATTATCTTTGCGTACCGCAACCCCGTAATTTTCGCGCGTAAAAGGATTGCCGACAACCTTGAGTCTGCCTCGGGCTCCGGCTGCGATTCCGGCCAGGATAATATCGTCTGTGCTCACAGCGTCAACCGCGCCCGAAAAAAGAGCTGTCGCGCATTCGGCAAAACCGGGCTGCTCCATAAGCTGAACCTGCGAAGCATATTTTTCTTTAATATTCACCGCTGAAGTCGAGCCGGTCGCAGTGCACAGCTTTTTGCCTTCCAAATCTTCAGGTCCCGAAATGGAATTATCGGACGCTCTTACAAGCAAATCCTGCCCGGCCACATAGTAAGGACCTGCGAAAGTCACGGCTTTTTTGCGGCTTTCTGTAATCGAATATGAAGCCACAATCATGTCTACATCGCCGTTTTGAAGCATGGCTTCGCGCTGTTTGCTGGGAGTTTCTTTCCAGATGATTTCATCATCCTTATATCCCAGATCATGCGCGATATATCTAGCCATATCGACATCAAAACCCTCGTAAATGCCGTTTCTTTTCAACCCCATTCCCGGCTGATCGAATTTTATTCCGATTTTCAGCTTCGTTCCCTCATCTGCTCTCGTGCAGGCAGTCAGAGACACGACGCTGACCGCACACACAAGAAAAGAGCAGGCGGCATGCAGGATTGAACGCTTTCGCCTGTTCATCATAATTTTTTCCTTTTTTATATTCTTCGATGTTATTTTGTCTGCAAACCTGCCTGTTTCATCCGCAAAACCGTTTCGGCTGCAAAAACTCTTTCTGACGCTTTTTCGACAGCCGATTTTGCGCACTCAGACAGCTTTAATTCAGCTTTAATTCAGCTTTTTAACTTTTCGACCGTTTGCAATGATTCGTTTTTAACAATCTGCCCGACTTTTTGCCCGACAAACTGCTGTTCGCTGTTCGCAATTCGCTGTTTTCTGTTCACAATTCGAAGCAAAGCAAATCAATTCGAAGCAAATCGCTTAAAAAACCGGAATCAATGAGTCAGAATCTTTGACAGGAAGTCTTTCGCTCTGTCCGTCTGAGGATTCTCGAAGAAGTTCTCGGGAGTGTCGGACTCCAAAATTCGGCCGTCGGCCATAAACACGATACGGTCTGCCGCTTTGCGGGCAAATCCCATCTCATGCGTAATGCAAATCATGGTCATGCCTTCTTTTGCAAGCTCGACCATAACATCCAAAACCTCATTGACCATCTCGGGATCGAGAGCGGACGTAGGCTCGTCAAAAAGCATTACTTTCGGATGCATGGCAAGAGCGCGCGCAATCGCAACCCTCTGCTGCTGACCGCCTGAAAGCTGAGAAGGCATTTTGTCAGCCTGGCTTTCCACGCCCACTCGGGCAAGCAAATCCATAGCCTCGTCTTTGGCTTTCTGCCGGTCTGCGCCCCGAACCTTAATCGGAGCCAGAATAACATTCTCAAGAATTGTCTTGTTTGAAAAAAGATTGAACGACTGAAACACCATCCCGACTTCGGAACGCAGTTTCGCCAGCTCTTTTCCTTCTTCGGGCAGAGGTTTTCCGTCAATGAGGATCTCGCCCGAATCTATGGTTTCAAGCCTGTTGATCGTGCGGCAGACCGTCGATTTTCCCGAACCGGACGGACCTACGATTACAAGCACTTCGCCCTTGTTCACAGTCAGATTAATGTCCTTTAGAACATGAAGATCACCGTAGTGCTTTTCGACATGCTTCAGCTGCACGAGCGGCTTTGAATTGTTCTTCTCGTCTGTTGTCATGCTTCCCGTTTCTTCTTCATTTTCATTTTTTCCGTATAGCCGCATTATAACGAAATAAAAATAAAGTTTTCGTAGAAATTTCGTTAAATAGGCAGAATTTCAATGAAAATACGTTGCCAAACCGACATAAAAACATGTAAAAACATATGCAACCTGCGCATAATCATGCATATTTGCGCATAATCATGCAAAACGTGTGCGCGAATTATAAATAACCGGTTCAAAAACCGGCTGAGAATCGATTATTGGAAAAGCGACTGAAAATCGGCTCAAAACTGCCGAAAACATTCTCATATAACAAGCATAAAACAGCGCAAACCCGGCAAGCCGGAAGAATTTGCCCGAATCTGACCGAGTTTGCACTTTTTGCGCACAAATGCGCAGCGTTTTGACGAGTCAGACGTTGAATTTGAATTCAACTACGTCTCCGTCCCGCATTACGTACTCTTTTCCTTCAAGACGCATTTTGCCTTCTTCCTTCACTTTCGCGTAGGAACCGGCCGCAATCAAATCGTCATACGAAACGATTTCCGCCTTGATAAATCCGCGCTCGAAATCAGTGTGAATCACGCCGGCCGCTTGAGGAGCGGTCCAGCCCTTGCGAATCGTCCAGGCGCGAACCTCTTTTTCGCCGGCCGTCAGATAAGTCTGAAGTCCGAGAGTGTCGAATCCCACGCGAGCCAGCTTGTCCAAACCGGACTCCTTAAGACCCGCTTCTTCAAGCATTTCGCGCGCATCCGCCTCATCCAGTTCGGTAAGTTCGGATTCGAACTGAGCATTGAGGAAAATGCTTTTCGCGGGCGCGACCGCTTCAGACAGGCGCGCTTGAAGCTGCTCGTCGCGCAGTTCGTCGTCATCAACGTTAAACACGTAAATAAACGGCTTTGCAGTCAGAAGCTGCAGCTGGGAAACCTCAGCCTTGTCGATTTTCCCTTCGCAATGAGCTTTGTCGATCGTCATTCCGCTTTCCAAAATTTCTTTCGCGGTTTTCACTGCCTGAAGATATTCGGGTTCGATTTTTTTGCCGCGCAAATCCTTTTCCAGACGCGGAATCGCATTTTCTACCGTCTGCAAATCGGCGAGAATAAGCTCTGTGTTAATCGTTTCCATATCGTCATCCGGGTCGACGCGTCCCGCAACGTGAACTATGTCATTGTCTTTAAAAACGCGCACAACCTCGCAAATTGCGTCGGCTTCGCGAATATTTGCCAGAAACTTGTTTCCCAGTCCCTCGCCTTCGGACGCGCCTTTGACAATGCCGGCAATATCCACGAACGTAACGGTCGCCGGCACAATTTTCGTCGTATTGACAATAGGCGCCAGCTTTTCCAAACGCTCGTCGGGAAGCGGGACGATACCCGTATTTGGCTCGATTGTAGCGAACGGATAATTTTCGGCAAGAACGTTATTTCGAGTCAGCGCATTAAACATTGTGGACTTGCCCACATTCGGCAGCCCTGTAATTCCGATAGTAAGAGACATGGGGTCTATACTACGCGACGCTTAGGAATTATCGGACGAAACCGGAAATTATCGTCCCTTATTCTCCCATAACCGCCTCAATTGCGCTCATAACATCGCCTCTGAAACCGGAATGCTCCAAAGCCGCAACGCCGCGAATCGTAGCGCCTGACGGAGAACAAACCGCATCCTTTATCGCCGCCGGAATCTGTCCCGATTTCGCTATCAGCGCTCCGGTGCCTTCAATCATAGAAGCCGCAAGACTGTATGCCGTATCGCGTTTAAGCCCGTATTGCACGCCCGCATCTGCGAGAGCTTCGACAAACATTGCAGCATATGCCGGCGCGCAGGCCGAAAGAATTCCCGCCTGAGACATGTTTTGCGTTTCGACAGTCTCGATTGCGCTGATTTTCGAGAAAATCGATTCAAAAAGTTCGTATTCTTCCGCCTCCAGGCTGTGCTTATTCTCAACAGCCAGAACTCCTCTGCCCGCGCTGATCGGCACATTAGGAATCGTGCATATAAGATGCGCCCCGGGAAGAATATCGTTATATTGATCAAACCATCGTCCCCATACAACAGAGATTACGATTTTGCCTTTTTCTTTAACAATTTCTTTTATTTGGGAAGCGATCTGCTCTGTCGCGCAGGGCTTTACGGCAATTATTACAATATGTGCTCTCTCGGCTGTTTCAACAGCATCTTTTGCGGCATTAATTCCGGTTTTCTCCGCAATTTTAAGCATTTTGTCGTAATGTGCGGAACATGCGAAAATATCAGACGGACTGACTGCGCCCGAAACGATAAGACCTTCTGCCATTGCCGAAGCCATGTTTCCGAAGCCGATAAAGCCGATTTTCGTCTTTTTTTGAACTGCGTTCATCTGTGCTCCTTTGCTGTTTTTTGTTTTGCCGCCGTTTTTACTGTTGTTTATTTTAATTTATTATCTTACATGCATTATATCGCTCCCCTGACAGGAAGCGCACACAGATATTCCGGAAACACCGCCCTTCCCCGAAACACTGCTGTCCCGATAAAACAGCCGCTTTCAGGACGAGCCGTTTTCAGGACGACAGAGCCTCACGCAAGTCCCCGCGATTAAGCATTTCTTCATAAAGATGTTCAAATACTCTCCCGTTATGCACGCCGTCATGTTCATACTCGTTCGTCACCCAGGCGTAAGAATTTCCGGTGCGAGACAGCGTATCGAGCTGAAGAGCCGAATCTACATACAAATCATCAAAATATACGGCAGCCTGAAGCGGAACCTCATTTGAAGCAAGCGAGGCGGCATCGTAAATTTTCCCCCAGCGCGATTCTTGCATAAGAATGTCAACTGCCGCATGAAAAGGGCGAAGAGCCGGATCCTGCTCAAACATTTCCGGCAAAGCCGCCTCGCCGAAAAACATTATCGGCCGCGCTTTCTCGCTTAACTTATCGTATTTGCTTATTTCCCTCGCAGCAGCCCAGTTCGCGGGCTCGCATTCCTCATTGCAGTATATAAACTCCTGCAAAGTCCAGTAAAGAGGATTCGAGGCCGATCCGGTTCGCGAAATAATATTGTCGACAAAACCGTCGGAAAGACTGAGTTTAAGCGGATCGGTCTTTTCAAAAACGCTTCCGTCGCCGAGAGCAAAAGCCTCGTCAAGCAGCCAGTGCAACTGTTCGAATCCGGGTTTCATTCCGAAACGGTTTCCCGCCATTTGGAAACGCCGCACAGAAAGAATATTGCCGTCGCCTCTTTCGATATTTTTCTCTTCCAAAATATCGGCAACAGCGGCAGCTCGGGCAATATCGACCGGATATCTGCCGTAAAATTCCTCGGATTTTTTAATCATGCGCGGAACCGTATGACTGTAAACTTCGGCAGCATTGCCGGGGACATGCATTATTCCGCCGGTCACGAAAGAAGCTGCGAGCGCTTCGGGGAAAAGCGAAAGATATGCGAGAGTGAGAAATCCGCCGTAACTCTGTCCCAGTGTCGTCCATTTTCGGGATGAAAACTGCGTTTTTCGAATATATTCGAAGTCGCGAATTATCGAATCTGCAAGGAAAAGCTTAAGATTTGCCGCCAAATCTGCAGGACTGTCAAATCTGGCCGCATAATTCGAATCTATGCGCTCGGAGCGGCCGGTGCCTCTCTGATCAGGCAAAACGACGCGAAAATGCTTGCAAGCCTGTTCAAGCCAGCCGCCGCCGGACGGGCGAGGTCCGGCTCCCCCGGGACCTCCCTGAAGATAAACAAGCAGCGGAAGATCTCTGCCTTCGTTCTGCGCAGAAGTCACAACTCTGTAGAAAATGCTTATATCGCCTTTATCAGGGCTGTTCCAGTCGAGCGGGACTTTAACCGAATAATCGTCGGCAGCCAGACCGGAAACGTAATAATGAGCCAGATGAGTCACGACAGTCTCTTTTCGTGCGTTTTTTTATTCTTTTATTTAAGATTTATAAGCAATTTTACGCTGTCTTATGCCGTTTTATCGTGCTTTTACTGCGATTTGCTGCAATTTATTGCGTTCTATCTCCGCAGCTGCCCGGGTTTGTATGCAGGATTTGCATTTGCCGCGCTTGCCGCACGCAAGCTTTCAGGGCTTATCTGCCCCGGGAATTTGTCTTCCCGATTGCCGGCTTTGCCGAATTTCACGACATTTTTGCAGCATTTCATCAATACAAAATAATACGCCCGAAACCCGATTGAATTCATAAAAGCACATCAAAAATAAGGCTTCGCATAGAGATATAATTAAACGCAGACAGTTAAGCAAAAATATGAAAGACACAAAGAAAAGCAGTTTTAAAAGCATACTCAAAAGGTCAGCAACGGACGTTAAACGCTTCTGGCCGCACGTGCGGCTTTTTGCAATGCCCGTTTTCGTCTTGTATCTTTCAATTTTGAATGAGCGCGACTACAGCAATTATTCTCGCACTTTCTGTTTTCTGCGATACATGCAGCCCGATGATTTCCCTCCTCCTTGCGTTTGGACGATTCCGCTTATAATTTGCGCCTGTTTCAGATTTCGCGCTCCGGGAAAAGCAGCAACCGCGTATCTGTTTTTCTATGCTCTGCATTTTATTTTCGGTCCGATGGCAGTGTTTGGAGATTTCCTTATTCTTCCGGTTGTTTACAATGCCGTTCTGCTCGAAACGGAAGAGAATCTTAAAAAATTCAAGCGCCGCTTTTCTTCAGTTAATCTGCTTTACTGTATTTTGTATTTCTTTAACGACATGCACGGGCCGCTTTTCGGATATCCATATGGCACGAGTTACGATAATCCTTACCGAATCACAGAGTCGGTTTTCCGTGCGATCAGCGCATTTTTGTTCATGTCGTTCACTGTTTTCTTCGCTTTTTGGCAGCGGATGAAAAAACAGTCTGCGCGGCTGATTTCCGAGAGAAACAAAGCGCTGAAAGCAGGCAGCGAGAAAGTGCGGAAAAATTCGGCAATGCGCGAAAGAGCGAGAATCGCGCGCGAAATGCATGACGTAATAGCGCACAGCCTTTCCGTAATCATCGCTCAGGCGGACGGCGGCCGTTTTGCGGTTCAAAGCAACAGAAGCGTCGCGTATCCGATTATGGAAACAGTGAATCGCGAAGCAAAAGACGCGCTTTCGAACATGCAGATTCTGCTGGGAATAATAGAGCCGGAAAATGCGCCGGGGTCGGATTATGCGACCGACAGCCGCGAAACAAGCGAAAATCATGCTGACAATACCGCAATTGCGCTCGATCTGTCAAGAAACAGCATGACAAAAAGCAGCACGGCAAAAAATGGCAGCTTCTCAGAAGCCGGCAGAAGAGCCGCAAATGCTGCGAACGGCATTTCTCGCGCAGCTTCATACGAAAATGTCGGCCGTCTCATTGAACAGGCAAGAAAATCTGACATGTCGGGACTGAAAATCATAAGAAAGATTGAAGTCTTGAACGCGAACGACGAATCATTTTCTGCCGAAATCAAAAGCGTGACAGAAAATGAAGAGGCGGCTTGCGAAACAGCGGGAGCAAAAAGCAAATTCGATGCGCAAGCTTCAGTTGCAATATATCGTCTTATCCAAGAATCGCTTACGAATATAAGAAAATATGCGGGGAACAATGTCACAGTCAGAATCCTTGAGAAACACGGCATTTCGGGAGCAGACATTTCAATCGAGGACAACGGGCGCGGCTCGTCTTCAACATCCGACGGACACAAACCGGGATACGGACTTGCCGGAATGAGTGAAAGAATCTCAGCTCTGGGCGGCAGTTTTTCTGCCGGACCGAGAATCGGCGGAGGATTTTGCGTCGCAGCTTTTATCCCGTACAAATCGCTGAAAAATGATGATTTTGCCGAATACGACATTCTCGCAAATCCGGAAGATCCGCAGCAGGCAGCATTTAAAAAAACGAATTTAAGGGAAACAGGCTCGCATGAATTTGCAAATGCCGATATGCAGACAGAGTCGCAAAAAATATTCGAAAGCGGCTCAAGCTCAGGAAACAGCTCGAGAAACAACGCAAAAACCGGCGCGGAAAACGGCGCGGAAAACACGAGAAAAACAGGATTTTTCCGAAAAATATCGGCAAAAATGCGCGATCGGAATAATAAAAATTTCAAAAATAAAGATCGAAAGAAACAAAACAAAAAACGCAACCGAAAAAAGCTGTCGACAACAAAACGAATTTTCAATGCGATTCACAAACACGATTTTGAAGTGGACATCGCGTTTGCAGCCATAATTATCTTTTACAGAACGCTTGTATGCTATTCGGCTCTTTCCAGGTATTCGGTTCATCCCTCCTTTTTCTCTATCATTTTTCTCCCCTACTTTTCTTCGGCATTGCGAACCGTTCCCGTTATTTTCAGAAGAAGCAAACCGGAATCTGCTTTCGCGGCAGCTTGTGCGATCAATTGCCTGATCCCGCTGTTCGCAGAAAACGAATGCGCATACATAATTGCATGTTTCGATATGCCGGTAATGTGTTTTATCGTTTTTTCGTTTATTTTGTACGGAAAAAAGCGTTCCCGGGAAAGACTTTTTTTCTGGCTTGCAGCCCAATACGCATCATTATTTGCAACCGGAAACGATAAAGTTCAAATTTTGATCCTGAGCGCGCTTTGTATGGGAGTTTACATATCCGTCGCAGTTTTTGCCAGATATGTAAGACTTCGCGGGAATAATCTGTTTTTGCTGCGCGAACAGGAAAAGAGTTTGAGAAACGCTCAAAAACAGTCGGAACTTATTGCCGCCAAACAGGAAAGAAACAGAATCTGCTCATATATTCAGGAAGAAATAACTTTAACGCTTTCGAACATAATCGATTTATCCGAAGACGGAATGAATGCGGCCAAAAACTCTGAAACACCATCAGATCAAATTGTAAAAATTTTCGAGCAGACTGCCGACATGGCTCGCGACTCTCTTTTGAGAGTGCGAAGAATTTTGAAGCTTTTAAGAGAAAATGCAAGCGACTTAAGCTCTCAGAGCGGCTCTTCCGGCTCTTCCGGCTCTTCCGGAGATTTTGCGCCCGTTTCCCCCGCGCCTCCGATAAGCGAACAGCTTAAAAATGCGAATTTTGAAGAACACTTGCAAACCAGTAAATTGGAAACAGAGTAAATCAATAACGCAGAAACAAAAAATAATGCAGAACGGAAACCGAAGATGAATGTCAAAACCAGCCCGATACGCATTGTTATCGCCGATGATCAGGAACTTATCCGCACGGGATTTTCCATGGTTATAAATTCGCAGACGGATATGGAGGTTGCCGGACATGCTCAAAACGGTGACGAAGCAGTGAAAATCGTGCGCGAGCTGAAGCCTGACATTGTTCTTATGGACGTGCGAATGCCGGGAATGAACGGAATCGAGGCTGCAAAAATGATATGTTCCGAATCGGATGCTTTATGCAATGCCGAAGACTGTCAGAAAATTCGTACTCGCGTCATTATTCTTACTACTTTCGATTTGGACGAATACGTAATGTCTGCAATTAACGCGGGAGCCAGCGGTTTTCTGCTTAAGGACACGAAAGCCGAAACGCTTTTGAATTCGATTCGTTCCGTTTACGAAGGAGATGCGATAATCGCGCCTTCGGCCACGCGCAGGATGATCGAGCGAATGATTGTTTCTAATTCCAACAATGCCGGCGTTTCGTTAAGCAGTGCGCAAAATCGCTCCCTCTCCGCGAATAATATTGCAAACCCGGTCGCAGATAATGCCGAAAATCTCAGCATTAAAAGCGACAATGCATATTATTTTGACAAAGAATTAGAAAGTCTTACTGACAGAGAAAAAGACGTTCTTATTGAAATTGCGCATGGATTAAACAATCGCGAGATTGCCGAGAAACTGTTCATCAGCCTGCCGACAGTTAAAACTCACGTTGCGCATATTTTAAAGAAAATCAATGCCAGAGACCGCGTTCAGGCAGTTGTTTTTGCATACGAAAATCATATGATCTGATTTTTTGCAGACAAATTTGATTATTCGCAAACAATAAAACAGACAACACAGACAATAATAAAACAGACAACACACACACACAAAAAAAAAAAAAAAAAAAAAGTTCGCTCCTCAAGACCTTTCAGTCCGGAAGAGCGAACTCTTTTTATTGTTGCGCATTTAATTGCGCAACCGTCGCGCGGCAAAAGCCATGAAGCGTTTCAATTTCTTTAAATTCAATCGAAACGCTGCAACTTTGCGCTGCGGTTTTATGCTTCGGTTTTATGCTTCGGCAAGAGCCTGCATGGGCGCAGTTTTAACAGCGCGGCGGGCGGGAACAATGCTTGCAAGCAATGCTGCAATCACTGCGACTGCGAAAACAATGCCGTACAAACCCCAGTTCGGAACAAATGCGACTTTTCCGTAATTTGAGAGTATCGATCTTGCGCCCAGCCATCCGAAGAACGAACCGAGCACGCAGCCCGTAAAACTGTTTGCAACCGATATGAGTATCGCTTCGACCGCCAGCGAAGATTTCAGCTGTCTGCGAGTCATTCCGATTGCTCTCAAAGTCGCAGATTCGCGCATTCTTTCAACAACCGAAAGTCCGAGAGTATTTGCAACTCCGACGATTGCAATCAGAATGGATGCCGCAAGCAGACCGATCAGAATATTCATGCAGGAATCAATGATTTGCACGTACATTGTCTGCTCAAGCACAGCACCTGAAAGTTTGTTGCCGACAATATCTTTCACATCGTTATAAACGGCAACTTTGTCTGTGCCTTCTTTCATTTTAATCCAGAGCTGCTTTTCCGAACCTGTAAGATTCGCTTCCTTAAAGGTATTTTCGGATACTGCAAATGTCAGAAAAGAGTCAGCGCCCGTTCCCGCATTAAAATCAACTTCTTTAAGTTTGATATCTTGAGAAGCTTTGCCTTCAAATTCGGTATAAACGTTTCCGAATTTAACTTTTGCAGTCTTTCCGTCCTTCAGAGCGTAATCCTCGGCGCCGTGTTTCTTATATCGTCTTGAGAAAAGCATCTGATTGTCTTCAATATGATCGACGCCCAGGCTTTCGGGAATAAAACGTTTGATGATATCATCATTCAGCTTAAAGACGTGCGCAGTTTTATCCTCGGTCTGATCGCCTGTACCATAAGACCACTGCACAAGTGCCGAATCGACTTTAACAACATCCGCAACACCGGATATTTTCTTGATTTTGTCAATCTTTTCCTGATCGAAATCATTTTCAAAATAAGTCTGCAAGTCAATGGAGTACATGCTGTCAAGTTTTCTGTTCAAAGTAGTTTTGGCTGCAGCGGCAGCGGAACCGACGCATGTGACGAGAGTAATGCCGATGAGAAGCGCGGTTCCCGTAGAAGCTACTCGGCGAGGATTCTTCTCAATATTCGCAGCCGCAATCTTAGAAGACGGTCCGATAAGCGATACGAGTTTGCCGAACCCGCGAATAATAAACGGAAGCCACTTGAATGCGCACATAACAAGTCCCGTAAAGATAAGCATTACGGCACCCATTGCTTCGATAACCGCTTTATTGCTGTCAGATTCCGAAAGAGATTCAGAATCAGAAATCGAGGTCATGTTCAGAACCGAGAATACAAGAACTGCGCCGATAAGAATCATAAGAATGCTGAAAGCAAGCATAATCTTATGCGACTTCTTGCTTTCTATAAGTTCGACGGGACGCAAAGCCTCAATCGGAGTAACGCTTGTCGCTCCCCTTGCAGCTCCGACAGACATAATCAGAGTCGTCAAAACGCCGAACAAGACGGGAACAATAATCGTATTTGCTTCAACAGCAAACTTAATCCTAACTCCCATAAGGTCGACTTTGCATGCTACCAAAATTCCCGTTAATGCCATGCCGAGTCCGACGCCGATAAGAGAAGCGACAAATCCCAGGAAGCCCGATTCGGCAAGCACGGAAGCATAAAGCTGTTTCTTGGAAGCGCCGACCGCGCGAAGCATTGCCAGAGTTTTCCTGCGCTGCGTGACAAGAATCTTAAACGTGTTTGAAATAACCATTCCGGAAACAAACATCGAAAGCGCTGCAAATACCATGAAGAACACGCCCATTGATACAGCTACTTCTTTCGCTTCGTGTTCAAGCTTGTATTCCTTATATTCGCTTGCAGTCGAAATTATTTGCGATTCTGACAGCTTTTCCTTGATTTTATTTACCGTATCGGCTTTGGAAGCTGCAGAAGAATCCTCCAGAAGAAGAAATATGCTCATATAACGCGATCCGAGCGTGCGGGTTTTGTTTTCATCCGCGTCAATTGATGAATTTGAATTCACAGACGATACGGAAGGAATATTGAGTTTGCAAAAATCATTTTCCGTCATCACTGAATATCCGGTTGTCAAACCTTCGCCGGTCTGCGCAATTCCGACCACCTTAGCTTTGTAAACATCGTATTCATCGCTGACGCTATACGAATATTCGATTTCGTCTCCGACTTTTATATTATTTTTTTCGGCTATGCGATCTTCAAGCGTTATCTGACCGTTTTTCTGCGGCCATGTTCCCTCTTTAAGATCAACGGGCATGATTTTCCCGGTTTCGGATATCGGAATCACAATCGAGTAAGAACCGTCGCCTTCGGAAGATGCACCCTTTATATTCATTACATCTGTCGTATCTGCGCGCAAATCCGCAACGCCGGGCATCTTCTTTACTTCTTCGCGAAATTCATCGCTGAAAGAAGAAGGATAATAGTCATTGCTCGTCAAAACATAGTTCGCGCTCGACATATCAGCCGTCAGACTGTCAGCTATAGACGTTTTAAGCGAACCTGTAAACAAAAAAGTGCATGAAATAAACAGAGTTCCGATTATTACGGCAATCGAAGCCGGTATAAGCAGTCTTACGCTGCGTTTCATAAGTCCTCTTGTTACGGACCACATATTTCTTCCTCTCAAACGCGCAAGATGTCAGACAGATATTCAATCTTTGTCTCGCGCAAAAATTATTCAAATTTTTTTCGCAAATTTTATATTTTTCTGTCTCAATATTTTTACTGTCTCATCTGACGCTGAGGAGGGAACGGAACGGCAGAAGCCGAACCGTCGCGAACCGACGCTGCGGCCTGATATCCTTCGCGAACAAGCAGGTTCATTTGATCGACGCTCGGATTTGCAACATCCGCAGTAATCTGCCCGTCGGCAAAAACCAGAGCGCGGTCAGCATAAGCGGCAGCTTCCGCATCGTGAGTAACCATGATGACCGTCTGCCCCAGTTCTTTAACCGAACGCTTGATAAACTGCAAAACTTCCATGCTGGAAACCGTATCGAGATTCCCTGTAGGCTCATCGGCGAAAATAACTTTCGGACGCGTAATCATAGCGCGCGCAATCGCAACCCTCTGCTGCTGACCGCCGGACATCTCGGTAGGCTTATGCTTAAGACGAGCACCCAGGCCGAGAGTGTTCACAATAGCGTCAAACCACTGCCTGTCAGCCTTTCTGCCTGCAAGAGTAAGCGGCATAAGAATATTCTGCTCGGCAGTAAACATGGGCAGAAGATTGAAAGACTGGAAAATAAATCCGATATTGTCGCGCCTCATCAAAGTCAGCTCTTTATCTGACATCAAAGTAAGATTATTGCCCTCTATAAGAGCTTTCCCGCCGGTCGCCTTGTCAAGACCGGCCAAAACGGCCATAAGCGTTGTTTTTCCTGAACCCGACGGTCCCATAATCGCGCTGAATTGTCCTCTTTGGAATCCTACATTCACATGGCGAAGCGCGTGAACCGTCGTTTCGCCTTCGCCGTAGTCCTTAACCAAATCAATAGCCTGAACTGCGAAATCTGACATCAGTCCTCCTTGTGTATTTTCTGATTTTTCGTCATTCATAACTTTTTTCGACACTGCCAATTCAAGCAAATTATGTTTTGCCGCAACATCGTCCCGCAGACTTATTTCTCATAATGCGCGGAGCATCATCCCTGAGGATGACATGAGAAAATTCTCGAAAAATTCATCGAAAATATATTCGAAAACTGCCTCGGGAAAAGAAACTCTACCGGACGACACGCCGCCCATACAAAATCCCAAATTCCCGCATACCGGGACAAATATGCACCGATTTTTTGCATAAATTTCCTCAAACGCCGCAAAAATATTAACGTTATAAGATGTATCGCCGGAAAAAGCGGAAGCTGCGCAATTTATTGCCGAAAAAACAAGAAAACGCACAGAAAGCGCAGAAAAGTTTGCAGCAAAGACGCACAATCCGGAGGAAAAACAACGAATCGAACAAAACCGAATCGGAGGTTTGAATGAAAAACGATTACGTTCTTTACGAGCGCAATAATGCTTACATCCCGCGCGTCGCCGCCGTTCATGACATGTGCGGATACGGAAAATGCTCCCTGACTGCCGCAATCCCGATTTTGTCTGCCGCAGGCTGCGACGTATGTCCTGTCCCCACTGCTCTTTTCTCTGCACACACGCGCTATCCCGTTTTCACCTTCCACGACACGACAGAAATTCTCAGCGAATATCTTGACGCATGGAAAAGCGAAAAAGTCGGACTCGACGCGGTTTATTCCGGATTTTTGGGAAACGCGCAGCAGGTTGCGATTATTCAGAGACTGTACGAAGAATATCCGAATGTTCTTCGCCTGGTAGATCCGGTTATGGGCGACGGCGGCGAAATGTATGCGACTTACACCGAAGAGCTGTGCCGCGCGATGGGAGCTTTGACCGACGGCGCGGACGTTCTTACTCCGAATATTACGGAAGCCTCGATTCTTACAGGCACCGAATACAGGGGACAAAATCTTTCCGATGCTCAGGTTGACGATCTTCTGGGCAAACTGCTTGATTCGGGTGCGCATTCGGTTGTTCTTAAGGGGATCGACCGCGAAGACGGAATGCTGAGAAATTATGTTGCCTCGGACAGAAATGACGCAGTAGCCGGCAAAATCGAACTTGTTCATGAAAAACTGCCTTATATGATTCACGGAACGGGAGATACGTTTACCTCCTCTCTGATCGGAGCTCTTTTGGCGGGACGCGGACTTGCAGAGGCCGCGCATATCGCCGGAGAGTTCGTGCGAGATGCAATGATCACTACGCGCAATCAGCCTGAATTCGAGGATCGCGGAGTAAGCTTCGAACTGGTTCTGTCTTCGATGACCGACCTGCTCAGGCACTGACTTAATCAGGCACTGATTTATTCAGGCGCCGGCTCGGTCGACCGGCGACTCAGCCAGACAGCAAATTGTTCAAACAGCGATTCGCTCGGGCGCTGATTCGCTTAAACTCTGCATTGTTTAAGCGCTTTAAAATAATCTTTTCCGGTTTCGGGGGTCAAATTGATGCACATTTGCTCCCGAGCCGGATTTTTTGTTCCGCGCAATGTTTAACTTGCCGTATGAGAACAAAAAACAAATCAGAAAATACAGCAAAAAACACGGCAAAACCCGCAGAGAAGACGATTGCAAACGCGGCAAATGCGACTGAAAATCCGCCTCGCAAGATAACCGATCCTTCTTTGCTTCCTTCAGAATTGGGAAAGAAAGGAGAAGATTACGCCTGCCGCTCTCTTTGCGAAAGCGGCTGGAAAATCCTTGACAGAAACTATAAAACGCGCTGCGGAGAACAGGATATTATTGCTTTGGACGATGACGGCACTATTGTTTTTGTCGAAGTAAAAACGCGAAGAAGCACAAATCAGGGCATTCCTCAGGAAGCGGTTACGGAAAGGAAAGCGATAAAACTGCGAAAAACCGCCGCGCAATGGCTTCGCGAAAACAATTCGCAGCTTTACAGACCCGTAAGATTCGACGTTTTCGCTCTGGAAGTCAAAGCAAACAGCGAAAAACCTGAAATCACGCATATTAAAGGAGCGTTCTGATGAAAGTCGGAACCGCCTACTCTGTCGCGCTGACAGGATTGAACGCTTTTACCGTGGAAACTCAGGCATTTATTTCGCCCGGACTGCCAAAATTCACTATTATCGGACTGCCCGACACATCTTTAAACGAGGCTCGCGAGCGCGTAAAACCCGCCTGCCGCGCCATAGGTTTCAGATGGCCTGACGTGAAGGTGACTGTCAATATGTCGCCGGCTTCCCTGCCCAAGCGCGGTTCGTCGCATGATTTGGCGGTTGCCGTAAGCGTGCTTGCCGCAGGCCGGGCAGTCGAGCAGGAATCTTTGGAGAATTGCATTCTTGCCGGGGAGCTGAATCTCGACGGTTCTATTTTGCCGGTTTCAGGCATTCTGCCGATTCTTCTTCATGCGAAAAACAAGGGCATAAAAACTGCTTATATTCCGCATGCGAATATTGAGGAGGCAAAGCTTGTTCCCGGGATTGAAACGATTGCGGTGCGGCATTTGGGCGAATTGGTCGAGAAGCTGGGAGGAAATGCCGAATATGCGATAAGCGAGTCTCGCGCAGACAAGCTTTTTTCTGATTTTAATTCGAATGCCGAGCATGAAGATGTCGCAGACATGTCGGATGTCATCGGTCAGGATTATGCGAAGTGGGCTTTGGAAGTCGCTGCTGCCGGAGGGCATCATGTTTTAATGACCGGTCCGCCGGGCGCGGGAAAAACAATGCTTTCGTCGCGAGTTCCGTCGATTCTGCCTCCTCTTTCTCAAAGCGAACAGCTGGAGGTTGCTTCTGTGCGGTCGGTTTGCGGCACGATTTCGCGTTACGGAATTACCGACATTGCGCCTTTTGAAGCTCCTCATCACAGCGCGTCCGTTGCTTCTATTGCGGGCGGAGGCGCGGGAATTGCCAAGCCGGGAGCAATTACCAGGGCGCACAGAGGAGTTTTGTTTATGGATGAGGCTCCTGAATTTTCGGTTTCGGCGCTGCAGAGTTTGCGAGAACCGCTTGAAACGGGAACTGTAACTTTAAGCCGTTCGAAAGGCTCTGTTGTTTTTCCTGCCCAATTTCAGCTTGTCATGGCTGCAAATCCGTGTCCGTGCGGCAAAAATTGGGGCAACGGAACGCAATGCACATGCAGAGCTGTTGAGAGAAGCCGTTACTGGTCGCGGCTTTCCGGACCGATTTTGGACAGAATCGACATTCAGATTGACGTGCCTCCGGTTTCTTCTCTCGCGGTATCAAATATTCCTTCCGAGAAATCGGCGGAAATAAGAAAAAGAGTGATTGACGCAAGAGAAGCTGCTGCCTGCCGTTTTAAGGAATACGGATGGAATTGCAATGCTCGCGCAGACGGCAGCTGGCTGCGCGAACATACGCCAAAAGACGTTTTGAACATTATTTCCGAAGCGGTCGAAAATTCTCTTCTTTCCGTTCGAGGAGCAGACAGAACAATGCGTTTAGCTTGGACTTTAGCCGATTTGGAAGGAAAAAATTCTCCGCAGGTTTCGCATACCGATGCTGCAATTATGTTAAGGACAAGGATTAAAACATGAAAAGCCTGAAAGACGAAACTTACGCCCGTGCTGTGCTCTCTCATTTTTGCGACGGCGCGGACGTGTTTATTCACGCGATTTTAAAAGCCTGTACGGCAATCGAACTGCTCGAGCTTATCGCTTTGTCTACCCAAAAAGCAGATAAGACGATTGACGAGCTTTTTATGCGCGGAACTGCTTTATGGGGACGGACAGTAAACAATAAAACTTTTGACAATTACCGCGTTTCGCGCGAAAAATGGAAGCAGAATGCAAATTTTTTCCCTGAGCTGTTCGGCGACGATGCGGAAAAATATCTTTTGTGCCAGCCGTGCGACTGGATTATTTCTCCTCAGGATGAAGAATGGCCCGAACAGTTAAACGACCTTGCAATACGTTCCGACTGGGCGCCTCCTTTATGTTTGCGAGGTATCGGGAACAAAAATATTTTCAAAGGCTGTTCTTCTCCGCTGGCAGTCGTAGGTTCTCGAGAAATAAACGAATACGGGCGAAGCATCGCATATAATCTGGCAAAAAATGCGGCAAAGGCCGGACATCTTGTTGTTTCGGGCGGAGCGTGCGGAGCCGATGCAGCCGCTCATTGGGGAGCTGCAGACGCCTGCAAAGCTTCGGGAGGAAGCGGGAAAATCGGACGCACTGTTGCGGTTTTTGCCGGAGGATTGTCCAATATGGGTCCGAAAAGCAACGACAGACTTTTTTCTCAGATTGAAGAATGCGGAGGAGCTCTTATAAGCGAACATGCGAACGGAGTCGTCCCTCTTGCTAGACGTTTTCTTCTGCGAAATCGCATTATCGCAGCTCTTGCAGGAACAGTGGCAGTCGCTCAGGCGCGATACCGTTCCGGAGCTTTAAATACTGCCGGATGGGCGCAGGAAATGAACCGCATTATCGTTGCCGCGCCGGGAGCAATAAACTCTCCCTATAACACCGGCTGCAACAGGCTGATTCTGGAAGGAAAAGCAAATCTTCTTTTTTCACAAGACGACATAAGCGATTTCTGTCACCCCGCCCACGAATTTTGCTGCGATTCCGACTGCAGTTCAGAACGCGATTCTTCCAACATTTCGAACGACAACTCGCATATTGATTCTCCCGACGGCAAGTCCTGCGACAAATTCTGCAGCAACTCTGAGTTCGAAAATCATGCTGACGCAAAAAATGCAAGGAATGCAAAACAAACAGCAAAAGAAACAGAAATAAAATCCGGAAAAAACCTCGCAAAAAACACGCAAGACTTAATTTGCGCAACACCTGAAGAAAAGGGAATACTCAAAGTCGCAATCGAATTAAAAAAGCAGAATGCGCCTATATCCGCAGACAATATTTTTGCTTTCATTCGCAGCAGCAACAGCAGCAACAGCAGCAGCAAAAAAGCAAAAAACAATTCATCAAGCAAAAACGAAAAGGCGCATAAATTGAAAGAACCGGTCGCAAAGATAAACAATATCGCTCAAATTGCGGCAATATTGGGCAGACTCGAATCAAAAAATCTCATATCATTCAACGAGAAAGGAGCCGCTCAAATCATAATAAAGCCTTAAGCGTCGTCCTGCTTTTAAATGCGCTTACGCCGCGCTATTGTTTCCGCATTATGAAAGAATATTAACCATGAGTTCCGAACAGTCTGAAAATACCTATGATGCCGTTGTCGTCGGAGCGGGAGCGGCCGGTCTGTCGGCCGTGCTGTCTTACATCCGCAGTTGGAAAGAAAGCGGGAAAGCCGGTTCGCCCTCGATTCTTGCGATATCGAAAGTCCCCTCGCTGCGCTCGCATACAGGTTCTGCTGAAGGCGGAATCGCCGCAAGTCTGTCAAATGCGGGAGAAGACGACAGCAAATGGCACTTTTACGATACAGTCAAAGGCGGAGACTGGCTTGTCGATCAGGACATGGCAGAAATCCTTGCTTCGCAGGCAGCGCAGACCGTTCGCGAGCTGGAACATTTCGGAGTTGCTTTTTCGCGCACCGAAGACGGAAAAATAGCTCAGCGCAGGTTCGGAGGACATACGCGCGATTACGGCAAAGAACCCGTGGCTCGCACGGCATACTCGGCTGACAGAATAGGGCATCAGATTCTGTATTCTCTCTGGCAGCAGTGCGTTAAAGAGGGAGTCGAATTTGCGGAAGACAATTATGTCACGGATCTTGCAATCGAACGCGACGAACAAAACAGAGCAAGAGCGCGCGGAATTGTTGTTTTAAATATTCGCACCGGAGAAGTCAGAGGCATTTCGGCTTCTGCCGTAATACTTGCAACCGGAGGCGCGGGAAGAATATTTCATACCACTTCAAACTCTTGGGATCTCACCGGGGACGGAATGGCTCTGGCTTTGCGCGCGGGTTTGCAGCTTGAAGACATAGAGTTCGTGCAGTTTCATCCCACCGGCTTGGGACACAGCGGAATTTTGCTTTCGGAAGCTTCTCGCGCGGAAGGCGGCGTTCTTCTCAATGCGGACAAGAAGCGGTTTATGACCGATTATGAGCCGAATTTGAAAGATTTGGCGCCCCGTCACACGGTTACGAAAGCGATAATGTCCGAAACAAAGGCGGGACGAGGCGTAACCGATCCTAAGGATCCGGGCAAACGCGACTGCGTATGGCTGGATTTGCGAATGCTTGACGAAGAAGTTTTGAATGAGAAACTTCCGGTTGTTGCCGAATCGATAAAACAGTATGAAAAGCTCGATCCGAAAAAGGATCTTATTCCGGTCAAACCCACGGCTCATTACACTATGGGAGGAATTCCGATCGGACGGGACGGAAACGTTTACGAGTGGAAAAACGGGCTTAAAAATGAGATAATCGGGCTTTTCGCAGCCGGAGAATGTTCATGCGTTTCCGTTCACGGAGCAAACAGACTGGGCTCAAATTCTCTGCTTGAAGTATGCGTTTTCGGAAAAAGAGCCGGACAAGGCGCTTTCGAACACGTCTGCGCATGCCTTGCAGAACAGGAAATGCAGTACGGATCGAACGCAAATATCGTTGCCGAAACAGCCGAGAAAAGACGCAAAGAAATTAATTCAATGCTTAAAGCCGCAAAATCGAGAAGCATTGATTCCAACAATATTGATTCGAGCAGCATTAATTCTGACAGTAAAGCAAAATCGGAGAATATATATTCTGTCGCGAAAAAACTTGCCGATACTATGGAACGTTTTTTTGCGGTTCAATGCAACGGAAAAAGCATTGAAAATGCTGAAAAAATAATCAAAAACGAGATTGTTCCGGCCGCGCAGAACGCTAAAATTCATAACGGTCAGAAAACTTTCAACCAAGAGCTTGTCGCAGTATTCGAATGCAGAAACATGGTTATTCTGGCAGAAGCAATGCTGTGCGCGGCGGCAGCGAGAAAAGAATCGCGCGGCTCGTTTTCCAGAACCGATTTTCCCAAACGCAATGACAGCGAAATCCCCAGACATTCATTTGCGGACATAAACGGAAACATAGAAAACAAGCCTGTAACCGTAACCGTTTTTCCGGTGCCGGGAAGCGAGTAATCCGCCCGCAAAACCGCGGCTGAAACAAAACCTGGAAAACCGGCGAACAAATACAGAAAACAGAACAGACAAAAACAGACAGCACAGCGATTGAGGAAAATGACAGAAAATATCGAAAAAGTGCAAAACGACGGAAATGCGCAAAACGAAACCGGCAAGAAAAGCATTGCGGCAGATTCGATTAAACTGACGATAAAAGTACATCGTTTCACGCCGGAAGAAGACGATTTTGACAGCGAGGACGCCGCTTCGGCAAACCGTAACGAAGAGAATAACCGGAGACTGAAAAGTCAAGGTTTGAAAAGAAGGACGCGCAGACCTTCTCCTTTCGAAAGCAGAAAATCCGCACAGGAAGATTCAAAAGAAGACTCAAAATCAGCCGAAAACGCAAAAGAAAACTTAAAACTTGTCCGCAGAGAAAGAAAGCCTGCTTTCGGCGAAAGAAGGTCTTCTCCGTTCGGCGAAAGAAAATCAAGCTCGCCGTTCGGATCCTCGCCGCGTTCGTCTTTGCGTTCTTCGTCGCCTTTCGGAAGCTCTCGCAAACGTTCAGGGAAAAAGAGCATCGCAGAATATAAAGTCGAAGCGCATCCGGCAGACAGCATTCTTGACGTTTTGCTTAAAATAAAACGAGATATCGATCCGACTCTCGCATTCCGCTACTCATGCGGACACGGAATGTGCGGAGCCGATGCGGCAAGCATTAACGGCACTGCCCGTCTTATGTGCAAAACGCTTGTAAGCGACTGTCTTGAAGACACGTCAAACGATCCTATATTTCGTCCGACGCAAGCAGCGCTTTCAGACATTGCACACTCAGATAATGCATCCTCAGACAATTCGAGTGCATACAATGTATTGCACGACAGCGCAGCATCGAACAACACAACTTTAGGCAATGCGAATTCTGCCAAGACCCCGAGCGCAAGCGCAAATGCGGGAAATAACTCGAAAATAATACGCGAAGCAGCAATAGAACTGGCTCCGATTGCAGGGTTTGCCGTCATACGCGATCTGATAGCCGATATCGAGCCTATGATCGAGCAGATAAAAAGGTTCAAGCCGTGGCTGCAGACCGAGAATAACAATAACAGCGCAAACAGCGGAAAATGTGACGGACAGACTGTTATCGAATTTTTGCAGAATCCTGAAGAACTTGCGAAATATGAAAAACTTACAACCTGCATTTCATGCGGCATA
The DNA here is from genome assembly GCA_900314875.1 of uncultured Actinomycetes bacterium. GTDB lineage: Bacteria > Actinomycetota > Actinomycetes > Actinomycetales > Bifidobacteriaceae > RUG039. Next base: position 44,818 of record OMWX01000002.1, on the reverse strand, counting down.
TGCGAATCTTCCTGCCCGGTTTTTGCAGGCGGCGACGCTTTCGCAGGACCGGCCGCGCTTATTTCCGCACTGCGGTTCATGAACGATTCGCGCGACACTGCATACGATCAAAGACTTGAAAGCATAAGCGAAACGGACGGACTGCCCGCCTGTCAGTCAGTGCGCGTATGCAGTCTGAACTGTCCTCAGGGAATCGACGTCGGCGAAGAAATATGGCAGGCCATATCAGATTCCGAAACCGCAATGCAGGAGAGCAGACAGCAATAAGCAACGTTAAACTGCATTAAACGACAGCACGACAGAAATAAAATTGCAAACAGCAAAGCAGTGCGCAATCAGCAGAGCAAAAAGAAAGGCAGCAAATGACTTCATCGGCTCCGATCGGCGTTTTTGACTCCGGATTGGGAGGACTGTCAGTCGTGCGCAGAATGCGTCGCGAAATGCCGAATGAAAACATTATTTTCTATGCGGATTGCTCCAATGCTCCCTACGGCACCAAAAGCGTCGAACAAGTGCGCCTTTTAAGCTGTTCTGCAGCAGAAAGGCTTATAAAACAAGGTGCGAAAGCTCTTGTAGTTGCTTGCAATACGGCTACCAGCGCAGCAGCGGAACAAATGCGCGAAAAATATTCTCTGCCCGTCATAGGCATGGAACCCGCGCTGAAAACAGCCTGCGAAGCTGAAAACACGGCAGAAAAACCCGAAAATGCCCCGGATGCCGAAACATCTGGACGCACTGTGATCGTGGCAGCCACCGAGCTTACTTTGAGGGAAGAAAAGTTTGCCCGACTGATGAAACGTTTCGAAGACAGACATACGATCTACCGCCAGCCCTGCCCCGATTTCGTAACAATTGCCGAAAACGGACAGCTGAATGACGCAAAAATCACAGACAAAGCAATACACCGTTATTTCGACAAATACGATTTAAGCAAAACAGACTCAATCGTATTGGGATGCACGCATTTTGTTTTCTTCCGCGACGCATTTCGCAGAGTAATCCCGAAGCACGTAAAACTTATCGACGGCAACGAGGGAACAGTCAGACATCTTAAAAACGTTCTGAAAGCCGCAGATAAAGAAGCAGACAAAGATACTGTCGGCACTGTCAGAATCGAAGGCTCGTTCGCAGACGCAGAACAGAAAAGACTGGCTTTCGAACTTCTCGGAGAAACGCCGGAAACCGTTACTCCGCTTTAAGAGTGCGAATCGCCGCTTTCGCGCGCATAACAGCCCCCGAAACAATCGGGTAATCGCATTTAAGCGAGAACACGTATGTGGGATGATTGGCCATAGATATGTCATTGCCCTGCTCGTCACGAAGCTGCTCGACATTCAGACGAACGGGAGCCGAAGCCGGCTGAATGATTTCAATCATCTGTCCGTCAACGATTTTATTGTGTCCGATAAAAGTCATTCGCCCGTTCTCCCAGGAAACGACATCGCCGACAACAAGCCAGTCGCGATAATATCCGCCCCTGTCCGTATTTTGCGAAACCGAATTTTCAGGATAATAAAATCCGGTCGAATATTCGCGATGAGAAACCTTGAAAGGTTCTTCTTTCACCCACTGCGGCAAAACGGCATCAGAAGCAGAACCGCCGGACCCGATCGCGTCATAATACGAATTTACGGCAGTTTTGTAGGCATTCGTCATAGCAGCAACATAATATGCCGATTTCGCGCGTCCCTCGATTTTCAGGCTGTCTACCCCGGCTTCAATCAGATCCGGCAAATGTTCGAGCATGCACATATCCTGCGAATTGAACAGGTACGCGCCGTCTTTCGTCTGTTCGATCGGGAAATATTGTCCGGGTCTTTTCTGCTCGACCACTGCATACTTCCAACGGCACGGCTGAGCACATTCTCCGTGATTTCCGTCGCGGCCGGTCATATAGCTGCTGATTACGCAGCGTCCCGAAAACGCCATGCACATCGAACCGTGCACAAAACATTCTATTTCCAGGTCTTTAGGCATTTTCGCGCGAATTTCCCTTATTGTATCCAAATTCAGTTCGCGGGCAAGCACAACCCTTTTCGCACCCAGCTCATAAAGCGTTTTCGCCGAAAGCCAGTTAACCACTCCGGCCTGCGTCGAAATATGAATTTCCAGATTAGGCGCAACTTTTTTCGCAAGCATCATAATGCCGATATCCGTAACAATCACGGCATCCGCGCCGATTTCGCCAAGCGCGCCCAAATACTGCTCGATACCGTCAATTTCAGGGTTTGTAGGCAAAACATTGCATGTTATGTAAAGACGCGCTCCCCGCGCATGAACATAGTCAGCCGCCTGCTGAATCTCCTCGAGCGTCAGATTTTTCGGAGCCGTGCGCATTCCGAACATTTTTCCCGAGCAATACACGGCATCCGCGCCGAAATCCGCCGCAGCGCGAACGGCTTTCAGATTGCCGGCCGGCGACAGAACCTCGGCAGAACGACGTCGGACAATATTTTTCGGCGCAAGTTCGTCCCTCGCAAAACAGTTCTTTCCCGACATCGCGCCAGGCGCATTCGCAAAATATTTTTTATCGCCGGTTTCGCAAGTTTCGCAAGTTTCGCCCATATCTTCCGTTTCGCTCATATTGCGCATTTTCCGCCAATTCCTTAAAAATCCGTTCAAGTCCGTTAAAAGTTTTGATTAAAAATCCCTGAAAAGCCGGCTGAAAATTTTCGTTTAAAAATCTTTTGAAGCCTGGCCGGCATTCCGTCAAAATGCGCTGCATAAAACCCCGAAACCGCCGAAACGATAAGGCAAAAACACAGCGCCGCACTCAGAACATTCTACCTCGTTTTTTAATTTGTTTCACACCTGTGATAATATACCCAAAATCACCCGGACAAGGAGGTATTTAAAAATGGAGGCAAAACGCGCCAACTTCCGGGCTTTGCTGCCCATAGCCGTTTTTCTGGTGCTCTATTTGGGAACCGGAATCTGGTACGAATATATTTCACCCGTCGAAGGACAGCCAGGATTCTACATTATGTCCGTCGTCGTTGCATTTATTCTGGCGCTTATGGTTGCGATGCTGCAGAACCGCTCGCTGAATTTTGACGAAAAAATCAGAATCTGCGCCAAAGGAATCGGAAATGAAAATATAACGATTATGCTTTTCATCTTCCTGATCGCGGGAGCATTCGGAGGAATCGCAAAACAGGCCGGCGGCGCAAAAAGCACGGCAAACATGCTTTTGAACATTATTCCGGGAAATTTCGCAGTTCCCGGACTTTTCATCATCGCCTGCATTATTTCAATGTCCATGGGCACAAGCGTGGGAACCATCACCGTTCTCGTGCCCATCGCCGCATCAGTCAGCGAAAGCGGCGGAATTTCCCTGCCTTTATGCGTCGCAACCGTTGTGGGCGGCGGAATGTTCGGCGACAATCTTTCCTTTATTTCCGATACGACAATCGCAGCAACGCGCTCTCAGGGCGTAGAAATGAAAGACAAATTTCGCGCAAATTTCCGCATCGCATTCCCGGCTGCACTTGTCACTCTGATTATCCTCACAGCCGTTGCGCTTCGCAGCAAATCGGTAAACATCGGTCATTTCGACTTCAATTTCATTCAGGCAATTCCCTATTTTGTTGTGCTGGCCATGGCTTTGCTCGGACTTAACGTTTTCATCGTTCTGATTGCCGGAATCCTGCTTTTTGCAATTGCCGGAACAGTCACCGGAACGCTGACTTACGTTTCGGCCTTCACTTCGATGGGCGAAGGAACTTCGGGAATGTTTGAAACGATGATTGTTACGATTCTCGTCGCTTCAATCAGCGCGCTTATTCGCGAAAACGGCGGATTTGAAGCAATTTTGCAGTTTATCGAGAAGCATTTTTCAGGCAAACGCGGAGGAAAAGCAGGCATTGCGGCTCTTACCGCTCTTATGGACGTGTCTACCGCAAACAACACGGTTGCAATCGTTGTAGCAGGTCCTATTGCCAAAGAAATTTCCGACAAATTCAAAGTTGAGCCCGAACTGTCCGCTTCGCTTCTGGACAGCGCTTCATGCATTATGCAGGGAATCATCCCCTACGGAGCTCAGCTTCTTGTCGCTTCTTCGCTTTGCGCGGCAACAAATGTATCGATCATTCCCTATCTTTTCTATCCTTTTGCGCTGGCAGCATTTTTGATTATTTCGATTCTGAGAACAAAAGAATCGAGCAATGCCGCCGCAGGTTTAAAAACTGAAGCAAGGACAAAACTGCGGCAAAAACAGCATAAAACCGCATAAATCGGCAAACCGATAAAACAAAAATCTGCAGAAAAGTCCGCAAAAGACAATCCGCAAAGCATTACGCCCCGCATGAACGCATAACAGCGCAAAAACTGCAAAAACCGCGCAAAACGGGAAAACTTCTCAAAAACGCATGTTTTTCGCATAAAACCGCGCAACGCGATATGCAGGGCGTATACTTTTATTTAAGCTGAAAAACAAGCGGCGAAACGCGAGTTAAACAAAAGAGAAACAAGCTTTGGCAAGCGAAAGAGAGAAAAATGAGCAACGACAGCACGCAGCCGATGAACAAAGAGAAGATCGCTCAGGCAGCAAGCCGCAAAGCAGCCTTCGAAACGCAGACTTTTAAACCGGAAAATAAGGAAAATAAGAAAAACAAACTGGCCGATATCGTCGTAGGTTTGGACGGTTCGGACGAGTCGTTCGCTGCCTTGCGCTGGGCAATGGAAGAAGCCAGACACACCGGTCAGCGCGTAAATGCAGTTTTCGGATGGACGCGTTCATGGGATATGGGAGAAGAGCCGCAGTCTGAAGCCGACTGGTCTTACCTTCGCAAACAGATTACCGCGCAGTTAAGCCAGTGGGCGCATCAGATTGCGGATGAAATCGGATTTGACATCGAAAAGCTGGATATAACGTCAAAGAAGGCTTCCGGCTCATCCGCGCTTATAGAAATAGGCAAGGACGCGCAGCAGATTGTCGTGGGACGAAGAACGCTCTCCCGCGTGGCAAGATGGTTTTTCGGCTCAGTGTCGGCAAATCTTGTCAATGAAACTAAGGTTCCGGTAACGATTGTTCACTGGTATGCGCTCGGAGACGAAAATGAGGAGGTTTCGAACACAATCGCAACGCAGCTTCAAACTCAGACTGTCGGCCGCATCGGCACTGAGCATGTGGGCGAGGAAGAGATTCTCAACGCGCAGCTGCCGGTCGTCGTGGGAATCGACGGTTCGGAATGCTCAATGCGCGCTCTTCAGTTTGCGCTGGATTCTGCAGCTTACACGGGACGCACAATCAATGCGATGTTCTGCTGGCAGATGAAAACTATCGATAAAGTTCTTCAGACCGAGGCTGAAATTCCGTCCAAGGAAGAAGCTCAGAAGTTGGCTGAAAAGTTCGCTAAAGATTTTGTTGCCAAAGCCGACATCCCGCAGGGCGTCAAAGTTGAAACGAGCGCATTCCATATAACGCCGCAAAAGGGACTTCTCGCAGCTTCTCACTATGCAAGCAGAATCATAATGGGTTCGCGCGGGCTTAAGGGCTTCAACGCGAGATTTTTGGGTTCCGTTTCGCGTTATCTTATCGATTCGGCAACCTGCACAACAACCATCGTGCATTAATACGGATCAGACTGTGCATTCTGCCGGCAAGATACATTGCCGGCAGAATGCGTTGCAGACAGATTTAAACTGCAATTGCCCGCTCTGTCGCCCGGCAATTATTCTTCCTGCTGAGAATCTTCCTGCTGAGAATCTTCGTCTCTCAATACATCATGAGCTGCGAACAATGCCTGAAGACGCATATATGCTTCTCCGTTCTGCCATTCGGCAGCTTCTTCGGTTTCAGGCTCATCAGTTTCGGACTGCAAATCCTTAAATTCCGATTCTTCAAAATCCGGTGCGCCGTCTTCCGTCACGAAGTTTTCCGACACGTCAATGCTTTCGCGTTCAATCAGATTTTCGCCGGCAACCGTGACAATCGAATCGCCGTCCTCGTCTTCTTGAGAATTCAGTTTCACCGCATGCATGTCAATCTCGACCAGACTGTCGGTTTTTTCAAGAAGTTCGACTTCCTTAATTTCGTCGCGCCGCGTCTTGTTCATAACGATTTCTATATGATCGTCATCTTCAACCGGCTGCGTTTGAATCCACAGCGGCGTAGGATCGGGCGGCAGAATCTCAGAATGCTCCCCGCAGCCGTGATCGCGCGAAACTACCCGCCCGTCATCCGCGCTCCACTTATTTGCGCACACGCCGAACATTAAATTAAGCTCGCCTTTAATCGGAATAAAAAATCCGCAGGTCTGACAGGTTTTGCCGTTCGCGGCGGCCGTCGACACAGATTTGGGTCCGGGCTGACCGGAATACCAGCGCTGACAGGCTTCCGACTTTCCCTTTTGCGACAAAACACGCCTGTGAGAAAGCTCGAGTTCTTCGGCGAGCTGCTCATATTCCGATATATTTTCAGACTTGTTTTCAGTCTTATTTTCGGCAGAATCGCCGGCGGAATCTGCGGCAGATTTTTCTGCAGAGTCCTCAGTCGAATTTTCGTCAGATTCTGCGCTGCTTTCATTGGAATCCGCAGTTTCGCTCTGATCTTCGATCTTATTTTCAGTCTGTTTTTCATCCGCAGGCTTTTCTTCCTGATGCATAACTCCGTTCTCAAGACGTTCGTCGTCGGGATCGGTTCCCAAAACATCCGACGGAGACAAATCCGACGGCAGAAGCCTGTCTTTCCAAGAAACCCACTCGGGAGCAAGCAAAGCGCCTTTGGAAGGAATCAGAGAAGATTCGCAGACCGTCCAATTCTGAAGTTCTTTGTCGTAAAACAGCGAAACTGACCATTTCCAATTCTCGTAACCCGTAATATCGGAGTCAAAAAGAAACTCGGTCAGCCCGTCTTCCGAAGTGTTCGCGCCGACATACTCCCCGACCTGCTCCCGCCTGTCCGCAACGGACAAAGCCACGCGTTCGGCAAGCTCTTTTCCCGCCTGCATAACGGAAGGTTCAAAAGAATCTGTCACGATTGCTCCTCATCTGACTGCTTTTTTAATTGCATTAATCACATATTTCTGCCGCAGACTGTTCTGCAAAATTGTTCTGCCGGCCGCGCTGTAAATCATGCTGCAAGCCAAGCCGCAAATCTGTTCTGCAAAATTGCGCTGCAAAATTGCGTCCCGCCTAATCTTGAATATCGAAATTATCTGCAACCGCGCGCAGCAGGACGGCCAGCTTTTTAGATTCTGCGGAATTCGGATAACGGTGTCTGCGCAAAGTATTGCCCGCCGAGTCGAGAAGCTTGATTAAATCTTCTACAATAGAAGCCATGTCGTCGGCGGAAGGACGGGTAGCGCGCACGACAGAAGGCAGATTCCCGATAACTGTAACGCTCATCGCCTGCGGTCCTTTGCGTCCGTCAACCACGGAAAATTCGACTTTTGCGTCTTTGCGCAACGTCGTTACGCCCTGCGGCAAAGCATTGGCCGGCAAAAAGACATCCTTGCCGTCCTCGGATGCAATAAAGCCGTAACCTTTTTTTGCATCATACCAGCGCACTTTCCCGACCGGCATTCAGATCACCTCATTTTCTTATTCCGCCTCAAAGCAGCAAGTCCGCGTTTTTTCGCTGCTTATTGTCTGCATTTTTTCGTTTCCATACGGTTTCCTGTTTCTATACAGTCTATAATAAGCCGCAAATAAACCGCATATCACAGCGAATAAACCGCAAATCTCATCACAAAAAATCGCCGTGCTTTCTTATGTAAACTTTTTTCGCCGCATGACTGAGCGCAAGATAACATGCGATAAACACAGCCAAAACCGCAAAAAACTGCGGCGGAACCGATGTCAGACCCAAAGCGCTGCCCAAAGGCGTAAACGGAACAGCCGTCAAAACGCAAATTGCAAGACAGGTCACGACAGATACCGGAAGACTTGCGCGAGATTTAAGGAACGGAATCCCGGAAGTTCTTATCATATGAATAACAGCCGTCTGAGTGCACATCGATTCAATAAACCATCCGGTCTGAAAAACGGCGATAAACAAGGCTTTTTTCCCCTCATCGCCGGCAATCGAATCCCAAGAGCCGCCCGCAGCTGCGGGACAGACCGCAAAAAACATGACCGCATATGTTGCTATATCGAAAATCGAACTGACCGGACCGAACCAGAACATGAACGATCCCAAGCCTTTCGCCTGCCATTTGCGCGGACGGTCAATCATTTCCTCATCAACATTATCCCAGGGAAGACTCACACAGCTGATATCATATGCCAGATTCAGCAGAAGAAGCTGAATGGCTTCCATAGGAAGAAAAGGCAGGAAAACAGAAGCTGCGAGGACGGAAAACATGTTTCCGAAATTCGAAGAAGCAGTTATTTTAATATATTTCACGGCATTCGCATAAATGCGACGGCCTTCCTCAATCCCCTGCTCGAGAACTCCCAAATCCTTTTCAAGCAGAATAATGTCTGCTGATTCTTTCGCAACGTCAACCGCAGTATCCACAGAAATTCCGACATCCGCAACATGCATTGCTTCGGCATCGTTGATTCCGTCGCCCATAAAACCGACCGCATGACCCTGCTCGCGCAAAATTCGCACGACTCTGGACTTCTGCGACGGCGAAAGTTTGGCGAAAACAGTCGTATTTGCCGCGCGTTTTGCCAGCTGTTCATCGTCAAGCTCTGCAATCTGAGACCCTTCAAGCAGAGCCGGAATTCCGTTTTTGCGAACATTAAGCCCGACCTGCTCGCACACGGTCAGAGCAACCTGAGCATTGTCGCCGGTAAGAACCTTCACTTCAACGCCGCTTTTTTCAAGGGCAGACACGGCTTTCGCAGCCGAGTCTTTCGGCGGATCGAGGAACGCCAGATATCCGATAAGCACCATTTCGCGCTCATCTTCGACAGTCAGCTGTCCGACTGCGGCGGGATTCGTTTTCTGAGCAACCGCAAGAACGCGCAGACCCTCTTCATTCAGCTTTCTGACGCGCTCGCGGACAATCTGCCTGACCTCGTCCGTAAGCCGGCGCACGCGGCCGTCATATTCTACGTGTTCGCAGACGGTAAGCATTTCTTCGACCGCGCCTTTTGTGACCATCTGAGTTTTGCCTGTTTCGTCAGACACGACAACGCTCATTCTCCTGCGCTCAAAATCAAAAGGAAGCTCATCGACTTTCTCATATCTTTTGTCCAGCCCGGAAAGACTTGAATCTTCCTTTGCCAGTCTGACCGTATGCTCGATTATCGCAACATCCAGCAGATTCTTAAGACCTGTCTGGAAATAACTGTTGAGATATCCGTGACGCAAAACGCGATTGTCTTCTGCTCCCATAACGTTCAGATGACGCTCGAGAACAACCTTATCCTGAGTGAGGGTTCCTGTTTTGTCAGTGCAGAGAACATCAATCGCGCCCAAATCCTGAATTGCATTCAGATTTTTGATAATCACTTTTTTCTTCGACATAGCAACCGCGCCCTTGGCAAGGCATGTCGTGACAATCATGGGCAGCATTTCCGGAGTAAGCCCCACGGCAGTCGCGACCGCGAACATAGCAGCCTGCCACCAGTCATGTTTCGTAATTCCGTTAATCAGGAAAACGACCGGAACCATAAAAAGCATGAATCGCACGAGAACGGCAGAAACTGCGGAAATCCCCTTGTCGAAGCTTGTTTTTTCCTTTTTTTCAATCTGAACATTCGAAGCAATGCGTCCGAACATCGCGTTTATGCCCGTTGCAGCGATTACGCCGGTTGCCGACCCCGACAAAACATTCGTGCCCATAAAAGCCAGATTCGAGCATTCTGCGGGATTTTTCGCCGTTTTCTCGTCGGAGGCAGCCGCATACTTTTCGCAAGGCTCGCTTTCGCCGGTCAGAGAAGACTGGTTTATAAAAAGATCTTTTGCCTGAATAATGCGCATATCGGCAGGCACCATATCCCCCGCCGCAAGCAAGACAATATCACCGACAACCGCGTCTTCCATAGGGATTTCGCATTCTTTTCCGTCGCGAACAACACAGCAGGTCGAAGAAATCATAGACTGCAAATTCTGTGCCGCGTTATTCGATTTGGTTTCCTGAATAAACCGCAGAATGCCCGAAATAATTACCATAAGCGCAATAATTGCGGGACCTGTCGGGTCGGCTTGCTCTGCAGGAACGGCAAGAACCTGAGTATAAAATTCGATAAGCGCCAAAATAAAAAGTATAACCGTGAAAACGTTTACGAACGCGCTTGCCATACGTTTTGCCGTCGACGGTTTCTGCGAGCGCATAAAGCTGTTTGCGCCAAAGTGTTCGCGGATTTTGTCTGCCTGCGAAGCGGAAAGTCCGTTTTCGGAGGCGTTCAGCAGGGCGAGCGCTTCGTCAGGTTTGCACTGCGCCAAGCGCGAGAGCAATGCAGTTTTATCTTTTTCAAGCAATGTTTTCATAATATGTTCTTTCATATTTTTTGCATTTCGCATTTTCCGGCGTTTTTAAGATTTTTCAGCATTTTCCGGCGTTCTTCGGCGCGGTCTGCCGCGTATCTTTCGTATTCTTTATCGCTTTTATCGCTTTTCAACATTCTTCGACGTTTTCGTCTCTTTTGAATTGCCTTTCTTAAACGCGGCAAGGGACATGATAAAAGCGCGCTCAAACGCAGCAAAAACGCAGCAAAGCACGGCAGAAGCGCAGAGCAAAACTGCCGCAAAAGCACGTATGCGCAATGCGTAAATTTACAAGATTTTAAAAGGAATTTCAGACAAATTTCGTTTATTTCTTATTCGCTCATCGTTTGATTTGCGTCTGTTTTCGTTTGATTTGCGTCTGTCAGACAAGCAAAAACAGACAATCCGAAAAGCAGACGAGCGAACAGATGAGAACAGACGGGCTTGCAAATTTGCCGCAAATAAAATTGCCTGCTGAATACGCAGCGCTAATCCGCTCAGCAAAACCGTTCACGGCAAAAGAAGCACAGCAAAACCCGCGCAAGAAAACAGCGAAACATGAAAATACTTCGCACAAGCGCGCCGAACGGAAAACAAACGGAATTTGTCAAAAATTGCACAAGAAGTCTTCAGACAGAAAATATTTTTTTGAAATATTTTTTTGGGGAAAATATTCTCTGACAAAAACTTTTCAGAAAGACAGCATAAGGTGCTGTCCTCTCCCGATTATCATTCGCCGATTATCAGTCAAAAATGCATCTACTGGGAGGTTCGTCTGAAGACATTTCACCCGGCTGCTGTTCTGCACTCGCAAAACCCGCGCCGTCAAAACCGGCGCTGCCGAAACAGTTATTCGATGTCATTAGCGTTCCACCTCCTCTTTTTTAAAAACACCAGCAGCGCAAACCGCAGAGAATAAACCTGAGATCTTATTTGCGCCACAGAACATAATATCACACATTCGCGCCAAATGACGAAGAGTCAGCTTTACTTGAAATGCTTTACTCGAAATGCTTTGATTCTTCCGCTGTTTCTTTCATAATAAATTTCTTGTCTTTTTCATGTTTATGCTGTTTCAAAGGAAGCACTATTACATAGGTAAGACCGCCGCCTATCGTTCTCTGTGCGCTGATAAGCCCGTGATGTGCTTTTACAATCGACTGCACGATAGACATTCCCAGACCCGAACCTCCTTTTTCGCGAGCGCGCGACGGATCAGCCGTGTAGAAACGCTCGAAAACCTTTTCTCGATCCTCTTCTGACAATCCCGAACCGTGATCGCTTATTACAATCACCGCATATTCGTCGCCTTTTTCATTTACTTCCGCAATTTGCACATCCTGAATGAAATCTTCCAAAGAGCGGCTGTTGGAAGGAAGCGCTGCCAAATCCTTTTTGCAGGAAGCTTTAACTGTCGCTATTCCCAGCTCGACATCGGAAAATTCCGGGGTATATCTGTGAATGTTCCCGATGATATTCGTAACGACCTGCCGCAGGCGGCTTGCGTCTCCGGCTACAAACACTTCAGGCAGCGGCAGATACGGGTTCACCGCAAAACACTGTTCGCGCATAAGACCCGCCGCAATCATTTCACGGCTTTCAGGTCTGTATACTTTTCCTATATCGACAGGATTAAAGTAGCTTTGAACGGTTCTTTTCGATTCAGAGGACAAAACGCCTTTGCGTCTTTTTTTGCGTATGCGTTTAAGTTCTTTTTTAACGCGTTTGACTTCTGCGCGTTTCTGTTTGCGCATTTGCCTTTTCGATTGCACATGTTCCTCGGAAGTATTTTTAACCAGTTGAGCCAGAGAAGCCGACCTGACTTCTTCTTTCTTTTTGGTCTGTTCATTTTGTCTGCCGTCGTATGTTACGAATTCGACATTTTCCGGTTTGTCTTTGCTTTCATCGAAATCTTCGTCGGAATTCATGGACACTTCTGCAGCTTCCACAATCTGAGTCGCATCGACGACTCCGTAACGCGTGCCCACATATCCGGTAACTCCGTTTTCTCCCGCAAGCTCCTTCATATCGGGCATTTTATCGTCATGCGGCTTGTCTATAAGCATTACGCCGGAAACAACAATGATGCGATCCGGATCCAAAGCGTGCATATCATCGGAACACTCCAAAAGAAGCGAATCCAAGCGCACAAACTGAGTCAGATTAAGTCCGTGTCCCTCATCCAGACGCGCAAGAGACAAAAGATCGTTGACAAGCGCAGTCATTCGCAGACTGGATTTTTCAATATGCTCAATCGTTTCATCGGCGCGTTCCAAAGCACCAGGATATTCCCGCTGCATTCGATACAATTCGGCATATCCTTGAATTGCCGCCAAAGGCGTGCGCAACTCGTGACTTGCATCGGAAACAAATCTTTTCATCTGACCCGTTGTCTGCTGCTGTTCCCTGAAACTGTGCTCAATATGGGAAAGCATGGTGTTCAAAGAAGCCGAAAGCGACCCGATTTCAGTATTTTCAGGCATGCGTCTGACACGCTTGGACAGATCTCCGGCAGCAATTTTTGCAGCAGTTTTCTCAATCTGTTTAAGCGGATTCAAAGTGCGCCCTATAGCAATCGAACCCCAAATCCCCGCAATTACGAGCAGACATAGTCCTACAATCTGCATATACATTGTAATCGCGTGTATGTTGCTGTCCATATCAGCCAAGGACATCCCCACATACACGTAGTAGTCATCTTTGTCGTAATTTTCGACTTTCACCATAAGCACCCGCCAAGGTTGCGATGCTTCTTCTGCCTGCTGTTCCGGAATATTTTCCGAAAGTTTCACCACATCGGATTCTGCCGTATACGGAGTGTCGATCACGCTTAAATCTATGCGTCCGCTTTCAGGAAGTTTCGGAGTGCTTAAAATATCCCTTCCTTTAGGCGAAACCGGAGTTTTTAAAATATAACCTTTGCTGTCTCTGATTTGAACATAGTAATTCGTGATCCCGAAAGAATTGTCAAAACTTTCCGAAGAAATGCTTTTATACAATCCGTGCACTTCGGAATTGGAAATTATATATGAAGCTTTATCTCGCAGCTGAGTGTCTATTTCATAAATACTATGCTGTTCGAGAAGATGACATACTATGAATCCGAATATAAGACCGCAGAATATTAAAAGAACGATAACAAAACTGAGCAGCTGAGCAGACAGCGGAACAGATTCGTATGCCAGAGAAATTCTGTCGAAAAGCTTGTTTTTTCTTTTTTGAGATTCGTCTGCAGAACCCGTTCCCGATTCTGCCTGCGCATTGGCGAACGAACTGTCATGCGAATGTGCCGGAGGCTTTTTTCTGTCCCGGATTTTTCGGTCTGAACTCTCCGTTCGTTTTTTTCTTATCATCACAACCTGTCTTAAATATTCTGTGCGCCGGCTGAATCAGATTCTCAGTCTTCTCTGGGCGAGCGAATCACGTATCCGATTCCGCGCTTAGTCTGAATAAGCGGTTCCGCACTGTGTTTCTTCCCGTCGGATCCGGTTATTTTTATGCCGTCTATTTTCTTTCTCAAAGACGAAATATATGTTTCGACAATTGCCGCGTCCCCGCCCCAGTCGTATTCCCAGACGCGGTTTAGAATTTGCGATTTGGAAACTACACGGCCTTCGTTTTCCATAAGATAGCGCAGAAGCTTATATTGCGTGGGACTCAAATCGATAAGCTGTCCGCCGCGCGTCACATCATGCGAATCCGTGTTGATTTCCAAGTCTGCAACGCGAATAACCGGAGTTTCTGTCTCATCTTCTTTAGTTCTGCGCAGAATCGCGCGAATTCTTGCGACAACCTCTTCAAGGCTGAAAGGTTTGGTAACGTAATCGTCTCCGCCGACCGACAAGCCCATAATTTTGTCCTGACTGTCGTCGCGCGCGGTAAGGAACAGAATCGGCGCATTGATTCCTTCCTGCCGAATGCGTCTTGTAACAGTAAAACCGTCAATATCGGGAAGCATAACGTCCAAAACAATCAAATCCGGCTTAATTTTTTCGATTGTTTCAATCGCCTGCGAACCGGTTGCAGCCATTTCGACAGCAAAACCTGAAAACTTCAGAGAAGTCGCGAGCAGGTCGCGGATCGCCGGCTCGTCATCTACAACAACGATAGTCGCTTCATTACTTTTCGGCATGGCAATTATTCTTTCTGAACGATAACGCTTTGCTTATAATTCTTCTTCCATTATTCACGCAAACGGGGACGACGTAAAGCTATGTCGAGCCGAACCGGAAATAATACCGCCCCGCAACAGCATATCAAGTCTGACAAATGCAAGGCGGCACAAGCATTAACCGGCGACGGGGGTCGCATTGATGCACATTTTCTGCACAGCAAAGAGAAAAAATTTTTCGCGTTTTAAAGTTGGAAAACAAGCTTGAAACGGCTTGCAAAATATCAATAACTGCGCAGACTGCAATACATAAAGCAATGCGCAAACAGAAAAATCAATAATACAAAATAATAGAGAAAGGAACAAAAATGACTCAATATCGCGTAGATTCGGAAGCAATTCGTTCAAGCGCGGCGGCTGTAAGCTCCTCGGTCGAATCAATAAGACAGTCCGTGGGAGGAATGTTTGCCAATCTGAACCAGCTTCAGTCCGTTTGGGGAGGAAGCGCGGCAGAACAGTTCAATTCGGTTATCAATCAGTGGAGATCGGCTCAGCAGCAGATGGAAACAGCATTGGAAAACATACAAAACTCGCTTTCCCAAGCTTCCGCTGTCTATTCTGAAGCCGAAATGCAGGCAAGCCGTCTGTTCGCATAATTATGCAAAAAACTGCACATCGCATGCCGCAAACAGCCGGCAGACGCATGACAACGCGAACAGCGGCACCGCACTGACAATGCCGCAAAACAAAAATCGGAGTGCTCCAGCTTATATGCCTTTGCACTCCGATTTGTTCGGCTTTTCTTCTCAGCCGCTCTCCTCAGCTGCTTTCAACCGTTCTGTTCAGTCTTTTCAACTGTTCTGCCCGGTCGATTTTTAATCGGTTTTTCGGCTGATTTGTCTGTCAGACCGCGCTTTAGTATCCCATGTCCGCGCCAGCAGGAGCTGCGGGTGCGGGAGGTTCGGGCTTATTTGCAACGACTGCTTCGGTCGTGAGGAACAGTCCGGCAATGGAAGCCGCATTCTGCAAAGCGGAACGGGTTACTTTAACCGGATCGGTTACGCCTGCTTCGAGAAGATTCTCATACTCGCCGGTAGCAGCGTTAAGACCCTGTCCGTCAGGCAGAGAGCGAACCTTGTCGATAACTACATCGCCGGAAAGTCCCGCATTTTCTGCGATCTGCTTGATCGGTGCTTCGATTGCGCGGAATACGATCTGTGCGCCCACAGCTTCGTCGCCTTCGAGAACGACATCCTTGTTTGCCTTTGCGGCAGCCTGGATAAGAGCGACTCCGCCGCCGGGAAGAAGACCTTCCTCAATTGCAGCCTTAGCGTTGCGCACTGCGTCCTCAATGCGGTGCTTGCGTTCTTTGGCTTCAACTTCGGTAGCAGCGCCTACCTTGATAACCGCAACGCCGCCTGCGAGCTTAGCCAGACGCTCCTGAAGCTTTTCGCGATCGTAATCGGAATCCGAATTCTCGATTTCAGCACGAATTTGAGCTACGCGAGCCTCGACATCCTCAGCAGAACCCGCTCCGGAAACGAGAGTGGTCTCATCCTTGGAAACGATAACCTTTGCAGCCGAACCCAGAACGGTTTCGTCAATCGAATCAAGCTTAAGACCCAAATCGTCGGAAACAACCTGAGCGCCGGTAAGGATTGCAATATCCTGGAGCATTGCCTTGCGGCGATCTCCGAATCCGGGAGCCTTAACCGCAACGGTGTTGAAAGTTCCGCGAATTTTGTTCAGAACAAGCGTGGGAAGAGCTTCGCCGTCAACATCCTCGGCAATGATGAGCAAAGGACGTCCGGACTTCATAACCAGTTCTGCAATGTGAACAATGTCCTGCTGGCTGGAAACTTTGCCGGAAGTAAGGAGAATGTAGGGATTTTCCAAAACGGCTGTCTGATCTTCAGCATTGGTCACGAAGTAAGGAGAAATGTATCCCTTGTCGAAACGCATTCCCTCAGTAAAGTCAAGGTCGAGACCGAACTTGTTGTTGTCTTCGACGGTTACTACGCCGTCCTGGCCTACCTTGTCCAAAGCTTCGGCAATCTTTTCGCCTACTTCGGGATCGGCTGCGGAAATTGTTGCAGTTGCAGCGATCTGCTCTTTTGTTTCAACGTCTTTGGCTGCTGCGAGAAGCTCTTTTACGACTGTTTCCGCTGCTTTTTCAATACCGCGGCGCAGCGCAATCGGGTTGGAGCCCGCAGCAACGTTCTTCAAACCTTCGTGAACGAGCGACTGAGCCAAAACGGTTGCAGTGGTTGTTCCGTCGCCGGCAACATCGTCAGTTTTTTTGGCAACTTCTTTTACCAGTTCTGCGCCGATGCGCTCGTAGGGATCCTCAAGGTCGATTTCTTTAGCAATAGAAACGCCGTCGTTAGTGATGGTCGGAGCACCGTATGTCTTGTCCAAAACGACGTTGCGTCCGCGAGGTCCGAGAGTAACTTTCACCGTATTGGCAAGCTTGTCCAGACCGTCAAGCATTCCCTGGCGGGCTTCTTCGTCGTATTTGATAATCTTTGCCATTGCTTTCCTTCCGCAAAGGTGTACTTATTCCGTCAGACTCGCACGCTTAAGCGACAACGCGACCGTCAGCCGTCACATTATCACTCTCAGGGTGAGAGTGCTAAAAAGCAGATTAGCACTCTCAAGGGAAGAGTGCCAACTGCAAAACGCCGTTTTGTTCGCATTTTTATTTTTTAAACTGTTTTCAATATGCGAAAAAGCGCATAAAATCAGCGAAAATAAAAAGAATTAACTGTCGGAAACAAAATTAAACGAAAAAACAAAAGCGCCCGAAAAACGGACGCTTAAGCTGAAAGAATTAAAACAGCAAAACTGACATACGGCAACAGTCACTGATAAATGACGACAACAATGGAATCGCCTGCCGAATTCGAAAGACTTACGCTGCTTATGCCCAGCAAAGAGCCGATTTCCTTGGCAGCTGCCTCATTCGCGGCAGTTCCGTACTGAACGACTGCCGTTGAAGACATAGTCGAATCCGCATTGCCTGTCGTAACGCTCGTATAGCCGGAATCGGCAAGAATCTTGGCTTTAGCCGCTGCCAGACCCGAAATGCCGGTCGCATTGTAAACCTTTACGGCCGCTGCGCGATTAAGAGCGGCCGGGGCCGACGAAGAAGGAGACGAAGCCGGCGAAGATGACGACGGAGCAGCCGACGGAGAAGCTGCGCTTTCGGAAGCCGAAGCTGAAGACGATTCCGAAGATGACGAAGCCGCGCTGTCTGACTGTGCCGAAGAATCAGACGAAGCAGCCTGCGAGGACGACGGAGCAGCCGATTTTGCGTCTTTTTTAGTTCCGGGCAATCCGCCGGCCATCCAAACCCAGGCAAGAAAAGCCAGAATCATCGCGCTGACAGCCGTAATAACATAAGGAATCATGCGCACTGGAAGGCTTTTGCGTCCGCGATGAACTCCGACGGGAGCGGGAAGCGGATTGTCAAATTCATCCGCCGGATAAAAAGTCTTTTGTTCGGCCATAAATAAATTCCTCCTAAACAACTACTAATGTAGTTTACATATTACGAGACACATTCTGCGCAATTGCAGAGTAAATTTTGCGCAAAAATAAGCAATTCTAAGGATTTTAATGGAAAACGGCAGCAGAAAAAAATCGGCGGATGAAGCAAAAGCAGCAGGTGATCGAACCGGACGCAAACCGCTGAACGAACTTGTCGAAGATCAGTGGGCGCAAGCGCTGAAGCCCGTCGAACCCGACATTCGCGCAATGGGAGATTTTTTGCGCTCCGAAGCTGCACAAGGACGCGGTTTTCTTCCTGAAGCGAAAAATATTCTTCGCGCGTTTTCCATTCCTTTCAATTCTATAAAAGTTCTTATTGTCGGACAGGATCCGTATCCGACTCCGGGACATGCGGTCGGCTTGAGTTTTTCAGTGTCCCCCGATGTCAGCCCGCTTCCGAAAAGTCTTGCAAACATATTTCGCGAGCTTGAATCCGATTTGGGACTGCCGGCTGCGGCAAACGGCGATTTAACGCCTTGGACGAAAAACGGAGTCTGTCTGTTGAACAGATGTTTGACCGTCCGGCCGGGAAAACCCAATTCACATCGGGCAAAAGGCTGGGAAAAAATAACTGAAGAAGCAATCCGGGCATTAAACGCAAGAACGGACGAAAACGGCAGACCCGCCCCGCTGGTCGCGATTTTATGGGGCTCGCAGGCAAGAGAACTTAAGCCGCTTCTGGACAAAGCGGTCATAATCGAATCGGCTCACCCCAGCCCGCTGTCCGCATACAGAGGATTTTTCGGTTCGAAACCGTTTTCCAAAGCAAACAGCGCATTAATAAAACTGGGAGCACAGCCGGTAGACTGGAGACTTCCGGCGCAATAAAAGCAGATACTCGAGAATGTCGCCAGACACGGCAGACATTTACCGCAGAAATTCGTCCGACACAGACAGAATATCGGCAGAATGTCGGTAAAAATAACCGGAAAAATAAAAGATATCGAAAAAACAGCAGAAGGAGGGAACATGTCAGCATTAAGTGACAATTCTTCGGACGGCATGCCCGCGAATCTTCAGAATGCCGACCTTCAGAACGGAAATCGCCGCTCCGGAGAATATTCGTCCGACGGATATCCGGCTTCTGCAACAGACCGTGCTTCACAGACTTCGCCGCTCAGACAGCAGATTCGGCCGCAATCCGCTCAGCAGGTTCGGCAGCCTCAAAATCGCCGCGCCCAAATCACGCTGACGCCTGACGTGCTCAAAGCATGCGCTCAGATTACGGGCAGAATCCGAACCCATTTGTCGCAGGGTCTTATCGGGCAGGAACATTTGCGCGAATCGCTTATTACCGCGCTGACGGCAGGCGGACACATTCTTATAGAATCTGTGCCGGGATTGGCGAAAACAACCGCTTCTCAACTTCTCGCGACAGCCGTTTCGGGAAGTTTCCGCAGGATTCAGTGCACTCCCGATCTTATGCCTTCAGATTTGACCGGCACTGAGATTTTCGATTTTTCGACGCAGAAAATGACGGCTCAAATCGGACCGATTCACGCAAATTTTGTTTTGTTGGACGAAATCAACAGATCCGGAGCGAAAACCCAGTCCGCAATGCTTGAAGCTATGGCCGAGGGGGCAACGACAATCGGCGGAAAACGAATCGAACTGCCAAAACCGTTTATGGTGATCGCCACTCAGAATCCGATTGAGGAAGAAGGAACTTACAATCTGCCCGAAGCGCAGGCAGATCGATTCATGATGAAAACCGTCATCACCTACCCCTCGCATGAACAGGAAGTCGAGATGCTTTCGCTCATAACGCAGCGCAAAGCTGATTTTCTGCCCTCGACTGCTTCTGAGGCAAGCGTTCCCCTCAAAGATTTGCAGACACTGCAGGCGTGCGCCAAAGCGGTTCACGTGTCCAAACCGATCGCCGATTACGTCGTTTCAATCGTTGAAACTTCGCGAGGAAAAGGACCGAAGCCGATTCCGGGTCTGAAAAACCTCGTGCGGCTGGGAGCTTCCCCGCGAGCTTCGATTGCGCTTATTCGCGCAGGACAGGCTCAGGCTCTTATGAAAGGCCGCGATTATGTTATTCCGGAGGATATTCGCGCATTTATGCATGATATTTTGCGGCACAGAATTCTGCTGACTTTCGAAGCTGCCGCAGACGGAATAACGGCCGATCGCGTAACGGATGCAGTCGTCAAAGCAGTTCCTGTTCCGTAAAAAAATCAAAAGAACGGAATTTGACATGTCAAAAAACGGCATAAATACCGCATTCGAACCGCCAGAGTCATTCGCGGCGCAAAATTCGCAGACAGCAGCATATCCGGAAGATTTTTCTGATTCTGATTATGCAGGCTCCGATCTTTCAGGCTCTGATCTTTCAGACTCCGGTTTCCCGAGCTCAGATTTCCCGAGCTTTGATTCTTCAAATTCCAAAAACAAGGATGTGCGGCGAATCATCGAACTTTTGGGTTCAAAACTGACTTTGCCCGCCGCAAAAAAAGCTCTGGGATTTTTTGAGGGAGAACATTCTTCCGGCAGAAGCGGTTCAGGCGTTGATTTTCTTGAAATGCGCGAATACGTTTCAGGCGAAGATGCAAGAATGATCGATTGGAAGGCCTCCGCTCGTTTGGGAAAACCCATGGTTGCCGACAAAGATCGCAATGTCAATTCCGAAATTTGGATGCTGGCCGACACGGGACGCGAAATGTCGGGAATTTGTCCCGGCGGAGAAAAACAGGCTGATGTGGCAATGAATGCGTTAAGAATGTTCGCAATGCTGTCTTTGCGCAGATCGGACGACGTGTCGCTGGTCTTGTCGGGGGAAAATTCGATTATAAGGCACCGCATAAGCGGAGGATATGCGGCATTCGACCGGATTGCGAAAAAAATTGCGGAAAAGAATTTTACGCACGAGCGCGATCTGAATTCGCTTATCGAATATGCGAAGAAAATTCGGGCAAAAAATTGTCTTATCGTTATCGCAACCGATGATTCCTCATGGAGCAAAGAAAGCCTGAAAGGACTGGAAATACTGGCCCAGACGCATCCGCTGGTCATTATCTGCACAGAAACGTTCAACCCGTTCAAGCCCGATTCAAAATTCAAAAACACAGTCGACGGAAAAACAGGGAAAAAACTGCCGGCTTTTATGAAAACTGCCGCGCTTGCGAAAGAAGTAGACAGGCACCGCAAGTTTATTTCGGCGGCTTTGGAGCGCAAAATGGCGCAAATCGGAGCTTTTATGCTGTATGCGGATTCGAGCGAAACGATGTCGAAACAGTTTATAAGGCTTGTTTGCGCATCGCAGAACAGTTCAAAGCATTTCGGGGGCGCAAATATCAGCAGAAAGGACAACGCGGCATGACAGATGTTTTTTCGCAGGCGATGATTTTAAATGCCGCTTCCTTTGCGTTTTTTGCAGAAAAATTCGACAAAACCCCTTCCGAAGAAGTCTCTGAAAATCTGCTTTTCGCGATTTTGGCAGTTTCGGGCGCGTTTTTTATCCTTTTTGCAATTGCCTCAATCTTTCTGTTTCGCGCAAAACGCGGCAAAATTGCGCTTTCAAAGGCCGCGCACGTAAAGAATGCGGAATCTGACATCTGGCGAGAAAAAGTGAAAACCATTCAAAAAAAGCATGAAAACGGGGTTTTGACGGATGAGGAGGCTTATTCGGCTCTGGCCCGCATTGCGCGCGAATATGCGTCGGCACGGCTGCGACGCGATATTACGGGCAAAACTCTTGCCGATATTCGCACCGATTCGCAAACCGGCTCGGCTGCGAAAGGTCCGGCTCTGCTCAGACAGACCATCGAGGCGCTGTATCCTGCAGAGTTTGCTTCGCCCGAAATAAATATGCAGGCACAAGAAGCAAGCATTCCCAAGGCTTGCGGATGGATTTTGAATCTTATGGAAAGGTGGCGCTCATGATTCCGGCTGCTTTTCAATGGCCGTTTCTTGCGCTCGCATGCATTATTGCGGTTATCGTTATATCGGTTTTTGTTTTTACGCATGATATTCGGCAAACGCGGAAAAACCGTTCAATCGCAGATTTTTTTGCAGAAGTCAAATCAGCATTAAAATCAGCATTAAAGTCAAAGAAAAACAGCAAAGCCGGCGATAATTCATACAATCAGAACAGCAGCGCAGACGACAGCAGTCAGAACGCCAATCCCGGCAGCAATTCTGAAGAAATTACAGTTTGGAACATCGAAAACGATCTGGAAACCGAAAATGCATCCGCACAGCTGCGAATCTGGCATAAATTCAGCAATTTCGGCACTGTGCTTCTTTTGCTGTGCGCGGTTTTGACAGCCGTTGTCACAGGCCGACCGTCTTCCGTAAACGATTCGACCATGCAGACAAACACGCGCGATATCGTTTTATGCCTTGACGTTTCAGGCTCTGCTCTGCCATACGATCATGAAATCATCAAAACATACAGGCAACTGGTTTCCGAATTTAACGGCGAGCGAATTGCGATGAGCATTTTCAACTCGACTTCGCGCACGATTTTCCCTCTTACGGATGATTATGACGTTATAAAATCGCAGCTTGAGTATGCCGAATCGCTGCTGGAACCCGTTCAGACTCAAGATGACATCAACGCGATGAGCGACGAGAGTTTCGCCCGGCTGTCCGATTGGCTTTCCGGCACTCAGAATATTACGGATTCGACGTCTCTTATCGGCGACGGTCTGGTAAGCTGCGCTGTTCTGCTTCCGCAGTTTTCCGCCAACTTTGACAAACGAAGCAGCGCGGCAAACGAGATTGACTCCAAGCGGGATGCTTCCATTGTTTTCTCGTCCGATAATGTTGTCAGCGGAAAGCCCGCATATACGCTTGAACAGGCTTTGAGCACAGTGACCGCTTCCGGAATTTCAGTGGACGCGCTGTATATCGGAGCGCCTTCGACTTCAAACAGCAGCACTGCTTACGATTTGAAAGAAAAAGTCACGGCTTACGGAGGAATCTGCACTGATTTGAATCAGAACAGATCGATTAACGAGATGGTTCGCGAAATAAATAAAAGGCGCGCGGGAAGCGATGAATTTACTCGCGGAGACTTAACTGATGCGCCCGCGCTGTTTTTGTTAGCGGTAAGCGCAGCTTTCCTGTTTTTCCTTAATATCGCGCGAAAACTGCAAAGGTGAGAGGGGATCAAATGGAAGACATTCGGGTAAATTCGAATATTCTTGCGGTTTTGAGCTTTAATCCGCCTTTGGGTTTTGCGGCGACTGCCGTTATTGCGATTATTCTTATATCTTTCCCGACATTTTTGCTTGCATATAATCGCCGCGCGCGCAAAAACGATCAAAAAATTACCGACGCAACCTTGACTTCCGATATCATGCGCGTCGCAATCGCAGCCTGTCTGACGGTTATGTTTTTTATGCCCTGCATTGTTTCTACTGCGACTTTGCAGGCTGTGAGCGCAACCGATGTTTTTATTGCGGTAGACGTTACAGGTTCGATGGGCGTAAAGGATGCTCAATACGGTTCAAGCGAGAAAATTTCGCGCATTGCAGCCGCGAAGAAAGCAATCGAAGATATTGTGAACCTTCACGCGGATGCTTCTTTTTCCGCAATAAGATTCGGTTCGGAAACAATTGCGGATTTGCCGCTGACCCCTGATTCCAGAGCAGTTCTCAACTGGGCAGAACAGCTTCGCACAGAACCCGCTTCCGTTTCAAAGGGATCTTCTCTCGACGCTCCGATTTCAACTCTCGCAACGCTTATAAAAGATCAGAAACAACGGCATCCTGACGATCATACTGTTTTGTACTATATTTCAGACGGAGAACAGACGTCCGCACAGTCAAGATCGAGTTTTTCAGGTTTGCGAGGATATGTTTCTTCGGCAGAGGTTATCGGAACGGGTTCTGCCGAAGGAGGTCAGATTCCCCTCACTTATGCAGGAATTGCGGCACAGACAGATAGGAACAGCGGAAGCGAAGAGGACGCTTATGTAAACGATCCTGCGACCGGACAGCCCGGAATATCAAAAATGAGCGAAGAAACGTTAAAAACAATTGCGGACGAAATGTCCGGAAAACAGATAACGGTCGGCGAAAATACGGTCATAAACGAGTTGAACGCCGCTCAAAATTCTTCCGAATACCGCATAAGCAAAATCGACCGAAACGTAAAACATTCTTCGCCGATCATATGGCCTTTCGCCGTTGCGGCTTTTATTCTTCTGATGTTTGAAACGTGCAGATGGATTCTCGACACGAGGAGGTCGCTGTGAAAAGAAACGCCGCCCATACAAATTATTCAGACGGCAATTCGAAATATTCCGCGAATCAAAGCACGGAAGGCGCCGCAAATATATTAAATGAGGGGAATACGGGAAACGCGGAAGACAAGCAGGAATATGAAATCGACAAATTCGCCAAAAACAGGAGAAATGCGATTATTTTCTGTTCTGTATGCACAGGTCTTGCAATTGTCTGTTCGATTTTTGCGGCAATCAATATATCGATATTAAAAGATTGTCGGCAGACCAGCGAAACCCTCAAACAAAACATAAATGAGTTCAATTCTGACGAACCGAATCTGGAAAAGCTGTCCGTTTCGCAACAGCAGACAGATTCAAATTATGAAAAAGCTGAAAAAAATTCGTGGATGCAGCTGCCGGCTTTAAAATCGGAAATCAGCAAAAACGCAGAAATTTCAAAGGAGCTGACCGAACAAATCAAGCAGGCTCTGAACAAAAAAGACGAAACTGACGAAAACAGCTCAAACAGCTCGATTAAGAGCGGACAAAACAGCAACAACAGCTCTCAGAAACCGCAGCTGACCGACGAAGAAAAAAAGAAGCTGGACGAAATTCTGAACAGAAATTCAGCTGAACCTTCGCCTTTCGCAAGCTCGCAGCCTTCTGAAGAATCGAATGGCAGCCCGACTTTAAATAATACGGACGCTTCGGGCGCAAAACCTTGGTAACAGCAGAACAGCAGAACAGCAACTCTGATAAAACGATTTGAGACAAAACAATCTGCGGCAAAATAATCTGCAGCGAATTTTGCAATACATAATTTATGACCCAACCGTTAATTTACGGCTCAACAGTTTTTATGCGCGGCAACACTTTTCCGCAATAAGGCAGTTTTGCACAATTTTGCGCCGATTTTTGTGTCGATTTTACACAAAAAAGGCAAGTTTTCCTCAATTTTTTCAAAATATTTCCGACGGGGCCGCATTAATGCACATTTTCTCCCGCATGTCGATTTCGGCTTGCGAGTGCGACAGACTTGAGACATGACAGAAATTACAGAAACAACATATTTGCCTCTTTACACGCCGGAACGCACGATTGCCGGCGACTCGTACCGTTATTCATGCGCCTGCGCGACCTCAAAATCGCAGGCTCGCACAACGATTCGAAGTTTGTGCGCTCAGGCAAAAGCCTGCAATAACGATACATATTCAGAATTTGCGCGTTCCGAAGCGGCAGACTGGACGGGCAGAGCCGGAGAAAATTTTCGCAGAGAGCTGACAGAATGCAAAAAACAAATATCGGCAGCAGACGCTCAAATTGACTCTTTGAATGCGCTCGGCAACGAAGAATAAACAGCAGAAAGTTGCAGGGACCGGCACAACAAAAACTAATGCAGCAAAGACCGGCGCGGCAAAAACCAGCGCAAGATTGACACGCAAAGAAGAAGAAAAAAAAAAAAAAAAAAAAACGCAAACAAACACAAAGTCAGGCAGGTGAAAAATGCCTTATTCGGTTTATTCTCAAATTCAGGCAGATCCGACTTCTGTCGGAGCAGACCTTGAACAGCTGTTTTCTGCGGCCGAATCAATATATCGGCAGGCGCGTTCGGCTGAAAATTCAGGTTCTCGGTTTGCTGCGGGAGCAATCGAATTAAGCAGTCTGAGTTCGTCCGCAAAAATATGCGCCTCAACCCATGAAGACTTTTCCAAATTTGACTGGAATTCGGCAGTTTCGCAACTGTCGGATGCCGCAAGAACGTATTACGGCATCGCACAAAAACTGGATTCGCTTGCAGACAGAGTCGTGCGCGCTTACAGTCTGTACTCAAATGCGGACGCTTCTGCCTTGAAAATCTTGGGTTCTCTTATCAATGAAATAAACCCTGCCGCACATTTGAAGGATTTTTTCGCAGGGCTTTGCAGCATGACCGGCGGCGTTATTGCGGGGTCGGTTAAAGAAAAACGTTTTGCTCCGATATATGCGATTACCGAGACCTCGCAATATCACGAGGGAGCAGTGCGAACTTTTTCGTGCGCAACCGGACTTGCGAACGCAAATTCGTGTTTTTCTCCTTTCGATCATTCGGAAATAAACAGCGCGGCAGGACGGCTTTCAAAAATAACTTCGCGCATTAACGACAAGATGCAAGGCAACAATCTCAACGTTTCGCGCGTTTATCCGCAATCGAGTCTCGATCCGGCGAACTGCATTTCTGATGCTTTGAAAAACGAGCATATTTTAGGTTCGGGAAGTCTGGGAAATTCCTATGCGACCGTTGCGATACAAAAATTCGTCAAAAAAGACGGAAAAACTTCGTGGGTCGTTACAATTCCGGGAACCGACGGACAAAGCGACTCGCCTTTCGGATGGTTTCAGAACGCGGAACTGATGAGCGACGATTACATGCAAAGAATAAATGCGGATTCGGCGCGTTTTGTAAGCGAGTCTATGCGGCAGGCCGGCATTCCTCCCGGAGACGAGGTCGCTCTTGTGGGTCATTCGCAGGGCGGAATCGTTGCCGCTTCCCTGGTTTCTAACCCCGATAACGAATTTCACATAACACATATCATTACAGCAGGCTCTCCGATTGCAAACCATCCGATACCTGACAGCGTATGGGCAACGCATGTAGAAACCGAAGACGAACTGGTCTCTTCTCTCGACGGTTCGTCCAATCCGGTATCCGCAAGACGCGCAACGGTTCGCGGAAAGGTATCTTATTTCAAACAAGACAGCACAGTCGGAAAAAACAGCACAGTCAGAGAAAACGATACAGCAATTCAGAAAGGAACAATTATCGACACAGACGAAGAAAATAAAAAACTTTCTCACGGAATGGAATATCATCGCGCAGCCTGGGAAGACGCTTTTTCTTTAGGCTCTCCCGTTCTGGACATGCATGACAGTCATTTTCGCGAACTTACGGAAGGAGAATTTGCCGGAACGCAGTATTTTCAAGGAAGGATGTCAAAATGATAAACGCAGGCATATATGCAGACTGCAAATCAAGAAACCGGATTCAAACCGGACCGAAAGGCAGACTTGAAAACAGACTCGAAAACGGCTTAAAACGCAAAAGTTGCACAAATAGGCATACATGCTTCTATTCTTGTATGTATGAGACTTACCAATATCGAATCCGTATCTTTGAGCCCCTTGGACGGCCGATACAAAGCTGCAACTTCCGAACTGGTCGAATATTTAAGCGAGAGCGCGCTCAACCGCGAGCGCATGCGCACAGAAGCAGAATGGATGATTCTGCTTGCCGGCGGAATTGACGGGAAAACTCCTGTCCTTAACGGAGTTTCCCCTTTTACAGAGGAAGAAAAGGCTTATCTGAGAAGCATTCCCGAGGATTTCGGAGAGGAAGGCATCAAGGAGCTTGCGCAGATTGAAAGCGTAACTCATCATGACGTAAAAGCAGTCGAATACTATATCGACGCGCGTCTTGAAGCGGCTGAGGAGAAACTGTCCGGCTCTTCACAGCTTTCCCATCTCAAGCCGCTTGTTCATTTTGCCTGCACAAGCGAGGACATTAACAATCTTTCTTATGCGCTTTGCATAAAGAAAGCTGTTGAGAATGTATGGCTTCCGGCTTTTGAAAAGGTTATCGGCAAAATTTCTTCCGACGCGGATCGTTTCGCCGGTCTTCCGATGCTCTCTCTTACGCACGGACAGCCGGCAACTCCCACTACCTTGGGAAAGGAGCTGGCAGTTTACGCTTACCGTCTGGGCAGACAGCTGAAAACCCTGAAATCTCAGGAGTATTTGGGCAAAATTAACGGAGCGACCGGAACTTTCGGAGCGCATTTTGCCGCAGTATCCGATGCTGACTGGATTGCGCTTTCGCGCGAGTTTGTCGAAAATCGCCTGGGTCTTGACTGGAATCCGCTTACCACGCAGATTGAATCTCACGACTGGCAGGCAGAACTGTATTCGACTGTTTCGCATGCGAACCGAATTTTGCACAACCTGGCAGTCGACGTTTGGATGTACATTTCGCGCGGAGTTTTTGCTCAGGTGCCGGTTAAAGGAGCCACGGGTTCTTCGACAATGCCGCACAAGGTCAATCCGATTCGTTTCGAAAATGCCGAAGCAAATCTGGAAATAAGCTGCTCTCTGCTCGATACTCTGTCGGCAACGCTTGTCGAATCAAGATGGCAGCGGGATCTGACCGATTCGACTACGCAGAGAAATATCGGAGTCGCTTTCGGATACTCGCTTCTCGCTTTGAATAACCTGACCGGAGGTTTGGAATCCATTCATCCGAACGAAACCGTTATTTTAAAAGAACTGGACGAAAACTGGGAAGTTTTGGGAGAACCTATTCAGACCGCAATGCGCGCTCAGGCTCTGGCAGGACGCGACGGAATGGACAATCCTTACGAACGCGTTAAGGAACTTATGCGCGGAAACCGCATTGACCGCGATGACGTTAAGAAT
The DNA here is from genome assembly GCA_900314875.1 of uncultured Actinomycetes bacterium. Classification (GTDB taxonomy): domain Bacteria; phylum Actinomycetota; class Actinomycetes; order Actinomycetales; family Bifidobacteriaceae; genus RUG039. The sequence goes on along the minus strand of OMWX01000002.1, from coordinate 16,153 downwards.
TTTGTAGCAGAACAGAATTTTGACGAGGAAACCGCGAAACGTCTTTCCGAGCTGACTCCGGATACTTATACCGGAATCGCAGAAAAGCTTGTCGAATTCAAGAACATCTGAATTTGCAAGACGGCCGTCTGACAAGTTTGTTCTCCCTCTCCCTGATGCATCCGTTCTCTCTGATATCTGATTTGCAGCGAAAATGCTTGCAAAAAGGCTTAGAGACGAACAGACTTGTCAGACAGATAATCAGCCGCGCGCATATCGCAATCTTACGGTGCGACATTTGCGGCATTACAGTGCGATCTGTTGAGTTCTATTCAGATCTATTGTGCCTTATCGCGCAAATGATGCTTCTCAATGCCGCAACGGACAATATTTGCCTGTTTTATCGAATAACGGCGAGATTTGCTCTGTTCAAAATCGCACTGCTCAGATTCCGTTGCTCAGATTCCACTGCTCAGATTTTGACGCGCGGCTTAATCATCTTTTTGTCTGCCGAATACAGTTTTTAATATAACTCCGACGGACAAACGGCATAAATGTGCAACGGAGGCATTGATATGGTCTCAACCGAATCCGCCAAAACAGCAGAAAAAACTGCAGGCAGCAGCAATAAACCGGTTATAGTCGACACGCCGACAGCATACATACATGACACCGGAGATTTGGTACAGGCGCTGGTGGCGCTTCTTGTCGGCGCAATTGCCGTGCTTTCGGCTCTTTACCTGCACGGTTTTTCGTCCGGAATGGAAGCGGACGTCAGGCAGGCTGCGGGAGTGCTGACCTGGACTAAAAACATTCCCATGGAATTTATTCAGCGATTCGTGTCTGTATCCGTTATAAGCGTTGTTTTTCTGAATCTGTTCATAAACCGCGAATGGAGTCAGGCTCTGTCTTCTGCAGTGGCGATTATGTTCAGTTCAAGCATTATCGAAATAATTTCAGGTTTTATCACAAATTCCAACAATGATTCGCTCACGGATGCGCTCAGCAGCGGAAACACGAATGCGGGCGGAGCTTATACAATAATCCCCGGAATTTACGCGATTGTTTCGGCATTTCTTATAGCGGCCGGTCCGAGACGAAAACGCAAATCAGTAGAACGCGGATGGAATATTTTCTTTGCCATGTCCTCGCTTATGGTAATCGTTTCTGCCTCTTCTCTGATAGGAACCGTGCTCTCCGTTTCAATAGGAATCTGCGCGGGTTCTGCGCTTCGATATGCAGTCGGAACATATAATCTGGGAGCTCGCGGAGAAAAAATCGCAATCGCCGCAAAAAATGTCGGAATCAAACCCAAATCTCTCGTGAGAAGAGAATCGGCTGCGGAATATGTTCGCAATCTTGCAGACGATTTTGCGACCGGCTCCAGAATTTACGATCTGGAGGACACGGATTCGAATCATTACGTCGTGTCTGTTGTCGACCCTCAAAGCCGTTATTCCGAGTATCTGCGGCAGATCTGGTCGTCGATACGCTTTATCGGCATTCAGCAGCGCAGAGATTCGGATTTGCGTTCGGCAGTGCAGCATCACATGACCGCTCTTTTCGGATTGAGATCTATGAATCTGCCCTGTCTGCATCCGTATGCCATGGCGGAAGCCGACGAATCCGCTCTGCTTATTTTCCGGACAAATCATTCTCTGTCAAAAGTCGATTGGAAGAAAATCGGCGACTCGAACGTTATAAACGCGCTTAAATACTTGCAGACCGCAAACAATCGCGGTTATACGCATCGCAGAATTACGCCCGAATGTTTTGCAATTGCAGAGGACGGCTCTCTTGTGCTTGCGGGATGGGAAAACGCGGACTGCGGTTCGAATCCGGCTGCCGTGAATGTTGACAGATTCCAAATGCTTATCGCCTTGTCAACCGTCATCGGCACGGTGCGCACAGTAGATTGCGCGCGGGAAGCCTGGGGAGACGAAACCGTGTCTGCGCTTATCCCTTACATGCAGCCTGCAGTGATTCCGTCAGAAACAAAGCAGCACAAGAAATACACGAAAAAAACGGTTAAACAGCTGCGAGAAACCGTGTCGGCTCTGCTCGCAGACGACGATGAAGAAACGCCTGAAAACGTCACTCTTTCGCGTTTCAACTTTAAATCATTTCTCGGGGCGATTCTGCTTATCGCAGCCGTGGCAGTCATCGCAACTCAGCTGAATATAGACGATATAGCAGAAGCGCTGAAGCAGGCAAAACCGCTGTTTGTTGTTCTCTCGTTTGCGCTGGGAATACTAAGCTGCGCAGGAACGAACATTACATTGCTGGCTTTTATCCCCAAACCGCTTCGAAAACCAGGATTGGGATTTGTATCTCAGCTTGCGCAGGCGTTTGCGTCCGTGACAATGCCCGCAGGAGTAGGACCGGCATTCGTAAATCTTCAGTTTTTGCGCAAAAGCGGTCTTAAAAACGCAGCTGCAAGCGCAGCTATGTCTGCAATCGTTGCCGCACAGTTCGCTACAACCGCTCTTTTTTTGATTATCATCGGAATTTTCACCGGAAAAAACGCTTTGGACGGCATGATTCCGGAAGGAACATCGCTTATAATCATCGGAATCGCAACAGCTGCAATAGCCGGAGCTATGGCAATAACTCCCCTGCGCAAATTCCTGTTCAAAAAGCTCGGACCGATTGTCATCCCTTATATGAAACAGCTGACCGAACAGCTGACCGAACCGCGCTCCATGACGATGGGTGCTCTCGGAGCGATTATTCAGAACGTTTTTATGGGATTAAGTTTCTGGACGGCGCTTATGGCGTTCGACTGCCGCATGAACCCGTTTGAAACCATGTTCCTGTATCTGATTGCGAATACCGCAGGAGCCGCAGTGCCTACGCCGGGAGGTTTGGGAGGAATAGAGGCCGCGCTGACTTTCGTTTTCGCTTCGGCAGGAGTTCCGAATACGGCCGCGCTTTCGGCAACGCTTGTTTTCCGCGTCTGCACATACTGGCTGCGCATTCCGATCGGTGCTCTTGCAATGAAAAGACTGTCAAAAAAGAACATGATTTAGACGTTCGAACGGTAAAATTGCCCGATTTGATAAAAATCTTCTAAAAATATGCGCAAAATTGCCCGATTTGCGCAAAAATTGGTCACGCAAGCCAAAAATATAGGATAAGATAAATCATTGTAAACGGTGTTCTACAGATGGAACGCCGATGAAGGAGGATACTTAATATGGCATACAACAAGTCTGACTTGGTCAACAAGATCGCTCAGAAGTCCAACCTGACAAAGGCTCAGTCCGAAGCTGCCGTCAATGCTTTTCAGGATGTTCTCGTAGAAGCTCTCCAGTCCGGCGAAGGTTTGCGTCTTACAGGCGTTTTGTCCGCCACCCGCGTAAAGCGCGCTGCGCGCACAGGCCGCAATCCCCGCACCGGCGAGACCATCGAGATTCCCGCAGGTTACGGCGTAAAGATTTCAGCAGGCTCCCTGCTTAAGAAGGCAGTTGCAAACGACTGATTTTAAATAAGTTTCAAATATTCATTTTTTTGTCTTTCTTTTCAATTTGTTTTTGTTTACAAAAAGTCCGGAACGGGCATTGCGCCCGCTTCCGGATTTTTTATACATTTATTTTGCCTGCCTTGCGGTTTTTGTCTGCCTGTTCCCGCTTTTTAAGGCTGCTCTATTCTTTAAGGCTGCGCATCAGTTTTTTGAATGACTCGCCTCCGACGCTGTCAAAAGGGTCAGGCATTTGAGCTTCAATGCGGTTCTGCCCTGTTCCCGCTGACGCGTGAGTCCAGTCGGCCGCCCACTGTCTGCTGCTTTTCCGCGCGGCTTTTACAAACTCGGCTCTTAAAACCGCGCGCGTGCCGTCAGGCGGATTCTCAACCGCTTTAAGAATGTCGTCTCTGTTAAAAATCGTGCGCATTAAACCGTGTTTTTCCAGACTGGGAAATGTTTTGCCGCGAACTATGTCATGATAATCAAAATCCAGCTGTTTTATACGCAAATCGCTTATCTGACGAGTTTTTGTTTTCAGAGCGTCGAACAGTCGTTTTTTTGCCGCCCAGTCCGCAAAGCGCGAAATTTCACTTAATTCGCCCGATTGCACGGCTTCCAAAGACTGTTCCCACAGCTGCAAAGCTTCTTCCGCGCCGGCAGTTTTGCCGAAAACGCTGTTTTCCAAAACTTGCGCCGCCTGCCGGGAAACAGAATCGCGCTGCGAAATAAAGTTTTTGACAATCCGGAGATATTTGCGCTGTATTTGCATCGCGGACAGCTTGTCTGAGTTTGCGAGCGCAAGTTTTTTTTCTGCAAAATAAGATACGTTTTCGCCGGCCGCGCCGCTTATGCCGCGCATTGATTCAGCCGGGTTTTGCAATTCAAGGCTGTTAAGTTCTTCAAGAATATGCAGGTCATTATTTTGCAGAGCATATTCGATAACGCACAACACGAGATGAGTCGCAGCGAGTTTAAGCCATGTTGCAATCTGGGAGCGGTTGGAATCGCCTATTATCACGTGCAGTCTGCGGTATTTGTCCGAATCGGCGTGCGGCTCGTCGCGCGTGTTTATCATCGGACGCGACTGCGTTACCGCGCTTGAAATGTCTTCGTCGACAAAACGGCCGCGCTGAGTTATTTCAAATCTGCCGTCGGCAAAACGGCCGGCGCCGCAGAAAATCTGTCTTGTGACAAGAAATGAAATCAGCGATGTTTTAAGAGCTGCCAGCGAGACATGTCGAGGAATCAGATAATTTTCATGACATCCGAACGAGTTGCCTGCCGAATCGACATTGTTTTTGAAAAGATGGATTTTCGCTAAACCGCCGAATTTTTCGCTTATTTCGTTTTCCGCCCGCAAAGCCGTTTTGCGCAGAATTTCCTCTCCCGCCGCGTCGCTTGCCAAAGCTTCGAGCGGATTGCAAGCTTCTGCCGAAGCATACTCGGGATGAGCGCCGACGTCCAGATACAGCCTGGAACCGTTGGAAACATAAGTGTTTGCCGAACCGCACGACATTACGATCGGCTTGAACAGAATCGAAGCCGCAACGGCTGGGTCGACAGGTTTCTCTGTGCCCGTAACCGAAATCCCGTACTCGGTTTCTATTCCGAAAATCCTGCGAAACGGGTTTAAAACATTCGACTCCGGCAAGTTCTGCGAAGCAAAGCCGGGCATGTTTTCGCACACGCTCATACTTTACTGTCCGCCTTTTTGCACGAAATTATTAACATATTCTTCCGCATCGGATTCAAGAACGGACTGTATGTCGTCCAAAACAGAATCCGGAAATCCCGCAGAATCGCCGCCGGCAGACTCGCCGTCCTGCCCCGATTCGCCGTCTTGACCGCGCTCAAAGCTCTGACTGCGTTCAAAGCTCTGCTCATTCCTAAACCCGTTTTCCAACTTATTTTCAGGCTCGTTCCCAAGCCCGTTGTCAGGCAAAAATTCCGTGTCAGTCATTTCTCCTCCTGCTGTTTTCGAAGTTTGCCATATTTTGCCGAAATCTGCTGTCATTTTTATCAATGAAGCAAGCCCGAATCCTTATGATTCTTTCAATAATGCCAGCGTCAAACCGCTTCAAAACAATTCATTCCCGGCCGCGCAGATACGGCATAAGGTCGCCGTCTATAACGCCGTTCGTCGCTACTACATCATTGCTTTCATGCCAGTTAAGCTCCCGTCCTTCCCAGGTAGATATGTGAGCTCCGGCAGCTCGGGCAATCGGTATGGCAGCCGACATGGCAGGCACGTCCCACGAGTGCAGCCTGGGCTCAAAATAAGCGTCGTAAGTTCCGCATGCCACCCGGCATATGTCAAGCGAGGCCGGACCTACGCGCTTAACGTCCGCAGGATGTCCTGCCAGGCGCGACACGACCTCCAAAGCCTGCTTGGATTCTTCGGAAAAATAAGACATTCCGAAGCAGATAACGGCAGAATCGACAGACTTTTGAATGCTGGGTTTCATCGGATATCTGCGAATCCCGGAATCCGTGCGGTTTATTCGCACGCCGCCTTCGCCCTCGGCTCCCATAAACGAAAGCCCGAAAACAGGCACATGCACTACTCCGGAAACAGGCCGGGGATTAAACGAATCGTCAACAGTGAAAATCGACAAAGTCACCGTCCACTCGCTCATCTGCCGACCGTAATTAATCGCTCCGTCCAACCCGCCGGCACACCAGTAGTATTCGCCCGGCCGGCGCTCATATCCGACTTCCTCCCAAAACCCGTTCAGAGGGTCTAATTTAACGCATTCAGCTCTCAGATATCTGACCAGCTTGTCGTTCACTTCGGAAACGGCAGACAGTTCGGCGGCCGCTTCATGTTCATCCGAAACCAAAACCGTTCCGGTACGCTCCTGAAGAACATGCCGTCCCGCGTCATAAACCACTCTTTCAGCGGCGGATGTAAGTTTTCTCAAGTCCATTTTATGCCCTGTCTCCCTCTGCGTTCGCCCTTCTCGCGCCCGTTTCCCTCTGCGCCGTTTTGCGCTTTGCTTTGTTTTCTTCTGCGTCTTGCCTTCTTGCGGCAACACTCAAAAATTCAATAATGCAATTATAAATCAGGAATTTTTCTCGCGAAGAGCCGAAATCAAAATGTGCACATCTTTCTTTTCCAAAGCCTTAAAAAAATCTAACGCACAGTCTTTTTGCCTGAAATCAAGCGGATTCGAGCAATCAATCTCAAACGAACAGTTGTCAACATTCGAACAGTTATCCGCATTTGAACGACTGCCGGCGCCTGAACAACTGTCAGTGTTTGAACGGCTGTCTGCACCCGAACAGCCGGCATTCTTCTTATCAAAATCTTTAAGCACGATTCTTTTCCACGATGCGGAATACACGTACTGCGGAAAATACTTAATCAGCCGCCCGCGCAGCCAGGCACGGGTCGAAAGCGGCGCATTTTGAGAGGCAGAGAAAATCGTTTCACCGTCAAAAAACTGTTTCGAGCGGTTCGCAACTTTCGCGAAAAGCGATTTTTTCTTATCGAGCGAACTCCATGCAAGGTCGGCAGCCGCAAGTCGCGCGTCATCCCATCCGGCAGTTTTATCGTCAACAGTTTCGACACTTTCAGTTTCAACATTAGAAGTTTCAGCATTAGAAGTTTCAGCGCCGTCATTTCCAACGCCATTATTTTCAGCGTCTGACACTTTGCAGCCTGCTGTTTTACGATCTGCTGTTTTACAGTCTGCTGTTTTGCAGCCTGCCGCCTTGCTGCCGATTATTCTGCGTCTCAATGATTCTAATACCTGCCATTTGAGCAGCCATTCCAAACGCGAAGCCTCGTCGGACATTTTCAGTCTCTCATCGTCACCAGCTTTGGAAATTCGCGCAATATCGCGCAAAACCTGCTGCCACAAATCGATTATTTTGCGCGTCGACTCGTCAGGCCAGAGCGGCTGACCGCATGAGTCGGCGCCGTAAACCGCAGCTCCGACAGAAAAAACGATATTTAAAAGCCGAACTTGCAGCTGCCATGCCGTAATCTTTGAGCCGCCAATCTTTGAGCCGCCCTCCAAATCCAGCCCGTGCTTAAACGTTAAATCTCGCGAAACCGCATGAAAAGCCTCCACAGGATCCGCAAGCGCAAGCCGTCCGAATAAATCTGCAACATCAACCCCTGCTTCGCTCAGCGCGGGATTGTCATACTGTTCGACAGCCCACAAAATAAGCGAAGTCGTGCCAAGCTTAAGCACTGCGGGCACTTGGGCGAGGTTCGCATCCGAAGCAATCACGTGAAAACGCCTGTACTCGTCGCCGGCATGAGATTCGTCGCGAGTATTTACAATCGGCCGCTCAAAAGTGGTCTGCAACCCGATTTTTGACTGCATATAATCCGCTCTCTGACTGAGCTGAAATCCGGCAATCTCGCTTTTTTCGCCTATCCCAACCCGGCCGGAACCGCAGTAAATCTGCCGGCTGACCGCATGAGCCGTAAACGCGCACGCAATCAGTTCAAACGGAACGCTGCGTTTCACGGAATAATTTTCGTGACTCCCCCAGCTCGCGCCTTTGCCGTCAACATTGTTTTTATGCAACTCGATTCGGATGCATTTCGCCCATTGGCCGCTTTGCGCATATTCACCGCTTTGCGCATGTCGGTCATATTTCTTTTGTTCGCCGCATTTCGCTTGCCCGATGTTTTGCGCAGACTCATCCGCTTTTCTCCCTCCGAATGCTTCAGCCGCCGCAAACATCAGCAAATCCCCCGCTTTATCAAAAAGCAAAGCCTCGAACGGGTCTGTCGTCTCCGGCGCGGAATATTCCGGATGCGCATGGTCGACGTAAATCCTGCCTCCGTTGGCGCACAGCACATTAGTCGCTCTCAGCTGCGGCGCGTCGGTCAGCTGGCTGGGGTGCGCATCCTTTCGCTCCATATGAAAACCGCGAGCGTCATGCATGGGGGTCTCCGATGCATAATCCCATCGAATATGCGCAGACTCGGAACTTAACTGAGCAGCAGATCGAATCAAATCATGAGAAAGCTGAATGCAGTTATACAGGTTCTGTCCGGGCGCGGAAATCGCATATTCGGTTTCCGTTCCCATAACTCTTTTGACTGTCATATCCGCTCCCTCGCAAGTTTCGAGTTTTCCTGTTTTTGTATTATTTTCGGCGCAATCTCAGTTCCGCCAGAAGTCCGGTTTCAGCTTCTGTCTCAGCCTTAATTCCGTCCCGCATCAGGCTTTTCGACTTTACTGCCGGCCCTGTCTGACTTTTATCTTTCGTCAAAAATATCTGTCTTTCGTTAATATCTGTCTTTCGTCAACAATATCTATTTCCCGTCGATAATATCGAAAATCTTCATCAGATTCCGCTCTTCAATCGAATATTTTGCAGCCTGAGCAACCGCCGGCTTCGCACAAAAAGCAATCCCGATCCCGGAAGCCAAAATCATAGGTATATCGTTTGCTCCGTCGCCGACTGCCGCAGTGTCGCTCATTTGAACCCCGTCAAGAGCCGCCCACTCGCGCAAAGTCTGCAATTTCAAATCCTTCGTCACAATCGGTCCGACCGTTCTGCCCGCAAGCTTCCCGTCCTTTATTTCCAGCCTGTTCGCAAGACAATGATCAATTCCGGCTTCTCTGACCAGCCTGTCTGCAATCTCATGAAAACCGCCTGAAACCGCGCCGACCGTCCATCCGCGACTGTGCGCTTCTTCAACCATTTCGCGCGCCCCGGAAGTAAAAGTGATTTTCGAATAAACATGCTCAAAAACCGACTCGTCAAGCCCTTCCAGCAGCGAAACCCTCTCAGCCAAAGCCTGAGCGAAATCCAGCTCGCCGCGCATTGCCCGCGCAGTAATATCCGCAATACGCTCCCCGTGACCGCAAGCCTCGCCAAGCAAATCGATGACTTCCTGATTAATCAGCGTCGAATCGATATCTGTGACGATCAGCCGTTTCGGCTCTGTTGTTTTTTTAACTGTCATGCGTCCCTCCCGCTCGACTGTTTTGCGCATTATTTCACATTATTTCTGCGATTTGCGTGCCGTTTTCGCATTTTTGCGCGCTTTCGCGCTGTTTCTCCGCTTTCTGACGATCGTCCCTCCAGGCTTTTCCGCTTAATGCAATTTTACCGGCGACTGTTCTCTATTCTGCCGCCAATCACAGTATGCTGATCACAATCTGCAGATCACGGCTCGCAGACCGCAGTTCACATACAACGATCCGCAAAACATGACTCTCAAACCACGGTTCACAGAACATTTTCCGCGAATAATTATCTGCAAATGCTTATTTTTTCCGCAAAAGAGCAACAAACATCTGATCGGTATCGTGAATATGCTCAAAAAGCTGCACATCTCCGCCGGAATCGGGCAGAGGAATATCAGGTGCAAAACCGCGTATAACCGCCGCCGCATCAAGCCGCTGCAAATCGGAACGCTCAGCCAGCGCATAATCGACGATTTCGCGAGTTTCAGCAAGCGCCGGAGAGCATGTGACATATGCGATAACTCCGCCTTTTCGAACAGCCCCGGCCGCAGACAAGAGCAGTCCTCGCTGAATTTCGGCAAGCTGTTTGATATCGCTGCGATTTTTTCGCCACCTGGCTTCCGCCCGACGGCGAAGAGAGCCCAGTCCGGAACAGGGCGCGTCAACCAAAATCCGGTCAAACGTTTCGGGGAACATTCGCCCCAGCTCCCGTCCGTCCCGCTCATAAACTTTTTCCAGAGTTCCGGCGGGCAGCGCAAAGCAGTTTTCGCGCACGAGTTTCGCGCGATGCTCCGACGGTTCGTTTGCAGTCAGCGTCGCGTTTCGCTGTGCCGCACAAGCCCCCAAAAGCGCGGTTTTTCCGCCGGGTCCGGCACACATGTCAAGCCATTTTTCAGAGATTTTCAAAGCTTTCGAGCTTTCAGAAGCTTCAATTTTTGCTGCTTTAATCGATATTCCCGCCGCTTTCTCTGACACTTCGATCGGCGCATTGACGGGCGCACTGACCGGCGCGTTGACGGGTACATTGACGAGCACTTCGACCGGCGCGTTGACCAGCGCAAGAGCCGCTATCTGACTGCCTTCGTCTTCAACGCCTGCAAGTCCCTTTTTCACGGCTTCAATCGCATTAACGCCGCCTTTTTTGATCTTAAGCGCATACGGACTGTATTTTCCCCGCTCACAAAGCACGTTTTTTGGCATGTTTTCAAGAATTTCGTCAGGTTCTGCAAGCCCGGGGCGCGCACACAGCGTCACGGAGGGCGCAGCATTGTCCGCTTCAAGCATTGCCGCAATCGGGTCTGCCGAAATCGGGACAGCTGAAGTCATGTCAGCCGCAATCGGGACAGCCGCAACAGGTTCATCCGCGACAGAACCACCCGCGACCGACTTCCCCGAAGAATCGGCTGAAACCTGCCCAAGCTCGGATTTTTCTCGGGTTTTGCGGATTTTTTCCCAATCGTATCCGGCTTTTTCGTATGATTTGCGCAGTTCTTCGACTATCCATTCCGGGTGTGACGCTCTCACTGCCAGTCTTTTGTCCGTGCAGTTTTTGGCAATTCTCGACGTGAGCAGCGATTCCCATTCTTTTCTGCTGCGCAACGCAATTTTCCGCATGACTGCGTTTACGAATCCTGCTGAACCTCGCCCTGTGCGTTTTTTTGCGATTTCTACGCTCGAATTTACGACCGCGTATGTTTTTTCGGACGTGAAAAGAGTGCGGTATGTTCCCAGCCGCAATATATCGAGCACGTCGGCGCTGATTTTGCTTTTATCCCGCTTACAGGCTGCAGAAATCACGGCATCAGCAAATCCTTGCCATCGCAAGGTTCCGTATACGCAATCGGTGATAAATCCTTTTTCCCGCGTCGAGAAGTTTCCCGCTTTCAAAGATGCGGGGACAAGCAGGTTAGAGTATGCGTCATTTTCTCTTATTTTGCAAAGCAGATTGTATGCGGTCAGGCATGATTCAAGGTCAGCCAAAGCATGCTCCTTCGCTTATTCTCGCGCCTCTCGCCCAGTCGGCGGCTCGCATTTCTTTTTTTCCTTGCGGTTTTACGGCAAGAATTTCGAGCGGAAGGGTTGCCGTGCCTGCCCATACGTGTTTTTTATCTGCGATTATATGTCCGGGAGTCAGGTTTTTCAGGCTTTCAGCGAGCGCGGATTTGTTTATTTCTTCTTCTGTTGCGATTTGCGCTTTTGTGATGATGATTTTTATGCTTTCAGATTTTTCGTCGGGACGATATGCCGTTCTCGCTCCGGGGGCGGGCGTGCATGCGCGGATTTGTCTGTCGGCAGCGAATGCGGGCACGTTGAAACGTACGATTGAGTCTTCGACGTTTATTTTTTCGGCTTTTTCGTATGCTCCGCCCGGCTGTTCGACGGGTTTTGCGGTTCCGTCTGCGACTGTTTTCATTGATAATGCGAGCAGTTGCGCTCCATCTTTTGCGAGACGTTCAAACATGTCTCCGGATGTGTCGTGCGGTCCGATTTGAGCGGTTGTCTGTCCTAATATGGGTCCGCTGTCCATGCCGGCTGTGATTTTAAATACGGTTGTGCCGGTCATTTCGTCGCCAGCCCAGACTGCTCGCTGTACGGGAGCGGCTCCTCGCCATTGCGGCAGAAGCGAGAAGTGAAGATTATACCACCCTAAAGGCAGACTGTCAAGGACTTTTTGCGCGAGTATGTGTCCGTATGCGACGACGGCTGCGGCTTGCGCTCCGGTTTTGTTCACGGCTTCGATAAAGTCCGGGTCGCGCGGGCTTATTTCTATGACGGGTATGCTGTTTTCGAGCGCGTATGTTTTGACGGGGCTCGGTTTGAGTTTGCGTCCTCTGCCGACGGGCGCGTCGGGTCGCGTGATGACGGCTGCGACTTCTATTCCGTCGGTTTCGCACAGTTTTTCGAGTGACGGCACCGCAACTTCGGGAGTTCCGGCAAATATGATTTTCATAACGCTCTCCTTTCGCGGTTTTTCTGCTGCGTTTGCGTTTTATCTTATTTCAGCTTACACGAATGTTTCACGCTGCTTGTCAGCCGCAAGCCGGGCGTGTTCGCGTTCGGCTTGCGCGAGCCGGATTTGCGAGAATCGGGTTTGTGCGAGCCGGATTTGCGCGAGCCAGGTTTGCGCAAGTCTGGTTTGCGCAAGTCTGGCATGTCTGATGCAGACAGCCGCAAACTCAGCTTGTCTGCCCGACTCCGGCATGTCTGCGGCCGATTTGCGGCTGAAACTCAGCTTATCCGTATTCAGCGTGCCTGCGTCCGGCGTTTCTGCAGCCGGCGTTTCCGCATTCAGCGTGCCTGCATTCAGCATGTCCACAGCTGGGCGGGCGCGGACTGAGCGGCGGCGCTGCCGGCGGCGAGTTCGCACATGTCCTGAATAATCAGATCCGTGAAATTGTTGATCCCGGCTTCGACTGCGGAACCGGAATCATATACAGCAGAACCGCAGCCGGAAGAATCAGACAGAACCGAGTCAGCTTGACCGGAATCCGGCAGGACAGAATAGTCTTGCCCGGAATCCGGCAAACCGGAATCGGCGGCGGTTTTGTCGCGATAATCCGCGTTGCCGCTGACCCACGGCAGATTCTTTGCCGCAGCATACTCTTCAACCCCGGCAATAAAACCCGCAGCGTCGAAACACGCCGCCGGTCTCGTTTCAGCCGCGCCCGCAACGCCCGTCTGCTTAACCGCAGCAGCTTTCAAACACAGATTCTCATAATCAATCTCATATTTCGTCCCGTCGGCAAACTCCATGATTTCAACGAAACTGCTTCCGTATTCGCAGGCGAAACTCCTGTACGCGCCTCCGACCGTTATCAAATCATTCTCCCCGTAACGGATAAGCAGATTGTCGCCCGAACGTTCGAAAACAACGTTTTCCGGTTTCACGCCGCGCCCGAAAACGATTTTGTCAAAACCGTTATGCCACTCGGAAATAAGATCGCAGCCGTCACCGACATTAAACACGTAAACATCGTCGCCTTCCCCGCCGTTCAGCTTATCGTTTCCGCGCCCCCCGACAAGAACGTCATTGCCGGCTTCCCCGTTCAAAATATCGTCGCCGTCCTGACCGTAAAGAGTATCGTTTCCCGCGTCTCCGCTTACAAAATCATTCCCGTCATACGCATAAACAATATCATCCCCGTCCCCGGCGCGGAATGTTTCATCGCCCGAATAATACAGAGTCGAAGAGTCACCTGACAAATGATCGTTTCCGTCAGTGCCCTCACGGACAAGAAATTTGGAAAGCATTTCCCCGCTTCCCCACCTGGTTCCGTCGGCAAACTCAATGCTCTCGACAAACCCGCTACCGTCATTCAGCATCGCAGCCTTTACCGTTATCGCATCATTTTCTCCGTAACGGATAATAAGATCGCAGTATGATATATCGAATGACACGTTTTCCGGTTTCACGCCGGGACCGAACACAATCCTGTCGGAATCTCCTCCGCGATCCGATATTTCGTCTCTGCCTCCGCCGGAGTTAAACACGTAAGTATCGTTGCCGTCATACATTGCAGACGGAGCATCCCCCGAAAGAACATCATCCCCGCCCGTGCCGACATGAACGCTCAGCCTGGAAACAATCTCTTTCCTGCCCCATTTCGTCCCGTCGGCAAACTCGATATTTTCCACGACGCATCCCTCTGCCCTGTACGCGCCGGAAACCGAGACAGAATCCCCGGCAGAACCGTAACGCACGACGAAATCATCACTTTTCCGTTCGAACGAAACGGAATCGGAACTTATATTCTCGCCGAAACGCATCGTATCCTCCCCGGAAGTCTCGCAAATAACATCCTGCCCGTCCCCGAGATTAAACAAGTAAACGTCATTCCCGTCTCCGCCGTCAATGCGGTCGTTGCCCTTCCCGGCGTAAAACGTTTCATTTCCCGAATAGTATCCGTCCGGTCTGAATTCAGGCAGACAATCCGCGCCGTCCGTTCCGAAACGTCTACCGGAAAGAAGATCAATATCTTCTCTAGACCAGACCGTGCCGTCCGCAAACTCAATGCTCTCTACAATCATCGAACTGCAGAAACCGTTCTCATATGTTACGGAATCATTCTCCCCGTAACGGATAATCAGATCCGTGCTGTCGGTCATATCAATATAAGACGACGCATTAGGATAAACGCCTCCCGACCGTTTCAAAGAAACGTCTTCGGGTTTTATCCCGGGACCGAAAACAATCCTGTCATGCTTATCCTCGCGAAAGTAGCGCCAAGCCAGCGCTATTCTGTCATTGCCGTCGCCTTTATTGAAAACATAAACGTCATTCCCGTCTCCGCCGTCAATGCGGTCGTTGCCCTTCCCGGCGTAAAACGTTTCATTTCCCGAATACCATTCGCTTGCCCGGTAACCTCCCATATTCTCGCCGGCGTCAGTTCCGAAAATATAAACCGTACGGGCGTTAATCTGCTCTCTGTCCCACACGGTTCCGTCGGCAAACACGATATTCTTCTCTACAATTCCCCTGTAACCAGACTGAATTCTAATCGAATCATTGTCCCCGTAACGGATAATCATATCGCTGCTGGAACGCTCGTATATATTGCAGGAACGTTCGAACACCAAATCGTCGGGAGACACCCCCTCCCCGAAAACAATCCTGTCACTGCCGCCAGCTTCATATATCGTGTCGTTCCCGTCACCAAGATTAAACACGTAAACATCATCGCCGTACCCGCCGGAAAGAGAATCATCGCCCCTGCCGCCGTAAAGCATATCATTCCCCTCTCCACCGCTGATGCTGTCATTGCCGTCGCCGCCGTAAAAAATCTCGTTATCGTCATAAACTGCAGACGCATCGTAAGACCGCATGACGCCGCCCCCGTCAGAAGCATAATGAATGCGGGCAAGCTGTTTTATGTATTCCAAATCCCAGACCGTGCCGTCGGCAAACGCGATATTCTCAATAAAAAAACTTCCGCTGGAATACTTATAAGCATATTGCACTCTTACCGAATCATTCTCCCCGCAACGGATAAGCAGGTCATCGCCCTCGCGCCGCACAGACACATCCCCGGGACCGATCCCTTCCCCGAAAACAATCGCGTCATTGCCGTCTTCGTCCGCCACCGTGTCGTTCCCGTCGCCCCTGTTAAACACATACGCGTCATCGCCCTCGCCGCCGCAAAGCCGGTCAACGCCCGCGCCGCCGACAAGCATATCATTGCCGCAGTCGCCGGAAAGCCAATCATCGCCTTCTTCCCCGAACAGAATATCATCCCCGTCGCCTCCGACAACACTGTCATTTCCCGCGCCCGCGTAAACCTTGTCGTTCCCGTCGCCCGCACCGATCTTGTCGTCGCCCTCTCCCGCATAGAAAACCTCGCTGCCCGTATAAAACTTCGACGAAGAATAAGGCTTCATATCATCCGCAAACCTCGTGCCCGCGCGAACCGTCACCCGCTGCACGATATCATCCAAATCCCAAACCGTGCCGTCCGGAAACTCGAAACGCTCCACAAAATACGCGCCATACCTGTCGTCGCCGTAAGCGTTTTTCACGACAATGCTGTCAGAATCCGAATACCTGATAAACAAATCCTTATCATTAACCCTTTCCATCGCAACATCTTCCGGCTTCACGCTTCCCCTGAACACAATCCTGTCGCTGCCGCCGATCTCGGAAATCTGATCCTGCCCGCCGCCCGGAGCGAACACGTAAACATCATCGCCGTACCCGCCGATAAGCAGATCATTGCCGGCTTCCCCGCACAAAACATCATCGCCGTGCCTGCCGTCCAGCGTATCGTCGCCCGCGCCC
>OMWX01000006.1 GCA_900314875.1 uncultured Actinomycetes bacterium | reverse complement strand
CCTGTTTCCGTTCCGTATCTGCTGTTGTTTGTTCCCGTTGCCGCTCTCAGGCTGTGGATTGGAAACAGCGTCGATGCGGTTTTCAGGTTTTTTGCGCTTTTTGTCTGTGTCGCAGTTGTTTCTTTTTCGGCTCATGAAGCGGCTCACGCTTTGTGTTTGGCGAGCAGAGAATATGCGCATGATTTGTCTGTAAGGGTTTATTTTATGAAAATCTGCGTGGTTGCCCGCCGCGAATACAGCGCGAAAAGATTGATAATTGCGGCTCTTGCCGGTCCTTTTGCCGGCGCGATATCTGCTCTGATTCTCGGGTTTGCGTTCAATATGCTTCCGATTGCATGTTTTATTGCATTTTTTAACCTGTTTGCTCTGATTCCTCCCGCCGACGACGGAATGCGAATCCTGGAAGCCTCGAAAACCGCGAAAACTGAGAAAACAGTATGAGATATAAAATTATTTCTGATTTCCGGGTTTCAAGATATTAAAATAGTGTGCATGTATTTTTTTGAGCCCAAACGATGTTCCGATTCGAATAAAATTATGTATGCGGACAAAACTCGGGCATTGCAGGCTGCGTCCGATTGTCTGCGAGAGCGCGGAACGAGACTTTGGGTATACAAATGCAATTATTGCAGCACATGGCACTTGACGAGCAGTCCTCCGATTGAATCGGGGTTGGGCGGTCTGTTTTCGGAAGAAGGAGAAGGTAAAAGCGGTCGGGGAGGTTATCGCAGACTCGGCAGCAAAACCGGCGGAGCAGTCGGCAAATCATCGGGCAAAATCAGATCGCGAAAAAGAGCTTATAAACCGAGAAGAAAATAAAAAAGTTTCGCGACTCGCCGGGGGTATGCTGTGTCTCGGTGCCGGTGGTAATATCTTTTTATGGTTTTGTTATTCGGCTTGCGTTTGCCTGTTGTCGGTCGGAATGTTTAAGAGCTGAAAATTGCGAAATTCGCAAAAACGCAACGTGAAAAATCAGCTGAAACCGCAGCGCGTGACATTCGAAAGCCAGATATAAGGAAAACAAGGAGAGAAGGAATGACACTGCTGCTTACCGAGCCTCAACGGAAAAGCAAGGCGCAGTTTCGCTATCTTCGCGAACGCGTCGGCATAGGCTTAACTGAACTGGGCAGACATGTCGATGCCACGAAGTGCAAAGTGGGACAGTGGGAATACAGGAATTACACGTCGTTTCCTCCGATGTATGCGTGGGATTATCTGCTCGGGCAGGCCGAACTTCAGCGCAAATGGGTTATGCAGCAAGTCGAGCAAATCGAAAAATCCGGGCAGGACAGGGCGATAATTGAGCTTTATCGATATGACAAGCATTTGGAGAATTCGACAGAGTCTGACGGAGAGCAGAGCTACAATTATCAGCATTTCAATGCGCGCGCAATTGAGCTGGCGACCGAGCTGAGTTTCAGAAATTATGATATTCGCTTTGTTTTTGCCGAAAATCCGGGGCAGATGAGTGAGGATAAGCCTGTTAAAGCGCAATTTTTCGGGATTCGCAAATGGTGCAGAATCGAGCGCAATCTGATTCTTAAAGAATTCGGATATAAGAAAAATGAGCGAATTCGCCGCTGGGAAAGCCCGATTTCGCGCGATACCGTGCCGGAAAAAGTTTTCAAATGGGCGTGCAGCAGATTGGAAAATCGTTTTATCCGAGTCGATGCGGCTCTCGAACGGTTCAGCGAAAATCTGTTTTCTTACAGCGGAGATTCAAATCGTTCGTATTCGGTGACGCTGCCCTACTATATTACTCAAAAGCAGTTTGAGGAATTCAGAAACGACAAAATCAGCTTCAGCGAAATTAACGCAATGAATACCGAAATTGCAATGCGTCTGGAAGAGCAGGGGTACGAAGTTATTTTCAAATATCCCGAAGACTGCAGTCAATTCTCAATCGATGCGGCAATGCTGATCAACAAGGAAGCGCAGGAAAAAGTCGCGCAATCCGGGCTGTGAAAGCACAGAGCCGGCTGAAGTGCTCGTTGGATATGATGAACACAGTCGGATCGCGGAAGCCGGCTGCATAAAATGCCCGGCTGCATAAAACAGGCGGCGAAAGGTTCAGTGTCTGCGATTGTTCTTCCGGTGTCTGCGGTTGACCAGCTTATTGCTCAATCCTGAGAAAATATAGTTTGAAGCGGCTCCCAAAGCAGCCGAAAGACCGGCAAAAAGCATTGATGAGAGAAGCGTTTTTTCTGCAGAATTTTTATTGCTGAACTTCCCTGATTTTACAGGCTTTCCAGTCGCTTTGCGCCATAAAATGTCGAATATTTTTCCCACAGCAAAGCCTGCTGCGGCGGGGATGAGGAACTTTGCCGATTTGTCAATCAAATCATCCGGATCGGAAAGAATCTGCTCTCTTTTCGATCCGACGGCTTTATCGACTTGCGACAGGCTTTCGATAATTCTGTCTTTGTCTGACACGGTTCCTCCGTCCTTGCGTTTGCTCTTGCGAATACGCTGCAATAATGCCGTTGCGGAATTTGAAGCGAAATATTGTCGTTGCGGTATTCGGCTATTATTCAATTATTGCATGAATCGCGCGAAAAATTACATGAAAGCGGTAGAGTAGCAGATATGAACAATATTAATTGCGAAAAACAGGCAGATTGCAAAAAACAGTCCGAGCAGAGCCGCAAAACTGGGCGAATCGTTCTTCTGCGTCACGGTCAGACGCCTTGGAGCGTGAGCGGACAGCATACGGGCCGCACCAATATTCCTCTTACCGACACCGGGTGCGAGCAGGCAAAAGCGGCGGGAGAACGTTTGCGCAAAGCATTTCCGAACGGGTTTGCCCGCGTGTGTGTAAGTCCCCTGCGACGCGCACAGCAGACCGCGCAGCTGGCGGGTTTTCACGGTGAAACGCTTGACGACATGGCAGAATGGGATTACGGGCAGGCTGAAGGACTGACCCGTCAGTATGTTGCAGAACATTTGGGCGAGGATGACTGGGTTGTCTGGCGCCAAGATCCCGCGTCGTTGCCTGAAACGCTTACCGAATCGCTTGGCAGTGAAAGGGATGAAGTTCTTCCGAACGGGGAAACAGTGCACATCCGCGCAGGACGGGGAGAGTCGCTGGAGGAAATTGCCGCCCGTGCTGACAATGTGATTGCCGAAGTTAAGCAGAATATTGAAAAAGGCGAAGATGTGCTGCTTGTCGCGCACGGACATTTTTTGCAGATTCTGACTGCTCAGTGGATCGGGGTCGAGCCGTCTTTCGCGGGAAGCTGGCTTATGAATACGGCTCAGTTTGCGATTTTGGATTATCATAACGGCCGGCCTGTCATAACGAAGTGGAACGCATAGAAAATCGATAATAAAGCAGCAGAAAATCGATAATAAGTCGATAATAAGGCGAAATGCTTTACGAAGCGGAGAATATGAAACTCAAAAAACACGTGAATCGTCCAAAGCGCGCGAAATGCATCATAAGTGCGAAACGCAAGCAATGCACGAGACGCATTTTTGTCAAAACTGCCGGCTTTCTTGCGGTTACGCTTGCCGTGATCGGGGGAGTTTCGGGCTGTTCGCGCGGCAAAGACGATGAAGCGTCCGCGCATGTGTATTTCCTTAATTCCCGTCCCGAACTTGCCGATAAATGGGCGAAAATCGCAGAAAAATATTCCGATGAAAAAAATGTCGATGTGGTTGTGAAAACTCCGGCCGCAGGCACTTATGAGTCGGTAATGAAGGCGGAAATCGCAAAAAATGAGCCGCCCACGATTTTTCAGGTTGACAGTCCGGCGACTTTGAAAATATGGGAAACGTATTGCGATGATATGAGCGGCACCGCCTTGTATGACCAGCTTGACGACAAAGAGTCGGTTTTGAGAAGCGGCAGCGGGTTTGTTGCGGCCGTGCCTTATTCGACCGACTCATTCGGCATTGTTTACAACCGGGATTTGCTGGAAAAATATATCGCTTTGCCCGATTCTCTCGTGGAATCCGTAAGTCAGATAAATGCGTTTGATGTTTTGCGCAAGGTTGCCGACGATATTCAGGCGTATAAGGACGAACTGGGCATTAAAGGAGCGTTTGTGCCTTCCGGGTTTGATTCGGGCGCGTCTGAGTGTTTCCACACATACTTGGCCGGTCTTGCGCTGTATGGCGAGTTTCGAGACGAAAATACGGCCGGCGGTTCGGATGATGAAAACGCGGCCGGCAGGACTCCGGCAGATAACAGTCTTTCTGACAGCAGTCCGTCGAGCGTAAAAGGCACATATTTGAACAATCTTCGCAATGTTCTGGATGTGTATTATTCCGATTCTTATGCCTCGGAAAGCCGTTCGGAGCTGTCTTTTATGCAGACAGTGGATTCCGTCAAGTCTTTCGCGGCGGGCGAAGGCGTTTTCTATCAGAGCGGAACATGGGTTTGGCAGGCTCTCAAATCGGCAGGGATGAGCGCGGACAGCGTGGAAATGCTTCCGGCTTACATCGGACTGCCGAATGAAAGCGATACCGGTCTGCTGACGGCTGACGGAAATTATCTGTGCGTCAATTCGAAAGTGCCCGACGAGGACAGGCAAGCTTCAAAGGATTTTCTCGACTGGATGATTGCGTCCGAAGAGGGAAAGACGGTTTTGTCAGAAACGATGGGAATTTCTGCGCCTTTCAAATCAATGCACGCTTTCCCGGCGGTTAATCCTCTTGTTGCGGCCGCGAAGAAGGATTCGCAGAAACATCAGCAGGTTTCCGGCGCGCATCTTGCGATTCCGTCGCTTAAGTGGAAGACTGATTTGGCTGCGGCAATGCTGAATTATGTGCAGGCGGGTTCTGCCGGGGATGATTCTGCTCTGACTGACTCTGCTCTGACTGACTCTGCTCTGACTGACTCTGCTCATGCCGACTCTGAATGGAGAAAGGTTGAATCCGCATTTGTTGACGGATGGGCTAGAGAGTATGCTTCTGCGCAGAAATAATGCGGCTGCCGTTTGCATGACAGTGCTGCTGCTTTGTCTGCGTTCTTATTTGCGCACGGCGTGTCGCATATTGTCATAACGGCTGATTTGTGCGAAAATATCCTTAAATCTAATTTTGATTTATTTGTTTTGTTTTTACTGCGCCGGGCTTATCCGCTTTGTTCAGAAAGCCGGTCTCGTCTCGGAATTAGTCGCCGGGCTGTCGGTATGCGAATAACTTAGATACTGTTCTGAAATGCGCAACAGGAGTAAAAATGCATATTCTTTTTGTATGTTCGGGGAATATATGCCGCTCGCCTATGGGCGAACTTCTGATGAAACGATATCTTCAAAGCACGAATATTTTCGTTTCAAGCGCGGGAACAATCGGTCTTCCGTCTCATCCCATAGCCGCTCACAGTGCGGAAATGCTTAATCTGGTGAATATAGATTCCTCTGCATTCAGGTCTCGCAGACTGACTAAACAGATTGCCGAAAGCGCGGATTTGATTCTCTGTTATGAAAAAAAGCATTGCGCTGCCGTCTCTCAGCTTGCTCCTGCGAAAATGCGTCAGACTTTTTTGCTGCCTGATTTTGCAAATCTTTGTCAGTACTGTTCTCAGGCGGGCATGCTTGACCGGTACTATACGGTCGAATCGCGAATAAGAGCCGTCATTGCTTCGGCTTTTACCGTTCGTCCCATGGTTTCCGTTGCAGAAGACATTCCCGATCCGGTCGGCAAAGATCGTCAGGCGTTTTACCAGGCTGCGTGTTCCACAAACTTTGCTCTCAAACAGATTATGACAAGCATTGCAAAACAATAATTTATGCGGCGAAATCGCATGAAAAGCAAAAATAAAAAAATGATTTAGCAACAAGCAGTAAAAGATTGAAATAAAAAAGTGGAGCCGAGGGTAGTCGAAACCCCGACCTCTTCGATGCGAACGAAGCGCTCTACCAACTGAGCTACGGCCCCGAGTGTCTGCCTTGCGAATAGTCGCAAGCTTTAAGCAAGTATTAAGAATGATATCCCTGTTTTGCCCGATATGCAAATCGTGTCTTAGTTTTTGCGGAAAACATGTCTGCAAACCGGGCAGAAACAGGGCATTTTCGGCGTTTATTGTTCTGTTTTTATTTCTTTTTTGCAGAGCCTGACATTTTCGCTTTGATGAGCGTAATTATTGCCGGAAGCAGAGACATGACGAGAATAAATACGATTACCAGCTCAAAATGCTTCTGCACGACAGGAATTCCGCCGAAGAAATGTCCCATCAGCACGAACAGCGTGCTCCAGACCAAAGCTCCGAGAATGCTGAACGGAGTGAATCTGCGCCAGCGCATTCCGGACATTCCGGACATGAACGGCATGAATGTGCGAATAAACGGGAAGAAGCGGCTCAGAAATACGGCCAGCGGACCCCATTTTTCAATCATTTTCTCGGTTTTTTCCAGTCTTTCCGGAGTCATTGCCTTAACTTTTCCGGAGTCGATAATGCGTTTTCCGAATGTGCGGCCGATATAGTAATTGCACTGATCTCCTACGATCGGAGCAATCCAGACAACCGGAAGCAGCACGAAAAGCGAAAGCGAACCCGCTTCGCCGGTTGAAGAGTCTGCGGCAGTGAAGAATCCCGCAGCGAAAAGAAGCGAATCTCCGGGCAGGAACGGGCAGACCACAACGCCCGTTTCGATGAAGATTATAAGAAAAATAAAAGCGTATGCCTGCGTCACGCCCATTGCAATCCAGCCGGCAATCGCCGAACGCGGATCTTTGCATAATTTAACAATAAAATCGATAAAACCCATGTCTTCCTTAAACGATAGAAACCGTTAATCTGCCGTTCGGCATTTGTCCGGCGGTTCAAACCGCTCTGGGATAAAGCCTAGCAAAACCGCGCGAAATAACCGCGCGAAATAACCTTTCGAAAAACCGGGAGTCTTTCCGGAGTTTCGGATGCGGGCAAAACTAAATCCAGCTGGAGAACCACATATGCATATACCAGAAATCATAAGGAACGGGCATTGCAGTCCAAATCGGGTAGAAGAAAATGCTTGCCGCGAAAATAATCGCCGTGCTCAGCCTGATGATATATGTTCGCACAACGGGAGAGAAAACTTCTTTTATCCAGTCGGCTACGTAGCAGATTGAGATGATAATCCAGGGCAAAATCACTATGGAATAGAAAGTAAAAGTTGTTCTGTTCAGATATTGAACCCAAGGCAGCCAGCCGCCGATGAATCCGATTGCGACGAACCAGAGCTTGCAGTCTCCGCGCCGGACAAAAATTCCGATTGCCGGAGCGAGAATCGCGCAAAGCGTGCCAAGCCACCACAAAACGGGATTTCCCAGCGAGGTAACGGCTGCTATGCATTTTGTGTCGGGCGATAGCGAGCACAGTCCCGGATGGTCTGTCAGATTGCGCCAGTAGAAGCTGGTCGGACGCAGCTGAATCGGCCATGTCAGCGGGTTTGCCATGTAATCATGCGGAGTGTTCAAGGTTGTGTGGAATGACCACATTTGCCTGTGGTATTCAATGAAGCTGCGCATTGAATCGTTGAGCCATGTTATGCCCTGATCCGGGTGTTTTTCAGCCCAGTAGCGCATGTAGGAATCGGAATGGATAAACCAGGAAGTCCATGAAGTCAGGTATACGCACAGATATACGGGAATCATGTAAAGCGCGCTGAGCAGACCGTCGCGGCCGATTGCGCACAGCAGCCAGTTTTTATATCCCGCTTTATGTCTTTCGTATGCATCCAAGAATACAGACAGCAGAGCAAACGCGGCGAAAAAGTAGATTCCTGACCATTTTACTGCCGTGGCAAGCCCCAGAAGAACGGTTGCGTTCAGCCGCTGCCAAGAGAAGAAAACATAAGGCGCTTTTTTGGCTTTTTTGACTGTTTTTACTGTTTTGCTTTTTGCGGCTTTGCAGGATTCGGCATTGTGTTGATTGGAATTGTCAAAGCCGGCAGTGTCTTGTTCGGCAGTGTCTTGTTCGGCAGTGTCTTGTTCGGCATAATCCCATATCGTCTTTTTGGCTTTTTCATAATGAATAAGCAAAAGGTCAAACGCGCCCAAAACGAAAACCATTATGAAAATATCAAGCAGTCCCGTGCGGCTCATCGTAATGCCGACTCCGTCAATCGACATGAAAAATCCCGCAAGAACAGCCAGAGAAATGCTGTTGAAAATTCTTAAAACAATTCGGCATATGAGAATAATTCCGACCGTTCCGGCGATTGCAGCCGCGGCTCTCCAAGCGAAAACGTTTTCCGCGCCTCCGAAAAGCTTCAATCCCAAAGCGATAATCCATTTGCCGACCGGCGGATGAACGACATATTCTGCGCTGTCGAGCCAGTCATACACCTGCCCTGATGCGAAAAGGTCATTTATCGGCGTTCCCGCGATTGATTCGGGCCAATTTTTCGGCTCTCCGGTCATAAGCATTGTCCAAGCGTCTTTGACGTAATATGTTTCGTCAAAAACAACCGCCTGCGGCTGTCCGAGTCTGAAAAACCGCAGAAATGCGCCGAAAAACGTGACGAGCAAAGTTGCAACCCATCCGGCTTTTTTTCTGTTTGAATATGACCAAACTTTTATTTTGCGGTATTTTTGTGCAAGCGGAGAGAATATCGCGAACAAACCCGCAGTCGCGCTTAACCCTGAAGTCTGAATGCTTTTCGTTCGGTTTTCCGCAGGTTTTGCATGTTTCATCGGCTGTGCGGAATGTCGGACTTTCGGCAGTATTTTCGGGCGTTTTGCCTGCCGTTTGCCGTCTGGCTTCGCATTAAGTCGCGAAATTTTCGGATTGCTCACTGTCATATTGTCCAATTTACGGATATACCGGGAGATATGTGTATGAATGAACCGGACAGCATAAAACCGGCTGCGGCCGGATACTCTGTTGCAAATGCAGACCGTATTTGTTCGCCTGAAATTCCGCGCGGAACGGTTGTTATTGCTGCAACGCCTATAGGGAATGCGTCCGATGCTTCGGATCGTCTGAAAACGCTTCTTGAAAATGCCGATACGGTTGCTGCGGAAGACACTCGTCGCGTTTTTGATTTGGCGCGAAGACTGGGCATTCGAATTAACGGCAAAGTCGTGGCAAATCACGATCATAATGAACGCGAAAAAGCGGATGCTCTGCTCGATCGCGTTGCCGAAGGACAGACCGTTGTTGTCGTTTCGGATGCCGGAATGCCTGTTATTAACGATCCGGGTCTTGCGGTCGTGCGCCGGGCAATCGAACGCGAACTGCCTGTAACATGCGCTCCCGGACCTTCTGCGGTTCTTGACGCGCTGGCATTGTCGGGACTTGCAACGGACAGATTCTGCTATGAAGGCTTTGTGCCGCGCAAAAATTCGGAACGGATCAAACGCTTCAGATCTCTTCTGTACGAGCCTCGAACGATGATTTTCTTTGAAACTCCTCACCGAATTGAGCAGACAATGACCGCGCTTGCAGAAATTTTTCCGACAAACCGCTCTATGGCTTTGTGCCGCGAGCTTACGAAAAATTACGAGCAGATTCGCAGAGGCACGATATCGGGCATAAAACAGTCTGTTGAAGAAGACCCTCCTCGCGGCGAAATTGTTCTTGTCATTGCCGGAGCGGAAAAAGTTGCGGACTGGGATGCAGAAAGCAAAGCTGACAAAGTTCCCGAGATTCCCCGGCGTGACGAAACTTCTGAAACTTTTGAAACTGTCGGCGAACAGTTTCCTGAAAACAGCATTCTTAATGTCGAACAGCTTGCAAAATTGGCAGCGCAGCGGGCAAAAGCAGAGAATATTCGCATCAAAAAAGCCGTTTCTCTTGTCGTGAGCGAACATCCTTATCCTGACGGCAGTCTCGCAGACCGCAAAAAGATATATCAGATTGCGTCCGAACTTAAATAGTTTGAGTTCTTCCGCGCAAAAAGCAAAAGTTTTGAGTCTGAGCAGTCCGAATTTGAGCATCGGGAAATCGGGCAGTCGGAATCCGAATAATCCGAGGAAAACGAGAAATGCGCCGCATGTCATTTTCTTTGCCTTCCGTCCTCAAGAGATTCAAAAAGCACCTCGAAAGCCTCGCAAACTCCGGGACCTCCGGCTTGAGAAATGTATTCAAGCAGTTCTGGATCGGCTTGCGGATTTGCGATAATCCATTTGCGCATTTTCGGAAATTTTCGGGCAATCAGCTGCAGAAACTCCTTGTCTGCCTGAGGATTGCAGACTTTTTCGGGCGTGATAATTTGCGGCGGAGGAGGCGGAGCGGAAGCGTAAAGCGGAGGCGAAAAGACCTTCGAAGAGAAACCTGAATCGGACTTTGAAGAGAGATCTGCAGAAATGTTCGAAGAGAAATGCGTGCAAACGGCTGATGGAACGGCTGATGAAACAGTCTGAAAAGCGGTCTTTTTTAATCGTCGTGCCGCAGCGGCCGCCGTTGTGTTTCCTGTGCTTTGTTTTTTCATGCTTTTCATGCTTTTCATGCTTTTCATGTTTCTCACGCTCATGCTTTCCTCTCATTTGCTGTTTTCGCTGTATTTTTGCCGTTCGGACTGCTCTGATTTTTCAGACCGTCCTGATTTTCGTTCGCAGTATTTTCGTTCGCAGTGCAGCAGGAGCCGCTTAAAAGCGCGGCTGCTTTTGTTCTGCCGGCGATTGCCGGCTGTGTCCAAAGCCTGTCAAAACAGTCGCTGCAGCTTATTTTGTACCTGTTCATCAGATTTTTTACGGTTTTGCGCACATTTGCGCCCGCGTTTTCCGTTTCGTCCAGACAGGCGATATCGCAGGCGGTTCTCAGCGGCGTCGTCACTTTCAGTCCCGCAACGGATGTCAAATCCGCGCTCGCAATATTCTGGTTGTGCGTAAGTATCGTTTTGCCGTGCGTTTTTGCGCGAAAATGCCTGTCTGAAATAATGTCGACATTTCTGGGAAAGTTTTCGCCTGTCCAAATCCATGCCGCAATCCATCTGCAGGCGCATACTCCGTAAGGAAGCATTTCCTTTGCGATCAGAGCGCGTCCGCGAGTGTCGGCAGCCTGTCTGCGCATAAAACCCGTTTTGCTGCTGATAATCGACATAACTCCTTCCGCTTTCAGTCTCTCGGCATACATTCTTCCTCCCAAAACGTCCAGCGGCACAATATTTGTCTGCGTTCTGTATGTGTTTTTCATAATTTGCGAGACTATATGAGCAAAAATCAAACTTCACTGACGGGAAATAAAATGAAGATAAGCGGATAATTTTTCCCTGAAAGCAGACAATAAGTTGATAACTTAAAAATATTTCGGCGAAAAATGTGGATAACCGGCATATTGTGCGCAAGTGCCGTCAAAAATCAGCCGTCAAAAATCAGCCGCCAGAAATCTGCTGTCCGAAATAAGCGAAAAGTCGAAAAACGGGAAAATTTCAAAAAAATATTCAAAATGTCTTGCTCAAAGCCGATAATCGGGGAATATGACCCATATTCTCGTTTCAGTCGCCTGGCCGTATGCGAACGGCCCGCGCCATGTCGGACATGTTGCAGGTTTCGGTGTTCCTTCGGATGTTTTTGCCCGCTATCAGCGAATGAAGGGCAATGACGTTCTTATGGTCTCGGGCACCGATGAGCACGGCACGCCGATTCTCGTGCAGGCAGAATCCGAAGGCGTTTCCCCTCAAGAGCTTGCCGACAGGTATAACCGCGTAATCGCCAAGGATTTGTGCGATTTGGGACTCAGCTACGACCTGTTCACGCGCACGACCACGGGAAATCACGAGAAAATCGTTCAAGAGATGTTTAGACACTGTCTTGAGAACGGCTACATTTACGAAGACGTTCAGCAGGTTGCCATTTCGCCTTCCACCGGCCGCACGCTTCCCGATCGTTATATCGAGGGCACTTGTCCCATCTGTGATGACGACGGCGCGCGCGGAGATCAGTGCGACAACTGCGGAAACGAGCTGGATCCGACCGACCTTGTCGATCCGGTTTCAAAAATTAACGGCGAAAAACCCAGATTTGAAGAAACAAAGCATTTTTTCCTCGACCTGCCCGCGCTTGCGGAAGCAAATGTCGAGTGGCTGAAAACGCGCAAAAATTGGCGCACAAACGTTATGAACTTTTCGATGGGTCTTTTCAGAGAAGTCAAGCCGCGCGCGATTACCCGCGACATTGACTGGGGTATTCCGATTCCTGTCGACGGATGGATTGACAATCCCAACAAGCGTCTTTATGTCTGGTTTGATGCGGTTATCGGATATCTTTCTGCTTCGGTTGAATGGGCTCGCCGCAAGGGAGATCCCGAGGCGTGGCGCGAATGGTGGAATAATCCGCAGGCGCCCGGCTACTATTTCATGGGCAAGGACAATATCACTTTCCACTCGCAGATATGGCCTTCCGAGCTTCTCGCATATAACGGCAAAGGTTCAAAAGGCGGCGAAGCGGGCGATCTGGGCGATCTCGAGTTGCCCGAGCAGGTTGTTTCCAGCGAATATATGACTATGGAAGGCAAGAAATTCAGTTCTTCGCGAGGAATCGTCATCTATGTGAAGGATATTCTTGCGAAATATCCGGTTGATGCCGTGCGTTATTACATTTCTGTCGCAGGTCCGGAGTCTTCGGATTCGAATTTCACATGGTCTGAATTTATTCGCCACAACAATGAGGAGCTTGTTGCGGGCTGGGGAAATCTTGTAAACCGGGTAGCCGTGCTTCTTGCAAAGAATTTTGGCGAAATTCCGCAGATTGACGAGTCTTCTCTTGCTGATGAAGACAGGAAGCTGCTTAAGGATGTTTCTGCTGGATTTGACACTGTCGGCGGTTTGCTTGAGCAGAATCGTCAGAAGCAGGGAATATCTGAAATTATGCGTCTTGTCGGCGAAATAAATCGTTATATTTCTGCGACTGAGCCGTGGAAGATTAAAGATGACAAAAAACGTCTTGCGGCGGTTCTGCATACTGCTGCGCAGGCGGTTTGCGATGTGTGCATTATGCTTGCTCCCTACCTGCCTCATTCTTCGCAGAAGGTTTGGGAAACCTTGGGAGGCAAGGGAATTATATGTCCTCTGCCCGAACTGTCCGAAGTTGAAGATTTGGATAAGCCCGGCTTTAAATATCCGATTATTTCGGGCGAATACAAGCTGGGAGAGAATATTCATCCATGGGCGAGCGAGCCGATTATTCCCGGAACTCCGATTTCCAAGCCGTCTCCGGTTTTCGAGAAGATTCCGCCCGAGGCCGAGCAGGAAGAGCTTGCGCGCTTTCAGGAAATGCTCGATGCTCGAAAAGCAAAGGAATCCAAGCGTTTAGAGGAAGAAAAGAAGAAAATTCAGGAATAAAACAAGAAACGGTTAAAAAATTCTTACCGGATTCTTACCGTTTATTCAGCTTTTGTTCCCGGGTTTTCAAGGTCGGGACGGTTATATAGAGACTGTCGCCGGAAGAAACCGGCAGGCAGGCCGCAATCGGCAAAAAATAATTGAAAACCCTTCTTTCTTTCTCTCTGTTAATAGAAAAGCCCGGCGTAAAAACCGGGCTTTTTCTATTCTGTTTGCATCTGTCTGTGTTTTATGCTGTTTATGGTTTTATGCTGTCTGTGCTGTCTGTGCTGTCTCTATGCTTTTGCGTCTCATACTCCGTAAATTTTGCGCACGTTCTCTCGCGTTTTTTCTGCGGTTTCGCGAACGGTTAAGTTCAGCGTTTCCGCGACGGCTTTCAGCGTAAGAGGCAGCAGATAAGGCGCATTCGGCCGTCCTCGCCACGGCATGGGAGGCAGATAAGGCGCGTCCGTCTCAATCGTTATCAAATCCGGTCCGATTTCGCGCACTCCCTGCCGTATGTCTTCATTATTCTTGTAAGACACAGTTCCGGAAATGCTTGCATACCAGCCGTTTTCGCGCAAAATTCTGCCCATTTCCGCGCCTGCCGCAAAAGAATGAAAAACCGTTCTCTCGGGAGCTTTGTCATGCAGAAGAATATCGATTACATCCTCATGCGCGTCCCGATCGTGAATCTGCAGCGGCAAATTCAGTTCGCAAGCCAGCGCGATATGCGCTCGAAACGCCTCTTTTTGCGCTTGTCTTGCCTCCTCGCCGGTGCGGAAATAGTCCAGTCCGGTTTCTCCGATTGCCACAACTTCATCAGGATTATTTTTTGCGATTTCATACACGCGAGCCATAGCGTCGTCAATCGAAATATCGTGCCACGGAAAATACTCT
This sequence comes from uncultured Actinomycetes bacterium, assembly GCA_900314875.1. Classification (GTDB taxonomy): domain Bacteria; phylum Actinomycetota; class Actinomycetes; order Actinomycetales; family Bifidobacteriaceae; genus RUG039. The sequence goes on along the minus strand of OMWX01000006.1, from coordinate 49,013 downwards.
ATTTCCAGTCCGTCCGGTCCGGCTGCCGCTCTGTGTCCGTGCTTTACCGCTTCATTCGGATGTATGGCCACGGCAGCGTACACATTCTCATAAGTTTTCGCCATATTTACCGCGCGAGTCAGCTCGGGATATTCGCACGCGCAATCGATAAGCCCTTCGACTCCGACGGAACGCGCCCGTCTTATAATTTCTTCGACCGGAATAACCGGAATCGGGTCTCGCCCTTTTTGAACCGACTCTGCGCTCAGCTGCTGAACAAATCTGACAGCTGAAGCTAGATGAGTGTGGTCGTCAAAAATTTGCAGCGCTCGGCCGTTTTCGTCGCAGACAAGTTCGTCTGCCGAAGCGGGCACGGGAGCCCAGCCGCGCTCGCGATGTTTCTTTTTTGCCATGTTTTCAGTATGTCAGATACAAAGGTCTTGCCGCCGGTGTTTTTATCGGGACTGCTTCCGGATTTTACTGCAAGGCTTGCAGCCGGTTCGGCTGCAGTTCGGCTGTTTTGGCTGCAGTTTGCTTGGAATTAATGCGGGTTTGTTGCGGCTGTTGCGATGAATGAGACGGCTGCTGCTGTTGCGCCGGCTGATTCGGGTTTGTAAAGCCTAAACTGCGGCTAAAACAGCGAAATTTTAAACATTTATGCACAATTGTGCGCAAATTGGCGCGGCAATACATACATCGTAGTAATCTGTAGTCTTGCCCTTATTTGCGATCGGCAAATCGCAACGGGTACTTTTGATGTTTGGAGGAGGAGACATGGCCGAAAGCCGTGAATCGCGCAATTCGACAGAAAATAAGAAAAACGCGCAAAAGCGAAGTGCAGAAGAAACGCGGGCTTCGCGAGACGTTAATAATGAGAATAATAAAAACGACAAAATAATTAAAATCGCCGAAACAGCGGCCGAGAAAGCGGCAGAAAAAACTGTTGAAAAAGATATTAAAAAAGCGCTGAAAAAAAACATCGAAAGAGATGTTGAGAAAGACGTGGAGAAAAACGTCAAATCGGCTGTTAAGAGAGCTGCCGAGAAGCTTGCGGAAGAAATCTTTGCTGACGCGCAAACAGAAACATACGACGCTTTGGCCGCCGATAATGCCGCGGATTCCGACAGTTCTGACAGCTCCGAGAAATCCGAAAAGTCCGAGAAATCCGGCGAGTCAGGCAAATCAGACAAGTCTGATATGTCCGCCAAATCTGACAATGCAGAAAAAACAGGCAAAACAGCCAAGCCGAAAAAGGCGGAAAAATCTGAAAAAGACAAAGAAAATATGGCTGACGGCGATAAAAACAACGCTGAAAACAACGCTGAAAACAACACGTCCGACAATACTGAAAAACCTGAGAAAAATGTCAAAATCGACGCTTCCGTGCTGAACACCGGTCGGATAAAACGGGTCTCTCTTGCGCCGAAAATCTCCCGAGCTGCTATAAGCGAGGAGGAGAAAAAAGAAGCCAAGGCGAAAAAAACCAAAAAAGCAGCCGAAACCAAGCCGGAACCGCGCACTGCGCTGGGGCGCTGGTGGCGCAAAGTTCAGTCGTCTTCAGACAAAATCAGTTTCGCGATGTGCGTGGTCACGATGGGAGTCGTTTACGGCGATATAGGAACCTCGCCGCTGTATGTGGCTCAGTCGTTCGTCGCCGGACAGGGCGGCGTGGGCAACTGCGACGAAATGTCAATCGTGGGAATGCTTTCGCTGCTTTTCTGGACCGTTACGCTTATCACCACGGTCGAATACGTTTTAATCGCGCTTAGAGCTGACAATAAAGGCGAAGGCGGCATTTTCTCGCTGTTCTCGCTTGTGCGCAAATATGCGAAATGGCTTTGGGTGCCTGCAATGGTCGGAGGAGCTGCTTTTCTGGCGGATTCTGTTTTCACGCCGGCCGTATCGATTGTTTCGGCCGTCGAAGGTTTGGAATCCCTTCCTGTTTTGGAGTCGACATTCGTCTCCAGACCGTATCTTCCGATGATTATCGCGCTTGTCATCATCGTTGCGCTGTTCTCCGTGCAGTCTCGCGGAACCGAAAAAATCGGCAAAGTTTTTGGTGTTTTGGTTATTATCTGGTTCTCATTCCTTGCGATAATCGGCATTTACTCAATCGGAAGCGACTGGTGGCTTTTCAAGGCATTGAACCCTGTATACGCGGCTCGATACGCATTCAGCGACGCCAACAAAGCCGGAATTGCCATTTTGGGTTCGCTGTTCCTGTCCGTTACCGGAGCAGAGGCTCTGTATTCCGACATGGGGCACGTCGGGCGCGGAAACATTTACATGACATGGCCTTTCATCAAGATTTCCCTGATGCTGAACTATTTCGGTCAGGGAGCCTGGATGCTTCGCAACCGCGCAAATCCTGATGTTGCCGACGATTTGGACATCAATCCGTTCTTCCAAATGATGCCCACGGGGATCCGCTATGCTGCGGTTATTCTTTCCGTCATTGCCGGCATTATCGCCTCGCAAGCTTTGATTACGGGCTCATTTTCCATGATTTCCGAGTCGACCGGTCTGAACTGGTGGCCGCATTTGCAGGTTCGATATCCGTCTCGTACTCGCGGACAGCTTTATATTCCGTCGATTAACTTCATTTTGTGCGTTTCGACATGCATTGTTCTGCTGATTTTCCAGACTGCCGCAAAGATTACCGAAGCCTACGGTCTGGCGTTGAGCATTACCATGATTTGCGCTGTGATTCTGCTGGTCGCATATCTCTGGTTTGTGCGAAAACGCAGGATATCTGCCGTGCTTTTCGGGCTGTTCTTTACTGTCCTGCATGTGCTGTTCTTCGTCTCGTCGATGTCGAAGTTCATTTCCGGCGGCTGGTTTACGATGATTGTCACGACTCTGATTCTGTTTGTTATGTATGTGTGGAATCATGCGACAAAAATCGAAAGATCTCAGCGCAGACATGTCAAGCCTGAAGACTTCCTGCCTCCGATGGCCGTGCTTCATCAGGATGAAAGCATTCCTAAAATGTCCGACAATGTCATTTACCTGACAAGCGATCCGGAACTGCGGCGGCTGGATACGGATATTTTCTACTCGATTTTTGCTGATCGTCCCAAAAAAGCTCGCGCATGGTGGGTTGTTTCCGTGCAAGTTACGGATGAGCCGTTTACTCGCGAATATTCTGTGGAGAATTTCGGTACTGACTTCCTTTTCCGCGTGAGAATTCGCTTGGGATTCAAGGTCGGGCAGAATGTTGCGACATATCTGCATCAGATTATGCATGATTTGATTGACGACGGAACTTTGCCGGCGCAGGAAACCATTTATCCTAAGCTTGACGACGATGCGCAAATCGGAACGATTAATTATGTGCTTATTCACAAAGATTTGGTTCCCGAGTCGAATCTGTCGGCGAGAGGAATTTCGCTTTTGCGCATAAAATATGCAATTCGTTCGCTTGCAGGTTCTCCGGTCGAATGGTTCGGTTTGAAAACGTACAATCCGGTTACGGAAATTCAGCCGCTTTTCGTTTCGACGGTTCCGGTTGCGCCTTTGAAGCGCGTGAAACTGCGTAAAACGGGCAAGCCGATTACTTTGGAAGCAGTTTTGAACAAGAAGCGCGAGGCCGCAGCTGAAAAAGCAGAGCTTGAGGCGGATAAGGCTGCGAAGGCAGAGAAAGCAGATAAGACTGATAAAGCTGAAAAAGCCGATAAAGCTGAAAAAGCCGAAAAAGCTGAGAAAGCCGAAAAAGCTGAGAAAGCCGAAAAAGCTGAGAAAGCTGAGAAAGCTGAGAAAGCTGAGAAAGCTGAGAAAACAGTCAAATAATCGTCATTGAATATTTTCGCGCGAGAGCCTCCACGGGAGGCTCTCCGTATATTTCGACCAATTTGCTCATTTTTTGCGCATCTTCTTCGCTGAATTTAGCGCATCTGCGCACGGCCGTCTTTGCTGTGACAAACTTCGGCGGCAGGGATTTTGTGTGAAATTTGTCGCAAAACATGACGATCTGCTGTTCTCGAGTCACGGGAACATAATCGTCGGACGGAATCGGGATGTTTTGCGCTTCAATTGCTTTTTTCGTCAAGCCGACACCTGTATGATTGCGGGCGAACAATGCGATTTGCTCGTCAAACCCGGCATTTTTGAGCAGATTGTATCCCAAAATCCCGTGACGGACATAATTTTTTTCGTATCTGATCGGGTCTTCGTCTGTGCCTTCGCCGCGAACAAGCTCGTATGCGCCGATATCGTGCGCCAAAGCTCCGGCAAATGCAAGTGCAGCATTGACGTTTTCTGCTGAAACTTTAGAATCCGAGACATTTCTGCAGACAGAACTTTTGCAGTCGCAATTCTTGCATGCATAATTTTTGCAGACGAAAAGAGTCATTTCGGCAACGATTTTGCAATGCGTGCCGATAAGTTCGAATACCGCAGGCGAGTCGGCGGATTTTCGGTGCAGCTCTTCGATTTTTTCCGCAAAAGCCGGCAGATTTTCAGGCAACAGATTCTCAAACATAAGCTTTTCAGACGTAATTCTTTCGGGCAGAAGATTTTCAGACGGCAGTTTTCCAGGCAGCGCTGCTTCGCCGGTTTCTTCGTGCGTTTCCTGTTTGCTCTGTCTGGTCTGCGATTCGTGCAATTCTGCCGACTTTTGTTCATCTGTTAAAGCCGAGAAAGCGCCTGTCCCGGCATTCGGCTGAATTGCGTGTGCTCGAACTGCAAATGCATCCTGAATTGCTGAAATCTCCGGAATCTTTTCTTCTGCAAACTTTGCGAAACTCATACGGCAAGCATACAACGCCCGGCAATCGGACTGAAAATCGGGCAAAGTTAAGGTTTTTGCCGCAGAGCTGATCAAAGCCGATGCAAAATCGATTTAACACGTTTTGAACTGTTCGAATATGCCTTGAATTGCCTAACTTGCTTAAGTCGGTTCAAATCTGCCTAAAGCTGTCTAAACTTGCTTTAAACTTGCTTTAAACTTTTCAAAATCGTTTAAAGTTCATATTTCCGGCAGATTTTGCGTCCGGGTTCATATATCTCTTTGAATTTTCTTTGCGTTCTTAATGAATTTCTTCAGGTTTTATTCAGTTTTGTTCAGCATTATTTGAACTAATGGAAATTTTTGCTGCGGCAAATGTTAACGCGCGAAGTTCTGCGTATGAATCTTCCGCATGGATGTTTGGCCGTTGACAAAAATCCTTCTTTTTCTCTCCTATTGTCCCGGAGTTTGGCAAGCAGCCGAATTCCGGGAAATTATAATTTTGTGCGCTGTTTATCCGATATGCAAATTGCGTTTTTGTTTTATGTCTGCATGTTTGTATGGATTTGTTCGTGCAATTCCTTTTAAATTTGTAGGGATATTGTTTTGTTTTACATTTTTCGGCGGCGCGGCTTTCGGTCTGTGCTCCCGAAATTTTTATCCGTTCGGACGCGAAAAATTTATTTTCGAGTAAATCAAAAATTTTATTCGCCGAAATTATTTATCATTGCATACATGGACAAAAATCTCATGCGCGCTTTAATGCAGTCGGCGCGGGAACTGGCTGCAGAAGCCAAAAAAGACGGAGATGTTCCGGTAGGTGCTGTTGTCGCTGATTCGTCGGGAAAAATCATCGGCCGCGGCCGAAATCGCCGTCAAAAAAACGGCGACCCTTTTTCTCATGCCGAAATCGAAGCCATGAAACAGGCGGCCGAAACTTTGAAAGACTGGCATTTGGAATCATGCTCGCTGGTTGTGACTCTTGAACCTTGCCCGATGTGCGCGGGCGCGGCGGTTTCGGCACATGCCGGCAGCATTATTTTCGGCGCATGGGATCCGAAAATGGGCGCATGCGGCTCTGTGTGGGATATTCCCCGAGATCCTCATATCGGCGCAAAACCGCAGGTTTACGGAGGCATATGCGAAAAAGAAATGCGCGAAATGCTTGAAAAATATTTTGAAGCGCAAAGATTTTAATCCTTGTATTAATTTAGTCTTGCTGTTATTTCAATCCCGGTTTTTATTAAGGATTTTATTAAAAGTATTATTGAAAGTATTATTGAAATCAGACATTAAAACACATACAGAACAGCCGCAAAACAATTCAAAGAAGAGGAAAACATGACCGAATTTAACCGTCCAAAACTGCCTGAATCCCTGAAAACCAACGGTTCTGCCGAAAATCCCTGGTGGGCAAACGCAGTAGTTTACCAGATCTATCCGCGCTCTTTTCAGGATACGAACGGCGACGGTTTCGGCGATTTGCGCGGCGTGATTCAGCGTCTGCCGTACCTTGCCGACCTGGGCATTGATGTTATCTGGCTCAGCCCGGTTTACAAGTCTCCGCAAGACGACAACGGTTACGACATAAGCGATTACGAGGCGATCGATCCCATGTTCGGCACTATGGAGGACATGGACATGCTTATCTCCCGGGCGCATAAGCTGGGAATAAAAATCATTATGGATTTGGTTGTGAATCACACTTCCGACGAGCACGAGTGGTTCCGCGCTTCCAAAGACAAGGACGATCCTCATTCCGACTGGTACTGGTGGCGGCCTGCGAAGCCCGGATTCGAGCCTGGAACTCCGGGAGCCGAACCGAACCGCTGGGGTTCTTATTTTGGCGGATCCGCATGGCAATATGATTCTGAGCGAGGCGAGTATTTCCTGCATCAATTTTCACCCAAGCAGCCTGACCTGAACTGGGAAAATCCGCAGGTTCGCCAAGCTGTTTTTGATATGATGAACCGCTGGCTCGATCGCGGAATCGACGGCTTCAGAATGGATGTAATCACATTGATTTCCAAGCATTTGGCTGACGGAGACATTCCGAGCGAGGAAACAACAGGAGAGCCCGGTCCTGACGGATACTGTTCTCTGTGGGATTTCTGCTCGGACGGTCCGCGCTTGGACGAGTTTCTCTCTCAAATGCGCCGCGAGGTTTTTGAGGGAAGGGACGGCTTCCTGACAGTCGGCGAGGCTCCCGGAATGTCGGCTCAGCGCGGAGCACACATAACAGACCCGGCCAGCGGCGAGCTGGATATGCTTTTCCTTTTCGATCACATGGGAATAGATCAGGAAGGACCTGCCGGCAAATGGAGCGTAAAGCCTTGGAAATTAGGCGATTTGAAACGGGTTTGGAAGTCATATCAGACTTCGGTCGCGCAGAAAGGCTGGGCGAGTCTGTTTGTTGACAATCATGATCAGCCGCGAGTCGTAAGCCGCTGGGGAGACGATTCTTCCGAGAAAATGAGAGTTCTGTCCGCGAAAGCTTTCGGTCTGTTTGCTCATATGCATCGGGGAACTCCCTACATTTATCAGGGTGAAGAGCTTGGCATGACGAACGCGAATTTCACTGATTTGAGCCAGTATCGCGATCTGGAATCCGTGAATATGTATCATCAGCTTGTCGAACAGGCGCATGTTTTGTCTTCGGATGAAATGATGAATGCTTTGCGCGCGATGAGCCGCGACAATGCGCGCACGCCAATGCAGTGGGATGACACGCGTTTTGCGGGTTTTACAGCCGAATATGCGCCCAAAGAGCCGTGGATTGAGGTTAATTCGAACAGCGAGTTTATCAATGCGCAGGCTCAGATTGACGATCCGAATTCGGTTTACTCGTTCTACAAGTCGCTTATTGCTTTGCGCCATGCGAATCCGGTTGTCGCATGCGGCGATTTTAAAGCCGTTGCGGAGGATGATGAGAAGGTTTACGCTTTTGTGCGCTCCTTGCCGCCGGAGCAGGTGTCTGCGGCTGTTGCTGCTTCGTCCGGTTCGTCCGGTTCGGTTTCGGATGATACGGCTGTTGTATCTTCGGACAGTTCAATTTTGAATGGTTCAATTTTGCCCGATTCAGTCGTGCCCGGTTTGGTTGCGGACGGTTCAGTTGCAAACGGTTCGGCTGCAGATTCCGGCAGTTTGCGCGATCTGCTTGTCGTGATTAATATGAGTTCATCCTCGGCCAGGCTGCCTGACGAAGTTTGCGGCTTAATCGGCGACGGAGTTGACGGAGATTCGGTTCTGCTCACAAATTATGATCCCGACAATACTTCGGCTTCGATTCTTTTGGGCAAATTGTCTCCGTGGGAAGCTTTTGTTTATGCGCTGTAAATAATTCGAAACGCGCCGGGAGGCTCTTTCGATTTGCTTCTGCCGCCGCATAAGTGTATACTTGCCTTTGCTCCCATGTGGCGCTATGTCGCCCAACTCCCCCAGGGCAGGAATGCAGCAAGGGTAAGCGGCCTCTGACGGGTACGTGGGAGTTTTTCTGTATTTTCAGATTTACGTGTTTTCCGCGAACCCGTATTTGCGGGCTTTGAATTCTTTTGATTTCCGGACTGTTTGTTTTGCCGGTAATTTTTATAATGTAGTCTTTATTTTTAACGAAATAAGACAATTTTCGAAAATGCGGGGAAGAGTATGGACAAAAACTTACGATTCGGCGGTCAGTTTGACGGACAATTTGATGAGCAGTTTGGCGGTCAGTTTGATGAACAGGCGCAAAATCTGCAGGAACAGATGCAGCCGAATATGCAGTTTGCTCCGCAATCTTTTGAACAGCATAAAAATGTTCAGCAGAATATTCGGCAGGAGTCTGCTCTGCAATTTCAGAATGCTTCAGAGACGAATGTTTCAGAACCGAAACCGGCAGTGCAAAAAACAGCAGAGCAGATATGGAGAGAACAGCTTGCCGGACAGCAGGCAGCACAGTCTCAGGCAGCGCAGTCTCAGGCAGCGCAGTCTCGATTAATGCAAACCAAAGAAGAGCAGTTTCAATCAGCGCAATTCCCGGAAATGCAGTATCATCACGCGCAGATCAGGTTTGAACAGCCTGAGTTTGCCGTCAAAAATCCGGCGGCGGATAATGTTTCCGCAGCTGAATCTGCGGCTGATTATGCAGTTGATTCCGCAGTTGAATCCGCAGCTGATCCGAAAGAAGAAGACTTTTCTGCGATTCACGACAGACCGAGTCTTGGAGCGACGATTTTCAGCCTGTCTTCTGCTGTGATTTTTCTGCTTGCGGCAATAGGAATTTATTTTGCCGGAGTGCGCACATTCAACGGCCAGCAGTATGACGATATCGTTTTATCGAGTCTGTTTGAGGGCTCTCCCGTGCGCGACTTTCTGCGAACTTACCTGACTTTCAACATTATTCTTGTTATCGGTTTTGCAATCGGAATCGCCGGTTTTGTCATGGCCGGCGTGCGAAAACAATGGTGGTGCATGTGGCAGATATCCGTGTTTGCGATTCTTTCGCTTGCGGTCGGATTGTCTGTCAAGCGCATACTTCCCAGACCCGCTCTTGTGCCGGGACTTGTTATGACCGTAAATTCCGCGCCCTCGGGACATACGATTCTTACGGCTTCGTCGTGCGTGATTCTGTTTATGGCAGTTCCGCGTTCTTGGCGTGTTCCGACGGCGATTTTCAGCGCGATTTACACGGCTTTGGCCGGGATTTCCGTTGTAGTGAATCAGGGGCATCGCCCGAGCGATCCGGTTATGTCAATTTTTGCAGTGGGATTCATGATTCTTCCCGTGTTTGTTTTTACGCGCGAAAACGGGCTTGATTCGGTCGGCACGCGCAAATCTTCGCCGGCTGTTCAGATTGCTTCGTCCGTGATGATTACCGGCGGTCTGTGCTCGATTGCGTATGCCGCTTACGTTATTTCGCAGCTTCAGTCGGGTCTGGCTCTGCATGCTCAGTGGGCGTATTCTCCGGCTCAGGTATCTGCGATTGCCGGCATTTGCGGAGCTTCTTCTCTTGTTTTCGGAGTTATTCTGGCTGTTCGACAATGCACTGCTTCTCCTTTGGACAGAATGGGTCAGGTCGGTTTTGCGCCCGCTCCGCCCGAAAAATAAAAGCAAATTTATGCACAATCCATGCCGCGCATTGACGCGTGTGTATGGTTTTGTGCTATTGTGTGTCACGACTGAACAATGCGCGACTGATCAGTGCAAGATTGAACAGTCACAGAGTTTATAAGGCTGTATATCGGGCAATATATATGGGAAAGACCGGAGGAGCGGAATATGGCGAACGGTGAAACGGCAAAGAGTAAAGCCGTCGGCGGAACTGCTGCCGGCAAAACCAGGCTTGTCATTGTTGAGTCGCCTGCCAAAGCGCGCAAAATCGGCGGATATCTTGGCTCAAATTATGATGTCAGAGCATCTGTGGGGCATATTCGGGATTTGGCGCAGCCCTCTCAGATTCCGGCGAAAGACAAAGAAAAATACGGCAAATTCGGCGTTGACGTTGATGATGATTTCAAGCCTTACTACATTGTCGGAAGCGATAAAAAGCAGACTGTAAGCGACCTTAAGAAGGCTCTGAAAAAAGCCGACGAACTTTATCTGGCAACTGATGAGGATCGCGAGGGAGAGGCGATTGCCTGGCATCTGGTTCAGACTCTTAAACCTGAAATTCCCGTGAAACGAATGGTGTTTCACGAGATTACGAAAAGCGCGATTGAGCGTTCGCTTCAGCAGACTCGCGATGTTGACGGGAATATGGTTGACGCGCAGGAGACCAGGCGAATTCTTGACAGGCTGTACGGGTATGAGCTCAGCCCGGTTTTGTGGCGAAAAGTCGGTCCGAAGCTGTCGGCCGGCCGCGTGCAGTCAGTTGCCACAAGGCTTATTGTTGAGCGCGAAAAGGAACGTATCGCGTTTGTAAGCTCGTCATATTGGGATGTTTCTGCGAATCTGCGCAAAATCGGCGGTTCAGCAGAATTTGACGGGGCTTCGCAGTTTAATGACTCGGCAGAGCCTGACTCGTTTAAAGCGAGGCTTGTCAGTCTCGGCGGGAGGCGCGTTGCCGGTTCGAAAGATTTTGCGGACAGCGGCGAGCTGACTGAGGAAGCCGTTAAAGATAATGTGCTTGTTCTTGATGAACAAGCGGCTTTGCGCGTTGTTCAGGCTTTGGGAAGCGCAGGCAAAACGGGCGATTTACGAGATTCAGGCGATTCTGCAGGTTTGACGAACTTGTCTGATTCCGATGCGGGATTTACGGTTGCGAGCCTGCAGAAGCGTCCGTATCGCAGACGTCCGGTTGCGCCTTTTACGACTTCGACTTTGCAGCAGGCTGCCGGCAATCGTTTGGGAATGAGTTCGAGAGCAACTATGCGCGCGGCTCAGGCTTTGTATGAAAACGGATATATCACTTATATGCGTACCGATTCGGTGACATTGTCCGGCGAGGCTGTCAATGCGGCAAGACAGTGCGTTTCCAAACGCTGGGGAGCGCAATACCTGTCTGAAGCTCCGAAACAGTATGTCACCAAATCCGCAGGAGCGCAGGAGGCTCATGAAGCTATTCGTCCCGCGGGAGCGGAGTTTAAATCGCCCGAGGATTTGGCGGGAATTGTCGCGCCCGACCAGCTGAGAGTTTATACGCTTATCTGGCGGCGCACTTTGGCATCGCAGATGGCCGATGCGACCGGTTCGACGGCAACCGTTACTCTTGAGGCTGAAGCGGGTTCTGACGGAACTGCGGTATTTAAGGCTTCCGGCACTGTTATTGACTTCCCGGGCTGGCTGAGGGCATACGGAGACGGCTCTGGCAAAGATTCCGGCGACGACAATGGCGCTTTGCCGCAGATGACCGAGGGTGAAAAACTTGCTGCCGGGGACATTGACCCTGTCGGGCATGAAACTGTTCCTCCGGCGCGTTATACCGAGGCTTCGCTTGTTAAAACGCTTGAAACGCGCGAAATCGGACGTCCTTCGACGTATGCGAGCATTATTTCTACGATTATCGATCGCGGATACGTTTATGAGCGCGGCCGGGCTCTGATCCCGTCTTGGCTTGCGTTTGCGGTTGTAAGGCTTTTGGAATCGAATTTCCCGGTTTATGTCGACTATGATTTCACGGCCGACATGGAGAAGGGGCTTGACGAGATTGCGCACGGCAAGATTTCGGGGCGCGACTGGCTGGAAAGATTCTATTTCGGCGACAAGTCGAATATGGCAGAAGCCGGCGCTGTTAAAACAGCTGAGAAGAGTGCGGCTGACAAGGACGCACATTTTGACGAGACGTTCGAGGACAGCGGAATCGTTCAGCTTGCGGGGCATTACGGCAAACATTATGAGGGCTTGAAAAAAACAGCTGCCGAGCTTGAAGATATCGATGCAAGAGAAATCAATACGATTGAAATCGGCGACGGACTGGCTGTGCGCGTGGGCAGATACGGTCCGTATCTTGAGGATTCGAAGAATTTGGATGGCGAAGGCAAGCCGAAGCGCGCGCAGATTCCGGACACTCTCGCGCCTGACGAACTGACGGTTGCGCAAGCGCGCAAGCTTATAGAAACAAATTCTGAAGGTCCGCGCGAGCTGGGTATGGACCCTGAAACGGGCGGTATCGTAACTGTTCGCACGGGACGGTTCGGTCCGTATGTAAGTCTTGCCGCGCCTCAGGCTGAGGATTCGAGCGGCTCTGAGGATTCGCAGGGCTCTGAGGATTCGCACGGGTCTGCCGGGAAGAGTGAGCCCGGCAAGGAAACAGCCGGAAAGGGCGCAGCGGCCGGAAAAAATGCGGCTGCAGGCAAAGGTGCGGCTGCCGAGAAGCCTAAAATGGCTTCGCTTTTCAAGACGCAGGATCCTTTGACGATTACGCTTGAGGATGCTTTGAAGCTTTTATCGCTGCCGCGCAAAGTCGGCGTGACGACTGTGAAAAACAAGGACGGTCAGGACGTCGAATGCGAAATTACTGCTGCGAACGGCCGATACGGTCCGTACCTTACGCGCAGCGGCGTTGACGGCGCAAAAGCTGAAAACCGCTCTCTTTCAAGCGAAGAGGAGATTTTCACCATTACGGTCGAACAGGCCGAGCAGCTTTTTGCGCAGCCGAAGTATCGGCGCGGCCGGGTGGCCAAACCTCCGGTGCGCGAGCTGGGCACGGATCCGGACACTCAGAAGCCGGTCGTTATTAAAGACGGGTTCTACGGTTTGTACATAACCGACGGCGAGACAAACCGCACGCTGCCGAAGCAATACACGCCGGAATCGATTGAGCCGCAGCAGGCGTACCGGCTTCTGGCAGAGAAAAGGGCCGCCGGGCCGGTCAAACGCCGCAAGCGCGCGACATCAAAGAAAACAGCGGCTAAGAAAACAGCGTCTAAAACGACGGCTGCGAAAAAAACAGCAGCAGCAAAAACAACTGTTAAGAAAGCAGCTGCGAAAAAACCTGCGGCTAAAAAGGCAACGGCTAAGAAAACCGCTGCCTAAAACTGAAGGAGCGCAGACATGACAGCCGCAAAGAACAACGCAGCCGCAAAAAATAATGCGATCGAAAAAAACAATTCAGCTTCAGCATGCAGCGCAGGTTTGACAAGCGTTGCAGCCGCAACAGACAGCGTAATGCAAAATCCTTGCAAAGCGGGACTTTTCATAACGTTTGAGGGCGTGGACGGCACAGGGAAAAGCACGCAGACAGCGTATCTGAAAGAATACCTGGAAAGTCTGGGAGCAGAATGCGTCATCACGCGCGAACCGGGCGGCACAGCTCCCGGCAGACAAATTCGCGAAATCCTGCTTCACAGTTCAGACGACATAAGCGATCGCGCAGAAGCTTTGCTTTATGCGGCAGACCGCGCTCAGCATGTCGATCGGGTCATAAAACCGGCTCTGGAATCGGGCAAAGTCGTTATTTCTGATCGCTATATTGATTCATCGCTTGCGTATCAGGCAGCGGGTAGAGTTATGCGCACTGACGGCGTGAAAATGATAAACGAGTTTGCAGTCGGCGGAACAATGCCGAACCGAACATACCTGCTTGACATGGATTATGCCGCTTCAAAGCAGCGGCTCGAGCATGAACCGGATCGCCTGGAGTCGGCCGGAGCTGAATTTTTCGAACGCACGCGCAAGGAATTTTTGAATCTTGCCGAGCGCGAACCTGACAGATTTGTCATCATAGATGCAAGTCAAAGCGTTGAAAGCGTGCGAAATCGCATTCGAGAAGATATCGGCGCTCTTTTGTGCAAAACATCAGCAGGCATAATGCCGGCCGGCAATCTGCAGACTAATCTGCAAGCTGAGATGTCAGCCGAGACGTCAGCTGAGAAGTCAGGAAAAATGTCAGGCAAAACTTCGGCACAATCGGAGCAAAAATGATGTCTTCATCTGATGATTTACAGTCCGATTCCGGATTATCCGATTCCGGTTCATCTGAATCCGGTTCGCCTGAAGCTAATTCGTCTGAGGCTAATTCGCCTGAAGCTAACTCTTCCGAAGTCAATTCGTGCGAAACTTCAGTCTGGTCGAGCATTGTCGGGCAAAGTGCAGCCGTGAATCTGCTAAAACAGATTGCGGCCTCAAAAGCTGACAAAATCGCGCAATCCTGGCTTATCTGCGGTCCGGCAGGTTCGGGTCGAACTGAAATTGCCAGAGCGTTTGCAGCCGCGCTGGAGTGCGAAAATCACGGCTGCAGCCAATGCGATTCGTGCAGACATATAGCAAACGGAACGCACGCCGACATTACGATTATGAAAACCGACAAAGTGAATATCGGCATTGACGAAGTGCGCTCGCTGATTGAAAAAAGCGAGCAGCGGCCGGGCATTTTGCGCTGGAGAATAATAATCGTAGAAGATTTTGAACGAATGCTTGAACGCACGACCAATGTGCTGCTCAAAGAGATTGAAGAGCCCGCAATTCGCACGATTTGGATTTTGTGCGCTCCGACGGCTTCAGACGTGCTTCCCACTATCCGGTCCCGATGCCGGATTGTGAATCTGACCGTCCCGCAAGCCGGCGCAATCGCCAAATATTTGCGCGAAAAGCACGGCACAGACGCTCAAACGGCGGAACGCGCTGCAAGGATATGTGAGGGAAACGTTGAAAATGCGGTGCTTTATGCGACGAACGAGCGCGCTTGTGTTGATCGTGACGAGCTTGTCGCGCAAGTTCTTTCTATGAAAAAGGCTTCCGACGCGTTTGCGGTTGCTTTGCGCACGGTTTCGTCCGTGCAGGAGGAAGCCAGGGAGTCGGCTGCGGAAACAGTCGAGCGCGAGCAGGCCGAGTTTCGCCGCGTAAACGGGTTGAGCGAGAAGGATGCGATTCCGTCCCAGCTTCGCTCTCAGTGGAATCGCATCGGGAAAGCCGAGGATGTCAAACGGCTGACAAATCGACGGCAGCGAGATATTTTTGAGCGATATTTTACTGAAATTGCCGGCATTTATCGCGATGTGATCATAATTGCCAATAATGCGCAAGATTCTGCCGGGCTGATTAACAGGGAGTTTGAAGGGCAGATTCGTGAGTTGGCGCAGCGCATGACTCTGTCTCAAGCCGTGAAACGCGCAGAATGCGTGTCGGTCGCGCGTCGCCGTCTTGCCGGAAATGTTTCGCCTTCGCTTGTTTTTGAGGCATTGTTCTGTTCGCTGATTTGCTTCTGAATTTCGCTTCCGGCTGTCGCTTCTGAATTATGCGTCCGGATTTTGCTTGCGGATTTTGCTTTCGGCTTGCTTTAGGTCGCCGCTTTGGAAGATACTTGAAATATGAGGATTTGCACAGATTTTACGACTGTTCCCGACGAGTATGCCAAGGCGGCTGACGAATCCGGCCGCCTTGACGGCACTCCTGTTGTTTCCTTTCCTTTCTTTATTCGCGATATTCCGTCCGATGCGAAGTATCTGCATTGGGAGTTTGTCGACGACGATGCCATCGAGGTTTGCGGATTTCAGTGGATTCACTGGTCTGTGGCGAACCTTCCGGTCGAATCTCTTATGGCGGACATAAACGATGCCGGCGCGGTTATGATTCCCGCCGGTTTTTCCGCCAAGCTTCCCTCGCTTGTGCCGCAGGCGGTGCAAGGCAAGACTTCTGCGGCTTCCCCTCTTGTAGGGCGAAGCGAAAACGTGAATGTGACCGAACGATACAACGGTCCGCAGCCGCCGAATGCTCCGCACGACTACATGCTTTCCGTTTATGCGACTTCAAAACCGCTTGAAGGTTTAGAACAGGGATTCTGGCTTAACCGCCTGCGCAATGCCCTGCGCGACTGCGATTGCGTTGTCGGATATGACTGCAAATGGCTTAAAGGCATGAACTGAATCGCTTCTGTATGACTGAATCGCCTCTGTTTGCCTTAGCCGCTGCAGTATGGCTGAGACGCAACAGTCTGATAAAGCCTGGAAACTGCATAAACCCGGCCGAAACCGAACTCTCGAAAGGAAAACAAATGGCCTGCACAACCATTCTTGTAGGAAAAAACGCCAGTTACGACGGATCGACGATTATTGCGAGAAACGAGGATTCTCCGCGCGGAGAGTTCACGGAAAAGCGCATGATCGTCGTAAAAAGCGAGGATCAGCCGACTGAATATAAAGCAAAAATCAGTCATTTGACCGTTGATTTGACTCCCGGAAAAAACGGACTGCCCGTTCCCATGCAGTATACGGCTGTGCCGGACGCGGTCAACCGTCAGGGGATCTGGGGAGAACACGGCGTAAACGAGGCAAATGTCGCTATGAGCGAAACCGAAACGCTTACAAGCAATGAGCGTGTTTTGGGCGCAGATCCGCTTGTCGAACTCAAGCCGGCAAAAGGCAAGCCCGGCGAAGAGGGGTATGAACCCGAGGTTCCGGGCGGAATCGGCGAAGAAGACTTCCTTACGCTTGTTTTGCCTTATGTTCGCACGGCTCGCGAAGGCGTTTTGCGATTGGGAGCGCTGCTCGAACAATTTGGCACATATGAGATGAACGGCGTCGCATTCTCGGATTTGGACGAAATCTGGTGGCTCGAAACGGTCGGAGGACATCATTGGATTGCAAAACGCGTGCCTGATGACTGCTATGTGACCATGCCCAATCAGCTGGGAATTGACGAATTTGACTTGGAAGACGCTCTCGGAGAGCGCGAAAATCACATGTGTTCGGCTGATTTGCGCGAATTCATCGAGGAAAATCATTTGAATCTTGCAGTCGAAAATGTGTCTGACCTCAATCCTCGAGACATGTTCGGCTCGCATTCCGACTCAGACCACGTTTACAATACGCCGCGCGCGTGGTACATGCAGCGATTCCTGAACCCGTATGACGAAATGTGGGATTCGCCGTCTGCACCGCATACTCCGTTCTCCGACGATATTCCGTGGGCGCGTCAGCCTGAGCGCAAAATAACGATTGAAGACGTCAAATACGTGCTTTCATCGCATTATCAGGGAACAAAATTCGACCCCTACGGCAATGAAGGCGACGAGAATACGCGCGGATCCGTGCGCTGCATCGGCGTAAATCGCAACAATCATCTGTGCGCTATTCAGCTTCGCCCGTATGTGCCGGCCGCAACATGCGCGATTCAATGGCTTGCCTACGGTTCCAACGTTTTCAATACTCTTGTTCCGGTTTTTGCGAATGTGAATGACATTCCGCAGTATTATCGCGACACGACCGGCACTGTTGACAGCAATAATTTCTACTGGGCAAACCGGCTTATCGGCGCGCTCGCAGACGCTCAATTTGCGGACAATAATGCGCATATAGAGCGATATCAGCAGAAAACCGGTTCTTTGGGCGTGAAAATGATTATAAGCACAGACAAGAAAATCGCTCGGCTTGCCGAAAATGACAAAGATTTCGCAGACTCGCTCGAAACTGTTGAAAACAGCTGCGTTCGCGAGATTCTTCAGCAGGCGAACGCTCGGCTTGCCGACGAAATTCACGCGGAAACGAACGATGTTTTGGGTAAAGTATTGTATGTGACCAGCATGGGAATGAAAAACGATTTCCATATGTCGGACAACTGATGAAGCAGGGCTGTTAATCATCAGACAGCGGGCGCTGCCGTGCAATTGAACAATCTTGCAATTGTTCAATCGGGCAACTGTTTAACCGGCTAATCGATTAATTGTGCAACTGATTAGCCGTGCAATTATCGTCGGAAGGCTATCATCCGGAAGGTTATCGTCCGGAAGATTATCATCCGTTCTTCTGACGGCGCAAGACAATTGATATGACATCCCTTAATCTGCTTCTGGAATCTGCTTCCCGAATTTGCCTGGCGGTCAAATATGTCTGATAATTGAAGATAACTCTGAAATCACTTTGAAACGCCTCTTGCGTAACCGCTGAAATCAGCGAAAATAAGCAAAACGGCAATCAAAACAGCAATTAAAATGCGAAAATAAAAAGAAAGAGGAAACACATGGCAGACGAGCTGTTTGAAAAATTTTCGTCGCAGTACGGCGTTTTTAAGAAAATTGACGCATTCGGATATTTAAAGCATTTGGCTGACAATCCTGAGACTGAGCGCAAGCGCGGAAAAGTTGTGCTTGTCACCGCAGATACTCCGCTGAAAGCGTCGCGCGGAGAAGGCAAAACGACGACGACCATTGCGCTTATCGACGCGCTTCGCAAGCGCGGAATCGACGCTGCTGCGGTTCTTCGTCAGCCGAGCATGGGCATTACCTCTGCAGGCTCCAAGGGCGGCGCATCCGGCGGCGGAAAAGCCAGTCTGAATAATCCCGAGTTTATCGACTGGGGTCTTTGCGGCGAAATGGCAAGCATTGAAGCGGCTCAGAATCTGCTTGTTTCTTTCGCTGAGAAGGCTGTTGACGACGGTCTGCTCGACGAAATTCTTGTGCCTCGAGTTTCGGAAGTGCCTTCGCGCGCGCTGCGTTCGATTGCTGTTGACTACGGCAAAAGCAATATAGCCGAGCGCATGGTTCTTACTCCCACATGCGAGCTTATGCAGATTGTCGTGCTGTCTCGCAGCATGGACGAGATTGCGGATCGCGTAGGCGCGATGACCGCCGGAACAAAAGACGGAAAGCCCGTGCTTTTCGGAAGTTTTATTGATATGTGGCGCATTACGAACATTCTTGCTACCGCTGTTCAGCCTGCATACACTGAGACGGTCGAGGGTTCTCCGGTTTATATTCACGCCGGTCCGTTTGCTAATGTTTCTATCGGAATCCCGGGGCTTGCAGCAGTTGAAATGGCTTGCGCTCGTCACGATATCGTTATCGTAGAGGCGGGTTACGGAGCCGATGCCGGCGCCCAGAAGTGGCTTGACGTGGCTTCTCGCGAGTACGGCGCTCAGTGGCCTTCAGCTGCGATTGTCGTTACCCGCGCGTCGACATGGCGCGACGATCCGGCTTTGAGCTGGAGATATCCCTTCCATGTCGCGCGTCTTGAAGAGGTCGGAATTCCCGCATTTCCGCTTATTAATCTTTGGGACGGCGAAGATGATCAGATTGATTCTTTGCGTTCTTTCGCGGCTGAAGCGGGTTTCCGCAGGCCGATTATCGGCAATCTTTTCCGCGACGGAGGAGAGGTTCTTGTCTCGCAGATTGACGAGTTTGTCGAGGCTGTGGCCGGCAATGAAAATGAAGTGCGCGCGCAGGCTTCCAATAAGGGGCTTTCGGTTGTCGATACTGTCCGCAAAATTGCGAAAACGGCTTACGGAGTTCCCGCTGAGCGCGTGATTTTCAAGGACGGTTTCGAGCAGTCTCTCGCGCAGGCAGCTGAGCTTGTAAGCGCAGTTGGCGGCAATATCGATGATTTGGCGGTAGTTGCGGTGAAATCTCCGGCAACGATGACAGACAACGATTCTCTGCCTGAAGAAGAGCGCACTGTAACGCTTAAAAAAGTTGAGGTTCGCACGGGAGCCGGACTTGTCCACGTTAATCTGACGACTTCGCTGACCACGCCGATGCCGAAGATTGTTTAGCATCGGGGAAGCTTGTCCGGTGTCAGAAAAGCGCTGACTGATGTTGTGCTGTCTGGTTTAGCGAAATTTAGAAATTCGCGAATAGAAATCTGCAGAACGTGCTTTTGGGAAGCAGTCTTTCGGGGGGTTATCTCAAGACTTGCTGCCGGTTCTGCGGATTTTTTTTTTTTTTTTTTTTTGTGTGTGTGATTGTTGCGGAATTTCATCTTGTAAGAGTCTTGCTTCTGGAATTTATTGCAGGATTTCTTATGCTGTACGGCTTTTTGACGGCTTGATTTTTGTTTTGATGTTCGGTTTCTGTGTGGTCCGGTTTCCTGAATTTCGACCGGACGCGACACGCCGATAAAACCGCTTATTTTTGCCGATTTGTATTCGGTTATGTCTGAAATTTATGTTGAGATTTGCCAAAAGCAAAAATTCTTGGTAGAGTATTTCCTTGGCTTGATAATAAGCCCCTGTAGCTCAGTTGGTTAGAGCAGCGGACTCTTAATCCGCGTGTCCGGGGTTCGAATCCCCGCGGGGGCACTTTTTTGTATCTGTGTTGATTTCGCTTTTTATAACGGTTCTGTTCTGATATTGTTTCTGTTTTAAGATTGTTCTGTAAATGAATTGTTGTGCAGATGTTATTGCCTTGCAAATATGGTGAAATCGGGTGAACCGCATGGAATTTGTCAATGTTTTGGATTTGGAATGCAGAGAAGATTTTCGCATCTGGCTTAAAGCGCATTCCGTCACGGAGAAGGAATGCTGGCTGGCATTAAAACGCGGAAAACCTGCCGAAAGCAGCACTGTATCGGCAAACAGTACAGTGTTGTCAGGCGGCAAAAGAGTTTTTTACTATCTCGATGCCGTTGAGGAAGCCTTATGTTTCGGCTGGATTGACAGCACGTGCCGCAAAATTAACGGCAAAACAATGCAAAGATTCGGTCCGAGGAAGAAAAACAGTCCCTGGACGGAACTGAATAAAGAACGCGTGCGCAGACTTGAAAAACTGGGAAAAATGACGCCTGAGGGAAGAGCGGTTCTTCCTGATATGAATGTTGAAAGTTTTAAAATCGACAAAAAAGTAGAAACTGCGCTGCGCGAAGCCGGAGCCTGGGAGAATTTTCGCGCGTTTCCCGGGCTGTATCAGCGCGTAAGGGCATATAATGTCATGTTCTACGAAAAGCGCGATCCGGCCGCATTCGAACGTATGCTTGCCCGTCTTGCCGAACAGTCTGCAGAGGGAAAAATGTACGGCGAATGGAATGATTACGGCAGGCTTTTGAATTACTGAGTTTTTCGTGCTTTCGGGTTTTCGGGCTTTCCTTATTTTGGTGTTGATAGTCTTTGAGTCGCCGAGTGAAATTGTCTTATTGTTTATTCTGAAAATCATACATAATTTCACATTCTGAAAATCGCAAAATCGCCTTCAGGCATTGCGGCATAAGGCAAAACCTCATATTGCGACATACCCTTATAGTCATATTGACTATAAGGGCTATACTTTTTTTAACGAAGAAATCTTGGAGGAAATCCGAAAAAATTTCGAATAGAACCCGAGGGAAATCCGATAAAAACCTGACGGGAAGGAGGTTGGGATGAAAGATTCGTCAAACGTTTCCGAACGCGAACTGCAGCCGCCGGCTGTGGGTATTTCCGTTGTGATTTTCGCTTTAGATATGAACAATGAGAACTCCGATCTTTTTCCGGCAATGCAGATTCCGCTTGTTCGCAGAATCAGGCAGCCGTACATCGGAAAATGGGCTTTGCCGGGCAGCAATCTTCGCGGCGGAGTCTCGTTGGAAACAATGGCTCGCGACGCGCTTGAATCGACGACTCGTCTTCAGCCTGAATATTTGGAGCAGCTTTGCACTTTCGGAGATCCCGATCGTTCCGGTTCTGCGCTTCCCATGGTCTCTATTGTTTATTGGGCGCTTATAGATTCTTCGGAGCTGGCAAATTCAAACGCGAAAAATCCAAGCGCGAAAAATATGCAGTCTGCCGGTCTTGAGCCGGTCGAAAATGTCAGATTTTTCCCGGTTGACTCGCTTCCCGAACTGGCTTTCGATCATCGCATGATAATCGATTATGCGGTCGAAAGGGCGCGAAATAAAATCGAATACTCGGATTTGGCGACCAGGCTTGTCGGGGAGGAATTTACGCTTCGTCAGCTGCGTTCGGTTTATGAAGCGGTTCGCGGGCAGAGCATGGATCCGGCAAACTTTCGCAGAAAAATGCTGGCTTCCGGTCTTTTGAAACCGACCGGCGAGAAGCTGAAAAGCACGAAACATCGCCCGGCTGCTCTTTACCGGTATGTTTTCAGCTCATCTGTCCGCAGTTCGGGCGTTCGCGATTTTGATATTCGCGGTTCCGATGCTTACAGCTCTGGCGGGCGCGGTTTAAATCATTCAATATCACACGCCCCTTTGTGAGGGCGAAAAAAGATTCATAAATAAAACCAAACCAAAATAAAAAACAGAAAAATACGGAAAGCCGGCAAAACCGATAAAACCGGCAAAAATCAACAGAAAGAGAAGAAAATGACGGCAAAAAATATGAATCCCAAGCACAATTCGAATATGCAGCAGATTCCCGAAGAGTATGCGAACGCTTCTAATGAGGAGCTGTTTGCGCGCATTCAGACTGCGAAAGCAAAGCTGGGCGATTCCGTGATGATTTTGGGGCACTATTATCAGTGTGACGACATTATTGCGCACGCCGATTGCGTCGGGGATTCTTACCAGCTTGCGGCTCAGGCTTCGACTCGCGACGATGTTGACACGATTATCATGTGCGGAGTTCACTTTATGGCCGAGACTGCGGACATCCTTTCTGCCGAGCGGCAAAACGTTATAATGCCGAATATGTCGGCCGGCTGTCCCATGGCAGACATGGCGAACAGCGAACAGGTTGACGATGCTTGGTCTCGTCTTATGGGGTATATCAATGAAAATCCTGCAATGGCTGAGAATGCAGCCGTCGGGAATGTTCAGAATTCCGATTTGCAGGAGATAATCCCCGTTACGTATATGAACTCCCCGGCTGCTCTCAAAGCGTTCTGCGGTCGCAACGGAGGCTTGGTCTGCACGAGTTCCAACGCCCGCGCGGTGCTTGAATGGGCGTTCGCTCGCGGAAAACGCGTTCTGTTTTTCCCGGACGAACACTTGGGACGCAACACTGCCCGCGATATGGGAATTGACGAATCGCAAATGACCCTGTGGGATCCTGACGAGGCTCCCGAGGAGCGCGATATGCAGTCTTATGCGGATTCCAAGATTATCCTGTGGAAGGGATTCTGCCGGGTTCACCAGCGTTTCACGGTCGAGCAGATTGACGAGGTTCGCGAAAATTATCCGGGCGCGAAAGTTTTCGTCCACCCCGAATGCAATGCGGGCGTTGTTTTTGCATCTGACGGAGCAGGTTCTACTTCTTACCTTGTAAAACAAGTCGAGGAGGCACCTGAAGGGGCGGTTATTGCAATCGGAACCGAGAACCACCTTGTTGAACGTCTGGCGAAAGAAAATCCGGACAAAACAGTGTTCTGTCTGGATCGACGAAACTGCATCTGTTATATGATGACCCGAATCCAGCCGGCATATCTGGCCTGGGTTTTGGAAAAACTTGTTGAAGGCAAAGTCGTAAATAAAATCAGCGTTGACCCGCAGGTAGCGAAAGACGCTCGCACGGCTTTGAAGAGAATGTTGGAAGCAAAATGATTATCGTAATAGGTTCCGGTATCGCAGGGCTTTCGGCTGCTGTCGGCGCAGTCAAAGCAGGGTGCGAACAGGTTATTTTAATATCCAAAACGACGCAGGAAAACTGCAATACATATCACGCTCAGGGGGGTATAGCTGCTGCTGTTTTTGATGATGACAACCCTGTTTTGCATGCTGATGACACTTGTGCCGCAGGTGCGGGTTTGTGTGACCGAAAGGCAGTGGAAATACTGACTTCCGAGGGGGCTGTGCGAGTAAAAGAGCTTATCGGACAGAAAGTCAGGTTCGATTATGATGAATCCGGTTCGCTTCGGCGCGGTCTCGAAGCCGCTCACAGCCGTCCGCGCATTATTCACGCTTCGGGCGACGCGACCGGGAAAATAATCGAGCAGGATATGTTCTCGTTTGTCAGAAATGATTCGCGCATAACAGTCAAAGAAAACCTTTTCCTGCGCGATCTGATTGTGAGGGACGGATCTGTTTCCGTAGTCGTGCTTACCGATATTAATACGGGCGAAAAGCTCACAATCGAAGCGGACAGCGTGATTCTTGCGACAGGCGGCGCAGGTCAGATGTTTTCATATACGACAAACCCTGAGACTGCCACGGCTGACGGACTTGCCGCAGCTTTGAGAGCCGGTGCGGAAGTTGAAGATCTTGAATTTTTCCAGTTCCACCCGACAGCTCTCGCAGTCGGAGAAAACTTTCTTATTTCCGAGGCGGTTCGCGGCGAAGGCGCTGTTTTGCGCGACGAAAACGGCAAGAGATATATGCCTGATATCGATTCTCGCGCCGAACTTGCTCCTCGCGATGTCGTTGCCCGCGCTAATTTCCGCGTTATGCAAAGCCAAGACATGCGTCCGGTGTATTTGGATGTAGCCGGACTTGAGTCCGAGGCAAAAAAGCGCGATATGACCTTAAAAGAGTTTCTGGCCTGGCGTTTTCCGTCCGTCGATGCTGCAGTGCGCGCTCAGGGGTTTGATTGGAGCAAGAAGCCGATTCCCGTGACTCCGGCAGCTCACTATTGGATGGGCGGAATCCGCACGGATACTTCGGGCAGAACTTCTCTGCCGGGACTTTATGCGGCGGGCGAATGCGCTCGAACCGGCGTGCAGGGTGCCAATCGTTTGGCGTCCAACTCGCTTCTTGAAGGGCTTGTTTTCGGGTATCGCGCGGGCTGTGCGGCTGTTAAGGACTGCGATACAAGAAACGTGGATTCCGGTGCTGGTCCTTTCCGCATCGGTTTTGATGATGTTTCCGGCAGTGTTCCTGAAAGTGTTTCTCGTGAAACATTCGAAATCGTTTTCCCTGACGGCGAGGCTGTTTCTGAGGCTGTTTCTGAGGTTTCTTCTGAGGCTGTTTCTGAGGCTGCTTCTGCTGAAAATGTCGATACTCAGGTTTCGCAGACTGCACAGTCTTTGCAGGCCGCACAAGTTTTGCGAGGGAAGATTCGCAGCGCAATGTGGGCAAATTTCGGTCTTGTCCGCAACGCTGACGGGCTGAAAAACTGCATAAAAACGCTTGAAACTCTGTATTTGCAGGCAAAAACGGCTGTCGAACGGCTTGAATCCGCTCAATCTGCTTCATTAAATCGAGCAGCAGTTCAGGAGAAAGCAGCGCAGAAGAAAGCAGCGCAGGAGAAAATCGCGGCTTATGAAAATCTCAATCTTGCAACCGCAGGTCTTGCGGCATCGACTGCGGCTTTAAGACGAGAGGAATCGCGAGGAGCACACACTCGTTCGGATTTTCCGGAGACGAACGATGCGCTCGCATATTCTGTCGCATATCGGATGTCCTGCGAACCTGCCGTCAAACCCGCCGTTAAACCCGCCGGCGAGGCTGTTGTCGAATCCGCGCGGTCTGCCGATATGTCTGCCAAAACTGCGAAATAATCGCAAAAATAATCGCGAAACGCGAATAAATGCAAATAAAACTGCAAAACTGCCGTGAAAAAGCAAATGAAATGCGAATAAATCCGTACTGAATCCGTACTGAATCCGCATTAAACCGGCATAAAACTTGGGAGGAATCATGCTGTCTGTATTGTCTCGCGAAAAAATTGACCGCGCTGTAAGACAGGCTTTGGAGGAGGATTGTCCTTTCGGCGATTTGACTGCCTGCGCGATTGTTGACGAGAACGCGCAAAGCGAGGCTCGTCTTGTTGCCCGCGAACCCGGGATTCTTGCCGGGCGCGATGTGTTTGAGGCTGCTTTTAAGGCTCAAAATCCGAGCGTTTCCGTTGAATTTCAGGCGAATGACGGCGACTCGTTTGCGGCGGGAGATTGCATTGCCACTGTTTCCGGTCCGGTTCGCGATATTTTGACTGCCGAACGCGTTGCGCTGAATTTTGTTCAGCATATGAGCGGAATTGCTTCATATACCGGGAAGTTTGTGGAAGCGGTTAGAGGAACAAAGGCTCGCATTGCGGACACGAGGAAGACGACTCCGGGTCTTCGCTGCTTTGAAAAATATGCGGTTTCGTGCGGCGGCGGCATTAATCACCGCATGAGTCTTTCCGATGCCGTGATGATTAAGGACAATCATTGTGCTTTTGTTCAGCAGTCGGGTCTTTCGCTGTCTGAGGCTGTCCGCCTTGTGCGGAGCAGAGTGGGACATACTGTCTGCATTGAAGTTGAGGTTGACGGGTTTGATCAGATTTCTCAGGCGTTGGATGGCGGCGCGGATGTTATTATGCTTGACAATTTTTCGGTTGAGGATATGCGAAGAAGCGTTGATTTTATTGCCGGCAGGGCGGTTGTCGAAGCTTCAGGAAATATGAGTTTGGAGCGCGTGCCTGCGGTTGCGGCGACCGGCGTTGACGTTATTTCTGTCGGTGCGCTGACTCACTCTGTCCGCGCAGTCGACCTCGGGCTGGACGTATGATGTTTAACCGGATATCTGACATTTAACAGAACATCCGTCATTGCAAAATCAGACTCAGCGCAAATATAATCGCAAACGGCGTAATTCCAAAAGAATTGCGCCGTTTTCCGCTGTCATGCGGTTTATTTTACGATTTTGATCCACTCGTCTGTGAAGCCGATATTTTTCAGTACATCATCTTTTTGCAATGCGGACGGCTTTTGGATGTTGAATTTCACGGCTTTTTCAGGCGCTTCCGTGTGAATTGTGAATTGCGATCCGTGCGGCTGCCATGTGAAACAGACTTTATTGTCTCTGTTCAATCCCAACAAATTGCCGTTATCGTTCACAATCCAATGATAATCTGTCGTTCTGTATCTTATTGTTTCTTCTTCAAACTCCGTTCTTTTTGTTTGGGCGGCTAATTTGTCAATTTTCAGTTCATTGTTCGGTTTTCTCTTAATGTCCGAATTTGTGCGCAAATATCGGTCGTCGTTATTTGATATTTGAACATATCATTGTACAACAGATTTGAAGATGAATTTGATCTACGGATATGAAGAGGACAGATAAACAAAAAGGACGCCGAGCGGAAAGTCGGCGTCCGATTAAACGGGCGGAGAATACGAGATTCGAACTCGTGAGGGCGTGAACCCAACACGCTTTCCAAGCGTGCGCCATAGACCACTAGGCGAATTCTC
Source organism: uncultured Actinomycetes bacterium (assembly GCA_900314875.1). Lineage (GTDB taxonomy): Bacteria > Actinomycetota > Actinomycetes > Actinomycetales > Bifidobacteriaceae > RUG039. The sequence goes on along the minus strand of OMWX01000006.1, from coordinate 22,149 downwards.
CAACGGCACACAAAATAGAACTCTTTGTCGATCACGTAAAAAAGAGTTGTTAAGCGACACGCTAGGTGTTCTTATTGCCTGTTTTGCATGCAACTTGAACAGAATATCACATTTTTTTGCAGTTATCAAATCGTCAAGTTTCGACTGTATTCGGTTGAAGCTCGCATTCGGTGTATTTTGTGCCGGTTCGGCGTCAGGACCCGGCGTCAGAACCCGGCGTCATGTTTTAACTTTAGAACTAAGCTTCGGCTGGGAAAATACCTGCAAATCAGCTGCGTGCATGCGCATTGTCAATTCGCCGCACAAGTTCGCCGCGCAGACCTGCCGTGCAGACCTGCCGTGCAGAGCCGCCGCGCAGAGCCGCCGAACCGCCTAAAAATCCTGCTTCTTTCCGCGCAGCTGCCGGCGCAGATACGCAAACTCATTCGCCTTCTCGATAAACTGCTTGCGCTCGCGTTTTGCAAGCACATCTAAAATAATCCCGGTTGTAAACATAAGTACTCCGAAAAGCACGAGGAATCCGCCGGTGAAAAGCGTGGGAAATCTTGCGACAAGCCCGGTCTGTGCATAATCAATCAGCACCGGGATCACCGCAATCAGCCCGATTGTCGAGAAAAGACACGCCAAAATCGTGAAAAACGGAAGCGGTTTATACTCGCGAATCATCGTGAAAATTGTATTCAGCACTTTAAATCCGTCGCTGAGCGTGTTTAATTTGCTGTCCGATCCCTCAGGTCTGTCTCGATATTGCACGGGCATTTCATACAGCTTAAGATTCTTATCCAAGCTGTGAATGGTCATCTCGGTTTCGACCTCAAACCCCTTGGAGAGCACGGGATACGTCTTGGCGAACGTAAACGAAAACGCGCGATATCCGGTCATAATGTCGGTTACGTTTGCGCTGAACAGTCCGTTGATGCTGCCGCGCACAAGCTTGTTTCCGAAATTATGCATTGGACGCTTGTTTTCCTCGAAATACGTTGAACTCAGACGGTCGCCGATTATCATGTCGTATCCGTCCAGCACTTTCTCGACCATCGCGGGCGCCGCGTCTGCCGGATATGTATCGTCTCCGTCGCTCATGACGTAAACGTCCGCGTCGATATCCTCGAACATCGCGCGAATAACATTTCCTTTGCCCTGTCTGGGTTCTTTGCGCACAATTGCGCCTGCTTTTGCTGCAATTTCGGCGGTTTTGTCGCTTGAATTATTATCGTATACATAGATTTTGGCTTCGGGCAGCGCGGCTTTAAAATCCTCAACTACTTTTTTTATTGTGACTTCCTCGTTATAACAGGGAATCAGGACTGCTACCTCGGGTTTGTTTTTTTCGCGCTCTTCAAAATTGTGAAGCGCGTCATTTTTGTTCATGCCGTACATACGTTACATAATAATGTACCGCCGGGATTCGTTTTATTTGCTGCGGCTTGCCCTGTCTTTGTTACGATTTGCTTTTGTTTTCCCTATATATTAGGATTTCGCATAAGAGGAAAGAAATAATAAATGAAATTAATCCAAAATAAAAGTATTTAAAGCATTTTTTGGCCGGGAGTCATCAGCTTTGACAGAAATTGCCATTCTGCTTCGAGGTTATGTCTCTCAGAAAATATGAAAAACAATCTAAAAACAGTCTGAAATATAAAAAAACAGACGAAACATATAAGCATAAGAATTATCAAGAGATTTTGAGAATGGGTTTTCAAATGCGTGATTTTTTGCGTGAAAAACGGGTTTCCAGACCGTTTGCGGCTGTTGCTGCTGCTGCGATTTTTTCGACCGTGCTGGCAGGTATCGGTATCGTCTCTATGAATTCTCTTAACGCGGAGGCGGACTCTAACGAAACTGAAGGAGAGATTTGCTCTGGAGGTTATATCCCTATCGGTACGCAAGGCGGTAAAGATACGTCTGTTGCCACTTATGTGGGCAGGGATATGTTTATCGGCTCTCCTCGTACGGGTACTATGACCGCGTCTAATTTCACCGGTTCATATGCAGTAGAAGCTGAGGGTCTGACCGTTATTAAAGGAAAATTGGCTCAGAATCCTATAAAAAGTTCATGGAGCGGCGACGGTTTCCGCTGGGGAAACGTCGGTTTCGGTTCGCAATTTAAGCCTGATTCGGGCAGTACCGGTCTTGCGGTTGCTAACGAATCGACTTCTTCCGATATTGCTTTCAGCAATGTAGGCGGTGCGAATTATGCGTCCTCTGTTGCTTCCTGGTCAAGAGGAGGCTGGGTTGGCAAGGCACTGTCCGTAGTTATCGGCAACGAATATAACGCTCTGCTTGCCGGCGACGTTACGCATTGGAACAGCAATACGTCGCGAGACTCTATTGTAAGCAAACAGGATAATTGGTATACGGAAGCAAGCTGGTGGAATAAGTCCTCTTCCGATGTTCTTGAGAATATTAATATCAACGGCAATACATATGACTTCACCAATTTCTCGTCAACTCTTACCGCTTATATCGGCGAACTGGCTTCTCTTGCGTCTTCCAGCACTGTATATGTGGGCGATAAGAATAACGGCGGAGTATCAGTCGGCGTTGCCGTTGAAGAAAATCTCACCTACAACAAATACGATAACAAAGCCTCATACGGCCTCCATTTCAATAACAATTCCGGCGCGACATCCGACAATCCCGAGGGTGTCTCCGGCGTTGTAAACAACGAAAAGCTTATTACTTTCAATGGAAGCGGCGACGGGCAGCAGTCGCTTCAAGTGTTCAACATCAGTGCTTCCGACCTGACATCAATTGTCGGCAGCAGCACATACAGAGGCACGAGTTTCGCGTTTGCAAACATCCCCGACGGAGCTGCCGTAATCGTTAATGTTACGGGCGGCGATGTGGATTTTCACAACGGCTGGCGTTACTACTGGAACGGTACGAATATCGGAAACGAATACAGAAATGGCGGAAATCAGACTCTCTACGGTCAGGTTGCCAGCCGAGTCGTCTGGAATTTTGCTGACGCAAGCACGGTCACGATTCGCGGAGGCGTTGCAAACGAGGGAACAGACAAGTATACGACCGACGATCCTGCAGCCGCAATGATCGGCTCTATTATCTCCAACGGAAACTTCGACGACCACGTTTCGACCAACGGCCGCGTGTGGGTCAACGGATATCTCGCTTTGAATTCGCCGACTTCGGCAAACTGGTCGGGCGAATCCGGAGACACGGCTTCGGTTATCGACATGGATATCGAACGCCACAACTTCCCGTTCGCTCTTAACCGTACAGGCTGCTCGACTGTCGAATGGAATAAAATTGACAGCTCGACCTCAGCAAATTTGGCAGGTTCCGGATGGGCGCTTTACGGTACGCTTGCCGGCGCAAAAACAGGCACAGGTATGTTGCGCTTTATCGCAGACGGCGGTATCTATGATCAGGATCGAGTTGATGACGGTCATATTCTCACGGGTGATTTGAACCCTGAGCAGGACTACTATATCGTCGAATCTCAGACTCCTTACGGCTATAAATCTAAATCGGATATTTATCATTTCAGAACCGTTTCTGACACGTCGACGGTAAATAAGATAAGCGAATATTATTCGGCTTCTGACGGTTATTCTGCAGCGCATTATCTGTCTGAAGAAAGCAAGATTCCGAATGACCCGGATGATGTTTCGCTTGAGTGGGAAAAAGTTGATTCGGACGATACGGCTGTTAAACTTTCCGGTTCTGTTTGGAGTATTTACAAGGGAAGCGAAGGAACTGCCGGCAAGCATGCAGTAACCGATTTGAAGCCCGGGGAAGTTCCCGGCACAAACTGGTGGGATGACCAGGATGATACGGCCGGAGCATTCAAGCTTAACTTGTCGTCAAACGACGAAACTTATTTCATTGACGAGACGACGTCTCCCACAGGCTACAATCTTACGAACCTGCATTATAAAGCAGTTGTGTACAGCGGAAACGTTACGTGGTATCAGTCTGACACGGGAAGCGACCCCTGGACTGCGATTACCGACGCAAATATTAAGATTAAAAATCCTTCCAAGGATCGTTATATTACTTGGCTTAAGAAGGATAGCATCTCAGACGATCCTGTTGCGGGATCCGGTTGGACTCTTTACGACGAGACAAATACTACTGCCGTCACAAACGAAATCAAAGACTGCACTCAGTCTCCCTGCTCTGCGTCCGGCACGTATTATGACACCGATCCGACGGGCGGTTCGTTTAAAGTCAAAGCAAACGGAATCGACTCGGGCATCTATTGGCTGCGCGAAACGACAGTTCCCTCCGGGTATGCGAAAATTTCAGACATGCAGGTGACGATCTCTGACTGGGATTCGCTTGATGACGGGACTGAAACTGAACTTATAGCCGACTTCGGAACGATATATGAGGATCGTTCGTCCGGTTCAGCCGAATGGAAGAAGGTTGACGGCAATTCGGATCCGCTGAAAGGCTCGACCTGGACGCTTACGAAGTATTCGGATGCGGCTCGCACGAGTCCCGTAAGCAGTTGGACAATTGAGGATAACAATTTCTCTTGGACGACCACATGCACGGAAGACACTTCCGTGAAATGCGATACGGATAACACAGACGGAACGATTAAGATCGAGAAGCTCGACTGGGGATACTACCGCATTGTCGAGTCTAAGGCTCCGACAGGTTATATGAAGGTCGAAAAGGAATGGGATTTCGAAATCGACGCGACAGATCCAGCAAAGACGAATGTTGTAAACCCTGACGCATTCGTCAACTATAAAGAGCGCGGCGACCTGCCCCTGACAGGCGCATGGTTTACTCCGGCAAATCTTATCAGATTCGGTGCTATAACGCTGGGCGCGGGCGCGGCTCTGTGGCTGTCCCGCACGGCGTGGCGCAGATTCCGAGACGACGGAACCTGGCGCACTGACAGATAAATGCTGACAGATGATCAGGCTTATTCCGGCTGTTTTACCCGGCGTGTCTGGTATTCAGCCAGGCAGAAACCGGCCGGATCTCGGCTTAGCCTGTCGGGTTGTGTTTTAGCCTGTAACTGAAAAAATGTCTTTGCTGCTGCGGATCTTTCTAACAGCGGCAAAGGCGCTTTTTCGTCTTCGGCAGTTTCGTTCAGACTCAGCATTCAGACTCAGTCTTGACGCCGGCGGTTTATATCAGCCGTTTTCAGTCTGCAAAAACTTTTCTTAAATCCCGCACTTTTATTATTTGACATGCTAAAATATTCCTCCAAGGGATTATGGTCGTTGCAATGCGGCGAATAAGTAACTTCCTTAGGGAAGAAGGGGATTGAGATGTTGAACTGCAAAGAAAGTTTCCTGAATGGGAAGGTGAGCGGCAGATTCGCCCGTTACACCGCGATGGTGCTGGCTTTTGCAACCGCTATTGCAGGCTTCGAACTCGGCTCGATACATGCGCCGCAGGCTGCGGCAGACGAAGAAGCCGGCAGCATATGTTCTCCTGCTACCGTTCCGATTGACGCAAGGACCAATCAGCCGGATTATTCAGTTGCAACTTATATCGGCAAGGATATGTATATAGGTTCTCCCGTTACAGGGACGCTGAATGCGTCTAATTTTACCGGTTCATATGCTGTTGAGGCTGAAGGTTTGACAGTTGTTAAAGGAAAATTGGCTCAGAATCCGATTAAAGAATCGTGGAAAGGAAATGGTTTTCGCTGGGGAAACGTCGGTTTCGGAAGTAATTTCAAACCTAAAGCAGGCAGCGATGCTCTCGTGGTTGCCGATGTTGCATCTGATATTACTTTCAGCAGCGTCGGCGGTGCGGATTCTTCTGCCAATTCTTCCGTTGCTTCCTGGACAAAAGGAGGCTGGATAGGTGTAGCTACCGGTCATACCGGCACTTTGTACGGATTGCAATATACGGCACAGGTTTCAGGTAAATCTACTATTAGCGATAGCTATGATTCGGGCGCACTTCGCACAAGATGGAACAGCAATACAAATCGCTGGTCGCTGGTTGATAAACTCGGAGACTGGCAAGATGACAGCGGTGTTGTAACTTGGAATACTTCTGATGCTTTGACGAAAGTTCGCATTGTAGACAAATCAGACAATACCCAAACCTACGATTTTACAACTTTTGGAGTCTCGTTATCTAATACGATCAATAATCTCAAGTCCTTGAAGACCGGTGATGCAAATGTCTACGTGGGAACAGTGAGTACCTATGCCGGATCCGGATATAGTAACTTGTTGTATTACAAGTATGACAATGTACATAATTATGGTTTTACTTGGGATGACAGTGTAATAAACAGTGGGGAGAAAGGATATACGACTGAGTACGGATATTCTTCCTATAAGAATTTAAACAAACGAGTTAAATTTACCGGAGATTCTGCCAGTAAAATTCAGGTTTTTAACGTGACAGCGGACGATCTTTCAAATGTATACAACGGCACGCTGTATCGCGGAACTGAATTTGCTTTTGTAAATATTCCGTCTGATGCTCGAGTGGTTGTAAATGTCACCGGCGGCGATGTTGACTTCCACACAGGATGGCGGTTCTTTTGGGGCGGCGAAAGCGAAACAAACAACATTGGAAACGGTTATAAAAGAGGAGGCGGAAAAGAGGCTCTCTACGGTCAGGTTGCCAGCCGCCTTGTCTGGAATTTTGCGGATGCGAGCAATGTTACTATTCGCGGAGGAAGGGCAACAGAAGGGTTCTTCGATTCAAAATATACTCATGATGATCCCGCTTCCGCTATGATCGGTTCGATAATCGCGAACGGTAATTTTGACGATCACGTTACTACAAACGGTCGTGTCTGGGTAAACGGTTATCTGGCTTTGGATTCTCCGACTAGAGCGTACAGCTTTGCCGATGAATCTTCGCATCCGGTTACCTACACAGATTCGGCTTCGGTTATCGACATGGATATCGAACGCCACAACTTCCCGTTCCCGCTTGATACTAGCAAGTGTGCAGCAGTCGATTGGGTGAAACGCGACAATGCCGGAACAAGTGACGAACCTGCTCACTATTTAATGGGTTCCAAATGGGCGATATACGGTACATTGTCTGACGCTGTGAATAAGACTAACAAACTTGACGAGTTTGAAGACGGAGACGCAAAAGATTCAGACCAGATAGATAATGGAGTCTTGAAATATGCAAGCCTGACTCCGAGTAAAGATTATTACTTCATTGAAACTGTTGCTCCTACAGGGTATTTGGTAAGCAACAAAATTTACCATGCCAAAGCCGGAGGCGAGGGAACCTCGACAAAGATAGCTGAATATTACAATTCTGACGGTTCAGGACCAACATCGCTTCCTACGGAGGGCGTAATTACAAATACGCCTGCTGATATCCCCATTGCTTGGAGCAAAGTTAATTCTGAAAATAGGAGTGAATTGCTTCCTGCTGCAACATGGACCATTTACAAAGCAAGCGAAGGTTCGTCAGCCTCGCATACTGTAACCGACCTGCAGTCTGGCGCTACTCCCGGCACAAACTGGTGGGATGACCGGGACGATACAGCGGGCAAGTTCAAACTCGAACTTCCGTGGGGAGCGGAAACTTACTACATCACTGAAGCGACATCTCCCGCAGGTTACAGCACAACTACTGAACGATACAGGGTTGTTGTGGATGCTTCAGGGACGATCGCATGGCAATATTCTGCAGATTCGGGTGTCAGCTGGACTGATATGACAAGTCAAAACGACATCAGAATTGAGAATCCTCCTAAGGACCAATATCTGACTTGGTCGAAGAAGGATGCCGTGTCGCAAGATTTTGTAGCGAATTCCGGCTGGACGCTGTATGATTCTTCAGGAACTACGGCAGTCACGAACGAAATCACGGATTGTGTTTCGTCTCCATGTCCGACGACGAACACTTACTATGACGAGGATACCGATCCCGGCAAGTTCAAAGTGAATACGCACAGAGATATTCCGGCCGGAACTTATGTTCTGAAAGAAACTACTGTGCCGGCGGGCTATACTAAAGCAACAGATCAGACAGTGACGATTCCGGATTGGAAGACTCTGGACGACGGAACAGTAACAGAGCTTGTTTTCGGCATTGGCGTTATTAACGAGAATCCTGTGCTCGGCTCTGCAAAATGGCTGAAAGTCGACGGAATGTCAAATCCGCTTTCAGGTTCGTCTTGGACTTTGACGAAATATACGGATGATACTCGTTCCACTGTTGAACACACGTGGACTGTTGCGGATGATTCGACAGGAGCCTCGTGCACGGAATCTTCTTCCGTGAAATGCGATACGGACAGCACAAGCGGCACGATTAAAGTCGAATCGCTTGAGTGGGGTTATTATCGTGTAGAAGAAAAAGATGCGCCGTCAGGATACATTAAAACTGACGAGGTTTGGGATTTTGAAATCGATGCCAGAGTTTCCGGCAAGACAAATGTCGAAAAAGCTGCAGCGTTTGTAGATCCTAAAGAGCGCGGCGATCTGCCTCTGACAGGCGCATGGTTTACTCCGGCGAATCTGATTCGCACCGGTCTGCTCGTAGCAGGAGCAGGAGCAGCAACTTGGCTGATTTACCGCAAATACTATGCAAGCAGCAAGCAGGAGTAGTCTCAAACAACTGTAGACCGACGTGCCTCGTTTGCTGCGAGGCACATACCTGCAGCATAACAAAATAGAGCGTGTGCGCGCTCCGGCGCATACAAGAATTCAGTAAGCGACTGTCTTGCATTGCTATTTGCATCAACCGCGCTTCATGGCGCGAGACACAGGCGAACTGCAAACTGCGTTTTTGCGCACGCTCTCAGTTCTTCTCCTTGCACAAACTCTCTGAGCAGTGAGAAGCAAAACACCTGCAAGCAGACCTGAATTAAAACTTCTCTGCAAGCTGAACCTGAATATATAAGCTCGCTGGAATAGAATCCGACGCTTATGCTGTGCAATAACATTAAGAATGTATGAAAGTCTTTTGTTGAATCTGTCAGGCGAAAGTAGGAACGTTCGAAAAATTTTCAGAAAATTTCCGGTTTCACAACTTTTCTGTCTGACAACATGATAGAATTTCCTGTAACTCAATCAAACGGCTTCGACCAAATGGTCTGAGAGAATGACTGAGGACAGGGAAAAGGGGAAAGGGATTAGTAGTAAATACTGTCCCGCCCCTGCTCGGTTTATCGCACACGAAGAATGTGACGAGAAAAGCCGAAAAATTTCCGACGACCGTCGGAAGTTAAGTATCAGGAAAAAAAGAAAGAATCTCCCGAAAGGGAGGAGCTAAGGAGAAAGCCATGAAGGGGACATTTAAAAAAGTCTTCGCCACGGTTGCAGGTGCGGCGGTCGCATTCAGCGGCTTCGCAGCCTCCGCAGGAATCGCGAATGCGTATTCGGCTACTGAACCGTCTACAAAAGACGGTAAGCTTACAATTAACAATACCTCCGGCCATACGCTGAAGGCGATTAAGATTGCTTCGTATAACAGCGATTTTAAAGTTAAAGATGCGTCTACTCAGACTGTAAATCAGAATGCGGTAGAGGGTTTCACTCTTATTGACAATCCTGATTATTCGACCCAGATTGCAGCAGCGCTTGTAGCTGCAGGTCAATCAACGGGCAATACAGATATTAATTCGCTCTATGGTATCGAACGAGATACTCCTTGGGGATTCAATCCCACGGATCATTTCACGGCGCAGTCTGATGTTCGTAAATTTGCTCAGTCTCTTTACAATCAGCTGAATACCGAGACCGGTACTTCTCTTCAGGTAACCGATCCGTCGGTAAATACTCTTACTGAGGGACTTTATCTTGTAATTGACACTTCTACATCTTCAACTGCAGGAAAAGATTCGGTTTCTGTTCCGATGCTTGTTGGAACAACCTATCATGCAGATCACATTGATGCCAATGCAAAGAAAGATGCTATTTCGGGAGAATATCTTGTCGTAAATTCTTTCGAAGGCAGTATTGATATGAAGAACGATGAGATCGATCGTTCGAAGCGTGTAGTCGATTTCAGCAATGATCCTGTTGTTATGGACAAACCTTCTTACGCGGTAGGTGAGAAAGTAAACTTCCAGCTGAAGACTAAGATTCCCGAGTTCGCAGGTTACGGCCAGAATCGTCAATTCAAGATTAACGATACCCTTTACAAGGGTTTGACGTTCAATGGTACTAAGCAGACTGGCGGATCGACTCCGGGTATTACTTCGGTTAAGGTAGGTAATGCCACTCTTACTGAAGATACAGACTACACTGTATCTTTTACCAAAGCTCTTGACGGCGACACGAATATTGTTATCGATATGTCCCTCTATGTTAACAAAGTGGATACATCTACCTCTGTCGCTCCTGCTTACGGTGCTGATGTAGTTGTTACTCTTTGGGCAACTCTGAACTCTAACGCTAAATTTGCTAATCTCGATAATGGCGTTGATTCTTCTCGTGTAACTGACGGTATTGACTCGAAGAATGGAAACTACAATCAGCTGAGCGTTACATACTCCAACAATCCGCAGGATATGTCTACGACCAGAACAACTACCGTTGCGACTGTGAATGTTTATTCATACGAGCTTAAGATTAAGAAGGTAAACAAGAATGGAGAACTTCTTTCGGGTGCAGGCTTCCTTGTTCAGAGGACCAGCGCGGTCTCCGGAACTCGTCAGGGCAAAAACCTTGCTTACAACGAATATCTTAGGAATGATGGAACTCATGATACAGCGAATAATATCTACTATACGAATGGTTCTACATCTGTAGAAGGAAATGCCGGATTATTCTACACGGACTCTTCGGGATTTGTAACAATTCGCGGTCTTTCTGAAGGTACGTATCTGGTTTCTGAGAAGGCTGCTCCTAACACCTACAGTACAGATTTCGCAAAGGATTTTGTATTCACTATCTCGCCTGCCTACACAGTTAAGTCTGCTGACCAGGATGATACTACTTGGGTAGGAAACGGTGATGAGGTTCTTTCTGGTCTCGAGGAGAATGTAACTGTTGGCGGTTCTGCGGTTGATGCCGACAACAAGTACGTTGCATTCGACAACGCCGGTCAGACTTCAACCACTGTAAAGGTTACAAACTACAGAAGTCGTTCTGAGCTTCCTTTGACTGGTGCAGCGGGTATCGCGGTATTCACCGTAATTGGTGCGGCTCTGCTTTCTGTTGCTGCATACTTCGGAATCCGTTCTCGCAAGAACATTGAAATCTGATAATTAAAAAGTTGTAAACGAAGCACAAGCTTTCGTTTAACACTTATAAGATCATCAAAGTGACCTCGTATGAAAATACGGGGTCACTTTCATACATGCGATACAAACATTTAAAATCAAAGTCAAGTAACATAATTATCAGCGAAAAAAGCGAAAAACAAATAAACCAAAGAAGAAAACAAAAAGACAACACAGCTGAACTATCTCGTGAAAAAGCAAAAGAACAAAATCATAAAAACGACAAGAAGCAAAGAAAACAGGCAGCAGAAGTCAGATCAAAACCGACCAAAATATCAGAGGTATATGCGAAGGATTACATTAGTCGCAGCTGCGTGGTAAGTTATAGAAATTGAGTGGAAACTCAAAAGCGTTTACACACTCCTGCCGCAGAAAGTCTGCGGCCTGAAAAGTCCGAAGGAGGTGGGTGATGTCTGCGCACAAATATGAACTGATGCTCATAGCTGACCCCGAACTTGACGAAAACGGTCTGAAAAAGCTTGTAGAAAGCTACCTCGGCACCGTCACCAAGGCAAAGGGAACGGTCGACAATACTGATTATTGGGGACGACGCAAGCTCGCATACGAAATCGATGGCAAACTCGAAGGAAACTACGCTGTCATCAACTACACTGCAGAACCTGCGGTAAGCGACGAGCTCGACCGACTCCTCAAACTCAACGAGTCGATAATCCGTACCAAGATTCTTCGCAAAGACACAAAATAAGCCCGTAAACAGCACGGAAGCAAAGGAAAATAATGGCAGGCGAAACAAACATAACAGTCACGGGAAACCTCACAGGCGACCCCGAACTTCGCACGCTGCCCAGCGGCGCGACTGTCGTTAGCTTCACAATCGCCAGCACGGCGCGAAACTACAATCGCCAAACCGGACAATGGGAAAACGGAGACACGCTGTTCCTGAACTGCAGTGCATGGAATCAGCCAAACGGCACGTTTGCAAACAATATCGCACAATCCCTGTCCAAAGGCATGCGCGTCGTCGCACAAGGAACCCTAAGACAGCGCTCATACCAGACGCGAGACGGACAAAACCGCACAATCGTCGAAATGCGCGTATCCGACATAGGTCCCTCCCTGCTCCGAGCAACCGCATCCGTAAACCGTCAGACACGCGACGGTTCCGGCAATGCAAACAACGGGGGCTTTGCGCCTTCAGGCGGAACATACACAGGCGGCTCGACTCCTGCTGCAGATCCGTGGAGTGCGCCCGCAAACGAAAACGCCTCATTCGGATCATTCGGCAGCAATGACGAATTCGGATCCGAGGACATGCCTGAATTCTAGAAAATAAGCATCAAAATAAGGAAGTGTCAAAAATGTCACGCAAAAGACCGCAGGCTCCGGTAAAGCCTTTCAAAAAAAAGCCGAACCCGCTCAAAACAGCTAAAGTAACCGAAATTGACTACAAAGACACGGCGTTGCTGCGCAAATTCATCTCAGACCGCGGCAAGATCCGTTCCCGCCGAATCACCGGCGTAACTGTCCAAGAACAGCGTGAAATCGCACGCGCAATCAAAAACGCTCGCGAAATGGCGCTCCTGCCCTATGCGTCAAACGGACGCTGAAAAGGAGAGTGAAAAACAATGGGTAAAAACACCAAAGTCATCCTCACCGACTCAGTAGCAAACCTGGGACACTCCGGCGACGTAGTAGAAGTCAAAGCAGGCTACGCCCGCAACTATCTCTACCCCAAGGGACTCGCATTCGCATGGAACAAGTCCGCAGCATCTCAGATTGAGCAGATGCAGCGCCGCCGCCGCGCACAGGCACTTGCAACCCGCGAAGACGCCGTCGCAACCAAAACCGCGCTTGAAGGAACCGTCGTCGAAATCAGCGCCAAAGTCAGCGAATCCGGAAAACTCTTCGGCGGAATCACCCCGGAAGCAGTATCCGAAGCGCTGTCTGCAAAAGGCATAAACGTCGCGGCAAAAACAATCACCGTAGCAGGAATCAAGACAACAGGAGACTTCCCCGCGTCCGCAAACCTGCACCCCGAAATAACAGCACAGTTCACCGTGCGTGTTATCGCGGAGTAAACCTTCAAAACAAACGGTTAAACTTCAACAATTCGCGCTTTGCAATTTTGCTGCAGGGCGCGGATTTGCATATAAAGCGACATAAAATATCTGAAATTAAGCCGAACAGAAAAACGAAAAACTTATCCCAAAATATGAGAATGCACAGCGAAAAAAATTCGCGCGTATTAGGATAAAATTAGATTCGGGGAAAACCCCGAAATCCGTGCGGCAAAACAGTCCGCACGGAAGTGAAGCCAAGAATAAAACCGGGAGAAAGGTCTCAAGCAATGGCAGCACAGATTTGGTATGATAACGACGCTGACTTGTCGGTGCTCGACGGAAAGAAAGTAGCAATCATCGGATACGGTTCGCAGGGACACGCTCACGCGCTCAACCTTCGCGACTCCGGCGTTGACGTAGTAGTCGGACTGCGCCCGACCTCAAAGTCCGTAGAATACGCAAAAGAGCAGGGACTCGAAGTAAAGTCCGTAGCAGACGCGGCCGCAGAAGCAGACATTATTATGATTCTCGCTCCCGACCAGTATCAGTCGACAATCTGGAAGAACGACATTGAACCGAACATTAAAGAGGGTGCTGCACTGGCATTCGCGCACGGCTTCAACATTCACTACGGATACATTAAGCCGTCCGAAGATCACCCCGTATTTCTTATTGCGCCCAAGGGACCCGGTCACACAGTCCGTCGCGAATACACTTCCGGTCGCGGCGTTCCCGTTGTAGTTGCAGTTGAGCAGGATCCTCGCGGCGACGCATGGGATATCACCCTCGCATACGCTAAAGCACTCGGCTCACTCCGCGCAGGCGGAATCAAGACCACTTTCAAAGAAGAAACTGAAACCGACCTGTTCGGCGAGCAGGATGTTCTTATGGGCGGTCTGAACCACCTCGTAGAAATCGGATTCGAAGTACTTACCGAAGCCGGATACCAGCCTGAAATCGCTTACTTCGAAGTATGTCACGAGCTCAAGCTGCTCGTAGACCTCATGAACGAAGGCGGATTGAACAAGGCCCGCTGGTCCTGCTCCGACACCGCGCAGTACGGAGACTACACTTCAACCGTTTGCGACGAACAGACCAAAGAACACATGCGCTACCAGCTCAAGAGAATCCAGGACGGTTCATTCGCCAAAGAATTCATGGACGACCAGGCTGCCGGAGCACCCAAGTTCAAGGAGCTTCAGGAGAAGCACTCGAACGCTCCGATCGAGCAGGTAGGTCCCAAGCTGCGAGCCATGTTTTCATGGAACCAGGGAGACCCCCAAGACGCCGACGAAGCTCAGTCCTTTAACGGAAAAATTGCACGCACGCAAGTACAGTAGTCTCAGAAGAGCCGTAATAAATTCGGCGAATGGAGACATCACACGGTTTTTCTGTCTTATCTGACAGTCAGAACCGGCTTCAGACAGTGAAGCAACGTTAGAATTTATTGCGGAGAAAACAAGCTTCGCAGATTCTGAAAATGGAAGCAGATCTTGAAAAAATAAAACCGAGATCAGGCGCCAAAAGCGGGTTTTCCGACCGAAAGCCCGCTTTTTGCGTTTGCAAGCAGTGCGCAACAAATGCGAAACATCTTTGAAATACGCCAGGGGAAGTATAATAATGCCCGTAGAAAAAGCCGGAAAAATTCACAATCCGGCCTGAATCGGAGGAAAAATGTCCCCGTCACAAAGCGATAAAACAGACAAGTCATCGCACATGCGTTCAAAAACCCCGAATGGCTCGAACAGCTCAAACGGCAGACCCGGAAAAAGCAAAACAGCGGCTTCGGCTTCCTCAGCAGTCTCCTGCTCAGCAGCTGCAGCTGGAGAGCAAAGCCTGGCGTCCGTTGAAACGCTTGACCGCGACAACGAAATGAAACGCGGTCTGAACAGCCGTCACATTCAGTTCATCGCTCTGGGCGGAACAATCGGCACCGGACTGTTCCTCGGTTCAGGCAAATCCATCGCGCTGACCGGTCCTTCCATCGCGCTGGTATACCTGACAATCGGCATATTCATGTTCATCCTGCTTCGTGCAATCGGCGAAATGATGTACTACGACCCCAGCCAGCACTCGTTCATCAACTTTATCGGCAAATACCTGGGCACGACTTGGGGACGATTCTGCGGCTGGACATACTGGTTTGTCGTCATGTTCGTCGCAATGACCGAAGCCACCGCAATCGGTACCTACTGCATATCATTCTTCAAAACATTCGACATAGACGTCACAGACTGCAAATTCTTCATCGAAATCGGATTCCTGGTACTATTCGCATGCGTCAACCTTATCGCCGTGAAACTGTTCGGAGAAGCCGAATTCTGGTTCGGAATGATAAAAATTTCGCTGATAGTCGGAATGATTCTCACCGCAATCGTCATGCTTGTCATCCAATTCAGCTATCCCGCGCATTACGTTGAAGCGGCAGACGAATACATTGAAGCCGGCAAAGTCAGCCTTTCAAACATTTTCGACGGGTTCAGCCTTGCGCCCAACGGGTTCATGGCACTGCTGTTAAGTTTCCCGATGGCATTCTTCGCATACACATCCATCGAATTCGTCGGCGTGGCAGCCTCCGAAGCGGAAGAACCGCGCAAAAACATACCCAAGGCAATCAACCAGATCGTCTACCGCGTGCTGATTTTCTATGTCGGCTCGCTTATCGCAATCACAGCAATCGTTCCCTGGCGCAACTTCAAAGAAAAAGCAGGCGGCGGATTCCAGTCTCCGTTCATCATGGTGTTCGAATACGCCGGCATAAAATGGGCGGCAATGCTCGTATTTTTCGTCGTTGTAACCGCAGCAGCCTCGGCAATCAACTCGCTGCTCTACTCGGCCGGCCGACAGCTCTACCAGCAGGCAGAACTGGCAAGAAACCCCGCGCTTAAATATTTCGCGAAAGTATCCGACCGCAAAGTCCCCGCGCGCGCAATCATCGCGTCCGCCTGCGTAATCTCGATTTCGCCCATTTGCAGTCTTATGCCGCAGATGAAAACCGCGTTCATCCTGTTCTCGTCGGCGGCCTCGACCGTAATTCTGTTCGTCTACTCGTTCACGATTCTCGCGCACATGAAATACCGCAAATCAGCCGACTTCGCGCCTGACGGATTTAAAATGCCCGCTTACAAGATACTCGACCCTATTTGCCTGGCGTTCTTTATTTTCATGTACATAACGCTGCTTATAGGCGAAGAAACGCGAATCGTTGCGCTGGTCGGGCTGACCTGGTTCGGCGTGTTCAGCACGGTCTGCTACTTCATATACGAGCGCAAACAGAAAGTCAACCCTGACCCGACCTCAATCGGAAAGTGAGCTTGTTCGGGTTTTGCCTGACTTCAGTCCCGCATGAACTTCAGCATGAACTTCAGCATGAACTTCAGTCCCGCATGATTTTTATCGTGCGGGATTTTCTTGTCATCCGCTTGTCATCCGCGATTTTTCTTATCATGCAGCACGCTTGCGGCATATAAGGCCGCCAGCCAGACAGGGATTGCGATAACCGCGACCCTGTATTCCGGAATGAAAAACATGATTGCCGCGAGACAAGCCATGGCCAGAATGACAAATATGTCGGAAAACTTGGCTAAAGGCAGCTTGAACTCAAGTTTTTCAATGCCCTCCTGACCTTCGTGTTCGAGAATATGCTTGCGGAATTTCGTGTGAGTAATCGCAATCATCGTCCAGTTGATAACCGCAGCTCCGGTCGCGATTGACATAAGATAGTTGAACGCAAAATCAGGCCAGAGGAACACGACAACAACCGCAGCGGCAGTAATGAAAGCCGAAACGAAAACGCCGGCAGAAGGGATTCCGCGAGAGTTCAGCCGACCCAGAAACTTGGGCGCATTGCCCTGTTTTGCCAGAGAAAAAAGCATTCGCGAATTAGAGTAAAGCGCAGAATTGTATACGCTGATAACCGCCGTAAGACACACAAAATTCAAAATCCCGGCAGCCGCATGAATGCCGACCGAATCAAAAATCTGCACGAACGGGCTGACAGTCACGCCGTTCTCATTCGGCTCGCCGATATGCTGCCAGGGAACAACCGCCATGATAACCGCCAAAGCGACGACATAGAAGCCCAGGATTCGCCAGATAACGCCGTTTACCGCGCGGGGAATGCTGCGTTTCGGATCTTTCGCCTCGCCGGCCGTGACGCTGACAAGCTCGGTGCCGCCGAAGCTGAACATGACGACGACCAGCGCGATAAGAAGCCCTGCGAGATGAGTTTCGCCGCCGGAACCGCCTGAACCGCCTGCGACCTTGGAAATAAGACCGTAGGGCATAAAGCCGGAAGCAGGGCCGTCAGAAGAATTGGCAAACAGATTCGCAAATGAGGCTTTCGTTCCCCAAATGCCTTCCGTCGAGCGGATAATGCAGACCAGTCCGCCGATAATCATCAAAATTACGGCAACGATTTTGATAAGCGCAAGCCAGAACTCAGCCTCGCCGAACTGTTTCACGCCCGCAAGATTTGATAAAACGATAACACCAAGGAAAAAAGCCGCGCTCGCCCAAGCGGGAATCTGCGGAAACCAGTAGCGCACGAATGTTCCGACTACGCTTAACTCTACCATGGACACCAAAACATAGTTAAACCAGTAATTCCAGCCCGAAATAAAGCCGGCGCGCTTGCTCCAATATTTTGACGCGTACCAGCTGAATGCGCCCGAACGCGGCTCGTGCGCGCTCATTTCGCCCAGCGCGCGGACAATCAGGAAAATAATCAGACCGCCGAGCAGGTAAGCAAGCAGAATCGACGGACCGGTCAGCGAAATCGACTCGGCCGAACCGTAGAAAAGTCCGGTTCCGATTGCGCCGCCCAGCGCGATAAGCAGGATGTGACGATCAGTCAGGGAGCGGGACAGGGAAGTCTCCGGCTGCGCTGCGTTTTTCTGCGCCGTGTTTTTCTGCTGCGCCTTCGCTGAGTCGGTTTGAGCTGCATTTTTCTGCGCTGCTGAGTCGGTTGGCGCTGTGCTGTCAGCCTGCGTTATGTCAGCCTGCGCTGTTTTGCCTGCCTGAGGAACTTTGCCTGCCTGGGAACCGTTTTCTGTCTGCGTATTTATTATCTTCATTGTATTTTCTGTATGTTTTGTCGTGCCGTCTGCTTTGTCTGCATTGTCTGCATTGTCTGCATTGTCTGCATTGTCTGCATTGTCTGCAATGTTTCCATTGCAGATTTGCATGTTTTTCTGCCGCTTTTGCAGGCATAATGATATACAGCTTACATTTAACCGCAGATTAAGTACGGATTAATTGCAGATTAGACTGCCATGCAATGCGTCGAAACTTTCTGACCCCTGCATATGGTAAACTTGGTCATGTTGTGAATTTCATGTCCTTGGACGATCAGGACGCAGTAATGTGAATTCGCGATTGCGAATTAATGGGGATGAGATTCAGAAAATGTTTGCATGTAAAAAGTAAGGAGGACGAAATGCGCGCTGACATAAAAGAGCTGGCTTCGATCCGCTCTCTTTGGGTTATCCCGATTTGCGCTATTTTGGCTCATATCTCGTCTGTTTCTCTTATCAGTTTTTTTCTTGACAAAGTTGATCAGCCTGCGGATGTTCCATATGAACAGCTGACTGCAAGCGGTCTGTTCATGGTTATGATCGGCATATACGGAACGCTGGCTTCCACGGGCGTGCTTTCACGAAATTCTATCGCACTTGAAATGCTTGTTCAGCCGCGACGCGGCACTGTAATGGCGACGAAGGCTTCTGCGGTTGCTGTTATGGTTACTGCTGCGAGCATTGTCGGGTATGGTGTGACTCATCCGATTATGATTGCGATTATCAAAGCTCACAATGTTCCATGCCTTTCATATGGTCTGACTGACATTGCGAAATCATTGGGATTATTTATTTTGACCGCGCTTTTTGTCGCTTTTCTCGGATACTGTTTCGGATTTATCTTCATTTCCCCTGCAGGCGGTGTTATCGCGGTTTTCGTTATTCAATGGGGAACTGGCATGATTACGGGACTTGTCGGACTGATTCCTGGACTTAAAGACATCGTGGAAACTGTCTACAAGTACCTTCCGGTGCACCTTGAAGGAGAAATTCAGGATCTCAACTCGTCTCCTGCCGATTGGTTCAAATCTTTTGCCTTTATTCTGGTTTGGTGTGCGGTTGTTTACATATTCGGTTTGTTCAGATTCAGAAAGTATGTGCCATGTCGATAGCATTAGAAGTAAAAGATATTGTTAAAAAATACGGATCTCAGACGATTTTGGACAGGCTTTCCCTGAACATGCGTGAGGGGGAAGTTCTCGGGCTTCTCGGACCGAACGGTGCCGGCAAGAGTACGCTCATGAATATTATGTGCGGAATGATCGAGTCAGACGGAGGAACAGCGACCTTTTATGGAAAGAAATATGTGGATATTGAAGATCCTGGTCGCAAAATCGGCGTAATGCTTGATCCGACTTGGCTCGACTCGCGAATTACGGCCGAAAGCGTGCTGAAAATTCAGGCTCTGCGTCTTAAACTGGACAAACCGAACCAAGTTGTCGACAAGGTCCTTGAGCGCGTTGATTTGTCTCATGCGCGAGGGAAGAAGGTGTCCGGACTGTCGCTGGGTATGAAGCAGCGTCTGGCTTTGGGCGTTGCGCTGATCGGATCGCCGAAGATGCTTATTCTTGACGAGCCTGTTAACGGTTTGGATGCGGACGGTATTGTGTGGGTGCGCGATATTCTGCATACTTTTGCCAAGAACGGCGGTTCGGTTCTTCTTTCGTCTCATCTGATGAGCGAGGTTGAGCAGACTGCGACGCGCGTTGCGATTCTTAACGGCGGAAAGATTGTCGTCGAAGATGAAATCAAAAATCTGTCGACCGACGAGAATACGACCGAGTTTGCGGTCAGCGGCGACGCTTCGCGCCTGCTTAATATGCTGAACGCGAACAGGATTAATGTGTCTCACGACCAGAAGGAAGACAGATACACGGCTTCCGGCGTGAAGCCTGACCTTCTGTTCGCGTATGCGGTTCAGTCGCAGACTGTGCTTACCTACCTGACTCTTAAGCGCAGCAGTCTCGAGAATGTTTACTTCGACTGGCTCGACAAGACGGGACACAGGGCGCGCGCGTAAAGGGTTTAAGGTCTTTTAGGTTTTAAGGCTGCGCAAAGTTTTAGTCGTGCGAGGCTTTAATCTGCGAGGCTTTAATCTGCAAGGTTGTGCTGTGTAAAACTTTATTGCGCAAGGTTTTATTGTGTAAAGTTTTGTTGCACAGCTTTGGCTTCGCAACATTGACTATGCGGCATTTGCTGTTCGGTTTCGGCAGTCCGGCTTTAATCTTGCGGCTCCTGAAGTTCTGTTGAATTTTCGGGAACGTTGAGCTTTCGAGAACATAAAAACCGGCGTTTTCTTCGCAATTTCGCCGTTTTTTTTTTTTTTTTTTTTTTTCGTATCTCAATCTTTTGTATCTCAACTCTTCGCTTTTTTCAGTCCCCGGTTTTTTAATTCTCATCTTTCCAGTCCCCGACTTTTCTTTTTCTTTTTTCTTTCTTTCCTTCTTTCTTTTCTTTCTCCTTTCTCTCTCTGTTTTTAATCCCCTGTTTTAATTCTTTTCGCCGCAAGAGTTCTGTGATTTTTGCAAGTATTCTGCAAGAACTCCTATGACTTTTGCAACTCTGCTTGCAAAACTCCTATGACTTTTGCAATAGTATTTGCAAAAGTCATAGGAGTTTTGGGAATATCATGTATAGAGAGATAACGAAAAAGCTTGAAAAATGGAAAGACAGCTCTCGACGCAAGCCGCTTATTCTTACAGGAGTCAGGCAATGCGGCAAAACATACATAATCAATGAGTTTGCACGCAATAATTTCAAAAAATACGCGTATGTGAATTTCGAATCGAATGAAAAACTTTCCGAAATATTCGAATATGATTTTGACGTGAAAAGAATCGTTCGCGAATTGGAACAAAATTGCAAAACGCGAATCGTTCCCGGGAAAACTCTTGTTTTCTTCGATGAAATCCAGTCATGTTCTAAAGCAATTACATCATTGAAATATTTTTGCGAAAATTTCAGAGAGCTGCATGTAGTGTGCGCGGGATCTCTGCTGGGTATGACGCTGAATCGAAACCATACATCGTTTCCGGTTGGGAAAGTCAGCAGGCTGGAACTGTATCCTATGAGCTTCAAAGAATTTGTTATCGCTAACGGCAGGGAAGACCTGATCCAGACCTTCGCCGAATGGCCGGCAGACCGCGAAATTCCCGATTTGTACAAAATTCCCATGGAAAAAATGCTCAGAGAGTTTTACGCGGTCGGAGGAATGCCGGAAGCAGTCAAAGCTTGGACGGAAACGCGGGATTTTGACGAGGTTGAAACGGTTCAAAAAGAAATTCTGTCGGATTATGCGGATGATTTTGCCAAGCACGCGCCGCTTAAAGAGGTTCCCAGGATTCGCTGGGTTTGGGATTCCGTGCCCGTGCAGCTGGCGAAAGAGAATAACAAGTTTGTTTTTTCGCATGTGAAGAAAGGCAAGCGTTCGGCGCAGCTGGAAGAAGCTCTGCAGTGGCTGGCGGATGCCGGGCTGGCGATTAAGACGGAACTTGTTGATAAGCCGGAAACACCGCTGACTGGGTTTGCCGACAAAACGTATTTTAAGGTTTATATGTCGGATATGGGACTGCTCAGGGCAAGATCGCAAATTTCGCCTGAGACGGTTTTTGAGGGAACCGGGAATTATTTCCGATTTAAGGGCGCGTTTGCGGAAAACTATGTTCTTAATAAGCTGAAATCGCTTGGGAAACAGCCGTTTTTTCTGGCGGTCGGGCAATACTGCCGAGGTTGATTTTATTTACGAGGACGGCGGGGAACTTACGCCGGTCGAAGTGAAGGCTGCGGACAATACGCAGGCGAAGAGTTACAGGCAGTTTTGCAAGAAGTATCGGCCGCAGAAAGGCATTAAACTGTCCGAAAAGAATTTGGGCGAGAATCTTTGCGAGTCGACTGCAAC
>OMWX01000003.1:47150-317757 GCA_900314875.1 uncultured Actinomycetes bacterium | reverse complement strand
CAACAATTTCACGGATCTGATTATTCAGGACATGTGCGAACTCGCCGCCGGCAGCGCGTGCGCTTCCGCATCCGCCGCAGCCGCGCCCGCCGCGCAGTCTGCGCCCGTTCAGCTGTGGGCATGCTGAATGCAGGCACGCTGAATGCGGATAAGCTGAGTTTCAGCCGCAAATCGGCCGCAGACATGCCGGAGTCGGGCAGACAAGCTGAGTTTGCGGCTGTCTGCATCAGACATGCCCGGCTCGCGTAAACCCGATTCCTCGTAAACCCGGCTCGCGTAAACCCGATTCCTCGCAAATCCGGCTCGCGCAAGCCGAATGCGCCCCCGGCATGACAGCAGGGGCAACGAGTTAGCGCGCGCCGAACCGCGCAGCACAACAAAAAATCCCGCCTGACCGGTCAAAACAAAGGCAAAACAAGCCCAGACAAACCGTTCAGACGGGATTTTCGCATATACAGACAAAAAACTCTTGCGCAACTCGAAAAAATATGTCAAGATATAAAAACTTTAGTGAGGTAGACTCAACTTTTGGTGTATAATTAAAAATCAGTTGCGCAAGGCGCAAGAAAAGGAGAAGAGAAAATGGCGCAAAAGTTCACAAATCTTACACAAGAAGCAATCAGCGACGCAATTCAGAGCGCCTCGGCAATGGGAAATGCTCAGATAAGCGACCTGCACCTGTTTGATGCTCTGCTTCGTCAGACCGAAGGCGTTGTTCGTCCTCTGCTTCAGGCAGTCGGAGCAGATCCTCAGGCAATCGGAGCGGATGTTCGCCGCGCATTGGCGGATCTGCCGTCGGCTTCCGGAACGACAACATCCCAGCCTGACGCAAGCAGACAGCTTCAGACAGTGCTTGTGCAGGCAGAAAAAGAGATGAAAGCGATGGGCGACGAATATGTGTCCGCCGACCATCTGCTTATTGCGCTGTGCGATACTGATTCGCAGTCGGCACAAATCCTGAAAAAAGCCGGCGCAGACGCGAAAAAACTGCGCGAAGCGGTTCCCGAAGTTCGCGGAGGAAAGAAAATAACAAGCGCGGACGCGGAAGGAAGCTACAAGGCTCTCGAAAAATATTCGACCGACCTGACCGCGCGCGCAGCAGAAGGCAAAACAGATCCGGTTATCGGACGCGACCAGGAAATCAGACGCGTAATTCAGATTCTCAGCCGCCGCACAAAAAACAATCCCGTTCTGATCGGCGAGCCTGGGGTGGGTAAAACGGCTGTAATAGAAGGACTTGCGCAGCGTATCGTTGCCGGAGACGTCCCGAGCACGCTTAAAAACAAGAAACTCGTGTCGCTTGACTTGGGGGCGATGGTTGCCGGATCGAAATATCGCGGCGAATTTGAAGAGCGGCTCAAGTCTGTTCTCGAGGAAATTAAAAAAGCTGACGGACAAATAATCACATTTATCGACGAAATTCACACGATTGTCGGGGCGGGCGCTGCCGAAGGGTCAATGGACGCGGGCAATATGCTTAAACCCATGCTTGCAAGAGGCGAACTGCGTCTTATCGGTGCGACCACACTGGACGAATATCGCGAAAACGTTGAAAAAGACCCGGCTTTGGAACGCAGATTCCAGCAGGTTTTTGTGGGCGAACCCGGCGTTGAGGACACGATTGCGATTTTGCGCGGAATAAAAGAAAGATATGAAGCGCATCATAAAGTCACAATCGGAGATGACGCGCTTGTTGCGGCCGCCACTCTGTCAAACCGCTATATTTCAGGGCGTCAAATGCCTGATAAGGCAATCGATCTGGTGGACGAGGCGGCAGCTCACCTGCGAATGGAGCTGGACTCCGAACCTGAAGAAATTGACGAGCTGAACCGCCGTGTCGCGAGACTGCAGATGGAAGAAATGCAGCTTAAAGAAAGCGAGGATTCGGCTTCGAAGGAAAGGCTTGAAAAAATTCGCGCAGAACTTGCGGATTCTCGTGAAAAACTGACCGCTCTAAACGCTCGCTGGGCTGCGGAAAAAGCAGGACACGACCGGATCGGAGAGCTTCGCGTAGCCTTGGATGCGAAGAACACGGAAGCCGACCGCGCCGAGCGCGAAGGAGATTACGAGACGGCGGGACGAATAAGATACGGCGAAATCCCTCAGATTCAAAAAGAGCTTGAAGAAGCTCAAAATGCGGAAGACGAAAAAGAAAAGAACCGCAAAGAAGGACAGGAAATCGCAGACCCCGAACCGATGGTTCCCGACCATGTGGACGCGGATTCCGTAGCGAAAATCGTTGCCGAATGGACGGGGATTCCCGTCGGACGGCTTATGCAGGGCGAAAACGAGAAGCTTCTGCACATGGAAGATGAGCTTGCCGCGCGAGTTATCGGACAGAAAAAAGCGATAAGCGCGGTTTCGGATGCTGTTCGCCGTTCGCGCGCCGGAATATCCGACCCCGACCGTCCCACAGGTTCATTCCTTTTCCTCGGGCCTACCGGTGTGGGCAAAACCGAGCTGGCAAAAGCTCTCGCAGACTTCCTGTTTGACGACGAGCGTGCGATGGTTCGCATTGACATGAGCGAATATATGGAAAAATCGTCCGTGTCCCGCCTTATCGGAGCTGCGCCGGGGTATGTCGGATATGAAGAGGGGGGACAGCTGACAGAATCTGTCCGCCGCCGTCCGTATTCGGTTGTGCTTTTTGATGAGGTTGAAAAAGCGCATCCCGAAGTTTTTGACATCCTGCTTCAGGTTTTGGATGACGGCCGCCTGACCGACGGACAGGGCAGAACCGTTGATTTTCGCAATACAATCCTGATTATGACCTCAAATCTGGGTTCGCAATTCCTCGTGTCTTCGCAGTCTGACGAGGAAACAAAGCGCAAAGCGGTTATGGATTCTGTTCATGCGCATTTCAAGCCGGAATTTATCAACCGTCTCGACGAACTTGTTATTTTCGAACCGCTTACGCGCGACGAACTTGCCGGAATTGTCGATATTCAGATTTCGCTCACGGCTGCACGCCTGGCAGATCGCCGCATAAATATTGACGTTACCGATTCGGCGCGTCAGTGGCTGGCCGATACCGGGTATGATCCGTCTTACGGAGCGCGTCCGCTTCGCCGTCTGGTTCAAACCGAAGTCGGCGATTCGCTTGCGCGCATGATTCTGGCAGGCAAAGTCCGCGAAAACGATACGGTTTGCGTTGACTATGAAAGCGGGGAACACCTGACTCTTTCCGTGAAATAGTTTCCGTGAAACAGTCTTTTGAGAATAAGCTTTTCCGTGAAGCGGTCTTTTGTGAAACAGTCTTTTGCGCAGGCTGTTTCACAAAACGGCTTTCAAAGCTTTCAAAACTTTCAAAGCTTCCGAAATTTCCTAAATAAGCTTCGAAAGATTTGCAATCGGGTTTTGAAATATTAAAGTTTGAAACATTAATATGAGTTCGGCCTGCGCTGCAAATATTTCGCCGGCTCACATCCTGCAAGCAGCCCTGCAAGTTTACATTCCGTAAACTTCGCTTGCAAACCGCCTGAACACGTCAAGCGACCTTTTGACTTTCTCAGTATCCGTGCAATATGCGATTCTGAAATGTCCCTCGCAGCCGAAACTGTCCGACGGCACAAGAATCAAATCATACTCCTTTGCTTTCAGACAGAATGCAGTCGCGTCCTCCTCGAGAGCTTTGGGGAACATGTAGAAAGTGCCGCCCGGCCGCCGGCATTCAAAGCCGATATCGGTTAAAGCGTCGTAAAGCAGATTCATATTTGTTTCATAAACGCTTAAATCGTTTGTCTCATCCAAAACCTCGGCAATTCCCAGCTGAATGCTCGAAGCGGGGCAGTTGTGTCCGATTCCCCGGCTGATTTGAGTGCAAATGGGAACAATCAGATCGCTGTCCGTGCAGCGCGGATTAGCCGCAACATACCCGATTCGCTCGCCCGGCAGGCTTAATGACTTGGAAAACGAGTAGCATGAAAGCGTATTGTCGTAAAAATTGGAAATATAAGGAGTCTGCTTCCCGTCAAAAACAATCTCGCGGTAAGGTTCGTCGCTGATGATGAAAATATCGTGTCCGAATTCGCGCTGTTTTTCGTTAAGAATCGCCGCCAGCTTTTTAATCGTCTCCTCGCAATACACGGTTCCGGACGGGTTGTTCGGCGTATTGACCAGAATTGCGGCCGTGTCTGCGGTCAGTTCTTTTTCCAAAGCCTTGAAATTGATTTCAAAAGTTTTCTTATCGGCTTCGACAATGCTTAACTTCGCGCCGGTGCAGCCGACATAATGAATGTATTCCGGGAAATAAGGCGCAAAAGTAATGACTTTGTCTCCCGGCTTGGTCACGCATCGCAAAGCATGTGCCAAAGCTCCGGCCGCTCCGGAAGTCATAAAAATATGTTCCGTGCCGTAGCCTGTCGAAAAACGACGGTTCAGACTCTGCGCAACCTTTTCGCGAACCGTGCGAATTCCCGGCGACTGGCTGTATCCGTGCAAAGCAATCGGATCCGACTCCTTATATAACGCGAGCATTTCGTCCGTGAACCTGCCCGAACAGGGAACCGACGGATTGCCCAGCGTAAAATCAAAAACATTATCGTACCCGATTTCCCCGCCTCTTGCCGTCGCGTATTCGGACAGCTGCCTTATGACAGACTTGCCCCCCAGCATTGCCTTGTATTGCTCATTAATCATCTGACACCGTTTTCTTGGTTCTCTTCTTTTCTCGGTTTTCTTCTTTTCTTTGCGTTAATGCGTTTCGCATTCCTGCCCGTCAGGCGCGTCCCGTGTTTTTGCGCTTTATAAAAATTCTACATGACAAAAAATCCCGCATGGCAAACCCCGATAAATCCTGGCAAACCCTGATAAGTCTCCTGATAAACCCTGGCAAACCCTGATAAGTCTCCTGATAAACCCTGGCAAACCCTGGCAAACCCTGGCAAAACGTTTGCAGAGAAGAAATTTGCCGCCCGTCTCGCTTATCGTCTCGCCTGCCTGCCTGTCTGCTTGCCTGCTGTCTGCCTGCCTGGCTGGCTGGCTCACATTGCGGGATTTGCGTTTCGCCGCCCCGCATCTTGATTAATAATTGTTTATTTAATATAATTTATGCGCCAGTTTATTTATTATCTGTCTTCAGAAGCCGGGAAATCGCCGGAATCGCAAGAATTAAGAAAGAGTGAAAAATGTCAGGAGTAAACATAAGAAAAGCGGCCATAGTCGGATGCGGGTTTGTCGGTTCGTCTTCGGCTTTTACT
Organism: uncultured Actinomycetes bacterium; assembly: GCA_900314875.1. GTDB lineage: Bacteria > Actinomycetota > Actinomycetes > Actinomycetales > Bifidobacteriaceae > RUG039. The sequence goes on along the minus strand of OMWX01000003.1, from coordinate 312,559 downwards.
CTTATGGAGAGCGGGCTGTTTTCGGAGCTTGTTCTTATTGACGTCGACAAAGAGCGCGCTCAGGGCGAAGCTCTGGATATCAGCCACGGTCTGCCTTTTGCCAAGCCGATGCGCATTTATGCGGGCGATTATTCTGATATTGCCGACGCTTCCATTATTATCATTACGGCCGGCGCGGGACAGAAGCCGGGAGAGACCAGGCTTGATCTCGTCAGGAAGAATCTGAATATTTTCAAGTCGATTATTCCGCAGATTACCGAATACAATACTGAGGGAATTTTGCTGATTGTGGCAAATCCTGTCGATATTCTCACTTATGCTGCCGCGAAAATCAGCGGTTTCCCCTCAAACAGAGTTTTCGGTTCGGGAACGGTTCTCGATACTGCAAGGCTTAAGTATCTTATCGGCGAGCACCTCGAGGTTGACAGCCGAAATGTTCACGCCTGCATAATCGGCGAGCACGGCGACAGCGAAATTGCAGCATGGAGCAGCGCAAACGTGGCCGGCGTTCCGCTGAACGATTTCTGCGAGATGCGCGGATACTACGATCACGACGAGAGCATGGCGCGTCTTCACGAGCGGGTTAAGAACAGCGCATATGAGATTATCGAAAAGAAAAAAGCCACTTATTACGGAATCGCAAGGTCTGTAAGGCGTATTTGCGAGGCGATTGTGCGCGACGAGAAGTCGATTCTTCCCGTGTCCGGCGTTCAGGACGGAAACAGCGGAATTGAAGGAATTGAAGGCGTTGCGCTGAGCTTGCCGGCGATTGTGGGCAAGAACGGTTTGGAATATCGCGTTCAGGTTTCGCTTGACGAGAACGAAGAGAAGGCTTTGAGAGAATCGGCCGCAACTCTTAAGAGCGTTCTTGACGCAGAGATGGGCGAGTAAGCGAGACCGGGAGAATATACGGCAAAAATTTACGCATGCGGGCGGCAGTTTAAGCGCAGACAGCAATCGTTTTGCGCGAGGCTTGCCGTCCTTTTGCGTATTTTGCGCGTGTTTCGGGCATGTTCGGACGTGTTCAGGCGTGTTCAGACGTGTAATCGGTATTTTTGAATATCCTGCCGTGCCTGCGAAAAAATGCGAAAAGCAAATTGACGCACATTTTATTTTCGGCTTTTGTTTGTTTGAGCCGTATTGTTATGCTCTTAAATATGAACGAAACCGTGACTATTGTTTTATCCGTTATCGTCGCTGCTGCGTCAGCTGCGGCGGGATGGTTTGCCGGCGTTAAAAACGGCAGGACGAAAGTCGAGAAGCGCGCGTCCGAGCAGACCGAGAAACTGTTCTCTCAGCTTGAGCAGGAACGTGCACAGACTGCCGGCGCAATGCGTCAGGCGGCCGAAGATCGCGTAAAAGCGCAAGAATTGGCATCTCAGCTCGAGTATGTCAAAGAACAGCTGACAATCGCTCAGGCGGCCGAAAAAGAGCGCGTTGAAAGAGAACGCAAGGAAACGCTTGATCGTGCGGAAGAAAACAATGCCCAGCAGATTAAATCAACGTATGACATCGGCAAGGTTTTAAGCGCGTTAAGTCCGATTAAAGACAACCTGGATTCGCTGAAAAAACGAGTGACAAGCATTGAAGAAGGACGAAAAAGCGAAATGGGCGCTTTGGGGGAACAGCTCAAAGGACTTGCCAGACAGCAGCAAATGCTCAGCAGCCAGACGCAGACTTTGGCTTCCGCGCTTAAAGACAATAAGGTTCGAGGCGCATGGGGAGAAGCGCAGCTTAAAAATATCGTGCAGTCGGCCGGGCTTATCGAGCATGTCGATTTTGACGTGCAGGTTGTTGTTGAAGGCGACGAGGGGGTAATGCGCCGTCCGGACATGGTTATTCATCTGCCGGGAGGCAAAACGATTCCGATCGATGCGAAAGTGCCTTACTCGTATTTCCAGCAGGCTTGCGAAATATCCGATTATGCGTCTGCGGACGAGCTTGCGCGGAAAAACGAACTGCTCAAAGAACACGCAAAAGCCTTGCGAGCGCATATCAAAGAGCTTGGCGAGCGAGCTTACTGGAATGCTCTGCCGCATGTTCCGGACTTTGTTATCGCCTTTATTCCCAACGAATCTTTGCTGCAGGCGGCTTTGGAAGTCGAGCCTTCTCTTATGGACGAGGCTTTTGCTGCGAAGGTTGCTCTGACAAGTCCCGTGACATTGTGGGCCGTGCTTAAGTCGGTTGCATACGCGTGGCAGCAGCAGTCTCTTACCGACGATGCTCAGCAGCTGTTTGACTTGTCTCGCGAACTGTACGGGCGTTTTGCAAAACTGGGGGATCATGCTTCAAAACTGGGGCGTTCCATTACTTCGACGGTTAAAGCGTATAATGCTTTTGCCGCTTCGCTGGAAAGCCGTGTGCTCAGCACTGCGCGAAAGATGCAGGCAATCGATGCTTCCACGCTGATCGAACCTGTCGAACAGATAGGAATCGAAAAAGGAGACATAAGGCAGCTTGCGGCTCCGGAGCTGACCGAAAATGACGCTGAAAACAGCGCTGAAAACAACAAGGAGAACAGGGCGATATTATGAGCGAATTTCGACTGACCGGCAAAGAAGATTTGTCAGCGCAGGTTGCGGCTCTGCCTGAAGACATGGCAGATCCTGCAGAGCGTCTGCGCAGAAAAATAGCCGAATGCGTTTCAGGAAGTTCTTTTAACGAACTGTATAAAGTGACGCTGGATCATGACGGTTTGCTGCTTGTTGGAAACGTTATGCTGGACAAGCTTGAAGAAGCCGGCTTTCTGCTCGAGGATTTCGATGCGTTGGGAGCTTTGACTTCTGCGGCTGTTCCCGCAGTTTCGGCGATAATTGCTGCTGCGGCCGCGCGAGGTCAGAGCGTTGACGGATTCGTGCTTGATTTCGTGTATCCGTCGGTCAAAGGAACGGATATTGCGGGCAAACGCGTTATTCTCGTCGATGCGTGGCTGTCTCAAAAGTCCTATATTCAGACTTCTTCGCTGGTTACTTTGCAGCAGGGAAACAGGCTGGATCTCGATTTCAGCGTTGTCGAGCATGAGGGCGCGAAGCCGATTGCGATTTTGTCTCTTGTGGGTGCGGAAGAAATAGCGAAAAATGCGTCGTCCTGCGAAACTGCCTCAACGGCATCCGACAGCGAATCGGGAACGGAGGCAAGAGAGGGAACGGGCAAAAACAGCGTTATCGAGCTTTCGAATACCGTTACCGGCGAAAGCTGCAAACTGCCGTTCATATACGCATACGGCGAAAACGAGCTGAACTGAACTTAAAATCGCCCAATTGCAGAGTCGCCCAATTGCAGAGTCGGCAAAATGCAAAATCGGCAGCGGCATAATCAAAACGGCATAATCGGAGAGTGCAAAACATATGGGAAAACCGTCGGAATATTTTCAGCGCGTAATGGCTTCCGGAGAGCCGCAGCTGCGCGAAGTCGGCACCGGTCCGTGGACTGAAGAACATCCGGGCGAGCCTTTGCCGCAGGATGCGAAATATGACCCTGAACTGCTGGAAACCGGAGACAGGCGAAATGTTCTGGACAAATACCGTTATTGGAAAGTTCAGGCGATAAAAGACGATTTGGACTTGTCCGGCCGCAACGAATTTGAAGTTTTAATCGAAAACTGGACGCATGATTTCAATATCGGCTCAATCGTGCGCACTGCCAACGCGTTTGCCGCAGCGAAGGTGCACATGGTCGGTCCTCATAAGTGGAATCGCAAGGGCGCTTTGATGACCGAGCTGTATCAGCATATCGAATATCATCCGTCGATAAAGGATTTTCACGCCGATTTTTCGCAGAAATACGCGTCTGTTTCAGACCGTCCGCGTCTTATCGCGATGGATATTGTGCCGGGAGCGCAGCCGATTGAAAGATACGCTTTTCCCAAACGCTGCATTCTTATGTTCGGCGCGGAAGGTCCGGGATTAAGCGAAAAAGCGCTCGAAATTGCGCACGATGTCGTATATATCAGTCAGTTCGGCTCGGTTCGATCCATAAATGCCGGCGCTGCGGCAGCTGTAAGCATGCATGCCTGGATGATGCAGCACGCGCAAATATCGTAAATTTTGCGCTCGCAGAAACTGCCGGCGCATAATCGGCAAATATTTGGTGCGGAAAAATATTTGATGCGGCAAAAAGGTTTGAAGCGGCGAGCGCAGCATTGATCTCAAACTTAACATGAGTGTCACAATAATCGCATATAGTGAAGAATATGCCTACATTCACACGAGAAGAAATCAAGAGTTTGGGCGAACTTGCGCGAATTGCCCTTACTGATGACGAAATAACGCGTTTGCAAAGCGAATTGAACGTTATTGCCGACGCTGTCGATGATGTTCAGAAAGCGGCTGCAGCAGATGTGGAGCCGACTGCGAATCCCGTGCCTCTGGAAGCGTATATGCGTCCCGACGAACCTGAACAGCCGCTGACTGTGCAGCAGGCTTTGTCCGGGGCTCCCAAGTCTGAAGAGGGCATGTTTACGGCTCCTCAGATTCTTGGCGAGTAAGCGGGAGAGTGATTGGAAGAATAACAATGAGCGATAAAGCACAAATTGTAAAAATGTCCGCCGCGCAAATGGCGGAAGAGCTGAAAAAAGGCGAAATTTCAAGCCGCGAGCTGACTGAAGCGCATTTGAGCGTTATCGAGTCGGCCGAACCTGAAATCAACGCATTCCTTGAAGTTTCCTCGCAGCAGGCTTTGCAGCAGGCTGACGAATTCGACAAAGCGCGCGCTGCGGGGCAGACTGAAAACCTGCCTGAGCTTGCCGGAGTGCCGATTGCCATTAAAGACATGATTGTCACAAAAGGAATCGCGACCACGGCTGCCTCGAAAATTCTCGAGGGCTGGATTCCTCCTTACGATGCGACCGTAATTGAGAAAATCAAGGCAGCGCACATGCCGATTTTGGGCAAAACCAATCTCGACGAGTTCGCTCAGGGTTCTTCTACGGAACATTCCGCATACGGAAAAACCTGCAATCCCTGGAATACGGAATATGTTCCCGGCGGTTCGGGCGGCGGTTCTGCTGCGGCTGTCGGCGCGTTTGAAGCTCCGCTTGCCTTGGGAACAGATACCGGCGGTTCCATCCGTCAGCCCGGCGCATACACGGGAACAGTCGGAGTCAAGCCCACTTACGGCGGCGTGTCGCGTTTCGGCGCAATCGCAATGGCCAGCTCGTTGGATCAGATAGGTCCGGTTTCGCGCACTGTTCTCGATTCCGCTTTGCTGCATGAGGTTATCGGCGGACACGATCGCAGAGACTCTACATCGATTCCCAAGCCGGTTCCCGCTGTCGCTGCGGCTGCTCGCGAAGGATACAAATGTGATTTGACAGGTCTGAAAGTCGGTCTCGTAAAGGAAATCGGCGGCGAAGGATTCCAGCCGGGCGTGCAAGCGCGTTTTGACGAAGCCGTAGAACTGCTTAAAGGCATGGGAGCCGAGGTTGTCGAGGTTTCCTGCCCGAATTTCCCGTATTCTTTGGGCGCATATTATATCATCATGCCTTCAGAAGTAAGCTCGAATCTGGCCCGTTACGACGGAATGCGCTACGGTTTGCGCGTCACTCCGCCTGAAGGAGTGCCGAACACGGCAGCAAACATGATGGCATACACTCGCGAAGCCGGTTTCGGCGACGAAGTAAAACGCCGCATTATTCTCGGAACTTATGCGCTTTCCGCAGGTTACTATGACGCTTGGTACGGTTCCGCTCAGAAAGTCCGCACGCTTATTATCAACGATTTTGAGAAGGCATTCGAACAGGCTGATGTTCTTGTCAGCCCGACGACTCCTACAACCGCATTCAAGTTCGGCGAGAAAATCGACGACCCGATGAGCATGTATATCAATGATGTGGCCACGATTCCGGCAAACATGGCAGGCGTTCCCGCAATGTCGGTTCCCGCAGGATTAAGCGACAACGGTCTGCCGGTCGGATTCCAGTTCTTTGCTCCTCAAATGCGCGACGAGCTTATGTACAAGCCCGCGGCCGCATTGGAGAAAGCATTGGAAGAATCGCGCGGACCGCTCTGGAATTCTCTGGCCGCTCCGTGGATTGACCAAAATTGCTCCGATTGCTCGAACGGACAGTAAGAAAGGCTGAAATTAATCATGGCAGAAAAATTGATGAAATTCGCCGACGCAGTCAAAAAATACGATCCTGTAATCGGTCTTGAAGTTCATGTCGAATTAAGCACGAAAACCAAACTGTTTTGTCCTGCCGAAGTAAGTTTCGGAGGCGAACCCAACAGCCAGCTGACCCCGGTTTCTCTGGGTCTGCCCGGCTCTCTTCCCGTCGTAAATAAGGAAGCGATTGACTCTGCGATTAAGCTCGGACTGGCTCTGCATTGCGATATTGCGGAATTCAGCCAGTTTGCGCGCAAAAATTATTTCTATCCGGACATGCCGAGAAATTATCAGATTTCCCAGTATGACAAACCGCTGAACGGCAACGGATATCTGGATGTCGAGCTTGAAGACGGCGAAATTTTCCGCGTTCCGATTGAAAGAGCTCATGTTGAGGATGATGCCGGAAAGAATACGCATGTCGGAGGAGCAGACGGGCGAATCGAGGGAGCGGATTATTCTCTCGTCGACTACAATCGCGCCGGAGTGCCGCTTGTCGAAATCGTGACTAAGCCGATTACCGGAGCGAAAGAGCGCGCAGCGGAAGTTGCCGGAGCATATGTTCGCGCTATTCGCGATATTGTTCGCGCTTTGAATATTTCTCACGCCCGAATGGAGCAGGGAAACATGCGAGCCGATGTCAATGTTTCTCTTCGCGAAAGCCCGGACGCGCTTTTCGGAACGCGTTCGGAAACCAAGAATGTCAACTCATTCAGAGGCATTGAAAAAACAATCGTATACGAAATTCGCAGGCAAGCCGCGCTTTTGGATGCCGGCGGCGAAGTTCTTCAGGAAACGCGTCACTGGGATGAGGCTTCTCAGACCACTGCCGGCGGACGATTGAAAACCGACGCGGACGACTACCGCTACTTTCCGGATCCCGATCTGGTTATGGTTCATACGACTGCCGAACATATCGAGCAGCTTAAAGCTCAAATGCCTGAAATGCCGCGTGAGCGCAGAAATCGCCTGAAAGCCGAGTGGGGATTTGACGATTTGGAGATGCGCGACCTGATTAACGCGGATGCGCTTGATTTGGTTGAGGCTACGGTTGCTGCCGGCGCGACTGCTCAAGGCGCTCGCAAATGGTGGCTGGGAGAAATCTCCCGCGCTGCGAACGAGAAGGAAGTTTCTCTTGAAGAACTGTCGATAACTGCCGCCGATGTGGCTGCAGTCGAAAAGCTTATCGCTGACGGAAAGCTGAACGACAAGCTGGCCAAACAGACGGTTGCAGCCGTTATCGCAGGCGAGGGGACGCCCGAAGAAGTCGTTGAAAAGCACGGCTTTAAGATTGTTTCGGATAACAGCGTTCTTGAAGCGGAAGTCGATAAGGCTCTTGCAGAAAACCCCGATATCGTCGAAAAACTCAAGAGCGGAAATATGAAGCCCATGGGTGCGATTATCGGTTCTGTTATGAAGGCGACTCGCGGTCAGGCAGACGCGAAAGCCGTTACGAAACTGGTTATGGATCGCATAAAAGACTGATTGCGCTCCTTTGCAAGGCTTCTTTGCAAACTTCTTTGCAGGCTCATTTGCAAGCATTTTTGAGGTTTCTTTGCAAGTTTCTTTGCAATTAAAAGCGCGGGTCAGGTTTGAATCTTGCATTTGAACCGAAAACTCGCGCTTTTTGTATTCTTGAAAAAAATTTTTTGCCCGCATTAAGGTATTGGGGCTATTATATTTTAGGCGTCATATGTTTGCAGTTTGCGCATTTCGGCTTTGTTCTGCGCCTTTGTGCGGCAGATTCTGTGCGGCAGTTTCTGTGCAAAATGCGGCTTTGCTGCAAAATGCTGCAATACAGCAAATGTCGCAAAATGCGGCGAATGTTGCGAATGCGGCTCTGTTGCGAATGCAAAAATGCGGCAAAATGTGATGCCCGGGGAAAGAAAAAAGAGTGCAATTCGCATTTCGCGAAAGCGATTTGGCGGATTATGCGTTCGAAATCGTTAAAAACGAGATCGTTATAAAAAATGCTTGAAAGCGTAAAAACGCCGAAGGGAAACGCACAGTGTTATCTGACGCGGAAATAAAACCGGATGTGTCTGCACAATCCGATTTGCCGGATCTGACAGACCCGGAACAGTTTGAAATACCCGAAATAAAGGGTGAAATGCTGCGCCTGCGTCCTGCCGTATGGTCGGACTGCGACGCGCTGGACAAGCTCGATGCGTTCAGCGAAGCTGCATCCGTAACGGGCAAAAGCTGCGAATCCGAGCGGGCGATTGCGCGCGCGTGGATTGCCAGATCCGTTGCAATTTCAAACGGAGAAGCCATAAAGGACAGGTTTTTTGCCGATCCGGAGTCCAGAGGAGTAATGGCTTGGGCAATGGTTGCCGATCCGACGGTTTCCGATCCGGCGCAGGCTTCGGATGATTCTGTTATCGGAATGATTTTTCTTGTCGATATCGATCCGGCTGCCCGCAATGCGCGCATGCAGGTTATTCTCGGGCGCAATTATCGCGGCCGGGGTTATTCGCGCGATGCGATGCCCAGAGTCATGACATTTGGTCTTTCGACTTCTGCGGGATGCCTGGGTTTGGAGCGAATCTGGGTTGCCGTGCCTGAAAGCAACAGCCGCTCTCTGACTGTTTATCAGTCTTTGGGATTTGTTTCCGAAGGAGTGAGCCGTCATGCTTTATGGGATGAAGAAAACAATAAATTCCAAGATTTGAATGTTATCGGAATTCTTGCGGACGAGTTTGATCCGGTGCATTCGCTTGAAGCATTCGGACTTCGTCCTATTGAAGAGAATCCCGGAGCTGTCGATATGCTTGACGGCCGCAGACCGGGGAGAGGCAGGAATCGCAAGTTTTCTCCGCAGAATCGCGCGGTTCGCTCTGCTGTTTCAAGTGCTGCCGCTTCAAATTATGAAAAGCCGGGTTCTGCTTCCGATTCTGCATCTGTTAATTCTGCAGCGAACAATTCTGCGGCTGTAAATAATGCAGACAGGAATTCGCAAACCGCATATTATGCCGGAAATATCGGCGATGCAGACAGCGCAAACAAAACAGGATGCGCAAACAATGCCGACAGCAGCGTTCATCCGGACAACAGCGTTCGTTCCGACATTCGCCGGTCGGCAGTGTATGACGGCTCAAAAGCTTACGACCGCAGTTATGCTCAGACAGATACGGATTCGTTTGCGGCATACATGCGTCCGGGAGACACGGTTTCGCCCGATCAGACCATTTTAAAGCACAGCGAGACAGGCAGTTCCGGAAGCAGTGCGGGCGATTCCTCGCATACCGAATGGGCTTACGGCGAATCGAAAAGCAAAAATAACGCTTCCGGCGGAGCATGGTGGCGAAATTTGGGAAGAAACAGAAAAAGAGAATCGGTATCCTCCGATTCGCGCAAACAGAAAGGCGGAAGATGAGCGCAGAAGACCTTGACAGATTCGAAGCGGAAGCAGAATTGAAGCTTTACCGCGAATATCGCGATGTTATCAAACTGTTTTCGTATGTCGTTGAAACCGAGCGCAGATTCTATCTGACGAATCACCTGGATTTTAATGTCCGCTCGGCGGGACAAGACGTGTATTTTGACATTTGTCTTACGGATGCGTGGGTTTGGGACGTGTACCGCCCGTCGCGTTTCGTGAAGAACGTGCATATTCTGACTTTCAAGGATGTCAATATCGAAGAAATTCAGAAGTCGGATATGGACTTGGTTCAAGATCTGCCCTCAGCTTGAGGATTTGAGCTTGAGGATTTGAGCCCGGTCTTGGTTCTGTTGCCCTGTCAGAACATATTGAACAGCGCAATATATACCGCATTAAACAGCGAATTTAAACAGAACCTGACCGTCAGCCCGCGCGTTTTTCGGGAAAAATTCTGTATGTTCCGGTATATTCGCAATGTTTACGTTTTTGGAGGTTGAAGTCTGAATTGTCAGAAAAAAAGAAGATTGTAGTCGTAGGCGCCGGTCCTGCCGGTCTGACTGCCGCGTGGGAACTCGTCAAAGACGGGAAAAACGAATACGACGTGACGGTCTTGGAATCCACCGAGGAGTTCGGCGGAATTTCGCGCACCGTCCGATATAACGGCAATCGCATGGATATCGGCGGTCATCGATTCTTTTCCAAAGATGATCGCATTATGAACTGGTGGAAAGAGACTCTGCCGCTGCAGGGTCAGCTTTCCTATGATGACAAGAAGCTGGGAAGGCATCATGATCTGGTTCCCGGCGGTCCGGATCCCGAAAAAGTCGACGAAGTTATGCTTAAAAGGCATCGCATGTCGCGAATTTTCTGGAACAGACATTTCTTTGACTATCCGATCAGTCTTTCTGCGGAAACGCTGAAAGCCATGGGACCTGCAATAACCGTTCAGGCGGGATGCAGTTACCTTAAGTCTGTTTTTCATAAGCTGCCCGAGACGAATCTTGAGAATTTCTACATCAACCGTTTCGGACGCAAGCTGTATTCGATGTTTTTTGAGGGCTATACGGAAAAACTGTGGGGGCGTCATCCGTCTGTAATCAGCGCGGACTGGGGTTCTCAGAGAGTCAAAGGTCTGTCGATTACGGCTGTTTTGAAGAATGCTTTCGGCAAAATTATTCCGAAAAAGAAGGTTGACCAGTCGAAAGTAGAAACAAGCCTTATCGAAGAGTTCTGGTATCCGAAATACGGTCCGGGACAGCTTTGGGAGGTTGTCGAGAAGAAATGCGAAAAGGCCGGCGTCAAAGTTCTCACGGGCTGCGAAGTAACCGAGATTAACCAGGAATCCGGACGAATCAAGTCCGTAGGTTACAGGGATTCTCAGGGCAATCTGCACGAAATTGAAGCGGATGATTTCATTTCGTCAATGCCATTGCGCGATCTTTTGAATGCGTTCAATGCTTCGAATGCTCCGGCTCCTTCGGATATGACTGAAATCGCTTTGGGGCTTCCCTATCGCGATTTTGTTACGGTCGGACTTCTCGTAAAGCGTCTCGCGATTAGGAACAATACTGATATTCCCACTTTGGGCAATCCTCCGATTGTGCCGGACAACTGGATTTACGTTCAGGATCCCGGATATAAGGTCGGACGCCTGCAGATTTTCAACAATTGGAGTCCGTATCTTGTCAGCAAGCCGGACGATACGGTTTGGATCGGTTTGGAATATTTCTGCACCGAGGGCGACGATTTTTGGAATATGCCCGAAGACAAGGCATACAAGTTTGCTGTTGAAGAAATGCTTCGCATGCGCGTTATCGGTTCTGAAGACGATGTTCTCGACAGCCATCGCGAACGTGTAAAGAAAGCGTATCCCGCATATTTCGATACTTATGATCGCATAGATCAGCTTATCGAATGGCTTGATTCTTTCGGCAATCTGTACTGCGTGGGACGAAACGGTCAGCATCGCTACAACAACATGGATCACTCGATGGCAACCGCAATCGAAGCCGTTTCGAATATTAAAACCGGGCGCACTTCCAAGAAGAATATCTGGTCAGTCAATACTGAGAAGTCCTATCATGAGGGCAAATAACGGCAAGCAATACCGCTGCTGTTGATTTTGTCGTCGAGTCAGCGTAATCTTGAAAAAGCTGTATGCCGTGAAGTCTGTTGCCGCGCGGGCGGGCTTCACATTCCGGTCCAGTCTGTTTCGGCAGACGGATTGGCATCCCGGACGGGCAAACCCGTTTTCGGAAAGAAGCGAAGTTTTAAACTTTATGCGTTTAAACTTCATGTTTTGTCGTCGGCGTGCGGCGGCGACGGAGGAATAATATGTCTGCAATTGAGGCTTTTGAAGCTAAGCAGCTTAAGGACGCGGAAACAATTCCGGATTTTCGTCCCGGCGATACCGTTCGCGTAAAAGTAAAGATTCAGGAAGGCAACAACTCCCGTATTCAGGCTTTTGAGGGTGTTGTTATCGCACGCCAGGGAGCAGGACTTCGCGAAACATTCCTTGTTCGCAAGATCAGCTTCGGCGTAGGCGTGGAACGCCGTTTCCCTGTGCATTCTCCCTCTATCGATGCGATAGAGCTGGTGCGCCGCGGACGCGTTCGCCGCGCAAAGCTTTACTATTTGCGCAAGCTGACAGGAAAGGCTGCGCGTATCGTCGAGCGTCGCGACAATTCCGCAAAGAAGTAAGAAAAGCGGATTATTCAAATTTGAAGTTCGCGCCCGGACAGTGCGTTCGGGCGTTTTCTTTTATCGGCAGCAAGTTCGACGGCAATTGTTTTTTGCTTCCGTCTGCCGGATATAATTTTTTCTGCCGATATATTTATACTTATAAAAGTCGGGTTTAAAGCAGTCGCAATCATTATGCGGAACATGCGGCCGGACGGATTTTGATGCGATACTGATTTGAGAAACGGAGCGTGAATTGCAATGAGCGGCGAAGGAAGAGTTCAAACCGAAACTGTTGCAAAAAAGTCTGCTTCCGTTCTTTCCGTATCCAAAATTGCGGACGGGAAAAATAAGGGGCGTCATGCCGGCGGAGAAAAGAAAAGACCGTCGGAGGAGCCTAAAACCATGGTTGAAACAATAAAAGAATACGCTGTTTGGGCTGGTATTCCGGTTCTTGTCATTGCGCTGCTGCGTATTTTTGTTATCGGAATTTATACGATTCCTTCTTCGTCCATGGAAGACACTCTTAAAATCGGAAATAACGTTATGACATGGCGTATTCCGGCGAAAATGGGGCATGTAAGCAGGGGAGACGTGATTGTTTTCAAAGATCCCATGCATTGGCTTTCGGCTGCTTCAGAAAATTCGGCTGCGAAATCGGGGATTCTTATTAAACGCATTATCGGAGTTCCGGGAGATACTGTCGAGTGCGACGGAGACGGAAGTCCGATAAAAGTAAACGGCGTGGCGATCGACGAATCTGCGTATCTCAAACCCGGGGTTTCGCCGTCTCAAAAAGCTTTTTCCGTGACTGTCACGGCAGGAAATCTGTTTGTTATGGGCGATAACAGGTCAAATTCGGCCGATTCCAGATATCATATCAATGACAGCAACGGAGGGCAGGTTCCCATTGCGAATGTCGAAGGCATCGCGGCTGCGGTTTATTGGCCGCTTACTTCGATGAAAACTGTTTCGTCTCATCATGAAGTTTTCAAAGACGTGCCTTCTCGCACTGTCTGAAATCAGCGGGAATGCAGACAATTGCCGGCGAATGTGCGCAATCATATGACAACGGAAAAAACACAGCCCGGAAATAGGCGGTCAGAAAATAAGCCTGGCAAAAGCGGTTTCGGAAAAAAGAGAACAGAGCCCGATTTGTCTTTTGAGCGGGCGCTGGCATCTGGCCGGGCAGACGCGCGGGAAGGCAAATCGGCAAGCGCGGCAGAAACCGCCGCAATAAACGCAGATCAGGCTGCAGATATCGTAATAGGCGTGGATGAAGTCGGGCGCGGAAGCCCTGCGGGACCGGTAATGCTGGGAGCTTGCGCGATTGGGCGAGAAATGATTTTTTCGAAAGAGAAAATTGCCGAAGGAATTGCCGATTCGAAGCTTTTGACTGAACGCAGGCGCGAGGAACTGTTTGAAATATTGAAGCAGCGCGTCCCTGCATATGCGGTCGGTCAGTCGGATAATCGCGAAATAGACAATATGGGAATATCTCATTGCATGGGACTTGCCGCATTGCGCGCGATTGCGGAAGCGGAAAAAATTCTTATTGAAAAAAATCTGCTGCCTGCGCCGGGTTTTGTTTTCGAGTCCGGCGGCTGCTGCGAATTTGCATATTCCGGCGAGTCTGTCGTCATATTTGTTCGAAAACCTGTAATTGCAGTTATTTTGGACGGTCCGACTGATTATATTTCGCCTGTTCAGATGCAGCTTGACGTTCCTGAAATGCCTTACCCCGTGCGCGTTTATACTCGCGTTAAAGCCGACATGACATGCGCTTCGGTCGCTTCGGCTTCGGTAATCGCTAAAGTCACCCGAGACAGGCATATGGTCTCTCTTGCCGGCAGTTCGCCTCGATTTGAGCCGTATCAGTGGCAGAAAAATAAGGGTTACGGTTCTGCCGCGCACAGGGAAGCCATAGCAAAATACGGTCCTTGCGAATATCATCGAAAAAGCTGGAATCTTACGCGTTCTAAGCGCTAATAATCGCATTTCGCGGAACTTAAGAAAGCGTATATACTTGTAATAATCATTTGCAAACGGCAGCTGAAACAGTTAGGACAGCCGAAACAGCCGAAAGATTCAAGACAGCCGAAAAATTCGGCCGAACAAAACACGGGAGAGAACCATGGCGGTTTTTGCGCACAGAAGCACAGACAAAGCAGGGAATAAAGCAGGGAATAATGCGTGCGGCAAAACATGCGTCACAAATAATGCGTCCTGCAAGAGAAGCGGCATAATCCTGACTGCAAAAAAATCAATTTCCGCAAAAACAATTCCTGCAAAAACAATTCCTGCAAAAACAATTCCTGCAAAATCAATTTCCGCAAAATCAATTCTTGCAATAATGCTTTCGATATGCGCTTTTTTCTCGGCTGCAATGTCGAATCCCGTGCCGTCGAATGCTGTTCCCCTGCAGACTGCGCCTGAAGCGAAAGATTCGGCCGGTAATCCGCGCTCGGTCGATATTATCGCGTTTGAACAGTCTTGGAACACAATTGCCGACGAATGCGAGAAAACATACGGTCCGGAGGGTATAAGGTATGTCGAAACAAGCCCTGCGCAAGAGACAATAAAAGGCACTCAATGGTGGACAAGTTATCAGCCGGTAAGTTATAAGCTTGATTCGAAGCTGGGGAGCGAAGATGAATTTAAATCCATGGTTTCTCGCTGCAAAGCAGTCGGAGTCGGCATAATCGTCGATGTTGTTTTTAATCAGACCACGGGTCAGGACGGTTCGTCCGGCAGACAGACCGGAGTTGCGGGAACCGAATATGACGCAAAAAACGGCGATTATCCGGGATTTCCGTTCACTAAAGCCGATTATCACGACTGCGATTCGGATATTTCCAATTACAAGGACGCTTACAATGTGCGCAACTGCCGCTTGAGTTCCATGTGGGATTTGAATACCGGTTCGGAGCATGTGCGCGACGTGCAGTCTGATTATCTGGCGAAACTGGACAGTTACGGGGTTGAAGGATACCGCATTGACGCGGCCAAACATATCGACCCTTCGGACTTGTCTGCGCTTAAAGAAGCAGCGGCGAAAAAAACCGGCAAAAACGCTGACGATATTTTGTGGATTCAGGAAGTTATCGACAATGACGGCGAAGCCGAACAGCTTGCGCCCTCGTATTATTATCAGACGGGACAGGTTACGGAATTTCGCTACGGATACACGCTTAAAACCGCTTTTAAAGGCAGAATTTCGGGGTTAAAAAATATTGATTCGAAAATGCTTATTCCTTCGGACAAAGCCAATGCTTTCGTTGCGAATTGGGATACAGTGCGCAACGGGTCGACATTAAAACCGCAGGACGGATCTGCCTACGATTTGGCGAATACATTCATGCTTGCCTGGAATTACGGGTCTGTGCGCCTGCTTTCGGATTATTATTTTAAGGACGGCGATAAAGACAACGGTCCGGCCAGCGCGGGCGACACTCGCGTGAAAGACGTTGATTTTGACAAAGCATGTTCCGCCAAAGCTTCTTCAACGGGCGACTGGAATTGTCAGCAGCGCAGTCAGGCAGTCCGCTCGATGATTGCTTTTCATAATTATGCGTCCGGCGCGAAAGTGACAAACTGGCAGGAGGGCACAGACAATACAATTGCTTTCGGCAGGGAAGACAAAGGTTTTGTCGTTATAAACAACTCGTCGGCTTCATATAAAGGAACTTTTTCGGTTTCGGTTAAAGACGGCGAATATTGCGATGTTTACAATAAATCCGACTGTTCTGCGACTTTGAAAGTCAAAGACGGGAAACTTCAGGCCGATGTTCCGGCACAATCTGCTGTTCTGCTCAGCGCGGATTCGATGAAAGACAATTCTTCGGAAAACAAGTCTTCCGATTCGTCTGCTTCGCAAACTGATTCGTCTGCCGCTTCGAATGAGAGCGGCGAAAGCGGCGTAAATGGCGAAAATAAAAGCAATAAAGGCATTCTGATCGGTTCTGTTGCGGCTGTTGCAGTTATTGCTGCTGCTGGAGGCGAATATTATTTCCGCAAAAGAAAAACCAAAGATTGGAACTGAGGGGGAATAAAGCGGGATTATGCGTTTCTGCCGGAAAAAGGGAAAATAAGCAGAATCGGCAAAATCGCGAATGCGTAATAGAAAAATCTTGAAGCGTCGTCGACTCCGGTAAGCAGAAAAGTCGTTCCGAAATCGTAAACAAAAACGGGCAGAACGAAAAATATGCGTTCCCAATCTTTCGCGCGGGCAAGCTTGCATCGCGACAAAACCGCGATGATAAGCAGCATATGCGCAAAACCCAAATGCAGGAACGGGTACGACAGGTATTTCCTGACAAAATTCCGGTATCCCTCGCAAATCTCGGCTGCCTTGCCGGTATTTTTTTGTGACAGTCCGAAATCGTTTTTGCTTATATGCGGTTTTATGAAATCGTCATAATCGTCTGTAACGGTATAAGCAGCTTCCGTAAGCTTGATCAGAGCTTTTGCCGTCGCTTTTTTCGAAGATTTCATCGCGCGGAACATCATGGAAACAACTCTCTGAGAGCCGTATTCTTCGATGATGTCATTATTTGTCCTGCTGTCCCATTTGACCGGATTATACGAGCCGCAAACATATTTTTCCTCCCAGACCTCTCGGGGAGCGACTTTGTAAGCGAATTCTCGGGTTTGTTCGTCCAGAGCATTCGGAGTGTATGTGACGGCAGCTCCTATAACATTCATGGGCAGTCCCAGAGTTTCGACTTGCCTCTGACCCGGATTTTCAACGCCCAGCGCGGAATAAAGCGGCCCTGTAATGCTTAAGCAGATCGCGAAAATGCTTATGCAGATGATTGCAGTGTTTTTAACTGCGATGTTTCCGGCGGCGATGTTTTTAAGCGCGCAAATCTTTCGCCGGCTGCCGGCATTGCTCTCTTTCTCATCTTTCGGGGGAGAAGTGAGCATATTATTTCTGAGTATGCAGAAGATAACCGCAAAAATAAGCGGACCGGTAAAAAGAATCGCATTATGCCTGAAAAGCGTCGTCAGACAGGCAGCGACGGCAAACGCGGAAGCATTCGCAGTTTTTTCAAGCCATTGTCCTTTTGTAAAAAAGATTCGCAGGCAATAAGCGGAAAGCAGAACGGCTCCCGTCGCAAAAGCGTTGTCTTTCCATGGGAACAGCATTATGTAACCTGTTTGCGGATTCAGCAGAACAAAGCCTGCGGAAACAGCAGCATATTTTGCGCCCGCATGCTTGAGAATTGCATTAAACGCATAGCCGAGCGCGGCTGAAAAACAGATAATCTGAAAAAGAACAATCGAATCCGCTCGGCCTGCCGACAGAACAAGCGGAAGTTTGAACGCCAGCAGCGTGTGTATTGCGGGATGCCAGTCGCTGTAACGGTTTGATTCGGCTTGTTCGTACTGATTAATTGAATCATCGGAAAAACTGCCGGGATAGTAGGCAATAAAATAGAACAGAAGAATCGCGAAAACAATCGCGTACAGTGCGAACCGAGCAGGACAGTGCAGCAATCGACAGGGGCGGAGTCCGGGCTTGCAGCGCAGCCAGCTGTTTGGCAAACTGTCGGGCAGACGGTCCGTCCGCATTGACGCAAAATAAGATTTTTGCTGTTTGTCCGATACGTGTTTTGCCGGTTTGCGTGTTGCTGCAAGCTGCTTTTTCATGCCGTTTTTCGCAAGTTTTTTCTTTGCAAAGCTGTTTTCTGCAATGCTGTTTTTTGAGAAAAATCTTATGATTGCAGGGCAGACAGCCGCCGCAGTCGTCGCGATAAAGAAAATTGCTGCCGGAATGAATTTCGGCGAAAAATAATCGGACGCGATTGCATCGACTGAGAAAACGAATGTCGCATAGAGCGTAAAAACTGTTCCGTTCAATCCTTCGAAATATCTGCCTGCTCCCTCGAGGCGCTCGCAAAATTTTCTTAATATCGATTTTCTCGAAGCTGATTCTTTTAAATCCGGCTGCAATGTTTCGCCTCGCTGGTGTTAGTCTCTGCTGTGTTTGTCGTCGCTGTGTGCTGCTTGTTTTGGCGCTGTGGTTTGGTGCTGTGTTGCTGATTGATGTGATTATTGCGTTTATTTGGTTTTCTTGCTTTGGATGTTTTTAAAAATTCAAGAACAATCATAAATTTTATCTGATGTATCCGATTTTAATGTATTAAATTTCTGTCGCGCCCGGATTTGCGGCTGCAACTGACTTGTCTGCTGAATCTGATTTGCCTGTCGCGACCTGCTCGCTGTCGTGATTTGCTCGCTGTTGTGATTTGCTTGCTGCTGCGGCGGATTTTGCATGTCGAATACGCTTTGTAAGCCGTCATTCGTCAAGCTGGTTGAAAAACAAAAAACTTGCGAACCCTGATCGGTTTGCAAGTTTATTTTAAATGGAGCGGGCGACGGGAATCGAACCCGCGTAATCAGTTTGGAAGACTGAGGCTCTACCATTGAGCTACGCCCGCAGTTTTGAACTTTATAAGTCCGAAAAATAATTATACATAATCAGAAAATTAGTGCAAGTCGCGCGTGTTGCGATATTTTTCGGCATTCTCTGTTTATGCTTTTGTGCCGGAATGTGATATTTTTTAGCCTTGAAGATATCGCATAGCGAAAAAATAATCCTATACAGTAAAATTTCATGCCTGAAATCAGAGCCTGAATGCAGTTTGAAGGAGCTTTAGCGGTTATGGAAAAGAATGATTCGGCAAAAACTGAGACAGATACGATCGAAAACGCAGCGAATGCCGAAACCGCAGAGACTTTCAAGGATGCCAAGACTGCCGGGGCTGCGGCGGATGACAAGACTGTGCGATCCCTCGAAAATCGCTGCAATGTGGCGCAGATGAGCAAATACCTGCCCGGCTCGGACAAAATCTCTTATGCGGACGTAAAACGCAAAAGCTCCAACCCTCACCGTCTGCGAATAATAATCGTTTTATCTGTTTTGGCTTCCCTGCTGCCATACGGTCTGGGACGCTGGATCGGAATTGCGCACAGCGACAGGCTCGGGAATTTTCTTTCCGGATTCGACACGCGCGGAATTGCGCTGGTTTCGTGGGGCGTGACTGTCGCCGGGCTGCTGAGCCTGTGGATTATGATTCTCGAGCCGCGCTCCTATTTCTGGCCGAGCATGTTCATAACCTGTCTTGCGTGCGAACAGTTTTTTGCCGGTGCTGGAATGCTGAAAAACGAGTTCTGGTATTCGACAAATGTCGTCTACGGAGAAAATGACAGATATGTCAACGCGCTGAATTGGGGGATAACCGCCGCGATTTTTGCCGTATTCGCGTTCGCGATTCTGTATGTTTTGGCACTGATTTTCGTTAAAAAAGACTCGCCGCTGAACATTCTTACCCGCAGCTGGATGACATCGATTATATTTTTGTCTGTCGAAGCGATTACTTTTGCGCTGCTTTGCTTTTCGAATATATTGTGACTGCCGGATAAACGGACGCCTGCGGTTTGGCAGGCTGTCTGTCTGACATCAGAGATATGCCGGTATGTCATCCGTTATTTGTCATCCGTTATCTTGTCCGTTGCGAAAATTTCGTCTGAATTTCTCTGTTTTTGTCCCGGTTTTTGTCGTGCGGCGATACAATTGTGCTTATCGATATCAGCGACGTTTCAATGCGTTAAACCGTGAAAGGTTAGAAAATGTTAAAGGGTTTTAAAGAATTTATTTCTCGCGGCAACATGATTGACATGGCTGTCGGTGTCGTAATGGGGTCCGCAGTGACTTCGATTGTCACTTCGATTGTCAGTCATCTTATCAATCCGCTTATCGCTTTGATTTGCGGTCAGACAGACCTGTCGCAGGTTTTGAGAATAAAGGTTAAGAATTTTTCCGGCGGCTATACCGTTTTTGAAATCGGTTCGATTCTTAATTCTGTCGTCAATTTCCTGCTTGTGGCTGCCGCCGTTTATTTTGTGATAATCGTCCCGATGAACAAGTTCCGCGAAATGAGCGCTGCGGCAGCAAAGAAAATCGGCAAGTCGGGCGAGTTTGACGCTGAAGCCGAAGAAAGCCTTTCTCCCGAAGAAGAACAGCTTGTTCTGCTTCGTCAGATAAGAGACGAGCTGAAAAAAGAGCAGAAATAGTCTGAAAACAGCCGTTAAATATCTGCTGAAACAACGCATCTTCCGGTTTGTACGCCCTGTGTTTTATACTTGATTATCGGCGTGATTTCGCCCGCGGATAAAGAGCGTTTCATCACAGGGATGGAACACCGCGCAGCCCGGGGATTTTGAGGAGGAACTGTGGCACTTACAACTGAACAAAAGCAAGCTATCGTTGCCGAGTATGCAACCCACGAAGGTGACACCGGTTCTCCGGAGGTTCAGGTAGCATTGCTCACTCGTCGCATCAACGACCTGACCGAGCATCTCAAGGAGCATAAGCATGACCACCATTCGCGTCGCGGTCTGCTTCTGATGGTCGGCGATCGCCGCCGTCTGCTCGAGTACCTCAAGAAGACCGATATTAGTCGTTATCGTTCTTTGATTGAGCGTCTCGGACTGCGTCACTGAGAATACTTCCGCCCGAACTGTGAAAAGGTTCGGGCTCTTTTTGACTTGTCGGTGTTTGTTGCGGTTTTGAAAATCGAATTATTTGCTGAAGCTGCATGACTGAAAACTGTATGTGCAGGAAATGAAAGAGCAGAAACGGAAGCGATGCATAAGCACAGCTCGCATGGCTGACGGAATAGACACGAAACAGGATACGAAAAAGACACAGGGAAGATTTTTGTCAGAGGATTAATTGAAGAAAATAAACAAAAGTAAGGAGTAACTCGTGGAGGGTTCTGATATTAAGGCCGTAGAGGCTGTTATAGACAACGGTTCATTCGGGGTTCGCACGCTTCGTTTTGAAACCGGACGACTGGCTCAGCAGGCAGACGGAGCTGTAGCCGCTTATTTGGACGATGATTCGATGATTTTGTCGACAACCACCGCAGGATCGAGTCCGAAAGAAAACTATGACTTTTTCCCTTTGACAGTTGATGTCGAAGAAAAAATGTATGCTGCGGGAAAGATTCCCGGATCATTTTTCCGCAGAGAAGGACGACCGTCGACGGAAGCTGTTCTGGCTTGCCGCATAATCGATCGTCCTCTTCGTCCGCTTTTTCCTCATACACTTCGCAATGAGGTTCAGGTTATTGAAACTGTCCTGGCTCTCAACCCTGAGGATGCGTATGACATGATAGCAATGAACGCCGCTTCTGCTTCGACCGTTATTTCCGGGCTGCCTTTTGCCGGACCGGTTGCGGGAGTTCGCATGGCTCTTATCGACGGTCAGTGGGTTGCTTTCCCTCGTTGGACTGAAAGGGAACGCGCCGTCTTTGAGCTGGTTATTGCAGGTCGCGTGACGGATGACGGAGACGTTGCAATTGCAATGATTGAAGCCGGGGCAGGAAAGAATGCCTGGACTCTTATTTACGACGAGGGGCAGATTAAACCTGACGAGGCTGTTGTTGCAGACGGTATCGAAGCTTCAAAGCCGTTTATCAGAACGATTTGTGAAGCGCAGATTCGTCTGAAAGAGGCAACAGCCAAAGAAACAAGAGAATTCCGTCTTTTCCCCGAATATACCGACGAACTTTATGCGCGCATTGACGAAATAGCTCATGAGGATCTCAATGAAGCTCTTTCGATTGCTGAAAAGCTTCCGCGTCAGGATCGTATTTCCGAAATCAAAGAATGCGTCAGAGAAACGCTGTCCGGCGAGTTTTCCGACATGGAAGACGATGAGAAAGAAAAACAGATCGGCAATGCGTTTAAAGAATTGCAGCGTCAGATTGTTCGCCGCAGAATTCTTACTCAGGATTACCGCATCGACGGTCGCGGTCTGAAAGATATTCGCACGCTTTCGGCGGAAGCGGACATTGTTCCTCGCGTACACGGGTCGGCTCTGTTTCAGCGCGGAGAAACTCAGATTTTGGGTGTTACTACCTTGAATATGCTCAAGATGGAGCAGCTTGTCGATTCGCTGAGCGGTCCGAACAGCAAGCGTTATATGCATAATTATGAAATGCCGCCCTATTCGACAGGTGAAACCGGTCGTGTCGGTTCTCCCAAGCGCCGTGAAATCGGACACGGTGCTCTTGCGGAACGCGCCTTGATTCCCGTTCTTCCCTGTCGCGAAGAGTTCCCTTATGCAATTCGCCAGGTTTCTGAAGCAATCGGCTCAAACGGTTCTACTTCCATGGGTTCCGTATGCGCTTCGACTCTGTCGCTGCTTGCAGCCGGCGTTCCGATTAAGGCGCCTGTTGCGGGAATTGCAATGGGACTTGTTACAGGCGATGTTGACGGTGTGCCGACTTACAAAACGCTTACCGATATTCTCGGCGCGGAAGACGCTTTCGGCGACATGGATTTCAAAGTGGCGGGAACTTCGGAATTTATTACTGCCTTGCAGCTTGATACGAAGCTTGACGGCATTCCGGCAGACATTCTCGCCGGTGCTTTGCAACAGGCTCGTGAGGCTCGTGCGACAATTCTTGAAGTTATTGAAGAATGCATTGACGAGCCAGCAGAAATGAGTCCGTATGCTCCGCGCATTATGACGATGACCGTTCCGGTTGACAAGATTGGCGAAGTAATCGGGCCTAAGGGCAAGGTTATCAACAAGATTCAGGAAGATACCGGAGCCGAAATTACAATTGAGGATGACGGTACCGTGTACATAGCTTCTGCAAGCGGCGATTCTGCAGAAAAGGCCGCGCAGATGATTGATCAGATTGCAAATCCGCACGTGCCTGCGCTCGGTGAAACCTATAACGGCGTTGTCGTTAAGATTACGAGTTTCGGAGCGTTCGTGAACATTGTCCCGGGAACTGACGGACTGCTTCATATTTCACAAATTCGCAACCTTGCGAACGGTGAGCGTATCGACGCGGTTGAAGACGTTCTTAAAGAAGGCGACACTCTCGAAGTAGTTGTTCAGGGCGTAGACGAGCACGGCAAGATTTCTTTGGCTGTTCCCGGTTTTGAGAATCGCGAATCCGGATCCGCGCGCGGCAACAGAAACGTAAGAGACAGCCGCGACGACCGCGATGATCGTCGTTCTCGCGATTTTGACAGGGATGAGCGTCATTCTCGACGTGATTTCGGCAGGGATCGTGATTTTGATCGTTATTCTCGCGATGATCGTCGTTCCCGTGATTTTGACAGGGATGAGCGTCATTCCCGCGACGATTACGACTATCGTTCGAACCGTTCTCGCCGCGAAAACCCGCGTTATTCGAATGACGATTCTTACAGTGAATATCGTTCGCTTCGCGAAGAACGTTCTGAGCGTCCTCGCCGCAGAATCCGTCACGACTTCGATCCGTTCGAAGACTGATGTAAGGCTGATTTAGAGATAAGAAAACCGGAAAACGGGAATTCCCGTCTTCCGGTTTTTGCTGTCTGCGGTTTTGTCTGAGTTTTTGTGCAGCTTTATGACAAATCGCTTAAAAATCGCTTAAATGCGATCAAACGCGTCTAAATGCAAAGTTGCGCAGAATAGCAGGTTGCGCAAATTATGCAGATTTTACAGGCTGTGCAGATTGCACATTATGCAGATTGCGAAGACTTCATGGGCTGCATGGGCTGCATGGGCTGCCAAGATGGATCGTGAAGTATTTCGCGCGAATCTCTCCAGCCGAAGAAAAGATTTGAAATTCCGGAAAAGAATGATTTATTGTCTACGGCAATAATGCGAATAAGTTCTTTTACGGCCGTCGCTGCGGTTCCCAATGCGAAAAGCATCGGATGGAAATCGCCGTTATCCATGAAATATCTGGCCATATGACCGCGATTGCGCATAATGTAGTAGCGGTTCATGTCGGAGGTCGAATTAAGCTGTCGCATTCCGGCGATATTCCAATTATTTATAACGCGCGTTCTGCGCATAATTTTATCTGCGATAACAATCGGCTTGCATACCTTGCTTGCAAGATATCCGTAGATGGTATCGTCCCAATAAATAAAAAATCGTGAATCCGGCAGACCGATTTTTTCGACAATGCTTCGTTTGAATAATGCGCCCTCAAAACACATCGTGTTCATTTTTGCATATCTGCGCGGACCGAATTGTGCCGGTGCGATCGGATTAGGGATTCCCAAAGGAACGATGAAATTATACTGCCAGTAGAAATCTCCGCCGTCGTAGTCATAGCGGCTTCCCTGAATCGCTTCGTATTGAGGCATCCAAGGGGCAAGTTTTTCGATGGCCTCAGGTTCGACCGCAACATCGTCGTCCATAACCCAGAACCATTCTGCACCCAAGTCGTAAGCGGTCTTTACTCCCGCGCTGAATCCGCCGGCTCCGCCCAGGTTTTCAGCCTGAGGAGCATAAATAACGCGCTGCTGCGAACCTGTCGCATCGGCATCCGCCTGTCCCCATTTTCCGTTTAATTCGTCGCTGAAATTCATGACCGCCGAACGGGTTGCATCGCTGTTCTCGTTGTCTACAACGATGATTCTCCAAGGCGCGACGGTAAGCTGCTTAATCGAGTCAAAAAGCACCTGAAGCAATTCTCTGCGCTTGTAAGTCACGATAACAATCGCCAGCTTTTCCGCCTGTTTTTTTGCGAAATTAATGTCGGGATTTTTGAATGTATGCGCGAAATGCTCTTTTGTGCGCGGCTTTGCGTTCGCGTTCAACTTTGCATCCGAAACGTCATTTGCTGCCGGCTTCCGGTTTGAGGCTGCAGTATCGTTTGCTGCAACATTATTTGCAGAAGCATTATTGATTGCCGCTTTGCTCGCGCTGTCTGATTTTTCGTTCGATTCTGCCGAATTTGCAGCGTGTTTTCCTGCGGAAATTTTTTGCGTTTTATCGCCGTTGTCCGCATAAATATTCGCTTTGGCATTATTTGCGATGTCTGATTTTTCTGATTCTTTCGATTCTTTGCCCGATTCATTGTTCATGTTCTTATTATCTCATGCGCCTTATATTATTTGTCTTTATAGGAATCTTTATAAGAATCTGTGAAAAGTTAAGGGGAGCAAATGTCTGTTCTTATGAGAAAACTCGGACCGTACGAAACAACTGCAATCGGTCAGGGAGAAATGCCTTTGACGATTGAAAACAATTTCGGAAAACAGACCGGAATCAAAACGATTCATGCTGCTCTTGACGCGGGCTGCCGTCATATCGACACGGCTTGGGCATACTATGAGTCGGGCGGCGAAGAACAGACCGGAGAAAAGCTGGTTCGCGAAGCTTTGCAGGCTTGGAAAGGACCTTGCGAGGAAGTGACGGTCGCCACCAAAGTCGGTCATTTCAGAACTTTTAAGAATGGCCGAGCAGCGTGGGATGTTGACGGACGGCCTGAAAGACTTATCAAAAACGCGAAACAGTCGGCGCTTGCGCTGGGTGTTGACGCGATAGATTTGCTTTATTTTCACCGTCCTGACCCGAAGGTTGATTACCGCGAATCGGTTGAGGCGATTAAGCAGCTTGTCGATGAAGGCGTTGCCAGGCAGTCCGGCATTTCGAACGCGAGCATTGAACAAATCGATATAGCGCGCGATGTTTTGGGCGAATCTTTTATTGCGGTGCAAAACCAGTATTCCCCGATTCACAGAGAAACCGAGGATACGCTTGAATATGCTGAGAAATGCGGTCTTGCTTTTGTCTGCTGGTCTCCGCTGGGAGGATTTCGTCACCCGTATGACGATCGTCTTTTTGACCCTTTCCGCGAAGTCGCAGCCGCGAGAGGCGTAAGCTATCAGCAGATTACGCTTGCGTGGGAGCTTGCAAAGGCAGAGCATGTTTTTGCAATTCCGGGAGCTCACAGACCTGAGACGATTCTTGATTCGCTTAAAGCCGGACAAATCGAATTGACGGAAGAAGAGCTGGCAAAGCTGGGATGAGCCGCATGATTTGTTCTCCCGATTCTGATTCTTTGCCGCTGCCTGCCGCGATTCCGATTGCGTTTGACGATAATGCGGCCGTTTATTATTCCACGCGGCTGGGAGGTTCGTCTCAAGGCGACTTTTGTTTTGCGAACATGGGGTTGCGCACTGGCGATGACAAGGCTGCAGTGAGGAAAAATCGCGCGGGGCTGGCGAAAGTCATCGGCTGCGAGGTTACGGTTGTCAAACAGGTTCATTCTGCGAAAGCCGTTCATATAAGCGAGCTTGCCGCGATTAAAGCCGAAGCCGGATCAGAAGCTGCAGAATCTGCGATTGAAGAATTCGAGGCGGACGGAATCGTGGCCGGAGGAATCGGCTGCAATGCCGGCTGCAATGTCGGCTGCGATGTCGGCTGCGATGGCAAGCCGGACAGCACTGAATCAGGCTGTGCGTTGGGTGTTTTTGCGGCCGACTGTCTGCCGGTTATTTTTTCCGATGCAGGCAGCGGAATTATCGCAGCCTGTCATTGCGGGCGCAGAGGGCTTGAAAAAGGCATAATCGCAGCAACCGTCGAACGCATTAAGCAGTGCGGCGGAAGCGTGAACAGGCTGAAAGCGACTTTAGGACCGGGCATTTGCGGAAAATGTTATGAAGTCGGACAGGACGTTGCAGAACGATTTGAGTCGATTTTTCCCGGAACCGGAACAAAAACGCGTTTCGGCGGCGCGGGCATCGATATTGCGGCGGCAGCGAAGGCATCTCTTCTCGACTGTTCGATTGCTGAGGAAAATATCATCGACTCGTCTTCGCGAATAAAGGCTGCGACCGCATACCTGGCTGAAGACGAGGAATTGAAACGTCTGTGCCTGTGCGACGGCGAAGGTCCGGACTTGAAAACCAGGCTGAATGATATGGAAAATCCTATGTGCACGCTTGAAAATCCTCTTTGGTTTTCGCATCGCAGAGCATTTTTGTCCGGAAAATCTCGCGAAGGACGTTTTCTGGCTTCGGTTGCAATGCGCACGGCTTGAAATCGCGCTTTTTTAAATTTGCGTTAGGCGCATGGTTTGCGCACTGCGGACTTCGCTGTCGGCTTTAAGATTGCGAAAACGGCGCAAACACGCCATTATGCTTAAATGTACGGCGGTTTTACTAGATTTTTAACGGTATGTTTTTCGGAAAAATTCGGTTTGCGGATTTTTTGCTTGCAGAAATGATTTAGGCTTTCTTTTATGACTGAACGGATGTGTGACGGTAAGATGCGCGGCAATGAAGACAAAATCAGGGCTTCTGCCGGGAATGCTTCGGCGCCGGGTTCATCGGCTTCGAGCGAGTCTCCGGCCGGCGTTCCCGTTGTTTCTGTAGTTCTTGCGGCGGGTCTGGGCACGCGATTCGATCCGCGCAATCCCAAACAGCTTGTTTCGATTGCCGGCAAACCTGTTATCGCGTGGTCTTTGGAAGCATTCGAAAAAAACGCTTTCGTCACTGATATCATTCTTGTCGTCAACTCTCGCGTAAGAGCTGAGGCGGAAAAAATCGTTTCATCATACTCTTTTAAGAAAGTCAAAGCAATTATTGACGGCGGAATCGAAAGATACCATTCTGTAAGAAATTCGATTGATTTGCTTGACGAATACGGTCTTCCCAGAGAGTCGGCAGTGCTTTTTCATGACGGCGTGCGCCCGTTTGTTTCTCAGGAATCGATTAACGGCTGCATTCGCGCTCTTCGAAGCGGCGCCGATGCTGCGGCAGTCGCGGTTGCTTCCACGGATACGCTGCTTCACGCTGTCAAACGCAGCAATTCGGCGGTCTGCGAATCTGAAACAGCCGGCGAATCCTATGTTTGCGATGTTCCCAATCGCAGCGAAATGTTCTGCGCTCAGACCCCTCAGGCTTTCTCATTTTCGATTATCAAGCATGCTCATTCGATTGTTTCGCAGGATGAAAATTTTAAACCCACGGACGATATCGGCGTGCTGCTTCACGCGAAAGAAATGTCCCGCGATTTGCGCAATTCGCAGTCGCTTGAACCCTTTGATGCGCGTACAGTAATTGTTCCCGGCGAGAAAACGAATATAAAAATCACTGTTTTGGACGATTTGCCGGCCGCAGAATTCTATGCGCAAAACATTCTGCAGAAAAATTCGCATTGCGAAATTTCTTTATAAAACAGATTTTCTTATAAACTTAAAAACATGAGTCGTTTCAGTGTTGTTTTGTCGGGTTTCGAACGGTATGAAAATACCGGACAAAACCCGTCGCGCCTTGTTGTGGAAGCATTGGAAAATCGCGGAATTTCGGGACTTCCCGAAGATATTTCGGCAGATTTGACAACCGTGCTTCTTCCATTGAGTTTTGAAAAAGCCTGGAGCGTGCTTAAAGAAACGATTGACCGAGCAGAACCTCAGATAGTCATCGCAACGGGTTTCAAGCGCAATGCCGGCTCGATTTCGCTGGAAAGATGCGCTCTGAACCGCGTTGAAATGCCGCAGTCCGGCGTCAAAACATCTGACAGGAGAATGCCGGAGGGAAGAACTTCAAACGGCATTGTTGCGGACATTAATCCGTCAGAAAATACGGCTCCTATTATCGAATCTGCTCCGGCCGCATACTGGACGGGTATTCCTCTGCATGAAATCCTCAATTCCTTTGCTCAAAACAATATTCCCGCGACATTAAGTTCCGATGCCGGAATCTACATTTGCAATTCTCTGTTTTTCAGGCTTCTCGACGCTGCTTCGAAAAATAAAAACATGACTGCCGGCTTCGTCAGTCTTCCGCAGGTCGTTCAGGATCGCAGCGACAGGGGAGGGCTTCCGAAAGAATGCATAATATCCGCAATAGAAAACGTTATCGCGACTTCTGCCGATTTTTATCGCAGACAGGACTCGGCGGAAGGAATTTTGCGAGCCGAATAATTTGTTTTTAAAGCGAATTTCTGTGTTTGAAGCCTTTA
This sequence comes from uncultured Actinomycetes bacterium, assembly GCA_900314875.1. Classification (GTDB taxonomy): domain Bacteria; phylum Actinomycetota; class Actinomycetes; order Actinomycetales; family Bifidobacteriaceae; genus RUG039. Next base: position 283,616 of record OMWX01000003.1, on the reverse strand, counting down.
GTATAATTTTTTACACTATGTAAAATCACGACGGAATCTCCGGACGGAATCAGGCAGGAGCATATATGGCTGACAACGAAATATTCCCGATTGTTTTGCGCGGATACGATCGCGAGCGCGTCGACGAGGAAATGAAACGCAGCGAACAAGCGATGACGCGGCTTCGCGAGCAGATTAAGGTATATGACAATAAGATTCTTGAGCTTGAAGTGCAGCTTCGCAACGAAAAAGACAGGAAAGTCGAGTCCGGAAAATCGAGTTTTGCAAATTTGGGAGCTAATGCTCAGAAAATGCTTGCGTCCGCAGAGCAGACAAGCCGCGAACTTTTGGACAGAGCCAAGCAGGATGCGGCGGCACGCAAACGCAATGCTGCAGCGCAGGCCGAGTCTCTGATTAACAAGTCCAAGCTGGACGCTCAGCGCACTGCGGCTCAGGCTGAAAATCATGCCGGCGAAATCGTTCGTCAGGCGAAAGAACAGGCGGATTCCATAACGTCGGCCGCGCGCGATTCCGCAGAACAGATGACTGCGACAATCGAAAAGAAAGTCAGAGAAAAAACCGAAACTCTCCGCATGGAACTTGCGGCGGAACGCGAAGAGCATAATAATGCGCTCGCGGCGGAACGCGCAGAATTTGAAAGCGAATCCGCGCGAAAGAAAGCCGAGTTTTCCGAGCAGATAGCTCAGCGCCGCAAGGAAACCGACGAAGAAATTGAGGCTAAGCGTTCCGAATCGAACAAGCAGATTCAGGCAGCTTTAGAAGAAGCTAATCAGAAATTATCTTCCGTAAGAGAGAAAGTAAGCAAAACTTTGTCTGACGCTAACCGTCAGGCTGAGGAAATCGTTTCATCGGCAGAAGACAGAGCGCGTCAGATTATGGATCGCGCGGAAGCTGAAAAAACCCGTCTGCTTGCCGAAGTTGCCGAAGAAGCTCGCGAACAGCGCGAATCGATTGCTCAGCAGCAGAAGGAAGCGACTGAAAAAGTAAACGCGCTTGTTGAAGATTTGCGCGAACGCAGCGAAAAATCCGAAGCTGAAGCGAACGAGCTGATTGAGAAGGCTCGCACGGTTCGCGATGAAGCGGAAGCATTTGCGAAAGATAAAAGAGCGCAGACCGAGGAAGAAGTGAGAAATCTTCTCGAGGAAGCTCGCGAAAAGGCAGAAAAGCAGATTGAAGAGCAGCAGGAAGCCGCAAGAGCTCAGATTGACGATCTTGAAACTCATATAGCCGAACTGCAGAAGAGAGAATCGACGATTACCTCGCGCGTTAACGAGCTTCGCGCAATGTTCGTCTCCAGCTTCGGAGACCCGTCGGGCGCCGGCGGAATTTTCGGCGAAACGGCAGACAGCGAGTCTGCGCGAAGCGAAGCTGACAGAAACAGATCGGCAGGACAGTCGTCGGCCGCTTCTGAAAATAATGTTTCCGATGAAGCTGAGAATGCCGATAATTCAGACAATGATAATGCTTCTGCGGAAAACAGCGAATATCAGGATGAATATTCTGACTCTTATGCCGGCGGGTATGCCGACGATTACGACAGCAGTTACGCGCAAGAACAGACCGATACGGAAATAATCGACCGCAATGCGATTCGCAACGCGCGAAACTGAAATTTATCTTTGCTTAACATATGCGAAAAATCGAAATTATGAAAGGAAATAAATGAATACTGTTTTGGACGATAATCGCCTGAATGCTTTGCGCTCTGAGTTTGACGGATGCGAGAAGAACAGAATCGCCATGAACGCGGTTACGAATGCGGGAATTGACGCGGTTGCGCGCAATTACGATCGCGCCCGCCTTATTCAGCGCACATTCTCGGTAAGCATTGACAACGGCCGCGCTACAAGCCAGTTTCACTCCGGCCGCTGCTGGCTTTTCAGCTCGCTTAATGTCGCGCGCTTTATCGTAAAGAAAAATACCGGTCTTAAGGAATTCGAGTTTTCGCAGGCGTATGCGATGTATTACGACAAGCTTGAAAGAGCGAATTACTTCCTTAACGACATGGCTTCTCTTATTGAAAAAGGCGAGCCTGCCGATTCGCGTCTTGTTCAGTTCCTGCTGCGCGACATTATGGGAGACGGCGGTCAGTGGACGATGGCAATGAATGTTTACAAGAAGTACGGAGCTGTTCCCAAGGATTATTATCCCGAAACCGCAGCTTCGAAGAATACTGTGCGCATGAACGACCAGCTTCGCACCCGGCTTCGCCAGTCGGTATGCGAAATGTATGCAGGCAAAAAAGATACTGCCGAAATAATCGACGAAACCGTTAAAGCCGTTCATCGCATTCTTACAATCCACCTGGGGACGCCCCCGACGTCTTTCGACTGGCAGTGGACTGACAAGGACGGCAAATTTCATCGCGACGGCGAGATTACGCCGCAGCAGTTCTGGAAGAAGTATGTCGACGCCGGTCTCGAAGACTACGTATGCCTTGTCGATGATCCGCGCAAAGAGCATCCCAAGGGAACAAAGATTGCAATCGAACATTTGGGCAATGTGATTGACGGCGATGCGACAGAATATCTTAACGTCGATACTGCGTTTATGAAGGACTGCGCTCGCAGGATTCTGGACGAGCAGGGCATTCCCGTCTGGTTCGGCGCGGACTGCCATCCGATGATGCTGCGCAATGAGGGCATGTGGGCGACCGACTTGTTCGAATACGGCTCGGTATGCAATGTCGAGTATTCAATGAACAAGGAAGAGCGCGTAAACTTTGCCGATTCGGCTATGAATCACGCGATGGCTTTCGTCGGAGTCGATGTTGCCGATGACGGCAAAACGACGCGCCGCTGGAGAGTTGAGAATTCCTGGGGCGAGGATATTGCCGACAAAGGCTTCTTCGCGATGAGCGACGACTGGTTCAGCGAATATGTTTACGAGATTGCCGTTCCCAAGAGCATGCTGCCTGAAGAATATCGCGAAGCGCTTGAAAAGCCTGCGATTTCTTTGCCCGCATGGGATCCGATGGGAGCTTTGGCGTAAAATTTGAACGCCGGACGCCGGACGCCGTAAACAGCGTAAAAGCGTAAAAAGTGCAACGGTATAATTAACATAAAAACCGTAAAAACAAACCGTTCCGAAAGGTTAAAGCCAAAAGCAGCAGTTTTGCTGCTCGGAACGGTTTTGTCATATATTGATTTTTATTGTTCTTTATTGCTCTGTTTTGTAATCGAGTTCCGGGATTTTGTTGCTTACCCGCGTATTTGCCGGAATCGAACTTGTTATAAAAACATTTCCTCCGATAACCGAATTTTCGCCGATAACAGTTTTTCCGCCAAGCACGGACGCACCCGAATAAATCGTTACATTGTTTTCTATCGTCGGATGCCTTTTGACTCCCGCAAGTTTCTGCCCTCCGCGTGTGGAAAGAGCTCCGATTGTAACTCCCTGATAAATCTTGACATGATCCCCGATAACCGAGGTTTCGCCGATAACGATTCCCGTTCCGTGGTCGATAAAGAAATATTTTCCCAAAACCGCGCCCGGATGAATGTCGATTCCTGTTGCCGAATGCGCATATTCTGTCATCATTCGCGGAATAATCGGCACGTCAAGCAGGTAAAGTTCGTGCGCGATTCTGCTTATCGTCGAAGCAGTGATGCCCGGGTATGCCAAAATTATTTCCTCATACGATTTTGCAGCCGGGTCTCCGTCATAAGCCGCCTCGATATCAGTTTTGACCAGCTTTTTCACGTCAGGAAGCTTTTCGAAAAACTTTTTGCAGATTCTGCGGCTTTCCGCTTCTTTTTCTTCTTTTGTCCAAGACGGCTTTTCTGAATGAAATTCAAGCGCGAGACATATTTGAGAATTTAAAAGAGAATACAGTTCTTCAACAGATTTTCTGTCAGGCTTTTCTTCGGTGAAATATCCGGGAAAAATGATTTCCAGCAGTCTGTTTGCAAGCGCGCAGACTTTTTTCTTGTCTGGATTGCCCGATTTGCAGCCGTTTTCGAAGTTGCTTTGAGCAAGCATTTTCGCAAGGCTGTCGAATTGTTCTGCGTTCATGCCGTCGCTGTTCGTATTATTGTCATTCATATCATTGTTTCTCATATCATCGCTGCTCATGTCATTGTCATTCATGTCTTTGCTGCTCATTTTCGCTCCGGATATTTTGCGAATAATCTTGATGCCTTCATATAAAACATTTATGCGGCAGAACCGTCTGAAACCAAATTATCACATTTTCGCGTTCTGAGAAGCGCAAAACACGGCTGCGACACATTTTTTGCCCGCTGAATACATGCCTGAATATATAGTTGTATAAAAGCACTGATTCAGAGTCGCATTGCCGGATTGCCGACAATGCGGGAAAGCGCAAAATTTTAGGAGACAAAATGACAGCCCGTCCGGATTATAATCCAAAAGACTTCGCCGCAATCGAGCAGGCAGTCGCCGACGGGTTTAATCCTGTGGTCGATCGGCAGGTTCAGCTTTGGGAAGAGCAAGTCGGCATAGATCCGATTGTAAACCGGCGCGTTTTCGAGCTGGCTCCTCTGCCCACGCCGGCGCAGATGTTAAGCGGTTATCCGCTTGAAGAAGAGCAGCGGGATCTGGTTGTAAAAACGCGAGAACAGCTGCGAGCATGTCTTTACGGAGAGGATGACAGGCTGGTCGTTATCGTCGGTCCCTGTTCGATTCACGATCCGGTTGCGGCTGTCGATTATGCGAATCGCCTGGCGAAACTGCGCGAGGAAGTTTCGGACAGGCTACTTATCATCATGCGCGTTTATTTCGAGAAGCCCAGGACGACCATTGGCTGGAAAGGTCTTATCAACGACCCCGATTTGGACGGAAGTCACAATATTCACAAAGGCTTGATTTTAGCCAGAAAAACCCTTATAAGCGTTCTTAAAGCGGGTGTTGCGGCAGCGACCGAGTTTCTTGAGCCGACTTCTCCGCAATATCTTTCGGACGCTATTGCCTGGGGCGCGATAGGCGCGAGAAATACCGAAAGTCAGATTCACCGGCAGCTTGCCAGCGGGCTTTCCATGCCGATAGGGTTCAAAAATTCTACGGACGGCTCGATTAAAGCTGCTGCCGACTCCTGTTATGTATCCGCGCATCAGCATATTTTCTTAGGGATTGACCATATGGGTCGGGCTTCGGCGGTAGAAACGCTGGGCAATCCGGACTGTCATGTCGTTTTGCGCGGTTCGTCGTCAGGGCCGAATTATGATCGCGAGAATGTTTCTAAAGCAATGGACTATGTTCGCGGGCGCATGTCGGAAAATTCTGCGGCTTCGCACGGGCTTATAATCGACTGTTCGCACGGAAATTCGGGCAAAGACGACAACAGACAGATTGAAGTTGTCCGCGATATAGCGGGGCGCATTGCTTCCGGCGAAAAAGGCATAACGGGCATTATGATGGAGAGTTTCATTGAATCCGGAAATCAGAAGGCCGGTCCGCTTGACAGTCTTGAATACGGAAAATCGATTACGGATCGCTGCATAAGCTGGAAAGACACGGAAACTCTGCTTCGCGAACTGGCCGGAGCAGTAGGCGCGGCTCGTGCAAAATAAAAATGGAATACCTGATAACAGAGGGTGAGACATGCAGAACAATCAGAATAAACAAATTGATTCAATTGCGATTTTGGGCGCGATGGAAGAAGAAGTGGAAAATATTGCGGCAGGCCTTGAAGACGTGACCAAAAACAAGGTTGCCGGTATGGAGATTACAGAAGGTTACTTCTGTGCGAACAGCGGAAAATTGCGCAAAATTCGTGTTGCGGCCGTGGTCTCCGGTATGGGAACCGTCAATGCAGCCTGCGCGGCTCAGTGTCTTATAGACAAATACAGTCCCGACGCGGTGATTCTTTCGGGGATTGCAGGCAATCTGAACAAAAATCTGCATATTAACGACATTGTTTTGGGCAAGACAATGAAATATTTGGACAGCGATATGCGCCTGATTGCGCAGTCGGCGCCGTTTTCAGAGGAATTTCATGCTGATACGCACCTGCTTTCCCTTGCGGAAAAAGTCCTGGACAGCAGAGGAATCAATTATGTTTCCGGAATAATCGCCACCGGCGACAGATTTATCGACGACAAGGAGGAAGCTGCGAAAATTCGCGAAGAAACCGGCGCGGATGCGGTTGAAATGGAAGGCGCTGCAATATGCCATGCTGCTGCTCGCAACGGGATTCCTTCTCTTGTAATACGTGTGATGTCCGATAATGCCGACGTTCAATACGAGGTTTTTAAGGAATTTGACATAAGCGAATTTGCTCATGCGGCGGCAGATATCGTGCTTGATATTCTGCATAATATCTGATTTTTGTCGGATTTCTGCTGATTTTGAGCGGTTTTCGGGCGGTTTTCAACAATGCCGGAAGCCGCTCTTGCCATATTTATCCGGATAGTGTATTATCATGTGATTGTAAACCACAGACCGTTGGTTAAGGGTTATGCCCGGATAATGCGAAAGCCCCGACGCAGGTTGAACAACAAGCAATCAGGCGACTGTTTTTCTTATGCTATCTTCTTTGCTTTTTTAGCAATTGTCAGTCTGATTGAGGTCTGCTCTGCCTGCCGCAGAGTTTTTTATTATCTGTCATTTCCCGACACAGCGGTTGTATCAGGGAAGGAACGCCATGAAGAGGTCCGAAAAGGGTGAGGTAATCGCCGTACTCACGGACAAATTCCGTGACGCCGATGCGGTTTTCCTTACAGAGTACCGTGGCTTGACTGTTCCGCAGATTTCCGATTTGCGCGACAAGCTTGGCATGGAAACTACCTACAATGTGGCGAAGAACACGCTTGCTCGTAAAGCCGCCAAGGAAGCGGGTATCGAGGGACTTGACGAATATCTCAAAGGTCCGTCGGCTATCACTTTCGTAAAGGGCGACTATGTCGAGGCCGCAAAGGTCCTGCGTGACTTTGCCAAAGACAACAAGCAGCTTATTGTTAAGGGCGGATTCGCCGACGGCACAGTATACGATGCCGAAGGCGTGAACAAGCTCGCAGATCTCGAATCTCGCGATGTTCTGCTTGCCAAGCTGGCAGGCGCTCTCAAGGGCACTATGTCCAAGGCTGCATTTGCATTTGCCGCATTGCCGACCAAGGCTGTGCGCACTATCGATGCTCTCCGCGAAAAGCAGGAGCAGGCTGCCTGAGTCTGACAGTTTGAATCTGGATCTTATGATTTAAATGATTCTGTCAGGCAATTCCGGCAATTAACAAATTTTTAAATAAACAAAGAAAACAGGCAGACGGAAAATCCGAATGCCGCAGATATGAAAGGAAGCCAAAATGGCTAAGCTTTCCAACGACGAACTCCTCGAAGCGTTCAAGGAAATGACTCTTATCGAGCTCTCCGAGTTCGTAAAGCAGTTCGAAGAAACTTTTGATGTTGAAGCTGCTGCTCCTGCAGCCGTTGCTGTTGCTGCTGCTCCTGCAGCCGGCGCTGCAGCTGCTGAGGAGAAGGACGAGTTCGACGTAATCCTCTCCGCAGTCGGCGACAAGAAGATCGGCGTTATCAAGGCAGTTCGCGCTATCACTTCTCTCGGTCTGGCTGAGGCTAAGGCTCTCGTTGACGGTGTTCCGAAGCCTGTTCTCGAAGGCGCTAAGAAGGAAGACGCTGAGAAGGCTAAGGCTGAGCTCGAAGCTGCAGGCGCTACCGTAGAACTCAAGTAGTTCAATCCCTTTTTAAGGTTTACGGCCCCGTCGGTTTTCGGCGGGGTTTTTAAATTTCTGTCATGAAAATATTGTCATAAAAAATTCTGTTATGAAAATTCTGTTATGAATCAGGCTTGCGAAAAGAGAGCAAAAGCGTGATCAGATAATCAGTCGGCAGATAATCGGTTCTAATTCTCAGTCGGAGAATATCGAACAGTCAAGTATCGGATAACCAAACATCAGACAGTCGTATATCGAATAAAAGCAGACATGACAGACGCAATATATATAATGGATTAAAGCGACATTCTTTACTTGAATTTTAACCGGGAGGACGTTGTGGACGACAGTCGTAAGTTTGTTCAAGAATGGCAGATTTCTATCAACGGTGAGGAAATAACGCGCGTGCGTCCCGGAGAAACTGCGGTTATCGGCCGAAAGCCGTTGCGAGCGATTCCGGAAGAGAAGGGGATTCGCCGCGTAGATATTACTGACGTGACCAAATCGATGTCCAAACGGCATGTGCTGTTGAAAACTGATTTTGACGGCAATGCTTCGATTGAAGATTTGGGCTCGACGAACGGAACTTTTATTCAGCAGGATAACGGCGCACTGTTGAGAATCCCTTTTAATACGCCTTTTTCTTTCCCTCGAATGATTGAGCGCGTGCAGCTGGGCGAAGTTCCGGTCGATTTTATTAAAGTAAAGTCTGAGATTTCGGCTGCTTCTCCTGCGGGGCAGAATAGCGATGACCTTTTTAAGGAAGCTGATGATGATCCTGCTTCGATAGTTCCGCAGCGAAAAATGTCTGTGGACGAGATAATGGATTTGCGCGCCGGCGAGCCGACTTCGATGTTCGCGGCTGACAATGTGCGTTCAGCCGTGCAAGAGAAGAACGATTTGGCGGCTGCCGCTGCTGCTGCGCCTGAGTTTGCACCGGTTGCGGCAGAAGAACAGGCAAACATTTTTGAGTCGGAATCGGCAACGCGTCCTGTTGGAGTCGGGAGCGTTAATCCGACTGTTTCGCAGATGTCTGTTCCTAAGATGACTGTGCCTGAAGTGAATGCGCCTGAAATGAGCACGGCTGCGATGGCTTCGGCTGAAGTGAATGATTCTGAAGTATCTGTGCAGGCATTGCAAGAATATGCTGCTGCTGAAACCGCTGCTGAAACCGCGGTCGGCGAATCTGTACCGGCTGAATCAGTATCAGCCGGATCCGTGTCAGCCGGATCCGTACAATCTGAAAGCCTGCCGGATGCCGGATTCTCATTTGAGAATGCGGAACCTGAAACTGTTTCTGCTGAGAATACTGTTTCTGCTCAGAGTGCTGCCGATGCTGAGAATACTGGTGATGACGGTGTGTCTGTTGAAAATGCGGCAATCGAAAATGCGGCAGCAGCAAAAACTTCGGAAGCTAATGCTGCAGCTGTCTCGGGCGCAGAGTCGGTTTCACAGCAGGCAGCAAAACAGACAGAAGAGCAGTCGTCAGAACAAGAAGCAGGACAGCAGAATGCTGCTTTGAATGATGCCGGTGCTTCGCTGTTTGACACAGAGTGGGACGGAACTGTTATAAACGATGCTGTTAATGCTACTTCAAATATTGCAGCCGCTTCAAATACTGCAAGTGAGTCTGCATTGTTCGAATCTGAACAATCATCACAGTCTGTACTGAATATGCAGTCTGTGCAGAATGTGCATGCACAGAATGAGTCAGCGCAAATCGACGAATCTGTGCTGTTTCCGACTTTCACCGACCCCGCATTTGATCAGCAGCCTGCGCAACAGCAGTCCGCAGAGCATCAGGCTCAATCGAGCTCTGAACAGAAGCAGTCGGAGCAAACACAGTCTGAATCAGTACAGTCTGAAACAGCACGGCAGTCTCAGTCTGAAGAATATGCGAAAAAAGATACTTCGCTGTTCTCAAGCGGCGAATGGCCTGTTTTCCCTGATGAGACGGCAGGAGACGGGTATACGAATGATGTGCTCGAACATAAACCCGTATATGAGGCCGGTTCGGTTTTTGATCGTCTTCAGCGCAACGAGTACGGCAAGACGGCTTCCGTGGTGGAAGAAGGCGGCTATACGTCCGATAAGGCTCGCACGTCTTCGGATTATTCTGAGCAGTTTGCGATGGCTCAATTGCCGTCGCTGCTTCCTTTTCTTGCCATGAACCCGTCTTTGTACGATGATTTGTACGCATGGCTTCAGGCGCAGGGCAATGCGGATATAGACAAAGCTTTGACAGACAATGCCGGTTTCCGCCGGTGGGCGGCAAATCAAGGAAAATAATATTATGGTTTCTGAACCCGAGAAAAACGAAGCGGCGGAACTGATCCGCAGCTGGTATGACGACTATTCGGCCTCGCACGGTCCGACTCCGATCGATGACATGTCGAAGCTGGAAGCGCGTTTGGATTTGTCGCAGGCTCATCCGGCCGGCATTGCTCAGCTTTTGACAAGCGGGAGAGTCGCGCTTGCCGGACTTTTTCGCGATAATGCGCAGTTCAAAGCCGGAGTGCGCCGTTTGGACAGGGTTCTTCAAGAGCGTAAAACAAAGAAAATTGCACAGGGAATAGCTCCTTTATCTCTTGCAGTCGGCACGGCTTCCTGGAAAGGCGCGAGCATGCCGGTTCTGCTGTATCCGGTCGAAGTTCAAATCGAAAACAAGTCGGACTGCAACGGCGGACAGAAAGACAAAACCGGCAATATTTCAGTTATTCCCAGCGGATATTCGTCCGCAGTTTCCGGAAATCCGCTTGAAAAAGCGTCGATTGTATTTACCGGTTCGGCCGTGATTAACCGCGCTTTAACCGAATATATGGCCAAATATAATGTTCGCATTGATACCGAAAACATAATTGAATCAATCAGAGCCGATGGAGGCACTGCCGATACTGCGACTATTTTTTCGCATATTATTTCGCTTGTCGGCTCGTGCGTCGAATCGTTCACGATTGAAAACCGCATGATTATGGGCTGTTTTGTAGAGCCGCATACTCTTATTCTTTCTGATACGAAAAAAGTGATTCGCGCGGTGACTTCCTCTCAGACCGGAAACACGATTTTGGATGCGGTCGCAGGTTATGATTCTGCCAAAGAGAAAATAAAGGAGACTCAGGTTCCCGAATTTTCTCCCTATGATGCCGATCCGCATGACGAAATTGAGGTGTGCGATGCGGATAATGCGACGCGTTACGCGGCAAGGCTTGCATGTGACGGAATTAATGTGATTGTCGATTTGACTGCGGCTTCGGATTCGTCGCTTCAGGCGGCGAGCATATGTTCCAGGGCGCTTATGGAAAACAAGACGGTTATGTATGTTTCGGGCTCTTCCGAACAGCAGAACCGTTTTATGCGCCTGGCTCATATGAACGGGCTTGAAAAATCCGTTCTTAATGTTGCAGACGGACAGCACGGCAGACAGATAGATTCGCGTCTGATCGAAGGAGTTTCTTACAAGCCTGACGGATCTGCAGAAAAATTTGCTTCCCTTGCCGACGAGCTTGTCGGTCTGCGCGGACGGCTGACCGGTTATTTGGGCGATCTGCACGGAATAAACGAGCAGTGGGGCGTGTCCGTATATCAGATAATCGAAAATCTCGCTCGTCTGAGCGTAGCTGCCTCGCACCCTGCGACTCGCGTGCGTTTAAGCGAGCAGACTGCGCGAAATCTTGCCGAAACTTCCGATATTTGGACGAAAAAGCTTGTCAGACTGGGCGAGTTGGGCGAATATTCGATAAAACCGTCGGACACCGCCTGGTATCACGCCTCGATATATACCGAAAAACAGGCTGTCGACGCGTATAAACGCGTAACTGCTCTTCTCCAGGATATTTTCCCGGCAGTTCGCAAACATATTCAGTCTGTCGTGGAAACATGCGGTTTCCCGATTCCTTCGAATGCTCTCGAATGGGAACATCAGGTTTTCGTGCTGAAAAACCTGCGCAGAGCTTTGGATTTGTTCCGTCCTGAAATATTCGAGCGCGACATGCCGTCAATGCTTGAAGCGACTCTTCCGAAAGAAGAACGCAAATCAGGCAGCATGAGTTTCCGAGAGCGCAGACATCTTGTTAAAGAAGCTAAAAATCTTCTGCGTCCCGGAGCTCAAATTCAGGATTTGCATCAGGCTCTGGAAGTCGTATCCAAGCAGGCGCAGCAGTGGAGGACATTCGTTCCTCACGGCGGCTGGCCTGTTTTGCCCGACCGTCTGGACGAGATAATCGAATATGCAGAAAAACTTCAGTCTGATTTAACTGCTTTAAGCACTATTCTTGCGAATACTCCCGAAGGCGGAAAGCTCGAGTCTGTCGAGTTTCAGAAGCTGGAGGACAGGCTTAAAGCTATGTATGAAGATCATCGCGCATTGGATTCTCTGCCCGAACGCAGCTGTCTGGAACGCGAAATTCAGTCTGCCGGTTTAAACGAGCTTGTCGAAGATTTGAACCGCCGAAAAGTTGCAGTCGAAGCCGTTGCTGACGAATTGCAGCTGTCCTGGTGGACGACGCTTTTCGAAGCCACAGTTCATTCGTCTCCGCTTTTGTCTGAACAGGACGGCACTGCGCTGACAGCCGTTTCTGACAGGTTTGCGCACGTTGACTCTGAACATATACGTTCGATATCTGCAATGGTTGACAATGAGCTTACGCGCAGACTGTCGCAGACAGTTTACGATCGCGCGCAGGAAGCGAATCGCCTGCACGTTTTGTTGAACTCGCGTCCGTCTGTTTCTGCGGGACGTCTTCTTAACGATTATCCGAATCTGGTTCGTGCCGCAAAACCTTTGTTTGTCGGTTCTCCGGCGGCTTACGCTGCCGCGACTCCGTCTGCATGCATTGCAGATATTGCAATCATTGACGGGGCAGCGCATATGCATCCGCTCGAACTGCTTTCTGTAATTTCGCGCGCGAGAACTGTTGCGGTTCTTGCTCATAAAGAGTCGGTTACATGCGAAGCGATTAAGGTTTTGTTTGATTATGCGGTTACCGTCAAATGTTCCGGAACTCCTGTATGCGCCGATCCCAGGCTTATCGGCTTCTTGCGCGAACACGGATACGGAAAAATCGATGTGGTTCCGGCAGCGGCTGCACGTCGCGGAAAACTGAACTTTGCGCATATTGAGGGCGAAGGCGTACCCGATATCGAAACCGGAATAGCATACACGAACATGAGCGAAGTCGAAAAAATCGTCTCCATGATTGTAAGCAAACCGGTCAGCAGAGGCAGAATCGAAAAAGACTATCTGCTTACTGTCGTATGCTTAAGCGATGTTCACCGTCTGAGAATCGGAGCCGAACTGAAAAGCCGTTCTTCGAAAGACCCCGGGCTGAGACAGTTCTTGCGGCACGTGAGAATTATCAACATTAACGAAGTCGGAGGACTGCGTTCCGATGACGTGATTATTTCGACCGGTTTCTGCGCTGTGCACGGACAGTTCAGACAGCAGTACGGTTTTCTTGACATGCCGTCGGGCGACGGAATGCTGCTTGATGCGCTGGCAATGGCACAGTGCAACGTTACTGTCGTGTCTGCATTCGAATCCGCAGATATGGACGACAGCCGAATTGCGCGCAGACCCGGAGCATGTCTTTTGAAAGAGCTGCTCGAATGGGGAAGTTCTCTTGGCGGAGAAGTTATAGAACCTTCGGGACAAGGCAATTCGGATATACTCTTGGCAGATTTGGCCGAACGCATTCGTGCTCGCGGTTTAAGCGCTGAAATCAACTACGGATATGAAAACGGGGAACACGCGATCCCTTTGGCAGTCGGACTGCCGGGTTCCGATCTTTCTCTTGTTATTCTTACGGATGATTCGCAGTTCATGTCTGTTCCTTCCGCGCGTCTTCGTCACCGTCGCCGCATGGAAAACCTGCAGGCGACAGGCTGGTCGGTAATATACGTATGGTCTGTGTCTGCGTTCGTCAATCCGGACCTCGAGGTCGACAGAATAGTAAGTCATCTGGCGCAGCTGTACAGCGAAGCCAAATAGAAAGCATTCGGGCAAAAGGCCGGGCATGAGGCTGAACGGGATGCCCTTCTTGCAAATTCTGCGCAGACAGTTCTGCCTTAAACAGTTCGAATGCGGACAATTTGAATGCAAACGATTCGAATATAGACAAATTGAATGCAAACAGTTTGAAACAAAACAATTCGACGCAAAGCGATTAATCATGGAAAATAAGCGCAAAAAGCATAAAAGAGTCGTCAGGTCCGGCACGGAATGGTTTGACGCGGACGGCATTAAAACCGACGATTCCGACCGGATAAGCAAAACGTCGCGCGAACGCGATGATGATGAACGCATTTTGGGAGAACTCCCTCCTCATTGGGGCATGTTTAACTCTCGCGGTTAGCATTTTTTGCAATAATCGGCGCAGAATTCGACGAATATTTAAGCACTTTCAGACAATCATCAGCCGGAAGAGCGACGGTTATTGTCGATGAAGCGTCTGAACTGTCCGAACTGAAAAAAGAAGAGCCGCTTTTGCTTTTGCTTTGATCGGGAATGCGCAGAACGTAAGCGTTTGATGAGAGCAGACAGCTTTTTTCTGATTCTGCGCCTGCTTCCGTCTCGCATGACTGCGCCGACTGAAGCATTATCTTGTCGCCTGTTTTCAGAAGCGAAACCGAACTTGCGACCGCAATGTCCGCGCTCGTATAGTCTTCCGGGATAACGGGCATGTCTGACATAAGCGAACCGGTCAGCGGTTCTCCTTTGCCGATATTCGTTTGAGCGATTTTCCCTTCGGCTTCGCCTGCGGTTTTAGCAACAGTGTTCGGCCAGCCGGAAAGCGGAATCTGCTTAATCGCAACATCCGATGTCTCGATTTTCTGCCCTTTCTCTATTGTTTTTGCGGCCACGGCAATATTTTCATGCCTGTTGCCTGCGCATATGCAGTTAAGAGCAGCCCATACGGCAAGCCCTGCCAGAAATGCGGACAACAGTTTGTTTACGCTGTGTTTCAAGCGTCTTTTCTGCAAAGTATTCTGCTTTGCGCTCGTGTTAATGTCGTTTGACGGAAAAATAAAAGTCATAATCCGATTCTGCAATGCGTTCTCTCTTCAATCCGGCTTTTCGGCAGAATGTGCATCAATGCGACCCCCGAAAATTTTTTGTTGCTGTTGTGCTTGAAAACCTCAAAAATTGCCAAAAACATTCCTCTGACGCGATTAGCCCTGAAATTGTGAATTTCAGAATGCGGTTCACGAAACATCGATGTTGTCCGAATTTGCCGCGTTTGCCCTAGACAACCGCCCACAACACGCCGATGTCCTAGGGGGGGGGGGGGGTACTCTTTTTGCCGTTATCGGATGAACTGCGACAGTGCGGCGAAAAAAGCGGCTGAAAACGAAAAGTTTTGGGTCTGCAAGCGTTGGCGAAGTTCATTCGTTTGACGGCGTAAAAAATAACTGCAAAGAAGAAAGGAAGCTGCTTTGCCATTTACGAACAAGCGCAATCGTTGCGTTTCTAAAGCATTTTCACGTATCGGCGTTTCCGTCGCTGCTGCAGGGCTGGCCTTGACGCCTGTCTGCGCTGCGCAGGCCTCGCAGCCGGAATTGCCTGTTTCGGATTCAAGAATTGCGGCGCTTGTCGATTCTCATATTCATCTTGCGGCAGACTTGAGCGCAAACAACGAGTCTGACATTTCGAAATATTCCGAGGCTGAAATAGAGGCGGCTCGTGCAGAGTCTCGCTCTTTTGCTGACTTTTCCGAGTATGCGGATTTGTATACGGTTCGCGGCACGGATGCTGCAAGCGCAGTCTATGATGTCAAATTTGACAGCGGACTGATTTTTGCCGACGCTTCTGCCGATTTTACCGTGCGTTATGCGCAGACTTACGCGAAAGACCCGGTCGAACAAAGCTTTTCGGGAAACAATCTTTATAATTTCGTTTTCAAGCCGGCTGACGGCTGTCATGATATCAATTTTTGCGCTTTAGAATATGTTTCTTCAGGAATTGACAATCGGATTGAGCATGAAGAGTCTTCGCAGGCAGCTGCTTCTGCGGTCTCTCAGTCTGAGGGCGAAGGTTTTGAACATGATTCGCTTGAGTCTCTTCTTCAGGCTGAAGCTGCAAATTCTGGAAATGCCCTGAATTTAAATGAGGCTGCCGGCTCGGCTTTTGCGGGCTTAAATTCCGGCTCTGCTGTTGACTTTGCCGCCAATTTTGCCGCTAATTCTGCTGCAAATTCTGTTGAGGATTTTGCTGCGAATTCTGATTCTGCCGATGATGAAGAGCCTGTGCTTGGGATGAAGAGAATTCCGATTAATCTGCTTAAAGCCAGACAATACGCGGAAAAGTGGACGTCCGGTGCGAATCAGAACAAGATGAATCCCGACTATCCTGACTATGCGGAAAAGGGCAACTGCACGAATTTTGTTTCGCAGATTGTTCATGAAGCCGGAATGAATTATGTTGACGGCGTTAAAGCCGTGCTGGGAAATTACAGGTGGAAGCCCGGTGTCGCTGCCTGGTCGGCTGCGCATAACAATTACAAGTGGATGCGTTTTTATTCCGGCGTATACACGCGCATGACCGACTGGGATTGTCATGACGAGCTTTGCGAGACTCGCGAAAGCGATTTGTATAAGGCCGGCGCGGGCTACCTTATTTATACCGACTGGATGGACGGAGAATCTGACGGCACTATCGACCATGCTTTGTTTGTGAACAGAGTCGAATATGTTCCGAATTCTTCCGGCGGTTATGTTGCCGTCCCGCATATCTGTCAAAAGTCGAGCAACCGTTTTGACGAGCCGATGGGCGTTTATATCAAGCGCGCGAGGGAGTTTGCTCCGAATTTGAAATGGTATGCGCTTCAGTTCAAATTGAATTAATGTTTGTGAGAAATTTTACGAAAAATTTGCGTGTTTATAAGGAGAATTTTAATGCGATTATTAAATAAAATATTGTCTCTTGCGGCGTCTGCTGCGATTATGCTTACGGGATACTCGACCCCGGCCAGCGCCCAAACCGACCCGGTTTCGTCTTTGGAAGCAGTTGCCGGCATTCAAAACACGGACGTTCACTTCGTGAAGATTGCCGCCGGATGGTATCACTCTTTAGCATTGGATTCGAACGGTCATGTGTGGGCATGGGGGGATGATGAGGGCAAAAAATTAGGAATAGGACGTGACGAGCACAACTATACGTGGAAATATGACATCCCTATCAGAGTAAAAATCGATGTGAAATTTGTTGATATTGCGAATACTGCTTACACTTGTTTCGGTATCGATGAAGAAGGACATTTATGGGAATGGGGAAGTAAAGGTTCTAGCTCCATTTCGGGGAAACATAATGATGATGCTTTTCCTGAAATAGTTTTGCCTGATGTAAAATTTAAATCACTTTCGGCTTCGTCCAGCAGTCTTGTTGCTGTTGATGAGGACAGTCAAATTTGGGCATGGGATCGTGACGGCTTTAACGGCAAGGTGAAATCGGAAAAGAAATTTGTTTCGGTTGCATGCGGATTTTACGGTGTTTTTGCAGTCGATGAAGAAGGATTGCCTTATGAACTTATTTTCGAGCGTAAAAATCCACAGGATTCTCGCAGCGAAACAGTATGCACGCCGGTTTGCGTAAACTTTAACAGAAAAGTTAAACAAGTAAGTGCCGGAGATTCTGAAAATGCATTGTTTTTAGATGAAGACGGTTATCTTTGGGGTAAAGGGACAAATGCAAAAGGTGCGGTAGGAGACGGAACATATGAATACAGGGATAATTTTGTACGCGTGAAAACTGATAAGAAATTCGCGCAAATCTCTTCCGGACATGATTCAAGTTTTGCAATTTCTCAAGACGGAGAATTGTACAGTTGGGGATATAATTGCTACGAACAGCTGGGCGGAGGAGAATTGGAAAGCGATAGGCGCAATGTTCCCGTTCAAATATTGAAAGATAAAAGAATCAAGTATGTTTCAGCGGGGCCATCTGAAACCGTTTTTGCTATAGATGAATCAGGAACAAGTTTGGCGTGGGGTTATAATTCTTGCGGGCAAGCAGGTATAGGTAATTTCAGAGTACGAACTGTAAGTAAGCCGACTCGCATGGCGATTAATATAAAATTTACTCAAATTTCAGCCAGCGGAAATCATGCCGCCGCTGTGGATGCAGAAGGACATGTTTGGACATGGGGAAGCGACGAGCATGGCGAAAGCGGAACAATGAGCTTCGAGAATAAAACAGGCGGCATTGTTTTAACTGCTAGTGATTCAGCTTTTTTTAAGGAAAAAATCACTAAAGTCTCTGTCGGCGACAAGCATGTTCTTGCTTTGGATTCTGACGGTCACGTTTGGGGTTGGGGAAGTAATCAAGAAGGTCAGCTGGTAGAAGAAAAAGCTGGCGGAGAAGATTGGTCTCCCAGAAACCTCTTCGCAGGCACCGAATACGCTGATTTAGTGTTTACGGATATTTACGCCGGCGCAACCTCGTCGATGGCTGTCGATTCGAGTGGTAACACATGGCAGTGGGGAACAGGCGAAGCTGAAACTCCGAAATCTGTTGATTCTGGCAATGATCCCGGAATGCCCAATACAGGGCTAAATTTCGTGCAGACAGCCGTCGGCCGCGATCACGTGCTGTGCCTGGACAAGTCCGGCGTGATTTGGTCATGGGGCAAAGATGATTACGGTCAGCTGGGACAGCGTACATATGGAAAATTTTGCATTTCGGGTGAGGGTGATAAATGTCAAATTGACGTGCGTCATTTATATGATGTTGTTGGCCGCAAATATCACGATGCTATCCTGTTCTCCCAAATCGCTGCCGGCGACGGCTTTTCGGTCGCGCTGGATACGGAAGGGCGCATCTGGACTTGGGGAAGAAACGACAAAGGTCAGCTGGGCAACTATGTTTCGGCTTCCAAACGCGAAACGCCCGGATACGTATTCCGCTGATCGCTCGCGGCAGCTGATTTTTCTTAAATCGTATTAAACTGCGGTCGAATCGCAGCGAAAAACGAAAAATATTATTAAAAAAGAAAATCAGCAGAAACAACAAAACAAAAGAGAAGCGCTGGAAATGCGGAAATCCACGCGTTTTCAACGCTTTCTCTTGTTTAAACAATATTAAATGCGTCAAAACAATTCCGAACTGCCGCAAAAATTCTGCAAAAAACACTCGATTTTACTGTGCTAAAAACTCAGTCCGCTTTTTTTTTTTTTTTTTTTTTTTTTTTTTTCGATTCAAGCGGGTTGACAAGACGTTCGATCTACGGTTTGCAATGAAGTTGCAAAGAAAAAAGAGCATAAGTCCGAAATTTAATAAAGTGATTAAAGGAGAGAGATTTTGAACGATTCGAATAATGCAAATAATGCAAAAAATACAAATATTGCGCAAAACGCCCAAACAGCCGGGCAGTCTTCAATGCTAAAAAGCTTCTGTTTGTTTTCGTCCTCGTTTTACGCGCTTGCCTGCATCGTGCTGTGCGCAAGCGTTCCGATTTTTTACAGCTGCAATTTCCTGTGCGCAAACTCGCTTGACGTTCACAAAGCGTTTACGCCGATAATGTTTTCGGTTCTCGGACTTCTTGCGCTGGCATTGTCAATCGCGCGAATCAAAACTGCGTTCAGCGCCCTGTTTTCGCCGGCCGCGCTCGCGTTCAACGCATTAAGCGGCATTTTCGGCTTTATTTTCGCGCTGTACATGTTCGAAAACCTGTATACGTACTTTATTTATTCTCGAACTGAAATAATTCTGGCTCACTTCGCATACAGTCTGTCGACGCGCACGATTATCGCTTCCCTGTTCGCAGTCGCACTGCTTTGCGAAGGCTTGTCTCTGCTTGCAGTCGGGCAGAATAAGGAAGATAAAACAATCAAAACTTGCGCAAAAATGATTTTCGCTGCAGCCGCCGTTTTCGCAGTCAGCTTCAACTTCTCGTTTTTGTTCGCATTCTTAAGCTTGGCAATCGTTTTTCTGGCATATTTCACGGCATTTAAAAAAATGTGAAAGAAAAGCATATATCAATGAGATTGAATATGAAAATCGGACAGTGAAATAAGAGGAACAGATGAAATGAAAGAAAAAACAGATAAACAGAATGCGCAAAACAGCAAAATTGCAAAAGCGATTCCTTCATGCCTGGCAGCGGCATTCTCTTTGATTTTTGTATTTTGCAACCTGATATGCAGTCCTTTTGTCAACGGTTTGCCGCGCTATAACGGAATGTATTCCGGAGAAGGAGACTACGAAGGCGCATACAGTCCGAAGGGCGCGAATGTGAAAAATCTTGACGGGAGAGTGAGCGAATGTCTGAAAAGTTTCCCGCTCAGTTATTACTATTACTTTGACAATAATCGGCAGTTTGGCGGAAATTATAATTTTCATTCGACGATTTATGCGATTTTTCCCGAAGATAACCGCATTATTGTCGATTTCGGAGCTTATGCGGAATCGGATTTTGTGCCGATAATAAAGACTGTCGGAGGCAATGCCGTTAATGTTGCGGGCAGCAAACCCGAGAATCCTTATACGGACGAGTACTACATGATTCTTAAACCGGAATCCGGGAAGAGTATCAACGAAGGAAATCTGACCTGCGATACTTTTGTTCGCGTTCCCGTAAGAGAAGCATTTGAAGCCGGCAACAATATCAATTCGGAAGGTTTGAAGATTTTGAATGAGCATTGGAAAGAACCGCAGTCAAATATTTTTGACTTATTGAATAAGTGAAGTCAGATAATCGAAAATGACGGTAAAACAGACGGCGGAATGTCGATGACATCGGCAGAAACGATGTAAAGAGCAACGAAAAATGCCGCAAAAACCGTCAATAATGCGCAAAATCCAGGAGAGACAATGACAGAAGAAAAGAAAACTGAAGATAAAAATATAAAAACAGCAGCGGGGTCTTCAATGTCGGCAGTTTCAGCGACGGCAGTCCGCTTAAACGCGAATTTCCCGGCGTTCGGCGGAATATCAGCCAAAGAAAAAATGCTGCTTGAAATTAAAAAAGCCGGAAAAGACAAATTCCGCCGCCTTAAAACGGAACAATATGCGCTCGCAGCGGCGACGCTTGCCGCCTTTGCGGCTCTCGTTGCGCTTTGCGGATGTTTTTTCGGTTTCGGCTCGATATTTAAAAAAGAAGCATTGAAAGCAGGAAACATTACTCCCGGAGCTTCCGGACTGATGATTCTTGCCGGCGTAGCCGGAGGTTATTTTCTCCTCTCCGCAGTCGTGAGAGCGGCATTTGCAAGAACGAACAAATTCGGCCCTGTCACAGATTTTTTGCGCGGAACGCTCTGTTTTCTTTCGGCGGCCGCCGGCATTTTTCTGCTGTGCGGACTTGCGATGATGCTTAATTTAAGCAGGTTTGCAGTTGTTGAAGGCAGTGAATTCTATTTTCTGCACTATTTCATTCTCGCCGGAGCGTTTATAAACGCTCTGTGGATTATAGAGGGCGTAATTTACCTGAAATTCGCAAAAATAACGCGCAAAAGTTTTGCTGCCGGATACAGCGGAATCATATTCATTGCAGTCGGAATCAACACGATTTTGATTTCAAGATTCTCAATTATGCTGTTCCTGGCAAACCTGTTTATGATTTTCCTGCTGTACTTGGATCAGGCGGCAAAAATGCCCGAAAGCATCGATTAAGCAGTATTTAGGCAGTCAGTATTTAGGCAGTAATAAAACAACAAAAACCGGCTGAGGCGATTTCAGCCGGTTTTTTAATCGAATTTATGCGCGGATTCGCATATGAGCTTATATTTGAGTCCGTATGAGGTTTTGTGCAGTTTTATGAGGTTTTATGCAGTATAAGCGGTAATGATTGTTTTGCCGTTTGCCGCAAATAAGCGCTTTACTTGCTCGAACCGGAAGAACCTGAACCGGAAGAACCTGAGCTGCCCGACGAACCTTTATCGGTGCGATAAAACCCTGAACCTTTGAAAGTGACCGGGACTGCCGAAAAAACTTTTACAACTGTTTCTTCATCGCATTTTTCGCATACTTTAATCGGATCGTCGTCAAAAGACTGATGTTTTACGAAATCATAATTGCAGTTCTTGCATCGATAATGATAATTAGGCACTGTATCCCTATCGGTCGAAATTAATTTTTGCAAAAAGTTCTGTAAACAATCCTATCCGCTCTCAGGACAAAGCTGTGCAAAGCAGGATAAAACATAACTTGAACCGATTAAAAAACAGGATAATTTCTTCCAAACGCAGCATAAAAAATATTTTTGAAAAAATTTTTAGAAAAATGCGCGACACGCCGAAACATCTGCTGAAAATATCCTGTTTATCTAATATTGTTAAAAGGTGGATGTGAATCTGAGTTCTGTCGTATTATGCGTCGTGATTGCGCTTGCTCTTGCGGTATGGCTGCCGAGAAAAGCGCGGCGAGGCATGAGAGAAGCTGAAAAACATGAGGAAGCGCGTTTTTCTCCGTCGCTTCGCATTCTTTCGCCGCAAAGCGATGAGGATGAAAAAGAGGCGGAAAATAAAGCGGGCGGCAAGCTTTTTGAAAAAAACGAGCTTGCCGAAAAATCCGAATCTTCAGCGAAAACAGAATCCGTCAGCTCGGATAAGCGTTCCCCGAAATTGTATTCCTGCATGCGTTATCCGCACAGTCTTTCATCGGGTTATTCTTCGCGAGGCAAGCAAATTGCCGGCGCAGAGATTGACTTTACAGAGAACGGTCAGCCGGATAATCGATCACAGTCTCAGACAGAGAATGTTGGAGATCATAATGATCGGGCGGAAAGCAGGGAGAAAAAAAGAATAATTTCGGGCAGAAAAAAACAGCAGAGAAAACAGCAGAGAAAAACAGCCGTTCCCGCTTTAAAGCGCGCAAAGCCGTCAGATGCGGGTGCGGTCAAAAGAGAAGGTGCCATGGAAAGCGTAAAGAAAACGCTCAAAGCCGGGGGCAAAACAGCAGAATCGTCCGACAGAAAAAGCGGCGCAAATTCCGCGCAAAAAAACGATATGTGCAAACATGCAAACAATGTCGTCAATGTTGCGCGCGTTAAACAGATTCGCGCTCAAAGACGCGCTGCCGCCGCCAGACGCAGCAAAATTTCTGCCGCGCTTTTTCTCTGCACCGTTCTGACAGCCGCCGTGTCTTGCACAGGGCTGTTTTCCGCGCTTTGGGCGCTGGTTCCCGGTCTGCTGCTTGCTGTTGTGCTTGCTCTGGGCGCTCGCGTTTCGGCGCAGGCTCGCAAATGGGAAGAAAACCTGACAGCAGTGTCCGACGCGAAAATGAGGGCTTTGAAGACAAATAACGCGAAAGCGGGTTCGGCGCAAAACGTTTCGGCGCAGGCGCAAACCGGCAAAAGCGGCGACGCTGAAAGCGCATCGGGCAAATCTGCAGGCAATTCATTTGAGAAAACTTCCGCGAAAACTGTTAATGATCGTTTTGTCACTGTTATTCCCGATGATGTCAGCGCAAAAGATTCTGCTGATTTTGAAGCGTCAGGCGATTATGCGGATGATTGCGGGTCTGACAGTTCTCGAATGCCCACTGCTGTTTTGAGTTCTGCCGATATTAAGAAAGCTTTGCGCGGCAAGTCAGCTTCCGAAACATCTTCTGAAAAGAATGCCCGTTCAAGAAAAGAAAAGCAAGCGAAAAAAGCTGAAACGGGCGTTAAAACCGGCACCGGGGTCAAATCTGCCGCAGAGGGCAAGAAAACAGAATCTGCTTCTGCAGTCAAGATATCCGATGTTGCTGCTCAAACTGCGGAAGCAGTCAGCGCAAGCAAGCCTGACTTGATTTCATTCTCCTTGGGCACTCCCGGAAAGACGGCTTACGAAAATGAAGCCGAACAGATTGTACACAGCTTGGAAATTAAATCTTATAAGCAGGTTTCGAAGGCTGTTCCGAAGAAAAAATCCGATTCGAAAGAAGAATCCGCAGCAGACAAGATTTCTGACGAAATCGCAAAAGCAGAGCGCATAGAGTCGGCTGAGCGAAAAAAATTATCTGAGCGCGATGAGTTGTCTGAGCATGGAAAATCTGCGGAAGGAAAAGAGCCGTCCGACCGTGAAAAAGCCGAACAGCGCGACTCGTTCAACTTGGATGACGTAATGGCTCGCAGGCGCGGATAAGCAAAACCGCGTATAAGCAAAATTGCAGACAACAGTCTTAATAAGCCCTCAAATAATTCGATAATCCGGACAGATAAAATGCGGCGAAAAATAGGGCGTTCAGTCAATTTTTAGCACTCGGCTTGCACGAGTGCTAATTTTTGATATATTATGCAAAAGGTGTCGCAAGTGCGATTCGGAATCGTCAGCACCGTATGGCACTTGGACTTGCAAGTTATCGGTTCTCACAGAAAAGAGGAGGGCTCGCAATGGCGATCTCGCTTACACCTTTGGAAGATAAAATCGTTATCAAACAGGCTCCTGCCGAGACAACAACAGCTTCCGGTCTGGTTATTCCCGACAGTGCGAAGGAAAAGCCGCAGCAGGGCGAAGTTCTTGCAGTAGGTCCCGGCCGCCGTGATGACAGCGGAAACCGCATTCCGGTTGACGTCAAAGAAGGCGACAAGGTTCTTTACTCAAAGTACGGCGGCACGGAAGTAACTTACGGCGGAGAAGATTACGTTATTCTTTCTTCTCGCGACGTGCTCGCAATTCTCAACTGAGGTTGAGATTTTTCTAACCTTTCAGCGTTTAAACCCCGTTTATGCGGGGTTTTTTCGTTAATTTGCAGGTTTTTGCTAAAACGCAGGTTTCTTTGTTGATTCGGCTTTGTTTTTTGCCGCTGTTCTGTTTTTGTGCGCGATTAGCTGCAATCGGCGCGCAATCCGTATGCGATTTTGTTTGTTTGTTTATCTGCTTGTTTGTTTGCTTTATTTTGTTGTTGTTTGCTTGCATATCTGTCTGTCTGCCGATTTTCCTCGTTTCAAATGAATTCTGTAAGCGCACGATTGGAATTTCGACAGATTATCATTTTTTTTTTTTTTTTTTTTTTGACGGATTATGCGATACGGAACATGCAATACAGATTATGCGATTCTGACGGAGTTCGGATGAATATTTATTCACATTGTCCCGCTTATCCCCAAAATTATTTTTGATGATTATGCAATTTTTTATTCTGAAAATAATCTTTAGTTTTGAAATTTGAAACCTGCGCAAAAAAGCGCCTGATCGACCGGAGAAAAACAGATGAACAAAAAAACTTCTTTGAACCGCGAAACATTGTCGGAATTAAGAAGTCTGAAAGCAGTAAAAAATGTAACCGATTCGGGAAGAATATTCTATTCGGAATCGTTTCGAAAAACTGCGCTAAAAAAATATAAAGACGGCGTGAAACCCGTGCAAATATTCTGTGAAGCCGGTTTTCCGCTTGATGTTTTGGGCATTAAACGAATAGAAAAATGTATGGCCAGATGGAGAAATTGCGACACGCCGACACGCTAAACTTGCATCGAGTAAATATTCGTGTCATAATAGCTAAGTTGCTTCCTGCAAGGAAGAGACGAATGGCGGATTTCCCAAGCGGTCAAAGGGACCTGACTGTAAATCAGGCGCTTCATGCTTCAGTGGTTCGAATCCACTATCCGCCACCACGCCCCGATAGCTCAGTGGTAGAGCACTTCCTTGGTAAGGAAGAGGTCGCGAGTCCAATTCTCGCTCGGGGCTCCACGGCGGGGTAGCTCAGCCGGCTAGAGCGTACGACTCATAATCGTAAGGTCGAGAGTTCGAGTCTCTCCCTCGCTACGAATGCGGAATTCCCCGCAGGAAGAACTACTACAGAAGGTGAACAATGGCAAAAAGCGCCGATATTCGTCCTGGCATTACGCTGGCGTGCACCGAGTGCAAGGAGCGTAATTACATCACGACCAAAAACCGTCGTAACACTCCCGACCGCCTTGAGCTTAAGAAATTCTGCTCACGCTGTCGCAAGCAGACGGCACACCGCGAGACTCGCTAAACATTGCGAAATGCGCCAGGTGTCGTGAAAAACGCTGAATGGCGTCAGACTTAAGTCTTTAGAGGCCGGGTCTTTTTTTTTTTTTTTTTTTTTTGTTGTTGTTGTTGCTGTTGCTGCTGCTGTTTGTTGTGTCCTGATTATCATCGTGTGTTCTGTGCGGTTTTATTTTTCGTATTCGGAAAGACTGCTGTCAGGATAATGCCGAGATTTGCGAATGAAACCATTTTTGCAGGCACAATGCGCGGGGAGTGCAGATGTGCAATGCGGTTTTGTCTCCTGTGAACGCGGTTTGTTGTCATATTCAATCGGTTTTCCTGCTGCGAACGGTTTGCTGTCATATTCTTCTGCTTGATGTTTTATTCTGCATTTTGCTGTATTCAGACATATTTTGCGCTTAGTTGCGGGCGAGTACCGTCTGCAACGTAATATTGCATTATGACATCACAGACAGCAGCGCAATTTTCATCAGAAAAAGCAAATGCTCAAACGGCAGGTTCTCAATTCTCATCGTTTGAGTCTTCATCAAGGTATTCAGCAGAGTCTTCTTCAGTATCTTCATCTTCCAGACCGACTTTTGCTGACTTGACGACAATCTGTGCAGGCGGCGAAATAGAGAATTTCGTAACTCCCGAAACGGAACGAGAATTTATTGAAGCCGTAAGAGAAGCTGATTCTTGCAATGATTCTCGCAAAATTGTTTGCGGGAAAGACAGACTGTGCATTATCGGCGGCGGTTCTAATATGCTTGTTTCCGACAGAAAATTTGAAGGAACTGTTATTCGGGATGCAAGAAATTCTTTGGATCTTATTGTCGCAAGAAATTCCGGCGAAACTCAAGACGGCTGCGAACTGTGCGATATTACGGTTCCCGCAGGAGTGAATTGGGATGATTTCGTAATTCGAACCGTCGAAGAAGGCTTTTCCGGCATTGAGGGTCTTGCGGGGATTCCGGGAACTGTGGGAGCAAGCGTCGTGCAGAATATCGGCGCATACGGGCAGGAAGTTGCCGGCGCGGTTAAAGAAGTTCATGTCTGGGATCGCGAAACAGGTGAGGAAAAAACTCTGTCTGCGTCTCAAATGCGGTTCGCATATCGCATGTCTGTGCTGAAAAAATCGATGTATCGGGCTGCTGAAATACCTGATGAGAAATATTTTCCGACTCCCAAATATGCTGTTTTGGATGTGACATACAGGCTGAAAAAAAGCGAATGCGGCACTGTTTCTGCTTCTCAGCTGGCTCGCGCTTTGGGAGCGGAAATCGGCGAGTCAATGCCGGCAAAGCAGATTGCGCAGACGGTTGTGAAAATCCGTGCGGGCAAATCCATGCTTGAAGACCCGAAAAGATATGAAAACCCTTGGATGAAAGGCGCTAAAACCTTTGTTTCGGCTTATGATGATTGTGAAAAAACAGATTACAATCGTCACAGCTGCGGCAGTTTCTTCGTAAATCCGACATTAAGACTCGAACAGGCGGGGAAACTTCCTCAGGAAGCGCCCAGATTCGAAGCGAAGCTTCCCGACGGCTCGAAAGGCGTAAAAACTTCGGCTGCATGGCTTATAGAGCATGCGGGATTTGCCAAAGGCTACCGCGTGAGCCCCGAATCGGGCGCAAGTCTGTCAACCGTTCATACGCTTGCTGTCACCAATCGCGGAAACGCAACATATGCCCAAATAATCGATTTGGCAGAAACTATAAGAGACGGCGTTGAAAAGTATTGCGGAATAAGGCTTATTCCCGAGCCTGTACATATATCGTGATAAATTTTTTTAGTTAAGCGGCTTTGTCAAAAAAGCGGTTTTTCTGCCGGTTTATGCCGGTCTGATGCAAATATAATGCGGTCTGTATGCATTTTAAATGCAAATTCGATTCCGGTTTAAAGCCGGTTTTGCGCGATAATTGAGGCTTACGTGAAAGAAACGAATACACCTGAAAAAAACAAAAAAGGCTTTTCGGATATATTTCGAAAGAAAACGATTGAAAGAACGGTTTCTGAGACGAAAGAGTCCGGTCGCAATCTGAAACGTTCTATCAGCGCTCTGGAACTGGCTCTTATGGGCGTTGCGGTCGCCGTGGGCGCGGGAATCTTCTCTGTGGGAGGTCAGGTTGTCGCTTTTCATGCCGGTCCGGCTGCGGTTGTCAGCTTCCTTATAGCAGGCGTCGTGTGCGCTCTGGCGGTTATGTGTTATGCAGAGTTTGCCGCAATGGCTCCGGCTGCGGGTTCGGCGTACTCGTACACCTACATGACTATGGGCGAGATTTTCGCGTGGATAATCGGCTGGGATCTGATTCTTGAAATGCTTTTTTCGTCGGCGGTTATTGCCAAATATTGGGGAGTTTATCTGAACGATTTCTGCTCTCTTATGGGCATGCATATAAATTCGACGATTGTTTTGTGCGGAATAAAAATCGATTTGGCGTCATTTTTTATCGTTGCTTTCTTTACTCTGCTTCTTATGTGGGGAACAAATATTTCCTCAAAGTTCGACTCGATTCTCACTGTTGTCAAAATCGGAGTCGTTCTTTTTATCATCGTTGCCGGATTCATGTATTTCAATCCTGACAACTTCTCTCCGTTTATTCCCGAAACCCGTCCCGCAGCGGAGGTTACGGGCGAATCGTCAGTCATGATGCAGCCTTTGTGGCAGTGGCTTTCAGGATCTGCGCCCACTGCATACGGAGTTCCCGGAATTATTTCGGGAGCGGCTCTCGTGTTCTTTGCGTTTATCGGTTTTGATGTTGTGGCGACAGTGTCTGAAGAAGTGAAAGACCCGAGCAAAAATGTTCCTCGCGGAATTATTTTCGGTATTTCTGCGGTTGTCGTTATTTACATGCTTATCGCGTTTGTCACGGCCGGAATGGTTCCCTATGACAAGCTTGCTCAGGCGGGCAACACGTCGCTTACGACTTCGTTCAGTCTTGTGGGAGCAGACTGGGCGGCGAAAATTATTTCATTCGGAATCCTTATAGGTCTTACCACCGTGGTTATGGTTCTTCTGCTTGGTTTTGCGCGCATTATCTTCGCAATCAGCCGCGACGGACTGCTTCCGCGCTCTTTTTCAAAGACCGGCCGCCACGGAACTCCGGCAATGCTTCAGCTGGGCTGCGGAATTATAGTTTTCCTTATTTTGAACAGCTTTGATATTGCGGTTCTCAGCGACATGATTAATATAGGAACACTGTCTTCGTTCGTTCTGGTTGCAATCGATATTCCGATTATGCGCCGCCGCCGTCCCGATGCGAAGCGCACGATTAAGGTTCCGGGAAATCCCTGGCTTCCGATTATTATCGCTCTGTCCTGCTTCGGACTGATGATTAACTTGTCTGTTATGACCTGGATTCGGTTCCTGATATGGATGGCTTTGGGCTTTATCGTATATTTCGGATATTCGCACAAGCATTCGCTGCTGAATAAAAAAGCGGGCAAAGCAGAAGAAAATGAAAGCTTGGAAGCACAGAACGGCAAAACCGAAACTTTGGCTTCCGAATAATGTGCTCAGACGGAATTATTCTTAAAATAAGAAAGGAAAAATCATGCCATATGTTATTGCTCAGCCGTGCGTAGACGTCAAAGACAAGGCCTGCGTCGAAGAATGCCCCGTAGATGCGATTTATGAGGGAAACCGCACGCTTTACATTAATCCGAACGAATGCGTCGATTGCGGAGCCTGCGAATCGGTCTGCCCGACGGAAGCGATTTTTTACGAAGACGACTTGCCTGAAGAATGGGCATGGTATCGCGAAGCAGCCGTGAACTTTTTCGAAAAAATCGGTAATCACGGCTCAGCCTCGGCGTTCGGCAAGTCGGATTATGACGCTCCCGAAGTTGCTGCGCTGCCTGAAAAGAACTGATTTCGCGGCTTTGATTTTCTCGGGACGGCGACTCGCAGTTTAACGACTCGCCGTCTATCGACTCGCAGCTTAAAGAAAAATTGCTTTTGAAAGGGCTGAAATGGGTTTTTGTGATTTTGAATCCGCATATGACTGGTCTCGTCTGAAAACCGTTCGTCAAGCCGCGCGGCAAAGCGGTTTTCCCTCAGTTGACTTAAGCGTGGGCACGCCCGTCGATCCGGTTCCCGACGCTGTCTGCGAGGCTTTAGGCGCGGCAGCGGATTTTCGCGGATATCCTCCTGCGGCAGGCACATGCGAGCTGACTGAAGCGATAGGCGGCTGGTTTAAGCGCGTTCGCGGCGTTAATCTTGAAAAAATCGAAGCTGCCGCAATTCCTTCGATCGGTTCGAAAGAAGCAATAGCGTTAATGGCTTGTCTTCTGGGATTCGGTCGCGGCGACGTGATTGTGCAGCCGCGCGTCTCGTATCCGACCTACGCGATAGGAACGCAGCTTGCCGGAAGCCGAATCGAATATGCCGACGATGTTTCCGATACGAATTCCTGGCGCAATATCGAAAACGTGAAAGCGGTTTGGATTAATTCTCCCTGCAATCCTTCCGGAGAAGTTTATTCAAAAGAGCAGCTGCGTAAAATCGTTGAAGCCGCGCGGCAAATCGGCGCGATTGTGCTGTCTGACGAATGCTACGCGTGTCTGACCTGGGAAAATCCGGACTGCGCGGCAAATCAGAACTGTGCAGAAAGCGCAGGCTGTGCGGAAAATCAAAATTGCGCATGCGCTCCCAGTGCTTCGATTTTGGACGAATATGTATGCGGCGGAAAATCTGACGGCATTCTGTGTCTGTATTCGCTGAGCAAACAGTCGAATCTGGGAGCATACCGCACTGCTTTTATTGCCGGAGACAAAAGCATAATCAGTCGTTTGGCGATGTTTCGCAGACAAATCGGGCAAATGATCCCCGGACCTGTTCAAAATGCGTTTGCTGCGGCTTTGAATGAGGATAAGACAGCAGAAAAACAGAGAGAAATATACAAAAAACGCCTGGAAAAACTTGTCGAAGCATTGAAATCGTTCGGATATGACGCAAAAATGCCCGCCGGCGGGCTTTATGTCTGGGTAAAAGCTTTGTCGGGAGACTGTTGGACGGATCTGGAAATTCTGGCGAAAAAAACGGGAATTGTCGCATCTCCGGGTGAATTTTACGCTGATTCTTCCTATGTGCGTTTTTCTGTGACGGCATCGGATGAAGACGTCGAATCGGCTGCAAAAGCTCTTAAAACAGCCGATTTTCGCTGATTTTTCGCTGTTTTTCTGTATTTTGAGCGAACTTTTAAAAAAGAAATTTCAAAGAAATTTTAAAAAAACAGCACACGCTGTTCGACGCGGCTCGAAAATAGTGATATGATTTTTTCTTGTTGTGCTGATTTATTCGGCACAACACGGAGACATGCCTGAGCGGCCGAAAGGGGCACCCTGCTAAGGTGTTAACTGCGCAAGCGGTTCGAGGGTTCGAATCCCTCTGTCTCCGCCACCTTCAGCTTTTTGCTGCTTTGCGGTCTTCGCTTCAGGCGGGGACCTTTTCTTTTATAAATGCTTGGACATTGTTATTTGGACATTATTATTTAGATAAGGGCGTAAGCGAAAGCAGACGCAGCGGCGAAACGGAATCGGAAAGGACTGCAATGCCGAATATAATCGATTATTCTTCCGAAGAAATGCGCACATTCGCAAGAAAACCCTTCTGTTCTGCCGATTCTCTTATTTTGTCGTTTCTGTCTTATGTGGACATGCCGAAAAGCATTCCGGTTTTGTCTGCGAGAAAACCGCATGAAAAGTCGGAATACAGGCCCTCAGGCAAACCGCCGGCAAAGCCTTCCGATTTTGTTTCTTCTCCGCGAGCGGCCTTGAATATGGTTTCACGATATCTTTTCGGCAATGACAAAGTCGAAACTGAATTTAAGTGCGCCCGGCCTGCTGTGATGAGCGAACTTCTGCGCGCGGAAGAATTCGCAAGCATGTTCAATTCTTACAAAAACGAATCTCAGGCCATGCGCGAACTTGTCTTTAATCTTGCGGCTTCTGCCCGCTTTCGCGAAATTAAAATCGGCTGTTTTGCAAAATCGGAAGA
Source organism: uncultured Actinomycetes bacterium (assembly GCA_900314875.1). Taxonomy (GTDB): domain Bacteria; phylum Actinomycetota; class Actinomycetes; order Actinomycetales; family Bifidobacteriaceae; genus RUG039. Next base: position 252,122 of record OMWX01000003.1, on the reverse strand, counting down.
TTATGGAACCGACGACATTTCGAAAGTAAAACAATTTGCGGCTTATACTGCGTTTTTGCCCGACGAGACAGTTTATATCGCATTTCGCGGAACTGATACGAGCATTGCGGGATGGAAAGAGGATTTCAACCTGTCTTTCCAGTGTCCCGTTCCGTCGCAGACATCGGCTGCAAAATATTTAAGCGCGGTCGCTTCTCTTTTTCCTGACAAGAAAATCATGCTCGGAGGACACTCGAAAGGCGGAAATCTTGCGGTTTATGCGGCAGCAGTGTCTGATGAGCGCATTCAGCGGCGCATTGAAAAAATATACAGCCACGACGGACCGGGGCTTCCTGACGAGCTTTGTTCGACAGAAAGTTACGAACGCATTGCCGGAAAAATCCACAAAACGGTTCCCGAAGAGTCGGTTGTGGGTGTGATTATGGACAAGCCTGAAAACTGCAGAGTCATAAAATCCGCCGGACATAACATAAATCAGCATTTTGCAAAATCCTGGCAGATTCAAAACGGCGGTTTTATGGTCGGGCAGCTTTCGAACGGTTCGCGCGTTTTTTGCGAAGCGATCAGCGATTTTATGCGCAAGGTTGACAAGCGGACGCGAGAACAGTTCCTTAAAACGGTTTATCTGCTTCTGGACAGCACCGGATACAGCGATATTCCGTCTCTTGCTAAAAACTGGTATCAGTCTGTTTCGGCGATAAGCGCGGCTTTGAAAAATGTCGAAGCGAAAGATCGCGAACTTATGTCGGGCGTGATGAAAGCGTTCGCGCAGGCTGCATTTCAACAGGTAAGCTCTCCGTCATTCAAAACCGGAAAAGAGCAGGCGTAATCATGTCTGATATTCATGCGCCTGAGATTTACACGATTCTCAACTCTCAAGACAATCCGGCAGAGGGAAATTTTACGGATAAGAAATCCGAATTTATCGGCATTGCTATTCATGCTGAAACAGCAGAGCATGCCGAGGAATTTATTCGCAGGATTCGCGAAGAGCATCCCAAAGCCAGACATGTCGCATGGGCTTCGATTCGCGGTTCGCTCTCCGACAGATCTGAACGCATGAGCGATGACGGGGAACCGGGAGGAACGGCGGGAAAACCGATTCTCGAAGCTCTTAAACAGAATGACATGACTGACTGCGCGATTGCGGTTGTCAGATATTTCGGAGGCATTCTGCTGGGAGCCGGAGGTCTTGTTCGCGCGTATTCAGCTGCTGCCTGCGCGGCTCTCGGTCAGGCAAAAAAAGCGGCGATTCTGCGCTGTGAAAGAACGCAATGTTCGATTGAATATCCCCGGCATGACATGTACGTGCGGATCGTCAAAGAATGTTCCGGGACGGTTTATAAAGAAGATTTTGCTCAAAATGTCACCGTAATCGCAGATATTCCGTCGTCAAACTTCGGCGAATTTTCGAAAAGAATAACAGAAGCTTTTCGCGCTCAGACAGAAATAAAATCCGTCGGGCAGGTGTCAGTTCCCGTGCCCGTGTCGGCGTCGGAGGATTATTCTGAATAATGGCAAAAAATAATGCAGAGGAAAATATGGCAGAAGAAAACAAAACGGAAGAAAAAGCAGCAGAGCAGCGCGGTTCGGCTCCGGACGGTTACGAGCCGCTTACCGTCACCTACGAACGTCTGCGAGCGTGCGAAAACAGCGCGGAATTGGATGAGTTTGCCATGCGCGAGCTTCCGGATCGAAGCGATGCGGCCGCATTTTCGAGGGCGACCGCGCTTTTGGAGGCTGTTGCGGGAAACAGTCATACTTCTGTTGAAAAACGCATATATCTGGCGAAAAATATGGGATTTCCCAATATTCTCGTCAAGCTCAGCCAGGATGCCGACCCTCAGGTGCGCGCCGCCGTGGCTTCCAACGAGGAAGTGAAAAACTGGCTTGTGGGCCGCCTGACAAAAGACGAATCCGCTCAGGTGCGTTCTGCGGCTCTTCGCAATAAGCAGACTTCCTGGAAAATGCGTCTCGAAGGAGCGCAGAATGAAGAAACAGACGCAGAAACCCTTGATTTTCTTGCTTCATTCGGAGCGGGAGATGATGAAAAAGACTGTGTTCAGGCGATAATGGTTCGCCGCGCGGTCGCGTTGAATAAAAATGTTTCTGCCCGAACTTTGGAGAAATTGTCAGCCGATAAGGCAAGCGACGTGGTTAAAGCGGTCGAGTCCAGAAAAAATAATGAGTAAAACATTTTAACGGGCTTCATTTTCCGCGTTTCTTTGTTTTATCATGTTTATTATGGCAAATAACACAGAGAGCGCGGAACGTCTCGCCCGTCCGCTTATAAGACTTGCAAAGGCGCACGGAGTAACGACGGCGCATTACGATCACAGCGGGGAATTCGTTGAAGTAAGCGACGAAGTTCTTCTCAGCATTCTCGCGGCTTTGGGAATTGTCGTTTCAAACGACGAAGAAATTTCCGCGGCGCTTAAAAATCATCTCGATGAAGAGCATAAGCGGCTTGTTTCCCCTACAGTTCTGCAGATTTCCGGCACAGAAACCGCAGTAAACATAAACCATGCTCCCTCGGTTATTCCCGAAGTTTCGCTTACTTTGGAAGACGGTTCGCAGTACGGCGGAACTTTCGCAGTAAAAGAAGGCAGCGGCGAATCGTATGATCTTAACGGACAGGCGATAGAAAATTCGCAGATCATTCTTCCTGCAGACATTCCCGAGGGATATCACGCTTTGCATGTTCGCGCCGGAAGCGAGCAGCAGGAAGCATTCCTTATCTGCGTGCCTGCGCGAGTTGACCTTATCGATCCGCTTAAAGACGGAAAATTGTGGGGCTGGATGGCTCAGCTTTACTCGATTCGTTCGCATGATTCCTGGGGAACCGGCGATTATTCGGACTTGAAATTCATGCTTGCCGAAGCGAAGAAGAATACGGGCTCGGATTTTATTCTTATCAATCCCGTTCATGCGGGAGAACCCGTGGCTCCGCTGACTCCCTCTCCCTACCTGCCTATTTCGCGCAGATACGTCAATTTCACTTATATCCGTCCTGAAGATATCGAAGAGTATGCTTCTCTTTCAGCGGAATCTAAAGAGAAAATCGATGCTTTGCATGATTCGGTCCGCGAGAATAATGCGAATGCGTCTTTTATTGACCGAAATGCGATGTGGAATGCGAAAATGCCGGCTTTAGAGGAGATTTTCAAAGCCGGGCGAACATCGGAACGCCAAGCTGCGCTGGACAAATTCGTTTCCGAACAGGGAGAGGATCTCAAGGCTTATTCGGCGTGGTGTCTCGCATACGAAAAATGGGGAGCGCCGACCGGACAGGCTGATTCTTGGGAGCGCAAATATGATCGCGACAGCGAAGAAGTAAAGCAGCTTCTTGAAGAAAACAGGGAAAGACTCGACTTTTACGCCTGGCTTCAGTGGATTGCCGTCTCTCAAATCGCTCAGGCTCAAAAAGCTGCTGCCGATGCCGGAATGAAAATCGGAATTATGGCTGACATGGCGGTCGGAGTTCATCCGTCGGGAGCTGAAGTCTGGTGGAATCCCGAGCGTTTTGCGGTCGGAGCGACAGTGGGCGCGCCGCCGGATTTCTTCAATCAGCAGGGACAGAACTGGTCTCAGCCGCCGCTTAATCCGAATTATCTTGCGCAGAGCGGATATAAGTTCTATCGCCAAATGGTTCATTCGATGTTCAATTTGGCAGGATCAGTGCGAATCGACCATGTTTTGGGACTTTTCAGGCTTTGGTGGATTCCTGAAGGAAGATCTGCAGCCGACGGATGTTATGTTGCTTATGACAGCTCTGTAATGCTGGGAATCCTTGCTTTGGAAGCTAAGAGGGCGAACGGAACCATTGTGGGCGAAGATTTGGGCAATGTTCCTTCCAATGTTGCGCAGGCTCTTAAATCATTCGGTCTCATGGGCTGCGTCATTGAATGGTATACGCAGGACGAAAACGGTTTTGTGCCGCCTGAGAATTGGCGCGAATATGCTTTGGCTTCCGTGACGACTCACGATATGCCGCCTACTGCCGGATATTTGAATTATGAGCATGTAAAGATTCGCGAACAGCTGAATCTGCTTACAAATTCTGTTGAGGAATTCATGAAAGAAGCAAAGAATGAACATGACAAAATGATTTCAATGCTTGTTCAAAACGGATACCTCGACAAAGCTTTCTCGGATGATCAGGACTCGCACGAGCAGGAAATCGTCGAGAGCATGCACCGTGCTTTGCGAGACGCGCCTTCCAAACTGCAGGCGGCGGCAATAACCGACGCGGTAGGGGAGAGGCGCGCTCAGAACCAGCCCGGAACCGACAATGAATATCCGAACTGGAGGGTGCCGCTTGCCGACGGGCAGGAAAATGTCGTATGGCTTGAACATCTTTTCTCGAATGAGCGTCTGCTTTCTCTGGCTGAAGTGATGCGCGGGGAAAAATAAGCAGAGAAAAAACAAAGAAACCCCAAAAGTCATATTGCGCAAGCCGCAGAAAATAAGGGTTTGCAAAGTTTGATGGGACACGCTGTTGATTACGTCCGCGCGGGAGGATAATATAGACAGATGTTGTGTTCCCTCAGGGGTCCGGAAAGCGCTGTCCCACTCGCTAGGACTTTCAGGGAACCCGCAGACAATGCGGTGCCGTTGCTTCAAGGCACTGCGGAACACAATAGACAGAAAAGGTTGAACAGTGAAGACTTTCACTCCTAAGCCGGCGGATTTAACGCACGAATGGTACGTTATTGACGCCGAAGATGTAGTTCTCGGTCGTCTCGCCGTGCAGGCTGCTACGCTTTTGCGCGGCAAGAACAAGCCGACGTTTGCACCTCATGCAGATTCGGGCAACTATGTGATTATCGTTAACGCCGATAAGATCGCGCTGACCGGAAGCAAGCTGGGCAAGAATCTTTACGAGCACTCCGGATTCCCGGGCGGTTTGCGCGCGGATTCCTACGGTGAGTTGCTTGAGAAGAACCCTGAGCGCATTATCCGCGCTGCAGTTAAGGGTATGCTTCCCAAGAACAGACTTGCTAAGGTTCAGCTCGGCAGACTTCGCGTATTCCGCGGAGCTGAGCATCCTCACGCATCGCAGAATCCCGTTCGGTTTGAGATTACTCAGGTCTCTCAGCAGGCTAAATGACAGGGACTGAAAGGAGAAAATAATTATGGCTGATACCGAAAACTCCCGGGTCCCCCAGACCGAGGAAGAACTCACATCATACACTTCCGAATCAAACGCGGGCGCAGGCACAGGAACTTCCGCGATTGCTCCCGGCTACGGCACCGGCCGTCGCAAGGAAGCTGTCGCTCGTGTTCGTCTCGTTCCCGGTTCCGGAAAATGGACAATCAACGGAAGAACTCTCGAGGAATACTTCCCCAGCCGTTTGCTGCAGCGCGAAGTAAACTCTCCGATTGTTTTGCTTAAGCTGGAAAACAAGTTCGACGTTGTTGTTCTCGTTGACGGAGGCGGCACCACGGGGCAGGCCGGAGCTATCCGCCTGGGCGTTGCGCGCGCTTTGAATGAGATTGATCGCGAAAGCAACCGCGCTGCTTTGAAGAAAGCCGGATTCCTTACTCGCGACGCGCGTACGGTCGAGCGCAAGAAGGCCGGTTTGCACAAGGCTCGCAAAGCTCCTCAGTACTCGAAGCGTTAATGCTTGTCTTTTAACAAAGTCCTTTGTGGGGAAAATATTTTCTGCAAAGGACTTTTTTGCTATAAATCGTGTTTTGCACACTTTATTTGTTGTCATATAATTTGATATAGTATATGCAATCGGTGTATGAACAGACGATGTTTCGGATAATATATTTTATTCATTGTTTGTTTTGCTTTGCTGAAACCGCACCGTCTCGAACTGCGATTCGAACGGCATTTAAGCTCTGCGGTTTTTGCAAAGTGACTGAGTTTGATGTTTAACAAGGGGGATAAGTGTCTGACAGCAACGTGAAAAATGTCGAAGATGCTGCTGCGAAAGCAAAAAAAGAAATCGACGCTCTTGTAACCAAGGGTCTTAAAGCTCTTAAAGAGTTTGAGAAGCTTGATCAAAAACAAGTAGACCGCATTGTTGCAAAAGCATCAGTGGCGGCATTGAAACAGCACCTTGTTCTGGCAAAAATGGCTGTTGAAGAAACAGGTCGAGGACTGGTTGAAGACAAAGCTGTAAAGAATATCTTCGCGTGCGAGCATGTTACGAATTATTTGGCAAAACAGCGCACGGTAGGAATTATTAACGAGGATGACGTAAACGGAATTATTGAAATTGCCGAGCCGGTCGGAGTCGTAGCAGGCGTCACTCCCGTTACCAATCCGACTTCTACGGCTATTTTTAAGTCTCTGATTGCTTTGAAAACCCGTTGCCCGATTATTTTCGGTTTCCACCCGGGCGCTCAGAAGTGTTCTGTCGAAGCCGCAAAGATTGTTCGAGATGCGGCAATTGAAGCCGGAGCGCCTCAGGATTGCGTTCAGTGGATTGAGCATCCTTCGATTGAAGCTACCGGCGCTCTTATGAAGCATGACGGCGTTGCAACCATTCTTGCTACCGGAGGTCCGGGAATGGTTAAGGCAGCGTACACTTCAGGAAAGCCGGCTTTGGGAGTCGGAGCGGGAAATGCTCCCGCGTACATTGACGCGAATGTCGACATTGAGCGCGTGGCAAATGACCTTGTTCTTTCCAAGCACTTTGATTACGGAATGATTTGCGCTACCGAACAGGCCGTTATCGCGAATAAGGATGTTTACAAGCCGCTTATCGAAGAGATGAAACGCCGCAAAGCTTACTTTGTGAACGCCGAAGAAAAAGCAAAGCTTGAGAAGTATATGTTCGGAGTAGAGGCTTATGCTCCCGCAGGTTCGCCGGCTGCTAAGCTCAACTCGGTTGTTCCCGGAAAATCTCCTCAATACATTGCAAAGGCTGCCGGATTTGAAATTCCCTCGGATGCGACAATTCTTGCCGCAGAATGCAAGGAAATAGGCGAGTGCGAACCGCTTACTCTTGAAAAGCTCGCTCCCGTTCAGGTTTTTGTCAAGGCAAAGGATCAGGAAGACGCTTTTGTCAGCTGCGAGAAGATGCTTGTTCACGGAGCGGGACATACGGCTGCGATTCATACGGATAACGAGCAGCTTGTCCGCGAATACGGAGATCGCATGCACGCATGCCGCATTATTTGGAATTCTCCCAGCTCTTTGGGCGGAATCGGAGATATCTACAATTCAATTGCTCCCAGTCTGACGCTCGGATGCGGTTCTTACGGAGAAAACTCCGTTTCGGGCAACGTTCAAGCCGTAAATCTTATCAATATCAAGCGCATTGCCCGGAGGAACAACAACATGCAGTGGTTTAAGATTCCAGCAAAGACGTATTTCGAGCCGAATGCAATCAAGTATTTGCGCGATATGGAAGATGTTAATCGCGCTGTTATCGTCTGCGATCGCGTTATGACCGAACTGGGAGTGGCTGACAAGGTTATCAGCCAGCTGCGTCAGCGCATGAATAATGTCGAGATTCGCATTATCGACTATGTTGAGCCGGAACCCAGCGTCGAAACTGTTGAGCGCGGAGCCAAGATGATGCGCGACGAGTTTAACCCCGATACGATTATCGCTGTCGGCGGCGGTTCTCCCATGGACGCTTCAAAGATCATGTGGCTTCTTTACGAACACCCCGAAATTTCTTTCGATGACGTTCGCGAGAAGTTCTTCGATATTCGCAAGCGCGCATTCAAGATTCCTCAGCTGGGCAAAAAAGCCAAGCTTGTGTGCATTCCCACCTCGTCGGGAACAGGTTCGGAAGTCACGCCGTTCGCGGTTATCACCGATCATAAGACCGGATACAAGTATCCGATCACCGATTATGCGCTGACTCCTACGGTTGCAATCGTAGATCCTGTTCTGGCTTACACGCAGCCTCGCCGTCTGGCTTCGGATTCCGGTTTTGACGCTTTGACTCACTCGTTTGAAGCATACGTTTCCGTATATGCCAACGACTTTACAGACGGTCTGGCTTTGCACGCTTCCAAGCTGATTTGGGATAATCTTGTCGTTTCCGTTGCGGGGGAAGACGGAGAAGCGCGTCTTAAAGCAAAAGAGCACATGCATAATGCGGCTACCATGGCCGGCATGTCGTTCGGTTCCGCATTCTTGGGCATGTGTCACGCAATGGCTCACACGATCGGAGCTTTGTGCCATGTTGCTCACGGGCGTACAAACTCCATTCTTCTTCCTTACGTAATCCGTTACAACGGTCAGGTTCCCTCGGAGCCGACAAGCTGGCCGAAGTATTCGAAGTACAATGCTGCCAAGCGTTACTATGAGATCGCCAAGAACCTCGGTTTGGATGTGACCGAAGACAATGCGGTTGAAAAGCTTGCGCAGGCCGTTGAAGATTATCGCGACAACAAGCTGGGCATGGATAAGTCGTTCCAGGCTGCCGGCGTTGACGAGGAGCACTTCTGGTCTGTTCTCGAACAAATCGGAATGCGCGCCTATGAAGATCAATGCGCTCCGGCAAATCCGCGAGTTCCTCAGATTGAGGATATGAAGGATATTGCTGTCGCCGCATACTACGGCGTAAGCATTGAAGAAGGACACAAGCTTCGCGAAAAGCGCGGCGAAGGCAAGAAGTAAAATCCTTGGCAATGCGGTTATTCGTTTGCGATCAATTTGCTGATTTTACTGATTAATTTACAGATTAGTTCACAGAGCTGATCGCAGACTGCAATTCAAATTACAGACTGCTGCGATGATCTTTTTTGCGGATTATCGCAGCAGTTTTGTTTTTTGAGATTTTTGTGTTTTTGAGATCTTAGCGTTAAGGAATTAGAAATTTCACATTTCCTTCTTTTTGTTTTGAAGCTTCTGTTTAACAGCATAATGAAAAGCGCAAGCCGATGAACTGCCTCCCGTTTTTTGGTCTTGAGAAAACAGGAGGTTTTCTTTATAACCGGAAAATGTCTGAAATACGTTTTGTATGTGCGGCGCAAGGCGGCGAAATGTCTGATTCGGGTTTAGGCTGCTCTGCGAAGACGAACATGCGGGAAATCTTCCGCGGGACGGCGGCACAATGGCATCGCGCATATGCCGCTGCGAGAATCGAGGGATTGTCGGTTATGAAAAAACATTATTGTTTTCTTTTGTCTTCTTGAAAGAATAAATTGGGAATATGAGTTCTAAAGCATTACGAATGTCCGGCTTGTTTCTTCGCACGCTGCGCGACGATCCCGCAGACGCCGACGTGGACTCGGCAAAGCTGCTTGCTCGCGCGGGATATGTGCGAAAAGTTGCTCCCGGTATTTTTTCTTGGCTTCCTTTGGGAATCAAGGTTTTGAATAAGGTTGAGACTGTTATCCGCGAGGAAATGGAAAAAATCGGCGCACAGGAAGTGTATTTCCCGGCTATGATGCCGCGCGAACCTTACGAGGCTACTCGCCGCTGGGATGAGTACGGCGAAAATATTTTCCGTTTCAAGGATCGTCACGGAGCCGATTATCTTCTTGCTCCCACACATGAAGAAATGTTCACTCTTATGGTTAAGGACATGTATTCTTCATACAAGGATCTGCCTGTAACCATTTATCAGATTCAGGATAAGTATCGCGACGAGTTCCGTCCGCGCGCCGGGCTTGTTCGAGGCCGTCAGTTCGTTATGAAAGACGCTTATTCGTTTACTGCCGACAAAGAAGGTCTTGTCAAAGCATATGAAGAGGAAAGAGCTGCATATCGGCGCATTTTTGACCGTCTGGGCGTAAAATATGTGGTCGTTCATGCTGTGTCCGGACCTATGGGGGGCTTTGAGTCCGAGGAATTCCTGGCTCCTCTGGCAATCGGAGAAGATACTTTTGCTCTCGCCCCTTCAGGAAAAGCTTGGAATGTAGAAGCTCTGACGACACCCGAAACCGAGGATATCGATTATTCGAATGTTCCCGCATGTGCTGAAATTCCTACTCCCGGAACGGCAACAATCGAGTCTCTTATTGCATATCTTAACGAGAATTGCCCGCGCGAAGACGGAAGAGCATGGGAAGCGTGCGATACTTTGAAGAATTTCGTTATCGCTGTAAAACACCCGGCAGATGACGAGCATGACGGCAAACCGTGGCGAGAGATTGCAGTAATCGCAGTTCCCGGAGACCGTCAGGTTGATATGAAAAGACTTGAAGCCGCATTCTCTCCTGCAGAGATTGAGGAAGCATCCGACGAAGACTTTAAAAAACATCCTGAGCTTGTAAGAGGTTTTATAGGATTCTCCAAAGTCGGACCGCAGCGTGAAGCGGCAGGTCTTGAAGGAACTGTGCGTTACCTTGCCGACGCGCATGTGGCAAACGGTTCGCAGTGGGTGACAGGCGCGGACAATGCGAACTCTCATGTTATGAATGCCGTTTACGGCCGCGATTTCAAGTGTGACGGAACGGTTGAGGCTGTTCAGGTTCGCACCGGCGACTTAAGTCCCGACGGTTCCGGACCTTTAAGCTTTGAACGCGGAGTCGAAATAGGACAGGTTTTCCAGCTGGGCCTGAAGTATTCGAACGCTCTGGGTCTGAACGTTTTGGATCAGAACGGCAAGTCGGTTCCGGTTTGGATGGGATCCTACGGAATCGGCGTGACTCGCGTGCTTGCCTGCATTGCGGAATTCCATCATGACGACAAAGGGCTCGCATGGCCTGCAGCCGTTGCTCCGGCTCAGGTTCATATTCTGGCTGCCGGCAAGGAAAGCGCGGCGTTTGAAGCGGCAGAAAAACTTGTATCCGAGCTGGAAGAACGCGGAATTGAAGTTATTTTCGACGATCGCGCGAAGGTTTCTCCCGGAGTCAAGTTTAAGGATGCCGAACTTTTGGGAGTGCCTCTTATTGTCGTAGCCGGACGCGATACGGCACAAAACGGCACTGTGGAAATTCGCAACCGCGACGGCTCGCAAAGCGAAGCAGTCGAAGTATCGGCCGCAGCGGATCGTATCTGCTCTAGAGCGCAGGAATTGAAATAGCGGTTTTAAAACCGCAAAACGGCAGGGGAGAACAGATTTGTTCTCCCTTGCTTTGTTTTGTGTTCTCCCCGAGCCTGTTTTGAGGTTATTTCGAGGTTGTTTTCTTAAGCTGTTTTAAGCCAGCGTTTTCATATCCTTTCTGCCGAATTTTGCTTGTTTTCCGTTTTTGTTTTCGGCCGGTTTTTGTTTCTGTTTGCTTTGATTTCCGCTTTCGTTTGTTTTGTAAGGCAGTTTGTCTGTTGTTTTGTCTGTTGTTTTGTCTGTTGATTTATCGATATGGCTGTCCTTGTTTATTTCGTCAGGTCTTGTTTCATCGGACGGTGTTTCATCGGACTGTAATCTATTGAATTGCATTTTATTTTCTGTCGTATTTTTCGCGCCGGATTCGAATTCAAATCCCGGAAATTCTTCGCCCGATTCGGCATTATTTGACAATTCTGCATTGTTTGAACCGTTTTGCGGCAATGATGACTCTGCTTGTTTGAATTTCGTCTGATTCAATTCTGTCTGCTGCGCTGCCATCTGCTGCGCTGCCGTCTGCAACCCCGGCTGCGGTGAAGAATATGCTTGCGAATCGTATTTTGCTTTCTGATAAGCGTTTTCCCTTATGTTTCTTCTGTAGACCGAGGTTCCTGATGTCAGATTATGTCCCACCGCAGTCGCTTCGATGCTTAACTGCGACCTTCTGACTCCGTCACGCTCCCACGAATCTGTTACCAGGTTTCCGCTTATAATTACCGGGTCTCCTTTCGAAACGGATGATAAAACGTTCAATGCAAGGTTTTTATAGCATTTTATTGTCGTCCATGTTGTAGGAGAATCCTGCCACTGATTTGTTTTTCTGTTCCAGAATCCGCGATTCGAACCGACTCGGAACGTGCAGAAGGGAATTGAGCCTTCGTGTCCTGTTTTCTTGGGATCTGAGCCGACTATTCCTTCTATTGTTACGGTTGCCTGCTGAGACATTTTTTGCCTTTCTGTCGAATTTGCATTTAAGTTTGGACCGCTGCGGACTTTTTGTGGCTGAAGTTTTGCCGGCGGAGGGAAAACAGCCGAAACTTTTTAAGTCTGCGTCCGCAGGCGGTATTTGCAAGTATTCTCCCAAGAGCGTCCGTTTCTCAATGCAGTCGGAAAATGTGCATCAATGCGACCCCCGAAAAACAAAAAACCGCGCGCCCCGAAACGGGGAAGCGCGGCATAAAAGCGGCGGTTTTACCAGATTTTCACGCGATCTTCCGGCGCAATATACATCGCATCGTTTTCTGTCACGCCGAACGCGTCATAAAACGCGTCGACATTGGAAACTATGCCGTTTGCGCGGAATTCCGCAGGCGAATGCGGGTCGATCTGCAAATAACGCTCGGCAAGTTCGTCGCGCAAAACGGTTCTCCAGATTGTCGAATAGGAAAGGAAGAACCGCTGGAGTCCCGTAAAGCCGTCCAAAACGGGAGCTTTTTCAAGAGCAGTCTTCAAAGAAGCTTCCGAACCGTCGAATCCGCCCAAAGACAGCGCGTAAGCCTTCAGTGCGATATTCACGCCTCCCAAATCGCCGATATTCTCGCCGATTGTGAAAGCGCCGTTTACGTGAGGCAAATCATCGCGTCCCTCTGCAGCATATTTTTTCACCAGCTGGGCAGGCGTATACGAGTCATACTGCGCGATAAGCTTGGCTGTGCGCTGCTCGAAGTTCTTCCGATCTTCTTCGGTCCACCAGTCGCGAAGATGTCCGTCTCCGTCGTATTTGCTTCCCTGGTCGTCGAATCCGTGTCCGATTTCGTGTCCGATAACCGCTCCGATTCCGCCGTAATTGGCAGCATCGTCGGCAAGCGGGTTGAAAAACGGCGGCTGAAGTATCGCAGCCGGGAAAACTATAACGTTCATGCTGGGTTCATAATACGCATTAACGGTCTGCGGAGTCATAAGCCATTCTTCTTTATCGACATCCTTGCCGGCTTTGCCGATCTGATATCCGGACTCGTAAAGGCAGGCTCTGCGCCTGTTTTCTGCAATTCCGGCCTGCGGGTCGAGAATCAGTGCGGAATAGTCTCTCCAGCGGTTCGTATATCCGATTTTCGGCTCGAATTTGTCCAGTTTTTCCAAGGCTTTTTCCTTGGTTTCTTCGCCGAGCCAGTCGCTGTTTGAGATTGAAATTCTGTATGCTTCAATCAGATTTGCGACCATTTTCTCCATGCGCTCTTTCGAGGAAGCGGGGAAGAATCGTTTAACGTATTCGCGGCCCAAATCTTCTCCGCAGATGTTGTCGGTCAGTGAGATTGCGCGCTTCCATCTGTCGCGCTGCACGACGGTTCCTGACAGAGTTTTGCCGAAAAATTCAAAAACGGCATCTGAAAAATCTTTGCTCAGAAGGCTGCTCCATCGGATGAAAATGTGGATTCTTGCCCACAATTTCAGGTCTTCCAAATCGGCTTCTTTCCAGAATCCGTTCAGCCCCGTCAGGAAGTCAGGCTCGTGAACAATAGTATTTTCAAGGGCTTCGCGCATGTTTACGGGATTAAGCTTCGCTCCGGCATAGCTGTCGTATTCTTCCTGCCATCCCTGAATCCACAATTCGATATTGAAATCGGCCAGCTCGCCGGAAAGCTTGCCGAAAGTTGTCGGATTATAGGTTTTGTCTTCATTTCTGGTCGTTACTACATCCCAATGATGAGAAGCAATAGCGGTTTCTGTCGCAAGAAATCTTTCGGCCATCGAGCGAGCTTGGTCTTCATCGGCAGCATAGCCCGAAAGAGTGAGAAACGATATGACCATTTTCAGATAAGCCTTGCGAATCGGCTCATGTCTGTCTTCGCGGTAATATGCTTCGTCAGGCAGTCCGATTCCCGATTGTCCTATATGCACAATATTTTTCGACGAATTTCCCGGATCGGGATAAACCGCAAAATCAAACAGAGCAGGACCTCCGTGCGGCTCAAGCTTTCCGATAACGCGTGCAAGCTCTTCTTTGTTTTGCGCGGAATCCACAGCTGCCAAATCGTTTTTAACAGGCTCGAATCCGGCTTTTTCTGTTGCCTGTTCGTCCATGAAAGCATTGTAGATAATCTTTGATTTTTCTGCGCCTGAAGACGGATCTTCGATTATGTCGCGCAAATCCTTTTCGGCTTTTTCGGCAAGCGCGTCGAAAGAACCGAATCTCGCTTTGTCATCGGGCAGTTTATATTCGTTTATCCACGGACCGTTTGTGTATTCGAACAGATTGTCCGCCGGGCGCACGGAAGTTGAATATGAAGCTCGATCCGTGCCGGAAGACAAAGAATTTGAAAAGTTTTCATTGTTTGTTTCAGTCATATATACAGATTAATGATTTCTCAGGATAAAATCGCCTTTTTCGCATGATTTTCGCATGATTTTTTCCCGATTTCTTCCCGAATTTGCTTCAAAACCGTCTCGGTTTGCCCGATTTTTGCCCGATTTTCGTTCATTTTTCGCTTAATGCGCAAGAAAGTCGGCAATGTTAATGTATTGTAGTAAAAAAGCATGTATTGCGCGGTCTGATTTAAAACGTTTCGCAGCGGAAAGAATCGCGGCAGCGCAATGTTGCTGACAGAAGCATTACAAAAAAGGTTTGGACGAGAAGTGATTGAATTAAAAACTGAAAAAGAAGTAGAGATGATGAAGCCTGCCGGAAAATTCGTCGCTTCGATTCTTAAATCCCTGCGCGAATCGGTTAAGGTAGGAACAAATCTGCTCGAAATAGACGATTATGTGCGCAATGCAATTGTTTCCAGAGCCGGTGCCGAGTCTTGTTATGTCGATTATGCGCCCGATTTCGGAACCGGTCCTTTCGCGCACTATATCTGCACTTCGGTAAATGACGCGGTTTTGCACGGGATTCCCTTTGACTATGCGCTTAAAGACGGGGATTTGGTTTCCCTGGATCTGGCGATTAACGTTGACGGATGGGTTGCGGATTCTGCGATAAGCTTTGTTGTCGGAAATGCCCGCGAAGAAGATTTGCGAATTATCAAAGCAACCGAAGAAGCTCTTGCGGCAGGCATTGCGCAGGCTGTTCCGGGAAACAGGCTGGGAGACATTTCGGCTGCAATCGGCGAAGTTGCGCATGGTTACGGATATGACGTAAATCTTGAATTCGGCGGTCACGGCGTGGGAAGAATCATGCACGGAGACCCGCATGTTCCCAACGACGGAGTAAAAGGGCGCGGATACCGTCTGCGCAAAGGTCTTGTCATAGCAATCGAACCCTGGTTTATGCAGACGACCGACGAAATTTATCAGGACGAAAATGACGGCTGGACTCTGCGTTCGGCCGACGGCAGCAGGGGAGCTCACAGCGAGCACACGATTGCTTTAACCGACGACGGTCCGATTATTCTCACTGATCGCGACTGAGAGTTATGCGGCCGAATCTGCGCGGCTGTGCGGCGGCTGCTGCAGATAGTGCCGCAAAACTTGCCGCAAAACGGCTGCAGACGGCTGGAAACAGTTGAAAGTATGCCGTCTGCCGGACGATGAAGTTGAGAAAGGAAACGTAAAATGACATCGGCGCATTTGAAAATAGGTGATACAGAATTCGACTTGCCCGTTACGAAGGCCACAAGCGGTCCGAACGGAGTGATTGTGGCGAGCATGCGCGATGACAGATTTGTCTCTCTCGATCCCGGATTTCTTAATACCGCTCAATGCGAATCGAAAATAACCTATATCGACGGGAAAAAATCGATACTCAGATATCGAGGATATCCCATAGAACAGCTTTGCGAAGAATCTAATTTTCTGGAAGTCGCATGGCTGCTCATCTATGGAGAACTGCCCGAAAGAGAACAGTATTATTCTTTCAGAAGCAAGATTTTGCGTCATACGATGCTGGGCGAAGAATTCAGAACTTTCATAGCGTCTTTTCCCCGCAGCGCGCATCCGATGAGCGTTCTGGCTTCTGCGGTAAACGCTCTCGCGGCATATTATCCGGACACTACCGACATAAACGACAGGGAACAGCTGGACGCTTCGGCTTCGATTATTATGGCCAAAGTTCGCACGATTGTTTCGCTTATTCACCGCAGAAGACGCGACGAGCCGCTGCTTTACACTGACACGTCATACGGATATGTGGACGATTTCATCCGCATGAGCTTTGCTGTTCCGTATCAGCGGTACGAGTCGGATGCGCTTAAAGTTTCGGCTTTAGACAAGCTGCTTATGATTCATGCGGATCATGAGCAGAACTGTTCTACGACTATTGTGCGCATCGCCGGCTCGGCTCACGCAAATATGTACTCTGCGGTTGCAGCCGGAATCAACGCTTTGTCCGGACCTCTTCACGGAGGCGCGAACGAGGCTGTTCTCAGGCAGCTGACTGTTATTCGCGATTCGGGCATTTCGGTGTGCGAATACGTGCGGAAAGCCAAAGAAGAAGGCAAAAGAATTGCAGGACTGGGACATCGGGTTTACAAGTCTTACGATCCGCGCGCGGCAATCGCGAAAAAATATTTGGATAAGCTGTGCGCCGACGACCGGCTGTTTCTCTCGGCAGAAGACCGCGAACTTTTCCGCGTTGCCTCCGAGCTGGAAGAGTTTGCGCTGAATGACGATTATTTCAAAGAACGTCACCTGTATCCCAATGTCGACTTCTATACGGGGCTTATTTACAAGGCAATAGGTTTCGATCCTGAAATGTATACGACTCTGTTTGCATTGGGCAGAATCCCCGGATGGATTGCGCAATATCGCGAAATGCTTGCCGACCCGGCGACTCGCATAGGCCGTCCCCGTCAGGTGTATACGGGAGTGTCAGAACGCGATTTTGTTCCCACTTCTCAGCGCGGATTCCTTCCCGAAGATACTGTGGATTACAGGGTTCCGGATTTAAAGTGAAGTTTCGGATTTAAAATAAATATCTCCCCTTCCGGTTTAATTCGCAGGGGAGATATTTTTATTCTGCTGCGGTTTGACCGCCGGTTTTCGCTGTCAATGTTTGCATTGCCGCAGCTTGCATTGCATGCTTGATTGCAAATCTGACTGTCTGTTCGGTTGTTTCTTCCGACAGCAGACCTTTGTGTTCAGACTGTCAGTTCTTGTGCAAATCCGAATTAAGCTCTATTCCTGTTTTTGCTCTGGAACGGGCCTCGATTGTTCCGGTAACCGAATTTCTGATGAACAAAATATTGTTCTTTCCGCTTAATTCTGCGCCTTTTACGACTTGCAGCGGCTGTCCTGCAGCAATTTTTTCCTTATCATAAATCGTGACTTTTGTTCCCGCCGTCACATAAAGACCTGCTTCGACTACGCAATTGTCTCCCAGAGAAATTCCGATTCCGGCATTTGCGCCCAAAAGCGAATGCTCTCCGATGGAATTGCGCAGTTTTCCGCCGCCGGACAAGGTTCCCATAATTGAAGCTCCGCCGCCGACATCTGAATTGTTGCCTACGACGACTCCCTGGGAAATGCGTCCCTCGACCATCGCGACTCCCAGTGTTCCGGCATTGAAGTTGATAAAGCCTTCATGCATTACGGTCGTGCCTTCGGAAACGTATGCGCCCAGACGGATTCTGTCCGCGTTGCCGATTCGCACTCCGCTCGGAACGACATAATCGACCATGCGCGGGAACTTGTCGACTGACAGAACTTCGACATTGACGCACGGCAGCAGGCTTCCCGGCTTGCTTGCGGCTGCCATGACATCGGCTTTGCGGTCGTTGAAAGTCGCCGGATTGAACGGACCGTAATTCGTCCACACGACATTGGCAAGCTTTGCGAAAATGCCGTCAAGATTAAGCGTATTGGGCTGCGCCATTCGAAGACTCAGAAGATGCAGGCGAAGATAAGCGTCCGCAGTGTCCGCAATTTCCTCATCGACGTTCGAAACCGTGAAAACCGGCTTGCGCGTCACGCCTCTCGCGTCCGGAACATCGCTTGCCAGGGAATCGAATCCGTGTCTGGGCTTGTCTGCAGGAACCGGACCCCATTGCAGATTCGGATACCATACGTCAAGCGTCTGCCCGAATTCGTCAATGCTTGCAAGACCCCATCCCCATGCGGTGCGGCTTTCGCTCATGTTTTCTCCTTCATTTGCGTTTATCTGTTCGCATTTATCGCAAACTGCAAAGCGTTCGGATTGCATTGCAGAATCTGATTGTGAATTTTATTTTACCCGACGCCGTCCGCTCTGTCGGATTTTCGCATTTATTTTCCTTGATTTTATGCGGATTTTGCGCAGAATTTCTTTTTATTATTTTTGCGCCGCTTTTGTTTATTCCGACTCGTCTGTAATGTTGTATGTTGTGGCGGACTATGATTTTCAGCAAGATTTGGCAGAAGCCAAGTCAAAATACGAGACTATTGCAAAAGCAGTCGATTTGGACAGGCTGCGCGAAGTTATAAAGGATTTGGAAGCTCAGGCTTCCGCTCCGGGGCTTTGGGATAATACCGAACATGCCCAGCAGGTCACCAGCAGGCTTTCTGCTGCTCAGGGACAGCTGAAGCGTTTGGAAGACATTGTTTCGCGCATTGACGATGCTCAGGCTCTGTATGCGCTGGGCGTCGAAGAATCGGATGAAGAGACGAAAGCCGAAGCTGCAAACGAGATTCAAAGCGTTCGCGAAGATTTGAAATCTTTGGAAATTCAGACTTTGCTTGACGGCGAATATGACGAGAGATCGGCAGTTGTCACGATTCGTTCGGGCGCGGGCGGCGTCGATGCTGCCGATTGGGCGCAAATGCTTCTTCGCATGTATCTGCGCTGGGCTGAAAGACACGGATATAAAGCCAAAGTTATGGACACTTCCTATGCGGAAGAGGCCGGCATTAAATCCGCTACCTTCCAGGTGGATGCTCCCTATGCTTACGGAACTTTGTCGGTAGAAGGCGGAACTCACCGTCTTGTGCGCATTTCTCCCTTTGACAATCAGGGACGCAGGCAGACCAGCTTTGCTGCCGTCGAAGTGATTCCTCTTGTCGAAGCTACCGATCATATCGATATACCCGATACGGATATCCGAGTTGACACTTATTGCGCTTCAGGTCCGGGCGGTCAGGGCGTCAATACTACCTATTCGGCGGTTCGAATCACTCATTTGCCTACTAATATCGTCGTTACAATGCAGGATGAGCGCAGTCAGATTCAGAATCGCGCGGCAGCAATGGCTGTTCTTCAGTCACGCCTGCTTGTTTTGAAGCATGAAGAGGAAGCCAAGAAGAAAAAAGAGCTTGCCGGCGATATTAAGGCAAGCTGGGGAGATCAGATGCGTTCGTATGTTTTGCATCCTTACCAGATGGTCAAGGATTTGCGCACGGGATACGAAACATCCGATACTCAGGGCGTTTTTGACGGCGAATTGGACGATTTTATCGATGCCGGAATTCGATGGCGTCACGAACAGCGCAGGGAATCGGCCGCAGAATAACAGAATAATGTCGCGAATCGTTCGAAAAAAAAGTTAAAGCTTAAAAAGGAGAGTGACATGGCGCAGATTCGGCTTGAAAATGTGTCCAAAGTTTATCCCAGGGCGTCTAGAGCCGCGCTGGATAAAGTCAATTTGAATATCGAACGCGGAGATTTTGTGTTCCTTGTCGGCGCTTCCGGAGCCGGGAAAACAACTCTTCTGTCTCTCCTTTTGCGCGAAGAAAAAACTTCCGACGGCGAAATTCACGTGGCGGGAAACGATTTGCGCCGGCTTCCGGACAGACAGATTCCTTTCTACCGCAGAAATATCGGGTTTATTTTTCAGGATTACAAGCTTCTTGAAAACAAGACCGTATGGCAGAATGTGGCTTTCGCGCTTGAAGTTATCGGCACGAAAACATCGGTTATTAAGTCTGTTGTTCCGCAGGTTTTGGCGGCTGTGGGACTGACCGGCAAAGAAAAACGCTATCCTCACGAACTTTCGGGCGGCGAGGCTCAGCGAGTTGCCATTGCGCGCGCATATGCAAACCATCCTCAGATTATTCTTGCCGACGAACCTACGGGAAATCTGGATCCTACGACTTCCGTGGGAATAATGGAAGTTCTCGATGCGATAAACCGCACGGGAACCACGATTGTCATGGCTACTCACAATGAGGAAATCGTCAATTCGATGCAAAAACGCGTTATCGAGCTTCACGGCGGTCATATTGTGCGCGACGAAGCTCAGGGGTCGTATGATTCTGCGCTGTATTTTGACGAACAGAACGAATCGGCCGAGAAATCAGACAGACAGTCAGGGGCACGGTTTGGAGCACAGTCTGAAGCGAATGCCGCCGTCGCAAAAGCGCAGTCTGCAGCAAAAGAGAAAGCTGCTGCTTCTGTTCGCGCTGCCGCTGCGAATCCTGCTGCCGCATCTGCTGCTGATTCTGCTGCTTCAAATGCAAATTTCGTCCCGCTTCGCCGATTTGACGACACGGGAGAAAATGAAGGACTTGCTGCTTTGGCGAAAAGCGTTCATTCGGGAAGAACCGGAAGATACGGGAAAGCATTCCCGGATGTTGAAACAACGCTGACATGGGGCAAAGGAATCAAGCCTGTTCGCCCTGTTGAGCCGAATTCGGCAGAACAAAAGTCCGACGGCTGCAGTGCGGCTTGCTCTTCGCAAGCACCTGCTGCGAATTCTGCTGCCGCATTCTCGGCTGACGGCAAGACTTCTCAGCCGGCGCAACAATTTGCGGCTTCGCAGCCTCTGACAGCACAGACAAAGACAGCGCAGCCTCAGACAAGGCAGACCGCCGCGCAAGAATTTCCGCTTCCCGTGACCGAACCTGTTGCCGATCTCGTGCCCGAAGCAGGTTTCGCTCAGACTGCGGCTGTTGCGGCCGCTGCGGAAAATCCCGTTGTTTCTGCGCAAACGGAACAAACGCTGCAGTCTGATCAGAGCGTCGAAGAGAATGACGACACGGGCGAAATTCCCGTTGTCTCGAAAGAGGTGAAATAATGAAACTGAGATTCGTTTTATCTCAGACATGGATGAATTTGCGCCGCAACGGAGCAATGATTGTATCCGTAATGCTCGTGGCTTTCGTCTCTTTCCTGTTTGTCGGCGCGTCTGCAATGTTCCAAAGCCAGATTGTCAAGGCCGAAAGCGACTGGTATGACAAAGTTGAAGTCGTCGTATGGCTGTGCCCGGACGGAACAAGCCAGTCTGTCGGCTGTTCGACCGGCAAATCGCCCAGCCAGCAGGAAATCATGAACCTGATTTCCGTTATTCACAATGATTTAAGCGATACAGTCGAATCTGAAACTTATGTGAGCAAAGAACAGTTTTTCGAAAACACATTCTTGAAAAAATATCCGGGCGGACAATACAAGGGCAGGACTCTTACTGCGGACGACATGCAGAGCTCTCTTCGCCTGAAATTAAAAGATCCGTCCAAATATAAAGCGGTTTCCGAGGTTTTGACCAATCGCGACGGAGTAGAAAAAGTCGTAGATCAGCGGCAGATTTTCGAACCGGTTTTTGATGTTCTGAACCGCGCGACCGTTATGGCCGTTTCGCTGGCGGCAATTATGATTTTTGTTGCGGTTCTGCTTACCGGAACCACGATTCGAATGTCTGCCGCATCTCGAGCCGAAGAAATGGAAATCATGCGGCTTGTGGGAGCTTCCAACTGGACGATTCGAATGCCGTTTATTCTTGAAGGAGCGTTTGCTTCGTTTATAGGTTCTCTTCTGTCTTGCGCGGCTCTCGCGGTTCTTGTGCAGACGACTTCGGGCTGGCTTTCCTCGTCGATGGGCTGGATTCCGTTCGTCGATCTGTATGACGTGCTTCTCGTGTCGCCGTTTATTATTTTCGGCGCGATTCTTCTGTCATCGCTTTCATCCGTGGTTGCGCTTCGCAGGTATATGAAAGCCTGAAAAGAAAACCGGAAGAAAATCTTATTTGCGTTTATGAGCACGTTTATCCTGTAAAATATTTTTTACGATTTTTTGCGCGAATTTTATTCGAATGATTCGGGAGGAAAATTATAATGCTGAAACCCGCCGAAAAAGCGTCAATGAAAAGATTTGCCTCAGCTTCGGGCGCGGCGGTTCTCGCGTTCTCGCTTGCAGGTTTTATTCCGAACGGTTTTGCCGGTGCTGACACGTATTCGGATTTGGTTTCCGCTCAGCGGCAGCAGCAGTCATCCGCTCAGCGGGAAGCCGATTTGAGAAACAGTCTTGCCGGAGTAAACCAGGAACTTGCTCAGAAGGTTTTGGAGCTGGATTCCCTGATTAATACGCAAATTCCCGCAGCGCAGACCGACGTCGTCGAAGCAAACAACGCGTACGCGCAGGCGAAAAGCGAGGAAGAATCGGCAACGGCTCGTTTGAAAGCGTCACAAAAAGATTTGGCGGATCTGCAGGCAAAAATAGAACAGACCGGAAAAGATTACGATGATGCGAAAGCTCTTGTCGCGCAGATGGTTCGCGAGGATTTGCAAGGATCTGAAGGAACAGACGTAATGGACGTTCTTACCGGAGCAGGCACGGCCGAAGAATTTGTCGAATCCATGCAGTCAAGAGAAGCTCTTTCGCGTTCCGAAGCGAATGCGGCTTCCGAAGCAGCCGATATCCTTGATATTTCCGCAAACCGCTCTCAGCGTCTCGAAGCAATCGAAAAACGCATTAATGCTTTGAAAGTAAAAGCCGAAAATGCTGCGGCGGCTGCGAAAGAAGCGTCAGATACCGCGAATGCGAAAATAGCTCAGCTTGAACAGCTTCGCAGTCAGTCCGAAACGCGCTCGCAGGAATTGCTTTCCCGTCAGGGAGAGCTGGAAACCGAGTCTGCCCGCCAGGCTGCCCAGACGCTTTTCCTGCAGAACACGATTGATCAGTACAATCTCCAGTATGCGGAAGAGCAGCGCAAAGCTCAGCAGGATCAAAACGGAGCGCAGGATCGTTCCAAGCACGACCCGTCTCCGACTCCGACGCCTTCCCCGACTCCGACGCCCGATCCGTCTCCTTCTCCTTCGCCCGATCCCGGCGGTCAGGGAACGCATAACGGCGATTACGGAAACATGTATATGGCGGGGCAATGCACCTGGTATGCGTATAATCGTCGCGCTGCGATGGGAATCGGAACGCCGTCTTATCTGGGCAATGGCGGACAGTGGTGGCAGACTGCTCCGAATTACGGACTGAGAGTCGATCATAATCCGCAGGTCGGAGCGGCGTTGTCGTTCCTGCCGGGACAGGAATATGCGGACGGCACATACGGTCATGTGGCCGTTGTCGAGCAGGTCGGAAACGGTTATATCGTTATTTCTGAAATGAATGTGAAAGGACCGTATGTCGTAAGCAGCAGGACGCTTTACAGTCCGTCCAGGTTCTATTACGTGCACTGATCTGCGCTTTGTCTGCCTGCAGCCGCGCAGATCGTGGTTCTTGCTGTCTGCAGATTTTTATTGATTATTTTTTATCGGGGACGTGTTTTTGTCGCGATTTCAAAACGCGAGAAAGATACGTCCCGTTTAATTATTAATATTGTCAATGTAAAATTTGTAAAATTTGAGCCCGCTCAGGCGCATGATCTGAAATAAAAGCGCACAGCAGGCAAAAGACTGCAAAACCTTTGCGGAAAGGAGGAGACACCGTGGCAAAGAAAAAAGACGAAAACAGCAGCGTGATTTGCACCAACAGGAAAGCAAAACACGATTATGAAATCGAGGACAGGCTTGAAGCCGGTCTTGTGCTTACCGGCACGGAAGTAAAATCGCTGCGCAACGGCCGGGCTTCTCTGGCGGAGGCTTTTGTTTCGACTGACAAATACGGGGAGATTTGGCTCGAGGGCGCAAATATTCCCGAATATCTGAACGGGACATGGACAAATCATGCTCCGAAAAGAAAACGCAAACTGCTGCTTCATGCCAAGCAGATTGCCAAGTTGTCTCGCCAAACGCAGGTTAAAGGATATACTATTATTCCGCTTAAGCTGTATTTTAAAGACGGCAGAATAAAAGCCGAAATAGCTCTGGCCAGAGGAAAGCGGGAATATGACAAGCGTCAGGCTTTGCGCGAAGCTCAGGATAAAAGAGAAGCGCTGCGGGCAATGCGCAATTTCAACAAGCGATAAGCGGACAATAATTTCGGCAGGCAATAATTTTGCAATTATGCCGAACGGCAATTTCGGCAAATGGGAAAAACAGACATAAACCGGTTTGCTGCAAAAGCGGATCGGAAGAGGGAAACCGGAAGCGACACGGAAGAGTTATGAAAAGAAATTCATTCAGAAGATTTTCTGCTGCTTTGACGGCGGCAATGTTTTGCGTGCCTGTTTTCAGCGGCTGCGGAACAAGCGAATCTCTGTCGAGCGAAGAAGTGCCATATGATGTCAGCTCGATCGCCAAAGACGAAAGCATTGCATCTGTTCTTCCGAAGAGCATAGCCGAATCGGGGAAACTTAAAATCGGTCTCGAACCCGGGTTTGCGCCTGCGGAATTCATAGGTTCGGACGGCAAAACAATCGTAGGATACGAAGTTGACTTCGCAAACGCAATCGCGGCCATTTTGGGAGTGGAAGCCGTGTTTGTCCCGTCTTCTTTCGATTCGATTATTCCCGCAATAGGAACCAAATTCGACATAGGATTCTCAGGTTTTACCGTAACCGAAGAGCGCATGGAATCCGTTGATTTTGTCAGTTACTACAGATCCGGCTCGATTTTCGTTTCGAAAAGGGACAGCTCGAAAAACATCGATACCGATTCGCTTTGCGGATTGAAAATCGGCGTGCAGACCGGAACTACGCACGAAGAGCTGGTAAATGATTTAAGCGATGAATGTCAGGCTTCCGGACAGAAAAAAATCGATGTTATTTCGCTGAAATCGATGGGAGAAGTATCCACGGCCGTCGTGACGGGCAAAGCTGACCTTCTGTATTCGGATTTGCCTGTGGCTCTGTATGCTGTTTCGAAAACTTCAGGGCAGCTGCAGCAGGTCGGACAGACTTCCGATACTGCGAAAAATGCGATTGCGATAAAAAAAGGCGATTCTCAAACTGCTCAGGCAATGCAGAAAGCTATGCAGAAACTTATGGATGACGGGACATATGGCCGGATTTTGAAAAAATGGTCGGTGAACGAAGGAGCATTAAGCGAAGCCGAAATCAATCCGGAGGACATAACATGACTGAAAAAATGACTGAAAAAAATTGACAGAAATAATCTGACAGACAGCAAATCTCGCAAATCTCGCAAGCACCGCAAGACTTTCAAATCTCGCAAAACTTCAAAAACAAGGAAAACCAATGCTTTTTAACAGAAATAACAAGAAATCGGAACAGCCGGACATTCCGAACAGAGTCGAAGCTCTGCCGGTTCGCCGCCCGGGATCTTTTATCGCTGCGGTATTCGTCCTGATTCTCGCGGCAATGCTGGTTAAAGGGCTTGTGACCAATGAGAATTTCGAGTGGAATGTAGTCTGGAAATACATTTTCAATGAAAATATTATTTCCGGCATCGGCTGGACGCTTGTAATTACGGCGCTTTCCATGGTTATAGCAACGGCTTTGTCCGTGATTTTGGCGGTTATGCGCGAATCTGCGAATCCGGTTCTTCGTTTTGTCAGCTGGTTTTATATCTGGTTTTTCAGGGGAACTCCGGTTTATACGCAGCTTGTTTTCTGGGGGCTTTTCGCAGTTCTTATTCCGCGCGTGTCGCTGGGGATTCCGTTTACTGACGTTACTTTCTGGTCTTGCGATTCGCAGGATTTGATGACTGCGTTCAATGCGGCCGTAATAGGTTTGTCTCTTAACGAATCGGCGTATCTGGCGGAAATCGTGCGCGCGGGACTGGAAGCGGTCGATCCGGGACAGTCTGAGGCAGCGAAGGCTTTGGGAATGTCTCATTCGCAGATTATGCGCAGAATTATTCTTCCTCAGGCAATGCGAATTATCGTTCCTCCCATGGGCAATGAAGCTATCGGAATGCTGAAAACCACATCGCTGGTTCTGGCCGTTCCGTTTACCCTCGATTTGCAGTTTGCTTCGAATGCGATTGCAAACAGACTGTACAAGCCGATTCCGCTGCTGCTGGTCGCATGCATCTGGTATCTGCTTATCACTTCGGTTCTTATGGTTTTGCAAAGAATGCTCGAGAAGCATTACGGAAAAGGGTTTGACGCTAATTTTGCCGGCGAAAAAGGCAAAGACAGCGAACATCTTCCCGGGAAAACAATGGGAGAAGTGAAGAATGACATCAATAAAACAAACGAAGCGACTCTGGCGGGATTAAACGCGTAAGCGAGGGGACATATGAGCGAAAAAAATAACATGAGCGGAAAAGCGGCACAAACCAAATCGGCGAACGCGGTTCCCGCAGTCAAAGCCGAGCAGGTTCACAAAGCGTTCGGATCTGCGCATATCCTCAAGGGCATTGATATGACCGTAATGCCCGGAACCGTTACCGTGATTTTAGGTCCTTCCGGCTCGGGAAAGTCCACATTTTTGCGGCTTGTAAATCAGATGGAAACCATTACCGGCGGCAGCATTGAAGTTTGCGGACAGCGAATCGGATGCAAAACCGAGCAGCGCGGGGGCAAAACCGTTTTGCGCTGTCTGAATGAGAAAGAAATCGCGGCTCAAAGGTCGAAATTGGGCATGGTTTTTCAGCGTTTCAACCTTTTCCCTCATATGACTGCGCTGGAAAATGTCATGGAAGCTCCCGTGCATGTTAAGAAAATTGCCAAAGAGGAAGCGAAAAAAGAAGCTTTGCTTCAGCTTAAGCGCGTCGGATTGGAAGGAAAAGAGCATTTGTATCCGGCTCAGATGTCCGGCGGTCAGCAGCAGAGAGTTGCGATTGCGCGCGCTCTTGCAATGCATCCGCAAATAATGCTTTTTGACGAGCCTACTTCCGCTTTGGATCCCGAGCTTGTCGGCGAGGTTTTGCGCGTTATGCGCGATGTGGCCGCCGAGGGAATGACGATGATTACGGTAACTCACGAAATCGGATTTGCCCGCGAAGTTGCCGACAATATCGTTTTCATTGACGGAGGAGTTGTCGTCGAGCAGGGCGGAGCTGAGATAATCGACAATCCGAAAACAAAGCGTTTTAAGGAATTTATCGACTCTGTGCTCTGAGATTCTCCTTTTGAGTATTGTCCTGTAGAATGGGTTTTTATGTGCGGAATTGTTGGATATGCCGGCACAGCTCCGGCGTGCGACAGACCTTTGAACGTGTGCCTGCAGGGGCTGAGCAGGCTGGAATATCGCGGATATGATTCTGCGGGAGTCGCTCTGACCTCTCCGGGAATGAATCAGGTTGTTCTGCGCAAAAAAGCCGGCCGGCTCGACGTTCTTAAAGAAGACATAAAACATTGCCCCATGCCCGATGCGATTGTTGGAATCGGTCATACGCGATGGGCGACAAACGGCGTTCCGGGAGACGCGAATTCTCATCCGCATTTGAGCGCGGA
This sequence comes from uncultured Actinomycetes bacterium, assembly GCA_900314875.1. Taxonomy (GTDB): domain Bacteria; phylum Actinomycetota; class Actinomycetes; order Actinomycetales; family Bifidobacteriaceae; genus RUG039. The sequence continues at coordinate 224,843 of OMWX01000003.1, read as the reverse complement.
CGGGCAGATTGCCGTTATTCACAACGGAATTATCGAAAATGCCGCCAGGCTGAAATTCGAGCTTAAAAATGAAGGATACTGTTTTTATTCGGATACCGACACCGAGGTTGCGGCCAAACTTTTGGGCAAAATTGCGAATATGATTGCTTCTGAAAAAGGAGAACCCGATTTGCATGAAGCCATGTGCCGCACTGCAAGAATGCTTAAAGGGTCTTTCGCTCTGCTTGCCGTCGATGTGCGCCAGCCGAATATCATCGTCGGAGCCAGACACAATTCTCCGCTTGTTATCGGTCTTTCCGACGGGGAAAATTTCTTGGGATCAGATATTACGGCTTTTATTGCGTATACGAAAGAAACAATGGAAGTTCCGCAGGATCGCATTGCGACCGTGTCCGGTCAGAGCATTGTTTTAACCGATTTTGACGGCAGTGAAGTCGAAAAACCGCAGCCTTACACTGTCGACTGGGATGCAAGCGCGGCCGAGAAAAACGGCTGGTCTTCCTTTATGGATAAGGAAATTCACGAGGAGCCGACGGCTGTGGCGGACACTTTGCGCGGCCGGGTTGACGAAAACGGTCTGCTTAATCTTGACGAAGTGCACATTGACGAAAGCGTTTTCAAGTCTGTGGACAAGATAATTGTTGTGGCCTGCGGAACGGCTTCTTATGCGGGTTTTGTCGCGAAATATGCGATTGAGCATTGGGTGCGCATTCCTGTCGAGATTGAACTGGCTCACGAATTCAGGTATCGCGACCCGATTATGAACGGCAAAACTTTGGTTGTTGCGATATCTCAGTCGGGCGAAACGATGGACACGCTTATGGCAGTGCGGCATGCGCGAGAGCACGGTTCGCGCGTTCTTGCCATATGCAATACGCAGGGAGCTTCGATTCCGCGCGAGTCGGACGCGGTTTTGTATACGCACGCCGGACCGGAGATTGCTGTTGCTTCGACGAAGGCTTTTGTCGCGCAGATTACGGCCTGTTATATTCTCGGTCTGTATCTGGCTCAGGTTAAATGCACTATGCAGCGCGGTCAGATGACGGATATTCTCGATTCGCTTGTCGAGGTTCCGTCGAAAATTCAGCATGTTCTCGACACTCAATATGAGAATGTCGAAAAAGCGGCAGAAAAGCTGCATAATGCTCAGTCGTTCCTTTTCTTGGGGCGTCATACGGGGTATCCCGTGGCTTTGGAGGGAGCACTTAAACTTAAGGAAATCGCATACACGTTTACCGAGGGTTTTGCTGCCGGCGAGCTTAAACACGGGCCGATTGCGCTTATTGAAGAGGGCTCTCCGGTTATCGTTATAGTTCCTTCTGCGAGAAGCTGTTCTCCGCTGCATGATAAGGTGATTTCCAATATTCAGGAAGTAAAGGCGCGCGGAGCGTTTATCATTGCGGTCGCCGAGGAAGATGACGAGGATGCGGACAGGTATGCGGATGTTGTTTTCCGCCGTCCTGAATGCCCGGAACTGATAACTCCGCTTGTCGATGTCATCCCGTTGCAGCTGTTTGCGATGGATGTGGCCAAATTGAAGAATTATGATGTCGATAAGCCGAGGAATCTGGCCAAATCTGTGACTGTGGAATAAATTCTGCAGACCGGGCAGATGAACGGTCGGGCAGATGAACGGCTGACCGGGTAAATTACAGACGGGCAAATGTCAGAACGGACAGACGGCATAACGGACATACGGCATAACGGCAAAATATAAGGGCAGAAATATAAAAAGCTGAAGGCAGGGCGAATATGGACATTAAATCGGTGAATTGCAAGCAGGCTGCCGGCGTGATGCGTTTTCCTTCAAATTCTGATTCGAAATATTCGCGCGGCACGGTGGCTTTGGCTGTCGGCTCCGATAAATATCCCGGAGCGGCTGTTTTGTGCGCCAACGGAGCGATTCTGTCCGGCGCCGGATATGTAAGATATTACGGTTCGGAACGCTGTTCGAATATGGTTTTGATTTCGCGCCCCGAAACTGTTTTGGGTGCAGGTAAGGCTGACGCATGGGTTGTCGGAAGCGGAGTGGCGGATATAGAAAATGACTTCCGCAGGGAGTTTATTTGCAGTCTTATCTGTTCTAAAACCGTTCAGACTGATTCTTATGTCGCAATCGATGCGGGAGCTTTGCCGATTTTTGCGCAGTCGGTTGCTCAAAACGCGAAAAAACATTCGGACTTAGACTCTGACATCGGCAAGTCTGACAGTAAACCTGACAATAAACCCGATAATGGCAGATTCGTCATAACTCCTCATTGCGGAGAAGCTGCAAAGATTTTCGCGCAGTTCGGGATTGACGTTTCGCATGAACAGATAAGCGCACAGCCTGTCGATTATGCGACAAAACTTTCAAATCTGCTCGGCTGCTGCGTTATTCTTAAAGGCGGGCAAACCGTTATAGCGCATGAACGCGACGTTTTCAAAATCACGTGCTCCACGCACTGGCTTGCCACCGCAGGAACAGGAGATGTTCTTGCCGGCATTGCGGGCACGATTCTGGCTCAGAATGCTCAGGCTCTGCGTTCCGGTTCGCTTTCTCTGGCGCAGGCTGCTTCTGCGGCCGTGTGGATTCATTCTGTTGCCGGTTCGATTGCTGCCAATGACGAGATTGCGCTGCATAAAACCGGTCTGATTCCCGATTCAGGCAATCTTTCGTCCGGGCATCCGATATCGGCTATGGATGTTGCGGAACATATTGGCAGAGCCGTGGAAATCTCTTTGACGGTTCAGGGCAATATCAGCATTAATTCTTAAAAACAGAATCAAAATGCAGGGAAACAAAAAACACAGAATTGTTGTCGATGAGCCGGATATTCCTTTCGAATACCGCATTATTTACTGCGATGAGAACATAATCGCGGTAGACAAGCCTCATTTTCTGCCCGTTACTCCCCGGGGAATGTGGCATGCTTCCACGGCTCTGATTCGCCTTCGCCGGCAGTTTGACAATCCGGACATAACTCCCGCGCACAGACTGGACAGAGCAACGGCCGGAATAGTGATTTTTGTGCGCAGAAGCGAAGCCCGCCGCGCGTATCAAATGCTTTTTCAAAATCGCGAAGTTTCAAAAATGTACGAATGCGTGTCTGCGATAAAACCTGTTGAAATGCCGAAAACTGGGGTTGTGCGCAAACTTTGCGATCCGTCGGTTTTTCCTCTTGAACGCATGTCCAGAATCGTGAAAAAGCGCGGAATAATGCAGGCTTTCGAACAGATCGGACCTGCCAACGCGAAAACGGTTATCGAAACTGTTCCCGGAACGCAATATGTTTTCCCGCAGTCTGACGCGCGAATTTACAGGCTTTATCCCGAAACCGGGAAAACTCATCAGCTTCGCGTTCACATGAATTCTCTGGGACTGCCGATTGCCGGCGATGATTTGTATCCGAAAATAATCGAGAGAGCATACGATGATTTTTCTTCCCCGCTTCAGCTGGTCGCGCGAAAATTAAGCTTCGCAGACCCTTTCAGCGGGAAAAACATGAGTTTCGAGTCGGATATTCCTCTTCAGGCGCCGTGACTGAAACGCTGTGATTTGACTGCCGCAAAGCTCTGCAAGGTCAGAATTTGCCGGCGTTCTGCCTGTTTTTTTCGCGAATAATATCCATGCCTTCGAAAATAAGATCGGGATCGTAAATGTCGATGAGTTTGCAGTCTTCTTTAATAACCGAAGACAATCCTCCTGTGGCTACAACGGTAAAATCGCAATTCAGCTCATCTTTGCACAGCTTAATCATGCGTTCGATTCCGCCGACAAAAGAATAATAAAGACCGGTCTGCATTGCTGTTTCGGTCGTGTTTGCAGTGGCTGACGACGGTTTTTTAAGTTCGACATGCGGCAGCTGCGCGGTATTGCTCGAAAGCGATTTTGCCTGCGTTTCCAACCCGGGAGCGATAAGGCACATTTCCACGGTTCCTTCGCTGTTTACTGCTGCGACAGTTGTTGCGGTGCCCATATCGATTACCAGAGCAGGACCTCCGTAAAGATTGTATGCAGCCACGATTCCCGTGAGAATATCGCTTCCCAGCTGTCTGGGATCGGGCATTTTCAGCCTTATTCCCGTTTTGAGTCCGGGTGCGATGACAAGAGGTTTTATGCCGAAAAAATTCGAGAAACACGATTTGAATCCGCGAAGCAGCTGCGGCACGACCGAACAGATGATAACGTCTTCGACATCTTCGGGACGGTAACCGCTCATAGCAAGAAACTGCAAAATCAGCAGTCCGTATTCGTCGCTTGTGTGCGAAGCCGTATTTGAAATGCGGTATGTTCCGTCGGTTCGTCCGTCTTTCATGAATCCTACAACCGTGTTTGAATTTCCTATGTCCAAAGCAATAAACATAAAAACAATTATATATTGTTCCGCTTTGCGTCATCTGCTGCAGCCGCAACATAAGCGGGCGGCGAACAAAAACGCTGTCAATTTGTGCGAAGCGCGTACAATATTTTTCGTTCTCGAATCTGAATGGTTTTCGTGCCGTCGCTGTGTTCTACTACTCTGAAACGGTAAAGATTCGGAATGAAACGACGACCGAAAGGCGCCGATTTGTCTGCGAAGGCTTGCCGTCCGTTTAAAGCTGATTTGTTTAAACGGCACCGCAGAGCCTTTTGCACGGCCGAACAGAACAGGAAAATACAGGAACAATGAAAATGGATAAGTTCAATAAAGAATCCGGGAAGAATTTGTTTGCCGGTCTTGACGACGAGCTGAATGAAGCGGCCAAAAATTCATCGGCATCGGGCGCAGGCAAAAAAACGATATACACCGCAGTTGCGGCAATTGCTGCCGTTGCGATTCTCGCAGCCGGATTTGCGTGGAAGAAAAATTTGTCTTCCCAAAATTCATCCTCGGCAGCACAGCAGAACAGCGCAGCGAGCGCATCTGCGAAAGATAATGATAACAAGACATTGTCTGTCGGTCTTATGCTTGCTCCTACCAATCTCGACATTCGCACTCAGTCGGGTTCGGCTTTGGAACAGGCTTTAATCGGCAATGTTTATCAGGGACTTGTCGAACGCGCGGAAAACAACGAGGTAAAGCCTATGCTCGCTTCTTCATGGGATATTTCCGACGACGGCAAAGAATATGTTTTTCATATGTGCGAGGGAGCGAAGTTTTCCAACGGAGACCCGCTTACGGCTTATGACGCGCAATGGTCTGTAAGCGAGATGATTGACAAGAAATATCAGGGATATCAGTATGCGAACAAAATCTCTTCGGTAGAAGCGCGAGACGAGAAGACTCTTGTGATGAAACTTTCTTCTCCTTGTTCTTCTCTGCTTTGGCAGCTGACGGGACGGGCCGGACTGGTTTTCGATAAAAATGCTTCATATGATCCCAAAACACAGGCCGTGGGATCCGGTCCTTACGAAGTTGAAAGCTTTTCTGCGAACGAAAACCTTATTTTCAAGGAAAACAGTCAGTATTGGACTGACAAAAACAAGGCTGCGATTAAAAGAATCGTGCTGAAATATTATGCGGATTCTGCTGCCGGGCTGAATGCGTTCAAATCCGCAGAAGTGCAGGTGCTTACTCCGGTCGACGCAAAGTTTTCCGAAAGCATTAAAAGCGATTCTCGTTTCGAGATTTCGGCGGGAGACGGCACCGACAAATTTGTTCTCGCAATGAACAATAATCGCGCTCCGCTCAATGACGTAAAAGTCAGGGAAGCGATTCGCCTTGCTGTCGATCATGAAGCGATTATAGCCGCAAGAAGAGGGGAAGACGCTCTGCTTGCCGGTCCGATTCCTCCTCTCGATCCCGGATACGAGGATTTGACTTCATCGATCTCATATGATGTCGACAAAGCAAAAGAACTTTTGGAACAAGCCGGATATAACGAAAACAACAAACTGGAAATATCGCTCGAATACGCAAACATTTACGGAACAGACTTAGGAGATCAGCTTGCCGCGCAGCTTGCGAAAGCAAATATTAAGCTCAATGTGAAAGTTGTCGAGTTTTCCTCATGGCTTACCGACGTTCACAAAGGGAAAAACTACGATTTGTCGCTTGTGAATCATACGGAAAGCCACGATTTTTACCAGTGGACAATGCCTGATTACTACTTCGGCTATGACAATGACGAAGTAAAACAGCTTTATCAGAAGGCTGACGAGAGTCTTTTGGAGGATGAACGCAACGAATATCTTAAAAAGGCCGCGCGCATTGTCTCTCAAGACTCGGCAGCCGACTGGCTTTTCTATTACCGCATTATCACCGCATGGGATAAATCGGTTAAGAATTATCCGCTTAATATGAACTCTTATCTGCTGCCCTTGTGGAAAGTGACATTTTGAAAACAACTCGATACGTAATCAGAAGACTTGCCGTCGCGGCTGCGACTCTGCTGTTTTTGTCTGCGGCGATTTTTTTCGCGCTGCACCTGCTTCCGGGCGATGTCGCGCAGATAGCCGGCGGCACAAATTCTTCGCCGGAACAGATTGAAGCTCTTCGCGAATCGATGGGGCTGAATCGCAGTCTGCCGCAGCAATACGGCGACTGGCTTGCGCGGCTTCTCAGAGCGGATTTGGGCAATTCTGTTCTGACAGGCGTGCCGGTCGCTTCAAAGGCTGCCCGAGCGGCTTCGATTACGATTCCGCTGATCGTGCTGTCATTGGCGGTTTCATTGCTTATCGGCGTGCCGATCGGATGTTTGGCAGCAGCGTCCTCGAAGCGGAAAACGGCCGGCGCGATACATGCTTTGAGCATTGCGGTCGGCTCGTTTCCGGCTTTGTGGTTCGGAATGATTCTTATTATTCTGTTCGGCAGAGGGATGGGATTTGCGAATATTCTTCCCGCTTCAGGCTGGCCGCTTAACGGGTGGAAATCGCCGGGAGCAGCTTTTTCTTCGCTTATTCTGCCGGTTTTGACAGTCGGAATCATCACATCCGCAAAAATAGCCAGATTTACGCGCTCCGGCGTTTTGGAATATGCGCAAAGCGACACTGTCGTCATGGCAATGTCATCGGGAATGTCAAGATCTGAAGCTCTTCGCCGCGCGGGACTGCGTCTTTTTGCTCCCCAGCTTGTCTCAGTTGTCGGACTTTATTTTGCCGAACTGATTACCGGAGTGATCGTCGTTGAAAAACTGTTCAAACTCAACGGAGCGGCAAGCATTCTCGTAACTGACATCGGCAATCGCGATATTGCAGCCGTGCAAAGCGAGCTGTTTCTTTTGGAAGCCGTTTTTGTGCTTGCCGGTCTGATAACGGATTTGATGCGTTTTGCTCTTGTTCCGCGCTCGCAGAAATATGCTTGCATGTCCTGCGGTTCATTTGATTTTTCCGGACTGCAAGGCCGTTTTCGCGCCTTTTTCCGCGGTTTAGGCAATATTTTCAAAGTTTTCGTCAATATTTGCAGAGCGTTCGGCAGGAATTGCAGGACTGTTTTTCGTGCTTTCGGCGGTTTTCTGCGCAGTCTTCCCGGCACTGTTTTCGGCGCGGAAGGCAAACGTTTTCGCAGAACTGCGCATGTTGCCTTCTTATCGGTGCTCTCTTCGAAAAAAGGTTTTTTCTGTGTTGTCTGCCTTGTTTTGTGGATAATCGTTTCTTTTGTTTCGCTCTTTTATACTCCTTATCCGATAAACGAAAGCGACGGATATAACGCGTGGTCGGCTCCCGGAAGCGCTCATCTTATGGGAACGGACGGAGCCGGGCGCGATATGCTCAGCATGCTTATGGCCGGGTCGTCTTGGGAGCTGTTCATTGTGATTATGACGGTTCTGTGCAGTGCGATTTTGGGGATTTTCTTTCTGTATGCAGGCATTTCATTTGGGGGAGGAACGGAAGACGGGAAGAAGACGTTTGCTGTTGTTATTCTGGATGCGCTTATTTCGGTTCCTTCTATTGTTGTCGTGCTGATTTTGAATGCGAAAATGGGAGCCTGCGTTGCCGTTGTTGTTTTTGCATGTTCTTACGGTTACGGTTTGAATATTTCTCGCATTGCCCGTCCGGCTGCTCAATCGGCGTGCGAATCCGATTATGTCGCAAGCGCGAAATACAGCGGAGTTTCCCGCGCGGGAATTTACTTCTCTCATATTCTTCCCGCATGCGCTCCCGTTATTGTCGTGCAGCTGTCGATTTGCGCAGGTTCTGTTATTCTCGCCGAATCGTCTCTGACTTATCTGGGGCTGGGCGCGCCTTCGAATGTTCCAACTTGGGGGCGTTCTCTGGCTTCCTGCGTGCGTCTGATAACCGTTTATCCGTCAACCGTTCTCTGTCCGGGGCTTCTTGTCGTTTCTGCAGTGATTATGTTTAATATTTTGGGCGACTGCGCGCGCGTTGCCGCAGACCCGCTGCTTAACGAACGTTTGCGCTCGATTGACGATTAGCCCTCGAGAGTCTGCTGTCAAAATCCGGCAGTTAAGAGCCGGCAGTTAAGAGAACAGCTTTTTAACAGCGTTTGAAGAGCTTTTGAAAATTAGGAAAGTTAAGGATTGAAAATGATTGTCGAAGTTGAAAATCTTTGCATAAAAGCAGGAAAGAAAAAAATTGTCGACAATGTCTGTCTGAATGCAGCCGAAGGCGAAAGGGTTGGACTTATCGGCGTTTCAGGATCCGGAAAGTCTATGATTTGCAAAGCTTTGACAGGGCTTTTGCCTCCCGGAACAAGCGCGGAGGGAACGGTTAGGCTGGGCGGAAAAAATATTGTCGGAGAGAAAGATTCTCAAATCGCGAAATTGCGCGGCCGATATGCGGGAATGATTTTGCAGAATAATGTTTCCGCGCTCAATCCTGTTAAAAATATCGGGGAAAATGTATCGATGCCGCTGAAAAATCATTTTCGGCTCAGCTCTCAAAATATTCGCAAAAGAGTTGCGGAAGCTCTCGAATCGGTCGGACTTGAGAGCGAAACCGCTTTTGCTTATCCTCATGAATTGTCCGGCGGTCAGGCTCAGAGAGCGGGAATTGCGGCTGCTGTTATTTCCAAGCCGAAACTTATTATTGCCGACGAGCCCACGGCTTCGCTCGACGCGGTTACAGGCAAGAAAATTCTTGATCTGCTTGTTTCGGCAGTCGACGGTTACGGCGGAACTCTTCTGTTTGTTTCGCATGATTTTTCGCAGATTCGCCGCGTCGCGAAACGCTGTTATGTGGTTGAGGACGGGAAAATAGCCGAGGAAAACGATACTGAGAAGCTGTTTGAAAGCCCGTGCAGCGAGGCTGCGAAAAGTCTTATATATGCCGCGAAATGTCTGCATATTTCGCGCGAAGACAAGTTTTAAGGAGGCGTAGAAAAATGGAGAATGAGAAAAATGCGGTTCCTGTTATTCGCGCTGAAAAAGCGATAAGAATTTTCGGCGAAAAAACGGTTCTTTTCGATATTGATTTTCAAATTTTTCCGGGAGAAAGCATAGGAATAATAGGCGGTTCGGGAAGCGGAAAAACAACATTGCTCCGTCTCCTTTCCGGTCTGGACGATCCGGATTCGGGGAAAATCGAATTTTGCGGCCGCGATTTGCGCGATAAAAAAACGAAGCGGGATTTATCGAAAGTCTGCGGAATCGTTTTCCAAAACCCTTACGAATCCTTAAATCCCAGACATACGCTGAAAATGTCAGTGACTGAGCCGCTCAGGGCGAGAGCGTCGGCGGAGTTGAGGACAGACAGAAAAGAGCTGCGGGAACAAATCGAAAGCCGCGCAAATAAAGCTTTTCGCCGCGCGGGACTCGATCCTGACAAATATGCGAACCGTTTTCCCTGCGATGTTTCCGGCGGTCAGGCTCAGAGGGCGGCGATTGCCAGAGCGCTGGCAATCGAGCCGAAAATTCTTATCGCAGACGAGCCGATGAGCGCGGTTGATGTGTCTTCCAGGCTGCTGATTTCCGAAACTCTCCAGAAATTGCTGGGAAAAAACGATGATTCGAAGCAGAGAAAAGAAGCGGCGGCAGTCGCGGCGGAAGAAAAAGCGCAGCGTCCCGCTCTTATTATCGTGTCTCACGATATGGGAACGACTGTTCGGATTGCGGACAAAATTATTGTTATATGCGACGGACGGATTGTCGAAACAGGAAAAACCGAAGACATTATTTCGTCTCCGAAGCATGAATATACGAAAATGCTTATACAGGCCGCCATGTTGCAGAATTGCTATAATTGACATGCAAAAATAATTTGACATGCGTATATTTGTCCGGCTTTGAAGTCGGAACTGAATAGCGGGGAATCGAGGCAGGATGGCGCAGAGCGTGAAAACGGAATCATTGAAGCAGAATACGGCTGACAGTTCGGAATGCGCCCTGAAGCAGAGCGTGAAAACGTCCGAAAGACAAAATGAAACTTTGATCGGCAGTGATTTGTGCGGCAGTGATTTAAGCATCGATAATTTGCGCGGCAATGTTTTATGTGAGAATGCTTTATCCGGGAATGCCCGGTATGAGAATGCTCTGAGAAAATACCCGGCGCAGGCTCTGGTGGATTTGAATGCTTTGCGAAACAATGCTGCCAGACTTGTCGAAACGGTTAATTCCGCGAGATCCGAATCGGGCAGCGGCGCTGCGGTTATGGGTGTTGTCAAAGCCGATGCTTACGGGCACGGGCTTATTCCGGCGGCTTTGGCATCTCTTGCGGGAGGAGCTTCCTGGCTGGGAACCGCTCAGCCGCGAGAGGCTTTGGCTTTGCGCAAAGCCGGTATTGCGAAAGACAGAGCGCATATTCTTGCATGGCTTTTTTCTTGCGATTATGCCCCCTTTGAAGAACTGATTGAAAATGATATCGATATAGCGGCAGGTTCTTTCGGTACGATTCGCGCAGTTGCCGCAGCAGCCGAATATGCCGGGAAAACAGCGAGGGTACACATAAAATGCGATACCGGTTTCGGGCGAAACGGCTTTACGGAAGATAATTTCGACGAAGCGCTGCGAATTATGAAACCCTTTGTTTCTCAAGGGCTGATTGAGGTTATAGGGCAATTCAGTCATCTTGCGGTCGCAGACATGCCGGAAATAAAAGAATTTGAAGACTGCACAGACGAACAGATAAAATCGTTTCATCGTTTTACTTCGAAGATGTCGGCTGCCGGTCTCGAGCCGCAAATCCGTCATCTTGCGAACAGTGCGGCGACTTTTACGCGGCCGGACATTCATTTTGAGATGGTCAGACCCGGCATTTCGTTTTACGGATACGCGCCCGACGTTTCGATGGGAACTCCCGACGATTTTTCTCTCGTGCCGGCAATGACTTTGCAGGCGCAGCTGGGCACGATTAAAAAAATTCGCAAGTCGTGCGGAATTTCATACGGGCGAAAATATGTGACCGAAAACGAGACTTTTGCCGCGATTGTTCCGATAGGGTATGCCGACGGAATCCATCGTTGCGCGTCGGGTTTCAACAAAGCCGGTTACGGAGCGGAATGCAAGCTCGGCGGTCCGGTAAAAATCAATACGAACGCAGGAACGAAAATCGTTCGCGTGTCCGGTCGGGTCTGCATGGATCAGTTTATCGTCGATTTGGGCGCTCAGGCTGATAAAGAAGGCATTCGCGAGGGCGATACTGCAGTTCTGTTCGGTCCGGGCAAGGGCGTTAAATACGGTCAGCCCACTGCCGACGACTGGGCTGCTGCTGCCGGAACGATAAGCTATGAAATATTCACATGTTTAAGAAGCAGAATTCCTCGGCTGTATCTGAACGGCGAATTTTTGTGTTCAAAGGATATTGCAATGATTGAAAACGCTGTTCCCGGCTCTGTTTTATAGAGTAATGTTCCGTAAAGTTATGTTTTGCTGAACAGGGATCGGTTCGCAGCTGTGTTTCTCCGGACTGTGTTTCTCCGGACTGTGTTTCTCCGGACTGTGTTTCTCCGGACTGTGTTTCTCCGGACTGTGTTTCCTTGAACTGTGTTTTTGCCGTGCTTTGTTTTATAATGTTTTATTCTGCCGGATTCGTTTTTTTGCGGAGATTTTTCCCGCAAAGCGGACTGGGATCGGGGTAGGAAAGAGGAGAAAATGAGCGAAACGCGGCGCACTGACGGCGTGTATTTTAACGACGGTTCGGTAATTTCCGGCAATTTGAGTTTTTCGCTGCCCGAATCAGGCGCATATTGCGAATCAGATGAAGAAAGATACGTGTCTGAAGCCGCAAAATCCGAAGAGCGCACGGCATATCAGAGAGACAGAGACCGCGTGGTTCATTCTTCCGCGCTGCGCAGGCTGGGCGCAAAAACGCAGATTCTGGTTGCCGGCAGCGACGATTTTGCGCGGACAAGGCTTACTCATTCGCTCGAAGTCGCGCAGATCGGGCGAGAAATCGCGGCAATGCTCGGCTGCGATCCCGACATAGTCGATTGCGCATGTCTTGCGCACGATTTGGGGCATCCGCCTTTCGGGCATACCGGAGAAAAAGCTTTGTCTGAAATCGCGGTTCCGGCGGGCGGATTTGAAGGAAATGCTCAGACAATCCGGCTTCTTACAAGGCTTGAGCCGAAAATTTTTTCTCCATCCGGCGTTTCTGCCGGTCTTAATCTGACTCGTGCAGCTTTGGATGCGGTTATGAAATATCCTTGGACGCTGAGCGAAGCAAAACAGAATCAAAACGGCGAAACTGCTCCGAAGTTCTGCGTATATCCCGACGATTTGCCGGTTTTCCGCTGGCTGAAAAAGAATGCTCCGGCAGACAAAACTCCGATCGAATGCCAGATTATGGATTTGGCCGACGATATCGCATACAGCGTGCACGATGTTGAAGACGCGATTGTGTGCGGCACGCTTAATCCGCAGAGTCTGGCGGATTCGAAAACGGTTGACGCGATTATCGAAGACACTTTGAAATGGTATGCGCCCGCTCAGAGCGCTGCCGATTTGCAAAACGCGTTCGAAAGGCTTGTAAAAGACAGACTTTTGCAACGCAGCTTTGACGGAACCCGCCGTTCGATGGGCGAGCTTAAAAATATTACAAGCGCGCTTATCGGCAGATTTGCTTCCTCGGTTGAAGCAATGACCAGAGAAAAATACGGCAAAGGCCGTCTCATGCGGTATTCCGCTTCGCTTGTCGTGCCTGAAACGACTCGCGCCGAAATTCTTTTCCTCAAAGGAATAGCGGTTCATTTTGTTATGATTCCCAGAAACCGTCTGCCCGAACATGAAAAGCAGAAAAAGATTATCGCAGACCTGACGGAAGTTTTTATGAAGGAAAACCCGAATCCGAGTCCTTACCTGGGCAAGCTTTTTATGCGCGACTGGGAGAGAGCCGAAAATGACGCTCAGCGGTTAAGAGTTGCAATTGACAAGGTTGCCGGTCTTACGGATGCGTCTGCTGCTTCTGCTCATGCGCAGCTGTGCTCATGAAAGATTTTTAAAACTGTAAAATTATAGGGGATTCAGGTTATATGGGATTCAGACGCTTTGCGGACGGCAAAAACCGCAAAATCTGCAAACAGCCTGCTCCAGTGCGCAAAACATTATGCAAAATAGCCTGCAGCAGCCTGAAAAACCCGCTAAAAACCTTAAAATAAGCCTTGGGAAAGAGGAAACAAATGCGTATCGTATCTGATGATATCGACAGAGTCACTGCCGCTGCGGATTTGTACGAACTGGTTTCCGCTACGGTTCAGCTTAAGGTTTCCGGTGCGGGAACCTACATGGGACTGTGCCCTTTCCATGATGAGAAAACGCCCAGTTTCAGCATTCGTCCCGAACTGGGAATATGGCACTGCTTCGGCTGCGGAGCCGGAGGAGACACGATTCGGTATGTTGAGAGAACCGAAGGAATCGGCTTTATTGAAGCGGTCGAATATCTTGCGGACAAATACAATATAGAACTTCGATACGAGTCCTCGGGAATGAAAAACAATTCGCGCGACGACAGAACAAAACCGTCTTCGCGAGCCCGTCTGCTTCAGATTTGCCAGGTCGCGCAGGATTTCTTTCAGTCGAATCTTACGGAAAAAGAGGCGCTGCCGGCGCGAAAAATGCTTGCAGAACGCAAGTTTTCCCAAGCAGACTGCGAGCGTTTCGGCTGCGGTTACGCGCTAAACGAGTGGAATGCTCTTACCCGTTATCTTGCCGGAAAAGGCTTTACTCAGCAGGAAATGATTGACGCCGGCGTTGCCAGACAAGGACCTCGCGGAGTTTACGATTATTTTCGAGGCCGGGTCACATGGCCTATACGCGACGCGATGGGAAGAACTTTGGGATTCGGCGCTCGCAGGCTTTATGACGATGACCCCGTCACTGCAAAATACATGAATACGCCCGATACTGTTTTATATCGCAAAAACAAGGTTTTGTACGGCTTGGACATTGCGAAGCCGGCAATCGTGAAAAAGCGGCAGATTGTGGTTGTCGAGGGTTATACGGATGTTATGGCCTGCCACCTGGCCGGGGTGGATACGGCGGTCGCCACATGCGGCACTGCTTTCGGAGCAGAGCATGTCAAAATTGCGCGCAGATACATTCGCGACGATTCTTTGGGCGGAATACAGCTGCGAGGCGCGAAAAAAGACGGAAGCTGCCGCATTATTTTTACTTTTGACGGAGATAAAGCCGGGCGCGAAGCAATGCGCAAAGCTTACAGGTTCGACAATGATTTTCTCACTCAGACTTATGCGACGATTGTGGAGAATAATCTTGACCCGTGCGATTTGCGCATTCAGCGCGGAGATGCTGCCGTGCGGGATTTGATTCAGAAGGCTTCTCCTTTGTATGAGCAGGTTATTCGCGCGGCTGTGAACGAGTATGACATGAAACAGGTGTCGAACAGAGCTGACCTGATTAATCGCGCTGCCGAGGAAATCACAGCGATTCGCGACGTTTCTTTGCATGACGAGTTTTCGCGTTTTGCAGCCGGTCTGGCGGGAGCCGACTGGCAGACGGTTCGCGATAAAGTGCGCGAAGCGGACAGGCGCAGAGGGGCGGTTTCGGCAAGGGAAAATGAGTTCGAACAGCGTTTTGCGCCCAAAAAATCAGTTTTTTCCGACGAAATGATTCTTAATGTCATTCAGTATGCGAGAGACAATTATCAGAATCGTCCGATTAACTCCGAAACACGCATTGCGGATCCTGTTTTTATTCGCGAACAGCAGTTTTTTATGATTCTTATTCTGCTGCCGCAGCTTATTGACAATGTTTTGTTCTCGTATCTTGAGCCGTCTGCGTTTAAAAATCCGGTTTTCCGCTCGCTTTTTGAGGCTGTTGTAGTTGCCGGAGGTCTTCCCGATGATGATATGAAACGCGGAGAGTGGATTAATAAACTGCTTTCTGCGGCAGGCTCGGGTTTGGAAAGCGCGATTCGCGCTCTGCTTGTTTTGCCGCTTCCTTACATGTCGTATCATGAGCAGCGCATTAAAAATAGCGAGAGAAGGATTAATACGCTTGATTTGAGCGTCGGATCGATTGAAACGACAGAAGAAGAGAAAAAGCTTGCACGCAGTTTTCTTGCGGATATGCTTGACGGCATGATTATGAGCAAAATTGCCGAAGGAAAACTGAGAATGCAGAGGGAGACGGACGAGAAAGCGAAAATCGAACTTCTGTCTGAACTGACCGAACTGGAAAAGCTGCGCCGGGATATGCAGGCGCAGATTTACGCGGGCTGAATCTGTCTGTCGGCAGCAGAGTCGTATGACAGGAGTCATATGGCATCCGTGCCGTTTGACAGCCGGTTCGTTTGGCAGTCTGTTTGTTGAATTTTGCCGAATTTTGACACGCGCGTGCAAATTGTGCGGCATATGCGTTATAATTGCACATTGTGCGCATTAATTTGCGCATTGCCCTGGTAGCTCAGGGGATAGAGCAACGTCCTTCTAAGTCGGAGGTCGCCGGTTCGAATCCGGCCCGGGGCACTTGCAAGACAAGTGGACAAAAGTGCGAAGCTGAAAAGCTCTGCACTTTTTCTTATTTGTATTTGTATCTGTATTCTTACCCTTGCTCGCTTTTAAGCTCTTCGGCTTTCTTGTTCAGCTCTTCCTGCTTTTCTTCCTGCTTTTCTTTCTCTTTTTGTTTTGTTTCTTTGGTTCTCTCGGCCTCAAGCACGACTTTTTCAGTTTTTTTATGCTTGCTTCCGGGCTCGAAATTCTGAGATTTTACCGTCCCCGTCGTTATTTTGTTTGTAACTTCTACATTTTTAAATCCTATGGAATTCAGTTCATTTTTCGCTTCTGAAACCGACTTTCCGACCAGATTCGGCATTTCCTCGGGTGTTGAAGCCGCTTCGTTTATGGCGCAGCATATTATTAATGCCAGAATTATGCCGATAATCCAGGCAAGTTTTTTCTTTTTCATTATGCTCCTTATAGAATTTTATTTTCTTTTGCGTATGTTCTGCGCTTATCGGAGCAGAACCGATTAACGTTACGCACCTGTGAGGACAATTGGTTTCAAACATGAAGGCAGAACTTGCGGAAAGCCTTATTTTTTGCGGCGCGTCCCGGCGTGTCTCGGCGTGTCGCAGGATGTGTTGCAGGACGTGTCGCAGGATGTATCAGTGTGCCGGCATATTCTGTTGTCTCGACGTTTTGCTGTGTTTTGTGATGTTTTGCAGTTTTTAACAGCGTACGGCTGAGTCTTAAAATGCCGAAGCAGCCGCGACGGATTAGCATAAAAATGAGCAGATAAGCGGGCAGACGTTAAACAGACGTTAAACAGACGTTAAACAGACGTTAAACAGACGTTAAACAGACGTTAAACAGATATCGAAAAATGCGGCAAAAGAAAAAAAACAAGAAAATCAAGAAAAGCAAGAAAGAAACAGCAAAAAACAGCAAAAAACAGCAAAAAGCATGAAAACAGCAGACAGATGTTAAAAATAGGAACAGGCGAAATGTCAAAAAAGGGCGGAAACCGGCAAATAAGCCTGACCTTCCGCCCTGATTTTTCGCCCTGATGTCAGATAACCTGACAGAGATAACCTGACAGAACCTTTGAGCAGGGGGAGAATGCCTTTCTATTTTGCAATGCTGACGTCAATATCTCCCATGTTTGTGACCAGCTCGCATTTTTGATCTCCCGTCGATTCCGGCACTTTTGCGCTTCCCATGTTGGTTTTTGTTGAGAATTGCTTGCCGGTGAGCAGCGTTCCTCTTATGTTTCCCATGTTGCTTTCTGCGTTAATGCTTTTCGCATCGCTGTGATTGAAATTGATGTTGCCCATGTTGGTTTCCGCTTCCAGGCTGTTTTTGCAGACGGTATTGTTCAATTCAATGTTGCCGGCAGATGTTTTAAGGTTGAGATTTTCTGCGGTCATATTGCTGAATCTGATGTTTCCCGCGCTTGTTTCTGCTTCTGCTTTTGTGCTGATTTGCGCGCTCCAATTAATGTTGCCTGAGGATGTTTCGATTTTTGCCGCATTGAATTTGAAATCTGCCGGCATGTTTACGTTGCCCCAAGACGATTTGACTGTAAGCGAATCGTAGCTTTCGGAAGGCAGATATACCTTAATTTCGGTCGAATCGCTGCTGAAAGGACCGAAATTGAATGAGAAAGACCAACCCTTTTTCTCAGTTTTGCTGCTGATCTTAAGAGTGTCTGATTCGCTTTTTGCGTCGCATTGCGAATTTTTTCTCACAGTGCATACGACTTTTGCTTTGCTGCTGTTTGAACGTTCGAAAACGATATTATTCATTTTATCGCCCGACAAATCTATTTTTTTGAAATTGTCGGTTATTTCGTATTCGCGGGTTTCCATGTATTCGCTCTGCAATTTGCTGTAGCTGAATCCTGAGGCTGCAATGCTTGAAAAGCAGGCAATAAGACCTGCTGAAAATACTGCAATGCCTGTGATGAATATTTTTTTATGCTTCATGATAAGAGCGGTTCTCCTTCTTGGCGACGAAAGATTTTACTTTCAGCACCAGCTTGTTCGAAAGTTCTTTTGTTTTGGAGATAATCGAATCGCTGAATGACAGCACGAGTATTGCAAGTCCCGTGCCGCACAAGCCTTCGCCAAGAATAAAGATTCCCGCGGCTGTTGCTCCTTCTTTGAAAAATTCAATGCTTTGCGGTATGGAAAGAATAAAACTGAAAAGACACAGGGCTGCCGCAAACATCAAAGCAAATGCAATTATCCAAATCGAGAAGAATATTGCGCCGGTAAATATTGTCAGCGCGAAAGCCAGCGGAGCCCACAGGGGGATTGTCAAAAGTATTAGAGCCGTTTTCCGGGGATTCCAGTTTTTTGTGCTTTTAGATTTTACGTTTTCTGAAATAATCTTTTTGAACGGTGTTTCGCACATCATCTGCTGCGCAATCTCGTCGGGAGACCCGGCGGCTGCCACAGCGTCATTTTCAGACATTCCGTCTGCCATGCGTTCGTCGATTATTTCCGCATAAAAGGCTATGCGCTCTTCGATTTCGTTCTGCGGCAGAAAAGCCAGTTTTCTGCGCAGCGTCTGTAAAAATATTTCTCTACTCATTCTCTGCTTTCGTCGGTTGCGAATTGTCGGTTATGAACTGGTGTATGCGAAGCATTTCCTGCCAGTCGTTTTCAAAGTCGTTCAGCCGGGCAATTCCGTTTTCGGTTATGTGATAGTATTTTCGCAGTCTTCCGCTGTATGTCATGGTTTTGACTGTCAGCATGTGTGCCGCTTCGAGCCGCTTGAGAATCGTGTACAGTGTCGATTCCGACAGCTCCAGGTAGGGTTTGACATCTTTCATGATTTTGTAACCGTATGAGTCTTCGTTTTTTATCGAAGCGAGAACGCATACGTCCAGAAGACCGCGCTTGAGCTGGATGTCGATGATACACCTCCTTATTTGCGTTTTTGTGCCGGGCGGATGCCCGTTTTTTGTAAATGTTCTCGCATTTTGTTTCGCTATTTTGAATTTTATTTTGAAATTCGAAATTGTTTTGCGATTTTTAATTTTGCGAGTTTTAAGTTGTGTTTATGTTGTGCGTTATGTTGTGTGTTATGTTATTTCGTATCATGAAGTATCGTATCACGATGTATCGGACAATGGAATATTGTTTCAAAATTTTTTAGAAAATTGCCGTGAAAATATTGCGAAAGCATCGCGAAAATCATTGGAAAATCATTATGAAATCATTATGAAATCGCCGAAAAATCAACGAAAATCTTTTTGATGAATATTATGAAATTATTCTGGCATTTCTTAAAAAATTTTAAAAATAAAAACCGCCTGCCGCAAAGATGCAGACAGACGATTTTTGCCGTTCTTGAACAATGATACGAATTTACTGACAAGAAGTAAGTCTGTGAACGTCGGAAAGATAATTTTTTGTAATATCGGGAAGCTTGTCAGGATAATTTATCAGAGTCGTTTCGCCCGCATTATGAGCGATAACAAGCGCATCTAAATCGGAAATGCTTGCAAAATCTGCCGTCGGATATTGTTGTTTTGCGGACCGGATATTTTCCAGACGCTCCTTTAATATTTTCCGCCGTATTCTGCGTGAATCATCGGGTCGGTTATGCCGTCCGGCGTTTCATTCCATGTTCCCCGCCTCGTGCACTGAGCACCATACGATACGATTCATCTGAAAAAGTCCCCAAGTTCCGCCATTCGCGTCGTCGGCATACGCGGACGGATCAAAAGCCGACTCCTGATACATAATCGCAGCTATCTGCCAAATCGGAAGTCCCGAAGTCTGAGAAGCTTTGTCATATAGACCGACAGGCACGTGATTCCGTCTTTTTCGCCCGGGTCGTCAGCATGAAGAATATACGGCGTATGCAACAGTTTTGCGTATTTTTTCTGAATTTGTTGATTGAGTTCAGCGTATAATTTTTCCCTGAAATTACACCAAATCAAGAAAAATATCCGGCAAAATTTACGACAAATCGCGATTTTTGTTCCGATTTTGCTTCGGTTTTGTTTCCGGAATGAAATCGTCTTAAAAGAGAAAACCTTAGAATACAAACGGTTTTGCGGTTATTCCCATAACAAAGTCGGCGGATAACCCGTAATGGTTGAACAGTTTTATAAAGTCTTTTTCGGTGAAACCCGTGTTTCCCTGCAATTTTTGGTTTACCGCGCCGAGTGAAAGTCCCAAAACCTCTGCCAAATCTTTCTGAAGAATATTTCTTTCGCGCATCCATTCCAAAAACTGAGTTCGATCTCTGTGCTGCATAATCTTGCGCCTTTCTGTGCAAAATTGCTTTAAAGCAAAGTTTGTTAAACAAAGTTTGCATTTAGCAATGCCCGTTAAAGCTGTGTTTGTTAAAGCTGTGTTTGTGCGGTTTGCGCGTTTCGGTCAAACCGTTTTGTTTATATTATTATTGCAAAATAAATGTTATAAAACAATATTTGTACAGAGATTTTTGTTCTGAGGGATTTTTGTCTCCTGCGCGAATGCGGTTTTGCTTCTGCGCAAATGCGGTTTTGTCCTGTGCTAATGCGAAATGAATATCGGAAATTTTCGATTAAAACATATGAATTTTGCTAATATTCGACGATAACAGCTGAATGAACCGCCGATTCTGCAATTCGCCGGCATGAAGCCGGGAAGAAGCTGAAGATAAGCCGAAGAGAATTTGATGATATGAATCTGCCGGCATGATTCGGACAATCGGAAGCATGCGGTCGTTACTGCGGCGCATTCGAACGGCGGATGAGAAACGCATCGGTTCTCTCGGGATTTGCGGCGGAGGCGGTTATACGCATGCCGCAGCGCAGACGGCTTTCTGTCGAATTTGCATTTAAGTTTGGGTGGTCTACCTGGCTGATATGACGGACACCTGAAACCAGCCTGTGAAAGAGTTTTTGCTAATTCGTGTGGTCTACCTGGCTGATATGACGGACACCTGAAACCAACGCTTTGCCTGTAATTGTCGAAATGCTGTGGTCTACCTGGCTGATATGACGGACACCTGAAACAGTGAGCGTAGTAAAAAAAGCACGGTCGACGTGGTCTACCTGGCTGATATGACGGACACCTGAAACGCAAACTGAAGAAGAAAGGCTACCGCCCTTGTGGTCTACCTGGCTGATATGACGGACACCTGAAACTGTTATTATTAGTGTTCAATCTTGTTGAAAGTGGTCTACCTGGCTGATATGACGGACACCTGAAACCAAAACCATTCAAACAAACATTTTAACGCAGTGGTCTACCTGGCTGATATGACGGACACCTGAAACGGAGGGCGTAGAATACCATCCTTCCGCTCCGTGGTCTACCTGGCTGATATGACGGACACCTGAAACCGGCATGTGGGGTTGGATCTCAGACAAAATGTGGTCTACCTGGCTGATATGACGGACACCTGAAACTTACCGTAGGTTGCGAACACCTTATAATGGGTGGTCTACCTGGCTGATATGACGGACACCTGAAACACAAGATGGGTTGGGGTAGCGGCGAGGCTTGTGGTCTACCTGGCTGATATGACGGACACCTGAAACCTATAGCCTTAAAGAATCCTGAGCATTTTCTTAAAATTGCACAAAATCCTTGTCGACAAAAAGGTTCCTTACTCCCGACATATCAATGCGACGGTCATTTCGCTCCAGGCATATGACCTGTAAATCTTGTCTCAAAATATCTGTCTGTAAATATTGTACCTGATCGGGCGAACAATATTGACACGCGTTCATCAGCACAATCGTTCGTTTTTCGCACAATGCGCCCGCCGTGTCCAATACTGTTTGGATAACATCATAAAAAGAGCTGACTTGCGGGAAAATAAAATGCGGTTTCAGGCAAGAAATCATTGTTTTCAGTTCGTATTCTTCCTCGTCGTTTAATCCCAGCGGAATATCCGAGTTGACGAAAGCCGCGCCGACAGACTCGTGAAACATGAGGAATTTGGCTTTAATATTGTGAATCTCATCCAAATCCATCCCGGAAATCAGCTTTTGTATTGACGATCTTAAATACAGTTTTTCTAAATCGATGTCGTTTGCCGGGTCTCCGACGAACAGCACGTTTTTCTCGATGGGAATCGTCTGGTCTTCCTCGTCGGCGATAACAAAATTGTCTTTTTCCGTTTTCAATCCCGAAACGAATTGATAGAGCGTGTCGGGCGAGTCCAGTGCGATGACGTTCATTCCCTTTTCCAGTTCCATCGGTTCGAAAGGATAAGCGTAAATCGTTTTAATCATATGACAACCGTCCTTGCGTCGGAGTTTCTCACGTCCGTCGACTGTCCGCCGACGAAAAATCGCATGGAAGCATACTGTTTTTCCGTTACGATAAGCGATTGGACAATGCCTTTCGGCGGAGCGAATCCCGCTACCCGCTCTTCTAAAAATCGCGCGGAATCGCGGTCGACGACTATTCGCACGTACACTGATTCCTGAATCATAAGAAATCCTTCCTCCAGAAGTTTTTTCCTGAAAATTCTGTAGTTTTTCCGCTGTGCGGCAGTTTTGACGGGAAGGTCGAAAAATATCATTACCCGCATGACTCTGTACCTCATTTTTGCTCCCGAACTGCTTTGAATTCGGGCAAATCTTTGCCTTTGGACAGGAATGCCAGACTGTCTCGGACGAACCGGTCAATCAGTTTCGTGACTGTCGTGTTCAGTTCGGGAATGTCTTCGCGCATGAGTTCGACCAGTTTTACTTTGGTTTCCGGTTTAAGAAAATCGTTTTCCAGCTGTTTGACTCGCGTGTCGACGAACGGGCGGAACGGTTCCATCAGATCGCATGCCAGGTTGAACGGGTTTTTGTCGTTGCAGTGGTGGATTCCGAATTCGGTTAAGTATCCGTGTGCGCAAATCTGACGGGAAACTTCGGACAGTACGATCGCGTAGCCGTAGTCGAGCATCGGGTTAAGCGAATTTTCTGAATTTTCGCGGGTGAACTCGTATCCGTACAGTCGGGGAAAATACATGTGTGCCGCAACTCCCTCGCGATTGTTCGGATCTCCTGTCGTCACTTCGTCGGCAAGCGCTTTGATCTCTTCTGTTCCCGGACGTTCGAACCGTTCGAGGACTGCCGCCTGGTGGAGTATTTTCTGTTTTACGACATGCTGCCAGAGCCGGTCTTTGTCGCTTTGCTTCCACTGTATTTGACTGCGCAGGTTTGCGACCCTGTTTTTGTTGTATGCGTAGGGAGTTATTTCGCTTATGGGCATTCCTTTCTCATCGCATGAAATGACTTTGATATGGTTTTTCGCGCACTGGGACAGGGCATAGGTTGATATGACTGCTCTTGTCGTTTCGATAAGGACAATTCCGATATCCGAAAGCGGAAACTGAAAAACTTCGCCGTCTGTCTGCACGATAATATGCTGCATTTTTGCCGTAATCTTCGAATGTTTCGTCACGACAACATTTCTCCAAGCCAAAAGACCTCCTTGTGTGGTATAGTTATTAAGGAACTGTTGGTCGCAGTTCCGAAGTATGTGTTCTAATTGGCTGATATGACGGACACAAGTTGAAATCAAGCAATGAGTCAAGCAATGAGTTTGGCTATAAGCTATAAAGACTTTTAGTCGACCTTATGGTCTTATTAAAAAATCCCTCCCGAACGGGAGGGATTTTTAATTTTACAATCCTTTCAGCTTCTTCAACTCTCCGACAGCAACGCGCTTTTCAAACAGTCCCGTTGCAGACTGGTAAATAATCATGTCGGAATCAGCAAGTTCTATCGAAGATCTTTGATATCGACCAAAAGAGGCAATTGATTTGGTTAATCCTTTATTTATGGTTTTGCACGTTTTGTTTGCATGCATGCCCTCGATCAAATTTTTGTAAAAATCTTTTATATCGCTGTACACTGTGTTGCCTAATCCGGAAGCAAAATGTTCATCAAACTGTTTAAGATATTCGTCTTGTTTCTTTTTTGTTTGAATTTGCGTAAACAGCGGATAGTATGCAGCAATGCTTGCAAGTATTTGTATAAAGGAATCTCTGAGTTTGTTTATTATGACAGAGTCTTCAGGCAAAAATTCTAAATTGCTGTTTTTCTGAAGTTTCTGTTTCAATTCGTTCAAGGTGTTGGAATTTACGACAAAATGAATAAATTCATAGGTTTTCTTGTCTAAATAAAGCTGTTGAAAATTATTTAATTCTGTTGCTGAAGAAATTGTTGTTCTATGACCGTCTTTTATAATCAATTGTCCTTTAGATAATCTTTCACCAAGAACAATGCAGTCAATCCCATTGTTTTCCAAACATTTTTGTACTCCTTCCTTTTCTGCGAGAGGTAAGTCCAGAGTGTAAACTGCTCCGAGATATGTTTTCTTCTTTTTCTTATCGAAATAAAGACACGTGTAAGCAACTTTTTTGGAATCGAAACCTCCGTATAAATATTTTCCGTCAGAAGTCTTTGCCGTTTTTGACTTATCAAGAGGAATTTCTTTGCCGATGTCTCTTTTGTATCTGGTTTCATTGTATAAAGCGGGTTCGCCGTCGAAATCAAGTTTTTTGGTGACAAGCATTTTGCTGTATCCCATGACTTTTCGGGCATAATTTTTATCTTCTTCGCTCCAGCAGATTTCGCCTGTTGTTTTATTGGTTTTCAGTTCGTCGTTTTCGGACTGCATGGAACCGACAATAAATCCTAAAGAAGCAACTTTATTTCCTTCCTTAGTTTTCTCTTTCATATTCTTCGCATATTTTTCGTAGAAGATATTATATGAATCTCCCAAGCTGTTCGTAATCTGACCTCGCTCAAAAAATACGCGATTCTGCGCAAACTGACCCGCAACTCCGAGACAGAAAGCATCTTGCGCATGATGATAATCGTTGATATCCCTGTCTTTTATCGCGTAGCCTAAATATTTGCGCATATCTTTTGTTACCTGCGAATTTAAGCCGATAATGTCGATATCGGGATATTTTGCTTTAAGAACTGACTTGATATTTGCGATAATCTGGCGCGTTTCAACCAGAGAACGGCTGACAAACCGTTCCTTTTCCTTTTCAGAATACTCTTTGTCTCTGCAAAGATTATCGAACTTGTTTTGCGAAATCAGTTTATTATTCAGCAATCCTTCCCAAAAGCCTTTATTTTTCTTGATGATTTCGCGATCGAGCACGGCTGCTTTGCTTTTTCGGGCATTTTCGGCTCTCGAAACCAAAACAAGATTATCCAAGGAATTGTTTGTAGTAAGAGCGCGCGGAATAATATGGTCGACATCATAATGCGAGGAAATTTTTTCTATGTCTATGGATTTCTCCGTGTCGTACATATCTTTTCCTTGCTGCAAGAAATACAAAGCATATCGTTTGTCGCTGAGTCTGTTTTTATAATCATTGTCTTTTAATTGTTTTTTCAGATAATCCGGGATGTCTTTGCAATTTTCGTAGAGTTTATTAATTCGCTTGCTTCTGGATTTTGTTATTTCGTCTCCGGGCTGAGGATCGTCAGCCATTTCCAGGAAAATGCGTTCGGGTGCTTTGCCGTTATTTGCTTTTATAATGTCGTCAATTACGGCAATGGATTGTTTGACGCCTCGTTTTACTTTGGGGTCGGCGGCAATATTGTCAATAAGATCATTGACGGTTTTATCTTTTTGCAGCTTGTTCTGATCTTCAATCCATTCTTGAAAACCGTTATCGCGGTTGGTTAAAATCTCCATGAAATTAACTGCCTGATCTCGAAGAATTTCAATAACGCTGTGTTTTTCATCTGTCCGATCATTTTTCAGATTGCAGTTTATGACTTTTGAACTCAAAAGTTTTTTTGAAAATCTTCCCCAGCCTGTGTAGTGAATTTTGCTCAGCTGACTGATTTCTTGTTCACTTAGGATTTTAAGATTGCGCAATTGTTCTTCACGGCAATCTTTATCTTCAAAAACCGTTTGAATTTCAATGATTTTTTCCATTAAATCCCGGTTTTTCCAAATAAAATCATCTTCAAAAACTTTCTTCAAATCATGATAAGACGACAAAGAACTTGCAAATTCGGTCTCTTTTGACAAACCTGTAAAATCGGTTATGACATCGCCATCTTTTTTCAGTTCCGCTTTGTTCAATGCAGCAGATTTTGTCACCCTTTTTTGATTTTTAAAAAGATCGAAATAGGCATCTTTTTGATTTTCATTCAGTCTTTTTCTGCTGTTATTTCCAATTATGCGAATGTTGTTTATTTCGCTTAAAACTTCGTATTCCTGATAAAGCAGTGAATTTTTCGGAAGAGTCGGTTCTCCCAAAAGATATGAGTCCGTTCCCGTCAGACGGTTTATAAACTCTTGTGCGGAAGCTGACGTGTCTACGACTTTATAAAAATTAAACGGCGTGATTGTTTCGTTATTTTTTCTGACCATCCAGTGATTTTCGCTGTTGTCGCCGTTATTCATATCGCCGGGAGAAACAAGCGGTCCGACGTAATAAGGCACTCTGAATTTCAAAAGACATTCCAGTTTGTTTTCGTCCTTGTCTTTTATTGAAACGGCTTCTCGCAAGAAATCATAGTATTTGCCTTGTTTTTCAATGATTTTTTGCAATTCGATCAGATGAAGCTGATGAGGTATGACTCCGTTGTCTGTTCCGCGCTGCACGGGAAACAGACTGTTGTCCTCGAGACTGCCTTTGCTGAAGGTGAAAATTCCAAAACATTTGACAGTTTTTGCTTTATCATCCGCTTCGGGATTCTGCTTCTTATACAGTTCCCATATTTTGTCGCCGAAATATTTTACTGCTTTATCTTTCTTTACTGGTTTATCTTTCTTTGCTGCTTTATCTTTTTCTTCGTCGTTTTTTTCTTCGTCGATACCTATTATTGCGCGATAATTATTTTTGAATTCTTTCTTGTCTTCTGCAGTGTTTGCAAAATGCTGTTTTACGAATTTCAGCTGTTCCTTGTGCAAATCGTATTTGGCAATCATTGATTCTGAGACTGTTTTGCAATCTCCGAGCAGTTTCATCAAAGTAAATTTGCTGTAAGCAGATTCGACTTCTTCTATTAAAACGCATTCTTCTTCGGAAATTGCTTCATATAACGCATCGATTTTTCCTTCTGCAGAGATATTGAATTTGAATTTTTCCTGTAAAGATTCATCTTTTGCGTCGTATCCCAAAATCTTGCGAAAATCACATTTGTAGTCAAACAAAGCCTTAATAATTTGAGCGCATAATTTTTCCAGAGCGTCTGCTCTGCATTTATCTTCCTTTTTAAGGCTTTTGAATTTTGCGCTTTCGGTAACGCATTTATTGGCTTCCTCTTCTCGTTCTGCTTTTGTTTTGTCAAAATTGCAGATTATTTCAGTGAACTTCTTCAAATCAAGTTCTTTGATGATTTCGTCAGAGTCTGAATCTTCTTTGTATTCGGAATATTCTTTTTCGACAGATTTGCACAGATTTTTGTACAAATGTTTGAACAGTTTTTCTATATCTTTTGCTTCAAATTTTTCCGTTGCGGCTTTCAGACTGCCTTCGGTAATGAAATGTCCGCGATACTTCAAAATATGGTGAATGGCAAAGTATATTTCGCGCAAATCGTGTTTTTCGTCGTCATTCATTAATTTTTCGCGAAGATGGTAAACAGTCGGGTAATCCTTATGGAACTGAATATCGCGTTTTTTGTCTCCGAAAAGAGAGCTTCCGTACCAGTTTTCGCGGTTGTTTTCATCATCCTTGTGAACCCACGAATAACGCTGCCGAGCAAAGAAATTCTTATCGATTTTGTTAATTTCCTCTGCAAAAATCTCGTTAAGCAGACGAAGTCTCCATCTTCTGCGGGAAAGTCTGCGACGCGCGGTTCTGTATCCTCGGCGTTTTGCGGCGGTCTGAGCGGGATCGAACAGGCGAACTCCTATGGCATTCTTGCCTTTCAAACGCAAAAGTCTGTAATTCGGTTCTATTGCGCACCATCCGCAAGAACCGTTTCCGATGTCCAAAGAAATGGCATAATCGTTGTATTTGGGTGTTTTGTTTGTTTTCTTTGCGAAGGATTCGCCTGTCATTTTCGCTCCTTTTTGAACGATTTTTCGTGTTTAGTGTTTAACGGCGTTCTGCGGCGGGCTGTCAAAATTGATTGCCCGAAGCTGAACATTTCAGGATAAAACAAGCCTTGTACAAATCCCGATTTCGGCTTAAAACAAGGGAAGAAAGATATTAAGACTGTGAAAGTTTCTCTGCAAAAACAAACAGCCGGTCTCAGCATGAAAGTCAAACAGATATGAACAGGCGGACGGGTATAATAAATACATAAATATTTCATGCTGAATTAAGGTCTGATTGCGGAGGAAAAATGACATCTTCACAGGAAAAAACGCAGAGCGCAAGCGCAGGCGAAACTGCTGAAACACCTTTGGTCGCAGTGGTTATGGGTTCTTCCAGCGACTGGGAGACCATGAAAAATGCCTGCGATACTCTCGAGCGTTTCGGCGTGCCCTACGTCAAACAGGTCGTTTCCGCGCATCGCACTCCCGACCTTATGGCCGACTTCGCGCATTCCGCCCGAGATAAAGGCATTCGCGCAATCATCGCCGGAGCCGGGGGAGCAGCTCATCTTCCCGGAATGATAGCCGCACAAACCACGCTGCCCGTTATCGGAGTTCCCGTGCAAAGCCGAGCGCTTTCAGGACTCGACTCGCTTCTGTCAATCGTGCAGATGCCCGGCGGAATCCCCGTCGCGACAACCGCAATCGGCCGATCCGGAGCCGTAAACGCGGCTCTTCTGGCAGTCAGCATTCTTTCCGTAACAGATGCAGAACTCGCGCAATCCCTGGCAGATTATCGTCAGGAACTCAAAGAAATGGCGGAGGCTTCCAATGCCGACCTCATCTGAAGCAGCGCAGTCTCAAGCAGCGCAAGCTCAATCATCACAGATAAAGTCATCACAGGCAAAATCTGAAACCGCTTCGTCAGTTCCGTATCTTAAGCCGGGAGCCGCAATCGGCATAGTCGGCGGCGGACAGCTTGGCAGAATGATGGCATTATCCGCAAAATATATGGGTTTTCGAATCGGAATTCTCGATCCGACAGAAGACTGTCCCGCAGCGCAAGTCGGCGATTTTCAAATAGTTTCCGACTATGACGACAGGGAAGCGATAAAGCAGCTGGCGGAACGCTGCGATGTTCTTACATACGAATTCGAGAATGTTGACGCGGACGCGCTTGACAACGTTGCAGATATTGTCGCGATTCCTCAGGGAACTGAGATTTTGCGCGCAACCCAGGACAGAATTGCCGAAAAAACGTTCATCAACTCGTGCGGCGTGAAAACTGCGCGATGGGAAAGCGTCGAATCGTTTGAAGAGCTTAGCGAAAAAATTGAAAAAATCGGGTATCCGGCAGTATTGAAAACATCTCGCGGAGGATACGACGGGCACGGGCAGCAGGTTCTTAAAACCCCTGAAGACTTGGAAACCGTTAGAACAAGCGATGTTTGGGGCAATGCGGGGCAGAGCGAAAAAAAATTCCCTGTCTCGATTCTTGAAGGATTCGTTGATTTTAAGTTCGAAGCATCCGTAACCGTATTTGGCGACGGAGAAGAATATTTCGCATTCCCGCTTGTTAAGAATGTTCACAAAAACAATATTCTGCATACGACATCAGCGCCGGCCGAAGTGTCTGATGAGATTGCGCGGCAGGCGGAAAACCTGGCTTTGAAGCTTGCACAGGGATTCAAACTTGCGGGAACCGTGACCGCAGAGCTGTTTGTTACTTCTGACGGACTGGTTGTCAACGAGCTGGCTCCCAGACCGCATAATTCTGCGCATTACACGATAGAAGCCTGTGATATGGATCAGTTTGATGCGCATATAAGATCGATTGCGGGAAGACCATTGCGCCGGCCGAAACTTTTAAGCCCGGCCGTAATGATAAACGTTTTGGGACAGCACTGCGAAGCGGTTTGCGCTCAAACGCCTGAACATCCCGAATGGAATGTGCACGACTATGGCAAAACAGACGCAAAATACAACCGAAAAATGGGGCATATAACCGTGCTGACCGAAAATCCCGCGCGTGCAGTGCGCGACTTGGAGCTGACGGGAATCTGGGAAGAGCGGGAAGACAAGGCGGCAAATTAAATGGCAGTGCCCCGCAATACCAGGCAGAAAGCGTTAATCGAATCCGCACTGAAAAACAGCAGCGGATTCGTTTCCGCACCCGATTTGCAGCGCAGACTTGAAGACTCCGGCGATTACATAAGCCTTGCAACCGTGTACAGACAGCTGAACGTTCTGGCAGAATCCGGACGCGCGGACACAGTTCGTCTTGACGGGCGACAGCTTTTTCGCCTGTGCGCGGAAGAAGATGAAAGCCTGAGCGGCAGTTTGGACAATGCATGCAGTCGGGCGGCGGCAAACGAAGAACGCGGCGGCTGTGATTCTTCCGGTGCTGATTCCCCCCAAGCGGGCGGAGAACATAACGGTTCTCTAAACCGCAGACATCGCCACAAACATCATCACCATCTGGTATGCCGCAAATGCGGAAATAATGTCGAAATCGAGCCGCCCGATGACAAATGGATGCATTCGACGGCAGAAAAACACGGATTCACTGTAGAATCGCACACTTTGGAAGTCTTCGGACTGTGCTCCTCCTGCAAATCTGAGTGAAAATCCCTAGCGCAAACCAGTTCGCGACACGCCGAAATTATTGTTAATGAGAATAAGTCGCATTAACATGTTATTGTTTAATTTGTCGCGGGGAAATCACAAAATTTCTTGCGCCAGGTCTGCTCGGTTGCACAGAACAAAGAACCGCGGCGCGGCAAAACGTTCAACGCGCAAAACGAGAAGGCAGAGGAAAATGACAATAATAAGGAACACAAAATAATGAAAATCAATTTTAAGAATGTATTGCGCACGGCAACGGCAGCGGCAGTATCCGCTGTTCTTTTGTCAAGTGCGGTCGCATGCGGTTCGAAGGATTCTGACAAGAAAAGCGAAAGCACGGCAACAACAAGCTCGACTGCGGCAGAGAAGAAGCTGAATGTAGTCGCTTCGGTCAATCAGTGGGGATCTCTTGCAAAGGAATTGGGCGGCGACAAGGTTGACGTAACTTCGATTATCAATACGACTTCGGTGGACGCTCACGAGTCCGAGCCTCTTGCCGGCGACATTGCTAAAATCGGCAAGGCTGACATTGTTATTATCAACGGTCAGAAATACGACACTTGGGCAGAGAAGGCAGACCGCGCTTCTGACGCGATTCTCGTAGATGTTTCCGAAGCGCGCAAAGAGAGCAAAGAAACAAACGAAGCTGAAGACGCAATCTCGAGCAATCCTCATCTCTGGTTCTCCGCAAAGGCTCGCAATGCCGCAGCGGAAGCAATCACAGAGGCTTACAAGAAGAAAAATAATGCTTCCTCGTCATACTTTGAAGATCAGAACAAGTCTTGGAAAGAGCGCGAAGAAAAGCTCGAAAACAACTTCAAAGAAATTTCTGAGAAGACTTCGGGCGTAAAGTATGCTGCAACAGAAGGCGTAGCCGGATACCTTGCAGCCGACCTGAAGCTTGAAAATGTTACTCCTCAGGAGTACCTCAATGCTGCTCAGAACGAGAGCGAACCCAGCCCCGCGGCTTTGGAAGACTTCGTTAAGATTGCTTCTGACGGCACCATAAAAGTTCTTATCTACAATCCTCAGGAGGCTGACGACATCACCGATCAGATCACCGATGCCGCCAAGAAAGCCGATGTTTCGATTGTTGAAGTAACCGAACAGATTCCGAGCGAGTATTCGACTCTTATCGAGTACATGACCAAGCTCGCAGACCAGATTTCCGACTCCGTAAAGTAGTCGGAGGACAATCCGCCCGGCTTTTCTGCGACAGAATCGGTCTGACGGATTGTCATTACCATTGAAACCCTGCATCAAAACCGGATTCAGCCCCGGTGCGTAAACAAAAATCTGTCCATTTTCGTTTTATTCGAAAAGGGACAGATTTTTTTTTTTTTTTTTTATCTCGAACGCCGGTTTACTCGTCAAGCATTAATACAGAACTCGCGTTGCAAAAAATTAGCGTGTCGCAGAACGGCACAACGCAATACCGGACTATGTTTCAGCTAAATCGCAGGCATGTCATATGTGCATTTAATTGAATGCCTGCCATACGCTGCATATGCGTGTCATGCTGACAGCCGTCATTTGACAAGCTTAGGCAAAAAACATCTTTGCTCTCGCGAGCCTTATTTGCATTTTGACGTATCATATTCTGTTTCAGGTTTAAACTGGCCTGCCGGGGTCTGGTCTGTTGTGAGAACAGACTTGGCTTTGTCGGATACGGTAACGTCAAATTCGTACTGCACGGTTTCCTGAGGATTTATGGCAATTGCGCTCAGCCATAAGGATTTGCCGTTCATGCTTGTCTCCTGCGGAGCCAGTTCGACATTTTTGTCTATCTTAAGATTGCTTATGTTTCCTCCCGCAGGCGGATAAATTAGAATTTTCTCTGCAATCGTGCCAACCGGATAAACTTCGTTGGAAGTGCCGATCACATATGCCGGTCCGTTTGCTGCCTCTTCCGGCGTAATGGTGTTCTGCAAAGAATAAACAACATGATAGGTTGCAGAACCGTTTTGATTGCATGATGTGCGTTCAATCTTTGTATTGCGTTTTAAATACCAGTCAAGCTTTGAAGCCCGCTGCTGATTCACGTATATTCCGACAGACGGATTTTCCTCATCATTGGGAACAGAAGAAACAATATTGGCAGAATCAAAAAAATCTTTTACTGTCGAATCTGCAGAATATGCGCTGAAATGGCGTTCTTCCGCGCTTTTTACAAAAATTTTGAGTATTTTTTGGATATTTTTTGAAGAAAGATTCGCAAAGAATTTTGACATTATTTTGTTCGCTGCTTCCTGAAAATAGGCATCCTGAAGCTTGGGAGACGGAATATCGGCATAAATCTTATTCAAAAGAAATTCCGCCGTATTTGTTTCGGTAAGAATTCTTCCGTCCGACATGGTTATATTGCCGGTAACTGATATCAGCTCTTGGAGAAAAACAGGATCGGTCAGAATAACGCCGTCTGCCTGAGACTGCTGACCGTATTTCGAATTATTCCAAACGTGAATTAAAGCTTGCGAAACACGCGAAGTGTCAGGATAAGCAGAAATGTCCCGCACATCCAAAGAATATTTAAAAGGACCGGTTTCGTTGAAAATTTTCAGTTCGTCCCCATCAGCGTCTCCGTGATTATCCTCTATCAAATCCAAGTCGGAAATGAAATCTCCCGTTTTAAAATCTCCTTTGTCGGCACTGATTGAACCTACTGCTCCTATCAATCCTCCCGAACTGCGCGCTTCTGAAGGAGTCATTGCGCCAAGAACATATGTCTGTTTTGAATCGCTTCCCAAAATGATCGGTAATGCTTTTGCGGCTTTTGCATAAATGTTTACTCGTTCAGAAAGCTCTTCAAGCTTCTGCCTGCATGTTTCGTGCGCGTTTTTTACAGATGAGAAATGTCCGTCCGGAGCCTTTCCGAAATCAGATGCGATTTGTTTGAGCTTATCGTCTGCGCTGACTATTTTCGATGCAGCGCTGTCAATTAAGACAGTATCTGCTTTTTTCTGTTCGTTGTTGAGATCAATCGACATTATTTCTGTTCCGCCGGCAGAGAAATCGGGGATAACATCGTTTAAAACTCTGTCAACTGCTTCGGTCATGCTCTGAGCAGATTTGATATCGCCGCCGATAAAAGGCAGGCATCCGGCAATTTTCCATATGAAACTGTTTGCAATATTATCGGCTTCGAGTGATTCTTCTTGAGCTTTTTTAAGTTTGTCAGGCAGAGAACTGATTGCCGTTTCGGGGCTTGAAATGTCGGCAGACGAGAGAACAGCCAGTGCTTTTTCTTCATGCATCCTGATTTTTTTTGAGTCGAAATATAATTTGATTCCGACTGATATATAAACGAGCAAAACTGCTGCCGTAATTATGAGGCAGATTTTGACTGCTTTTCTTTTTGCATTCGATTTATTCATGTGAAGTCCGGATGATAAATGTTTTTGCATTGCTGTTCTGTCCTGTTCTCTTTAAATTAACAGTTGTACAATTTTACATCTTTGAAACTTGCAGCGGCCGACAGACATAAAACAAAATTGCTCTGTCCGTTTCAATCTGATTCAGAATTTAAAACAGACAGAGCAAAGTTGTCCGATATGCCGAAATCTCAGCCTGAAAGCGTTGGGAAAAGCCGCTTTTGAAAGGTTTCGCCCTGCGCTTGATTTTTCTGCGAGCGTAACCTACTTTTTGCTCATTGCAAGAGCTTTCGAGCCGATATCTTTGCGATAGAAAAGCCCTGAAGTATCGGCATTTTCGATAATCGCATAGAGCTTCTCCTGAGCCTGCTTGATATCGTCTGCTGTTGTTTCGACAAGCAGAACGCGCCCGCCGGAAGCTGCAAGATTGCAGTTTGAATCGGCAGCGGAGTCTGCATTGGCAGCAGAGCCTGCAGCAGAACCTGCAATGCCGGCTTCCTCATCAGCATCATGACCGCGCCTTGCGACTCCGGCAGCATAAATATGAGCATTCGGATCGGATGAGAGATCAATATCATGCAGCGCAAAGCCTTTATTCGGCTTGCCCGGATAACCTTCGGCAGCAAGAACCACTCCGAGCGTCGTTTTCTCAGTATCCCACTCAAATTCTGGTTCTTCGCCGGACAAAATCGCATTAATCGCTTTGCCCAAATCAGACTTGAGCTTAGGCAGCACGACCTCTGTTTCAGGATCGCCGAAACGCGCGTTAAACTCGATAACTTTCGGACCGTCTGCCGTTGCGATAAGCCCTGCATACAGGACTCCGTTAAAAGGCATTCCCTCGTCAGCCATGCCCTGCGTAACAGGAGCAACGATTGTTTCGACGGCTTTTGCAACCGTTTCATCGCTTATCTGCGGCACGGGACTGTATGCGCCCATTCCGCCCGTATTCGGCCCCTTGTCGCCGTCGTAAGCGCGCTTGTGATCCTGCGAAATCGGCATTGTCCAAAACTCATTCCCGCGCACGAAACTCATCAGGGAGAACTCCTGACCCTCAAGGAAATCCTCGATAACAACGCAAGCTCCCGCATCTCCGAAACGTCTGTCGACGAAAATATCATTCAAAGCCGCGATTGCAGTTTCCTCATCGAGAGCAACCGTCACGCCTTTGCCCGCAGCCAGACCGTCAGCCTTGACAACTATGGGCGCTCCGTGCGAATGAACATAGTCGGCCGCGCTTTCGTAGTCGCTGAACGTCCTGTATTCCGCTGTGGGAATATTGTGGCGTTTCATAAGTTCTTTTGCGAAATTCTTCGAACCTTCGATTTGCGCAGCCTGCTTTCCCGGTCCGAAAGCCTTGATTCCGTGTGATTCGAACTCATCGACAATTCCGTCGATCAGCGGATTTTCCGGTCCTACAAATACCCAGTCGATTTTCTTCTCTGTTGCAAAATCGACCAGAGCAGCATGGTTGGAAGTCGACAGATTAACGCAGATAATTCCGTCTTTCTCCATTCCCGGATTTCCCGGAATACAGTAAACCGACTCGACGCTTTCGCCTTTAAGCAGCGTATGAGCAATCGCATGTTCGCGCGCGCCCGACCCGATGACGATAACTTTCAATGCCATTTATTCTCTCCTTAAGCTCGTTTGAGCCTTTAGTTTTAAGTCGGAAACCGGCTGAATCAGCCGATTTTCACGCGTTCCTGTCCGTTTTGTTTTACAACGTTTCCTATAACGTATCCGGTTTCTCCGCTGTTTTCGAGCAGCGAAAGAATCTCGTTGGCCTTGTCTTGCGCAACAGCAAGAACCATGCCGATACCCATGTTGAAAATATTGAACATTTCGGCATGCTCAACACAGCCGGCCTTCTCGATAACATCGAAAACAGGCAGAATCGGCCATGAATCATTTTCGATTTGCGCAGCAAGACCGTCGGGAAGCATTCTTGGAATATTCTCTATGAATCCTCCGCCTGTAATGTGAGCAACGCCCTTGATATTGCCTGTTTCGAACAGCGGCATAAGAGTTTTTACATAAATCCTGGTCGGAGTAAGCAGAACTTCTCCCAAAGTTTTTCCGTCAAATCCGTCAAGAACGGTGTCGGTCGAATAGCCTGCCTGCTCGAACAAGGCTTTTCTGACAAGCGAGAAACCGTTGGAATGAACGCCTGACGAGGCAAGACCGATAAGGACATCGCCCTCGCAAATTGAAGAACCGTCCACAATCTTGGATTTTTCGGCAACTCCGACGCAAAATCCTGCCAAATCGTATTCGTTTTCGTCATACATTCCCGGCATTTCTGCGGTTTCTCCGCCCACAAGCGCAGCTTCTGCCTGAACGCAGCCGTCCGCAACTCCGGAAACAACCTTTTCCAGCAGTTCAGGATTATTTTTTCCGCAGGCGATGTAGTCAAGGAAGAAAAGAGGCTGAGCTCCCTGCGCGGCTATATCGTTTGCGCACATTGCAACGCAGTCGATTCCGACCGTGTCATGTTTTCCTGCAGCCTGAGCTACAAGAAGTTTCGTGCCCACGCCGTCAGTTCCGGAAATCAGAACCGGCTGAGAATAATTAAGACAGCTTAAATCGAAAGTTCCGCCGAATCCTCCGATTCCGCCGGCTCCTTTTCTCGCGGTTCTGGCAACATGAGATTTGATTCGTCTGACGACCTCATATCCAGCTTCCACGCTTACTCCAGCGTTTTCGTATGCTGCCGGCATATTTTTTCCTTTCGGTTGTTTGTTTTGTTCAGGTTATTTGTTTGTCGCTGTTATTTGCTGTCTTCTCAGCCGCAGCAGCCGACGTCGCAGCAGTCTTCATCGCATTTGCAGTCTTCGCTGCAGCCGTTCTCGCAATTGCACTGCTTTAGAAATTGAGCAAACTCGTTGCCCTTGTAATTGCTGTGTTTTTGCGCGAAAGCCGGGATTCTGCGCCTGTCTTCCTCGGAAACGGTTTCCAGGAATTCGCGCTCGTAATCGCCCAGAGAAGTCGGGTAATCTCCGTTGAAATAAGCAACACACAATCCGCCGTAAGGAGCGTCGGCATTAAGTCCGATTGTCTCCACAAGACCTTCAATCGACAAGTATCCCAGCGTGTCTGCGCCGATAAAATCGCGAATTTCTTCAACGGACATTCTGGAAGCAATAAGCTCTGAAGTGCGCGAAATATCGATTCCGTAATAGCACGGGTATTTCAGCGGGGGAGAAGCTATTCTCATGTGAACTTCCGCAGCTCCGGCTTCGCGAAGCTGTTTTACGATTCTGCGCGATGTCGTTCCCCTGACAATCGAATCGTCGATAACGACGACGCGCTTGCCTTTCACGACGCTGCGCACGGCCGAAAGCTTCATCTTCACGCCCTGTTCGCGCAATTCCTGAGTCGGCTGAATAAACGTTCTGGCCACATACTGATTCTTAACCAGACCCATTTCGTTGGGAAGTCCCGAAGCTTCGGAATACCCTGAAGCTGCCGAAAGCGAAGAATTCGGAACTGCAATAACAATATCCGCCTCGACCGGATGTTCTTTTGCAAGCCTGGCTCCCGCGCGTTTGCGCGTCGCATGCACATTCACGCCGTAAATATCGGAATCAGGTCTTGCAAAATAAATAAACTCCATCGAACAGATTGCTTTTTGCGTATTTTCCGCGTATTTCTCAATCTTGTATCCGTCATCATCGATGATAATCAGTTCTCCAGGTTCGATATCTCGCACAAATTCGGCGTTGACGACATCCAGCGCGCACGTTTCCGAAGCAAGCACATAAGCTCCGTTCTGCATGCGTCCCAGCGACAAAGGTCTGAAACCGTTGGGATCCAAAGCTCCTATCATCGCATTCTCGGTCATAAGCAGGTATGCGAACCCGCCGTGAACCAGATTAAGCGTTTCTTTCAGCTTTTCGATAAAAGTCGGCTTGGAAGACCTGCGAATCAGATGCATAAGAACTTCCGTATCCGAATTTGATCTGAAAATCGCGCCTTCTTTTTCCAAAGCAGCTTTAAGAGACGGGCAGTTGGTCAGATTTCCGTTATGGCAAAGAGCCGTGTCTCCGTCCTTGAATCTGAAAATAAAAGGCTGAATGTTGTCCAGCGAACCCGAACCGGACGTTGCATATCTGACATGACCTATCGCATTCGAACCCTTAAGGCGTTCGAACTGCTTTTCGTCTGAAAAAACCTGCGTTACCAGACCCAGATCGCGGTATCCCTTAAGCGAACCGCCGTTATTCGCGACGATTCCCGCGCCTTCCTGTCCTCTGTGCTGCAAAGCGTGAAGACCGAAATATGTTATACGCGAGGCATCCGGATGACCCCAGACGCCGAAAACGCCGCACTCTTCGTGAATGCCTTCAAGTTCGCAAGACATGATTCAGCTCCTGTCGCACGCGCAATTCGTATACGTTAAAAAATACCAATCGAGGCATACAAAACGCATACTGCATTTCGAGATTTGTTCTTGTTTTTAACGTTTGCAAAGGATTATGTAAAACAGGGCGTTTAAGCCGTGAAATACTCGACTCCGGCTTCAAATATCGGCTGATGCATATTTCCGGGCACGTTCCTGTACAGATTCTGTCCGGAGCGTTCCGAATGTCCCATCTTGCCTAAAATTCGCCCGTCGGGACTTGTAATAGCCTCAATGGCGGCAGCTGAACCGTTCGGGTTCACGTTCCAATCCATGGAGGGAACGCCGAATTCGTCCGTATACTGAGCAGCAACCTGACCGTTTGCAATCAAAGATTTGAGCGTCTCGTCATTTGCGACAAAACGTCCCTCTCCGTGAGAAATCGCAACAGTATGAATGTCTCCGACCTGCGTTTTGGCAAGCCAGGCAGACTTTGTGCTTGAAATCCTGGTGTTTATCAGACGGCTCTGGTGTCGTCCTATCGTATTGAAAGTCAGAGTAGGACTGTTTTCGTCTGCCGGAATGATATCGCCGAACGGAACCAGACCCAGCTTGATAAGAGCTTGGAAACCGTTGCAGATTCCCAACATAAGTCCGTCGCGGTTATTGATAAGATCTCGCACGGCTTCCGTGATTTGCGGAGCGCGGAAGAAAGCTGCGATAAACTTAGCCGAACCGTCAGGCTCGTCTCCGCCCGAGAAACCTCCCGGAATCATTACTATCTGACTTTCGTTAATCTTCTTTGCAAGAGTATTAACGCTCTGAGCAACAGTTTCCGCAGTCAGATTATTGATAACGAACGTATCTGTTTCGGCTCCGGCGAGAGCAAAAGCGCGAGCCGTGTCGAATTCGCAGTTGTTTCCCGGGAAAACAGGGATGACAACGCGCGGTTTTGCGCCTGTAAGCAG
Source organism: uncultured Actinomycetes bacterium (assembly GCA_900314875.1). Taxonomy (GTDB): domain Bacteria; phylum Actinomycetota; class Actinomycetes; order Actinomycetales; family Bifidobacteriaceae; genus RUG039. Next base: position 185,807 of record OMWX01000003.1, on the reverse strand, counting down.
AGAAGCGCATTTGCGTCTTCCCTGTTTGGGATACGAAATCGCTTCGACTTTCTCGCCTGCCTTGCGGTAGGGGAATACATCCTCAATTGAGCTTTCCCAAGCTTCCTGAATCGCAGTCAGATCGATTTTCTCTTCGCCGTTTTCAGTTTTGACAGACAATTCGTACTCGTCTGTAACGGTTCCGATAACTTCAAATTCAAAGCTTTCGCCGTCTGTGTCCGCAGTTTCTTTAATTTGTGCTTCAATGTCGGCATTGTCGGAAATTTCAAGAATAAAGCTTCCGTATGCCGGAACAAAAAGCTTCTCTTCGCAAATGTTTTCAAGCTTTGCGCCCAGCTTGTTTCCTATGCACATAGAGAATATCGAATAAGCTGCGCATCCGTATCCCGGCGTTGCTGCTGCTGCAACACAGCCGTCTTTTGCGAGCTTTTCGACAATATCGAAAACTTTTTTCTGCGATTCTGCTTCAGGCATAAGTCCGTTGCTCCTGTACTTGGGAGCAATGCGAACAATGCGGTTTGAAGCTTTCTTGAATTCTGTGGAAACCGTATTTTCAACGCAGCCGGTTGAAACGGCAAAGCTGATGAGAGTGGGCGGAACATCCAAATCTTCAAAGCTTCCGCTCATGGAATCTTTTCCGCCGATAGCGCCGGCTTCGCAGTCAATCTGCGCTTCCAAAGCTCCCAGAACCGCTGCAACAGGCTTTCCCCATCGTGTCGGAACATCGCGAAGCTTTTCGAAATACTCTTGGAAGCTCAAGTAAGCATTTTTGCGCGAGAAACCTGCCGCAATCAGCTTCGAAATCGACTCGATTACCGACAGATAAGCTCCGGCAAACTGGTTTTTCTCCATGATATAAGGATTAAATCCCCAAGCCATCGCGGAAGCGGTTCTTGTCTCGGTTTCAACCGGGAACTTTGCAACCATTGCCTGCGCGGGCGAAAGCTGTCTGCGTCCGCCGAACGGCATAAGAACCGTTCCGGCTCCGATTGTCGAGTCAAATCTTTCGGACAAACCCTTGTTGCTTGCGACATTCAAATCGGATACGACCGAAATAAGCTTTTCCTTCAGACTTGCATTCGGCATCGCTTTGCTGCTCCAAGGCGAAACATACTCGCCGGCTTTCTCTACAGCGGCATCCTGATGTTTCGCAGCTCCGTTTGAAGAGAGGAATTCGCGCGATAAATCCACAATCGTGTCGCCGTTCCAGGTCATACGCATTCGCGCTTCGCGCGTAACGGTTGCGATAACGGAAGCTTCCAAGTTTTCTTCGCGCGCATATTGGAGGAAAGTATCTGCATCTTCAGCCGCGACATCGCAAGCCATGCGTTCCTGGCTTTCTGAAATTGCAAGCTCGGTTCCGTCCAAACCGTCGTACTTGCGCGTAACCGCATTCAAATCAATGCTTAATCCGTCGGCAATTTCGCCTGCGGCAACGGACACGCCGCCTGCTCCGAAATCATTGCAGCGCTTAATCAGACGGCAGGCATCCGCTCTGCGGAAAAGTCTTTGCAGCTTGCGCTCGGTCGGAGCGTTTCCTTTCTGAACTTCCGCTCCGTCCGATTCGAGACTCTTTACGTTATGTGATTTTGAAGAGCCTGTCGCACCGCCGATTCCGTCGCGTCCCGTGCGACCTCCCAAAAGAATAATTTTGTCTCCCGGCGCAGGCGTTTCGCGGCGCACATGATCTGCCGGAGTAGCGGCAACAACCGCCCCTACTTCCATGCGTTTTGCCATGTATCCGGGATGATAAATCTCGCTTACCTGACCGGTAGCCAAACCGATCTGATTTCCGTAAGACGAATATCCGTTCGCTGCAGTGGTTACAAGTTTGCGCTGGGGCAGTTTTCCTTCAAGAGTTTCCGATACGGGAACTGTGGGATCTGCCGCGCCGGTTACTCGCATTGCCTGGTAAACATAGCTTCTTCCCGAAAGAGGATCGCGAATGCAGCCGCCGATACAAGTTGCCGCGCCTCCGAAAGGTTCGATTTCCGTGGGATGATTATGAGTTTCGTTCTTGAAAAGGAAAAGCCAGTCTTCGTCTTTTCCGTCAACGTCAACTTTTACTTTAACAGTGCAGGCATTGATTTCCTCGGACTCGTCGAGATTCTTCAAAATGCCTTTGGACTTAAGATATTTTGCTCCGATTGTGCCCATATCCATAAGACATATCGGCTTCGACTCGCGTCCCAATTCTTTGCGCATTTGCAAATACTTGTCAAAAGCTTCTTTTACAGTCTCGTCTTCTATCGTTATATTGTCCAGCTGCGTGCCAAAAGTCGTATGGCGGCAGTGATCCGACCAGTAAGTGTCTATTACTTTGATTTCGGTAATCGTGGGATCTCTGTGCTCTTCGTCGCGGAAATATTTCTGGCAGAAAATCAAATCGGCAATATCGGAAGCCAGACCTCTTTCTGAAATGAAATCGGCAAGCTTGTCTTCGCTCCAATCGCAAAAACCTTCGATAATCTCAACTTTTCCGATTGCGGGAGCTTTTGTTTCCAAAGTTTCCGGAATTGCCAGGTCTGCTTCTCTGGCTTCAACCGGATTTATTACGTAAGATTTTACGGATTCAATATCCTCGTCGGAAAGTTTTCCGTCCTCGGCGCTTAAAATATAGACGGTCGCGCTTTTCACATCGGGACGCTGTCCCCGACTTATAAGCTGAATGCATTCGCCGGCAGAATCCGCGCGCTGATCGAACTGTCCGGGAAGAAATTCGACCGCAAAAACCGTGTCGTTTGAACAGTATTCTGGCATTTCGAGATACGCATTGTCGGTCTGAGGCTCGCTGAAAACCGTCGGAATCGTTTTTTTGAAAAGCTCTTCGTCAATCCGGTCGACGTCGTAACGGTTTATCAGTCTTGCGCTCTTCAGATTCTTAATTCCGAGTATGTTTCTCAGCTCCTGCGCCAGTTGAGAAGCGCTGACGTCAAACCCATCTTTCTTCTCCACATAAACGCGAAAAACCACGAGCGTTCCTTTCTGTGAAAATCTTTTCTTATTAAATTCTTATATGTGACGGTTGTGCATTCGGCCGTTTATTCGGCGCTGTTTCCGGCGCAAAGCCGATATTTCCCGAATCTGACCGAAAAATACGAAAGCCCGCACCAAGTGTCAGGCTTTTGCATTTTTATTTACAGTTGCGAATGTTTGGCATTCAGTTTTGTTATTCTTTCGAGGATATCCTCATAAGCGGGGATAATGCTTCCCAAATCTCTTCTGAACAAATCTTTATCCAAATGCTCGATTTGTCCGTTTTCGCCGTTTCTTAAATTCCAAAGTCTGCACGTGTCCGGCGTGATTTCGTCTGCAAGCAGAATTACGCCGTCGGCAGTTTCTCCCATTTCAATTTTGAAATCGACGAGAAGAACATCGCACTGCGCAAACATGTCAGACAAAACTTTGTTGATTTCGCGAGTTTTTGCGCTGATGATATCCAGCTGTTCGCGCGTGACCAGATTCATTGCAGTCAAATCGTCATCATTGATAAACGGGTCTGCCAGAGAATCGTCTTTCAGACAATATTCCAGAACCGGATGCGAAAGTTTCGTGCCTTCTTCAAGACCGTATCGTTTTGCGAAAGAGCCCGCTGCGACGTTGCGCATGATAATTTCCAGCGGAAACATTTTCATTGCGCGAACCAGCTGCTCATTTTCGGAAATGCTTTTAATGAAATGGCTTGAAATTCCGCGATAATTAAGCTCCTCGAAAATTGCGGCCGTTATCTTGTTGTTAAGCCGCCCTTTTCCTTCAATCTGCTCTTTTTTAACGCCGTTGCCGGCCGTTGCCTGATTGAGATATTCAACCCAAAGCACGTTCTCAACATCGGTTTTATAAAGTTTTTTCGCTTTGCCTTCGTACAGCTTTTCCAGTTTTTGCAGCTTTTCCATAATCGTTTCTCCGCAGAGTTTGACGCTTTTTATAATTCTCACAATACCGGTCGTCATGCCCAATTTAAGTTTCGCGCGCAAATTCCTAATTTTATGCGATTTGAGCGCAAAATTTTCATGCGATCCGCATAAAACCCGGTGGGGAACAGGCAGAGGAACAGGCATGAAATCAGCAGACCCGAGACGAGAAAACCGCAGGATGACGCCGGTTTCCGAACGAAAAACCGTTCTGATAAAATCGGCATGCTGCCGGCAGAGAGAACCGCAAGACAATGTCAGATGATATCGGCTGTCAAATGATATCGACAGTCAGCAAATCCAGAACTTCGCGCGTTTTTTCTCTGACCTGCTTCTCAGTGTCTGCCTGAGCAAGGATAACGCCCATGCGCCTTCTTCCGTGAACTTCAGGCTTGGAGAAAATGCGCAAATCGGAACCGGGAACCGACAGAGCGCAGGGCAGATTGGAAAATTGCGCGCGTCCGTTTCCTTCGATTACCACTGCTCTGCTCGCGCAGACTTTTTCTTTTGAAAGCATGCAAACATCTTCTTCTGTAACCGCAATTCCCAGCGCGGCTCTGGCATGCAGCGCGAATTCGCTGTACCTCTGAGAAGCGCATGTAACCAGTCCCGTGTCGTGCGGTCTGGGAGAAACTTCATTAAAAAGAATGCTTCCGTCGGTTAAAACGAACAGTTCTACGCCGAAAATGCCCCAGCCTCTTTCTTTATCGTCTCTCGCGATTTGCACAAGACCTGAAACGATTTGCTTCGCTGTTTCTCTCGCTTCTTTCGCGATCTTTTCTCCCGTGTCTGCAGGCTGCCATGATTCTCTGTAATCGCCGTCTTCCTGGCGGTGTCCGACAGGCTCGCACGCGACGATACCGGCCGAAGAGCTTACGGTCAGCACTGTCAGCTCATAATCAAGCGGAACCAGAGCCTCGACAATAACCCTGGAAATGGTTGACTCGTCGGCTGCTCTTCGCCCTGTCTGCGCTTCATTCCAAGCAGCTTGAATTTCCTCCTGCGACCTGACAATCGACTGACCGTGCCCCGAAGAACTCATAATAGGCTTGACAACGCAGGGAAAACCGACCTCTTTCGCCTTTTCTTCCAGCTCCTGAGCAGATTGCGCAAAACGATAATCGGCAGTTTTAATCCCCAGTTTTTCTGCGGCAAGCACCCTCAAATCTTCTCTGTTCATGCAGATTTGCGCAATTCTTGAACTCGGAACGACATCGATTCCGTTCTTTGCGGCTTTTGAAAGCACATTTGTCGCAATGGCTTCTACTTCCGGCACTATAATGTCCGGTTTTTCTTCCTCTATGACTTTTTCAAGCTCTTTTTCGTCGGACATGGCAAACGCGCGCCGGCTTTGAGCGACCTGCATTGCCGGGGCATTGTCGTATGAATCTGCCGCAATTACCCAAGCTCCCAGCCGCATAAGTTCTATTGTGATCTCTTTTCCGATTTCTCCCGAACCGAGCAGAAGAACCCGCAAGGATTCTTGGCGGTCGGGGATTCCGAAAACGGCTTTTTCGCATTTTGAAATCGGATCACAAGTTCGCTTTGTTTCGCTCATAATTTTATTTTGTCTTTATAAATCGGATTATGCAAATATTTTTTGCGCAGTGCATTATGCGCGGCAATTTTAGAGAAAAAAAAGACCCCGAGCGGGGTCACTCGGGTGGCTAACGCGATTTGAACGCGCGACCGCCTGAACCACAATCAGGTGCTCTACCTACTGAGCTATAGCCACCGTAATTATCTGCAGCATAATTATTTGCAAACAGACAACAAAAAGATATGCTACATGAATTTCTTCATTATTGCAAAAAATTTTTTTCGGCGTGTCGTTTTTTCGTTTTTTGCGTGTTTTCATACGATTGTTTTGCCTGCGTTTTTTCTTATAACAAGTTTCGCATATTCATACTTTCCGTACGATATAATAAAAGAAAAAACAGGGAGAAGTATCAGTTTTTTTGCGCAGCTTCGGCAAAAACGGCATTTCGCAAGAAACGTGTGACAGGAACAGAGGGGCGAAATATGGCAAAGCAGAACGCAGACCGTCTCGATTCGCAGACAAAGGTTGTCGCGAGGGCAGTCGATTTGTTTAAAGAGTACGGATCTTCTAAAAATGAAGATTCTCGCGTTGTCGCGCTTAATCGTGTCAATGTTGATTTTTTTCGAGGACAGATGACGGCGATTATGGGACCTTCGGGCTCGGGAAAATCTACTCTTATGCATTGCATGGCGGGATTGGACATGCCTACGTCCGGGCAGGTTTTTGTCGAAGATATGGAGGTTTCTTCGATGAATCAGAAACAGCTTACGAAACTTCGCCGCAAAGAAATAGGCTTTATCTTTCAGTCTTTCAATCTTGTCCCCACTTTAAGCGCTGAAGAAAATATTCTTCTTCCTCTTCAGATTTCAAGGCGCAGCATCGACCGCGAATGGTTTGAAGAAATAGTTGATGTTGTCGGTCTGCGTTCGCGTCTGAAACATCGTCCCGGCCAGCTTTCCGGCGGTCAGCAGCAAAGAGTTGCGTGCGCCAGAGCAATTATGGCAAGGCCTTCGGTTATTTTTGCCGATGAGCCTACGGGAAATCTTGATTCGCGTTCGTCTTCGGAAGTTCTGGAATTTTTGCGCAAATCAGTCAAAGAGCAGGGGCAGACCGTAATAATGGTTACTCACGATCCGAGAGCGGCTTCTTATGCGGACAGGGTTCTCGTGCTTGCGGACGGAAACATTATTCGCGATATGCAGCAGCCGTCCTACGGGCAGATTCTTGAAGTTTTTGCTCAGTCTGACGAACATGAGCAGGCTGCAAATATTGAAAAAAATTCCGATTCCGACTCTATTTTTGACAGATCTGGCAATTCGGAGCAGTCCGGAAAAGGCAGTGCCGAAACAAGCGGCGAATCTGTTGCAAATTCACAGCATGAAGAAGCGCAAACGCAGGCTGCATCGTTTCTAAGCGGCGAGGATATAAATTCGGATTTTAATCTTTCGGATTATGCTCGCGAAAACAAAACCGGCGCAGATAAAACAGAAGAGAACAGCGCAAACGCAGATGCAGAGAAAAACTTTGCTGAGAAAAATGCTGCCGGGGAAGAAGCTGCAGAAAGCAATGCTGTCAATAAGGAAACTGACGGTGCTTCGTTTGATTCGTCTCAGTTTTCCTCATCGCAGTTTGACATGCCGTCCCTTGACATTCCTTCTCTTGATCTTGCGCCCGTGCCTGAAAACGGAGGAATATCTGAAGAGCTGTCTGCCGAAATAAAAGCAGCTGAAGCGGAAACAGCCGAAAAGCAGACCGGAGAAGCGCGGGAGGACGAGAAGTGATTCGTATCGGACTGCGCGATGTGCGCGCTCATCTTACGCGCTTTATAACGTCGATTATCGCAATCGCTTTGGGCGTAGCTTTTGTTGTCGGAGCATTCTGTTTTCGCGATATTCTCGAAAATCAGGTTTCTTCGATGCTTTCCGTGGATGCAGACGGAGACGTGTACGTCAGAGGAGCGAATAAAAACGAAGAGAAATCGCAGGATAATTCTTCCTACTCTTCTATGGCCGGAATCGAGGATTACAACAAAATCAGCGAATCCTTAACCGATATCGTCAAAAATGTTTCCGGAGTTGACTCCGTTCATGCCGAACAGTCGTTTTTTACCGGAGTTCTTGTCGGAAAAGACGGAACCGCAGTAATGACTTCTGCTTCTTCTACTTTGACGACGGTTATTTCCGAGAAAAATTCCTGGCGTTCTGCTCATATGATTGAAGGAACGTATCCGAAAGGGAAAAACGAAATTGTTTTGGAAGAAGAATCTGCCAAGACTGCCGGTCTTTCCGTCGGAGACGAGACGACATATGTTTATCCCGCCGGTCCTGAAACCGTGAAAGTGACCGGAATTTTTTCTCTTGACAGTTCTCAGATGGGTCTTATAACCGTCGGTCTTGATTCTGAAATCGTCAAAGAGGTTCTTTCTCAAACCGACGATACGCCCGGTTATACGTCCTTGATTACTGTTTACGGCAATAAAAACGGCGGATCTGCGCTGTCGGCAGCCGATCAGAAAGAACTGGCCGATGCGATAAATGCGGCACTTCCGTCTTCTTCTAATGCAAATGCGGTTACGGGCGACGATTTTCGCGAGCAAAGCACAAAAAATGTTCGCGATCAGATGGGCTTTATGCAATCGCTGATTCTTGTTTTTGCGGTTATTGCGCTTTTTGTCGGTTCATTTATTATTGCAAACACTTTCACTATGATTGTGCGCGAATCTATGCGAGGATACGCTCTGCTCAGATCTGTGGGAGCATCTCCGTCTCAGGTTTATTTAACCGTTCTTGTTCAGTCGGTTGTTTTGGGAATTGCCGGTTCGGCATTCGGACTTCTTTTGGGAGAAGGACTGCTGAAGCTAATATCTGAAGGAATGAAAGCCTCCGGAACGCCTTTAAGCGCTGCGGCCGACATTTCTATAGCGAATGCTCTTATCGGAGTAACGGTAGGAATTGCAGTCAGTTTCATCGGATCTGCTCTTCCTGCCCGCCGTGCTGCTTTTGCGCCTCCCGTCAGTGCGATGAGAGAAAATGAAAATCCTGAAAAACCTGTTGCGCTTCGCGCTGTTCTCGGTCTGATTATGATTATTCTCGGAGCCGGGATGTGGGCTCTTGCCGCGTATGAAGGCTCTTACGAAGGCGACGGAGACGCGACTCCTTATGCGTTTGTAAATGATTTGGGCACAGGATGGCCTTTGGGCATCGGAGCGGCTCTGGTTATTATCGGAGTGATTGTCTTTATGCCTGCGGCGGTGTCGTTTGCGGGTGCGGTTCTCGGATGGATTCCGGCGCATATATTCACTGTTTCCGGGCGTTTGGCATCTCGCAATCTCATGAGAATGAAAAGACGCACTGCCAATACTGCGGCCGCGCTTTTCACGGGCGTCGCAATCGTTTCGTGCCTGGGCGTTGTGGCATCTTCGGCAAAAGTGTCGGTTTTGGATCTGGTCGACAACGGACTCAGCTGCGATTTTTCAATTCGTTCCGCATCGAGACAGCTTAATCCGGAAGCCGTAAAAGCTGTTGAAAGCGTCGAAGGCATTAAATCTGTGAATCCGGTAAACATGATTGTCGGAGTCAAATACGGAAACGAAACGATTCAGGGAATGACCGTAACCGTTAAAGACACGTTCTTTACCGATGTTCTCAACCCTCAGATCGTTGACGGCGATCCTGTTCGCAGTTTCTCTGAAGACAAAATTGTCATCGGCGAAAAACTTTCCAAAGATCACGGCTGGAAAGTCGGAGACGAGATTGAAGCGCAGGGAACCAAGCAGGAAATCGATAAAGAAGCAATGCAGACCCTGCAGAAGCAGAAAACCGAGGAAATTCAAAAACTTACCGCAAAAATTGCCGCGCGGCAGACTCTTACCGAAGAGGAAAACAAAAATCTGCAGGCAGATCGTCAATTCATGGAATTCCTTCAGAGCATGGCGTCGGGATCCGGAGAGAATCTTTCAGAAAGTCTTTCGTCTGCTGACAGCAGCATTATTTCTCAGCTTCCGCTGAAAAATACGAATGTTTCGAAAAAATTGACAGTCGGAGCGATTATTTCGAATTCGATATACAGCAACGCTGTTTTCCTGCCTGAAACCGCAGCTGACGGTTTGTCAAGCCGAAACGGCCGCGCCGCAATAGCTGCTTACATAAAATCCGACGGTTCCGTAAGCGAGGAAATTCAAAAGCAGCGAATTGTCGACAGCGTTAAAAAATATTACGTGATATCGGTTATGAATAAAGAAGATCTTCAATCGACGTTCTCGTCGGTTATCAACCAGATTCTCGTAATTCTTTATGCGCTGCTTGCCTTGTCAATCGTTATTGCGATTTTCGGAGTAGTAAACACTCTGACGCTGTCGGTAATAGAGCGCGTGAGAGAACTGGGACTGCTTCGCGCCACAGGAGCCTCCAAAGGTCAGATCAGGCTGATGATAGGAATCGAGGCAGCCGAAATTTCTTTGTTCGGAACATTTGTCGGCGTCATTGTCGGAGTCGCAGCGGGCGTTGTAATACAGAAAGTGTTCACGGGCAACGGTTTGGACAAGCTTTCAATCCCGTATGAACAGGCAGGAATTTTCCTGGCTTCTTCGATTTTTGTCGGAATTCTGGCAAGTCTTCCTCCGTCGAGAAAAGCGTTGAAAGTCTCTATTTTGGACGCAATTATCGACGAATAAAATATTTTCGGCAAACTGCCGGCAGAGTGACAGCAGAAAAAATATGATTTGCTGTTTACTTTGTCGGCATTTGTTGTATAATGGATATATATGTGTGCCGTCGGCGGTTCTTATGTGACAGAACCGATCGGACGGGACATCCCGGATTCTTGCGAGCTGAACCGGCAACGGGGAAGTGAAGAAGACGGGCCGCCGGGCCGGCGGATCTGGCTGTCCTGAAGGATGTTAAACAATCTTGCGTCAGAAAACTTTCGCGCGGACGGCAGAGCGGCGGTTCGCAGTAAAGAAAGTTATCTATCTTAAATCGGAGACTCAATTGCCTACAATTGAACAGCTCGTCCGTAAAGGACGCAAGCCGAAGCCGAAGAAATCAAAGACTTTGGCACTTAAGGGAAGCCCGCTGCGCCGCGGCGTGTGCACCCGTGTATACACAACCACTCCTAAGAAGCCGAACTCGGCTTTGCGTAAGGTTGCTCGTGTCCGCCTCAGCTCCGGCGTAGAGGTTACGGCATATATTCCCGGCGAAGGTCACAACCTCCAAGAGCACTCCATCGTGCTTGTTCGCGGAGGCCGTGTTAAGGATCTTCCCGGCGTGCGTTACCACATTGTGCGTGGCGCTCTCGATACTCAGGGTGTAAAGGACCGTAAGCAGGGTCGTTCCCTCTACGGCGCAAAGAAGGCTAAGTGATATGTCGCGTAAAGGACCTGCAAAAAAGCGTCAGCTCCTGCCGGACCCGATTTACGGTTCGACAGTCGTAGCTCAGCTCATCAACAAAATTCTGCTTGACGGCAAGAAGGCTATTGCCGAAGATATCGTCTACTCTGCTCTTGATATTGTCAAGGAAAAGACCGAGCAGGAGCCGGTAGCCGTTCTCAAACGCGCACTGGACAATATTCGTCCCAGCCTTGAGGTTCGTTCCCGCCGAGTCGGCGGCGCAACCTACCAGGTTCCCGTCGAGGTTAAGCCTGCTCGCGCAAATACTCTTTCATTGCGCTGGCTTACCGATTTCAGCCGTCTTCGCCGCGAAAAGACAATGTCCGAGCGTTTGGCAAACGAGATTCTCGATGCTGCCAACGGTTTGGGTGCGTCCGTAAAGCGCCGTGAAGATACTCACAAGATGGCAGAAGCTAACAAGGCATTTGCTCACTACCGCTGGTAGTTTCAAATCAAGTGATATCAGAAGCTTTAAGGAAAAATTATGGCTGCAAAGAATAATCCCAAGGATCTCGATCATTTGCGCAATATCGGCATCATGGCTCACATTGATGCCGGAAAGACGACTACAACCGAGCGTATCCTTTACTACACGGGCGTCAACTATAAGATCGGCGAAACGCACGACGGCGCTTCGACAATGGACTGGATGGATCAGGAAAAAGAGCGCGGAATCACCATTACTTCCGCTGCTACAACATGTTTCTGGAACCGTCAGTCTCATGACACGAATGATTCATATCAGATTAACATCATCGATACTCCCGGACACGTTGACTTTACTGCTGAGGTAGAGCGTTCTCTGCGTGTTCTGGACGGTGCTGTTGCTGTTTTTGACGGCAAAGAAGGCGTTGAGCCTCAGTCTGAAACCGTTTGGCGTCAGGCTGACAAGTACAACGTTCCCCGTATCTGCTTTATCAACAAGATGGATAAGCTGGGCGCGAACTTCTACTACTCGGTAGACACTATTCGCGAAAAGCTCAAGGCTACTCCTATTGTTATGCAGATTCCGATCGGCGCCGAAAACGAATTTGCCGGCGTTGTCGATCTTGTTCGAATGGTTGCTTACGTATGGGATGACGATTCCGACAAGGGCGCAACTTACAAGACGACCGATATTCCCGAGGATCTCAAGGACAAAGCCGAAGAATATCGCACGGTTCTTCTCGAAACTGTCGCAGAAACCGACGAAGCCCTTATGAACAAGTTCTTTGAGGGCGAGGAAATTACCGAAGCCGAAATCCGCACTGCAGTTCGCAAGCTGACGATCAACTCTGAAGCTTACCCCGTATTCTGCGGTTCTGCTTTCAAGGATAAGGGCGTCCAGCCCATGCTTGACGCGGTTGTCGACTTCCTGCCCGCTCCTACGGACGTTCCCGCAATCAAGGGTACCGATCCTAAGGATGAGAACATTGAAATCGATCGTCACCCCACGGCTGACGAACCGTTTGCCGCTCTCGCATTCAAGATTGCCGCTCATCCTTTCTACGGCAAGCTCGTTTACGTTCGCGTTTATTCCGGTTCCGCAAAACCCGGCGACAACGTTTTGAACTCAATCAAGGGCAAGAAAGAGCGTATCGGAAAGATGTTCCAGATGCACTCTGACAAGGAAAATCCGGTTGAGGAAGCAACAGCAGGAAACATTTACGCATTTGTCGGTCTGAAGAACACTTCTACCGGCGAGACCCTGTGCGACGATTCTGCTCCTATTTCGCTCGAGTCCATGTCCTTCCCGACGCCTGTTATCGAGGTTGCCGTGGAGCCTAAGACCAAGGCCGATCAGGAGAAGATGGGCATTGCTCTTTCGCGTTTGTCGGACGAGGATCCGACCTTCCAAGTTAAAACCGACGAAGAATCCGGCCAGACTCTTATTTCTGGAATGGGCGAGCTGCAGCTCGACATTATCGTCGACCGCATGCGCCGCGAATTCCACGTCGAGTGCAATGTGGGCAAGCCGCAGGTTGCATACCGCGAAGCTATCCGCAAGCCGGTTATGAACTTCGACTACACTCACAAGAAGCAGACAGGCGGTTCCGGTCAGTTCGCAAAGATCCAGATCAACATTCTGCCTCGCGATACTTCCGACGGCGAGATCTTCGAATTCGACAATCAGATCACCGGCGGTCACATTGCCAAGGAATTCATTCCTTCAATCGAGGCCGGAATTCGCGAATCCATGGAGTCCGGTATTGTCGCGGGCTTCCCCTGCGTGGGCGTAAAGGTCGAACTTATCGACGGTGCAATGCATGATGTCGATTCGTCCGAAATGGCCTTCAAGATCGCAGGTTCCATGGCATTCAAGGAAGCAGCTCCCAAGGCGGGTCCGATTATCCTCGAGCCTATTATGGCCGTCGAGGTTCGCACGCCGGAAGAGTATATGGGCGATGTTATCGGAGATTTGAACTCTCGCCGAGGCACCATCCAGCAGATGAACGACGCCACCGGCGTCAAAGTTGTTGAGGCTAAGGTTCCGCTGTCCGAGATGTTCGGTTACATCGGCGACCTTCGTTCCAAGACTCAGGGACGCGCTATGTACTCCATGCAGATGGATTCATATGCGGAAGTTCCTAAGAATGTTGCCGAAGATATTATCAAGGCACAGCGCGGCGAGTAATCGTTCGCTGTATTATTGCGGACGCCGCAGCAAAAAACGCTTTGGCGTCCGCGCATTTTCACTCGTGTTCTGTCGTCTGTTTTCGGTAACATTGTTTCTGTCAGCCGGGGTCGGACACGAAGTTGGAAATACCCCAATAATTAGGTAAAATGCGGAAGTGTATGTGTCTTCTGAAATTCAGAAGATTCAAGTCCGCAACAAGACGTCCAGGAGGACAAATATGGCAAAGGCCAAGTACGAGCGCACCAAGCCGCACGTTAACATCGGTACAATCGGTCACGTTGATCACGGTAAGACAACTCTGACTGCCGCTATTTCCAAGGTTCTGCATGAGGAATATCCTGATCTCAACCCTGCATACGATTTCGAGCAGATTGATTCCGCTCCTGAAGAAAAAGAGCGCGGTATTACCATCAACATCGCTCACATCGAGTACCAGACCGCTGATCGTCACTACGCTCACGTAGACGCTCCGGGACACGCCGATTACGTTAAGAACATGATCACCGGCGCTGCTCAGATGGACGGCGCTATCCTCGTAGTCGCTGCAACCGACGGTCCTATGGCTCAGACTCGCGAGCACGTTCTTCTCGCAAAGCAGGTTGGCGTTCCGCGTATTCTCGTTGCTCTTAACAAGTGCGACATGGTTGAGGATGAAGAGCTCGTTGAGCTCGTTGAGGAAGAAGTTCGCGACTTGCTCGACGAGAACGGCTTTGACCGCGACTGCCCGATCATCAAGACTTCCGCTTACGGCGCTCTGCACAATGATGCTGCCGATCACGACAAGTGGGTTGAGACCGTCAAGGAGCTCATGAAGGCTGTCGACGAGTACATCCCGACTCCTGAGCACGATTTGGACAAGCCGTTCCTCATGCCTATCGAGGACGTATTTACCATCTCCGGTCGCGGTACCGTTGTTACCGGTCGTGTTGAGCGCGGTCGCCTTGAGGTTAACTCGCCGGTTGAAATCGTCGGTCTTAAGGAAACTACTTCCACAACTGTTACTTCAATCGAAACCTTCCACAAGCAGATGGATGAAGCTGAAGCAGGAGACAACACCGGTCTTCTTCTCCGCGGCGTAAACCGTGAAGACGTTGAGCGCGGTCAGGTTCTTACTCAGCCCGGTTCCGTAACTCCTCACACCAAGTTCCAGGCTGAGGTTTACGTTTTGACCAAGGATGAGGGCGGACGTCACTCGCCGTTCTTCACCAACTACCGTCCTCAGTTCTACTTCCGTACCACCGACGTTACAGGCGTTATCACTCTGCCTGACGGCGTTGAGATGGTTCAGCCCGGCGATCACGCTGAGTTCTCCGTAGAACTCATCCAGCCGATCGCTATGGAAGAGGGTCTGACCTTCGCTGTACGTGAAGGCGGACGCACCGTTGGTTCCGGTCGTGTAACCAAAGTTGTAGAGTAATTCAGACGGTTTAACCGTTAATTATTCGAACTGATAAAAAATGTGAACCCGGAAAAATTTCCGAGTTCACATTTTTTCTTTTTGTGCATGTTTTTGTGCATGTATTTTTTTTTTTTTTTTTTTTTTTAGTGTGTGTTGATGTTGTTGTTTTGTTGTCTGTTTATGTGCTTATGTGTTTATGTGCTGTCTTTCGCTGGTTTTTCATTGTTTGCGCGCCGTTTGTGCCATTGTTTGCGCCTCATTTGTGTTTTGCCGGTGTTTATGTTCTGTCGGTGTTTATGTTCTGTCGGTGTTTGTGCACACGCGCGCGAATCATTCATCTGAGCGCATACAATAGCAGCACCAGCAACGATGCAAGCATATGCAGAGCTTTGCAGACAGGGCGCAAAGTGAGGTATGCTCAGGGCGGTGTGTTCAGAGCAACGATGCGCGCGGTTCGCATACAGTCATGGTGCGCATATAATTCGCGCGGCAGTGCGCGAAATGCTGTTATTTTAATTTGCCGTATTCTTTTTCGCTTACCGGTTCGCACCACTCGTTTGACGTTTCTGTGCCCGGCACTTCAACCGCAATATGCTGAAACCATTCATTCGGAGCAGCTCCGTGCCAGTGTTTCGCGTTTGCAGGCACATTAACGACATCTCCGGGTTTCAGTTCGATCGGTTCTTCTCCCCAAAGCTGACAGTATCCGCGTCCTGCAGTTGCGATAAGTATCTGACCGCCGCCGGTCTTGGCATGATGAATGTGCCAATGGTTTCTGCATCCGGGTTCAAAAGTAACGGCAGCTATCGCAACCTGTTTAGACGAAAGCAGGTTGCGATAGCTTTGTCCGTCGAAATATTGCGCATAAGCGTCATTTTTGCTGCCTTTTTGAAAAATCATATTCGGTTCCATTTTCTCTACTTTGCTGTTTTGAAAATGATTGTTTCCGCACCCGGTTTGCGTACAGTAAAGATCCTACTCTGTTTTGTTTAGCAGACGGGAAGAACTGACCGGAAAACCTGTTTTCTCGGCTTGCATTATGTGATTTTGGATAAAACCGGAAATAGAGTGCAGAGCCTTATGTCTGGCCTGTTTTGCGGCTTCTATGGCATTTTCTTCGTTTGAGCCTTTGTTTTCCTCTTCGGTTCCGCTTTTCTTCAAATCGTTTTCAAACGCATTAAGAAGCTCCAAAGCGCAGTCGATTTCAAAAACGGAATCCGTTCCGGCTGCAAGTCCTGTGTAAGTATCCGTAATTTCATTTTTATCTGCAAAATTTTCGACCGAATAAAGCATTTCTCGAGAATCCTTGAAATTTTTATTTCCCGAATCCGCGTTCAGCTCTTTTGCAAGCTCGTAAAAGGCTGTCGAATCGGCGCGCGCTTTGTCGCATGATTCCGCAAGAGTTTTTGTCCGGTCTGAAGCGTTTCTCGCAGCGTAAACTTCCAAGCCGAATGCGAGTCTGTCTTCGGCCAGAGCGAACTTGTTTACCGTGTCCGCCGAAACCAGTCGGCGGTCGATATTCTTATTTTTCGCCGTTTTCAGCCATTTTTCGGTTTCTGTTTTAATGTCGGAAGATTTCGCATCATACAAAGCAGCCGATTTCGGCAGACCGATATTCGCTTTTTTTGCCGCATTTTCGGCTGTAATACGCGTTTGCGCAGCTTTAATCGTTCCTTCCGAAAAATGCGAAGGACACAGAGAAGCCGTGCGCGTCCAGGCGGCGGACGCGTTTGCGGCTGCGTATGCTTTCGTGTAACTTCCCGGCGCTTTCTCGATTTTTTCCGTATTGGTCAGCGCAGCCCAATATGCGTTTGAACAAGTGGCAAGCGCAGAATTTTTTTGAGCTTCTTCTTCTGCATTGTCAATGTATTTCGGATCGATTCCGGGCAGACAGCACGCGCTTTGAATTCCGAGTGACAATGCAAAAACCGCCGAAGCGCTTGCAGCGGCGATTGTTTTGATTTTGACGACGAATCTGTTTTCCGGGCGTGTTCTGCTGCAAAAAATCATATTGTCTTTTGTATTGCCCTTCATATTGCTCTCTTCTGCTTGGAAAATATTTTTTGTGTCTGAAAAATATTTTTTGCGCTGTCTTCTTCTATTGGATAGAATAAATGCCGTTGCAGACTGAAGAGCACAGCGTTCGATTATAATTTCATACGGGAGGTCTTTGAGCATGGAACTTGATTTAGCGGCTTTGCACAGAATGGCGGCAGAACAGGATATTGATGCCGCAGATTTGGACGAGGCTCTCAAAGAAGCATTGCGTCTGGCTTATTCGAAAACCCCGAATGCGCATAAGAACGCGCGCGTCGAACTTGACGAAGCTAACGGCACTTTTACCGTTTGGGCTCGCAAGGAGATTCCGGTCCGGCCTTCGGAGGACGAACCTTATCCCGCTCCCGAATTAAGCGATGAATTTGACGATACGCCTGAGAATTTCGGACGCATGGCGGCCGCTGCTGCGCGTCAGACTATTTCTCTTCTTTATCGTCAGGCGGCGGACAATAAGATTTTCGGCGCTTTTGCGGGTCAGAAAGGTCATTTGATCACAGGCGTTATTCAGCAGAATCTTAAGGATTCTCAGAATGTGCATATTGCTGTGGGAGATGTTGAAGCGATTCTGCCGGTTCGCGAGCAGGTTCCCGGCGAAGTATACCGTCACGGCGAGCGTCTTCGCGTTTATGTTACGAATGTTTCGCGCGGTTTGAAAGGTCCTGAGATTATCGTTTCAAGATCTCATCCCGATCTTGTCCGCAGACTTTTCGAGCGCGAAGTTCCCGAATTGAATTCTTCGGCTGTTTCGATTATGTCGATTGTGCGCGAAGCCGGTCAGAGGACGAAAATAGCGGTTAGAGCGAATGCTCCGGGAGTGAATCCCAAGGGCGCTCTTATAGGTCCTGCGGGAACTCGCGTGCGCGCTGTTATGGATAATTTGGGCAACGAGAAAATCGATATCGTGGACTGGTCTGAGGATCCCGCAAAGTTTGTCGCTGCGGCTTTGTCTCCCGCGCATGCTGTTTCCGTGCATGTCATAAGCGAGAAGAATAAAACTGCAATCGCGTATATTCACGACGATCAGCTGTCTTTGGCGATTGGAAAAGAGGGACAGAATGCGCGTCTGGCGGCCAAACTGACAGGATGGAAGATCGGAATCGAGTCTGAAGAAAACCGTCTCGCAAAAGAAGCTGAAGCAGAAATCGAGAAATATTCCGATGCCTCTGACAGCGTTTCGAACAGTGTTCCTGATGAAGGACAGCAGTCCTGACAATATCAGTCCTGACGACAGCAGCAATTCGGCTTGCGCCGTCCGCGGATGAAAAAACGCGGATGAATTCTTCATCGCAAGCTTTAGCGTTTGCGTTCAAGGCTGTTAAACTGCGCGAGTTAACCGCGCAAAACCGGATTTGATAATTTCATCCGGACGGCGGAGTACACTTGTGAGCAGAATGTGAGCGGCGCGTTTTGATTTGTTTTGCGCGCCGCACTCACTAAAAGCGAGGTAAAGCAAAATGGTTGCGCGATGAAACGGAATAAATCGTTCATCAGATAGAGCCGCGTGTTTGCGCGCGCGGCACGGATAGGAGAAATTGGTGCCAAAAGCACGCGTGTACGAATTGGCCAAAGAACTTGGCGTTGACAGCAAAACGGTTTTAGCCAAACTCAAGGACATGGGAGAGTTTGTAAAATCTGCGTCATCAACTGTGGAAGCTCCCGTTATAAAGAAACTGCGGGCACAGTTTCCGTCTGCTGAAAATCAGAGCGGCGCGACTGCTCCCGCAAGCGATGCAAAAGGAAAAGAAAGCAAGCAGACGGCCGGCAAAACAGGGGAGAAGAAGACTTCAGACAAAAAGTCTGCCGAAAGAAAAACTGCCGAAAAGCAGAACAGCGACAAAAAGTCTGCCGATAAAAGCGATAAGAAGGCTGTTTCTTCACGCTCTTCCGACGCAAAGAAAAACGAGTCAGGAAAGGGCAGCAAACAGTCTTCGAAGGTTTCTTCGAAAGCTGCGCCTTCTCCGCGTCAGGCTGTAGCCAGAGCGGCTCAGTCTCCCGTAAATCCTGCTGCAAACAGCGCAGCTCAGGCGGGAAGCGCGAAAGCATCCGCAAAAGGAAACGAATCCGGACAGAACAAGCCGGGGCAGGATAAAGCCGGACAGGACAAGAAGCGCAATTCTCGCCGTCCCTCGCGCCCCGCAGCTCCGAACGGCAGGAAGCCCGCCGCTGCCGGGGAAACTCCTTCTCGAGGCCGCTCCGCGTCCGGACCGCGCCCCGGAAACAATCCTTTCAGACGCACGCAGGGAATGCATGTTCCCACGCCCGGCGACATTCCGCGTCCGCATCCCATGAATCGCGGCTCTAACGGTCCGTCCGGGCGCAATGGAAACGGCGGTCCGTCAAATCGCAACTCAAACGGTTCCGGTCGCGGCAGAGGCGGTCGTCCGGGCCGCAGCGAACGCCCGAATAACAATTCGCGCGGAACTTCGCAGTGGTCAGACAGAAGGCGTTCGCCCGGCGCGCCCGGCGGCGGCAGCCGTTTCGGCAGCAATTCTCTGCCGTCGGCCGGCGGTCCTCCGTCAGGCGGTCCTCGCGGACGCGGCCGGGGCGGAGCTGCCGGAGCATTCGGTCAGCAGCACGGAAAATCTTCAAAGTCCAGAAAAGCGGCTCGCAGAGCAAAGCGTCAAGAATATGAAGAGATGAAAGCACCCGTTATCGGCGGTGTTCGCATACCGTCGGGCAACGGCGCGACAATTCGTCTGCGTCAGGGCGCCACTCTTTCCGATCTGGCCGAGAAGATTAAAGTAAATGCGGCTTCTCTGGTTACGGTATTGTTCCATCTGGGAGAGATGGCGACCGCGACACAGTCGCTCGATTCCGGTACTTTCGAAGCTCTCGGAGCGGAAATCGGCTGGAATATCGAAATTGTTTCCGCAGAAGAAGAAGACAAAGAGCTTCTTCAGCAGTTCGACATTGATTTGGATGCCGAAAATGCGGACGACAGCAAGCTTGTTCCGCGTCCTCCGGTCGTCACGGTCATGGGACACGTCGATCACGGAAAGACCAGACTTCTTGACACGATTCGCAAGACGAATGTTGTTTCCGGCGAGGCCGGCGGCATTACGCAGCGTATCGGAGCATACCGCGTATCGATTGAGCTTAACGGCGAAAACAGGACGATTTCGTTCCTTGATACGCCGGGTCACGAAGCGTTTACGGCCATGCGAGCTCGAGGAGCGGAGCTTACCGACCTGGCGATTCTGGTTGTAGCGGCGGATGACGGCGTAATGCCTCAGACCGTTGAAGCCATTAATCACGCGCAGGCGGCAAATATTCCGATTGTCGTGGCAGTAAACAAGATTGACGTTCAGGGCGCGAATCCGGATAAGGTTCGCGGTCAGCTTACCGAATTCGGACTTGTTCCGGAAGAATACGGCGGAGACACAATGTTCGTCGATATTTCCGCAAAGCAGGGCACGAATGTCGACAAACTGCTCGAAGCGCTGCTTCTTACGGCCGACGCTACTCTCGACTTGCGGGCAAACCCCGACATGAATGCTCGCGGAGCAACTATTGAAGCACGTCTCGACAAAGGACGCGGTTCGGTTGCTTCCGTTCTTGTTCAGCAGGGAACGCTTCATATCGGAGATTCGATTGTTGCCGGCACTTCTTATGGACGCGTTCGAGCAATGCTTGACGAGCACGGAGAAAACCTTGAGCAGGCAGGTCCTTCAACTCCGGTTCAGGTTCTCGGTCTTACGTCCGTTCCCAGCGCGGGAGACCTTTTCCTGGTTGCCGCAAATGACAGGGATGCGCGTCAGATTGCTGAAAAGCGTCAGGCTACCGAACGCGCGGCTCAGCTGGCAAAGCGCCGCAAGATTGTATCTCTTGAAGACATTAAAGAGCAGTTCGCCAAGTCTGAAATCGATCATCTTAACATTGTGATTAAGGGCGATTCGTCCGGTTCCGTCGAGGCTCTTGAAGAGTCGCTGATGAAGATTGAAGTATCCGATGAGGTCGGAATTCAGGTTATTCATCGCGGAGTCGGCGCGATTACGCAGAACGACGTCAATCTTGCGACTGTCGATAAGGCGGTTATCCTCGGATTTAATGTTCGTCCGAACCGTCAGGTCGCTGATCTTGCCGAGCGCGAAGGCGTTGAAATTAAGTACTATTCGGTAATCTACAGCGCAATCGAAGATATCGAAGCCGCTTTGAAGGGCATGCTTAAGCCCGAATATGAGGAAGTTGTCACGTCTCACAGCGAGATTCGCGAAATCTTCCGTTCGTCCAAGTTCGGCAATATTGCAGGCGTTAAGGTTGAAGACGGTACCGTCAGGCGCGGAACGAAAGCAAGAATCATGCGCAACGGCGTTGTCACATTCAATGACTTGGAGATTTCGACGCTTCGCCGCTTTAAGGATGATGTTAATGAAGTAACCGAAGGGTACGAGGCCGGAATTAATCTGGGCAGCTTCAATGATATTCAAATCGGCGATGTTATCGAAACATTCGAAATGCAGGAAATCGAGCGCAAGTAAGCATTCGCGAAATATTTGCGGGAATGTTTTGCGCAATGTTCGCGGGGAAGTTTGCGAATATATATACAGGCAAACTTTCAAGCAGAGTTTGCAAGGCAGATATGCAAAAAATATTTGCGAGTGAATAAAAAATCTGAAAATCCGGTGTCCGTCGCGTTTTGCGGCGGGCACCGCTTTGAATCTTAAGAATTTAAAAACGAATCAAACATGATTCAAGCAAGAATCGAGAAGGGCAGAGCAAATGACAAATCCGCGTTCGGCGCGTATCGCGGCGCTTATCAGAAGAGTCGTCGCGCCCGCCATCGAAGGACAGCTTAACGATAAAAGACTTTCCGGAGTCACAGTCACCGAAGTTCGCGTTACAAATGATATGCAGCATGCGCGAATTTATTGGACTCAGCTTGGACGCGCAGGCCGCGAAGACGGAGATCGCAAAAGAGCGAAACAGGCTCTCGAACAGTCAAAGGGCCGTCTGCGTTCTCTGGTCGGCGCGAAAGCCGGTTTAAGGCTTACTCCGCAGCTGCATTTTATCTACGATGAAGTTCCGGCAGAAGCGCACGGAATCGAGGATATTCTCATAGCGGCAAAAAAACGCGACGAGCAGATTGCAAAATTGCGCGAGAATGCTCAGTATGCTTCCTGTGCTGACCCGTACAGGCATAATGAAGAATCGGAAGAAAATGGAAAAGACGAATCTCAGAATACAGAATATCAAAGCGAAAATCCGCATAGTGCAGAACAGCAGACTGCAGAACAGCAGAGTATGACACAGACGGCCGAACCTGCAAATGAAGATTCGCAGGCAGATTCTGATTCACAGGATTATAAAGTCATTATCGAAGAATTATGAGCGCAGCATCTGAAGAAAAATCTGAAGCAGCAAATTCGGCAAATCAGGTAAAGCCTGCAAATTCCGTCCGATCGGGAGTTCTTGTCGTCGACAAACCGCAGGGCGTAACAAGCCACGATGTCGTTGCGGCGGTTCGTCATGCTTTGCGCATAAAACGCGTCGGACATGCGGGCACATTGGATCCGATGGCCACGGGAATTCTTGTAATCGGATTCGGCTCTGCGACAAGGCTTTTGAATTACATCACCGGAAGCAGCAAAACATACAAAACGACGATTCGCCTGGGCGCTTCGACGAATACCGATGATGCCGACGGAAAAATAACGGATCGGGCGCTCTGCGAAGATATCGCGAAAATAACAGACGAACTTATTTATTCTGCAGCAGAAAAGCTGACCGGAAATATAAAGCAGATTCCAAGTGCGTATTCTGCCGTGAAAATCAACGGCAAACGTGCCTATGAGAGCATGAGAGCCGGTCAGAGCGTAGAACTTAAGCCCAGGGATATAAACGTCTCAAGCTTTGAAATTAACAGCATTTCCAGGACGGAATCTTATATTGACGTGAATGCTCAGATTTCGTGTTCGTCAGGCACTTATATTCGGGCTTTGGGACGCGATATGGGCGAAGCATTGGGAATCGGCGGTTATCTTACAATGCTTCGCAGGACGCGCGTCGGCGGTTTTGAAGCGAGCGATTCGGCTTGCGTCAAAGCGCAAACTCGAGAAAAAACATATGTTAACAGGCAGGGCGAGACGGTTGAGAGAAAACAGGCTTTCTTTGCTCATGATGCAAATCTGTCAGAACATCGAATTTCGCCTGCCGAAGTTGCAAAAAATGTTATGCCTTGCGTATGCGTTGACGAAAAAAGCGCGAAAGACCTGCGTTTCGGACGCATTGCATATGCAGATTTGCAAAATACAAATAATTTTGCGAAAAAAATTGCCGAAAATAATGAAAAATCCTGTTTTGCGGCAGTGCTTGAGAAAGGAAGCAATTTTGAAGCGGCTGCCGGGGAACCCGCTGAAAATCCCGCTGAGCATTCATTTGAAAATCCTGCCGAAAATACAGCAGATAAAAGGGCAGAAAATACAGCGGAATCGGAAGCCGAGCTTATTGCGATTGTAAAAAAATGCGGGAAAAACAAGATTAAACCCGTTGTCGTTTTCCCGACTGAAAATTTGAAATCGGAAAAACGCGAAAAGCCGGCAGCCGTGCAAAATCGGCAAATGTCGAAACCGGTTCTGAAATCTTCAGGCTGTGAAAATTCTAAACCGCGAGAGTCTGAAACTTAAAAACAGATTTCCCGAAAGCGAAAACCGAGAACGAAAGCCGAGAGCTGCTCGCGCGAATAATTGAGAAAATACAACGAGTACGAAAGCGAAATACAATGCAGATCGAAAGAATCGAACCCGGCGAAACCGGCGCAATCGAATGGCCGGCAATCGATAAAGACAAGCGAAGCGTTGTAACCGTGGGCAATTTCGACGGAATGCATCGCGGTCATCAGGCGATTATCGAGAAAACAGTCAGGCTGGCGAAAAAGCATGACTGCATGTCGATTGTCATAATGTTCGACAATACTGTCTGCAAAGCAGATAAGAATGCAGATAAGGTTGCAGATAAGGTTGCAGATAAAAGAAACGCTGCTCAAAACATTCTTACAGACATCTCAGATCGCATTAAAATCATTGAAAAATCAGGCGCGGACAGGCTTTACATTATAAAATATACCTTTGCTTTTTCGCGCACGACATACATTTCTTTCCTGGGACAGCTTGTCGGCCGGGCGGGCATGAGAACGCTTGTGCTGGGCAAGGATGCGCATATGGGAGCGGATCGCATGGGAGATGTTAAAGCCGTGAAACGCATGGCGGAGGCTACCGGCGTATTCGAACTGGAAGCAATCGAAGATTCAGGTCCGGAATTTGTGCGGATTCCGGCTGATTTTAAGCCTGAAGCTCCCGAGGAAGACGGAGAGCCGAAAGATATCCTTTCGAACATGAACAAGGCGGAAAAGCGTGCCTGGACCAAGAAGCATAACTGCAAAAAATACCGCGCATGGAGTTCAACGAATGTGCGTTTCCTGCTTTCGCGCGGCAGAATAAAAGATGCGAACGAAATATTGGGACGCTGTCATGCGATTCGAGGCACTGTGGTTCACGGGCTCAAGCGCGGCAGAGAATTGGGTTTTCCGACGGCAAATCTGGACGGAATAATGCAGTATATACCCGTTGACGGCGTTTATGCAGGACGTCTTATCGATGAGGGAATCGAAAATGAGATGCAGAATACAGCGCATCCGCGCGTTTATCCCGCAGCGATTTCAATCGGCGCTAAAAGCACTTTTGACGACTGCAATGAGCGCAGTGTCGAAGCTTTCGCTTTGTGCGACGATTGGATTGATTTGTACGGACATCGCGTTTCGCTTGAATTCGAGGGTTTTATAAGACCTCAGCGGCGTTTTTGCAATGCTGAAGAATTAATCGAAGCGCTTAAACAAAATGCTCAATACGTGCGCGAAAATGTGACCGTTTAAGACTTGCAATTGACGCATAAAAAATCCGGCTGCCAAAAAACAGTCGGATTTTTTGCTTGCAACAAAACTTTGCTGCGGTTCGGGTTTTATTGTCTGCCGCTTATTATCAGCGTATTTATGTCTGCGCTTTGCGCTTACTGAACATGGTAGACGCTTAAAAGTCTTTTTCCGCAAGAAACGCTTGCCAACGCGACATTGTCTCCGCACCATCCGCCGTGCACTGCGCTTCCGTTGCCGGCATAAATCGCAACATGTCCGTCGTAGATAAGGATGTCTCCGGGAACCGCGTTTTCAAGCGTTGTCTGCACGGCTCCGGGGAAATTCGCATAGTCTGCTGGCCATCCGTGGAAATAAATGCCTGTAGCTCTCTGCAAAGCAAGCGTTACCAGCATTGTGCAGTCCATATGCTGACCTATCAGAGACATGGCAGCCGAAACAATCGCGTCGCCTTTCTCTGTTCTTGTCTCAGAAGACGATGACCTTGATGAAGAATCGCTCGAAGAACCGTTTTGCGACGAATTTCCGTCTGCGGTATTTTGCTTGGAAGCATTGCTGTTAGCGCTTTTCTTTCTGGCAGCTTCAGCAGCGGCAGCCGCTTCGCGAGCGTTTGTTACTGCTTTTACGGCTGCAACGACGGCAGAAATCGCGTCATCATAATCAGCAGAACTGTTTTTAATCTTGGTTGCCGCATCATTGCATACGGAATCCAAAGTATTCATAAGCTTTTCGTCCGGCGAATCAAGCGACTTGTCCAAGGCTGCAACGCAGCTTTGAATCGCTTTTGCCAGATTGTCGGTCTGAGAAGTCGTAGGAGAGTAGGAAACCGAAATCTTCGTCGCTTCGTTTTCCGCCTTATATGTTCCGTCTGACCAGACTGTCTGCGTGTCGTCCGTAAAAATCGAACGGCGATCGGATCTTGAAACCGATGAAGACTCGGCTGCAATTCCGGGAAGCATATTCGTTCTGTTCTGCGTTGCGGCTCCGGAAGCTCCGGCAGTGACCGCAAGCATTGCAAAACAGGGAACCGCGCACAAAACGCGCTTTGTTCTTACTTTTGAGGATTCTTTTTTAATCCCGAGAAAGTTTTTCGCAGACAAAAAAACATTCATGTCTGCGGATTTTTTCTGACAGTGTCTTTCATGACCGTGCTTCTGACAGTGACGTCCTGACTTTGTCATTTATAAATCACAATCCTTAATGCGAATCATTTATTCGCATACGCTGATATTTCGCTTTAAAAGCAACTCATTAAGTATACCATGTTCGCAAAATTTCCGCTGTTCAATGCATTTCGATGCTGTTTTGACAAACAACTGCGCATTAAACAAAAAAAATCGGGCACAGTGTGCGTTCTTTGCGCTCGCCGTGTCCGACATTTATTCATATTTTCGTTTTTTTGTTTTCAGATTGTATTTTCAGATTGTGATTATTCTGAAAACAGTGTTGTCGTATTCTGCTGATCAGACCATATGAATCAGACTGCAAGAATCGCAAAAATACCTTAGTGTCATGAAACTTTGATATTCGAATTGTCTAAGGCGTGATCGCTTAAATTCAATGAGGTAGCATTAATAGATCCTTTTGCTGTTGTGCCGCTGAAAGCATAGTCATACACAGTAGTGCTGCCTCCGTATTTGGAATCATACGGGAATTTGAATTCTTCCGCCTTGGAACAGCCGTTAAATGCATCTTCATTGATTATCGCAGTTTCAAGCATGAGTCCGAATCTGCTTCCGAGTTTAATTGTGCCTGAAAGTTCAGAACAATTTCTGAAGCCGTTTTTGCCGACATAGAACAGACTTGTGCATTCGTCTTTATTAAAACCATCTATAGCCGGATTGGCTTGTACTGTTTTCAAAGATTTAATGTTTTCGAATGCCGAATCCAGAACGATTACTGAAGCAGCTATATCTGCTTCTTCAAGCTGTTTGGCGTTTGCAAAGGCACGAGAGGCGATGTAATAAGCGTAAGACTTCAACTGTGACTTATCATAATTAAGCACAAGTTTTTTCACGTCATCTTTATGTGCCAGCTCGCCGTCGGTTCCGATTCTCTTTACGGTGTATTCCTTTGAAGTATTCTTATCAGGCAGAGTTGCCGGAACATTCATTACTCCGTCGTCTGAACCCTTGAAATCGGTTACCACAGCCCAATCGCTTTCATTATTGGGGCATTCCAAATGACGGATTTCATATGTAAGCGTATCGGTTTCTCCAGTGTAAGAAGTGATTTCTGTACAATCGGGGTCATTTTGAAATAATTCTGCATTAGTCTGCACTGCGTTTGCAGTCGCGGCAAATGAAGCGGAACCGAACAGAGTTGCGGCGGCAAGAACAGCACCGGCAATTTTCTCATTTATCATAATTTAATCCTTAATTTTGTTCGTTCTGAAAACAGCAAAACAGGTTTTGATGCCTTACCTGTCCGACCACCCGGTCAGCTATCATCTTTCTGGCATTATAAAAATCCGTCTTCGCCATTTTCGTGACAGGAGGAAATAATAGCACGTATTTCGCGTTCAGGCGGTGCAACGATTCGCAAGGATATCAGCCAGCCGCGCGATCGGCATGCCATGCAGGGGGTGTATCGTTTCAGGCGCAATTTGTGCCAAAGGCTGCAAAACGAATTGCCTGTTTTCCATGTCAATATGCGGAATATTCAAAGAATCGCTTCGCATAATCAAATCGTCGTAAAGCAGAATATCTAAATCCAGAGTTCTCGGTCCCCAATGTTCTTTTCTCGTTCTGCCTTCGCTTTTTTCGATTTCGTGAATCAGTTTAAGCAATTCCTCCGCAGACAGAAGAGTTTTCAGTTCAAAACATGCGTTGATGAATTTATCCTGATTCTCATTGCCGTAAGGCTTGGTTTCAATAAAATCCGAAACTTTCGTTACTCGGCACAGCTTATTCTCGTTTAAAGCCGCAATTCCTCGCCGAATATGCTCTTCGCGGTCTCCCATATTCGAACCTGTCGAAATATATGCGGTGTGTCTGGACCTTGCGATTTGAACGCTTACGGTTTTAACAGAATGCCCGATTGGCGCCCAAGGCTTGGAAATCTTTATTTTTATCATTTCGATAAGCGAATATCGAACCAGGATTTCCCGCGCGAGATGCTCTGCGGCAGCTTCAATCAGATCAAAAGCGTTAACTCGGAAAAGTTCGCTTGCAAAATCCGCCAATTCCTTGTAATTAACCGTTTTTGTCAAATCGTCGCTTCTGCCGGCGGCGGAAACGTCAAAAAAGCATTCCAAAGTAATCGCGAATTTCTGTCCCAGGCTTTTTTCCTCAGTCAGAACTCCGTGGCGGGCAAATACTTCCAAATCTTCAATTTTGATGCTGTCCGTTGCTTTCATGCTTTCTTAACCCCTCTGCAGAAGAATCTCAAACATTTTTATCGCATCCTTATTTGCTTTCACGTCGTGAACGCGCACAAAATCATATCCGTCGGCAACTGCTTTCAAAGTCGTCGCAATCGTCGCCGCATCTCTGTCTTTCGGAGTTTCAATGCCGGCAGCAAAGCCGATAACGGATTTTCTCGAAACTCCCAGCAGAACCGGGTATCCCAACGTTTCCAATATGTTTCCGCGCTGCAAAATTTCCAGATTATTCTCGTATGTTTTTGCAAAGCCTATTCCGGGATCGAGAATGATTTTCTCATCTTCAATTCCGGCTTCTTTGGCAATCAAAACGCTTTTTTTAACGTCTTCAATCACATTTTCTGCAAGATTATTGTAATTCCTGTCTTTTCTGTTATGCATAAGAATGCATGAAACTCCCGCTTTTCCAACGGTTTGCGCCATTTTTTCGTCATGCAGAAAACCCCAGATGTCGTTAATTGCATCCGCGCCTTCATCGATTGCGGCTCGAGCAACCCGGCTTCTGTATGTGTCGACTGAAACGGGAATCTGCGGATAATGCTGCTTGATTCTTTTCGTGATTCCGCTGATTCGCCTTATTTCCTCGTCTTCGCTTATCGGATCGTATCCCGGGTGAGTGGACATTCCTCCCAAATCGATAATATCCGCTCCGTCTTCGATAAGTTTTTCAGCCTTTGCAAACGCTTCATCTGCGCTCGAAAATGATTTTCCATCAGAAAATGATTCGGGGGAGACGTTCAAAATTCCCGCAATATATGTATGATTTCCGAGATAAAAGGTTTTCGATCCGATTTTGACGGTTTTTATGCGGGTTTTCCGGTCTTTAATCGCTCCCGGGTTGGTATTGTTCATATTTTTGCCTCTTATGCTTTCAACATTTCCCAAACTTGAGTTTTCAGATCATTGTTTTCAATGAAAAGCCCGCTTGCTCGCACGGTAACCGTTCTGCTTCCGGGCTTTTTGATTCCGCGCATAGTCATGCACATGTGCTCCGCTTCGATAACAACCATCGTGCCTCGCGGCTGAAGATGTTCGTCAAGCGACTGAAGAATCTGTCCCGTAAGCTGTTCCTGAATCTGCAGTCTGCGCGCAAAAGCTTCGGTAAGTCTTGCCAATTTGCTGATTCCTACAACTTCATTGCGCGGAATATAAGCAATATGAGCATGACCGTAAAAGGGAAGCATATGATGTTCGCACATCGAATAGAATGTTATATTTTTTTCCAAAACTATTCCGGCATCGCAGGCAATGTCTGAATTTGCGGATTGACTGTCGCCCGGATTCTCATCCGGATTCTCATTGACGGGGAAGCGTTTCGACAGGATTTCTCGCACGTCGGCATTGTATCCCCCAAAAATCTCTTCATACATGCGAGCCGTTCTGGCGGGAGTTTCCAAAAGACCCGTTCGATTCGTGTTCTCGCCGATGCTTTCGAGAAGAAGACGGATGCCTTTCTCTGTTTTAGAAGCCTGCATGCGAAAGCTGCCCTCCGATTTATATGACTAAAACTTAATATTCACGATATCACATGCGAGGGCGGCGAAATTCCTCTTTTTCGCGAATCAGATCATTCTTCGAATCGAATATCCGTCTGCAAAAGTATTGATTGCAGAAACAGGAACGATTCTGGTGCCCATGGAAGGATTCATCGCATTAATGCAAAGTCCGTTGCCTAAATAAATCGCAGCATGAGCATTATTGCAGATAATATCGCCGCTTTGAGCTTTTGAAAGAGAAGAAACCTCTTCTCCCATGCTTGCCATCGCGCCCGAATAGTGGGGAAGCGAAATGCCGAATTGCGCGAAAACCCACATAACCATTCCCGAACAGTCCCAGCCGTTCGTATCTGCTCCTCCCGAAACGTAAGGCACTTTGCCGGCATAGCGCGAAGCCAGTTCTGCTATCGCGTCTCCGGTCGGGTCGGAAATAATTGTGCCCGAGTTGTTTTGAATGCTGTCTGCGGCTGCGGCCGCCTGTTTTTGAGCGGCTTTTCGACTGGCTTCGGCTGCTTCTTTTGCGGCCAGCTCTGCTTTGGACATCGCATCCGTTACGGGGTCGGAAGCATTTTTAATGTCTGCAATAACGCGGGCATAATCGTCCGCGCTGTTATATTGTGCGGTTTGAGCCGCAAGACATGCGGTTTCCAGCTTGTCCTTCAAATCTTTCGATACCGAATCGGCCGACTGCAAAAGCGAAGTGCAGGATTGTATTGCTTCTGCCAGGCTTTCTATTTCTCCGGTGCTGGGGAAGTAGGATACGGTTACGGCCGCAGCTTCGGCTGTCGCAGAATAATTTCCGTCTGCCGTCACGGAATGTGAATCGTCGTTTAAAATTCTGCTTCTCGAATAATCGCGCGAAACGATATTTCCTTCGGCGTCCCTTGCCGCAAGAATATGCGTATCGCCGTTTGCGCCCGCAGCAGAAGAAGCGCACGCCGACATAATCAGAAAAGCGCACGGAATCGCGATGCCAGCTCTTACGGTTTTAAGCCGCGCAGATTTTGTCATCGGTTTTCTGTTTTTTGTATTTTTTGACAAAAAATTGAAATTCAAAATCGATCACACCTTATCGAATTTTTTCAATTCGACCGAATTCTCTGTCGGATTTCATGTTTTTGAATCCGAAAAAGCGATACGAAACATTTTACCGGGCTGAACGGAGCAAATCAAATAAAACAGAACCCCGATTCGTTAAATGCGCGCGTTTGCGGCTAGCGAATGAGGTTCTGAGTTATGCGTTTTAGTAATTTCAGTGAATGTATTTTACGGCTGCGGCCTGTCCTGCCGTAAAAGTTCTTTCGGATATGACGGCCTGACCCAAAACATTGGATTCGCTGATTGTAATGCTCCCGTCTTCATGAACGGATTCGACAATTCCGACATGTCCGTAAACTGAAGAAGCTCCGTACTGGCCGGGAGAAAAAACAATAATCGAGCCTACCGTGGGAACATTGTCTGTCGCGTATCCTGAAGCGGCTGCTGCGACAGCCCACCATCCGGCGTTTCCGAAATAGTTCGAGCAGGGAAGACCCAGTTGCGAGCGTCTCAGGCAAGCCCACCACGTGCACTGACCGTAAGGATAACCGTTTGTTCCGCTCACGCTGTAACCTTGTCCCGCAACGGGAACAGTTCCGGAGCCTGAAGAATTATAGCTGTCTGCATTCTTCGAGCTGAGCTGTCTTGTGATATTTGTCTGACAGCTGTTGATTTCGATAATCTGCGCTCGCAAATCTTCAAGAGAAACAACCGTCGTATTCAGCATTGCCTGACCGGTATCGACCGCTTCGCCAAGTTTACCTGAAAGGGTTGCCGAAACCTTGTTTAAAGTCGCATTGTAGAAATCGCGTCCGGCATTTACGAAGATTGAAAGCTGTCTTCTTGCGCTTTCCTGATCGGCAGTCAGAGAAACAAGCTCGTTTGTGTTTACTGCCTGGGTTCTGCCGATAAAGTCTGCGTTTGCCGATTCGTCCGAAGATGTCTTCTGCCTTTCGGAAAGCAAATCGCCTCTGCTGCTGTTTCGAGAAACGGATGATCCCTCAGAATCGGTTGCGGCAAGAATGGTTCCTGATGTCGCAGTCGCTGCAGAACCGCCGGCAAGAGCCAGCAGGACAGCGGCGCTTGGGATTATCGCGCCCAAACGCATGGCTCTTGCGTGCGGCATTTGAGTATTTGAAACAGCATTAGAAACTGACTTGACTGCATTGGCAACAGGATTAAAAAGAATCGAAGTTTTAGAAGCGGCTCTATGCGAACCGGCACGTTTCTGCGCGTGCGCTCCTGCCGTCGCTTTGCCCGCATGACGACCTTCGGCGGAAAAAGACATCCCCGCACGGTTCGCTTTGTGCGAACCGGTCTTCTTCTGAGGACGTTTCGTATGTCTGCCTTGTGTCAAAACTTTTCCTGACTGTCGGATACATTTTCTCGCGCATTTAAAGCTTGCAGAACACGCGGCCGCTTAAGCATATAAGAGTATGAAGGCGCTTAAGCTTTGCGCGTTCTTTTAAACTTTAAAATTCTCACAAACAGCATCAATAAATGCCGCATTGCAAGAATGCGCTTGTAATATTCTTGCACTCTGAAAAGACATAAATCAAGCCTGAATTTTTTTCTGAAAATTTACTTAAAATTTCTTTTAAAAAAGCTGAATGCGTTGAAAAATAAAGCTTTTTAGAAGGGGTTATTTTAATTTTTCGCCCGAATTGCGATGTCGTGCGGTTTTTGCGCTTTTTTCATGAAATCGTTTTTTGTTTGCATTTTGCTTGTATTTGCGCAAGGTTTGGCCAGAATAAAATTTTTCCGCAAAATTTTGACAAATTTATTTATCAGATAACATTCAGGTAATTTTAAGGTTTGTGATATATGGGTTTTTCTGCCGGATATTTTTTCTTCCGAATGTTTTTGCGGCGCGATAAAAAATCCGGCGGTAGAATTGTGATTTATCGAATCTGTTTGAACGCTGTCAAATGCTTGAAACGAATTGCGCCGGAAAAATGCGCAGACGTGCGAAAAGCATCGGCAGCCGATTGTATTGGCAGCCGGTTGCATTAGCAGTCTGTTGCATTGACAGTCTGTTGCATTGAGAGCCGATTGCGCTGTTGGAGGGAAAATGGATGATTTTAATCAGAAAGCGGCAGAAGAAACTTCTGATATGAACGGGTCAGGACAGTTTTATGCGCAGCAGCAGTCTCAGCAGCCGCAGCAGCCGGGGTCTTTGTATTCATGGCAGCAGCCGCAAGGGCAGTATTCGAACGGACAATATTCGAGAATGGAAGCATATTCTCAGCGTCCTTATGAGCAGTATGCCAATGCATCGGGAAATTCGGACGCGTTTGCAAACATGACAGCGCAGCAGAGCATGACAGCCGGGCAGCAGACATATGCGCAGCAGAATTATGCTCAGCAGACTTATGCTCAGCAGACTTATGCGCAGCAGCAATACCGGCAGCAGTCTGCTCAGTATTACGGTCAGCAAACTTACGGTTATCCTCAGTATAATCAGCCGCAGTACGGACAATATCAGCAGTCTCAGTACGGATTGCCGCAGCAAAACGCATACGATCCTCATCTTCGTTATCAGCAGGATCCTGTTCAGCCGCCTCAGACCGGACCTTATGCCGGACGGCTTTTTGTTGCGCCGAACTCAATAGGACAGTATTATTCGCCCGCTGCTCCTTACGGCGGCACGATTTATGTAAATTCGCCGTATGCGGCTGCCTCAATCGGAAACGAATCGCAGCTGCCTTATCCGGTTTTGGATGAGAACGGCATGCCGGACAGGCTGGCTTTCGGCACGAGAACGCGCGGCGGCAAATGGGTTTTGGCATTTTTCCTGCTTTTCATGTCGTTTATTATGCCCGCGTTTGTCCCGGAAATGAAAGTCGGCATTATTGATGCCGGTTCGATTTTGCAAGCCGGCGTTATGGCTGCCCTGATGGTCGGCTCCTGTCTGACGGTTCGCAATCCGATTGAGCGAAAACTGACTTTTACCCGCAAAACAAGCTTTAAAGAGTCTGCTTTGTGGCTGCTTATATGGCCTGAACTGAGTTTGTTCATCACTTTGTTAATTATGCTGGTTTCCGTGAGCAATCCGAATGACAACGCGAATTTTGAGGAAAGCAAAATGCATGATTCGGCTTATCTGCTCAATACATGTCTGTCTTTGACGGTTCAGATTGTCGGAGAAGCGGCTCTTTCGCTTTTTCTTTTCTCTGCATTCATGCGGCTTGCGAGAAATTCGAGGTACAGAGTGATAATCGCGGCTGCAGTTTCCAGCCTGCTGTTCGGACTGCTTCATTATTTTGCTTACAGCGGAAATATTGCGCAATGCATTGTTATCGGGATGTCTCTGATGCTGAATTTGTGCGTTTATCTGAAGACTGAGAATTTCTGGCTTATCTATCTGTGTCATCTTGTTTATGATCTGGTGTCAGTCAATCTCGGCGTGCTCGGGGTTGCGATGCTGGCATCGTTTGTTTCTCTCATCGTTTTTGCAGTCGTCTATTTTTTGAGGAAACATCGCCATATCAAAGAATATATTGAGACCGCAAATTCAAATATGCAGAACGTGTCTCAGTCTGATGCGGCTCAGTTGGGCGTTGTTCAGCCTGGCGCTGTTCAGACAGGCATCGCACAATCGGGCATCGGTCTGCAAAGAAGCGAAAAAAAGGCTCTTCGCGCGCAAGCTTTGAAAGACTGGCACGGTTTCGCTTGGAATATCAGGCATATGTTCCGTTTAGACGCCGACTATATTTCGCTTAATCGCAAATATGCTCAAATCTGAATCTGATATCGGCTGTCTTGCTGTCCGCAATCGGATAAACGATAAAAGACAGAAAAAGCAATAAAAGCCGGACGAAACACAGTCCGCAAATACCGCAAAAACGCGCTATTGCGGGCTTTTTTGCGCTCGCGACACGATATAAATTTCAAATGTGCGCGCCCTGTGACATAATAGACAAGAATTTTTTTAAGCGGCTCGCATAAGCGCGGGCAGAAAATGACGGACAGGTGAGACAGCATGGCACAGACATCGAACGACATTAAGAACGGCTCAATTATCAAAATCGACGGAAAGTTGTGGCAGGTTCTTAAATTCCAGCATGTTAAGCCCGGTAAAGGTCCTGCTTTCGTGCGCACGACCATCAAAGACGTACTGAGCGGCAAGATTGTCGACAAGACTTTCAATGCCGGAATCAAGATGGATTTTGAAACGGTTGACAACCGCGATTTGCAGTATTCATACCGCGACGGAGACAACTTTGTTTTCATGGACATGACCACTTTCGATCAGATTCTTATTCCCGCGACTCTTGTGGGGGACAAGGAAAAGTTCCTGCTTGAAGGAACCGACTGCATTATTTCATTCCATGACGAAAATCCTTTGTCAATCGAGCTGCCCGCTTCGGTGATTTTGACGATTTCGCATACTGAACCCGGTCTGCAGGGCAACCGTTCCAATGCGGGAACCAAGCCGGCCACGGTTGAAACCGGAGCTGAAATCCAGGTTCCGCTGTTTATCAACGAGGGCGACAAAGTTAAGGTTGATACTCGCGACGGTTCATACATCGGCCGCGAAAACTGACAGCAGATTTGAAGATTGTTTGTGTTGACGGCGCCTGACCTTTAAAAGGAGCAGGGCGCCTCAATGTTGTGCAAAAAAAGATCTTGCAAAATGCCTGCAAAATGTTATGCAGATTGTTGCGAAAATATTTTGTGCGGCATGTTTGAGCATATTCCTGCATTCATGCGCGCATATTCATATGCATAAGCGTATTTGCATGAACATGCTGTAGTAGACTTGAAAAAGATTATCGGCGCGGGAAATCCTCGCGTCAGACAAGTTAAGGACGCGATTGATGGCACGCTCCACGGCACGCAAAAGAGCGCTGAATACGCTTTACGAAGCGGATGAAAAAGGGCAGGATATTCTGTCTTTGCTCGACGAACGCATAGAGTATCCGGGCGCGCAGACTCCTCTGCCTCCTTATGCGGTTGAAATCGTTAAAGGAACAGCTGAGCATTTGCGCGACATTGATTTTGTGCTCGGCGAATGTTCGACCGGATGGCGGGTAAAGCGAATGGCAGTCGTAGATCGCAATATTGCGCGCATTGCGGCATGGGAAATACTTTTTAATGACGAAGTTCCTCCGGCCGTTGCCATCGACGAAGCTCTTT
Source organism: uncultured Actinomycetes bacterium (assembly GCA_900314875.1). Taxonomy (GTDB): domain Bacteria; phylum Actinomycetota; class Actinomycetes; order Actinomycetales; family Bifidobacteriaceae; genus RUG039. The sequence goes on along the minus strand of OMWX01000003.1, from coordinate 149,976 downwards.
CTTTGGCGAAACAGCTAAGCGACGATGAAGCTCCGGCGTTTTTGCACGGCGTGTTAAGCGCAGTAAGTTCAAAAGGAAATATTCTTATTTCTGCGCGTGCTGCTGCGAAAAACATGAGTGCTGAAAATATTGCTGCGGAAGACGCAGACGCAGAAAAACCTGATGCGCAAGAAACGGAAGCAGGAAAATCTGAAGCCGAACCGCAAAATACCGAACCGCAAAACACGTCGCAAGAAGAAGACGATAAATAATAACCGAATTTTAACCGACAAACAAAGGGGCGTTTTGTGAACCAGAGCGATTCAAACATTGATTCAGACAGCAGCTATTCATTCCTTAACGCCGTATTGGTGTTGGAAGACGGGCAGGTTTATGTCGGAAAGCCTTACGGCAAAAAAGGCGTGACGACCGGAGAAATCGTATTCTCCACGGCAATGACCGGATATCAGGAAACGCTTACCGATCCGAGCTACTGCAAACAGATAATCGTGCAGACTTTCCCTCATATAGGAAATACGGGAGTAAACGACGAAGACAATGAGTCGGATCGCATATGGGCTGCCGGCTATGCGGTTCGCGTCGCAAGCTCTGCGGTAAGCAATTGGAGAGCGAAAAGAAGTCTGGAAGACGATTTAACAAAGAATGAAATCGTTGCAATATCGGGAATCGACACCAGAAAACTCGTGCGTCATCTGCGTTCTGCCGGAGTTATGCGTGCCGGAATTTTCTCGGGCGAAGAAGGACTGAAAGATTGTGACGGTTCGCTTTTAAGCATTGAGAAAATGCTGCAAATCGTCAAATCTTCTCCGCTTATGGCGGGAGCTCATTTGGGCGACGAAGTCAGCGCAGAAAAAACTTATATAATCGAGCCTGCAGGCGAATTTGAAGGAAAAGAACCGCTTTATACCGTGGCCGCAATCGATTTGGGCATAAAATCCATGACTCCGCACAGAATGGCGCAGCGCGGCTGCCGTGTTCATATAATGCCCTCCGATTCGACTTTTGAGGATATTCGCGCGATTAATCCCGACGGCGTGTTCTTCTCGAACGGTCCGGGAGACCCGTCGACCGCAGACCGCGAAGTGCAGCTGTTGCGGCAGGTTCTCGATGCGCGCATTCCGTTCTTCGGAATCTGCTTCGGAAACCAAGTTTTGGCAAGAGCTCTCGGATTTGAAACATACAAGCTTAAGTTCGGACATCGCGGAGTAAATCGTCCCGTAAAGGATTTGCAGACCGGCCGCGTGGAAGTAACCGCGCAAAATCACGGTTTTGCAGTTCAGGCTCCCGTCGGAACCGAAGTTGAAGCTCCGTTTGAGAGCGGAAAATACGGGAAAGTGCGCGTAAGTCACATCGATTTGAATGATAATGTCGTCGAAGGCTTGCAGTGTCTTGATATTCCTGCTTTCTCAGTTCAGTATCATCCCGAGGCCGCAGCAGGTCCGCATGATGCCGCATATCTTTTCGATCGTTTTAACGCTTTAATGGCCGGTGCCGAAAACAATAAGGAAGGTAAGCTCAATGCCTAAACGCGAAGACATCAAATCCATAATGGTTATCGGATCCGGTCCGATTGTCATAGGTCAGGCTGCCGAGTTTGATTATTCCGGAACCCAGGCGTGCCGGGTTTTGCGCGAAGAAGGCATTCGCGTTGTTTTGGTCAACTCTAATCCTGCTACGATTATGACTGACCCGCAGATGGCGGATGCGACATACATCGAGCCTATTAATACCGAAATTCTCGAGCGGATTATCGCAAAAGAGCGTCCCGACGCGCTTCTTCCGACTTTGGGAGGGCAGACCGCGCTTAACGCTGCGGTCGCTTTGGGCGAAGCCGGCGTTTTGGAAAAATATAATGTGGAGCTTATCGGAGCTTCTCTGGAAGCAATCGATCGCGGTGAAGACCGAGAGCTTTTCAAGAAAGTTGTAGAGGAAGCCGGCGGCGAATCCGCACGTTCGGTTATCGCTCACAATATGGAAGAAGTCGATGCTGCTGCCGCCGAATTCGGATATCCGATTGTCGTGCGTCCCAGCTTTACGATGGGCGGCTTGGGATCCGGCATTGCTCACAATGAGGAAGAGCTTCACAGATATGCGGGAGCCGGAATCCATTATTCTCCTACCGACGAGGTTCTGCTTGAAGAAGGAATCGAAGGCTGGAAAGAGTTCGAACTTGAACTTATGCGCGACCGCAACGACAATGTTGTTGTCGTATGTCCTATCGAGAATGTCGACCCGGTCGGCGTTCACACAGGAGACTCGATTACAGTCGCTCCCTGTTTTACGCTTACGGATCGCGAATATCAAAAGCTGCGCGATATCGGAATTGCGATTATTCGAGGCGTGGGAGTCGACACGGGCGGCTGCAATATTCAGTTCGCAATTCATCCGGACACGGGAAGAATTATCGTTATCGAAATGAATCCGCGAGTTTCGCGCTCTTCCGCGCTGGCTTCGAAGGCGACCGGTTTCCCGATTGCAAAAATTGCGACCAAACTGGCTTTGGGATACACGCTCGACGAAATTCAAAATGATATTACTCAGTCGACTCCGGCAAGCTTTGAACCGACAATTGACTATGTGGTAACCAAAGTTCCGCGTTTTACGTTCGAAAAATTCCCGGGCGCGGACATGACTTTGACCACTTCGATGAAGTCGGTCGGCGAAGCGATGGCGTTGGGCGGCAATTTCCAAGAATCGCTGGGCAAAGCAATGCGTTCGATCGACAAACGCAATTCTTCTTTCTCATGGGACGGTCCGGTTCCGGATGAGGCGGAAGTAAAACAGCTTCTCGAAGATATGCATGTTCCCACAGAAAACAGATATCTTCAGATTATGCGCGCGATTCGCGGAGGAGCGACCGAAAAGCAGATTTTCGAGCAGACAAAAATCGACCCGTGGTTCGTCCGTCAGATGTTCGAAATTCATCAAACTGCGATGAAAGTAAAACAGGCTGAAACGCTGAACCCCGATTTGCTGAGGGAAGCCAAAACGGCCGGACTTTCGGATGTTCAGATTGCTCATCTGCGCGATTTGGGAGACGCCGGAGAAAACACGGTTCGCGAGCTTCGCTGGAACTACGGAATCCGTCCGGTTTATAAGACAGTGGATACTTGCGCGGCCGAGTTTGACGCAGTCACGCCGTACTATTATTCGTGTTATGCGGATGAAACCGAGCTTGTCAGACGCGACAGGGAAGCGGTTATTATTCTCGGTTCGGGTCCGAACAGAATCGGTCAGGGAATCGAATTTGATTACACGTGCGTTCACGCGGTTCAGGAGCTGGGCAAAGACTATGACACGATTATGGTCAACTGCAATCCGGAAACCGTATCCACCGATTATGACATTTCCGATCGCCTTTATTTTGAGCCGCTGACCTTTGAAGACGTTCTCGAAATTTACGAGGCTGAAAAGAAAATGGGGCCGGTTAAAGGCGTTATCGTGCAGCTGGGCGGACAGACTCCGCTGTCTCTTGCCGCGCGTCTTAAGGCTGCCGGAGTTCCGATTTTAGGCACTACTCCCGAGTCGATTGATTTGGCTGAAAACCGCGAACTTTTCGGCGATGTTCTGCGCGAGAAACATTTGAATGCGCCGCGCTACGGAACTGCGCTTTCCATGGAAGAAGCTTTTGAAGCTGCCCATTCGATCGGTTATCCGGTTCTGGTTCGTCCGTCTTATGTTTTGGGCGGCCGGGGCATGGAAATCGTTTACGAAGACGATCAGCTTCGCACATATGTAGAACGCGCTTTAAATCAGGCAAAAGCCGACATGGTCGTATCCGGAAGACTTCCTTCTCCGCTTCTGATTGACAAGTTCCTTTCCGACGCGATTGAGATTGACGTTGACGCTCTCTATGACGGCAAAGAGCTTTATATCGGCGGAATCATGGAACATGTCGAGGAAGCCGGAATTCATTCGGGAGACGCGGCCTGCACTCTGCCTCCGAGCACATTGTCAGATGACCAGATAAGGCGTTTGCGCGAGGCTACGCTTGCAATCGCGCAGGGTGTGGGCGTATGCGGTCTGCTTAACGTTCAGTTCGCGTTTATGTCGAATACTTTGTATGTTATCGAAGCCAATCCGCGCGCTTCGCGGACTGTTCCGTTTGCTTCCAAGGCTACGGGAACGGCTTTGGCAAAGGCTGCTGCGAGAATCATGGCCGGAGAAACAATTAAAGATCAGCGCGGAAACGGCATTCTTCTGCCTGTGGGCGACGGCGGCGACATTCGTCCGGGACAGCCTGTGGCGGTTAAAGAATCCGTTATGCCTTTCCGCCGATTCCGCACGAAAGAAGGACAGACGGTTGACGTTCTGCTCGGACCGGAAATGCGTTCCACAGGCGAAGTTATGGGATTCGATCGCGATTTCCCTCATTCGTTTGCAAAAAGCCAGCTGGGAACTTACGAAGGCGGTCTGCCGATTTCCGGAAACGTTTTCCTTTCAGTCAATGACAACGATAAGAGACAGCTTCCTATGATCGGTGCGCGTCTTATCGAATTGGGCTTCAAAATCTGGGCAACCGAAGGAACCGCATCTGTTCTGCGCCGATACGGAATCGACGTGACGCTTGTAAACAAGATTAAGAATCCAGACGGCAGCGTTTCTGACGGTTCTCAGGATGTCGTAAACGGCGGCGATTTGAAATCTTCCGGAAAAAATGTCGTGCAGCTTATTGAGGAGGGACAGATTGATATGATTCTGAACACTCCCAGCTCGCGCGGTTCGCGTTCCGACGGGTATGCGATACGCGCTGCGGCAATTGCGGCAGACAAGCCCGGCTTTACCACAATCACCGCGTTCTCGGCAGTGCTTATGGCAATCGAGGCCGTTAAAGCCGGCGATTACCAGGTAAACAGCATTCAAGAATATGCGCAAATGCTTTTCGAACAGGATAAGAAGGCCGCAAAATGACCGGCGAAGCGGAGACGCAAAAAAAGAATTTCGCGCAAAGCCTGACCGGCGAAATTAACGAGGAATCGGTATTCGAAAATGCAGAATTCGAATCTGCTGCAAAACTGAATGCCGAAAATCCCGTTCGCGCGGAATTCGGTTTGCGTCTTTCTGCGGCAATGCGCGAATTCGGTCCTCTGTGCATAGGAATCGACCCGCATCCCTATATTCTCAAACAGTGGGGGTATACATGCGACGCCGAAGGAGCCGAACTTTACTCGATGCGCATGATTCAGGCTTCAATCGGCAAGGTTGCGGCCGTGAAATTTCAAATGCCGATGTATGAATGTTACGGTTCGAAAGGTTTTGAAGTTCTCGAGCGCACACTGTATTCGGCAAGGTCGAATAATCTGATTACGATTGTAGACTGCATGCGCGGAGGTTTCGTCAGCACTCTTCCTTCCGTAAGCGACACATATTTGAAAAATGACAGCCCCCTTTGCGCGGACGCGATCACTCTGACTCCTTTCTGCGGCATGAGCTCTCTTCGCGGAGTAATCGATGTTGCCATGAACAACGGCAGAGGAGTTTTTATCGCTTCTATTACATCCAATCCTGACGGAATCAATATTCAAGGAGCCGTATGCCAGCAGGGAGAATATGCGGGACACACTGTTGCAAGCGGTATCGTCAAGGCTGTTCAGAAGCTGAACGAAGGTCTCGAATCTATGGGGTCGGTAGGTCTTGTAATGGGAGCGACCGTCGGCAAGTGGATTAAAAACAGCGATGTGGACACGTCTGTTTTCACAGGACCGGTATTGTCTGCCGGATACGGATGGCAGGGCGCTACTGCTCAGGATTTGCGCGATATTTTCACGGGAATTTATGACAGGGTTCTTGTAACCGTTTCACGATCCGTTACTGCGCACGGACCGGACATAAACAAGCTGTCCGACGCGATTTGCGCGACTCGCGACGAGGTTGTGTCCGTGATGCATGAAGCCTGATTTGCGCTGAAATCGGGTTCGAGCGAAACTTTTTTCAAAATTGCTCTTTTTTAAGATTATTTTCAGAACGGGTGAGTAAATTGCGCATTATGAATGCAAACAATGAATTCGCAGAACAAACTGCGGCAATCGTCGTTTTGTCAGGTCCGACGGCGGTCGGCAAAGGAACCGTGGAAGCTCGCATAAAACAGCTGCATCCGGAATTGTGGGTTTCCGTTTCTGCAACGACTCGCAAGCCGCGAGAAGGAGAAAAGCACGGAGTCGATTATCTGTTTGTTTCCGAAGAAGAATTTGCCCGCATGGAGGAAGCCGGCGAATTTTTGGAAACTGCTCTGGTTCACGGAATGTCGCATTACGGCACGCCGATTAAGCCTCTGCTCGAACGCGCAAGCGGCGGATCTCCGGCTTTGGTCGAGATTGATTTGCAAGGAGCCAGAAGAGTTCGCGAACGCGCTGAAGAGCTGAAATTAAACGTCTTTTTCGTGTTTTTGGCGCCTCCCAGTTTCGACGATTTGGCGAAAAGGCTGAACAAGCGCGGAACGGAAACCGAAGAACAGAAGCGCAAGAGACTGGAAACCGCGAAAGTCGAGATGGCTGCCGAAAAAGAATTTGACAGGGTTATCGTCAACGACGATATCGACAAGGCGGCCGAAGAATTGTGGCAGATACTGAAATTGTGCGCCGCAAAAGCCGAATCCTGATATTTCGCATTTGATATTCGATTTGACTTTACGCGAGGAAAACAGATGAATTCGACTGATTTGACGGCTTTGGCTCGCGTTGTCGAGCATGATATAAAAAACAGACTGTCGGCAGTAAAAGACCCCGAATTAGGCAGATCTATTACCGATTTGGGCATGGTTACCGATGTTAAAGCCGTTGCTCGCGACGCATTCGTGTCGGGCAAGCCCGCTTTTGACGTTACCGTCTGCCTGGAACTTACTGCCGAGGGATGTCCGCTGACTCAGACGATTATTGACAATATCGACAAGGCGACTGTTTCGTATCCGGCCGCTGCGATTGTGCCGCATATTGACGTGTCGTCGATGAGTAAGGAAAAGCTGGCTTCTCTTGTGTCTCGTCTTAGAGCCGAACGAAATGCAAACCCTTTTAACCGCGAGGACTCGAAAACGCGCATTTTTGCTGTTGCTTCCGGCAAAGGCGGCGTGGGCAAGTCTTCCGTTACGGCGAATCTGGCGGCGGCTTTCGCGTCGATGGGGAAGAAGACGGCTGTTATTGACGCTGATATTTACGGTTTTTCCATTCCCGGATTGTTCGGCGTTTCTCAGCAGCCTTCGAATGTCGGCGGAATGCTTATTCCCATTGAAAAATGGGGTGTCAGGCTTATGTCGATCGGCATGTTTGCGGGGGCTGACAAGCCTATTTTATGGAGAGGGCCGCGTCTTGCCCGTTCTCTTGAACAGTTTTTGTCCGATGTCTGGTGGGATGAACCGGATATTTTGCTTCTTGATATGGCTCCCGGAACCGGAGACATGACTTTGGCGGTTGCTCAGGCTCTTCCGAACGCGCAAATGCTTATAGTAACAACTCCGCAGCTTTCCGCATGGCAGATAGCTGCCCGTGCCGGTCTTGCGTCTTTGCAGCTTCCCGTCAGCGTGAGGGGAGTGATAGAAAACATGAGCGCGACCAAAATAAACGGACAGCGCACAAGCCTTTTCGGCGAAGGCGGAGGACAGAAAGTAAGCGATGTTTTAACGGAGAAACTGGGCGTTTCCGTGCCTCTTCTGGGACAGATTCCGTTCGATCCGTCTGTGCGTGAAATCGGCGAAACGGGACGTCCCGCAGTGCTGAATGAGCAAGGCTCTCTGTCAGACAGTCCGCTGGCACAAACATTTATAAATATCGCGCAATCGCTGCTTGAAGATTAAGCCTTGAAGATTAAGCCGTCGAAGAACAAGCCGTCGAAGAACAAGAGATAATCCGAATAATTGACAGACAATTATTTCATTAAACAGTTATCACTTTTTGGATCACATTAAATATTTGTAAACATCTGTCCCATTAAAAAATTTTTCCCCATTAAAGCAATATTAAAACAATTATCCCCTTCCTTTCGTCTGGAAATTTTACGAAAGAAAGGGGATAATTCGTACTTGCTCAAAAGCGAGCGAATACTCTTATAAAAAAGCGAGCGCCCTTATAAAAATCTTTGCGAAGCAGTTCGAAAGAGCATCAGCGCTTCAGCATATTCGGCATATCAGATGTGGAAGTAAAGCTCATATTCCAGAGGAGTTGGAGCCAGACGCAGTCTGTCGATTTCCTCATTCTTCAGCTTGATCCACGTCTCAATCAGGTCGGGAGTGAATACGTCGCCTGCGGAGAGGAAGTCGTGATCTTCTTCCAAAGCATGCAGCGCTTCGTTAAGAGAGCCGGGAACATGCGCGATATCTTCCAATTCTTCCGGAGGAAGCTCATACAAGTCTTTGTCAACCGGTGCCGGCGGTTCGATATGGTTAAGAATACCGTCCAAACCTGCCATAAGCTGCGCGGAGAATGCGAGGAACGGGTTGGAAGACGGATCCGGCGCACGGAATTCCACGCGCTTTGCGGCGGGCGAAGAACCTGCAAGCGGAATGCGGATTGCAGCCGAGCGGTTGCGAGCCGAATAAACGAGGTTTACCGGAGCTTCAAAACCGGGAACGAGACGGTGGTAAGAGTTGGTTGACGGGTTTGTAAACGCCAAAACGGCCGACGCATGCTTGATAAGACCGCCGATATACCAGCGCGCGATGTCAGACAGTCCGCCGTATCCGAGCTCGTCGTAGAACAGCGGCTTGCCGTCCTTCCACAGCGACTGGTGGCAATGCATTCCCGAACCGTTTTCGCCTGCGACCGGCTTGGGCATAAACGTTGCGGCCTTTCCGTTCTTGGCAGCAACCTCGCGAATAACATACTTGAACTTCATCAGATCGTCGCCGGCGCGCTGAAGACTGTTGTAACGGTAGTTGATTTCCTGCTGACCGGAACCGGCAACCTCATGATGAGCTCTCTCGAGAGTCAGACCGACCTGCTGAAGAGTGGCAACCATTTCGTCGCGCAAATCCTGGTTGTGATCAATCGGAGGAACGGGGAAATATCCGCGCTGAATCTGATTCTTGAAGCCGATATTGGCAGTGCCGTCTTCTTCGTACTCTCTTCCTGTATTCCAGGGGGCCTCAATAGAATCGACCTCATAGAAAGAGCGAGCCATGGAGTTCTCATAACGAACCTTGTCGAAAATGAAGAACTCTGCTTCGGGCGCGAAAGAAGCCGTGTCCGCAATTCCTGTGGATTTAAGATATGCTTCCGCCTTTGCCGCTACCTGACGAGGGTCTCTCGAATAAGGCTCGGAAGTAATCGGGTCTACGATCGAGAAAGCGACGTTAAGCGTCTTATGTTTGCGGAACGGGTCGATATAAGCCGTTTCCACGTCGGGCACAAGATTCATATCCGACTCGTTTACGGCCTGGAAACCCTTTACGGAAGAACCGTCGAACGGCATTCCGTCGGTGAACGCTCCGTCGAGAAACTCGCTTGCCGGGACGTTGAAATGCTGCTGAACGCCCAACAAATCAGTAAAACGGACAGAAACGTACTTGACGCCTTCGGTATTGATAACCGCTTCGACGTCTTCTTTTGTTTTAATGGCAGCCACGGAACTGCTCCTTTCGTGCATTGACTTGTATTCAATACTAGTCCGGACGGTAACAAAAAATCGGCAGTAATGTTACAGAAATGTTTCGCGAATATGCACAAAACCTGAAAGCCCTTTATTTGAGCCGATTTTTTACTGTAATATATCTGCCGATTATTTTGTTTACTTTCCTCTCATTGCGCGTCGTGAAATGCGCTGAGGCCTGTTCGGATCGATTCCGCCGGGGATGTTGAGAATCTGGTTTTTCTTGTCGATTGTGGCAAGACGTTTGTTTAATTCTTCAAACTCATCGCGGGTCATCTTTGCTTTCTTGACTTTGCGAATCTGTTTTGCAACCTCGCTCAGCCTGGTCTGCTTCGGACCGTTGCCCGAATAAATGCGGTATACGGGAATAGCGCTGCCCGCAGTAATTCGCTGCAAAGATTTCTCCTGCTTGTCCATCGCTTTCGAAACGCGTCCGTAATTGCCTTCTCCGACAAGGAAAATGCCGCTTAAGCCGGTTCCTCTCCACAAGCAGTCTTTAGTGCGCGGATCAGCCCAGACAGGCTCTTTGGGGAACCTGTAAAAACGATTTTTGTTAAGCGTTTCCAAAACCACTCCGGTTGCTCCCGGCTGTCCCTCGATTTTCTCATATCCGACCTTGTCTGCTTTTTTGGAAAGAACCGTCATGGCTGCGATTGCCGAACACAAAAGAGCTGTAATCGTCCAGAGAATCCAGCCTGCGATTCCGAAATGGAATATGATTCCCAACACAATCTCTGCTGCGAGAGGAACGCAGAAAGCTGTCGCGAGAAGAAGCGCAAGATTCGGGTTTTCTTCGCGCGTGAACGAATAAACCTGCTTTATCTGCGAAAATGTTGACGAGAGTCTTCCGGCTTTTTTGCCGTTTGAGGCATCGGATTTTGCCATTCTTTCTCCTGGTGTCTTCCCGAAGTATTCTTTTATGTTATCGAATATATCAGGCGTGCGGTAAAACGGATTTCGCTGCGGCGCTTAGCGATTTTGAAAAGCTTGAATTTAAGATTGCGCGATGCATAAATTGTGTTCAAAGATTGAATTTATGCAAAACTTAAATTGCGGCGCAGATTTCCCGCCGGCTTCCGTCGTTTATTTTTCTCTTTCGGGATAATGGCCGCGTTTGTCATAACGGGGTTTGGGCAGTCTCCAGCGTCTTATCTGCAGTGCGCGCGAGCAGGCATACCAGCGAACCCGTCCGCGCTTGGACACGGATTCTTCGCCGAATCTGCTTATAAGCTGTTTGCGAAGTTTTCTCCACATAAAGCATACATCAATGATTACCGCGAGGATATAAGCATACAAAATAGCGATTGTTGCGAGCGGAATAATCGAATTTTCCGAAACAAAATGACTCATTATCATAACGGAAATCATCACAACGCCTGCGACGGGAAGGAAAAATTCGCCCGCGTTTAAACGCGCGTCCACGAAATCGCGAGCATAAACGCGTTCGGGGATTCGCTCAGATTCGGGCATTTTGTTCAAATCTCCGCTTTCCATTGCTTCGTATTCGGCATTCTGTCTTGCTCGAGCCTTGGCTTTTGCGGCTTTTCTGGCTGCCTTGCGGTCCGGCGGAACGAGCGGAGTGAAGTTTGCAGCCTGAGCATCCTTGCGTTTGGGAGTCGGACGGCCTTTTTTTGCGGTTGTTTTGCCGTTTGTTCTATTGTTTGTTTTGCTGTTTTCCGCTTTGCTGCCGTTTTCTGCATCAGCATTTGCCGCAGCTGCAGAATCTGCGGTATTCGCGTTTTTGCTGCTGTTCTTTTCGTTTCTCTTCACTGTTTAAATCGTCGCTTTCTTTTTAAATAGCCGCTTTCTTCGCTCCAAAGCTGCTTTGCGGTCTTATTTTTAAGCAGCAGGGCTTGCGCTGTATCGGGCTTCAGTTATGCGAAATACATTACTTTCAAGTAAAGACCTGTGCGAGTCGGCGCGTTTTGCGACCGGGTTTGCGGAATTTGCCTGATTTTATAAAGTTCTCGTTTTATAAAGTTCTCGGACATTTCTTTTTCGGGAAGTCCGATATGATTTGCTCTTCTTTTTTTTTTTTTTTTTTTTTTTTTTTTTTTTTTTTTTGTTGTTGTTGTTGTTGTTTGCGCGGGCTTGCATGCGGGTGTATAGTTAAACGCTGCGCTTCACGGCAGCCGGCTGCGAAGCGCAGTGAAGTCGGTTTGACGATACATGTTTGGCAGAGCTTGTGCCGGTGCGGCAAGTTCAGAGAAGCGTGTTCAAAGAAGCGTGTTCGCATTGGCGGTTAAAGCACGCGAGAAAGCGCATAGTGTGTTTGCGTCGGGTTGCGCTTGCGGAAAACGCAAGGAGGAATATGAAGAGCGAAACAGTGCTTGAAGCGAGGAATGTTTCGTTTTCCTATAAGGGGAAAGACGTTTTGCAAAACGTGAATATTGTTTTGCGCAACGGTTCGATTGTCGGTCTGACAGGTCCTAACGGAATCGGCAAAACTACTTTGCTGTCCTTGTTTATAGGCGATTTGATTCCCGGAAGCGGCAGCGTGACGATCAACGGCAAAAATCCGGCTTCGATTTCGGATCGCTCGAAGCTGTTCGGCGTTTATCTGCCCGGTTACGGTTTTACTCAGACAGATAAGGTCGGCTCGGCTTTGTCGGATTTGTGCACCCTTTTTGATGCGGATTCGTCTTATGTCGGCTCTCTGCTGAAAAGATTCGGAGTCGACGAGTTTCTTAATATGAGAATAGACAAGCTTTCTGAGGGAATGCGGAAAAAATTCGAGCTTGTCGCAGCTTCTATGACCGATGCTCCGGTTTTGATTTTGGATGAGCCGACAAACGGTTTGGATGTTCAATCGGTCGAACTGCTCAGGAAATTTGTGAAAGAAAAGAAGCGTCAGGGGGTGCTTGTAATTATTTCGTTGCATGTTATGAGCGAGCTTGATCTTATTGCTGACAGTCTTATCGGCGTATGCGACGGAAAAGCAAGAATGCTCGAATCGTTCTCTCCCGGGGTTGCCGGCAGTGCGCAGAGCTGTTACAAGTCGATGTTTAACGAATAATCTGCGGGAGGAAAATGATGTTTAAAAGCGAATTGAAACGTTTGTGGCGAAATCGGATTGTGTGGTATTTTGCAGCAATCCCCGCGTTTTCTTCTTTCATAACAATATATGGGAATGTTTCTTCAGCGGCGAAAGGAGACAAGTCTGTCGAGTCTCAGCTGAAACTTTCGGATGCTCTTTCGGCTGTGCCCTACATGGGATCATTGTTTATAGCAATTATTGCGGCTTACGTAGTTACAGCTGATATGGAAAACGGATATTATCGCTATATAAAACTGAAGAACCAAAATTTCTGGAACATATTTTTGGTCAGATCCTGCGTGTCGGCTTCTGTTGTTCTGATACTTGCTCCGTTTACATTTGCGGCTGTGTATTTGTCTTCGAAATATTTAATGCAGTCTGAAGGAATGACTTATACCCTTCCTGATTCAAAAGTCAAATGGATTGCGGGGTATATCTTCATTTACGTGCTGTCGACTTTTTGGGGAACTTCTGCAGGTTTTCTTATTCGCAAAATGATTTACTCTGCCGGGGCGATAAGTATTTATTCCGGATTTTTTGAAATAGTGTTTACAAGCAATCTTCCGAAAATCGGACGTTTTCTTTTCGGCGGCGCACAACAGTCCATAGTTGACAGTTCCTCTATGGAAGAAAAACTTACGGCGGTTCAGGGCATTGCCGCTGCGGTTGCTTGGATTGTCCTTTTGACATTTGCCGCGTATGCGGCTGAAAAGCGCAGAAAAAAATCTGCGATTTCTCTCGGTTCTTCTTTCGGACAGAATCGACTTGTTTCCAAAACCGGAAAATCTGACAAATTCAAAAAACTCGGATTTTAAGAAGGAAAGTAAGGGGGTAAATATGCCTAAAAAAGAAAATGAAAAAAACAGCAATAAGAATGACTTAACCGCAAACTTTGCGGACAGAGATATTGCAATGCACCTTATCGTCAGCATATGTCTGCTGTGTTCTTGCATGATTTATCTGAACTTGTCGAACGGGTATCTGAAATCCTTTGCATATTTTTTCACTTTGGGAGCTATGCTGCTGAATCTGGCGGTTATGAGTTTGAAAATGAATAAAAAGAAGAATGCTGATAACAAGGATGAGAACAATGAAATAAATATGTCGAAACAAAAATAATTTTGCCTCAATTGATTCAAAATGTTTGAATGCCGTCACATTGCTGACGGCATTTGTTTTTTGAAGCTGTTTCTTTTTGAAGCGCTGTTTTTGCGGCTGCTGTTTTCTTTAGAGAATGCTGTTCTTGCGAAAAATGTTTTTGAGAATGCCGCTTTTGCGATTATTGAGTTTTTGTTTGTATTTGATTGTATTTTCGCCCATGTTCGCACCGGGGACTAAACTTTTCACAATCTGTTTTTACGGATTGCTTGTATGAATTGTTAATCTTGTATGAATTGTTTATGAAGTTGAGCGGAAAGGGTTTGATTTTAAGTACGGAACAGCCGAATTCAGCAAATCAGAATTCAATAAAACAAAATTTGTCAAATCAAAATTCATCAAACCGGGATTCAGCGCAGCCGGACAGCCGTATTATGTTCAGCCGCAGGCTTATGCGCAGCCTCAAACTTATGCGGCGAATCCCGCAGCAGTTAATCCGGCAGCAGCTGATTCGTATATGCAGCAGCCTGTTTCGGGTCAGCCTGCTGCTTGGCGGGCATATTTTGAGCAGAATCAGGCTGCGCAGTCTTCGGCAACGCAGGATAAGACTGCGCAGAATCGGGATGTGCAGAATCGGGATGTGCAGTCTTCAGGGCTGTCTTCGGAACAGTCTGCTGTCGGAAACCGGGTCAGACAGTCTTCTTCGGCGGCGGCGGCTTCTGAAGGGAATTTTTCTGAAACAGATTCTGATGCAACAGATTCTGCTGAAACTTCAAATTCAGACTGAAATCTTGTTTTGTCTGAAGTTTGCCGATGTTTTGTCGCAAAACAGCCGGTTTAGATAATCTCTTTGCGTTCGTGAGAAAATGCGTTAATGAGCGCAAGGGGTTTTTGTATGCATTTATTCGCATGATTTTCAGATTTTTGCCATAAATTTGCAATTGCTGCACTTGATTTTACATTTTGACTGAATCTGTGTTAAAGTCGAATAAAAGGAATCGAACGAGTGTTCTATTGCTGATTTGCTGTTGCCGATCTGTCGGAAAACGGTTAGAAAATATGCTGAACGGCTGTATTTGCTTTTGTCCGGCTTCGAGAGTACTCTCGTATATTTCATACATCAGCAGGACGCCGCATTGCATAAGAGCAGCGGCGCGCAGAATTTAACACACGGAGCAGAAAGGGCAAAAATGTCGGGAAAAGACAGCTTTACCGCAGGCGAAGCCGGCGCAGGCATGTTTAATGCTGCCGAATTGCGCGAATCGGTTGAAAAAGACTGGAATGGCACGCTTGATGTGCTTAAAGACAAAATTGCTCTGAAATCTGTGTCGGCAAAAGGGATTGCTGCGGAACATATGCGCAAATCTGCAGAATTTGTTGCAGAAAAAATGCGTGAGGTCGGAATAGAAACGCGCGTTGTGCAGGCTCAAAATACAGACGGAACACCCGGAGCCTGGGAAGTAATAGGTTCGCGCACCGTCAGCGCCGAAGCGCCGACGGTTCTGCTTTACGCGCATCATGACGTGCAGCCTGTTCCAAGCAGCGACGGATGGAAAACCGAGCCTTTTGAGGCAACCGAGATTGACGGCAGACTTTACGGCCGCGGTTCTGCTGACGACGGCGGCGGCATTGCAATTCACTATGCGGCTTTGCGCGCCCTGGGCGATGACTTGCCCGTGAATATCAAGATTTTTATCGAGGGCGAGGAAGAAATGGGTTCTCCCTGTTTTATTCCGTTTATCGAAAAGCACAGGGACGAATTTGACAGTGATGTGATAATTGTTGCGGATTCAGGCAATTGGTCGGCTCAAATTCCGAGTTTGACAACATCTCTGCGAGGAAATGTTGATGTTGACGTTGAAGTGAAAGTTTTGGAGCATCCGGTTCATTCCGGGCAGTTCGGCGGTCCGATTCTGGATGCTAATACCGTCAGCGCAATGCTTATTTCTTCAATGTATGACAAGAACGGAGATCTGGCGATTCCGGGCTTAGAAAGCTGCGAACCTATAGGTGGTCTGAGTCTTGACGTTGACGAAAAAACTTTGCGCGAAGACAGTTCTGCCGTCGACGGCTATGTTTTGGCAGGCACAGGAACTTTGGCTTCCAGACTATGGACAAAGCCCTCCGTTGCCGTAATAGGATTTGACGCTCATCCTGTCGAAGGTTCTTTTAATGTGATTGCAAATACTGCGAGATTCAGACTTTCTGTGAGAGTTTCTCCTCTGCAGGATCCGGCTGAGGCAGGAAAAGCAACAGCTGATTTTATGATTGCAAACGCTCCTTTCGGCGCAAAAGTTGAAGCAAAAGTCGGCGAAACAGGAAGCGGATGGGCGATGAATCCCGATGCAAAAACCGTTGCCGTAGCAGAAAAGGCAATGCGCGAAGCATTTGATGCAGAACCTGCAAACAAGGGAGAAGGAGGTTCTATTCCGTTTATTCCGGATTTGCAGAAGATTTTCCCTCAGGCCGAAGTCATAGTGACCGGTCCGGAAGATCCGAAGGCGAATGCTCACAGTCCGAACGAGTCAATCGATCTTGAATCGCTGAAAAAGAATATTGTTGCCGAGGCTCTTATTCTGCAAAGACTTGCTGATGTCGATTTGCCGGTGCGGAAAAACTGAAATGTCTGAAAAAACAGTAAAATACGGGGCATCGGCAAATTCTTATGTCGAACCTGCGGACAATCCGCGTTCCAGACGAATAAAACACGTGTCTGACCTGTTTTCGCGCAAAATTCGCCGGGAAATGAAGCGTTTTCTCGCTGAAGGTCCGCAATGCGTGCGCGAAGCCGTGAAATATTGTCCCGGAGATATTCTCGATATTTACTACGATGCGCGGCTGGCTGAAACTTCCGAGACGATCGGCGAAATCATTGCGACAGCGAAAAGAAAAAATATTTATGTTCATCCCGCAACCGGCAGAGTGATTAAAGCAATGAGCACAGACTGTCAGGGGATTATCGCGGTCGTTTCGTTTTCTGCGCTTAAAAATGCAGCGAAAGTCAGTATCAGCCGCGATTCGCTTGTTGCCGCCTGTTGGGAAATTCGAGACCCGGGCAATGCAGGGACTGTTGTAAGAACGGCAGATGCGACAGGCTGCGCGGCTGTTGTTTTTGTCGGGAATTGCGTTGATTTTACGTCCGCGAAAGTTGTTCGATCGACTGCCGGTTCGCTTTTTCATCTGCCTGTATTCCGTCTGAGCGAAGAAGAATTTTTCGATTGGATTGGCGAAAACGATATAAAAGTTTTTGCGGCCGACGTATACGGAACTGCAAAAAACAGGCCGAAGATGCTTACTGAAATCGTTTCGCAGCCTGATTTGACAGATTCTGCCTGCGCGGCTTTGTTCGGCAATGAAGCTCGCGGACTTCCCGAAGAAACAATCGACAAATGCGATATGACGCTTACCGTGCCGATATACGGTTCGGCAGAATCGCTTAATGTCGCCGTGTCTTCGGCAATAACTTTATACCAGCTGGCAACAGTCAAACATGAAAACGGCAGGGCTGCGAAAAGACATGAGAAGACATAAACTGTGCGCGTTGCGAACGCGACATGTTTGCGAACATGTCTAAGCATAAAAGGAAAATGTGAAATCAGACGGATATATAAAATGTGTGAGAAAACGCATAAAACCGAACGCGAGAAAGGCGAACCGTGGCAGAAGCTGAAATATTTGATGTCGAAACGGTTTCGAAGACTGTTCAAGAGGGCATAGAAGCCCTGGCGACCGCTTCGAATACGGATGAACTTCGCGCATTGCGCACAAAATATGCCGGTTCAGATTCCGCTATGGCAAAAGCGAGCAAGTCTATAGGTTCTTTGCCTGCAGAACAGAAAAAAGATGCCGGAAAAGTCATGGGAAAGCTTCGCGCTGATTTCGGCAGAGCTTACGATGCGGCTTTGACGACTCTGAAAAAAGCCGAAGAAGAAGCAAAACTGGCCGCTGAAACGGTCGATATGACACAAAGCGTGCGCAGACGTCCTCTGGGTGCTCGTCATCCGTTGTCGAAACTTATCGAAAATGTCCAGGATTTCTTTATTTCAATGGGTTGGACAATTGCCGACGGTCCGGAAGCAGAAGCGGAATGGTACAACTTTGACGCGCTGAATTTCGGACCTGATCATCCCGCAAGACAAATGCAGGATACGTTCTACATTAAAGGCGACAAAGCCAAAGATGCGGCAGGATTTGCCGGGTCGAACATGGTTATGCGAACCCAGACGTCTTCAGATCAGGTTCGTTCCATGTTAAGCGAAGGCGTGCCGCTTTATGTCGCATGCACAGGACGCGTTTTCAGAACGGATGAGCTTGATTCCACGCACAGTCCTGTTTTCCACCAGTGCGAGGCTCTGGCAGTAGACAAAAATCTGACTATGGCAGATTTGAAAGGAACTCTTAACAAGCTTGCGGTTGCAATGTTCGGATCTGAAGCGAAAGCGCGCCTGCGTCCGTCATATTTTCCTTTTACCGAACCCAGTGCGGAAATTGACTTGTGGTTTCCCGGCAAAAAAGGCGGTCCAGGATGGATTGAATGGGGCGGTTGCGGAATGGTTAATCCGAATGTGCTTCGTTCGGCGGGGATCGATCCTGATGTTTATTCCGGGTTTGCATTCGGAGTAGGGATCGAGCGAACCGTGCTTTTGCGTCATGATATTAACGATATGCACGATCTTGTCGAAGGAGACGTGCGTTTCAGCAATCAGTTTGTGATGGGAGAATAGTCGTGCCTTTTATTGATATTGACTGGCTTAAAGAACATGTCGCAGCGCCTGATGATCTGACCTACGAGCAGCTTGCCGCAGATCTCGTGCGCGTCGGACTTGAAGAAGAAGAGATTCACCGTTCGACTCTTACCGGTCCGATAGTGGTGGGATACGTAGTCGATGCAGTGCCTGAGCCGCAAAAAAACGGGAAAATCATTAACTGGTGTCAGGTTGATGTCGGCGACGAATACAACAGTACCGATGAGAACGGAAATAAAGTTCCGCGAGGCATTGTCTGCGGAGCTCCGAACATGGCGGCAGGAGAGAAAGTCATCGTAACCCTTCCCGGAGCTGTTTTGCCGGGAGATTTCCGCATTGAGCCCAGAAAAACTTACGGTCACGTTTCTGACGGAATGTGCGCTTCAGAGCGAGAACTCGGACTGGGCAGCGAGCACAACGGAATTATTCTTCTGCGCGAATACGGTTTTACAGAAGAAGAATATGAAGCTTTGAAACCAGGGCAAGATGTTCTTGAACTGCTTAAACTCAACGAGCCGACGCTTGAAATAAACATCACTCCGGATCGCGGTTATGCATTTTCCTATCGCGGAGTCTGTCGCGAATACCATAATTCGACCAAAGCAGCATATGTCGATCCGGTTGAAAAATGGAATGAAAAAGCTCCTGATTTGAGCAGTTTTGATAATATTCAGGCATCTGAAATTGCAGTTGAAATCGATGATGCAAATCCGATTCACGGCGTGCAGGGCTGCGATCGTTATTATGCGCGTCTTGTTCGCGATATAAACCCGTCCTCATCGACTCCGCGAGAAATAAGACGCCGTCTGCTTCGCGCGGGAATGCGTCCGATTTCGATTGCCGTAGATGCGACGAATTATTCAATGCTGGATTTGGGACAGCCGCTTCATGCATACGATGCCGACAAGATTGAGCCTCCGATTGTCGTGCGCCGCGCAGCAGACGGAGAGAAACTTACTACTCTTGACGGAAACGAACATGTGCTTTGTTCGGAGGATTTGCTTATTACAGATTCTCCCGAAGGCCGCCGCGCGAGCCGAATTCTGGGACTGGCCGGAGTTATGGGAGGTCTGTACGGCGAAGTGACCGCCGAAACGAAGAATGTTTTGATTGAAGCTGCGCATTTTGATCCTGTTACAATTGCGCGTTCTGCAAGACGTCATAAGATTCCGTCTGAGGCGTCGCGTCGTTTTGAACGCGGAGTAGATACGCGCATTCAGCCCGCGGCAGCGGCTCAGGTTGCTCAATTTCTTGCCGATTATGCTTCCGGCGTCCCGTCGCAAACCGCAACTGACGTGAATAATACAAGCGAAATTGCTCCCGTGCGTTTTAAGACGGGAGAAGTCGCAAGACTGACGTCGCTTGACACAAGCATTGGCGAAATAAGCGAAATTCTGACAGATATAGGCTGTTCTGTAGGCGGCGGCGGCAACGGAGAATTCGTGGTTGTTCCTCCTTCCTGGCGTCCTGATTTGACTGAACAGTGCGAACTGGTAGAAGAAGTTGCGCGAATTGTCGGATATGACAAAATTCCTCAGCGCGTGCCTTCAATTCCTGTCAATGAAAACGGATTGTCAGATTTTCTGCGTCGGCGCAGAAGTGCGGCAGACACTTTGGCTGAATACGGCATGACTGAAGTTTTGACGTATCCGTTTGTCGGAGATGAAGATTTCAAGGAATTGAATATTGATCGCGAAAAGGCTGTCGCAAAAAGCGTGGAACTTGAAAACCCTCTGGCCGGCGACAGACCTTATCTGCGCACAGAATTGCTTGAAACGCTGATCGGAGCCGTAAAAAGAAATATACGCAGAGGCATTGAAAATGTCCGCGTCTACGAAATAGGTCATGTTTATTTGGGCGACCCTGAGGCTCCCGCGATTCCCGCTTTGCCCGGCGGTCAGGTTCCGTCTGACAAGGATTTGGCAGCTTTGGATGCCGGACTTCCGCAGCAGCCTTTGCGAATCGCCGGCGTTTTGACAGGCAAAGCAATCGAATCCGGATGGCTGGGACAGTCTCGCGATGTTGACTGGACCGACGGGGTCGAAGCTGCAATGCGCGTTTGCGAGCGTCTCGCAGCGAAAGTGCGTTTGGAACAGCCGAAACCTGAAGCAGTTGAAGCTCAGTGGCATCCGGGACGTTTTGCTCAAATTGTTCTTGAAACCGAAGAAACAACAGGCAATGGCGAAACATGCGAGAAAATCATCGGAAAAGTCGGTGAATTTCATCCTAATGTTTGCGAAGGTTTGGGAATCCCCGCACATTCGGCTGCATTTGAACTTGATTTGACTGTTTTATGCAATCTGACAAGAAAGCCGATTAAAGCGAAAGCAGTTTCCTCATATCCTCCCGTAAAGCAGGACTTCGCGTTCACGGTTCCCGAGAATGTTGCCGCTTCCCAAGTGGAAGAGGCGATTCGAACTGCAGCGGGCGATGTTTTGGAGACTTTGGAATTGTTCGACGTATTCGCCGGACAACAGATGGAAGCCGGATTTAAATCTCTTGCTTTCTCTGCAACTTTCCGTGATTCTCATCAGACGCTTTCCGGGGAGCAGACCGAAGAGATTCGCAGAGCAATTGTTTCGCAAACTGAAGCTTTGGGAGCGCATTTGCGTTCATAAAAGAGCGGTTTCGCAGGATTTGCCTGACAGATGCATTTGCTGCTTTTGAAAGTTTCGGCAAAGAAAAGCGTAATGTTTGTTTGCGGAAATTATTGTTTGAAAGCAAAACCTCCCGCAGCATCATTTCATCGTCAGGCACTGCGAATTTCCGCCTTAAATGCAATTTTGCTTCTTAAGCGGATTTTTGCAAAACAGTTTTATACCATACTTTATATGCATTTTGCATAAGGAGAATTATATGACGGATTTGAATGACGGCGCTGCCGCAGACAGCAATGCAGAAAACAATTCGACAGACGTTTCGCCCGTTAAATCGGCAAACGAGGGCATTGCTGACAAAACAGAAAACTCTGTCGGAGCGGATGTGAATGCTGCGGCGGATAATGCGGGGACTGCGCACCGATACGGACGCATGCGCGATGAATTTCCGGGATGGGATCCGTATATTTTCGGAAAACCCGAACCTGAAAAAAAGAAAAAACAGAAGAAAGAAGAACCTGAACAGCCTGCAATGCAGTATATCAGGATTGAGCAGAATGATTCCGCAGAAAATGAAGAACGGCAGGCAGTCCAGATGCTGCCGTTTAACCCTGACGATCCGCAGTCGAATCCTGTATACGGACATTGGGATTCTTATTCGTTTGCGGCTATTATTCTGGGATTCCTTTTCCCTCCCGTAGGAATTATTCTGGGCTGCATATCGCTGTACAGAACCAGAATTCTGCATATGAAAGGCAAAGGTCTTGCAATTGCGGCGATTGTCGTGGGCGTAATTGTTCTTGTTGTTGACCTTTTATGCATTATCAACGGCATTACGCCCGAGCAGATTCTTGAACGATACGGCAGATGACTTTGTGTTTTTTGCGCGATTTTGTGTGTATGCATAAAATTTTGAAATATTTTCCTGTTTTGCGCGTGTTTTATGCAAAGTTATGTATAATTATGCATAGTGTTGCATATTAATTATGAAATATGCGCGAAGTTTGCGATTTGTCGAACGAAGGGAAGCGGATATGGTTCTGTCTGTTGCAGTTGCGGGAGCGACGGGATATGCGGGCGGCGAAGCGTTGCGCATTCTTGCTGAACATCCCGATTTTGAGGTAACGTGCGTTGCGGGGCATTCGTCGTCAGGAGACAGATTTTTTAAGCATGCTCCGCATATTCCTTCTCTGGGAGATTTGATCGTTGAAGATACGACTCCTGATGTGCTTAACGGACATGATGTTATTGTTTTGGCTTTGCCTCACGGCGCTTCCGGAGCTTTGGCGGCTGAATTGGATCCCGAAGCGATTGTTATTGATTTGGGAGCAGATCACAGGCTTGAAAACAAAACAGCCTGGGATGAATATTATGGGGGACAGTATTATTCGAACTGGGTTTATGGTCTGCCGGAACTGATTGTCGGACAAAATTCTGACGGAACATACAGATATCAACAAGCTGCTTTGAGAAGCGCAAAACGCATAGCCGGACCCGGATGCAACGTGACAGCCGTTACGCTTGCGATTCAGCCCGGAATCGCCGAGGGGTTTATTGAAGGAGATATTGTCGCAGATCTTGCCGTAGGATATTCGGGAGCCGGGAAAAATCTTAAAAAAACGTTCCTGTTGGGAAGCGAAGCTATGGGATCTGCAACAGCTTACTCAGTCGGCGGAACGCATCGTCATATTCCCGAAATTATGCAGAATCTTGCTCATGCTTCAGGTTTGTCTGCGAGTGAATCATACAGGTTTTCCGTAGGATTTACGCCGATGCTTGTTCCGATGAGCCGCGGAATTCTCGCGACAGTTTCTGCAGCGCTTACGGATAAAGGTTTGGACGCTTCCGACGAACAGATTCGCTCGGCATGGCAGAAGGCATACGAAAAAACAGATTTTATAACCTTGCTGCCTGAAGATATGCTTCCGGCGACAAACAGCGTTTCCGGTTCTAACAGCGCTCACGTGCAGGTTGCGGTCGACAGAAAAAGCAGGAGACTGTACGCTTTTGCTGCTATCGACAATCTGAATCGCGGAACTGCGGGGCAGGCAGTCGAATCGCTGAACATCGCTTTGGGCAAGGATGAACAAACAGGACTTACCTCGATCGGAGTCGCACCGTGAGCACAGTATTTGCAAAAGGATTCTCAACCGGTTCCGTTCATGCGGGAATCACGGCTCTTAAAGATAAAAAAGATCTTGCGATTGTTGTAAACAACGGTCCTTCCGATGTTGCTGCCGGAGTTTTTACATCCAACAGGTTTGCTGCTGCTCCCGTTATCGTTTCCAAAGAAATTATTGCTGACGGGAAAGCCAAAGCCGTGCTGATTAATTCAGGCGGAGCCAATGCATGCACCGGCGAAAAAGGTATTGAACAGAGCCGTATCTGCGTGAAAGAAACAGCAGCTGCGCTTAATCTTAAAGAGGATGAAGTGCTTGTCGCTTCTACAGGTCTTATAGGAGAGCTGCTTCCCGTTGAGAAAATGATTTCGGGAATAAAAGCGGCTGCGGCAGATTTAAGCGACAGCGCTGAATACGGAATTGCATCCGCAAAAGCCATTATGACGACGGATACAAAATATAAGACCGTCGAAATTCAGGCAGACGGATATCGCGTCGGCGGGATGGTTAAGGGATCGGGAATGATAGCCCCGTCACTGGCGACAATGATTTGCGTTATTACGACTGACGCGGACGTAACAGCCGAACAGGCGCAAAAAGCCTTGAAAGAAGCTGCAAGTGTCACTTTTGACCGCATAGATGTAGACGGATGCATGTCTACAAACGACACGGTTCTTCTTCTCTCGTCGGCAGCCTCGGGGGTTAAACCTGATTTTGAAGATTTTAAAGAAAAAATAAAGCAGGCATGCTCTTCTCTTTCCCGTCAGATTATCGGCGACGGAGAAGGAGCAACGCATGATATAAAAATAACCGTTTCGGATGCGACAAGCGAAGAAGCCGCGCTGGCATGCGCAAGAGCGGTGGCAGCTTCAAACCTGCTTAAATGCGCAATATGCGGAAACGATCCGAACTGGGGTCGCGTCGTATCCTCCCTGGGAACGGTTCCGGAAGAAACTGCTCCTTACGATCCGTTAAAAGTAACAGTGGATATCAACTCGGTGCGAGTCTGCGACGGAGGCAAACCCGGACTGCCGAGAGCTTTGGTGCAGATGGCTCAAAACCGCGAAGTGCAGATAGATATTTGTCTGAATACCGGAGGAAATTGCGAAGCGACGGTCTGGACAGACGATCTGACTTTGGATTACGTGCATATCAATGCGGATTATGAATCCTGAAACGGAGAAAATCAAATGTCTGAATACGAACAGTTTTGCTGCGGTTTGGATGTCCATAACGATTTGAACTCGCGTCAAAAAGCTGAAGTTCTTATGGAAATGCTTCCCTGGCTGCAGGAATTTGCCGGTCGGCGCGTTGTTATCAAATACGGCGGAAACGCGATGATTAACGACGAGCTGAAAAAATGTTTCGCACAGGATATGGTTTTCCTCCGTCAGGTCGGAATTTATCCGATTGTGGTTCATGGCGGAGGACCTCAAATTTCGGCGATGCTCCAACAGCTTGGAATAGAAACCGAGTTTAAAGAAGGATTCAGAGTTACCACTCCGGAAGTTATGAACGTCGTGCGAATGGTTTTGACCGGTCAGGTTTCGCGCGAACTGGTAGGACTGATAAATGCGCATAAATCCTATGCGGTAGGCGTTTCGGGTGAAGACGGCGGTCTGTTTTCCGCTGTGAAAAAAATGCCTGTAGTCAACAGTCAGCCTCAAGATATAGGTCTTGTCGGAGATATTGTCGACGTGGATGCTTCAGCTGTGGAAGATTTAATTACTGCGGGAAGAATCCCCGTAGTTTCTTCCGTAGCTCCCGGAAAAAATGATGCCACTGAAGTTTATAACGTGAATGCCGACTGTGCGGCTGCTGCGCTTGCAACTGCTGTCGGAGCCGAAAAGCTTATTATTCTTACGGATGTCGAAGGACTGTACGCAAACTGGCCTGACAAATCTTCAGTCGTAAGCTGCATAGGATCCGAAAAATTGCGCAAAATGCTGCCCGAACTTCAAACGGGAATGAGACCGAAGATTGAAGCATGTCTTAAAGCAATTGACGAAGGAGTGCAATATGCGCATATTATCGACGGGCGTGAACCTCATTCCGTGCTGAATGAAATCTTTACCCGAAACGGCATAGGCACAATGATTGTATCCGGGAATGAAATGCAGATGAGAAACGGCTGCGGTGAGTAGTATGAACAGAATGAAAACAAGTTCGGAATTTTTAGGCGAATATCAAAACGTTCATATGAACGTTTTCGGTACTCCGCTTCGCGTTATGGAACACGGAGAAGGCTGTCGAATATGGGATGTTGACGGAAAAGAATATTTGGATTTCCTTGCCGGCATTGCGGTGAACGCGCTCGGATATGCGCATAAAACTTGGACAGAAGCAATAAGCAGACAGGCTGCGAAACTTGCGCATGTAAGCAATTATTTCGCAACGCCCGGGCAAATTGAATTAGCCTGCAAACTGTTACGTCTTGCCGAAACTCCTGAAGGTTCGAGAGTATATTTCTGCAATTCGGGAACGGAAGCAAATGAGGCTGCGTTAAAACTGGCGCGTCTGCACGGACATGCGCTTGCCAACAAAAAAACCGAGCCTGCCCGTATTATCGCGCTGACTCACGGTTTCCACGGCAGAACTCTCGGATCGCTGAGCGCGACTTGGAAACCCGCAATACGAAATGCGTTCGAACCTCTTATTCCCGGCATTGAATTTGTTGAGGCTTCAGACGAGGATGACATTAAACGGGCTTTCGACGAATCGGATAAACGCGGTCCTGTAAGCGCAGTAATCCTTGAACTTATTCAGGGAGAAGCCGGCGTGCTTCCCGTCGGAGCCGAATATTCTCGCTGTGTGCGCAAACTGTGCGATGATTTCGGCGCTCTTATGATTATCGATGAAGTTCAGACCGGAATCGGACGCACAGGAGCATGGTTTGCATTCCAGCGTGAAGATTTGTCCGGGGGAATCACTCCCGATGCGATTACATTCGCAAAAGGAGCCGGAAGCGGTTTTCCTATCGGAGGACTTATAACATTCGGAAACAAAGTTTCTTCGCTGTTCACTCCGGGATCTCACGGTTCTACGTTTGCCGGCAATCCGCTTGCGGCTGCTGCCGGACTTGCGACAATCGAGGCAATTGAATCTGAAAATTTGATTGACAATGCAGAAAAACGAGGAATTCAGCTGCGAGAAGGAATTTCCGGACTTTCAAACCCGCTTTTTGAATCCGTTCGCGGTCAGGGACTGCTGAATGCGATTGTTCTGACAAAGCCTTGTGCTCATGCGGCAATGCAATGGGCTCTTGAACACGGTCTTATAATCAATGCTCCCTCGCCTGACGTTTTGAGACTGGCTCCGCCGCTTATCGTAAGCGAAGAAGAAATGAATGAAGCGATAAAAATTTTGTCATCAATGCCGGAATATCTCGAACAGGATTAATGCATTCAGACGTTCAAACGAATTAAGGAGAATGAAAAAATGATGCCAAAACTCAGACATATGCTGCGCGATGACGATATTACGCACGCAGAGCAAAAACAGATTCTCGATCTGGGAATGAAATTTTGGAAAAACAGATATTATTCACGTCCCTTTGAAGGTCCTCAGGGAGTGGCGATACTTTTTGACAAGCCCAGCACGCGCACTCGCACGAGTTTTTCTGTCGGAGTTGCCGAATTGGGCGGCTATCCGCTTGTAATAGACAAATCCGGTTCTCAGCTGGGGCGCGGCGAACCTGTCGAAGACACGTCGCGTGTATTGAGCAGAATGAACAGCGCGATTGTATGGAGAACTTTCGGTCAGGATCTTATCGAAAGAATGGCTCAGTATTCCTCCGTTCCTGTCATAAACGCGCTGACCGACGATTTTCATCCGTGTCAGATTCTCGCTGACTTTCTTACGATAGCGCAGCATTGCAAAAGCACGGATCTCAAAGGAAAAACAATTGCATATGTGGGTGACAGCGCGAATAATATGGCGCATTCTTACCTTTTGGGCGGTGCGGTTGCGGGCATGAACGTGCGCATTGCCGGACCTTTGGGTTTTCTTCCTCGCGAAGATATCGCAGATGATGCTCGTGCCCGCGCTGCAGAGACAGGCGGTTCGATTCTCGTTACGACCGACCCGCAAGAAGCGGTTAAAGAAGCCGATTGCGTATTTACCGACACTTGGGTGTCTATGGGCGAAGAAGAAGATTATGAACTTAAATCAAATCTGTTCTGGGATTATCAGGTAAATGCCGAGCTTATGTCCCTTGCCAAGCCTGACGCGCTTTTTCAGCATTGTCTTCCGGCTTACAGAGGCAAAGAAGTGACGTCAGAAATAATTGACGGAAAACAGTCTGTCGTATGGGATGAAGCAGAAAACCGTCTTCATGCTCAAAAAGCTCTGCTTACGTGGCTTGTCGCGCAGCAGCGCGGAGACGAATCTCTGCTGGGGGAAACTGCATAATGGAACCGCATCGTCCTATTTCGCGCGCGGCGAGACACAGCGCAATTGAAGAAGCGCTGAGCAAATATATAGTCACTTCGCAACAACAGCTGTCGTCTATTCTTTCAAATGAAGGAATAGAGGTAACTCAGGCGACGCTGAGCCGCGATTTGGATGAACTTAAAGCGGTGAAAACGCGCAGAAAGGACGGAAAGATTGCTTATTCCGTCGGTGAAACTTCCGTCGGGGAAATCCGCGTCGATGCGAATAAGCCGTCAGACTCTATTCTTGTGTCCAGAGCTTTGACGGGACTGGTTACTTCGGTTGCAAGCGCGGGCAATCTTGTGGTTGTGCATACTTTGTCCGGCGCTGCTCAGTATATGGGAAGCCTGTTTGACAGGAATCCTTTTGAAGGCGTTTTGGGCACAATTGCCGGAGACGATACTGTGCTTATTGTTGTTTCCGATGGTAAAACTGCAGAAAAGCTCACGAAACTTCTGTTGGACGCGGCTTCAAAGAAAGCGGATGTTTCGTCTGAATCCGCAGAGTCTGCAGATTCTGCAAACTTTGCAGAATCGGACAAATCTGCCGAAAGCCGCAAAAGCGTGGCAGACGGCAAAAATCGCGAGAATAGAGAATACTTCGTTAAAACAGAAAAAACTTAGAAGTTTTGCAGTCTCTTTGTTTTAAAGAGTTCTGCACATTTAAAATTTTAATATTCGAAACCTGCGAAAGGGGAAAACAATGACAGAAAAAAATCGTCTCGTTTTGGCGTATTCGGGCGGATTAGACACATCTGTGGCAATTCCGTATCTTAAGGATCGCACGGGCAAAGACGTTGTTGCCGTGTCTCTCGATGTCGGTCAGGGCGGAGAAGCTTTGGAAACGATAAAACAGCGTGCTCTTGCCTGCGGAGCCGTCGAATCTTATATCGTCGACGCGCGCGACGAATTTGCCGACGAATATTGCATGCTTGCTCTTAAAGCAAATGCAATGTATCAGGGAGTTTATCCGCTTGTGTCGGCTATATCTCGTCCGCTGATCAGCAAGCATTTGGTGCGCGCAGCGCATCAGTTCGGAGCAGATACGATTTCTCATGGATGTACCGGAAAAGGCAATGACCAGGTTCGATTTGAAGTTTCAATTCAGTCAATAGATCCGACTTTGAAGGCTATCAGCCCCATTCGCGATTTGTCTTTGACTCGCGATGTCGAAATCGCTTATGCAAAAGACAAGAATCTGCCTATAGAACAGACGGAGAAAAGTCCCTATTCGATCGATCAGAACGTATGGGGGCGAGCAATAGAAACGGGTTATCTCGAAGATCCGTGGAATGCTCCCACAAAAGATGTTTACTCATATACGGATGATCCGGATTTTTCTCCCGTTGCAGATGAAGTCGTTATTGAATTTGAAAAGGGAATTCCGGTAAAAATTGACGGCAGAGAAGTAACTGCTTTGCAGGCAATCGAAGAAATGAATCGCCGTGCGGGAGCTCAGGGCATAGGGCGAATTGACGTTATAGAAGACAGGCTTGTGGGAATCAAGTCCCGCGAACTCTATGAAGCTCCGGGCGCGATAGCTTTGATTACAGCTCACAAAGAACTTGAAAACTTCTGTCTCGAACGCGAACAGCATCGCATTAAAACCGATATCGACAAGCGCTGGGCGGAACTGGTTTACGATGCTCAGTGGTTCTCTCCTGCGGTTCGTTCTCTCAATGCCTTTATCGAAGAGACTCAGCAGTACGTAAGCGGAGAAATTCGCATGACTTTGCATTCCGGCCGCGCTGTGGTAACCGGACGCCGTTCCGATGCATCGCTTTACGATTATTCGCTGGCTACTTATGAATCCGGAGATAAGTTTGATCAGAATGCTTCCAACGGATTTATCGAAATTTACGGTCTGCCTGACAGAGTTGCTGCCGCGCGCGACGTGCGTTTCGGAAACGGCATTGAAGTTCCTTCAGATACTTCTTTCCAATCCTGAATCCGGTCGATCCGAAAACTTAAAAGCCGGGCAGAAGATTGAAACTGCAAGTTTGAACAGACTGAGACAAACTGCGGGTTTTGAACGGCGAAGAACTTGAATGAGAAACAATCTTTGCGTTCAATCTCTGTCTTGCTTTTGCAAACATTTTCCAGAGTAAAGCGTTTCGAAAGAGTCGAGAACATGTCTGATAAATTTGAAGAAAAAACGAATAAGAACAAGTCGTCTGACGGAAACAGACTCGCTTTGTGGGGAGGACGTTTTTCATCCGGTCCTTCTCCCGAATTGGCGGCGTTAAGCAAGTCGACGCAGTTTGACTGGCGTTTGGCAGACGACGATATCGCAGGTTCGCGCACTCATGCCCGCGCTCTCGCTCGCGCCGGACTTTTGACTGACGACGAACTGAATCGCATGGAATCGGCTCTTGACGAACTGCAAAAACGGGTTGACGCGAAAGAATTTATTCCTTCCGAAGAAGATGAAGACGAAGCCACCGCGCTTGAAAGAGGACTTCTTGATATCGCGGGCGCAGAACTGGGCGGAAAATTGAGAGCAGGTCGTTCGAGAAACGATCAGATTGCCTGTCTTATAAGGATGTGGCTGCGCAGACACTCGCGCGTTGTCGCCGGAATGCTTGCTCAGCTTTGCTTCGAACTTATAGGGCAGGCTGAAAGAGCCGGAAAAACCGTAATGCCCGGACGCACGCATATGCAACACGCGCAGCCGGTTCTGCTTGCTCACCAGCTCATGGCGCACGTTTGGCCGCTTATTCGCGACATTCAGCGTCTTGCGGACTGGGATAAACGCGCAGATGCTTCGCCTTACGGTTCCGGAGCTCTTGCCGGAAACACGCTGGGACTTGATCCTCTCGCAGTTGCGAAGGATTTGGGTTTCACCAGGGTCACTGAAAACTCTGTTGACGGAACTTCTTCTCGCGATACTGTTGCCGAATATGCTTTCGTCGCGGCAATGATTGGCGTTGATATTTCCCGGCTCAGCGAAGAAATCATTATTTGGAATACTCAGGAATTTGCATTTGTTACGCTGCATGACTCGTATTCGACAGGATCATCGATTATGCCGCAGAAAAAAAATCCTGATATCGCAGAACTTGCGCGCGGCAAATCAGGACGCATCATAGGAGATTTAACCGGACTTTTGGCAACTCTCAAAGGACTTCCGACAGCATATGCGCGCGATTTGCAAGAGGATAAAGAAGCCGTATTTGATCAAACGGATACTCTTGAAGTGCTTCTGCCCGCATTTACGGGCATGATTGCCACGATGACTTTCAATAAAGATCGGCTTGAAGCCGAGGCTCCCACAGGTTTTGCTCTGGCTACTGATATCGCCGAATGGCTTGTAAAAAACGGCATTCCTTTCAGAAACGCGCATGAACTTTCGGGAGCTTGCGTAAAAATTGCCGAAAGCCGTCAGAAAGAATTGTGGGATCTGAGTGACGAAGATTTTGCGAAAATATTTTCCGAATTCATGTCAGCAGAAAAATCGGCAGAAGTGCGCACAGTTCTCTCAGCGCAAGGATCTGCGAATTCCCGCTGCGGCAAGGGCGGCACCGCATACGAACGCGTCGCGGAACAGATAGAAGAAGCTCAAGCGGCTCTCGAAGAAGCCGGCAGTTTCATAAGATCTGCATCCGACGGAAGCGCATATAAAGCTCCCGGTTCGATAGAATAAATCGCATTCGCGTTTTGTCTGTTTTGACAGTCTGTTTCAGCAGTTTGATTGCGAATCTGCTTGCAAATCAGGTTTGCGGTCTGTTCTGTCGTTGACGTTTGGCACACTTGAAACATGTGCTTCGTGCGGCGTTCGGCAGACGCAATGCAGGCAAATAAAGAGTTTGAGAATCTTTAACAAAGATTTAACGCACTGAAATTAAGAGGAGCGGCCGCTATGGCTCAAATTAACAGCTTTCGCGAAGCGGGATTTGATTCCGTTCTCGAGGAATTGGAATGGAGAGGACTGGTCAATCAGTCTACGGATAAAAAGCAGCTTGCCGAAGCTCTCGACGGCAGCATAACTTTTTATTGCGGTTTTGATCCTACTGCTGCTTCTCTTCATATCGGGAATCTTGTTCAGCTTATAGTCATGCGGCATCTTCAAGAAGCGGGACATCATCCGATCGCGCTGGTCGGAGGCGCAACCGGACTGATAGGAGATCCGCGTCAGTCGGGAGAACGCACGCTTAACGATGAAGAAACCGTTGCGGCATGGACTGAAAAATTAAGAACTCAGATCGGCAGATTTCTTGTCACGGACGGAGAAAATCCCGTTCGTTTCGTAAGCAATTATGAGTGGACTGCATCGATGTCCGCGATCGATTTTCTGCGCAACACAGGCAAGAATTTCCGAGTGGGAACAATGCTTTCGAAAGATATTGTCGCTCGAAGGCTCGAATCTGACGAAGGCATTTCATTTGCCGAATTCAGTTATCAGGTTTTGCAGGGCAATGATTATCTGCATCTTTTTGACGAATACGGCGCAGTTTTGGAAACCGGCGGTTCTGACCAGTGGGGCAATCTTACGGCCGGTTTGGACTTGATTCATAAAGTTCGCGGAGTAAGCGTAAATGTAATGACATCTCCGATTATTACCGATTCTCAAGGAAAGAAGTTCGGAAAATCGGAAGGCAATGCAGTCTGGCTTGACGGTTCGATGTTCAGCCCGTACCGCATGTATCAGTTCTGGTTCAACCAGCCTGACGATCAGGTTGTCAAACTGCTGAAATCTTTCACGTTCCTGCCTAAAAACGAGATAGAACGTCTGGCGGCTGTTACGGAAGAAAATCCGGGAGCTCGCGAAGCGCAGCGCGTTTTGGCTTGGGAAGTAACAAGTTATATTCACGGAGATGAAGCTACTCAGCAGGCAATAGACGCCTCAGCAGCTTTGTTCGGACGCGGAGAATTGAGTGCAATCGACATTGATACTCTCGAATCTGCTCTTGACGGCGTGAAAATCACGAATGAAAAAGGCGATAAAGTATTTGCGTCTGCCGGTGCCGGAATCCGCGTGTCGGAAGCGGGCGTTGCAGCAGGATTATTCAAATCAATAGGAGAGGGACGCAAAACAATAAAATCAGGCGGCGTATACGTAAACAATGTTCGTGTTTCCGATGAAGAAGCAGTTCTTTCCGAAGAAGATTTTCTCGGCGGGCGGTTCGCGCTTATTCGTCGCGGAAAAAGAGCATTGGCAGCCGTGGAATCGAGATAAAAGGCATAACAGACATAAAAACTTCAACAAAATTGCAGGCTGACAATAACATGAAAGCAGGAAAATGAGCGAAAAAAATTCTTCTCGCGGTCAGGGCAGAAGGCCGTCGGGGCGCAAACCGTACAGCAAAAAACCGTCAGGATCGAAAGACGGGTTTAGCAGGGGCGGCAAAAAAGGTGGCTTCGGTTCTTCAAACCGACGAGGCTCGTCGCGCGGCGGCGAATTTGATCGCAGAGGCGACGGAAGACACAGAGACGATAATAATCGCAGAGACGGCAGAACGGATTCCGGAAAATACGGTTTCGGCGGTTCCGGCCGCAAAGGCAGAAACGGAAATCCGCGTTATGGCAGCGACGATCGGCGCGGCGGCGGATTCAGAAAAGAGGACGGTTTTAAGAGCAGAGGAAAAGGACATTTCGACGATCGGAGAAACGACCGCCGAAATGACCGGGGAACCGACCGCAAAAATAACCGCAGGGACGGATTTAAATACGGCCGAATGCGCGACGGCAGAGATTTTAAAGACAAAGATTTCAAAAATAAAGAATTCAAAGAAAAAGAATTCAACAGCAAAAATACAAAGAAATCGTCTTTCGAGACCGCAAAGCCGGAAAATAAGCATGATTATGATGTTCAAAATACTGCAAGAGAAGATGCCGGAGCAATAGAAAACGAGCGCAAAGGCGGTGATCGTCACGGTTTTAACCGCCGGCTGGATCGCGAGTCTTCGAAAAGCAATTACGGCAAAGGACGCAGAAATTCTGACGGAACAATGAGTTTCCCGTCGCAGAATCCTTATACGGATCGCAGACATGACGAGCCGATTATGCCTCCGGGACTCTCTTATTCAATGCTTTCTAAAGATGACAAACTCAGATTGCGCGGTTTAAGCAAAGAACATTCCGAAAACATCGGTCTGCATATTCTTGCCGCATATGAGCTTGAAGAAGAAGAACCGCAAAGAGCTTTGGCTCATGCGCGCTGGGTTGCGCGTCAGGCTTCTCGCATAGATTTGGCTCGAGAAACTCTTGCGCTGATTGCATATAGGCAGGGCAATTATCGTCTCGCGGTTCGCGAATTCAGAACTGCAATGCGCATGAACGGATTCCCCGATTATATGCCGTTTATCGCCGACTGCGAGCGCGGTTTGGGCAATCCTGAAAAAGCGATAGAGATAGCGAAATCGCCTGAAGCTTCTCGTCTGACCGGAGAAAGCAAAGCAGAAATGCTTCTCGTATATGCCGGAGCTCTGGCGGATCTGCAAAAGTGGAATAATGCGATTGGCGTTGCGGATATGCTTCTTCGCGCAAAAGGAATGCCCGGAGAATATCGCATGCGCGCGGCTCAGGCTGAACAGTATTTCCTTGAACAGGCAGGCAGGACGAAAGACGCCGAAAAACTCAATCCTCTTCTTGATCGTTTGGAAGACAAATATGCGGACAGAGAAATTGATGAGTCTGAACTTGTGATCGACAATGACTTGGAGCGCGCGTCAGACGAAATACTCGAAGGGCTGGGAATTACCGAAGCGGATGCCGCTTATGCGCCCGACGATTATTTTGATGATGAAGAAGCGGATTATGAAGAATCCGGCTATGAAAAGTCTGAAAAAGAGTCTGAAGAGTCAGACAAGGACTCTGCCGACAAATCCGTTGAAGAATCCGGCGAATCTGAAGAATTGGAATCAGACGATGATTCCTCAAACAGTGAATCGCAAACAGCAAATTAGAAAAACTGGTTCAGAATGAGACACAGAAAATTAAGAAGCTGATCTGCGGTTTTATTCTGTGATTTTACGCTTCAGCTTCATCTGCAGCATACAGACAAAACACAATTCATTGAAGCAGACGCAGAAGCAGACGCAGAAGCAGATACAGAAGCAGACGAAAGGAAAACGTTTTGACCGAGGAAACAATGATCGGGAAAGTTTTGCCTGAGAACATCGGCTGCAAGAATGTCGGGCGCGAGAATGCAGTGTGTGACGATATTTGCGAAAATGCTTCGTTTGACGGAAAAATGC
Source organism: uncultured Actinomycetes bacterium (assembly GCA_900314875.1). GTDB lineage: Bacteria > Actinomycetota > Actinomycetes > Actinomycetales > Bifidobacteriaceae > RUG039. The sequence continues at coordinate 115,177 of OMWX01000003.1, read as the reverse complement.
TGAAAAGTTCTTCTGTGCCGCTGTCGAAAAAATATTCTTTGGGTCTGTTCGATTTGGACGGCGTCGTATATTTGGGAGCAAATCCGATAGAACATTGTTCCGAGTCGATTGCGCGGGCTGAAGAAAACGGCATGCATGTCTGTTACACGACGAATAATCCGTCAAGATACCCGTCGGTTATTGCCAAACAGCTGCAAAGTTTTGGTTTGAAAGCCGGAGAAAAAGACGTTATAACGTCCGCCATGGTTACCGCTGCAATGCTTAATGAAGCTTTGCCTGACTCTGCGCGCGTTCTGGTTGCCGGGAAAGAACATTTGACAGACGAGCTGTCTTCTGCCGGGTTTGATCTTGTTTCCAAGGCAGATGAAAAACCCGATGCCGTAGTCCAATCTTGGTTTCCCGAGATAGGATGGCAGCATTTGTCGCAGGTTGCCTATGCGATCGGCAACGGTGCGAGATATTTTGTTACAAACAAAGATACGACGATTCCGCGAGAGTCCGGCATTGCTCCGGGCAACGGCGCAATGCAGGTTCCGGTTATGCTTGCGACAGGCAGACAGCCGGAAAAGTCTGCCGGCAAACCGGAACCGCAAATGTATAACATGGCAAGAGAAATATTCTCCCCGTCAGACGAACCTGTCGAACGCGATTTGTCGCTTCCCGTCGGGGACAGGCTTGACACCGACATTGAAGCTGCGAATCGCGGAGGATACGATTCTCTTCTGGTTCTTACGGGAGTTACGAAACCTGAGGATGTGATTCGCGCAGAGAAAGTTTGCAGACCGACATACATTTCGCATGATTTGCGCGGTTTGAATGTTGCTCATAAAGCTCCGAAGAAGATGTCGGACGCAGAAATATCGCGCGAAAATACGTGCGGCTCGGTATTGCGGGGCGGAAACTCGAAAGGAGCCGGGTGTTCGGAAAAAATCAGCTGTGAGGAAAAAACTGCCGTTTGGGAGTTGTCCGATTCTCTGGCATTTGTCGAAAACAATGTGCTTCGCGTATTTGAATTCGGAACGTCTGTTGAAAAAGTTACGCTGCTTGATTCGTTAAGAGCCGCTTGCAGTGCCGTTTGGGAAGCAGCCGATGAAGGAAAAATTCGTGGGGAAGACATCAAACTTCCTGAATTTGCCGAAGTTTTGCTTTAAAAAAACCGGGCATGAAATCGTGTCTTGCAAAAGCGCGTCAGATTGTTCAAAATCGTATCGGACGGCATTTGAACTGCATTCAGACGGGAGCGAAACCTTATGTATGAGGAAATTTCAGACAGCGCCGGTTCAGACAGCGCAATTCAAAACAATTCAGCAGAAAACATTTCTGTTTCCGTCAAATCTGCGGAAAATACTCTGCACGATTCGGAATTGATAAACATTTTCCCCGAACTTGCAAATCTTGATAAATATGATTTTGACAGACAAACCGAGATTTTTGAGCAGATTCTCTCGCATTTGCGCCGCGAATTGGACGGCAAATCAGGCAAATCAGGCAAATCAGATAATCCGCGCAATCCCGTTAATTCAGGCAAATACGGCAATCCGGGCGTGAAATATGACAAAACGCAAATAACGGGCGGGGAACGATAAAATGATGCGCGAAGAATATATGCGTCTTGACTCGGCAGCGGTTTCTCGCGGTCTTGCAAGTTCGCGTTCGCGGGCTCAGTCGCTGATAAAAAGCGGCAAAATTCTGGTAAACGGAAAAGCTGTTTTGAAACCGTCGGCAACAGTGAGGCCGCTTGACAAACTTCAGACAGCCGAAACCGACGGATATGTGTCTCGCGGCGCATACAAGCTTGCCGGCGCGCTGGAAGAGTTTTGCGCAAAAGGTTTGAAGAAGCCCCGAAACAGGCTGTGTTTGGATATAGGCGCGTCTGCGGGCGGCTTTACTGACGTTCTTTTGCGCGAGGGTGCGAAAAAAGTTATAGCGCTCGACGTGGGACACGGTCAGCTTAATGCGCGGATTGCCTCAGATCCAAGGGTAATCGAAATGAGCGGAGTCAATATTCGCGATGTCGAACCCTGCGAACTGCCTTTTATTCCCGATTTTGCAGTTTCAGACGTTTCGTTTATTTCTCTGACATATGTGATTCCCCATATTGCTCGCATTGCCGCAGTTTTTTCAGCCTCGGCAAACAATGCCGGAGAAAATGAGAAAAATGAGGAAACCGGTAAAAGCATTGAAACCGGCGAAACCGGCGAAAATGCTGTAAAAACCGGTGAAATGACTGCAGTGAAAAATTGCGGCGATAAAAACGATTTTGACTGCATTTTGCTTATAAAACCTCAATTTGAGGTCGGAAAAGGCAATTTAGGCAAAAATGGAATTGTCACAGACGAGAACAAACGCGCCCGGGCTGTCGAAAAAGTGCTTCAATGCGCTCGCGATTGCGGTTTTGAAGTGAGAGGTCTTGCAGACAGCGCAATCGAAGGAATGCACGGAAACAAAGAATTCGTTTTGTGGATTTCAATGTGAAGCCGTCTGAGATAATCTGCTGTTCTGAAATCTGCTGTTCTGAAAACGCAGTGCTGAAAATCGACGCTGGAAAACCGACGTACGTCGCGCAAATTGATGCACATTTTGTTTTGAAGCCGGTTTTCGTCTGTTTGTTCCGGCTAATATATTATTAATTAGCAATTGCCGCGATTTGCGCCGCGCAAAAAAAACGACAAACTTCGGAGGTGAAGCGGGTTATGTCAGAGAAACGCAAAGCGGTCATAGTGACGCATGAACGTTTTACCAGAACGGGCACAGTCGTGCAGGAGGCATTAAATCTGCTGAAAAAAGCCGGTTTTAATGTCATGCTTATAGACAATTCCGAAGCCGGCGGGTTCGGATATAAAAGCGCAGGCTTGCGTCCGGATACTGAAATAGTCATCGTTTTGGGCGGTGACGGAACAATTTTGCGCGCAGCGGAACTGACTCGCGGCACAAAAATACCGATTTTCGGAGTAAATCTGGGTCATGTGGGATTTTTGGCGGAGTTTGAGAGTTTTCAGATGGCTCAGGCAATTCAGAAAGTTGCAGATCGCGATTATAAAATCGATAAGCGCATGACTGCCCATGTTCAGCTGTATCTTCCTGAAAATTTCGGTTCCGGCAAGCCTGTTGTCGACTGGGCTTTGAATGACGTTACTTTGGAACATACCGATCGCAGTCAGATGATAGAAGTCGGCATAAGCGTCGATAATGTGGCTACAAGTTCGTTCGGATGCGACGGAGTTATAGTTTCGACACCGACCGGTTCGACAGCCTATGCTTTTTCTGCTGGAGGTCCGATTATCTGGCCGGACGTAAGAGCTCTGGAACTGACTCCTCTGGCTGCGCATGCGCTGTTTTCCAGACCTTTGATTATCGGTTCCGATTCCGTATACGGCATTGAAGTGCTTAAAAGTTCATCAACCGGCGGATGGTTGTGCTGCGACGGGCGGCGTCAGACTTCAATTCCGCCCGGTTCTCGCGTTGAGATAAGACAGTCTGACGACGATCTGCGCATTGCAAGGCTTTCGGATGCTCCTTTTGCGGCGCGTCTGGTGTCGAAATTTGATTTGCCGGTCAAAGGATGGCGTGAAGAAGCCCGTCGCAGAAAAAGCGGGCAATAAATGCAATAAAAACGCAGCAAAAAAACAGGCAAAGCCGAGCCGCAGAAAATGCGCACGGCAATCTGTTTTAAAAAACACGCTGTCGCAAAAACAAGCCGCATGCAAATCGCGTGCCGCCGCCGCTGCTGCGTCGAAAGTGCAAAATTGCGCGCAGCGCGGAAAATATGCGCAAAATATGCGCAAAATATGAAAAACGCCGCAGAAAGACTTAACGGTAAACAAAATGTTAGAAGAACTTGAAATAAAAAATTTAGGTCCGATTCGCGAAGCCGTGATTTGCCCCGATCCTTCCATGACTGCCGTCACGGGAGAGACGGGTGCGGGAAAATCCATGCTTTTAAGCGCGTTCGGTCTTATCTGCGGTTCGTCCTCGCGCTCTGAAAGAATTGCGCCGGGAGAAAAACAGTCTTGGGCGCAAGGCATTTTTTCGATTTCTCAAGACGAGCAAAGCGCGGTTTTGGCTGCGGCGGCCGGCGCGGATTTAAGCGACGGAGAAATATTTTTAAGCAGACAGGTTCCTGCCTCGGGCAGGTCTCGGGCAATGCTTAACGGCCGAACTGCTCCGAAATCTTTGCTGCGTGATATTTCTGCAAATCTTGTTTCCGTCCACGGTCAGGCGGATCAGCTTCGTCTGGCTTCCGAAGTGCGGCAGAGACAGTTTCTCGACCGTTATGCGCACAATGAGCAGATTTTTGAAAAATATCGCGCGGCTTGGAAAAAATATTCTGATTCGCTTTCTGCTTTGACTTCCGCGATGGATCGGCGTCATGATGCGCTGGAACGATTGGATTATCTGAAAGACGCCGTTTCTGTCATTAATTCTGTAAATCCTGCGAAAAATGAGGATGAAGAGCTGCTGAAACGCCGCGAACGCATAGAAAACGCGGCGGACATTTCTCGCAACATAAAGAATGCTTTGGTTTCTTTGGATTCATCTTTCGATTCTTCTCAAAACGGCAGCGAGGACTCGCCGGAAAAGGGAAGCGTCGTCAATCTTATCGACGAAGCAATTATGTCTTTGAAAGACGTCCCTGAACAGAAAGCGAAAGAGTTTGCGTCGCGGCTCGAGTCGGTTTCGGCTGAAATCGGGGACATTGTATATCAGCTTGCGGGATACGAGGATGATGATTTGTCTTCTCCGGCTGATTTGGATGCGATAAATGAGAGGATCTATGCGCTGTCCGAGCTTACGAGGCGATGGGGTCCCGATCTTGACGATGTGATTGAATGGCGAGACAAAGCCGAAGCGGAAATCGAAGAGTCGGATGCCGGTCCTGAACGCATTGAAAAGCTGAAACGCGAAACTGTTGAAAATCGCGCTGCAGCGTACGAGGCAGCTTTGAAATTGTCGAGAACAAGAGTTGAAGCTGCAAAGAAACTGTCTGAAAAAGTCACGCATGAACTTAAGTCTCTGGCAATGTCGGGTTCGGCTCTCGCCGTTGAGGTTAAACCGCGAATTTCAAAAGCGGATTTGGCTGCTTTCAGGAAAAGCGCGGAAGAAAAAGAACGGGAGAAAAACGATTTTGACGAAAAGAGCGAACAGGCGGATTCTTTCGGATGCGATGATATTTCTTTTCTTTTCAAACCTTTTCCCGACGCGCCGGCAATGGAATTGGGCAAAAGCGCTTCGGGCGGCGAATTAAGCCGTCTTATGCTTGCTTTGGAGCTTGCAGCTTTCGAATCTGATAACGAATCTGATAATGTTTCCGATAAATCTTCCGACAATGCAGGCAATGCCGAAAGCTGCGATGAAACGCGAAAATCTCAAACCTCCCGGCGAACGCTTATTTTTGATGAAATCGATGCCGGCGTAGGAGGAAAAGCTGCGGCCGAACTGGGAAAACGCCTTGCAAAGCTTGCCGAATCGGCTCAGATAATCGTCGTAACGCATTTGCCGCAGGTTGCGTGTCAGGCGAATAAACAGTATACGGTTGTCAAACAGAATGAAAAAAGCCCAAACGGCGAAACCGGCGATTCTTCCAAACCGTCTGTGCGCACGCAGATATGCGAAGTTTCGGGATCTGAACGCGAAAAGGAAATTGCTCGAATGCTGTCCGGAAGCGTGTCTGAAACGTCGATAAAACATGCTCGCGAACTTCTGAATTCGAAAATTTAAGACGCGTCGCGAAGTCTGCGCGAAGCCTGAACGAAGTCTGTCTGGAATCGGCTTAAAATCAGCTTAAAATCAAGTCGAAACCGGCACGTTTTCAAAAGGTGCATACCGTTTTGTATGATTGCACAGGTTGTTATTTTTTCGGAGGAATGGATGCTGCGCTGGCTTATCGACGTTTTAAAGCGTGAAACTATTCTGGTTATTGCCGTTGTATTGGCAGTCATTTCGTGTTTTATCGTTCGTCCCGATGCACAATACGCGTCGTATATTCACGTGAACACTATTGCGCAGCTCGTCTGTCTGATGACTGTCGTGGGCGGTCTGCAGCGTCTGGGCGTGTTCAGAATAATCGGCGTGAAACTTTTGACTCATGTCCGATCTCTGCGCGGGCTTTTCGCGATTCTGGTGTTTTTGCCGTTTTTCTTCGGAATGCTCGTGACAAACGATGTCGCTCTCGTCACGTTCGTGCCTTTTGCCATAGCGGTTTTAATGATTGCGCGCGAAGAAAACTACGTCTGTCTGGCCGGAACGCTTATGACGATCGCGGCGAACACCGGAGCCATGCTTACTCCCGTCGGGAACGCTCATAATCTTTATCTGGGAGATTTGTCACATTATTCCGTGACTCAGTTTTTGCAGATTATGGGGCCTTATACGGCGATTTCTGCAGTCGGGCTTCTCGCCGTCATCTTTTTCGCAGTGCCGAAAAAGAAAGTGCGCGCATTTGAAAAAATGGACGAAAACAGCCTTCAGCGCGGCGTTGCGGCTCCGTCGAACGAGACTGAAAAGCCGGACAAATTCAAAGCTATGGACTTCAGCGCTTCCAAAACCTTCATTTACTGCATTCTGTTCCTTGTCTGCGTTTGCGCAGTTTCCGGTTTTATGCACGTTTATGTTATGACTGCGCTCGTTTTTGTCGCGGTTATCATATGCGACCGCAGAGTTTTTATCGGGCTTGACTGGTGCCTGCCGCTTACTTTCTGCGCATTCTTTATTTTCATCGGCAATATGGCGCGTGTGCCGGAGTTTGCCAATATCGCTTCTCACTTCGTCGGCAAATACCCGCTTCAGCTGGGCGTGGTTTCCAGCCAGATTATCTCGAATGTGCCTACCACGCTTCTTCTGTCAGGCTTCAGCGACAATTGGCGTCCGCTGATAATCGGCACGAATCTTGGCGGTCTGGGCACTCTTATCGCTTCGATGGCGTCTCTTGTGACCTACAAAATTGTCGTGGGACATTATGCGAACCAAAAGAAGCGTTATCTGACGGTTTACAGTCTTATTAACATATTTTTCCTTGTTCTTACGGTCGGATTGTCGTATATTATCGAATAAAACCGAATAAAGGTCGAATAACGGCATGACAATGCCGAATAACAGCCGAATCAGATTCTGCTTTCGTTTGAAAGTTTTTCGGCGGAAAGGCGGCGGCAGGATGATTTTTGGCGATTTTTTGAAAAAATATCCCGATGTCTGCAAAAAATATCCCGATGCCGGCTCGGCAGATATTGCAGATATTTCTGATATTGCGGATATTTCGGAACTGAACAAATCCAAGGTCGCGATTTTCGATTTGGACGGCACTCTTCTTGAATCCCTGCATGTGTGGGAGAAAGTCGACCGCATTCTTTTCGAACGCAGAGGGATGGAAATACCCGCAAATTATGTGCAGAACATAGAACATATGAGTTTCTATGAAATTGCGCAGTACATGGCTGCGACTTTCGCGAACCCGTCGGATACTCCCGAATCGCTTATGAAAGAGTTTCGAGAACTTGCTTTGGAAGATTATTCTCGCGTCAAATTAAAACCCTATGCGCGCGAATATCTTTATTTTTTGCGCAATTCGGGCGCAAAGACAGCCGTTGCCTCCACTCTTGTGCCGTCTTTAAGGGAGCCGGCTCTCAAATCCCTGAATCTGACGGATTTGATAGATGTCCGGGTCGGACTTGAAGAAGTGAACATGGTAAACAAAAACCATCCTGACATCTATCTTTATGCGGCAAAACAGCTGGGAGCGGAACCTGATAACTGCATTGTTTTTGAGGATATTTTCTACGGCATTTCTTCGGCAAAACGCGCGGGAATGAGCGCGTGCGGCGTTCATAATCCTTCGTCTTTGCATAATTGGGAAAAAATATGCAAAATTGCAGACATTACGATAAGCGACTATTCTCAGGCGCCTGCAATTCTGCCTTCCTGCGAATATTCAAAACTGCAGAATAAGTAAAATAAAAAACAATAAAATGTTGCGGCATGTGCGCTGTCGCATGTGCGACAGCGCGGGCGAAGCGATACAGGTGTTGCAGCGCAGGCGTCGCGGCAATGTCAAATCGCCCTGCCGCATATTTCATCATCAGCATTTCGGCATAAAAGTAAAAATAAAAAGAACCGCGCGGTTTTGCTTTCTGCACGGTTCTTTTTTCAATGTTTTGCAGAGGCTGCAGCTGCTGTCCGGCTGTAAGTTAATCAGTCAGTCAGCTGATCAGTCAGTCAAACATTCAGTCTGCAAGACATTCGGTCAGCCGGCATGCCGTCGCCCGACCTGACGGCTTATTCGCGATTCGCCATGCGCTTTGCGGCTTCAAGCACGTACTGCGGCATGTCTTTAACGTCAATTGCGTCCGCAAAACGCACCTTTGCATTCTCAAGCTCGCGCAGAGCCCTCACGGTCGGCACGCCGCTTATTTTCTCCAGTCTGTCCATGCATTCAAAATCGCTTCCGTCGCATTCCTCTCCCAAAGCCTGAAGCACGGTTCGAGGGAACTTATACGGACTTGCAGTGCTGAGCATAATGCGCGGAATCATCGGATCGGCCTGCGAATGCGACAAAACATGGTAAGCGCAAGCCGTATGCGGATCGAGCACATAAGAGTTCTCGTCGCGGCAGTCTGCAATTGCATTCGCAACCTGTTCTTCGTCAGCCCATCCGCACTCGAAAAGCTGTCTTATTTTATCCATAATCTCGCCGGGAACTTCATAGCGGCCCGTTGTCTTCAAATCATTCATAAGAGAAGAAATCAAAGCCGAATCGCCGTCGGAGAAATAATAAAGCATGCGCTCCAAATTGGAAGAAATAAGAATATCCATGCTCGGAGACGTCGTAGTATAAAACGGACGATTGCGGTCATAGACTCCGGTCTTGAAAAAGTCGAAAAGCACATTGTTCTTATCGCTTGCGACAATCAGCTTAGACACGGGAAGACCCATGCGCTTCGCATAATATCCGGCAAGAATGTCGCCGAAATTGCCTGTGGGAACGCAGAACTGCACTTCGTCGCCGACATTTATGATCTGCTTTTCCAAAAGCTGCGAATAAGCCGCAAAATAGTATACGACCTGCGGAACCAGTCGGCCTACGTTAATCGAATTTGCGCTGGACAAAACCGTTTCCGCGCTTTTCTCAAGCTCATCGGCAAGAGTTTTGTCTGCAAAAATTTCTTTAACCGAAGACTGAGCGTCGTCAAAATTGCCGCGAACCGCGCAAACCGCAACATTGTCTCCCTGCTGCGCAACCATCTGCATGCGCTGAACTTCCGAAACTTTGCCTTCCGGATAGAAAACGGTTATTCCCGTTCCTTCAGTGCCGGCAAAACCGTCCAAAGCCGCTTTGCCGGTGTCTCCCGAGGTTGCGGTTAGAATCATAATGCGCTCGCAGGCTTTCTTGGAATTTTCAGAACCCGCTCTTGCCATGAATTCAGGCAGGATCTGCAAAGCTATATCCTTAAAAGCGCTTGTCGGACCGTGAAAAAGTTCGAGAACATAATCATCTCCGACCTCGCGCACCGGAGTGATTTTCGAATCGGAAAAATTGCTGCCGTAAGCGCTGTTAATGCATTCGTCAAGCTCTTCTGCCGAAAAATCGTCAAGAAGAATCCCCAAAACTTCCTTCGCGATCTGCTGATAAGACTTGCCGGGCAGGTTTGCGACATCGACGGTTTTTTCACCCAGCGAGTCCGTCACAAAAAGCCCTCCGTCGTCGGCGATGCCTTTGCGAATTGCCTGTTTTGCGGTCACATTGACGTTTTTTCCGCGCGTGCTGTGGAATAACATTGCCATGATTGTCCTTTCGACGGCTCTTCAAACACATGATCCTGATTTGCAATTCTATATTGCCGCCGCGATTATTTGCTGCCCGGACGACGCTTTCGTTCCGATGTTTTATAGAATGGTTGATTAATAATTGTTTTAATGAAGAAAAGAACGGAAACGGGGGAAAGATGAGCTCCGGAAAATTGCAGGCAGAAAAATGCGCCGAAATAAACATAAATGCGGAAAATTCAAACGATGACGCATGCTGTTCTGACATGCTTTGCGATGACGCATGCTGCAAAGTGAATGCTCTGGCTGCTGCCGCCGGAAAGGCTCAGCGCAAGCTTGCCCGCGCGTCTGCCGAAGAAAAAAATGCGCTTCTTAAAGACATCGCTTCGGCTCTGTGCGGCAATGCTTCTTTTATAGAAGCCGCCAATCGCGAAGACATGCGGATTGCGAAAGAGGAAGGCATGAGTCAAGGGCTGCTCGATCGTCTCCTTTTTGATTCGCAGAGAGTAAAAAATACTGCCGAATCTGTCCTGTCCGTTGCGGATTTGCCGGATCCGACGGGAAAAATTGTCGGCGGACACAATTTGGAAAACGGAGTCAGGCTTGTCTGTTCGCGCGTTCCGCTGGGCGTTGTCGGCATGATTTACGAAGCCCGTCCCAATGTTACGGCCGATATAGCAAGTCTTTGCATTAAATCGTCCAATGCTGCGGTTCTTCGCGGGGGACACGCAGCGCAAAATACGAATAAAGCTGTTTTGCGCGTTATCGGAGACGTTTTGGAAAAGCACGGATTTGACAGATCTCTTATAGTTTCTGTTGACGAGTTCGGCCGAGCCGGCGCGGATGCTCTCATGAAAGCCGCCGGGTATATCGATGTGCTTATTCCCAGAGGAAGCGCTTCTCTTATAGAAAAAGTATGTCAGAGCGCGAAGGTTCCCGTAATCGAGACCGGCGCCGGAAATGTTCATATTTATATAGATTCGGCAGCTGATATCAATATTGCCGTTCCGATTGTCGCAAATGCGAAAACTCAGCGCGTCGGAGTGTGCAATGCGGCGGAAAAGCTGCTTATTCACAAAGATGCAGCTAATGATTTTCTGCCCGCGATTGCGGCCGACCTTTGCGGAAAAGGAGTTCTTTTGCGCGCGGATGAAGCCGCTTATTCTATTTTGGCCGCTTCGGGAGACGATTTGCTGCGTTTTGAAAAAGCCGACGAGTCCGACTGGGGAAAAGAATATCTCGATTATGTTCTCGGCGTGCGCATTGTCGACGACTGCGAACAGGCCATAGAGCATATAAACAAATATTCGACTCATCATACGGATGCGATTATTTCTCGCGACTACAATGCGATAGAACGTTTTGTTGCAGAGGTGGACTCGGCTGTTGTCAATGTTAATGCTTCGACGCGTTTTACCGACGGCGGCGTTTTCGGTTTCGGAGCGGAAGTGGGAATTTCTACGCAGAAACTTCATGCCAGAGGTCCTATGGGGCCGGAAGCTCTTACAAGCGTGCGCTGGGTTGCTTACGGAAGCGGTCAGGTGAGGGAATAAAATGTGTGATATGTCGGATGATATGTCAAATATGAAGAATTCCTCCCGAGATTATGCGAAAAAAAATGTGTCAGCTCGGACCGCGCAAGACATGCTTCGCATTGCAAGCGAGAGACTGAGCACCGTCCGCTATGTTTTTATCGTTCATATAGAGAGCGGAATACCGTCTGCCGCTTCCCGAGCTGCCCTTGAATATGCCGACGCGGTTCTTATCGGATGGCCCGATTCCGATGCTTCTGATGTGGTAAAACCGAATCATTCCGAGGCGGAAAAAGCCGAGGATGCGTTCAAAAGCATGGAAAAGCATATGGGCACCTTCCGGGCGGCGGAAAAAAGAAACGACGTTAAAGAGATGACCGATTCCATTATTGCGGTTTGCGGCGCGGTTGCGGCTGTTCGCAAAGCATATCAGCCCGGATTTCCTCTGCCTACTTTTGCGGAAATCAGCAGAGTCGTTCAGGCCGAATGGAGCGAAGATATGGATCGCATTGCTTCGGAAAGCGACAGGATGGTCAATTCTGACGACGAAACGGGACTCGTGAATGCCGAAATGTATATAGAATCCGAGTCTCAGAACGGATCTCAATCCGGAGCTCAAGCCGGGTCTCAGTCTTAATCGCAGGTCTGTTCGCAATTCGAATCGAAGCAGCAAACATTCAATAAGTTCAATAAGGAAAAATGTCTGAAAATCAGGAATTTGCGCGGCCCAGACGAATGTCGGGACTGAAAAACGGGAGCGGAAAAACGTTTCAAAACGAGCAGCGCGAAAAAGACCGCTCCTCGCACTTTACAATGCGCAGATCGGCGAGAGGAAACCGTCATGCGACCGCAAGAGTGGGAATCATGGGCGGAACGTTCGATCCTATACACAACGGACATTTGGTCGCTGCTTCCGAAGTCGCGTGGGTTTACGATTTGGACGAAGTGATATTCGTTCCTGTCGGGCGTCCGGCATTTAAAGACGAGCAGAGGGTTGCCGCCGCCGAAGACCGTTATCTTATGACCGTTATCGCGACGGCTTCAAATCCGATGTTTACCGTTTCCAGAGTCGATATAGACCGTCCGGGAACTACTTATACGATTGACACGCTTAACGATATTCGCGCTCTCCGTCCCGACGCGGAACTGTTTTTCATTACCGGAGCCGATGTCGTCGCGCAGCTGCCTCGCTGGAAAAATTACGAAAAGATGCTTAAAGCCGCGCATTTTGTCGGCGTGTCCCGTCCTGGGTACGTTCTCAGACCTCAAATTGACGGAATAGACGAGCAATGCGCGGACGTGCTGGAAATTCCGGCTCTTGCAATTTCGTCGACCGATGTGCGAAACCGCGTGCGGCAGGGGAAACCCGTATGGTATCTGGTACCCGACGGCGTGGTTCAGTACATAAACAAGCACGGACTTTACGAATAGGCGCTGCGCATATTGCTCATGCTGCGGTTTGAAGCGCAATGATTTTGCATATAACTTTGCAGCTGATGAAAATATCTGCTGAAAATATTTGCGCCCGCGCCGAATTTTCCGCGCGAGGTCTTCGGCGGGATGTAGCATGGAAATTGTCCGAAGGAACTCAGGTTTGGAGAAACATTGAGCGCAGTACTTGCAGGAAATCCCGATAAAAGCCTTGTTTTGGTGGCAGGAAGATCTCATCCGAAATTAGCTTCGGATGTTGCCGCGCAACTGGGAATTGATGTTCTTGAAACTACGGCATACGATTTTGCCAACGGCGAGATTTATGTTCGCTATACCGAATCGGTTCGAGGTTCTGATGTTTTTGTTCTTCAGACGTCCACGTCGCCGACCAATAAAAACATTATGGAACAGCTGATTATGATTGACGCTCTTAAGCGCGCTTCGGCAAGATCCGTTACGGCAGTATGTCCTTTGATGCCTTATTGCAGGCAGGATAAAAAACATTTGGGACGCGAACCTATTTCTTCGCGCCTTATGTGCGATCTGCTTAAAACGGCTGGCGCCAACCGCATTGTTTCCGTCGATTTGCACGCTTCTCAGTCTCAGGGATTCTTTGACGGTCCGGTCGATCATCTTGCTGCTATGCCTGTTTTGATTGATTATGTTCGCGCAAAAATGGATTTGGATAATATTTCGGTTGTCTCTCCCGATGCGGGTCGAATTCGCGTGGCAGAGCAGTGGGCTCACCGTCTGGGCGGCGGTCCTTTGGCTTTTGTTCACAAAACTCACGACATTACTCGGGCAAACCATGTTACTTCAAACCGCGTTGTGGGCGATGTGGAAGGCAAAGACTGCGTTTTGGTCGATGACCTTATCGATACCGGCGGAACCATTGCCGGAGCTTGCAGGGTTTTGAAAGATTCCGGCGCAAAATCCGTAACTATTGTCGCTACTCACGGAGTGTTCTCAGAACCGTGCATTGAGCGTCTGAAGAATTGCGGGGCGCGCGAAGTCATCGTTACCGACACGGTTCCGATTTCGGAAGAAAAGCGATGGGACGGTCTTACCGTTCTCTCGATTGCGCCTCTGCTCGCCGATGCGATTAAAGCCGTATTTGCCAACGGCTCTATGGCGGATCTTTTTGAAACGTATCCCGCAAATCACAAAGAGCAGGGAATCGTTTACGCATAAAACGCGAAAAAATATCTGTTGCGGCGCGTCGTTTTGCGTGTTGTATGTATAATTGAATCTTGACGCGTTAAACGCGTCTGATCCCCCATGGTGTAATGGCAGCACACGGGTCTTTGGAACCCTTTGTCTTGGTTCGAGTCCAGGTGGGGGAGCCGGGAAAGGCGGGTCTCGCGGCTCGCCTTTTGTTTATTTTTCTGTTTATTTTTGCGAATCGAATGCGTTTTTGCGCATATGACGGATTTTGTGAGTTTCGCTCAGAATTCTCCCGCGTTTCTTTCAAGCGAAACCGGTAGAATCGCATGAAAAGAGCGGTAATGCAAAAATGCCGCAGAGAAAACGGGAAACGCATTCGAAAAGACGCAGAAAACGCCTGAAAAAGCATTTAGAGCATTTTAAGGCATTTGCGAATAGAGCATTTGCGAAAACGGTCGGATAAGGAGTTTAGGATGTCCGCAAACGATTGCAAAAACATAAGATTGTCGACCGCGATTATTCTGGCAGCGGGCGAAGGCACCAGAATGAAATCATCGATTCCGAAGGTTCTTCACAATTTTTGCGGAAAAACTTTTTTGCAGCGCGTTATATCCAATGTTCGCGCGCTGAATCCCAACAAAACGGCTGTTGTCGTCCGTCATGAAGCGCAAAAAGTTTCTCAGGCTGCTTTGTCCTATTATGATGCGGTTCAGATTGTCAAACAGGATGAAAAACCCGGAACAGGCAGAGCCGTGCAGTGCGCAGTCGAATTTTTCGGCGAAAACGGCGGTTTGGGAAACACTGTTCTGATAACCGCTTCGGACATGCCTCTTTTAAGCGCGGATGTTTTGCGCGCTTTGTATGCCGAGCATGCAGAGTCGGGCAACGCTGCTACCGTTCTGACTGCCGAAGTCGGCAATCCGTTCGGATACGGGCGAATAATTCGCAATGAGGACGGATCGGTTGCGAAAATCGTCGAAGAAGCGGATGCAAATGACCGCCAGAAAGCAATTCGCGAAGTAAACACGTCCGTTTATCTGTTTAATGCTCAGGCTTTGGAATATTCGATAAGCCGGCTGGATTCTCAGAATGCGCAAAACGAGTTTTATCTTACGGATGCGCTGGCTTCTGCGAACGAGTTCGGACGCGTCGGAGCATATGCGGCGCCCGATCCTCTTTCGGTTGCGGGCGTGAATGACCGCGTGCAGCTGTGCAGGCTTGCAAAAGAGCATAATCTGCGCATATGCGAGCAGAAAATGCGCGAAGGGGCAGATATTGCAGATCCCGCGACGACTTGGATTGAAGAGGATGTCGTTATCGGGCCCGATGCGCAAATTTTGCCGGGAAGCTTTTTGAAAGGCAAAACAGTTGTCGGCAAGTCGGCTGTAGTCGGACCTTATACGACGCTTATCGATGCGACTGTCGACGAGTCGGCCGTCGTGGAAAGAAGCCGCGTCGAATCTGCGCATATAGGCGCAAATGCGAATATAGGACCGTGGACTTATCTGCGGCCGGGCAGCGATTTGGGAGAAAATGCGAAGGCCGGCGCTTTTGTCGAAATGAAGAAAGCCGTTATTGACGAAGGTTCGAAAGTTCCGCACCTGAGTTATATAGGCGATGCGCATATCGGTTCGAAGTCGAATGTCGGCGGCGGCACGATTACGGCGAATTATGACGGCGTGCACAAATCTCGCACTGAAATCGGTTCGGGAGTTCATATAGGAGCCGGAAATATGCTTGTCGCTCCGGTGAATGTCGGAAACGGCGTTACCACGGGAGCCGGAAGCGTGGTTCGCAAGGACATAAACGACAATGCCATGGCATATTCGGAAAACTCTCAGCATACGGTGGAAAACTGGAAGCCGGTCTGGGAACGCGGCGAATAACGCGAATAACAATGAATAATGAAGTCCGGCTTCAGGGATGATACTTAAGAATTTGGAGGAAAAAATGACTGCATTGGATTATTCGGTTCGCATGCTGCGCATTGCGGCTGCGGCAGCCGACGAACAGAAAGCGTCGGATATTATCGCAATCGACGTAAGCGATGCTTTGGGAATAACGGACGCGTTTTTGCTTGCAAGCGCGACTTCTGCGCGGCATATGAATGCGATTGCCGAAGAAATAGAAAAACAGCTTGCGCTTCAGGGAAATGCCAAGCCGCGCGAACGCGAAGGCGTCGGCGACGAAAGCTGGATTCTGCTTGATTACGGCGATTTTGTAATTCATGTGATGACTGAGGAATCGCGCGAATTTTATGCGCTTGAAGGGCTTTGGAAAGACTGTCCGATTATCGATCTGGGCATGAACGGCTGAACGGCGTGAATGGTCGGACGGCAAGACAGTCGAACGGTCTGATGACTGAACAGTCAGACAATCAGACGGTTGAAACCTGTGCAGCAGACGACTGTCGCGCAAATTCGACACGCGTAATTTGCATGTCTGAAAATTAACGTGTACAATCGAATTTGTTGTTTGGGGCTATGGCGCAGCTGGTAGCGCGTCTCCATGGCATGGAGAAGGTCAGGAGTTCGAACCTCCTTAGCTCCACAAGTAAAAGGTGGCACAAAAGATGTCGCGTATATAAACCGCATTTGCGCAATTTGCAGATGCGGTTTTTCTTTTTATAATTTGCAATGCGCGCAAATTGCGAATCCCGTGAGTATGCGGTGCAAGTATAATGGGTGGCAGTGCGCTCGCAGGCTTGTTCCCGGGGTGCGCGATTTGAACGATTTTTAACGGAATGCGGCGGAAAACTGTTTGCGGGAAAACTGTTTGTCCCCCGGAGAGTCGGAAAGGAGAAGCCGAACGGCATGCTTCGCATTTTTAATACCGAAAACTCTCGAACGCGGCAGACGGAAAATCCTGTTGCCGGCTGCTGGGTGTCTCTTACCGATCCCTCGGATTCCGAACTTGCCGGCATTGCCGATTCATGTTCGGTGGATTTGGCGGATTTGCGCGCTCCTCTGGATGATGAGGAACGCTCGCGAATTGACGTTGAAGATGATTATACGATGATTATCGTCGATATTCCCGCAGTTGAAGAGCGCGACGGACGGGACAGGTATGAGACGATTCCTCTTTCGATTATCCTTACTTCCGACGCGATAATTACTGTCTGTTCTCGCGACACCTCTCTGCTGCGTCCTTTTATGGAAGGCTCTGTCAGAGGTTTTAATACTTTCATGAAATCGCGATTCGTGCTTCAGATTCTTTACCGGAACGCGACCGAATATCTGCGGTATTTGAGGATTATCGACAAAGAAACCGACAAGCTGGAACTGCGTTTGCGAGACTCGATGCAAAACCGGGAAATCGTGCACCTTATGGAGCTGAATAAAGCTCTTGTTTACTTTACGACTTCGCTTAAATCGAATGAAATAGTGCTTGAACGTCTTACGAGCATCGGGCGCATTCGACGTTATTCCGATGATGAGGATCTGCTTGACGATGTAATCGTGGAAAACAAGCAGGCAATTGAGATGGCATCGATTTATCAGAGCGTTTTGCAGGGAATGACCGACGCTTTTGCTTCGATTGTTTCGAATAATGTCAACAATGTTATGCGCATCTTTACCGTTATATCCATTGTTTTGGATGTGCCGACGCTTATTTTCTCCATGTACGGCATGAATTTTCAGGACGGCGGAATGCTGGGAATGCCTCTGACCGGAAGCAGATGGGGTTTTATTTTGATCGTTGTGGCGTCAATGGTTCTTTCGGGAGTCGTCGGATGGTTCTTAACGCGATCGAAATCATTCAGATAAGTTCAGACAGGTTCGTATAAATGCGGGTAAATTTGTGTAAGTTCGGACAGAACGGACAATGCGGCTGCAAAAACTGATTGCCGGCAATATGCGCAAAGCGGCCGGAGATGATAAAGCAAAGAACGACAGAGCGGGAGACTGCAAAACAAGAAAATGGCAAAACAGGATAATATGCGCAAAACTGTTCTGAAAAACACAACAAAGATGCCTGAAAAAGCGCAAAAAACAGTTTGCGAGAGAAATTGCAAAAGAATTTGCAAAAGAGTCGGCTGCATATGTTTTGCAATGATTCTGACTGCCGTGTTTTCGGGGACTCTCTGCGGATGTCAGTCGCGCGAAACTCCCGATACCGCAGGTCCCGAAATAGTGATCGGCGTGGCATACGACCGTCCCATGATAAGCAGCAGACATGCCGGAGATTTGACAGGTTTTGATGTTGAAGTTGCAAAATATGTTGCCGAAAAGCTTGGGTTTTCCGTTCGTCAGATTGAGTGGCGGCAGGCATCGGACACCGAGCGGGACACGCTTATACAAAGCGGAATCGATATGATTTTCGGAGCGCATCTCGAAAAATCGGGCAGTTCGGCGTCCGGAACCGGCAATTCGGACAGCGAAGATTCCGGCGGCGAAAACGGCTCGGACGATGACGGCATTACATTTGCCGGACCTTACATAAACATGCGCAAAAGCATTCTTGTCAAAAAAAATGCGTTTTCTCAAAACAGTGTTTCTCAAGACGATTTTTCTGCGGACAGCGGATACCGGATGCTCAAAGGGAAGAACGTGTGCGTAGCGGATTCGCAAATCCCTCAAGAACTTGAGCAGATGAATTTGCACGGCGAAGTCAATGCATTTTCTCATGTCGAGTATTCCCAATGCGAAACTGCGCTGCTCGGCGCGAATGCGGACGCGATTGTCGGGGACAGTCTTGTGCTTGCAGGGCTCGAATCTTCTCACAGGCATGACGGACTGGAAATAATCAATGTGCCGGGAGAAACGAGCGAGTACGGGATTGCGCTGAAAGCCGGACAGCCGCAGCTGAAAAGAATTGTCGAATCCGCATTGCGGAAAATGGTTGCCGACGGAACTTGGAAAAAGCAAATCGACAAGCTTAAAGCCGATTTGCCCGCCGACATGAATTTTGAAGAGAAAACTCCGCAGAACTTATGTCCCTAAGAAAAACGATAATTGATACAGAATATTTTTCGCTGCCCGGCCGGCGGCGATATTTGAGGAATGCGAAGGAGATAAGCGAAACAATGAATCAGCCGAACTCGTCGGATAATCCGAAATACAGGTATAATGCCGAACTTGCCCGTCAGATTGAGGAGCGCTGGCAGGAAAAGTGGGAAAAAGAAGGCACTTTCCATGCTGCGAACAAGAAAGGAAATCTTACTGACGGCAAGGGGAGAAATGCTGAGGGACGCACTCCTTATTTCGTTATGGACATGTTCCCTTATCCCTCGGGCAAGGGGCTTCATGTGGGGCATCCTTTGGGATATATCGCAACCGATGTGGTCAGCCGCTATCACCGCATGAAAGGCGAAAATGTGCTTCATGCGCTCGGATATGACGCTTTCGGACTTCCCGCCGAGCAGTTTGCGGTTCAGACCGGACAGCATCCGCGCGTTACGACTGAAGCGAATATTGCCAATATGCGCCGCCAGCTTTACCGTATGGGACTCAGTCTTGATTCCAGGCGCAGTTTTGCCACAATCGATCCCGAATACATTCGCTGGACTCAGTGGATTTTCCTTCGCATATACGAATCCTGGTACGATCCTGATTTTGTGCGGCCGGACGGCGGAAAAGGAAGCGCTCGTCCGATAAGCGAGCTTGTAAATGCATTTGAAAAGGGGATTAAGCCGATTCCTGGTTTTGAAGGCAAAAAATGGGAGCAGCTTTCAAAATCCGAGCAAAGCGATGTTTTGAACGAGTTCCGTCTGGCTTATATTTCAAAGTCGCCGGTCAACTGGTGTCCGGGACTGGGAACTGTTCTGGCAAATGAGGAAGTTACTGCCGAAGGCAAGTCGGAGCGCGGAAACTATCCGGTTTTCCGTCGCGAGCTGCGACAGTGGTCGATGCGAATCACAGCCTACGGTCACAGGCTTGCGGAAGATTTGAAGATTATCGATTGGCCTCAGAAAGTCAAATCGATGCAGGAGAACTGGATTGGAGAATCTCACGGAGCCGGAGTGCATTTTGAGGTTCCCACAGGCGACGGAGCGAAAGATCTGGAGGTCTATACGACCCGTCCGGACACTCTTTTCGGCACGACTTTCGCGGTTGTTTCTCCCGAACATTCTCTGCTTGCGCATGTGCCCGCTCGCTGGCCGGACAACGTTCCCGAATCCTGGAAGGGCGGTTTTGACAGTCCGGTTCAGGCAGTGAGCGAATACGCAAAGGCTGCGGCAGCGAAAACTGCGCAGGAAAGAGCCGAGTCTGCGGGCGAGAAAACCGGTCTGTTTACCGGTCTTTATGCAGTGAATCCGATTACGGGCGCAAAACTGCCTGTTTTTACCGCAGAATATGTTCTTTCCGGCTACGGAACCGGCGCGATTATGGCTGTTCCCGGCGGAGACGCGCGCGATTTTGATTTTGCGCAAGCTTACGGATTGCCGGTTATTTATACGGTTAAGCCGACTGAAGAATCAGGACTTGATTTGGCTGATTTTGAAGGCAGGCAGCCTTATGTGTCTCATGACGGAACAGTTATTAATTCCTGTATTCAGGCAGCTCATGTCGGCGGAAAAGCTTTGGATTTGAACGGCCTTTCGGTTGATGAAGCGATTGAAAAGGTTACAGCCTGGCTTGAAACCGAAGGCATCGGATACGGCAAAGTTTCGTATCGTCTGCGCGACTGGCTTTTCAGCCGTCAGCGGTACTGGGGAGAGCCGTTCCCGATTGTTTACGATGAGGACGGAGTCGCGCATGCGCTTCCCGATTCGCTTTTGCCTGTCGCTCTTCCCGACGTGCCCGACTATGCTCCGCGAACTTTCGATCCTCAGGATGCTGACAGCAGTCCCGAAGCTCCTTTGAGTCGCAATGAGGACTGGGTGAAGGTTCGTCTTGATTTGGGCGACGGAGAAAAAACTTATTATCGCGAGACCAACACAATGCCCAACTGGGCGGGTTCATGCTGGTATTACATGCGCTATATCGATCCGACCAATGCCGACAGTCTTGTCGATAAAGAAGAATACGACTACTGGCTCGGTCCTGACCACAATGATTCTGCAGGGGCTTCCGGCGGCGTCGATTTGTATGTCGGAGGCGTGGAACATGCAGTTTTGCATTTGCTTTACGCCCGATTCTGGCATAAGGTTCTGTTTGATTTGGGTTATGCGGATTCAGCCGAGCCTTTCCGCAAGCTGTTCAATCAGGGATATATCCAGGCTTACGCTTATACGGATTCGCGCGGACAGTATGTTCCTGCGGCTGAAGTCGAAGAATCGGCGGGAGAGTCCGGAGAAGCAATTTTCACTTGGAACGGGCAGACTGTGAACCGCGAATTCGGCAAAATGGGCAAGAGTCTTAAGAATATTATTACGCCTGACGATATGTATGACACTTACGGCGCGGATACTTTCCGTCTCTACGAGATGAGCATGGGGCCGCTGGACGAGTCGCGTCCGTGGAACACGCGCAATGTGATCGGAAGCATGAGATTCCTGCAGCGTCTTTGGAGGAATGCGGTTGACGAAAATACCGGACAGCTTACCGTGACCGACGCTGAAGCAGACGAAAAGACTCGAAAGCTTGTAAATAATACGATTGCTTCCGTTACCGAAGAAATGGAGGCAATGCGTCCCAATACTGCAATTTCCAAGCTGATTGTTCTTAACAATCATCTGACTTCGATTGCAAACAAGGGGCAGGGCGTTCCGCGCGAAGCTGTCGAGCCTCTTGTTCTCATGCTTGCCCCGATTGCTCCGCATATTTGCGAACAGCTGTGGGAAAAACTCGGATATGAAGAGTCTCTGACTTATGCTTCATGGCCTGTTGCCGACGAGCGATACACGGGGCAGGATTCGGTGACTGCGGTTGTTCAGATTAAGGGCAAAGTTCGCGGAAAACTGGAAGTAAGTGCGGATATTGCGGCCGATGAGCTTGAAAAGCTTGCTCTCGCGCTGCCTGAGATTCAGTCGCGTCTGGGCGGCGTTCCTCCGCGCAAGGTTATTGTCAAAGCTCCTAAGATTGTTTCGATTGTTCCGGGAGAGTGACCTTCACTCGGGGGTCGCATTGATGCACATTTTCATTCTGCTTTGCATCCGCTTTGCGAAAAACGGCAGACTTGAAATGTGAACACAACGGATACGAAACACTTATTTGAGCGTTTTGCGGCTCATAAAGCGAAACACGCGGCTTGCGTCCCTTATAATGCGGTAAACGTGTCCGGCATATCAGATGAGTCGGGCACGTTAAACGCGTTAAAAGAGAGCGACATGTCGAAATCGTCTGAGAGGACGGACAGCGCATCAAAATCAGAATCAAAATCAGAAACCGTCTCGATTCTCGCCCGTCTTTCCGGCGTTAAACAAAACGATGCCGAGAATGATGCCGGCGAATCCGTTCGGCAGATTGCCGAAAGCCGGGGAATTTCAGGCATTTGCGAAGATTCGCATTTCGATTTGCGCGGAACCTGCGAATCGGTTCCGGCAGCGGCTTCGGAATCGGAATGCGAATCATCTTACAGCGAGAACGCGTCTGCAGAGCGCAAAAAACGCGACAGATTAAGACTGCATATTACGACAGGTCAGGCGGCTTTGGCGATAACTGTTCTCGTTGCCGCATTGTGCGCCTGCATTGCAATGCTTATTTCTCAGTCGCAGAACATGAACCGGCTCACGGCCGGCATGGCTTGGAATTCCGTGTCAGACACGGAAAAATCGTCTTCCGGCACACAGTCGGGAAATTCACAGTCGGGAAATTCACAGTCCGCATCGCCGCAGTCTCCTTCATCTTCTGCTCAGACCGAAACCGACGAATCAGGATTCGAATCAGAATCCGAAAATAAATCATCGTCGCAATCCTCATCGCAAATCCCGTCGGAAAACTCGGAACAGTCTTCCTCTTCCAAACTGATAAACATAAACAAAGCAACAAGCGAACAGCTTCAGACTTTGGATGGGATCGGTCCGTCTACCGCCGAAAAAATAATCTCATACCGCAAATCTCACGGCGCGTTTTCAAGCGTCGACGACTTGATCGAAATTCCCGGGATCGGCACAAAAACCGTTGAAAAATTAAGAAATGCGGTGACTGTAAAATGACGGATGCAGCGCGCGAAAACGGAAATCTTGATATGCGGCTTTTTCCCGCCGCAATATGCGCATGGCTTTCGTCTCTTGTCTGCAAAACATGCGGTCCGTCTGCGGCAGCTGTTTTTATTTTTGCTTCTCTTGCATGTTTTGCGCTCGCGGTTTTTCTTCTCGGCATTCATATACGCAAAAAAAGCGGAAAATCAATAAAACGCATTATGCATTTTTCTGTTTTGTGCATGACATTGTGCGCAGCTTTTTCTTTTGCGTCGGCAATCTCGTCGGGGCTGGATATTCTGCGCGAATCGTCAGACCCTGCAAGCATTGCGGCAGGAAAGAAAAATTCCAAGGGCGTATTTGAAGTTGAAGCGATTGCGCCCATGTCTGTTTCGGACAGGCGCGAAAGCGACTGCAAAACCGACGTTTCTGTTTCTTTGGCCGAACTTTATGATGTTCAATCGCAAAATTCCGTAATTTCGCCGTCTGCCGTTACCGCCAGGCTCTATTCTTCGGGCGGGCAATGCAACTTCGTTCAGGGCGGAAAATATCGCGTTGAAGCGGATATTTCGCAGGCGGAATACGGAATGCAAAAAATCTGGCTGACTCAGACCGTCAATTCGGCTTCGATTTCGGCGGCAGAACCGTCTTTTGTTCGGAAAATATCGAATGATATTCAAAACAGATTTTTTAACGCCTGCAGATCTCTAAGCGATCAGGGAAGAATTCTCGTTCCGGGTCTTACGCTGGGAGTTATGGGACAGGACGCGTATTTCGGAGCTTTGTACGAAAACTCGTCCGCAAATCCGGGTTCGCCCTCAAATTCGCCGGGAAGCGAATTGGATATCGACTCGGTTTATTCGAAACGCGTCGAAAATTCGTTTAAAAACGCCGGACTTATGCATCTGACTGCCGTGTCCGGAAGTCATTTTGTTCTTGCGGCAGACTGTGCTCGCCGCATTTGCTCCGCGTTTTTGGCGCACAGAAATATCCGAATTTTTCTGACATTGTTTTTCTATGCGGTTCTCATATATCTGATGTATCCGTCTGATTCTGTAATCCGCGCCGCAATAATGGGAACTGTCGGCTTGGGCGCCTGCGCGATCGGAAGACGTCCTCGAGCTTTGCCCTGCCTTAATATTGCCGTTATAACAGCAATTATTTTCAAGCCCTCTTTGTCTTTGAGTCTGGGATTTGCGCTTTCTGTCGCATCTGTTTTCGGTATTCTGCTTTTGAACGGTCCGGCAAGCGCATTTTTCGCTCGGTTTTTGCCGAAAATCATATCCGAACCTCTGTCTGTCACAGTTTCTGCGCAGATTTTCAGTCTGCCGGTGCAGACGATTATGGGAGGAGGAATACCGCTTTTGTCTCCGCTTGCCAATCTTATTGAACTTCCTGCTGCCGAATTCGCAACAATATTCGGACTTGCAGCTCTTGTATGTTCCGCATTTTTCCCGCAGGCTGCCGAAATTCTGATTCTGATTTCATCGTTTTTCACGTCTTTCATGGAGAAAACTGTCGGAATGCTTAACAATATTCCGTTCGGCGTTTTAAGCTGGCCTGACGGTTTTCTCGGAGCAGTTTGCGTGTGTCTGGCATATGTCTGTTTTACTGTTTTCCTGCTGTCGGCGCGCCTGTTTGTCCGCAAAATATCGGCAGCGGCATTCGGACGGGGAAGACACGCGGAAAATTATGCCGGAAAACGTTTCAGACTTTCCTTTCGGCAAAGATGCGTAAGATGGTATGAAGAAACATGCGAAATGATTTTTCCCGATTTGTCCGGCGATAAAAGGAAATTGTAATTATGAGTAAGGCGCGCGCATGCATTGTAAACGGAGGAAACGAGTTTCTTTCGCAAAAAACGGTTAAAGACTGCATAAACAGTGCGCTTAAACGTTTTCCCGATGCTCAGGTTGTTTCTTTGGATGCTGCGCATGCCGGCAAAAATGAGCTTATGCAGGCTTCAAGTCCTTCTCTGCTTTCCGATAAAACGATTCTTTTCGTTGACAATATTCAAAATGCTTCCGAAAGCGCGGGCGATTTTCTGACAGTCCTGGCAAAACAGAGCGCAGAAGAAACGTGCGACACGATATTGATATGCCGAAAAGCTGCCGGAATCAAAGGAAAAAGACTGTTCGACCGGCTTAAAAAAGCCGGTGCTGCCGTCGAATCAGTGCCTGATCTTAAAAAAGCAAAAGACAGGCTGAACTTCGTGTTTCAATGTTTTGAAAACAGAAAAAGAAGAGTAAACGCCGAAGCGGCGCAGCTGCTCGTATCTGTTTTAGGGGAAGATATCGGGCAGCTGTATGCGATGTGCTGTCAGCTTTGTTTTGACTTTGACGAAAATCCTGTATCGCTTAAAACGGTCGAATCTTTTATGACCGCATATCCTTCCGTTACGGGTTTTAACATTGCAGACAGAGCGATGGCAGGCGATTCGGCCGGGGCGATAGCTCAGGCAAGAACTGCAGTTAAAACCGGAACCGCGCCTGTTGCGATTATTGCCGCATTGGCAATGAATCTGCGTCTTTCTGCTCAGGCTGCGGCTTTGCATTCGGGCGCTCTTTCCCGTTCTGAAATCAAAAGCGCTCCCTGGCAGCTGGAAAAAGCACAAAGAAATCTTCGCGGATGGAACAGTGAAACAATGTCGTATGCAGTGCGAACTCTGGCATGGGCGGATGAGCAGAACAAGGCGGGAAAAACAGATTCGATGACCGCGCTGGAATATGCGATTGAAACGATTGCATTGCGCGGCCGGAATATGACTGAAGAAAAATGCGATTATCGGGACGGAATAGAAATTGCAACAGGAAACAAAGCCGAAAACGGAGCAAAAATATGAAAAGCGAGAACGTATCGCCGCTCAGCGCGCAAACCGAAACAGCGGAAAATTCGATTGATATTGAAGCCAAAACCGCGCAAGACATGCGCGAAATAGGGCAGAGCATTGCCAAAAGCGTCCGCTCGGCAGATATTATCGTTTTATCGGGTTCTCTGGGAGCGGGAAAAACCTCTTTTGCGCAAGGTTTCGGCAAAGGTCTTAACATTTCGGAACCGGTCGTGTCTCCCACATTCACCATAGCGCGCGAACTGAAAGGAAAGTTCGACGACGGAACAGACGTGAATCTGGTGCATGTTGATGCATACCGTCTGCCGGGATCCGACAATAATGCATCGCTTGCATCGGATTCGAGAACTGCAATGTCCGTTATTATGGACGAACTTGAATCTCTGGGATTGGACGAGCAGATAGAATCTCCGTCAGAAAACACGGTTGTCCTGCTTGAATGGGCGTCTGTCATGGCATCTGTTCTGTCTGACGAGCGTCTGGAAATAACAATCGACCGCACTGTTCGCAGTTCGCAGACAAATGATCGCCGCGAATTCGCGCAGCTTACAAGCGAAGGAAGCCGCTTGCTTAAAATAAAGCCGGTCGGCCGAAACTGGTCTGAAAGAATGCCGCAGCTTTGTCAATCGCTGGCAAAATGGCGAATATGATAAAACAGCATATAAAACACGTGTGAATCGGAATACAAAAGGAAAAAGATGACAGAAAAAACGATTCTGATAATCGACACTTCATACGGTCTTACGGTCGGAATTGTGGGACATGAACCGCTCTATGACCCTGATTCGCGCTCGCATGTCGAGCATATTCAGCCTCTTGTTTCCCGTGCTGCGGAACAGGCGGGAATAAAGGCGGCGGATATTACCGATGTGGTCGCCGGAATAGGCCCTGCTCCTTTTACGGGATTGCGCGCCGGGGTAGTCGCTGCGCGTGCAACTGCCTTTGCGTTGAATGCAAAGCTTTCCGGAACCGATATTTTAAGCCCTCAGGCGGTTTGGGCAAAGAAAAAATGCGACAGACTCGAAATTCCGGTCAGATATGTGCTGTCCGTAAACGATGCCAGACGCCGTCAGCTGTATTTCAGTCTGTATGATGCGGAAAAAATGGCTTCTGAATACGAATTCGAATATGTGATTTGTCCGGATATAGACTATCCGGATTCGATTGCGCAGAGGGTCTGCGAAAAAATTGAAGATAAGCAAAACTCTTCGATTGCAGTTGTCGGACACGGGGTTGGAAAATATGAGCAGGCTTTGAAAAAATTGCCTTCGATTGAGTTTTTCGAAGAATCCTCCGCAGTGCATGAAAGCGCGGAAGGGCTGAAACTGTTTGCCGATATAGCGATTAACAGAACAGAAACCTGTTTTCGCGAATCGACCGAACCCATGTATCTTCGCCGTCCCGACGTTGAAAAGCCGGGACCTGTCAAGTCTGTTCTGCCATTGTCTGCCGCGGAGAAAAAACAATGATTCGCAAAGCGAAGCCGTCGGATTCAAAAATAATTGCGGAACTGGAAAAACAGCTTTTCGGCTCTTCTGCATGGAGCGAGAAAGCCGTAAAAGAAGAACTTGAAAACGCAAACAGAATATATCTGGTTCAAGAATGTCAGATTAAAGAATGCCAAACTGAAAAATGCCGGACTGAAAAACGCTCGGTTTGCGCCGCCGATTCTGCTGCCGATTTTGATTCAAAGACCGGTTTCGGCTCAGACTCTGATTTTGTTTCCCGTTCTTCTGATACAGATATAGCAGCATATGCAGGCTGCGCATTTAACGACCGGGAAGCCGAAATAATGACAATCGGCACAGCGAAGAGCAAACAGTCAAAGGGATATGCCGGAAAAATTCTGGACGAAATAATAAAAATGCTTAAAGAAAAACATTTGGAAAGGGTTTACCTGGAAGTCAGAACAGACAATGTTCCGGCGTTGCGGCTGTATGAAAGCCGGGGGTTTATGAGAATAGGAATTCGGAAACGATATTATTATCCCGAAAATAAGGACGCATATACGATGGTTTTAAATCTTGCGATGGAATCTTCGCAGATCGGTTTTTGCTCCGGCAGAATGCAATCAGGCAAAGTGCAGTCAGGCAAGGGTGATTCGGACAAAGGTGACTCGGGCAGAGACGGCTCAAATAGCGAAGGCTCAAATAGCGAAGGCTCAAATAGCGAAGGCTCAAATAGCGAAGGCTCAAATAGCGAAGGCTGAAAAAGGCTGAGACAAAACAGATCCTGCTAAGCGGATTCTGATAAAAAGTTCGGGAAAAACAGATTGAGAGAAATAAAGAATGAACGAAAAAGCAAACAGGAAGACAGACGTATTTGAATCGGATTCGCCTCTTGTTTTGGGCATTGAATCCACATGCGACGAAACAGCTGCCGCAGTCGTAAAAGGCACGCAGCTTTTAAGCAATGTCGTAGCTTCTTCGATGGACGAACATGCGATTTACGGGGGAGTGATTCCCGAAATTGCATCCAGGGCGCACGCGCAGGCATTAGTGCCGGTCGTCTCGAAAGCTCTTGCGGAAGCGAACGTTGATTTAAGCGATTTGGATGCAATCGCGGTTTCGGCAGGTCCGGGGCTTGCCGGATGTCTGGTTGCGGGCGTTTCCGGGGCGAAAGCGCTTGCATGGGCTGCAAACAAACCGCTTTACGGGGTTAATCATGTCATCGGACATTTTGCGGTTACGCAGCTTCAATTCGGACAATTCCCCGAAAATACTCTTGCTCTTATTGTTTCGGGGGGGCATACTTCGCTTCTGCAGGTGCGCGACATTGCCCGCGATATATCTGCCGTAGGCTCGACTCTCGATGATGCAGCCGGCGAATGTTTTGACAAAATTGCCAGACTTTTGGGCTTTCCTTATCCCGGAGGCCCCTTCATAGATCGTTATGCCAAGCTCGGAAATCCCGCTGCTTTCAAAGTTCCCAAAGGTCTGACTCAGGGCAGAACGGCTGCTGCTCATCCTTATGATTTCAGCTTTTCGGGCGTAAAAACGTCTGTGGCGCGGTTTGTCGAATCTTTGAAAGCCGAAGGCAGAGAGATTCCCGTCGAAGACGTGTGCGCTTCTCTGGCTGATTCGGTTGCGCAGGTTTTGTCTGAAAAAACGATTAGAGCCGCGAAAAACTTGGACGCAAAAACCGTTGTCGTCGGAGGAGGGTTCAGCGCAAACAGTCAGCTTCGTCAGGCTTTGTCGCAGGCGGGCGAGAAAAACGGCATAAATGTCAGGATTCCGGAAGTGAAATTATGCACAGACAACGGCGCTATGATAGCCGTGCTGGGAGCAAGTCTCGCAAAATCGGGAATAAAACCGTCTCCGATTGATTTTCGCACAGATTCGTCTATGTCTTTGGAACAAATTGTCATGTAGATTTCGCAGAATGCGCGGGGAATTGCGGCGGAACCGCAACGGCAAATGCGCCGGGAATAAGACGATTATGCGGCTGCCGTCCGGTGTTGTTTTCGCGTTTGAAATTGTGTCGTCCCGCGTGCATATTGTAAAATAGGGTCACCGGTTTGCGAATTTTATGCTCGTGCCGGTGTTCGGTTTTTAACTTGAAACCCTGGGATTCGCGCTAATCTTCGACAGGATAAAAGGTAAAGAAAAGCGGTCGAAACGAAGCAGCTGAAATATTAAACCGCAGAAAGGAATAGCAGAATGTTCTATGATGTGAGTCTTGAAAAAGGCTGGGTTCCGATCCTGTTTTTTTCGCTTTCGGTTGTTTTCTTTGCGATTACGATACCTTTTCTGCCTAAAATCTCTAAATTTTTCCCGTTCCTTAAGAAAAACAGAACAAAATCCGATTCTCAGCCGCAAGAAGTTTTAAATTCCGGTCAGCGTTCGACAGGACATCGTTTGGCGAAAAAGCGTTCGTCAAAAAAGCCTGTTATGCGTTTCTCTCCGAAAAAAACGCTGATAATCCAGCTTTCCGTGTCTGTTCCGCTGTGTCTTGTATGGCTGTTCCTGCTTTATATGGCATCAGATGTGTGGATTGTTTTCGGAGTCAGTCTCGGATGTAAAGTTATTCGCACTGCTGCAATAGGCGGATTTTTTGTATTTTGGATGATTGCATCAGTTTTTCTGTTCCGTTCGGCGCGTCGAATCGCAATAATATTCGGAGTAGCAGTTTTAACTTTGAATACTGCTCTTGCAGTTTCAAACGTGTACGGTCAATACCCGACAATCGGAGCGCTTCTGGGCAAATCGACCTTGGCTCAATTAAGCGACAACGAGTTAGAAAACATAAAAAATGCAGCGAAACGCAATCGCGAAAAGCCGGAAAACGAGCGCATGACAATTGCACGCTGGAAAGGTTCTCAGGAACAAAAGCAGACTGATTCGTCATCCGGAATTTCTAGCACCATTCACATTGAGGGCACTGTTTCCGGTTTTAAAGCCGAAGATACGCAAATTTACATTCCTGCGGCCGCATTGTCCTCCGCACCTCCGGATTTGCCGGTCGTGGTAATGCTTACCGGACAGCCGGGCAATCCGGTTCAGGCTTTCCAGGGAGGAAAAATTGACCAAATTGCAGCCAAATATGCCGAAGAGCATGACGGTCTTTCTCCGATTGTTGTCGTTCCCGATCAGCTTAATGAAAAAAGAGACAATACTTTATGCTTGAATACCGTTAACGGGAATGTGGAAACTTATTTGACAGTTGATGTGATTAACTGGCTGAAAGATAATCTTCCTGTTTCTTCCGACTCGCACGACTGGACTTTGGGCGGATTTTCCATGGGAGCAACATGCACTGTGACTTTAGGGTCTCTTTATCCGCAAATCTGGGGCAATCTTATGGCTTTTTCGTCTGAAGGACGTCCCGCAGAAAACATTACCGAAAAAGAAGCGGCAGATTATTATTTTGGCGGCGACGTTGAAAAGTATAAATCTTATTACCCGACTGAACTGATGAAAAAGGCAGCTCCGTCCGAGCAGAATCTGTTTTTGGCAGCAGGCACTTTGGACATCATATCGGAAAAAAACGAAGCAACTATCGGTCAAGCAGCCGTGCAGTCAGGCATGACTGTCTCGTCTGCACTGGCTTCGGATGCGGGGCATGACTGGCGTATGACCAGCAGGTGTTTCGAATACTTCTTTGCTTTGCTGGGAAAGCAAAGCGGAATATCATCGGAAAATGTTGACAGATCCCGGTTTGACAAACTGTGTTCGAGCAAGGTTATTCCGTTTTCAGAAGGCACAAGAAAGAAAAACGTTACGGCTGAAAGGTAATATAATAAAATCATGAAACAACCGCAGGAAAACGAAAAGCTGCAGCCGTCGAAGGAGCGGCAGCAGACAGAGCAAATTCAGTCAGAGCAAGCTGAAGCAGAGCAGAGTCAGTCACAGCAGGTTGTGAAGTCGCAGAATCGGGCATCGGGGTCGAAAGTTTCAAAAACAGAGAAAGGCGTGATTCCGAATTTGAACGATGCAAAAACAGTGAAACAGCCTGTAAAACAGCAGTCTGAGCAGACCGGACAGAATGAACAGTCAGAACAGAACAAGACGGCTGAAAAAAACAATCAGAGCAATCAGAATGAACAGAATAAGCAGACTCAGAAACAAGCAGACAAGCCGGCTAAAGCCGAGAAAGCCGAGAAATCTGCTCAGTTTGCAAGGCCGTCAAAACCTTCGAAAGATTCCAAACCCTCGAAGGATTCCAAGCAGGTCAATTCCGAGAAGTCTGCTCAGAAATCTGCTCAGTCTGAGAAGAAAGCAAAACCGCTGACTGATTCTAAGCAATCTGATTCCGGCAAATCCGCAAAATCAGATAAATCAGTGTCCGGCAAATCGGACAAATCCGCAAAACAGGCAAAATCTGCCAAAAAACCTCAGAAAAACGAAAATATGTGGGTTCGCACTCTGAAAAGTTTCTTTTCGGATGTTCGCAAATGGTTCTCAACCCATACCGCAACGGCAGCTTTTGCCGTTTTGCTTATTTTGCTGAATATCGGTGTGCGAATATGGGTGCAAGCGCACGGTCATACGTGGTCCGACAGTGAATGTCTCGATCTCCGTTTGGAAGATTTCGCTGCCGGCAATATTTTCGATATCATCATTTCTCTTTTCATTGCTGAAAGTCCGATAAGCGTTTTTACGAACTTTTTGATTATTCTTATCGGGGGAAGCATTGCGGAACACAAACTTTCATTTTCAAGAATGTTCTTCGTGTCCGTGATTTCGACTCTTGCGGGCGTTGCTTCCGGACTGGGACTTATGTACGTGTTTTATTCGGATTCCTCTTTTTGGAACAGAATAACTGACATGTCGCTTTCTCTCGGTCCTCGCATCATAATCATCTCCATGCTTATGGCTGCAGCTCCGATGTACCGTTCCTCGGTTTGGCGCAGACGCATTTATTTTTGGGGTTATTCGATTCTTGCGGCATTTCTTCTTTACCGCGTGGATCCGGGAGACTATGTTGCAGTCTGTTCGGCCGTATGCGGAAATCTTATCGGGCTGGCATTCTTCCGCAAAGGAAAAATCAAGCGTTTTGAATCTGTTTCCTCGCATGAAGCCAGACGTTTTACATCTATTGTTTCAGCCGTATTTTCTTTAGGACCGCTGATTGCAGTCGACGCGGATCTTCCGATGGGACCCATGTCAAGAATGGGACTCCTGATAAGTTCTGTCACTGTTTCTCCCGATAACCTTCAGTCTTGCGACAAATATAAAACCGTGTCGCAGTGCTTGAAGACTTACGGTCTGTATCAGCAGGGCGCACTCGGAGCAGTTGCGCTGTTTTTCCTGTTTATTTTGGCAATGATTATCGTTTCCAACGGTCTTTACCGAGGCTTGCGTTCGGCAGCGATTATATCGATTATTTTTAATACCGTTTATATCGGAATGTCGTTCTATACTTTCATACTTCATGCGCGTTCGGCTTCGAACAGTTCGGGATCGTCAGCGGGCAAAATATTCGGCGTGCCTTCCGACTCATTTGCGTCGTTTATGTCGACTTCGATCCCGCCTCTGGCTCTTATAATCGCGGTAGCCGTGCTCTGGAAATCTTTTTCGAAGCGCACAGAATCAAATCTGATATACAGGGGAGCATTAATTATTGCCGGATCGGCTCTTCTGTTTTCGCTGGCATACGCAATGCTGCTGACGCATACGCAGAATCTTCGCGGTCATGTCATGAGCTTAAAAGAAACGATAAATCTTCTTCCCGGACATTTCTTCCCCGCGCGTTACGTCAATTCTCTTCGAATCGGCTTAATGCCCGAAGAAACATGGGCGCAGTTTATTTATCAGGCAATAGGACCGGCAATGTGGGTTGTTATATGTATCGTGTTTGCCAAATGGTTCTCGCCTAAATCGGATTTGGGCATTGCCGAACGCGACAAAGCCGTTTCGCTTATCTGCGAAAACGGAGAATCCATGAGCTGGATGACGACCTGGGAAGGAAATTCATACTGGTTTTCCGAAACGAAAGATTCAGGTATCGCATACAGGATCAACGGTTCTACGGCTCTTGCGCTGACCGGTCCTTTCGGCGATACGTCAGAATACGAAAATGACATTAAGTCTTTCTCGCATTACTGTGCCGACAATGATTTAAACCCGGTTTTCTTCGATGTTCATGAAGAAACTAAGGAATACCTGGAATCTCAAGGCTGGGCTTCCATAGATTTGGGCGTTGAAATGGTTGTCGATACGAGGAATTTCGCTACAAAAGGCAAGAAATGGCAGGACATTCGAACTGCAATCAACAGAGCTAAGCGCGAAGGAATCAAAGACGTTCTTGAAACTTTCGAGCAGACTTCTCCGTTTGTTCGCGCTCAGATTGCCGAAATTTCCGAAGAATGGACATCCGGAAAATCTCTTCCCGAAATGGGATTCACGCTCGGCGGTCTGGACGAAATTAAAGATCCGCACGTTATACTCCTGTATGCGGTTGATGAAAATAACATTGTTATGGCAGTAACAAGCTGGATGCCTGCGTATCGCGACGGGGTCATAGTCGGATGGACGCTTGATTTTATGCGTCATGCGCCGAATGTTATGAACGGAATCATGGAATTTCTTATTGCCCGCATGGCGGAACGCATGCGCGACGATTTCCCCGAAGTCGAATTTATAAGTCTTTCGGCCGCGCCTTTGTCCGGCATGGATGTCAATAACTCGCAAAGTGTCGCCATAGTGCACGTTTTGCAGCTTGTGTCGGATATAATGGAACCGGTCTACGGCTTTAAGTCGCTGTTCAATTTCAAAAAGAAATTCCAGCCGTCCGAGCAGCATGTTTACATGTGTTTCCCCGATGAAGCAAGGCTTATGCATATTGCCAAAGCAGTCGGAGAAGCATATATGCCCGACATGAACGTACTTAACACTATTGCGCTTCTTCGAGCTGCGCTGTAATGCAATGCATGTTAATTCAATGCAGGTGCAAAACGGTTTGAAGCGCTGTAAAATCAACTGAGATGAAAATGTACAGAATCGAAAAAGACACTATGGGCGAAGTCCGCGTGGACGATTCGCGGCATTGGGGAGCTCAGACTCAGAGAAGTCTGGAAAATTTCCCGATAAGCTGCGAAAAAATGCCCGAAGAAATAATTGTCGGTTTTGCAGTGCTTAAAAAAGCCGCTGCGCTTGCCAATGCAAAACTTGGGAAACTGCCCGAAAAATCTGCCGGTCTTATAAGCGAAATCTGCGACGAAATCATCGCCGGAGAGCATATGAGCGAATTTCCGCTGAAAGTCTGGCAGACAGGCAGCGGAACCCAGTCGAATATGAACATGAACGAGGTTATCGCGCATTTTGCGAATGAACGCGAACCCGGGCTGAATCTTCATCCCAACGACCATGCGAACATGTCTCAAAGTTCGAATGACACTTTCCCGACTGCAATGAATATTGCGGCGGTCTGTTCGATACGAAAAAACTTGATTCCGGCAATCGATTCGCTTGAGTCGTGCTTTAAAAATCTTGAGAAAAAATATGAGAATGTAATAAAAATCGGACGGACTCATCTTCAGGATGCGACCCCGCTTAAATTTTCTCAAGAAATAAGCGCATATTCGGAAATGCTGCGCGAAAACAGGAAAATGCTTACAGAAAGTCTGTCTCATCTGTACAGAATCGCTTTGGGCGGAACGGCTGTAGGCACCGGTCTTAACGCGCCTGAAGGATTCGATCGCGAATCGGCAAAGATGATAAGCGAAATCACGGGATTTCCGTTTGTGACTTCTCCCAACAAATTCCATGCTCTTACAAGCAAGGATGCGTTTGTTTTCGCTCACGGAGCTCTGACTGCGCTGGCGTGCAATATGATGAAAATCGCGAACGACGTACGCTGGTCGGCTTCCGGTCCTCGCTGCGGTTTCAGCGAAATTTTTATTCCGGAAAACGAGCCGGGCAGTTCGATTATGCCGGGGAAAGTCAATCCGACCCAATGCGAGTCGATGACAATGGTCTGCACTCAGGTCATGTCCAACAATCAGGCTGTGGCATTCGCTGCCTGTCAGGGAAATTTCCAGCTCAATGTTTTTATGCCCGTATGCGCTCACAATTTCTTGCAGTCCGTGCGGCTTTTAAGCGACGGAATTAAGACTTTCGAAAAGAATTGCGCTTCGGGAATCCGTGCGAATGAAGAGAAAATGAAAGCAAATCTGGAAAATTCTCTTATGCTTGTCACATGTCTTTCTCCCGCAATCGGATACGACAAGGCCGCAAAAATAGCGAAATATGCCCATAAAAACGGATTGTCTTTGAAACAGGCGGCTCTCGAATCGGGTTTTGTCGATGAGGAAACGTTCGACATGCGCGTGAAGCCGGAAAATATGGTCTAAAATTTGTTTTGCGTTTTAAATGCGTGAAATTTCGTTTATTTGAGGGAAAGAAATCAATATGGATTATGCCAAAGAATCATTGCGTCTTCACGGACAGTGGAAAGGAAAAATCGAAGTAACGGCTGCGATTCCCGTTGAAAACGGTCAGGATCTTTCTCTTGCTTATACTCCGGGAGTTGCTCAGCCGTGTCTGGAAATTCAGAAGGATACGGAAAAAAGCTACGATTTGACAAGACGCTGGAATCTTTGCGCGGTTATTTCGGACGGTTCGGCCGTTTTGGGACTGGGGGATATAGGTCCTGAAGCTTCCATGCCCGTTATGGAGGGCAAAAGCCTTCTGTTTAAGGCTTTTGCGGACGTGGATGCGTTCCCGCTGTGCGTAAAGACTCAGGATGTCGACGAGTTCGTGCAGACAGTTTACAATATTTCAGGCTCTTTCGGGGGCATTAATCTGGAGGATATTGCAGCTCCGAGATGTTTTGAAATCGAGCGCAAACTGAAAGAAAAATGCGATATTCCGATTTTCCATGACGACCAGCATGGCACTGCTATCATCACTCTTGCCGGAGTCACGAACGCGCTTAAGGTCGTAGGAAAGAAAAAAGAAGATATTTTCGTTGTCGTAAACGGAGCCGGCGCGGCAGCTACCTCGATTGCCAAGCTTCTGCTGTCCGCAGGCATTTCGAATGTGGTCATGTGCGACAGAAAAGGCGCGATATACAAGGGTCGCGAGGGACTTAACTGGATTAAAGAAGAAATGTCCGAGCAGACGAACCCTCACGGTCTTCAGGGTTCTCTTGCGGACGTTATTAAAGGCGCAGACGTGTTTATCGGCGTGTCTGCTCCCGGCGTTCTTACGCAGGACATGGTCAGATCGATGAATGACAAGCCGATTGTTTTTGCGTGCGCGAATCCGACTCCGGAAATCTATCCCGACGAAGCAAAAGCTGCGGGCGCGGCCGTGGTTTCGACGGGAAGAAGCGATTTTCCCAATCAGATTAACAATGTTCTGGCTTTTCCCGGCATTTTCAGGGGAGTATTCGACGTGCGTGCGAAGGACATTAATGAGCAGATGAAGCTTGCTGCCGCGCAGGCTTTGTGCGATTTGATTTCCGACGACGAGCTGAATGCGGACTATATTATTCCCAAGGCTTTCGATCCTCGCGTCGGAAAGACCGTGGCCGAAGCTGTTGCAAATGCGGCAAGGCAGACTGCAGTAGCAAGAATCTGAGCTGTCTGAGAGTTTTTTCGGGCGGTCTTTCCGGGCGGGGTTTGCAGGCAGTTTTTGCAGGCAGGCTTTTTGCTGATTGAAAATCTTTCGGAGATGTCGGAAAACATGCATTTTCAAGTGATGTCAGACTTAAAAACGCGCAGTTTTGAAACGATGGAAAGCGCTGCTTTAATAAAAAGCTCTTTTATATATTCCGCTTTTGCAGTTTATTGTTTTGCGCTTTGAATTGTTTCAGCTTTGAGTTCTGTGCATGGTATGCCGGTTTGAAATATTGAACCCGGAAATGTCAGAAAATAGGGAAAACAAGGGAAAGCGCGTCGATAAAATAAAGGGATGAAAAATAAAAGACTGAGCGCATAAAAACAAATGTCAGACTGAATAATCGAATATTAAAGCAGTATATGAAAAAGGTCAATCCGAAAGGACTGACCTTTTACATAAAATAAAAAAAGAAAGGGTGCGCCGGACAGGATTCGAACCTGCAACCTTCTGATCCGTAGTCAGATGCTCTAATCCGTTGGGCTACCAGCGCAATCTCAAAGCAATCAGCTTCAAGCAACTCATATATTATATACACGGTTTCCTGTCTCCTGCAACTTCGGCGTGTCGCGCGATATTTCGCGAAAAATCTGCCGGATAAATCGGGTTGCGGTTATGTATGCAAAGAAGTGTAAAATCCTTAATACCGTTTATTGCTTTGCGCAGCGAACAGACAGCGATTAAGCAGCTAAAAGAAGAACGGACAAAGAATAAGAAACAAAAAACTGAAATAAAAGCAAAGAACAACGAAAGCAGGTTGCCGTGAACAATATTCGCCGTCTTGCGTCCTCTGATCGCGTGTCGGGTATTATCATGCTCAGTTTTGCTTTTCTCGGGCTTTTGCTGGCGAATCTGCCGGCAACTTATCCGTTTTTCGAGCATGTTTCGGAATTTCATATCGGTATTCCCGAAACCGATATCGTCATGCCTGTGGGACACTGGGTTCAGGACGGTCTGCTTACTGTATTTTTCTTTGTTGTCGGGCTTGAACTCAAGCAGGAGCTGACGACCGGCAGTTTAAGCGACGTTCGCGCGGCTGCGGTTCCCATGGTTGCAGCTGCGGGGGGAATGGCAGTGCCTCCGCTTATTTTTCTTGGCGTTTCGTCAATGACGTTCAAAATTGATTTTTTTGCGAATCTCCTCCCGCCGAACGCTGATTTTTCGCAGATTGTTCCCGGATGCGCGATTCCCACTGCGACCGATATTGCTTTTTCGCTGACTGTTCTGGCTCTTTTTGCCAAAGGGCTTCCGGGATCTATTCGCGCGTTCCTGCTGACTTTGGCAACCGTTGACGATTTGCTCGGGATTCTTGTTATAGCAATCTGCTTTTCTGATTTGAACGAGTGGTACTGGTTTGTCGGAATCGCTGTCTGCGCTTTGATCTGGTATTATCTGGTGCGGCTTGAAAAAGTTCCCAAAATTCTTGTCGCTTTTACCGGTCTTGCAGCCTGGACGATGATGTTTGAGGCCGGAGTTCATCCCACTCTCGCAGGCGTTTTGGTCGGACTGCTGACTCCCGCGCTGCCGATATGGGGCGAAAAACAGTCGCGCTCGCAGCGTTACTGCGAAATAATGCAGCCTTTTTCCGTGCTTGTCGCGCTGCCCGTATTTGCGCTGTTTGCAACCGGAATACATTTCGAAACCGTGAATGCGCAGCTTTTCCTGTCCCCGGTTTTCCTGGCGATCGCGTCAGCTCTTCTTTTGGGAAAACCTTTGGGCGTTCTTCTTTCGTCATGGATAAGCGTTCATATTCTGCGCCTGAAATTGCCCGACGGCTTGAAAGTTCGCGATTTTATCCCGGCGGGAACTGCTTGCGGAATCGGATTTACCGTATCTTTCCTGATTGCTTCCCTGGCTTACAAAGATCATGAGTTAATCGATATTGCAAGATTTGCGGTTCTGATCGGTTCTGTCGTTTCGGCCGCGGTTGCCTCATTTTTGCTCAATGCGCAGGTAAAAAGACGAAAACGCGAACATGCGGATAAAAATCCGACGCATATAGGCAAAACTCATTCGGAAAATTTTCGCGCAGAAACTTTGTCTCAGATTTGATTTGAAAAGGAGAATGCAATGACAGTGCCTTCGATTGTTTATAAAGCGCACGGAACATGCAACGATTTCGTAATTTATGCCGATCCGGAAGGAAAGTATGTTCCCGAAGAGCGAGAAGTTTGTTTTTTGACCGACCGAAACAGGTGTATCGGCGGCGACGGGATTATCAGGCTTGCTCATCCCCGTCACGTTCCGGATTTGACTGAAGAACAGGTTGAGGAATTTGAAGCTGCGGGCGTCAAGTGGTTTATGGATTATCGCAATCGCGACGGGTCTCTTGCTCAGATGTGCGGCAACGGACTGCGCGCAACTGCATTTTTTGCGCAATATCTCGGCGTTGAAGGTACTGAAAGCGGTTCTTTTGATATCGGAACCCGGGCGGGTATAAAACACGTCGAGCGACTCGAAAATGACCCTGTTTTGGGTGAAAATATTTACAGACTTGACATGGGGAAGTGGAAATCGGGAGAAATCGACGAATATAAAATCTCGGTTTCGCCCGATATTAAGCTGAGCGGAACGTATGTCGACATGGGAAACCCGCATATTGTCTCCGTTTTGGAAGAAGATGCGCTTCAAACCGTAAAAAATTTGGATCTTTCCGCCGCGCCCGCCGTCGCTCCCGTTTTGGAAAGCGGTCAGAATGTCGAATTTGTTGCAATCGAATCGCTGCCGGACGGGTCTGAAAATACGGTCTGCGAGAACGCGTTCTGCAACTCCGCGCCCGGCAGGGCTTTCATGCGCGTTCACGAGCGCGGAGTCGGAGAGACGCTTTCATGCGGAACCGGGCTGTGCGCGTCTGCAGTGACTCTTTACCGCAAAACCGGCGTGAGATCTTGGATTATCACGGTTCGCGGCGGCGTTTTGCGCATTGATGTCGAAGATGAAAAAGTATTCCTGACGGGTTCTGCGACAATTGTCGCAAAAATTGAACTTCTGTAA
Organism: uncultured Actinomycetes bacterium; assembly: GCA_900314875.1. GTDB lineage: Bacteria > Actinomycetota > Actinomycetes > Actinomycetales > Bifidobacteriaceae > RUG039. The sequence continues at coordinate 75,364 of OMWX01000003.1, read as the reverse complement.
AAATCTGACCTGACGGATTTCGAACTAAACGGATTTTTGCAAAAACCGGATGCGACGCCTTTCGAGTTTCTCATCCGGTTTTATCTTTTATGCCGCATCTGCGGTTTCAACAGCGGACTCTGACAGGGCTTTATGAGTAAGCTTTATCAGCAGCTTTATTTGATGATTGCAGAACCGTGCTTTAAGAAAATAAGCAGGATTACGATTCCGATCCATGCCGTGTCGACTGCCAAATCGCAATTCAGACGGTAGTAAGTATTGAGAAAATTGCGCAATTTCGCATATTTTCCGTTATGTTCCGGAATGTTTTGCGCGGTGACGGTCGCATGCGAAAATGCCATAAACTGAATCGTAGTGGAAAACATAAGAAGCAGACACCACGGGCACAAAGCATTAATCACATACATAGATTGCGTGAAAAGCCAATAAGCGTATGCCAGTGCGGACAGAGAGCCGAACCACGCGCATATCGAAAACCGGCGGGGAAATTTCGCGTGCGCAAGCCCGAGAACCGCTATCGTAATGAAAACCGATTCTGCCGAGATTCCGAAAAACGCATTCGGAAAGCTTAAATTTCCCAGCTTGATTACTTCGGCCTGCCACGACTGAGCAACAGTGGAACACGATACTTCCGCATTTACGTCGCAACTGAGAGTAACTCCCGGGTGCCGCGCCGAATAAAGCGTCTCCGCGCTTAAAATAAGCGAAGCAGCGATTGCGCACACTGAAGCGAGCAAAGCGATAAGATAAGTGACCGAAGCGCTGTGGCGTTTTGTTTTGGGAAGAAGAATATCCGAGAATGTCCGCGCCGCATTTTCTTCTGAAACTGTCGAAACTTTTGAAGTTTGCGAATCATTCGAAGATTCTTTTTTATTTTTCGCGGTCATTATTTCCTCATATTCTTTAAAAAAATTGCCGGCAGAGCGCGATTTTGCGTTTTTTCGGTTTTGACGTTTTTCTCGCGAATCGGGCAGGTTTTCGCAATGTGACAATTACATCCGATTATACACGCAAGAAAGCAAAATTTCGGCTGTTTTGCGGTTATGCTTGTTTATAAGAACATCTTTAAAACGCTTTAAAAACGTCTTGCGTAAACAGTTGAAACGCGGGAAAGCTCGGTTCGCGGCGAAAATATGCTGCGAAAATATTTTTAACAAGCGAGGTTGTGATGAACGACATTCAAAAATCGGATTTTTCGAGCAAAGCGGATAATTGCGGAATAAGCAAAACCGGAGCAGAATATGACGGTTTCGGCTGGGATTTGCACTGTCACTCGTCTTTTTCCGACGGAACCTGCTCTCCTGCCGAGCTGGTTGAAAAAGCCGCTCAAATCGGACTTTCGGGCGTGGCGATTACGGATCATGACACGACGGCGGGGTGGCAGCAGGCGGCTGCAGCGGCTCAAAAACTGAATTTTCCTCTTATTCGCGGCACAGAGATTACGTCTCATTTCGGTCGCGTTTCGGTGCATATTCTCGCATGGCTTTATGATCCGCAAAACGAAGCAATCTGCGCTCTTTTTGATAATCTGACAAAAATGCGAAAAGAGCGAATCCTGCTTATGACCGACAAAATCAGCAAAGATTACCCAATTGATCGCGAAGCTGTTTTTGCCTGCATGAAATCTGGAGACGAAACGACCCCGGGTCGTCCTCATATAGCGGACGCGCTTGTTGCAGCCGGCGTCTGCGAAAATCGTTCGCAGGCATTTGCCGGCATAATTTCCCCGAAAAGCCCTTATTATGTGCCGGCTTCTTCACCTGACGCGGTACAAGTCATAAAAGCGGTTAAAAATGCGTGCGGAGCGGTTGGAATCGCACATTCGGGAGCAATTTATTCGCGAGGACCGGTTTTGTCTGAGGAACAAATCGAAGAACTTGCCGACGCGGGCTTGGATGCGTTGGAAATCTTCCACAGAGACAATCCTGAAGAGCAGAGGATAAGGCTAAAAAAAATTGCCGGCCGCCTGAATCTGTTGGCAACCGCAGGATCCGACTGGCACGGCAAAGGAAAAATAAATCGCATGGGAGAGAACGCTTCCGACAGCGAAACGGTGCGCGAAATCGTCAAACGCTCATTTCTGACCGTCGCAGGAATGTGAATCGTCAGAATATAAATTCCCGGAATGTGAAGCTTAAAAACAGTAATTAAATCAGAATCCCAAATGACGGGCATTCTGTTCGTCCGCGCCGACTGAGATCAGATTTACCGACTCGGTATTCAAAAAATATTCTTTATCGTAAATATCTTTAATCGAAAGAACGGTTTTTTCTTTCATAGCTTCTTTAATCTGCGCATTAAGCTGCTCATAAGCCGCATTCGTGCTGATTGTCACAGGCTGCGACACCTGACGGAACCAAATTTCGATATCCGTGCTCATTTTCTTCCTTTCTCAAACACAAGTATTCTACGAGTATATCAGTGTCGGGCATTTCGCCGAATATGCGCGCGTGCGAATGCTCAAATTCCGACGGATTTGCAGCCGGACTGTTTCTGGCTGTTTTGCCTGTTTTGTCCGCTTTATACGGCTTGAGTTTCGGTTTCCGGCTCTTCCGATTCAGACTCTTCGGCTTCAGGTTTCGCTTTCCCGGATTTTGTTATTTCCGATTTTGCAATGACTTCAGTGTTTTGAAAGTCTTGCGAATCGTCGATATAAGAGTCGTCGATATGAGAATCTCCGCTGCGCAAAATTTCAGTCATGACATCATTGCCGAGATTCTTTGCATCCGCGTTTTTTGCAGTGTTTTTCGCATTATCTTTCGATACTTTCTGCAAAACTTCGGTAGGCATGTCGTCTGAAGCCGGTCTGTCTGCCGGCAATTTTGACGATTTTTCAGCTGAAGAATCGACGGCAGTCGCATTCTCATTTTTGCTTATGCTGTTTTTTGAACCGTTTTCGTTCTGCGAAGTTTCGGTTTTTATTATCGCTGCCGACGCCTGCGTGTCGTCGTTCTCATATTGCGGCCGGGCATCTTGCGATTCGCCGTTCTGCCGCGCATTATCAGGCCGTTCTGTTTTTTTGCGCGATTCCGGCTTTGAATCCTTGTTTTTCGATTCCCTGTTTTCGTTTGAGTTTTCGGATCTGATTCCCGCAGCCTGCGCATTGTCAAGCAAATCTCCCACAGTCAGAGTCGAAGAATTTCGTTTTTTCTTTTGCAGACAGGTTTTTTTCGCATGAGAATGCGAGGTTTGCGCGATATCGTGCGCAAGTCTTTCGACTTCTGCGCGGAAAATCATAATCCGCTCGGTATCCGCGCGGCTTAACGCGTCCATCAGTTCGCCGACCTGCTCCATCTGAACCCAAAGTCCCGCGCGCAGCATAATCATGTCGTCCATGCGGGAGCCGAGAATGCGTCCGTATGCGGACAAAACGCGCGTGCGAGCCTGGGAATCCAGTCTTGTGAAAATCCATGCCAAATCTCTTGCCGGATCGCTTATCTGCATGTTTTCCCAATGTTTTACAGCAGCCGTTCCTGTTGTCGAGAAAAGAATGTCTCCGTCGTCGAAACCGCCGTGAACAAGCACGGACGAAAAATTGAACATTCCCGCAGTTTCTGTAATTTTAGCCCAGTTGTCCGTTATTTCCTCAGGAATATGCCCCGTGGTTTTCAAGTGTTTGACCCAGGAAATAAGCTGATTTCTAATATGATTCGCATCGTAAGCCGGATATTTGGCATCTTTGAGGAAATCCGCATTAAGGCAGTGAATCGCGCCGATTGCTGTGCCTGCGGCCGCACATTGATTTTCTGTCAGACTGTCCAGCCGAACGGGGTTTCCGTCCGAATGACGAGTGACCAGAATGGCTTTTCCTGAAGTAGACTTGTCTGCCGAATGAAAAGCGACCGCATTTTCCAGCGCAAAACCCAGTCCCGACGGCTCTTTTTGTGCATATATCGTTTTGGCTGCTTTTGCTCTTCTTGCCAGAAGTTTTTCGCCTTCGGCTGTTTTTGTTACCGTAACATCGAATTTGCGTCCCGCGGCATCTGATATGACAGCCGTAACCAGTTCGAATCTTTCGTCGGTTTCAGAGAAGTTTTTGCTGCATATCTGTGCGCCAGCAACGGACAATTTCGGCAGTAACGCCGACGTTAAAGCTGCAATTTCGAAGACGGTATTTTCATTCACGATTGCCAGTTTAATACACCGGTGTATATATTTTCACTCGCATTTCGCGCGACCTTGCGTATTATGCGCGAATTCGGCTGCTGACAGTGCTGCTGACCGGATTGCGAATCAGACTGCCAATCGGGGAAGCGGGCTGCGTTTTGAATATTTATGCACATTTGTTTTTCGATATCGTATTCGGTCTGCGTTTCCGGCAAAATAGTGAAAAACATCAGAATAAAAGCGAAAGGAGAGCATAAAATGAGCAAAAGCGCGTTCGCCGAGAAAAGCAAAGCCGACGAACTGCTTGAAGGTTTGGACGATAATCAGCGCGAAGCCGTATGTTCTCTTTCCGGACCGGTGCGGATTCTCGCAGGCGCGGGAGCCGGAAAAACCCGCACGATTACGCGCAGGATCGCCTATGCCGTCAAAACCGGGAACTGGGATCCGCAGAAAACCCTGGCCGTGACGTTTTCTGTAAAAGCCGCCGGAGAAATGCGCAAACGTTTGTCTGCTTTAGGGCTTGAAGACAAAACTCAGATCAATGTCGCAACTTTTCATTCGGCCGCGCTGCGTCAGCTTCGCATGGTATGGCGAGATGTCGCTGAATCGCCTTTTCCGCATGTTGTCGAAGACGCGCATCGTCTGGCTTTCTCGGCTGCGAAAACCGTCACTTGCAAAGATGATTATTCGCACATGGAAGTAAGGGATATCCTGGCAGAAATTAACCGCACAAAGGTTTCGCTTATTAATCCCGACAGTTATGCGTATGTGTGCGAAAGAACGAAACGCGTTCCTCCTGCCGGTCTTGAACCGGATACGATGTCTCAGATTATAAAAAATTATGAGATGTCAAAAACAGCATTAAATCAAATCGATTTTGACGACATTCTGCTTATCGTCTGTCATATTATTCGCGAATTTCCGCAGTGTGCGGAAAAAATATGCAAAAACATAGCTTATTTAAGCGTTGACGAGTATCAGGACGTTTCGCCTCTTCAGCACAGGCTTATGCGCATGTGGCTGGGGCTTAAAGAGGAGAAAGCAAAACCGAAAAAATCCGATATGCCGTCCGTATGCGTTGTAGGAGATCCCGGGCAGACGATTTATTCTTTTGCCGGAGCCACGAGCTGGTATCTGCTTGATTTTGTTAATGAATTTGCTCCGATAAGCGCAGATTTGCGGCTTGACAGGGATTACCGCTCTACTCCGCAGGTTATTAATTATGCGAACAAAATCCTCAAATCTTCTCCTTTAAGCGAAGATTATCTTTCTCTTGTCACAGTGCGCGAGAACGGGAAACGCATATCTCGAACGGTTTACAAAAACGATTTTGAGGAAGCCGCAAGCGTGTCTGCCAAAATTAAAAATCTTCTGCGAAGCGGGGTATCGGCAGATGATATTGCGGTTCTTATGCGCATAAATGCTCAGGCTCGTCCGGTTGCTGCAGAGTTTCGCAAAGCGCAGATTCCTTTTCAAATCAGAAAAAATCCGGCTTTCGATTCTGCCGGATATATGTTTGATGCCGATGATTTCAAGCTTTTCGGATCCGGGGATTCCAAAGAAAACAATGATGTAAATTCTGCGGCCGCGCGTTCTTCGGATACAAAGTTTTCATTAGGGCGAGTAACGATTTCTTCGATTCATGCCGCAAAGGGTTTGGAATGGAAGCACGTGTTCTTAATCGGCTGTTCTGAAGGGCTTATTCCTTACGGTTTTATTCGCGATGCTCAGACTTTGGAGGAGGAGCGCAGACTTTTGTATGTCGGCGTGACTCGTGCGGAAGACGTTCTTAATCTGTCTTATGCGCAGGCGAAAAATATTGACGGAGCTGCAAATCGCCGCCCGAGCAGATTTTTGACGTAAAAAGGTTTTTGACGTAAAAAAAGCTGAAAAATAATCGGGGCGTTCAAAACGCCGAATAATGAAAAAAAGCAGAAACAAGAGTTTCTGCTTTTTTGCAAAACGAATGAATTTGACAAAACGGATAAAACTATTTTTACCCGAATTTTCAGAAACGACCGAATCTTCAGAACGGGCAGCCGTTGTTATTCGTTGCGATCGCCGTCATTGTCAGTGCTGTCATTGTCAGTGCCGTCAGCATTTTCGGTATCGTCAGCATTGTCAGTTTTGCCCGTGCCGTCAGTGTTGCCGGCATTGTCGGAATCGGATGAATCGTCAGAACTGATGCCGAGACCCGCGTCAGTTTCTCTTTCAAGCAGCTTGGACAATTCCGAATCCCAGTCGACTCCGCGCGGCTTGTTTTTTTCTCCAGCCTGTTGCGAATTTGAGCCGGAAACCTCGCCCGAATCGTTTGAATTGCCGCTTAAAGTCTCTTTGGAATTGCTGTCTGCGGCAGAATCGGCATTTTTTGTCAGACTGCTTTCGAGACTCGAACCTGCGTTTGAAACCGAATCTGCGTCTGAAGCTGAGATTGCGTCAGAATCTTTGCCGGAAGCGCGAATTTCGTTCTCGATAGGCAAAAGCAAATCCGGATGCGACCACATTTTGTCTCTTGCTTTCGTGCCTTCTTTCGCGGTGATTTCTTCCCATTTTTCAGCCGCTTCCCGCAAAGTTTTCGGCTGAAGAGACAATCCCAGCAGCGCTTCGAAAGTATGTTCCGCAGGTCCTCCGATTGCGCGCTCGCGTCTGCGCATTTCCCTTAGCTGTTCAATATGCGGCAGATAAGGCATTCCGGCTCGCCATGTAACGCAGTCAACCCAGCTTTCGGTAAGTGTCATCATTGTTTCAAGCGTTGCCAGAGCGTGTTTTTGCTCGTCTGTGTCCCGCATTGCCACCTGCGACAGGTTTACGGCCGCAGAAATGGACGACGGATCGATATTCTCAGCCTCTCTGAGCTGTTCTTCCATCGCATCCAAGTCAATCTTGATTTCGCGCGCATACTTGCTTATAAGAGCCTCAAAACGCGGCATAAGCCAGGGTACGGACGCGAAAAGCCTTGCGTGCGCGGCTTCGATAAGAGCCAGGAAATTGCGCACTTCTGTTTTGTCGATGTCAAGCTCGGCTGCGTAAGCATCGGCATTCTGAACAATCAAAGCTCCCGCCGGATTGTCCGTAAGCGCGATTCCCTGATCGAAACTTCCTCGCACTTCCGCAGCCAGATTTCCTGCCGCTTCTCCCATATGAATCGCATAACTCGTATTGCCGAGCAATTTGAAAATCTTGGAAGTGTCATTCAAATCTTCAGGCACGGGAATTGAAATCGGACCTGCAAAAATCCCGGAAATCTTCCCGTCGGTCATTTCTCCCAGACGTTCCGTGAATACGTCGGCCATCGCTCGGTTCATCGAATCGGCGACCGGGGAAGCGATTTTAATCCACTGCGGCAAAATCTTCTCAACCCATTGTTCGCGGGTCAGCGCCTCGGGAGTCTGCGACGGAGGATTGAAATCCGTAACCGCGTCAAGCCACAGATTTGCCTGCGACATCGCGTCTCGCGCTTCCTGCGCTTCCTGTGCGCTTACAATGCCTGCGGCTCCGCCTTCGCGTATTTTTTCGGCCGCCAGATTCATCGCAAGCCTTTTGTTGATCGGGCCTTCGTCAAGAGTGTCTTGAATATTCGCAGCTCCGGCCATTTCTCCGGATGCAAACGCGCTCATCATCGCTCTCATCTGAGCCGGATCCGGCAGTCCTCCCGGTCCCTGATTCATAATTTCTTCGCGAATAAAATCGGGCACCTGCTCATTAAAATTTTTCCAGAGCATTTCGCCTTGAATCGGTCCGAAACACTCGATCATCCATTTGTGTATTTCGTTTTCGCTCATGCTCTTTTTACTCCCGTTTTTCGCATTTTCGAACAGTGCCGTTTGAGTTCCGTACTGCTTCTATAATATTGGAGACATGGCACATGATTCGACAAAATCTTCGAAAACCGCGTCCGACGGGCAAAAAACCCTGCTTTACGGTTTGTCGCGTTATCTGGAAACGCGGCCGGGCGGTTATCTTTCCGGAACGTTTCTGGTTCTGCTGTGCATTATGTGCATGAGCATGCCGGGAGCGTATGCAGTCGAAACTCCGGGGCCTGTCAGAGATGTTTTGTCGACGGTTAATCAGGCTGAAAAAAATGCTGAAAAATCTGCCGATTCGTCAGCTTCTGAACCTTCAGACGAGCCGATGATAAGCATTTCGGGCGACGGAGCAAAAACTTATCAGGATTCGGGAAAACTGTTTCTGACCACAGTTTCCGCGCAGGGAGTTCCCGGATATCCGATAAGCGTCTGGCAGACGGCTTTCGCTTATTTCTCGCCTTCCGCAATAGTTTTGCCGCGCGAAGCCGTTTCTCCCATAGGGCAGTCGTCCGACGAATACAAGCAGCGTTCCGACAGGCAGATGAGTCAGGCTCAGAGCAATGCGATTTCTCAGGCTTTGCAGTTTGCGAAAAATCGCGGAATCGATGCGGAAAATATCAAAATAGAAATGAAAGCAGACGATATCGGAGGTCCTTCCGCCGGTCTTATGTATACGCTCGGAGCCATTGATCTGCTTACGGAAGAAAGCCTTACGGCAGGACAGATTATTGCCGGAACCGGAACTATGGAAAGCGACGGAACGGTAGGCGCAATCGGAGGAATCAGGCTGAAAATGATTGCGGCGGCCGCCAATAAAGCGACATGGTTTCTGGCTCCCGAGTCGAATTGCGATTCGGTTGTCGGGCATGTTCCGCAAGGACTTCGCGATGTTTCGGTATCGACTCTCGACGAGGCTTACGAGGCTCTTCGCGCGATTTCTCAGGGGGAAGGAGAGTCTCTTCCTCACTGTGAAGTCAAATAATGCTGTGAAGTCAGATTTTTAAGCTTCCCGCGCAAAGCTGCGAAAAACTGCGGTAAGCTGCGATAAGTTAGCTGCGATAAGTTAGCTGCGATAAACTTCAGGTTTTGTCTTTTTCGCAAGATTTTAGGCAATTTTCCCAAATGTTTGCGCACAAATGCCGGCGTGTTGCGTTCTGCTTGTTATGCTAGAAACGTGGCTGAAACAATAACAGAAGCAAAACAATTCGGTTTTCAGGCCGGAGATATCGTTCAGGAATGGCTGTGGGATGAGGATGTCGATTCGCATGTTCGTGAGTCGATCGAGTCTCTGACCGGAGAACAGCTTGCGGATGAGGATTATTCTTCGTGTGCTGACGGCGCAATTATATGGTGGCGCGACGGCGATGACGAAGACGAGCTGGCGGACACGATTGTCGACGCCAATTCGACTCTTAACGAAGGCGGAGCTTTTTGGATTTTTGCCGCCAAACCCGGCAGACAGGGCGCTCCTTCGCCTGTCACGGTTGCAAACGCGGCTAAAACTGCCGGAATGAACGCGGCTTCGCCCGTTTCGATTGCTCAGGATTGGAACGGCATTCTGTTGCGCGCATTCGGCAGAGGGCGCTGATTTGAGTTTTGGCTTTTAAAATCAAGCTGAATCGGAACTCAAATTTAAGCGCGATAAATTCGAATTATTAAGCGAAAACGGTCGCAATAATACGCGGCCGTTAAATTTTATCTGCTGCAGATTCGGGTCGGTAAAATCAGAAAAATCATTAAAATAAGAAAGGAAAATCTCGCAATGAACAGCGAAAGCAATGCAAATTCCTGCTGCGGCAATTCCGATTATGACAATGCCGATTGTGCCGGCGTCAGCTGTGCCGGCGTCAGCTATTCGACTTGCGCAAAGCATGAAAATTACCGCGATTTGACGCTTATCGACGAAGATTTAAGCGGCGATATCGACTCTGCCGTGCGAAACGAAGTCATCGATTTTAGAAAACGCTGCGCTCAATACGATATCGACAATCGGGTTTTCAAACTTCGCGACGACGTTGAACGCGAATGCGATCTTGTTTATCTGCCCGGCGGCAATCCCATGCACACTTATGACGTCTGCTGGCCGAAATCGGCGAAAAAAGGCGAAAAACTGCCTGTGATTGTCGAAATGCACGGAGGAAGTTTTACGTTCGGCTCCAAGGAAGTGAACCGCTGTTACGCTTCCGAGCTGGCTTCTGGCGGTCTTGTCGTCGTTTCGCTTAATTACAGGCTTATGCCTTCTGTAAATCTTGCGGAACAAATCAGCGATGTTACGGCAGCTTTGAAGCATTTTTCCAGCAAGATTGACAATTTCCCCGCCGATCCGAACAAGATTTTCCTTGCAGGGGATTCTGCGGGCGCGACTTTGGCTCTTTATGCGGGATTAATTGAAAATAATGACGAAATGGCTCGCGATTTTGTTATCGATCCTGCGGGAATTCGCGTTCGAGGTTTTGTTCTGGTGAGCGGATTTTTTGATATGAGCAGCTTTTTCCCGGCTGATCCGATAAATGATTCCTGCAAGCATGATCTGCTGAAAATAATGAATATCTGCGAAAAATATTTTTTCGAACCCGCAAGCCGCAAAGCCGTTCCGCGCTGGTCTTCTCTTGCTGCTCTGGCTGAAAACAATCATTTTCCGCCGCTTTTCATCGCTACCTGTTCAGACGATTTTCTTCGCGCTGACAGCATTCGTTTGGCTGCGGCTGCAATCGGTCAGGGCGCTGATGTCGAACTTGTTGACGAATACGCTTTGCCCGGGCATCCGCTGGGGCACGGTTTTGCGCTTACCAACCCGTTCGAACCGCAGTCTTTAAGCACGATTGACCGCATTGTTTCTTTTGTGAAACGCACGGGCAGCAGATAAAAAACAGCAGATAAAACGCGGGATGAAATTTTGAGACGTCAAACGCAAATCCGATGATTTGCGACACGCCCGACACGCCTTTATTTGCAGTAATTTTTTGCTTTTTTCGCTGTATGGTGTATAGTGATATCTGTTGCTTTTCGGCGGACATTGCAAAGCAGATAATCTGTCGGAACTGCGGCGGGCGATTAGCTCAGTTGGCTAGAGCGCTACGTTTACACCGTGGATGTCAGGGGTTCGAGTCCCTTATCGCCCACAAAATTAATTTCTATGCGTTAAAAAACTGTAAGACTTACTGAAAAGCCCGGATTTGAAGGATTTCTGGGTTTTTTCGTCACTAAGAAGGCATGAGTCGGTGTGAGCCGGCATAAACTCGCAAAAAATTAGCATAAAACCCGCAAAATTGTCTGAACGGCAGTCAGTTGTGCTTAAAACTGCAAAGAAGCCCCGAATTCGTCCGAATCCGATTTTGCTTATCCGCTTAAAACTCTGCATTTTTGCGCCTGATTCTGTTTTCTCCCGGCGTGCGTCTATCGTTGTAGATAAGAGTATCTGCAGGCGGAATCATCATTGGAGGATAAAACCATGGCTGCTCAGGTCACTAAAGGCAAGAACACTGCCATAGCCGAATATGAAGCGCCCCGCAAGTGGGGTTACGATATTGCCCAGGTCGACGAGTTTTTGGACAGGGCGCACAAGGCTTACGACAGTTTAGAACCTCTTCTTAAGCAGGAAGACATACAGAATGTTTCTTTCGGCTTGCAAAAAGGCGGCTACTCGATTCCTCAAATTGACGCTGCTTTGTCGCGTCTGGAACGCGCTGTTGTGGACAGACGCACTCTTTGGGATTTGCAGCGCATGGGCCGTGTTGCGTGGAGAGCTCAGACCGAAGCTCTTGTGAATACTATTCGCGGCCGCGTCAAAAGAGCGGACAACGAGCGTTTTTCCGACGGAGAAAAGGGCAGTCCTTCATATGACCGCAAACAGGTTGACAAACTGATTCGCGAGATTTCGGATGCTGTGGAAGACGAGTTGAACAATACGGTTTCTGAAGCAAATGAAATCAATTCTTCCTATGTCGAAAATGTTGTGTTTACGCAAAGAACGGGCGCAAAAGGCTATTCTGAAGCGCAGGTTGACGCGTATCTTAACCGTGTAGTTCAGATTCTTACGCGTCTGGAGTCTTTCTCTCGCGTAGAAAAAGAGGCTTCGGTTTCGTATGATTCTGCGCCTTCTGAAAATTCTTCTTCTGAAATGCCCTCTTCGGTTCCGCCTGCGGGGTCTCCTGCTGTTTCCTCTGCGGCGGCTGCGGCCGTTTCATCTGTTTCGCAGCAGAAACTTCCGTCTTTTGCTCCCGAATCTTCTGCAAATGACAATGATTCTTCGCAGAATAATGCTGTTTCGAGCGATTCTGAAGCGACGCTTGCGGGACAGATTCCCGTTATTCCGCCGGTTTTCTCGGTTCCTGAGACTCCCGAAGTTCCGGCTGCGCCGCCAAGTCATCCGGTTTCGCTTTCATCTGAGCCGACAGGCGAATATTCAGCCGTGAAAGCTGCTTCTGCTGCGGACTCTTCTGTTAATTCTGCTGCGGATGTTTCCGGGCAGGGCGATTCTGACAAGCCTTATTCTAAGGTTCAGTCTGCGGAAGAAAAGCTTTTTAATGCTCAGACTCGCAGCAATATTCAGCCGTCTCTTGAAGGTGACGAAAATTTGGATCTCAGTCCGATTATTTTCGGTCAGTCTGTGCCGACCGTTTACACTTACGGAAGCGAGCCGAAAAACGGCGATAATGCTGAAAATGCGGCAGCCGCTGCCGAAACGCAGCCGATTCAGACTGCTTCGAACAAGACTGCTTCGAGCAAGACTGCGCATCCCGTAACAGTTTCTCAAGAGCCTGCGGCTCAGCCGTTTAAGACATTTGTTCAGCCTGAAACATCGCAGCCCGCGTCAGTTCAGCCTGCGTCAGTTCAGTCCGCAGCCGTTCATCCCGCAGCCGTTCAGCCTCAGAGCGTATCAGGGCAGTCCGCAGACAGCGAGACTGCAAACGGCAGTTTTGCAGACGATCAAACGTCCGCATTCCCCGAGCCGACAGCCGGGCAGCATCCGAGCCCGGCCGCAAAATCCGGAGACGCTCTTACTAATTTTTCCAATATTGCCGGAAATGCGCCCGAAACAGACCGCAAACAGAGCGACAAACCCGAAAAACATCCGGGTTCTGCGCTTCCGATTGTGACTGTAAACAATCCGACTGCCGGTCAGGAAACTCTTGTTTCCGACGTTTCCATCCCGGATTTGTCATTCCCTGAAATCGAGTTTTAAAAAAATTCCTTTCAAAATATTGTCTGATACGGCATTATCGGAGGTTTTGCGCCAATGCGCTCTGTTATCGTTCTGGGCTCTACGGGGTCAATCGGCACTCAGGGGCTTGATATTATTGCCCGTCACTGCGATAAATTCAGCGTTTCCGGTCTTTCGGCTGCAGGAACTCGCCCGAAACTTTTGGCCGAGCAGGCCATAAAATTTAATGTTCCGCGCGTTTCGGTTTTTAATCCCGATAATGTTCAATCTGTGCGAGACGCGCTCGATTGCATGGGAGCAGAGGGCAAAGCGGTCGAAATTTCTTCCGGAGAGCAGTCTGTGTCCGATATGGCTTCTCAAGGCGCAGACGTTGTTTTGAACGGAATAACGGGATCTGTGGGATTAAAACCTTCGATTGCCGCTTTGCAGTCCGGTTCTCAGCTTGCTTTGGCAAACAAGGAATCTGTTGTTGCCGGCGGGCATCTGCTTTTTGACGCTCAAGTGCGCGAAAACCAGATTAATCCTGTAGATTCAGAGCATTCGGCCGTATGGCAGTCTATGAGAAGCGGAAAACGCTCAGAAATCGCGAAACTTATTATCACTGCTTCCGGAGGTCCTTTCAGGGGCAAAACGCGCGAAGAGCTTAAAAATGTGACTGTTTCGCAAGCTTTTGCGCATCCGACCTGGGATATGGGACCGGTCGTGACGATTAATTCGTCGACGCTTATGAACAAAGGGCTTGAAGTAATCGAGGCTTCCAGACTTTTCGATATTCCTCCGGAAAGAATCGAGGTTGCGGTTCATCCGCAGTCCGTTGTTCATTCTATGGTCGAATTTTGCGACGGAGCCGTGATTTGCCAGGCTTCTCCGCCGGACATGCATTTGCCTTTGGCGTTGGGACTTTCCGCTCCCGATCGTCTTGACAATGTAGCGGCCGCCTGCGATTGGACAAGCCCCGTTTCGTGGACTTTCGAGCCTGTTGACAATCAGACTTTCCCCGCCGTGAAACTTGCGCTGCAATGTCTGGCAGCGAGCGAAAAGCATACTGCGGCAATGAACGCGGCAAACGAGCAGGCTGTCAAAGCTTTTATCGAAAACCGCATAGGATATCTCGACATAGTCGATACAGTTGCAGAAACAATAGAAACGCTTGACGATAAGCTGCGCGGCGAACCGCTGTTCGAGTCGGTCGAACAGGTCGGATATGTCGAGAGAAAAGCAAGACGGATTGCCGATTCTGTTGCGGACAAAACATCAAAAAAGCGTTAAAACAAAGCAAAAAGCGCAAAAAAAATCAGGACAGAACAAATAAAAACAAATCAGATAAAACAGAGCTGAAAAATCGGAAAGCGGCGAATTGACATGAGCGAATCAGGCTTCAGAAAAACAGGGCAGAGCGCGGCTGAGCGACGGCAGAGCGCAAATGCAGAAAAGCAAAAGGCGGCTGCGGCAGACATCTGTCAAAGCCCTCTGCACGCAAGACATAAAACCAGGAGAATCAACGTCGGAAAAGTTCCTGTGGGCGGCGGCGCCGAGATTTCCGTGCAATCTATGACGAACACGCGCACGGCCGACGTGAACGCGACTTTAAGCCAGATCGGCACTCTTGTTCAGGCCGGCTGCGACATCGTGCGCGTAGCTGTTCCCAATCAGGAAGACAGCGATGCTCTTGCGGCTATTTGCAAGGCTTCTCCCATACCTGTCATAGCCGATATTCATTTTCAGTCGAAATATGTTTTCGAAGCGATTGAGGCCGGCTGCGCAGCAGTGCGCGTAAACCCGGGAAATATTCGCAATTTTGAAACTGTCGGACAGGATATGTGCAAAGCGGCAAAAGATGCCGGAATCAGCCTGCGGATCGGAATCAATGCCGGTTCGCTGGATAAAGAGATATACGAAAAATACGGCGCTGCCGTGCCTGAAGCTCTTGTCGAGTCTGCGCTGAAGGAAGCCCGGCTTTTTGAGGACTGCGGTTTTGAGGATTTCAAAATTTCCGTAAAACATCACGATCCGATAACCATGATCGAAACATACAGGCTTCTGGCTTCCAAAGGCGACTGGCCGCTGCATTTGGGCGTTACCGAGGCAGGTCCGGCCTGGCAGGGGACAGTGAAAACCTGTCTGGCTTTCGGAGCTTTGCTGTCTGAGGGAATCGGCGACACGATTCGCGTTTCTCTGTCCGCGCCTCCTGAAGAGGAAGTGAAGACCGGCTGCAAGATTCTCGAATATTTCGGTCTGCGCGAACGGCATTTTGACATTATTTCCTGCCCGAGCTGCGGCCGCGCTCAGGTTGACGTGATTGATCTGGCTCAGAAAGTATCCGAAGGGCTGAAAGATGTGCAAGCTCCGATTCGAGTTGCTGTTATGGGCTGCATTGTCAACGGTCCGGGAGAAGCGCGAGAAGCGGATTTGGGCGTGGCTTCCGGCAACGGAAAAGGCAGAATTTTCATTAAAGGCGAAGTTATTAAAACCGTTCCCGAAGACGAGATTGTTCCGACTCTGCTTGAACAGGCGCACATTATCGCCGAAAAAATGGAAGCGGAAAAATCAGGAGCGGAAAAATCAGAAGCTGACAAAACAGAATCCGGCAAATCAGGAGCGGAAAAAACCGGCTCTCAGAAAACAAAACCTGAAGTCTTTCCCGTTTTCGGCGCGAATCATGCAAACCTCACAAACTGATCGCCTGCGTTCGGAAACGCTTGAAAACCTTGTTTTTGCGGCGAAAAATCAAAGGTGGAGCTACGGGCGCAGAATTATTTCTTCCGTTCCCGTTTTCGCGATTTTAATGTTTATTTTCGCTTCAGTTTCCGGTCTTACCGATATCGTCTGGAAGCTGAAGCCTTACGAGCAGTCAATCAGCACGATGTCGGACAGGACCGACGTTGAATTTGAAAATCCCGGCGGGCAGGTTCTCCCGAAGCGCGGAACTTATGAGGTTGCGCAGATTCGAGACACGATTGCGCTGGAACGCCCGGGCACGGGAGAGATACAGAATGCGGCGATTTTGGTGCGTTTCCCGAAAAATGCTGAAGAAAATGCCAAACTCCCGGCAGTCGTTTTCATGCACGGAGCGGGATACGGCACTGCTGACAACTCATTCGGCGATGTTTCCGAGGACTTGGCTTCCGCAGGTTTTGTTGCTCTTACGGTCGACAAGCCCGTCTGGTCGACGAACGACCTGACTCGCGACTATCCGGCTTCGGCTCATGCTTATGAACAGTGCATTCAATACCTGCGAAACCGCGCGGATGTCGACCCGGATCGCGCGGGAATTTACGCGACTTCCGAAAGCGCCTGGATTTCGCCTGCGGTTGCGCGCGAAGACGGACGCCTCGCATTTCAGATTCTTTTAAGTCCGATGACATACAATCCCAGACAATCCCTGGCTTTCATGATGTCTCAGGACATGTCGATTATCGGAGCGCACACGGGATACAGACAGATTTTCCCCAGAATTTTAAGCATTTCCGCATCGAAAATAGGGCTTGACAATTTTGATTTTGACCCGCATCCGGAATTGGCGGCATATGTTCCGACTTTTGTCGCATGGGGCGCTAAAGACGTTATGACCTCTCAGGTCGGCGGAACGTACAAAATCGTAAACACCGCGAAAGAGTGCGGAAATTCTGACATAACAATCCGCAATTATCCGATCGGCAACCATGTTCTGCGTCTGGGCGACGAAGCTGAGGAAGGCACGCCTTTCGTCGACAAATACGAGAATGACATGGTTTCCTGGGCGGTCGGAACGGTCAGAAATCTTAAGCAGACCACGCCCGCAATCGCAGGCAGCAAGATTGTTCAGTCGATTTCAGTTCCGACAGAGGCGGCCGGGCATGACATTTTTACTTACTCAATGTTTGCGGTTCACTTGTTCGCGTTCGTTATGATTGCAGTTGCTGTTCTGGTGTCTTTGCTTGTGTTTGCGAAATATGTTTATTATTTTTTCAAGCCGGGTCTGCGCGTGCGCGATGTTTTGGGGCTGACTTACAAGCTGCGAATGTCGATTGTCGCGCTTTTTGCCGCAACGGTTGTTTGTGCGGCCGCGCTGGGCACGGGTTTCGGCACATGCGCATATGAAATTGTCAAACTGGTCTGGGGAGCTGCGCCTTCTAAGCCGGGCTATATTGTCTGGAGCTGGAATATTGTTCAGATTCTTTGCGTTTCGCTTGTCTGGGTCTGGTCGCGAGTGCTGGTTTCTTTCGTTGAAACGGGCGTGCGCCGGGGCAAAATTCCTTTCCCGAATATTCCTGTTCTCGACTATATGGACACGGTTGCGGCCGCGAAACGTCTTGCCCGCAATCCCAAGCTTGAGAAAAAACGGGCTGCCAGGGCTTTTGAGCCTGTTTTCGCTTCGACGCGTCTGGGGCGGGTTTATTTCGCTGTTTTTTCGCTTGCGATGTTTTCGGTTCTGCTGCTGATGGCTTTCTGGGGTATTTATGTTTTCTGGTGATTTGTGCGACTTTTGCGCCGGCATTGCTGCAATCGGACAGACAGCGGGAAAGGACGCGTAAATGCCGTCATATCGCGACGAAGGCATTGTTATCCGCACGACAGACTGGGGCGAGGCGGACAGGCTGGTGACGATTCTTACTCGCGGACACGGGGCAGTGCGTGCCGCTGTGAGGGGAGTAAGGCGCATTAAAACGCGTTTTGGAGGTCGGCTTGAACCTTTCATGCGAAATGATTTTTTAATCGCTTCAGGGCGCGGTTTTGACGTTGTTTCGCAGGCTGTGACTTTGGACGCGTTTTCTGAAGCGATTTGTTCGGATTATGATTTGTATGTTTGCGCAAATGTGATTGCCGAAATTGCAGAGAGGATTATTCTGGGATGTTCTCCCGAAAGTTCTGCCGGAAATTATTTGAATTGCGCATCGAAGCCGCATGCTTTTCGTTCATCTGTTCAAAGCCGGCAAAAATCCTCGCATTTCGCTTCAAATTCCGCTCCCGGTTCAGATGCTTCTTCGGGTTCTTTCAATACTTTTGCCTCTCCGGATTCTGCTGCTTTGTCGGATTCCTCTGCTTCCTCGAATTTCGCTGACTCTTCGAACCCTTCAGCTTCTTCGTATTCTTCCGTCTCCTCGCATTCTGCCGTTTCCTCGAATCCTTCTGCAGTCGCAATTTTTGACTCTGAACGTCAGTATCTGCTTTTCGGTTCGGCTCTGTCGGCACTGGCTCGCAAACGCAACCCGGCCGAGGATATCCGCCTGTCTTATTCTCTGCGGTCTATGGCTGCTGCGGGCTGGCTTCCGCGCCTGAATTCGTGCGTTATATGCGGACGGACAAAGCAGCAGGGCGCTGTTTTGAATGCGTTTTCGGTATCCGGGGGAGGAATGCTGTGCTCGCTGCACTCAAATTTGCCGTATTCCGGCTCATCCGGCTCATCCGGCTCATCCGGCTCGTTACGCGGCTCATCGCAGAGTTTGTTGCATAATTCTCAGCATAATTCTCAGCAGAGCTTGCAGCAAAGTTCGCTTCGAAGCTCGCATCAGGGTTCGCAGCGGAATTTATCGCAGAATTTGCCTCAAGGTTTGTCTCAAGATTTGCCTCAAAGGTCATCGCGGGACTCTTTACAGAGCAATTCTTCGCAGAAATCGTCTCAAAACTTATCTGAAGGTTTGTCTCAGGACTTATCGCAGGATTCGTCTCAGAACTCGTCTCAGAACTCATTTCGGGGCGATTTTGATTCTGCGGGTTCTGATTCTGCGGGTTTATATTCAGCTGATTCCCGTTTTGGCAATGTTCATTCTTCCGCTGTTCATTCTTCCGCTGCTCATTCTTCTGCTGTTTGTTCATCCGCTGCCGGTTCTTCTGACGCTTCTTCGACCGGCACAAGTTCGACCGGCACATATCCGACTGACAATTATTCGACCGGCGCAAGCTCGATCGATGTTTATTCGGCAGGCAATTTCTCGGCAGACAATTGCTCGGCAGACAATTGCTCGACGGGCTTTTATTCGGCTGATATCTATCCTGCCGACGAATTTTTTATTCCTCATATGACGGCTCTGCTTAACGGAGACTGGGATTATCTGCGGATTTGCAGGAAAAATTCTGCTGCCGCGCAATCCGCGCAAACATCGCAAACCGCGCAAAACCCGCAAACCCGTCACCCCCGTGTTTTAACCCCGGTTTTAAGTCCTTCTGTGCCCGCCGCCGTCGCTCGCTGGTGCGAATACTACCTGGAGCATCCTTTGCGCTCTCTGCGCATTTCTTAGACTGAATTTTTCAGTCTGTCTTGCTGCTTTTCCTGCCGGTTTCTCTGAATACTGTCTCCGCCTGTTTTCCCGGGTTTTCTTCCGGGTTTTCTTCCGGGTTTTCTCATGTCTGCTTTCTTTGGATACTGTCCCTGTCTGCTTTTCTCCGGTGAATGCTTTCTCTGACTGCCTTTTTTTTCTTTTTTTTTTTTTTTTTTTTTTCTCTCTCTCTCTCTTTCTTTCTCTCTTCCTCTTGGCGTTTCTGCAGAATTTGTTTGAATCTGTCTGATTTCCCCGCGTCCCTTGCATTTATCTGCAATTCCTGTATCCCTTGTATCCCTCTGTTTTCTCTGCCTTACCTGCGTTCCTTGCATTTCTCTGTATTTCTCTGTATTTTCCGTTGTTTCTTCCGTTATTCCATACGTTAATTCTTGCGCTTTTTTGCTTCCGGGGCAGCTGTATTGGTAAATTCGTTACTATGAGCTTTGAAAACGTCGACTATACATCGCTGAACATTCCCGCTGCTCCTTTTTCAAACCCTTCGATTATCCCCGATTTTCCCGCGGACAAGGTTCCGCGTCACATCGGCGTGATTATGGACGGAAACGGCCGCTGGGCGCAGCTGCAAGGGCTTGAACGCACGAGAGGTCACCAGGCTGCCGAACCCGTCGTTTTCGACACGATTGCCGGCGCGATTGAAGCCGGCGTGCGGTATCTCAGCCTTTACACTTTTTCGACCGAGAACTGGAAGCGTTCCCCGTCCGAAGTGCGTTTTCTTATGGGGTTTTCGCGCGATATTATCCGCCGCCGCGTTGCGCAGATGGACGAATGGGGAGTGCGAGTGCGCTGGTCGGGCCGCCGTCCCCGCTTGTGGAAGTCGGTTATAGCCGAGCTTGAATCCGCGATGGAACGCACTAAAAGCAATAAAACCATCGACGTTGTTTTCTGCATTAATTACGGAGGAAGAGCTGAGATTGCAGATGCCTGCTCCGATATTTTGCAAGCCGCCCGCGACGGGAAAATCAAGGGGAATAAGGTTACTGAGAAAATGATTTCGGATCATTTGTACAATCCTGATATTCCCGACTGCGATCTGGTTATACGCACGTCAGGCGAGCATCGCACGTCCAACTTTTTGCCATGGCAGGCAGCTTATGCGGAGTTAAGTTTCGCTCCCGAGCTTTTCCCCGAATGCGGACGCGAGGTTTTGTGGCGTTCGATTGACGAATATGTCAGCCGCGACCGGCGTTTCGGCGGCGTTAAAAAGTAACGCTGCAAATAACGTGCAGGCAGTGCAATTTATGCAAATTGCGCAGACTGTTAAAGCCGTGAAAACCTTTGCTTTTAATGCTTTTAATGCTGAACAATCCTCATAAATCGCATTCAAACTGCATTGCAACAAGCCGCATTGCAATAAACTGAAAAGCCTGACATACAAAGCCTGACATACAAAATACAAAGTCGAACATAAAAAACAGACCGTCTGCGAATATGCAGGCGGTCTGTTTTGTTGGACTTTCAGCCGAATCAGCGCGCTCCGACGAGCTTGTTGAACTCGTCGAGAATCTGTACTTTCTTCAGAGCGTCTTCGTACTTGATTGTTCCGGAGTTTACAAGACGCGCCAAATCCTGGTCGAGCGTGTGCATTCCCAAGTCGCCGCCGGCCTGAAGCTGCGTGCGTACCTGGTGGATCTTTCCGCTTCGAATAAGTGCGGATATAGCGGCCGTATTGTACATAACCTCGGTTGCCGGCGCTCGTCCGTGTCCTGTCGCGCGGGGGACAAGCGTCTGAATGATAACGGCTTTCAGCGTGGAAGCAACCTGGATTCGCACCTGCTGCTGCTGGTTTTCGGGGAATACGTCGATCATACGGTCAACGGTCGAGGCAGCGTCCTGCGTGTGCAGCGTGGCGAATACCAAGTGTCCGGTTTCAACAGCTGTGATTGCTGTCGAAATTGTTTCCAGGTCTCGAAGCTCTCCGACCTCGATGATGTCAGGATCTTCTCGCAGAGCGCGCTTAAGAGCTTCTGCGAAGCTCTTTGTGTCGGTTCCGACTTCTCGCTGGCTCATAACGCAGTTTTTGTGCTGGTGCACGAACTCGATCGGGTCTTCGATTGTGATGATGTGGTCGTGACGCTCCTGGTTGGCTCTGTCTACGATTGCCGCAAGGGTTGTAGACTTACCTGAACCTGTAGGACCGCAGACAAGCACCAGTCCTCGCGGCTCGAGTGCCAGGTTTGTAATGGAAGCGTCAAGTCCGAGCTGCTGCGCAGTCTTGATTTCCATGGGAATGGTACGCAATGCGAGAGCAACTCCCAGGCGGTCGTGGTAAACGTTTACACGGAAACGGAGCAGGTCTCCGATTGCAAATGAAACGTCAAGCTCCAAATCCGTTTCGAAGCGGTGACGGTCTTCTTCGCTTGTCATGACTTTTACGGCTTCCCAAGTGTTGTCCTTGTTCCACTTGCTTGTTCCCGGAACCGGTCCGATTTTTCCGTCGGTTCTCAGCATCGGCTGCGCTCCGACAACCAGGTGCATATCGGAAGAGTTGTGCAAAACCAGCTGTGTCATGGCGATTACCAGATCGCGCTCGATTTCCGGATGCTCGGTCATAAGCGTTTCCGCTACGAGCTTTGCTTTTTTGCGGCGCTCGTCGGTTACGGTATCGTCGCCTTCGTTTCCTTCAGGCACTACGAAGTCAAAAACAGGCTTCTTGCGTACCGGAGCATTGTTTGCGACCGGAATTGCGTCCATTTGCTGCGTGGGCGCGTTCGCCTGAGAATCTTGCGTATTATTCATAAAATTATTTTCCTGATTTGTGTTGTCAGCCGGCGTATCGAGCGGCGACATGTATGTTTGCGAGTTGAAAGCCGGCGAATTCGGCGCCGACGAATCGAAGGCTGAAGTGTCGAATGAAGACGCGTTTGCAGCTTCGAGAGGAGTTTCTGCGACTGTCGCCGCCGTTTCCTGCGAGGAAGCGGGGGATGCCGGGACAGTTTGAGCGGTCTGTGCGGTTGCGGCTTCCTGCTGCTGCGCTGCTGCTCTTGCTGCTGCCTGAGCTGCGGACTGTGCCGCGTGTTCGCGAGCCTGTGCGGCTGCGGCTGCGATTCGCGCCTGTTCGGCTTGTTCTGCTTCTGCTTGGGCTTTAGCCTGTGCTTCTGCCAGTGCGGACGCGATATCGTCTTTCGTGGGGATGTTTTCCTGTTCCATCTCTACGGGAGTTTTCGGGAATGAAAAGTTTTCTTTTTGCAGGGAAACTCCGGCGGGAGCGAAGTTTAATACGCTGCCGTCCGCATCCTCTGCAGCGAATGCCGCTGAATCGAACGCTTCATTTGTTCCCGCTGCAATCGCCGCGTCGCTTTCGGTCGCATTGTATGTTTGAGCGGGGAAGCCGGGAACAGAACCGTTTCCCTGGTTTTCCCAGTCGGATGCCGGCATTCCCGGCTGTGTTCCTGCCTGCGGTGTGTCAGTCATGATGACTCCGTTTCTTTTTCTCTCTTATTTCTTTCGATGTTTTAAATTTTAATGTTTTGCTGCGAACTTGCTTAAAACCTGCCGTTTCAGATTTGATGCTGCCGGCTTGCGCTTTTTTCTCGTATTTCGCTCTCGCATTTCTCTCTTGCGCAAACCGGCGGCACAGAGCATATCCGGCAGCATAAAAGCAATTCCGTCAGACGGTGACTCGCAGAATCTCTTCTACGGAAGTGATTCCCTGAAGCACTTTTTGCCATCCGTCGGTGCGCAGGTCGGTCATTCCGCCTTTGTTCGCGGCTTCCTCGATTTCGTGCGTTGTCGCATTCTTTGAGATAAGCGTCTGAATTTCGGGCGTGACATCCATAATCTGGTGGATTGCCACTCGACCGCGGTATCCTGTGTCAGAGCATTCGCGGCATCCTGTTGCGCGATATATGGTCGGCATCGGAGTGCCGGGCTCGTGTTCGATTCCCAGAAGCTTCAGGTCTGCTTCGGTTGCAGTGTCGGCTTTCTTGCAGTCGTTGCACAGGCGGCGAGCCAGTCGCTGCGCCATGACGGTTGCAAGCGACGAGCTGATAAGGAACGGCTCTACGCCCATTTCGACCAGTCGGCTGACTGCGCTGGGCGCGTCGTTCGTGTGCAGCGTCGAAAGAACCAAGTGTCCCGTAAGCGACGCTTCGACTGCAATTTTCGCGGTTTCCGCGTCTCGAATTTCTCCGAGCAGCACGACATCCGGGTCGGCTCGCAGAATCGAACGCAATGCAGCCGCGAACGTAAGCCCGGCTTTGACGTTTACCTGCACCTGGTTGATTCCGCTCATGCGGAACTCGACAGGATCTTCAACGGTAATAATGTTGATTTCCGGTCTTGCGATGTCTCCAAGCGTCGCGTAAAGCGTGGTTGACTTACCCGAACCTGTAGGTCCTGTGATAAGCACCATGCCGTAGGGACGCTCGTATCCGCCGTGGTAGACCTTGTAGTTTCTCTCGGAAAGATCCAAATCGGACACTTTAAGATTTCCGGCCGGCGTGCTCAGGATTCGCATAACGATTTTTTCGCCCCAGACTGTCG
This sequence comes from uncultured Actinomycetes bacterium, assembly GCA_900314875.1. Taxonomy (GTDB): domain Bacteria; phylum Actinomycetota; class Actinomycetes; order Actinomycetales; family Bifidobacteriaceae; genus RUG039. The sequence goes on along the minus strand of OMWX01000003.1, from coordinate 51,545 downwards.
GCAGGGAAGCGACTCGAAGGTCAACTTTCTTGCCGCTGTGGCGTACCGTGATTCGTCCGTCCTGAGGCTTTCTGCGTTCTCCGATGTCCATTTCGCTCATAACCTTGATTCGGCTGATAACGCCGGCTGCCATGGCTTTGGGCGCTTCCTGGAAAATATGCAGAACGCCGTCGATTCGGTATCTGACCTGAAGTCCGTCTTCTCCCGGCTCGATGTGGATATCCGAAGCGTGATCGTCGATTGCCTGATTTATAAGCAGGCTTACGAATCTTGCTACGGGCGAGGAGTCTTCCGACTCGCTTTCTTCAAGGTTGAATTCCGGTTCTGCCGCTGCCGCGATTTCGCTTGAAATCTCGTCAAGCTCCGCGTTTGCTCGCAGATAACGGTTGATTGACGTCGTAATTTGCGCCGGTATTGCGACCATGGGCAGGATCGGCATTCCTGTGGCGGCTGCCAAATCGTCGATTGCCGTAAAGTTGCCCGGGTCTGCCATTGCGACCGCAAGCCGTCCGTTGATAATCGACAGAGGCAGAAGAGTGTTCTTGCGGCAAAGCTCGTCGGGAACTCGCGCGAACACGTCCGTGTCAATCTGATATTCGTTCAAATCCACGAACGGAAGGCTCATGGACTTTGCAAGAGCCATCGCATCCTGGCGTTCCTGGTCTTTTTCTGAGATAACGACAAGCTCTGTGCCTGAAGTTTCCTGTGAAAATTGAGCGGATTCGGCAGTGTTTGCAACTTGTTCGCCGCTCTGATCTCTTACTTGCACATCTTGGGAAGCGGCTTGGAATGCCGAAATTTCAGTCGAAGCCGAAACCGTATTTGCCGAGGCTGCGCCGGACGCGCTTGCTCCCGCAGTTTCAGCGACTCCCGCAGCGGCATTCGCAGCCGAAGCTCCGTTATTTCCTGTCTGCGCGTCGGGGAACACCGAAGCCGTCACGGCTGCCGTAAAGCTGTTTGCCGCGCTGTTCGCGCTTGTGTTGCCGGTTGTTCCTGAAGCAGTCGCGCCTGAAACCGCTGCGCTTTCGCCCGCATTCGCTGCGCGGCGAGAACCTGTTCCCTCGGAAACCGGGAATGCCAGACTGTCTTCGGACACGCTTGGAATCTTGGGCGACGGGGGATTGAACGCGCCTGCGTCGGAATTTGCGGAAGCAGTCTGAGAACCTGCTTGAGTATTAGCCTGCGAACTTGCCTGCGCATGCGCTGCCTTATAAGAATCGCGGTTCTGCGCGCCCGCCGGAGCCGGAGGCACATTGGAACTGCCGGCAAACGGATTTGAAGCAGCTCCCGCAGAAGCTGTGCCGGCTGAAGCCGCGCCCTGCATATTTGCGGTTCTGGGCTGTGTTCCGCCTGCCTGCGCATTGCCCGGCTGCGTTCTGTCCTGTCCGCCGTCTGCCTGCGAGTCGTCTGTCTGAGCCGATCTTGCTTTCGCGGGCGTGAAAATCTGATTAAGCTCGCCTGTTACGAGCGTAGGCTCGTTCGACTTGCCGTCTTTGCCGTCCCCCTTGTTTTTCTTGTTTTTCTTCCTGAATGAAAAGAATCCTGATTTCTCGCTCATTTTTCCTTTTCCTCTCTTATTTCTTTTCTCGCTCGGCACGGCAAAAGCAAACGCAGCCGCCCGACACGTTCTCATTAAAAAATGCGTTGCGGCTCTCGGGGCTTGAAATTGCTGTAAAGCCTCACCTTGTATTAATTATACAATATTGCCGCCGCTCCTGCGGCGAACTGCCGCCCTTGCGCAATGCGCGTATTTTCAACTTGTTTTCAGGTTGTGTGCCGCGTTTTGATGGAGTAAAGTAAGCAGAGAATATAACTTGAGAGAAACAGCGGCATGAACCGGCTTGAAACGCGTTTAAAAGTGATTCCGGAGGGATTCTTGAGAGACTTCGGAGGTATTGGCATCGATTTCCAATGCGCGGCCGAAGCTGTATTGCATATCGCGCTGTCCGCATTATGGCGCGCGAACCGCTTCGCTTCCGGCTGTCGCGCCGCCGGTTTGTGTCCGCAAGAGAGAAATAGGGATATTATGCGAAAAAAACTTTTAAGCCGTATGCGCGTCCGCAGCGAATCCGGCTTCACGCTCATAGAAGTAATAGTTGCTGTCGTGATATTAACTGTTGTGGGAATGACTGCCGCTAACTTTGCTGTGCGTTCCCTGGTTACTTCTCGAGAAATGCAGCAAAGAGCCGCAGCTGCTTCGCTTGCTCAGGATCAGCTTGAAAAACTTCAATCTCAAATAAGCAGCAATGCTGAAACTTCCGGACATGCGCAATCGTATTTTAACGCTTTTGTGAAGAATATCAGTAAAGGCGGTTATGAACAAGTAAATAGTGATTTGAATGGAAGCGTATTGCCTGATTTTCAAAATGCGGTGGGCGGCATTTCTGTATATAACAACGGAACGATTGAAAGCGGTGGTGTTCCTGCAGTCAAAACGATAAGAAAATCTGATACGGACTATACTCTTTATGCGGTTGTGGCAAAATGCTTCAGAAGCAGCGATTCAATGACTTTGCTGACTTCAATGCCTTCCGGAACTTATACATACTTGGACTTGGATAAGAAAACAAGTGTGGATGATAAAGCGTTGAACAGTCCTGCAGACTATGTTGAAGGACGTTTTTCCGATTCAAGCGGAAAAACGTATTATCCCATGCTTCGCCTTACTGTTTTTGCCAAGTGGCATAATAATTCCAAATCAAACGACTGCATTTACAGCGTGACGAAACTTATTGACTTAAGCGATGATGGAAAACTGAATTAACCGTCTTTTTGTATTTGCAGTACAGAGAATTGCAAGAGAATGGCGTATAAGAACAAAGATCGCTGAAAAGCAGAAAAATAGAGAGGGAAAAGAAATGAATGCTTTAAAAAACAGGTTAAAGAAACATTCAAAGAAAATAAATTCCGGATTTGCCGGAAATTTTCATGACGGACAAAGCGGTATGACTCTTACGGAGCTTATAGTCGCTATGGCGGTTCTTACTATTGTCATGGGGCTTGTTCTCAGCTCGCTGATAAGTTTTCTTAAATCGACGGCTGAAACTAAAACGCGTGCCGAATCTTCAAATGAAATTCTTCTTGCGGGGCAGTCGATTGATTCGTATATGCGTTACGGTCAGTCCCTCTACCAGACTCCCTCCGCAGATGATCCTTATGTTAAATGCGATGGCACCGGCGGCGTGTGCCAGACTGTATACATCTACGTTAAACCCGGCGCATCGGATCGTTCGTCAATTATTTCTTCCGAACCCGCTCAATGCGTAAGGCTTCAAGTGATAGATTCATCGAACGATTCCAAAGAAGAAGAAAGGAAACGCGGGACGAGACTTGAAATAAGCACGGCCGAACCTGTTGAATCCGGCAGTCCGATTTGGTCGAACGCTAAAGTGTATTTGACCAACTTGCTTAATGGCGACAGAGAACCTGTTTTGAAAACATATAACGGACAAAATTTGCAGTTTGCTCCTAAAACAGGGAAAAAAGTTTTTGGAAAAGACGTAGTTTCCGATACGAATGTTTCCTATACTTTAAGGAACTATTCCTCGGATAAAAAAGTCGAAAAATGTTTTTCACCCCTGTAAGCTGTAATATTTTTTGTTTTTTGGGCATGTTTAACAAATGTTAAACATGCCCAAAAACATTGTTTTCTCTTATTTTCATGCGATAAAGCCTCTTAACCTGAATGTTGTCTTAAAATAATCTGAAAGAATTATGTAAAAAACATTAAAAAATAATTTGCGTTTCATTAAAGAAGTATGATATATTTATTTTGTTGCAAAAAAGAGAAGGCTTACAAAGGCTGAAAAGCCGGATAAAAGCTAAAAACTCTTTTAAGCCTAGAAGAAATAAGGAGAAGAAATTATGAAGAGTGTTCGTGAAGCGCTTAACCGCCGTCAGAACGGCGAAGCAGGTTTTACACTTGTTGAAATGCTTGTAGTTATCGTTATCGTCGGTATCCTCGCTGCCGTAGCAATTCCGATTTACATGAATCAGCGCAAAAAAGGTTGGAAGTCAGCTGTTGAGAGCGATGTGAAATCTGCTGCTATTGCTGTTTCTACTGCTGTGGCAAATGATGGTGCCACAAAGTCTTTGTCTCAAGTTGCTTCTTGTGAGGGAAAGAAAACCGGAGGCAAAATCGAACTGAAGGATGATGAAAAGACTGTTGTTAACTGCACAGCTGGTGTGACTTTGACTCTTACTGCTGACGGTGACAATAATTTTGTTGTTAAGGGAAATCATGCGAATGTAACGGGTGAAAATTATATATATACTTCAAAAGCTTCGACTTATGAGTGGAAGAAGTAAGATTTTTTGATTGTGGAGTAGCTTGCTCTAAATTATTTTAGAGCAAGCTATTTTTTTTTTTTTTTTTTTTTTTTTTTTTTTTTTTTT
>OMWX01000003.1:0-47099 GCA_900314875.1 uncultured Actinomycetes bacterium | reverse complement strand
TTTTTTTTTTTTTTTTTTTTTTTTTTTTTTTTTTTTTTAGTAGTAGTAGTAGTAGTACGTGACGAAGCGCGACGGGTATTTTTATTTTCAGATGTTTTAATATATAATTTTACTGAGAGACTTTAATTTAAGGGGCGAAGTATCTGCGGCGGATTGTTTGCGTCGCTCAGGATGCTTCGTAAATAAAGTCGCGAGAAAAAGAGTGAAGAAGAGGATTGTTATTATGGCAGAGAAAACATCCGGCGGTACCGTCAAATGGAAATATGTCGCCGTAACCGCCAACGGACAGACCCGCGAAAAAGGCTCTGTGGAAGCCAAAGACAAGGAACAGGCCATATCGAAAGTGTCTGCGCTCGGTTTAATTCCGATTCAGCTGATTGACACTTCGCAGGACAGTATTTTAAACAAGGAAATCGGCGGAATTAAACGCATGCCTAAAAAGGCTGAGCTTGCCGCGATGGCTCGCCAGCTTTCCACGATGGTGACTGCCGGCGTTTCGATTATCCGCTCCCTGGAAATTATTGTGGAGCAAATTTCGAACGAGAGACTGCGCGAAGCTGTGACGCAGTGTATTGCCAGCATTCAGGCAGGAGATTCGTTTTCCGCGTCGATGGCGAAAAGTCCGGAAATATTCCCTCCGCTTATGATCCACATGGTTCAGGCCGGAGAAACCGGAGGATTCTTGGATGAAGCTCTCACTTCGGTTGCAGACAGTTTCGAATCTGACGTTACCTTGCAGCGTCAGGTTAAGTCTGCACTGACATACCCGGTTATTGTTCTTTGCCTTGCTGCTGTACTCGTTGCCGCAATGCTTATATACGTTGTTCCCGTATTCGTCGATATTTTTGATCAGCTTAACGCCGAACTGCCTTTCATAACCAAAATTCTGGTCGGCATGAGCAAAGTTGCTCCGTTCGCAGTCGGTGCCTTAATTGTTGGCGGAACGGCATTCTCAGTATATTGGAGCAAAAACAAGAACAGTGACACGATCCGCTCCTGGTGGGATCCGCTGAAACTGAAACTGCCCGTGTTCGGAAACCTCAACAACAAGGTTGCTTTAGCGCGATTCTGCAGCAACTTCGCCGCTATGCTTGCTGCCGGCGTTCCCATTCTCCAGGCTTTGGACATTGTCGGTGCTACATCCGGAAACAAAATTTACGAGGATGCGACTAGAGAAACCTCCAAGCTCGTTGAAAAAGGCTACCGCCTGTCCGACGCTCTGAGCAGCCAGCAGGTTTTCCCGACGCTTGTTATCCAAATGGTTCGCATCGGAGAAGACTCCGGTGAAATAGATCACATGCTTGAAAGCGCCGGACGCTCCTACGATGAAGAGGTGAAGGCAATCACCAAACAATTGTCGAGCCTGCTCGAGCCTCTGATGATTGTAGTTCTCGGTGTCGTAGTCGGTGCAATGCTTATCGCGCTTTACTACCCGATGTTCACCGTTTACGACAACATTTCAGGCTGATATAATTCAGACTTATCACAGAATTTAAGGTTTCCCGTATCTGCTTTCAGGTGCGGGAAAATTGGAATAGAGAAAAGAGAGAAAAATGAAAGAATCGCTTTTATGGAAGCGCATAAATAATCGCTTCCGAGAAAAAATTAAGAGCCGCATAAACAGCGAAAGCGGGTCTGCGCTCGTTCTTGCCGTTTATTTCATGTTCGCGGTTGTTGCCGTAACGAGCGTAGTGGCGGCAGTGCTGGTATCATTGGCTGCGCCGCTGAAAAACAACACCAAACGCTCCGAAGCAGCATACGCGGCCGAAGCCGGTCTCCAAGCCGGTCTGACCTACCTGCGTCAGCTCGAGTCTGATTCTTCCCTAGAATTGTTTCCGACAGCAGTAGCCGATGCCGGAAATTCAAATTATTACAAAAGTAAAGTTGACAACACTGGAGCGTCTGGAGCAGAAATCGACGTTGTAAAAGTTAAAACTTCCCAACCTTCGTATACTGCTCGGACTGCTTCGTATACAGACGACTTTAAATATGAAACGGAAATCGAGTTTTTCAAGAATGATCCCAACGGCACAGAGCCTCTTCAATTAGCAACTGAGAGAAAAGATGCAAAATATGCAGTAGTTGTATCTAGAGCATATTACGCAGACGGGAAAAATGAATCTGAAATGCGTTCAATGAGCGGCACCTATATGTTCGGGGCAAAAGCAATTCCCGGGAGCGGCGGAGGAAAACAAGGCTCCGCATTCGACGTTGCCACGTCCTATAAGCGTATGGATCAACAGCCGTTATGGCCGGCTTTTCTCCCCGAAGCAAAAAGTTCATTAACTGTGGATACCAAAACAGGTGCGATATCGGGTACAGTGAACTTGAGATCTAATGATAATGGCAGGAAAAGTGATCAGGAACCGCAGTTTTACACAGATCTTGACAGAACAATGCACCCCGGCAATTCGACATGTCTTATCGCTACTTCATATAACAACGGTTCAAAAAAAGCAGCAGGTATTTCCAAAATAGAAGATTTGTTCGATACAAATACTGCTCCGAGCGAAGGCTCGGCAGTTCTTATCCTTCCTAATGCCTATAAAAAGAATCCAGGAGTTAATGATTGGACGTTTAACCCGCTTTGTCAATCTGGACAATATGAGAAATTCAATTCTTTCTCCTACAATGAAGACGGCACAATTACGCTTGCAGGAACAAATCTGTGCATAACAGGTTATAAAGGTACAGACAGATCTGCTGAAAAACATGTTGCACGTCTTGAAAGTTGCGGTACAAGTGATAATGAGAAACTTTCGAATATGCAAGTTTGGGCATTTAATGTAGTATTTATTAATGCTGAATTCGGATTTGATGAAAGCGGAACGATACGTCTTGCAAAAGAAGGCGAACAGGTAGATCTTGAAAAAAAATCATCCTATTTTCAGGATTTGGAAGGCACAAATTCTCAGCCTATCAGTAAAATTGTAAACTTTATTAATGGTAGCAGCGTTCCTGATACTGTCCAACACGGTGCCGGAGGAAACATTAATGCTGTAAATGAAGACAAATATTATATGCTTACGGTTCGCGGATGGTCGAATAATTTGCATGGTACAATACTTGAAAAAGACAGTGATTCTGAGGAAATCAGTACAACACTTGGAAGTGGCGGTCCTGCCGGGAATAAAACAGATCGTATCGTCAATGCCGAAACGGGAATGTGCTTGCATAATCAAAGCGGTACGGCAATTGTTAAAAATTGTAACGTAAATATCGGTCCGTTGTATCCGTATTGCTGGAAACATATTATTGCGTCAGGCAATGATAATGGACTTGGATATGGTTCGCCTAATTCGTATTGTCCTTTTGGTTACCAGCAGACAAATGAATCTTATTTTAAAAATGATACGCCTCCGACTGATACTTTCAAGTATACGGAAGTAGCTTCGGGAACTTCTGGAAGTATTTCCATCTCCGACGGATATGGAAATGATCCTTTCAACTGGGGAAGTGTTACTCGTGAGAACGGAGTGAATAATCAATATACGATTAAGAAAAACGGACAGTGTCTGGCAGTTATAAAACCCGGATATTATTATGACAGCAATCGCACGAATAGAGCATATGAATATATGAGTCAGGGTTTTCTCAACAACAGAAATTATGCCAAGTGGATTGACTGCAGTACAAAATTATATGATTACTACGGTCGTGAGGTACAGAATGCAATGAATTGGAATGCCCCGATTTCAAACGGCGGCGGTTCAGGCGGAGGAGGTACCGATCCTGTTGAAGGCAGTTCCGGGTATCAGCTGACAAAAGAAATTGCTATCGGCACAAAATGGAACGTGTGAGATGACACGGCTTGTTGGTGAACTTGGTTTAACTTTATTCTCAGATCCTCTTGTTGTTGCGGTTGCGCTTGTCGCTTCCGCAACAGCAGGCTGTCTGATAGGTTCATTTCTTAACGTTGTCATATGGAGAGTGCCTGAACATATCAGCATTTTCAACCCCAAACGCAGCTTTTGCCCCAAATGCAATGCCCAAATCAAAGCATACGACAACATTCCCATAATCTCCTACATGATATTGCGCGGAAAATGCCGCAGCTGCTCGGAAAAAATATCCGTGCGCTACCCGCTGGTCGAAGCATTGACAGGAACAATGTTTCTCGCCGTAACATACGGAGCTGCGAAAAACGCATACCCGACGCCCATAATCTGGAATCTGTACTTCTTTGCGGCAATAAGCGTCGTAATAGCATTCATAGACATAGACAAGCATCTGATACTGAACGTCATCGTCTACCCGTCGTTCATCATCAGTCTCATCCTTATCGCAATAGCGACATTTCAAACCGTCTCAAACGGAGAAAATTGGACACGCTTGTTCAATTCGCTGCTTTGTGCAGTAATATTAGGAGTAGCTTATTTTGTGTTGGCAATCGCGTGGCCGGGCGGAATGGGGTTCGGCGACGTCAAACTGGCATTCGTGCTCGGACTGACAACAGGATGGCTCGGATGGGGGCAGTTCGCCGTCGGCGCATTCAGTGCATTCCTAATCGGCGGACTCGTTAGCGTCATCCTGATGTTGTCGAAAAAAGTCAGCATAAAAGGCGGAATACCATTCGGTCCGTCCATGCTCGCAGGAGCATGGACAGGCATATTTGCAGGCGAACCAATCGCACACGCATACCTGCAAATAGCCGGACTCGGATGAATTCCAAAACAAGAGAGAGGAGAAGGCACATGAAGCCAATAACGACACTTGCATTGGCTAACGACGCCATACGGGCTGCAGTAATCGAAGATCCGTACACCGCGCAGCCGACAGTAAGAGACTTCAAAGTCCTGCCGCTTCCCACAGGAGCAGTCGCAGACGGCGAAGTAATCAACGAAGAAGCAGTAACAGAACTGCTCAAAACGCTTATATCCAAACACCATTACCCGGTAGAAAACTGCGCACTGGCATACGCAAGCCGCCGAATGGTGTTCCGCGAAGCAACATTCCCCGAAATGGCACTCGAAGACCTCAAAGCATCGCTTCCGTTTCAGGCAAAATCGCTTATCGCATTGCCCGTAGAAGAATCCGTGCTCGACTTCGTGCCGCTCTCGCGTGAAACAACCGACAAAGGACCCCAGCTTAAAGGACTCGTCGTCGGCGTGCTCGAAGCAGGACTCGAAAAAACCGCGCAATCCGTCGAAAAAGCAGGATTCGTCCTCACATCAATCGACGCTGCGGCATTCTCGCTCGCGCGAGTATTCAACGAGTCAAGCAAAAACAAGACAGAAGCAATCGTTAACGTCGGAGGAAACATAACCGACGTAATCGTCCTCGAAAACGGAAAACCCGTCTACATGCGCGTAGTGCCCTCTGGCGGCGACGACATCACAGACGCGGTAGCAAACACGCTGCACATACCGTTCGAATCCGCAGCAGAAATCAAACGCCGCATCGGACTGCAAAACGTAGTAGGCGACGACAGACTGCGCCAGGCAGAAGAAGTAATTCGCGAAACAATCGCGCAGCTGATCGTCGGAGTGCGAAACACGCTCAACTTCTACGCAAAAGAACACTCCGAATCCGAAATCAGCGGAGTAATCCTCACCGGAGCAGGATCTCTGCTCGTAGGGTTCCCCTCCGTACTCGCAAGCTCGATCAACAAAATGGTGCGAATCGGAGACCCGTTCGGACAAATCAAACTGTCACAAAGAGTAAACGACGACAACATAGCATCGCACGCGCCCGACATAGCAGCAGTACTCGGACTTGCAATAGGAAAGAGGCCGTAAATGAAAGACCAGAAAAAAAACAAAAAAAACGGCAAAGCCGCAAAAACAACGCAAAAAGCTGCAAAATTCACGCCTCAAGACCAGTGGCAGCTCCGCGTAAACCTGTTGCCGAAAAACATAGCGCAAAACAACAAGGACAGACGAGTCTACCAGATAATGTGCAAGGTAATTCTTGGCGTTATCTTAGCGTGCATAATCTCACAGGTAGCATTGTTCTTGGCGACTCAGGTTTCAAAAAACAATACGGAAAACGAACGTCGTCAGACTGAAACGCTTACCGCAGAAAAAAACAATTACTCAGACGTGCAGAAGATTCTCACCGCGCTGAAAAGTACGAAGAATGCAAAACTCGGAGTCATCTACAATGAAGCCGACTGGAAAGCAATAGCCGAAAACCTTGAAGGTGCGCTCCCAGACGGAGGAAAATACACTGCACTCGAGCTGAAAGAATATACTGAAAACGCAACATCCAGTTCCTCATCTTCAAGCAGCAACAGCACTTGGGCAGGCACAGGATCGATCACCATCACTTTCACAGCTCGTCTGAATCAGGTCGTATCCGCTAAAGACTTCATTCAAAACTACGAAAAAATCACAGGGTATGTTTCCGGAAACGTCACGTCCATGTCGAACGACGACAAAAACGGAATCACATACACCGGTTCGATCAAAATGAAACTCGACGGAAACAGCACTTCCAGAAGCAACGATTCCGGAGAAACCGACTCTGAGCACAAAGAAATCGAATCAATGCGCAAACAATACGAGTCAAGCAGCAAGTGATAAAGGAGGGATACAGCAATGAAACAGTTCGGAAAATACAGAATCCTGTGGATAGTCCTCTGCGTCATATCAGTCGGACTTTTGGCAATCACTTGGTTTGTCGGCACAGCGCCTCAGATTAACAACATTAAGAAAGCAAACGCCGAAACAGCCGAAGTTAAAGAAAACAACAAAAAGCTGCAAAACGAAATCGACGAGCTTAAAAAAGCAAAACAAACAATCGGAGAAAAAGAAGAAAGCCTGAAAAACCTGCAGAAGCAGGTTCCGACAGATTACAGTCAGGACGAATTCTTTGACATGATTGGCAGTGCAGCAGCATCAACAGGTGTATCCGTTAAAGCAATCAACTTTACGGCTCCCGCAGATGCAAAAGTCCCCAGCACTGTGTCCGGTTCAATTACAGGAAACCTCAAGCAGATTCCGGTAACCATTAAAGCCGAAGGCACAAAGGATCAAATGAAAAAATTTGTCGACGCGATACAGAAGATCGACCGAATCCTTGTGCCCTCCGATGTTAAATACACGATCAACAGCGTGAGCGGAAACGGTTCGTCGACAACATCCGATTCAGTAGACATCACCTGCAACATTTGGTCGCTGCTCAACTCCTCAGGCAACTAGATTCGCAAGAGAAACACAGCGAATAAAAAAACATGAAACCCTGAAAAACCCGCATGACTTCATGCGGGTTTTTCTCATATCTGCGTATTTTCCTGTACTTGTTTTCCTGTACCCGCATCTTCTTACACTTTTTTTTTTTTTTTTGTTGTTGTTTTGTGTGTATATATATACATATTCACAAGTTATCCGTATTTGCGAATTGTGCGTAAAAAATTATTATGCGCATTCAATAATCTCATGATGAATTCATGCGCAGAAAAGCCGCATTCCCGTAAAACAGCATGCGCGGCGGTTTAGAAGCTGTACTAAACCCGTGCTTATACGCCTGTCACCGTCTCAAACTAGAATCGTCACAGTTGAACAAAAGACATAAGCAAGCAGAGGTGAAAAGTGGCTGCAAGCAAACTGGAAGAAGTAGTATCCCTCGCAAAAAGACGCGGATTCGTATTCCCCGCAGGCGAAATCTACGGAGGAACGCGCTCCGCATGGGACTACGGTCCTTTGGGAACCGCACTCAAAGACAACATAAAACACCAGTGGTGGAGAACCATGGTCACAATGCGCCCCGACGTTGTCGGAGTAGACACCTCCGTAATCCTGCCCACAAACGTATGGGTAGCCTCAGGACACGTAAGCGTATTCAACGACCCGCTTATCGAATGTCTCTCATGCCACAAGCGGCACCGCGAAGACACAATGCAGGAAGCATACGAACACAAGCACGGACACATGCCGCAAAGCAACGCAGACATGCCCTGTCCCGACTGCGGAACAAAAGGACAGTGGACCGAACCGCGCGACTTCAACATGATGCTGCAAACCCATTTAGGACCCGTCGCAGACGAAAACTCGCTACACTACCTGCGACCCGAAACCGCGCAGGGAATCTTCGCAGACTTCAAAAACGTTCTCGGATCGTCAAGACAAAAACCGCCGTTCGGAATCGCAAACATCGGCAAAAGTTTCAGAAACGAAATAACGCCCGGAAACTTCATCTTCCGCACGCGCGAATTCGAACAGATGGAAATGGAATTCTTCGTCAAACCCGGCGAAGACGAACAATGGCACCAGTACTGGATAGACGCCCGCACGCGCTGGTACACGGACTTGGGAATCAACCCGGCAAACATAAGACACTTCGAACACGAAAAAGAAAAACTCGCGCACTATTCGAAGCGAACCGTCGACATCGAATACAAGTTCGGCTTCCAAGGCTCCGACTGGGGAGAACTCGAAGGAATCGCAAACCGCACAGACTTCGACCTTAAAGCGCACGCAGAAAAATCCGGCGAAGACCTAAACTACTTCGACCAGGCAACAGGCGAAAAATACATACCCTACGTAATCGAACCCGCAGCCGGACTTACACGCTCGCTCATGGCATTCCTCGTCGACGCATACGACGTAGACGAAGCTCCCAACACAAAAGGCGGAACCGACAAACGAACCGTGCTGCACCTTGATCCGAGACTCGCGCCCGTCAAAGCCGCAGTGCTGCCCCTGAGCAAAAAGCCGCAGTTGCAATCCGTCGCGCAAGAACTGGCAACAGACATGCGCCTGCTCGACATGGCAATCGACTACGACGAATCCGGCGCAATCGGAAGAAGATACCGCCGCGAAGACGAAATCGGAACGCCCTACTGCGTGACAGTTGACTTCGACACGCTCGAAGACCAATGCGTAACCGTGCGCGAACGCGACACCATGACGCAAGAACGCGTCGCATTAAGCCAGGTTGCGCAATACGTGCATGAGCGCGTGCGCGACAAGCGAGACAAGTTTGCGCTCACGCCGGACGCAAGCAACGCCTGACGCGCGCGTTTAACGCCTGAAACGGCAAAATTCTTGAAACGGCAAGATAAATGTCGGAAGATATGTCAGAAAAAATAACAGCAAAAACAGCGGAAAAAAATGCGGCTGAAAACACATCAAAAAATGCTGCAAAAAAAACTGCTGCAAACTCTGCTGCAGAACCCGCTCTGCCGCCTGTAACCTTAGGAAAACGCACATTGTCGCTTCCCGTCATGCTTTCTCCCATGGCGGGAGTGACAAACATGCCGTTTCGCATACTCTGCGAAGAATACGGACAGGACGGGCTGTATGTCGCGGAAATGATTACCGCAAGAGCGTTAGCCGCGAAAAATCCCAAAGCCTTCAGGCTCACGAAATTTGCGAAAAGCGAAAAATTCCGCTCTCTTCAGCTTTACGGGGTAAACCCCTCCGTAATGCGGCACGCAGCTTCAATGGTCGCTGACATGAATCTTGCAGACCATATCGACCTGAACTTCGGCTGTCCCGTGCCGAAAGTAACCCGGCGCGGCGGAGGCTCGGCTCTTCCCTGGAAAAGCGGACTGCTCGCCGAAATCATAAAACAGGTTGTCTGCGTATGCGAACCCGCAGGGATTCCCGTAACCGCGAAATTTCGTCTCGGAATCGACGACGAACACATAACATTTATCGAAACCGGGCATATCGCGCAGGAAGAAGGCTGCTCTCTGGTAACGCTGCACGCGCGCACAACCGCCCAATATTACGGCGGACATTCGCACTGGGAGCGCATAGGAGAGCTGGTTGCCTCGCTTGACATTCCCGTATTCGGAAACGGCGACGTGTGGTGTGCCGAAGACGCTTTGGAAATGAAACGGCAGACCGGGTGCGCCGGCGTTGCAATCGGACGCGGGTGTCAGGGCAGACCCTGGCTTTTTGCCGATATTCGAAACGCGTTCGCAGGTTCAGGCAAGCGCGAAAAACCGACTCTCGGGCAGGTTTGCAGCATAATTCGCCGGCATGCGAAACTCCTGATCGAATTTTGCGACGGCGACGAAACAAGCGGAATACGCGAACTGCGCAAGCATACGGCATGGTATCTGAAAGGATTCCCGGCCGGCGGAGAGACACGCGCCGCGCTAATGCAATGCGAAACTCTTTCAGACCTTGACAGCGTGCTTGACAGGCTCGACCCCGATATTGAATTCCCCGAATCGGTCGGCGATAAGCCCAGAGGCCGGACCCGGTACGCGAAAAAAGTTCACCTGCCATACGGCTGGCTGGACTCCCGACAGTTAAGCGAAACCGAGAAAAAAATGCTTTTCTCCGACGATCCGCTTAACGACGTGTATTAAGCGCATGTCAGCGCGTATCGTCGCTTGAAAGACAGCTTTTATCATGTGAGAGCCGGTTCGCGAACGGCTTAAAAAACGTGTAAAATGGAGAAAATTTTAAATTTGTCGAATTTTAACGACATTCCCGGGCGGGGTATGAGTTAAAATAAACACCACATGTGTAATTTGACAGGAGCACCATGAGCGATTTTGTGCAGAACGATGAATTTAACGGTCGGACCGTCATCAAGGTTGTCGGAGTCGGCGGGGCAGGCGGCAATGCTGTCAACCGAATGATTTCTGAGGGTCTTCAGGATATCGAATATGTGGCAATCAATACCGACGCGAAGGATCTTTTGAAGTCTGAAGCGGATGTGAAAATTGCGCTTTCCGACGCGACAAGCCGAGGACTGGGAGCCGGAGCAGACCCTGCAAAAGGTGCGAAAGCCGCTCAGGATCACCAGTCGGATATCGAGGAAGTGCTCAAAGGCGCAGACATGGTATTTCTCACGGCAGGCGAAGGCGGCGGCACCGGAACCGGAGCCAGCCCTGTCGTAGCTCACTCGGCGCGAGAACAGGGCGCTTTGACTATCGGAGTAGTCACCCGGCCGTTCTCCTTTGAAGGTCCTCGCCGTTCTGCTTCCGCAGAATCCGGAATTGAGAAACTGCGCGACGAGGTCGACGCTCTTATAGTTATTCCCAACGATCGTCTTTTGGACTTGTCTGACAAGTCTTTGTCAGTAATCGACGCGTTCAAACACGCAGATTCCGCTCTGCTTGCGGGCGTGCGCGGAATAACAGACCTGATCACAAGCACCAACGCTTACATTAACGTTGACTTTTCTGACGTCAAAGCGGTTCTTCAGCAGTCCGGCACCGCAATGTTCGGAATCGGCTCGGCTCGAGGGGAAGACAGAGCAGCTCAAGCGGCAGAAACCGCAATCAGTTCGCCTCTGCTCGAATCCGGCATTAAGGGCGCTCACGGCGTGCTCGTAAACGTTGCCGGTCCTATGGATATGGGAATCGAGGAATATCAGGCGGCCTGCGAACTCATCCGTTCCGTAGTGGCTCAGGAAGCTCAGATTATCACCGGCATGATTCTTGATGACTCATACGGCGACGAAGTGCGCGTAACCGTTATCGCAGCAGGCTTCGACATGAACAATAATCCTGTCTCAGCTTCTTCGCAGTCCGCAGCGGCACAATCTTCTTCGGAGCAGTCTGCAGTTTCGCAAACTGCTGCGGGAACAGCCGGTTCGTCTTCCGTTCCTCCGCTGAACGACGTAAAGCTTCAGCAAGGCGCACAAATGCGCGACATGCCCGAAAGAATAAACCCGGAATCTTCAAACCCCGATTCGACTGCCGAACGTCCAGCAGTGTCTCCGGCAGAAGAATCGCAGGACTGGAGTCCGCTTCAGATTCCAGATTTCCTGCGCTGACAAGGTTTTCAGCTGAGATTTTTAATCGCGGGCAAGTCCGCACATTGAAGTTGAGGAGCTTAAATGGAAAGTTTTTTGCAAAAAAGCATGTCGTATCTCGGTCTGAGAGACGTGCAGACCGACGAGTCGGAAGAGTTTGACGAAATCGCCCGGGAAGACGAAGTCACAACCTCATTTGACAGCGATTCGACGCTTCCGTCCTCAAACGCGGCTTCCGTTAAGCAGCCGTCTGAAAAAACCTCTGCTTCATTCGGAAAAAAGATGAACAAGATCACGACAATACATCCGAAAAATTATGATGAAGCGCAGCTTGTCGGCCGCGCTCTTCGCGACGGCGTTCCCGTAGTGCTTAATCTGACCGGAGTCGACGAAGCGACTGCATACCGCATAGTCGACTTCTCCTCGGGAGTAGTATTCGGACTGCGCGGATCCATCGAGCGCGTAACGCCCAGAGTCTTCCTGCTCAGCCCGCCTCAGGTGAACATTCGTGTGGAAGAAGCGCGAAACGAGAAGTCTCACGACCTTTTCCGCTGAACAGAACTGTTCAGTCAGGATTGCGGCGAAAATCGGTCTTCTGCGATGCTCTCGTTTTAAAACGCGTCGGAAAACTTTCCTCATAAAATTTGAAACGCATTAGTTGCAGCTTAAAATCTGCGGCTCAAGACATGCAGCCTAAAACACGGAGCGCGAAACCCGCAGTAAGAATTGTCCTGTGAAAATTCGGTGAAAAGATGATTTTTTGGTATCTGCATATTATTTTTCAGTGGATTATAGACTCCTACATGTTCATTCTGTTTTTGCGCATGATTTCCGACTGGTACATAATGCTTGTCAGACGCAGACCCGGCTCAATTTTCGCAACCGTCACGCAGGCTGTTTATGCGCTTACCGAGCCTCCTCTCAGATGGCTGCGGCAATACATAAAACCTATTCCGGCCGGCGCGGTGCAAATTGATTTGAGTTTTATGGTTCTCTGGTTTGCGCTTATCGTGCTGGAAAAAATTTTTTAAACAAAAACACGAATGATAACTGCGGCGTGCCGACAATTTTTATCCGGTCATTTCAAGCGATTTGACCGCTTTGAAACGAAAAATAGGCACATCATGGTAGACTTCATATAACAGCTTTGAAATTTGCGGCCGTTTTGTAAAAAAAGAACGGTTGAAATAAGGCAGGAGAAGTATGGCTCTGTTAACACCAGATGACGTGAGAGAGCACGTCTTTCCGACTGTTCATCTCAAAACGGGTTACGATATGGAGGAGGTCGACGACTTTCTTGACGAAGTAACCAGCACGATTGAAGCTTTGAGCACGCAGGCGGTGCAGTCGGGTTCAACCCAGTCTTTCGGACCGGAAATAGCTCAGCTTAACGAAAAGATTTCGCAGCTTTCGACCGAAAACGAACAGCTTCGTTCACAGGTCGCTGCAGCAGAACAGAATCCCGTCGATCAGGGACAAGTTCAGGCGCTTACCTCGCAGAATGAGCAGCTTAAAATGCAGGTAGATCAGCTCAACCAGCAGGTAGATCAGCTTACTGCGCAGTCTGCTCAGATCGCGCAGCAGAGCGCGGCAGCCGGAGACGAGGTTGCCTCTCAGCTCAATCAGCGCATTGAAGTTCTTACTCAGCAGGTTCAGGCAGGCGCTCAGCAGGCTGAAGCCGAGAAGAAGCAGTATGAAGAGCTTGCAGAGCGTTATGCTCAGCTTCAGCAGGCGGCGCAAAATGATGCCGAAACCGCAAGACAGCAGATTGAAGCTTTGCAGCAGCAGATTGCTAAGGCCGATACGGACAAGGCAAGCGCGGCAGACGTCGCTCAGCAGGCAGAAGACGCAGTTAAAAGCGCACAGCGGGAAGCAGAAAATGCAAAACAGCAGTTCGCTATGGGTCAGCAGAATCTGCAGGCTTTGCAGCAGCAGTATGCGGCTTTGCAGAATGAGCTGAAAGCTTCCCAGGAACGCGAAGCGGGATTGCGCGACCAGCTTTCCAAGGTCGAGCCCGGCGCAGAAACCGGTTCTCTTGCGCAGATCAAGAGCGCCGGCGTAGGAGCAGAATCCGAGCCGGAACGCGCAACTGCAATGCTTTCTCTTGCCATGCAGCTGCATGACCAGTATGTCGACAAGGGCAAAGCGAAGAACGCTCAGCTTGTTTCCGAGGGTGAATCGCAGCGCAATACACTTATCACAGAGGGCGAGCAGAAGCGCGCAGAGCTTATCGCGGAAGCTGAAGCATACTCGCAGCAGACTCGCAACTCTGCGGACGAATACGCGAAGAATACTGAAACCGACGCGGACAGCTACTCTGAGAAGACTCATAAAGAAGCTGACGAATACTCCAAGCGCGTACATGACGAAGTCGAACGTTACGATCAGCAGACTCGCAAAGCTGCCGACGAGTACGACAGCCGCACGCGCGAAGCTGCAGAACGTCATGCGGCCGAAGTTCGCGAAAAGCTTTACAAAGACTCCAAGATTATTGAAGGCAATATTGAGGGTCTGAAGCAGTTCGAGAGCGAGTACAGAAGCCGTCTTACTGAGTTCCTCAGCAAGCTGTCGACTCAAGTGTCAGACGTAAACAACTATGACACTATGAGCAGCAACGGCAACGGACCGGAGAAGTATTCGGTAAATGACATCCGATAAACAAACAGCGAAACGGCCATACATTCGTGTGGCCGTTTTTGCGTTGGTAACTCTCGTCGCGTATTTTGCGGACAGAATCACAAAAATATATGCGATGAACGAACTGCAAAACGGCAGAAAAGTCCCGGTTTTCGGCAAATTTCTTTCTTTTGAACTTGTTCGAAACCACGGCGCTTCTTTGTCGATAGGATCGAATTCCACGGCTGTCATATCTGTGACAGCTGTGATTTCAAGCTTTGTTTTGGCTTATTTTGCGTTTAAAACAACATCGCTGCCGTATCTGACAGCATTAAGCGCAGCATTTGCCGGAACCGTGGGAAATCTGACTGACAGAATTATTTACGCTGACGGTTTTTTAGACGGTCCGGTAACGGATTTCATAAACTACGGCTGGTCAGTGGGAAATGTCGCGGACATCGAAATAGTATGCGCGGCCGCAGCAATGCTGTGCATGTTCTGTTTTTCAGTGCCTTTTAGCGAAAATTCTGACAAGGAAAAATCTTGCGGGGAAAACGCTTAGAAGCAAAACACCGGCAGGAGAAATGCTGAGAGGGAAAACCGTTGCGAACGCTTGAAAGCACAAAATAGTTCGCAACCATACGGGGCGGCAAAAACTAAAGCTGCGCAAAAAGCCTCGCAAAAATGAAGTTGAGCAAAACAAAAATTGCGCAAAAAAGCTGCGCAAAACTGTTCAGCTGAAAACTTTGCGGCTAAAAAACAAGCAAAACAAGCAAAACAATATAACACAGACAAAAACGAAAGAGTATTAAACTGTCCTGCGGAGTGTATAAAAAATATGCCTGATCTTCTTCCGGTACCCGACATGCTTATCGGGCAGCGTTTTGATGCCGGACTGTCGAAAATGATGGGAATATCCCGTTCTAAAGCGGCGTCTCTTATAGACGGCAGACAAGTGAAAATACTCGGAAAAGAAACAGACAAGTCATGCAGGCTTGCGGCGAACGACATCATCGAACTTTCTTTGGAAGAAAGAAAAGAAAAGCGCGAACCGGTTTCCAAGCTTTTGAAAACCGTTTACGAGGACGACGACATTATCGTGGTTGACAAGCCGGCAGGAGTTGCTGCTCACGCGTCAAACGGCTGGGAAGGACCTACTGTTTTGGGAACTCTTCTGGCCCGCGGAGTGAAAATAAGCGACTGCGGAGCTGTCGGGCGACAGGGAATAGTAAGCCGGCTGGATGTGGGCACTTCAGGGCTTATGCTCGTATGCAAATCCGATCTGGCCTATCGCGAAATGCGCAGACAGTTTTCGCAGCATGAAGTGACAAAAATTTATCATGCGGTAACTCAGGGAAACCTGGCACAGGACAAGGCCACAATCGAAGCGCCCATAGGACGGGACAGAGTAAGCGATTTTCGTTTTGCCGTTATAGAAGACGGAAAGCCGTCCGTGACTCACTGGGATGTTTTGGAACGTTTCGGGGAAGCTACGCTGGCATCTGTGAACTTAGAAACCGGGCGCACTCACCAGATTCGCGTTCATTTTTCATCGATAAGCCATCCGCTTGCCGGAGACTCGATGTACGGCGCAAATCCGCAAATGTCTGCGCGATTGGGCTTGAGCCGCCAATGGCTTCACTCGACGAGTCTTTCATTCGTTCATCCTCGCACGGGGAAAATCGTCAATGTGTCATGCGAGTATCCCGAAGATTTAAGCTGCGCGCTGAATATTCTGCGGGGAAAACGCGAAATTCAGCGTTAAAATCAGCGTTAAAATCAATGTTCCCCGACTGCATGTAAAGTAGAGGATATGAGCAGCTCAGCGGACAATTTCGTCAATCTTCACGTACATACGCATTATTCGATTCTCGACGGCGCCGCAAAAATCAGCGAACTGGTCGAACATGTGGCAAGAATCGGACAGCCTGCCGTGGGAATAACAGACCACGGAAACATGCACGGAGCGTATGAAATGTGGAGCGCGGCCGTGTCTGCCGGAATCAAGCCGATTATCGGAATTGAAGCATACGAAACTCCCGAAACCGCGCGAGGCGACAAAACCAAAATCAGATGGGGCACCGCAGAGCAGCGTTCCGACGACGTTTCCGGCGGCGGCGCGATAACGCATACGACGCTTTGGGCAGAAAACGACGAAGGGCTTACAAATCTTATAAAAGCCAGCTCTATTGCAAATCTTGAAGGACGAGCCGGAAAATGGCCGCGAATGGATCGCGATGTTCTCAACAGGCATTCGAAAGGCGTTATAGCGACCTCCGGCTGTCCGTCAGGAATCGTGCAGACGCGCCTGCGTCTGGGGCAATATGACGAAGCTTTGCGGGCGGCCGGGGAACATCAGGATATTTTCGGCAAAGACAACTACTTTATCGAGCTGATGGATCACGGCTTGAACATTGAGAAGAAAGTTCGCAGGCAGCTGCTTGAGATTGCGGACAAAATCGGAGCTCCGCTGGTCGTTACCAACGATTCGCATTATGTTACGGCAGAAGGGGCGGCGGCTCAGGATGCGATGCTGTGCATTAATTCCGGCTCGAAGCTTGACGACCCGAACAGATTCAAATTTGACGGTTCCGGATATTATCTGAAAACATCCGACGAAATGAGGGCTCTTTTCAAAGAGTTTCCCCAGGCCTGCGACAATACTTTGCGAATCGCCGAACGCTGCAACGTTATATTCGACGATCATGAAGACGGCGCATTTATGCCGTCGTTCGATTGTCCCGAGGGCTGGGACGAAACAAGCCTGTTTTTGCGCAAAGTATGGGAAGGTTTGGAGCGCAGATATCCCAAGGGCATTCCCGCCGATGTCGCAAAACAGGCCGACTACGAGTGCGGAGTAATCTGCCAAATGCAGTTTTGCGGATACTTCCTTGTCGTGGCCGACTATATTAACTGGGCGAAACGGCACGGAGTCATGGTAGGTCCCGGACGAGGTTCGGCTGCCGGCGCGATTGTGGCTTATGCGATGGGAATTACCGAGCTTGACCCGCTGCAGCACGGTCTGATTTTTGAGCGATTTTTGAATCCCGAGCGAGTCTCGCTTCCCGATATCGATGTGGATTTTGACCCTGACGGCAGGGCGGACGTGCTTGATTATGTATCGAAAAAATACGGAAGCGACAAAGTTGCGCAATGCGTGACATACGGCACGATTAAAACCAAGCAGGCTCTTAAGGATTCCGCGCGAATCATGGGGTACGACTTTTCTACCGGCGAGCGCGTGACCAAAGCTTTGCCTCCCGTGAAAAACGGCAAAGATCCCAGCATTTCGGAAATGTTTGACGAGACGAGCAAAAAATATGCCGAAGCGCGCGAGTTTCGCGAACTTTATGAATCTGATATCGACGTTCGACGCATTACCGACGAAGCCAAGGGTATTGAAGGGCTTATAAGGCAGACCGGCGTTCATGCGTGCGCTACCATCATGGGGTCGCAGCCGATTACGGATACTTCTCCGCTTTTGGAGCGCACCGACGGCACGGTGACTACGACATTCGAGTATCATACCTGCGAGACTCTCGGTCTTGTGAAAATGGATTTTCTGGGGCTGTCCAATCTGACGGTTATCAGAGATGCGATACGAAATGTCGAGCGGAACAGGGGAGACAAAATCAATATCGAATCCGTGCCGCTTGACGACCGCAAAACATATGAGCTGCTTTCTCGCGGAGACACTCTCGGCGTTTTTCAGCTTGATTCTGACGGCATGAGATCTCTTCTGCGAATGCTCAAACCTGATAATTTTAACGATATATCCGCTTTGATTGCGCTTTATCGTCCCGGTCCTATGGATATGAATTCGCACACGAATTATGCGAAACGAAAAAACGGGCTGCAAAAAAACATTCCTATTCATCCTGAAGTGGAAGAGCCTCTTAAAGAAGTTTTGGACGAGACTTTCGGTCTTATCGTTTATCAGGAGCAGGTTCAGTCCGCAGCGCGAATTTTGGCCGGTTATTCGCTTGGAAAAGCTGATGTTCTGCGCCGAGCCATGGGAAAGAAAAAGCCGGAAGTGCTTGCGAAAGAGAAAATTCCGTTTTTTGAGGGAATGCAGCAGCACGGATATTCGACCGAAGCGGCTCAGGCGGTTTGGGATGTGCTTGTTCCGTTTTCCGGATACGCTTTCAACAAGGCTCATTCGGCGTGTTACGGGCTTATTTCGTATTGGACCGCGTATCTGAAAGCGCATTATCCCGTCGAATTTATGGCCGCGCTTTTGCAAAATGAGCGTTCGAACAAGGATAAAACAGCGCTTTATCTGGGCGAGGCCAGGCGAATGGGGATTCAGGTTTTGCCGCCGGACATAAACGAGTCTCAGCTTGAATATTCTGCTGTGGGCGATATTGTCCGTTTCGGTCTGGGCGCGATACGAAACGTGGGAGACAAGGTTGTGGCCGACATTGTCGAACAGCGGACCGGTCCGAAAGGCAAATTTGACGGATTTGTTGATTTCATTACGCGCGTTTCGGTTAATACTTTGAATAAAAGAACAATCGAATCGCTTATAAAAGGCGGCGCGTTTGACTCGATTGACCCGAACAGGCGGGCGCTTTTTGCGATCCACGAGTCTGCGGTCTCTCAGATTGTTCCGGTCAAAAGGAAGGAAGCCGAGGGACAGTTTGACCTTTTTGCCGGTTTGGAGGAGAAAGACGAGGCGGCCAGCAGCGCGAATGCTTTAGGAGATGCGCTTATTTCCGTTCCGGATCTGGAGGAGTGGGACAAGCAGACGAAGCTCAAATTTGAGCGCGAAATGCTCGGGCTTTACGTGTCCGACCATCCGTTAAGCGGCATGGCCTCGATTTTGGCCGACAAAAGAGATATGTCTGTCGCGCAGCTTATCGCTTCTTATTCTTCTTCATTGCCCTCTTCCTCTTCTTATTCGGACAGGCGGCAGGTTACGGTTGCGGGGCTTATAACCGGAGTGGAAAGAAAAATTTCGAAAAACGGCAATCCTTGGGCGAGAGTTACGATTGAGGATTTGGACAGCTCGATTCAGTGCACGTTTTTCTCGCGTTCATATCAGACTTACGGCGAAATGCTTCAGCTGGATAAAATAGCTGCGATTCGAGGGAATGTCGATGCTCGCGACGAGGGCATTTCGATTAACGCAAGAGAAATGAGCATAATCGAAGCGGACGCGGCTGACGAACTTCCGGTCATCATATACGTTCCCGAATCGCGGCTGAATGAAGAGCGACTGAATGCTTTAAGCGAAATAATAAAAGGGCATCCTGGCGTGTCGCAGATGCGCATGGCCGTATCTCATGCGGACGGGTCGTGCGACGGGCTTGTTTTTGCCGATGAGTTCAGAGTCAAAAGAGATGCTTCTCTTTTCGGTGAGCTTAAAGCTTTGTTCGGGCCAGGATGTCTTGCGAGAGGATAATATGTTTTGCGGAAAGACGGGATGTCTTGTCTGAATGCAGACAAAATTCTTTCGCGATTCGGCCGCGTCAAAGGTATGCAGACCGGAGTACATTAGATAGTAGATATGTTGGCTGAACAAAACAGACAGAGTCGGGAGCTGCGATGAATATGAGCAATGACATTATCCGTATTATTGATTTGCGCGGAAAAAAGCTTTCTCGCGCACAGCTGCTCGAAGCTATGCCGCGCGCGCAGATGAGCGTGGAAAAAGCAACAGAGCTGGTAGGACCGGTTTTGGAAGACGTGAAGAATCGCGGCGCTGCGGCTTTGCGTGATTTTTCGGAAAAATTTGACGCAGTGCGTCCCGAAAACCTGCGCGTTCCCAGGCAGGCGATTGAAGAAGCTCTGCGGCAGCTGGAACCGCGAGTGCGCGAGGCGATTGAAGAGTCTGTGCGCCGATGCAGAGCGGTGAGCAAATCGCAGATTCCTCAGGATTTTCACACCGATCTCGCATCGGGAGCCAGAGTGTCTCAGCGGTGGATTCCGGTTCAGCGGGTAGGACTTTATGTGCCCGGAGGCAAGGCAGTATATCCCAGTTCCGTGATTATGAATGCGGTTCCGGCTCAGACTGCGGGAGTCGAATCTCTTGCGATTGCAACTCCTCCCAGTCGCAGCAATCCCGACGGACTGCCTGATAAAACGATTTTGGCAACATGTGCGATTTTGGGCGTCGACGAAGTTTATGCGGTTGGGGGAGCACAGGCGATTGCCATGTTTGCATACGGCGCGGCGGGAAGCGAACCGCAGGACGGGCAGATTCTCTGCGAGCCTGTCGACAAAATCACAGGACCGGGGAATATTTTCGTGGCAACCGCAAAACATATGGTTTCCGGAACCGTGGGAATCGACGCGGAAGCAGGACCTACCGAAATCGGAATAATCGCTGATAAAAGCGCAAACCCTTCATATCTTGCAGCAGACCTTATCGGACAAGCCGAGCACGATGAGCTGGCCGGTTCCGTTCTCATAACCGACAGCGAGAAAATCGCTCAAGAGGTTCGTTGCGAACTTGCAAAACGCGTTCCGCGCACAAAACACAGCGAACGCATTTTCGTGTCTCTTTCGGGAAGCCAGTCTGCAATCGTGCTTACCGACGGCATTGAAGAGTCGATTCGCGTTGCCGACGCATATGCTGCGGAACACTTGGAAATTCAGGCTGAAAACTTTGAGCAAATCGTCAGGCGCATTCACAATGCCGGCGCGATTTTTGCAGGACCCTACTCGCCGGTTCCTCTGGGAGACTACATGTCAGGTTCGAATCACGTTCTGCCCACGGGCGGAACCGCGCGATTCAATGCGGGTTTGGGAGTTCACACGTTTATGAAGCCGGTAGAAGTAATCGAATACGGCGAAGAAGGATTGCGCGCGATCGCCTCGAAGATTAACGATTTTGCGGTTAAAGAAGATCTGCCGGGGCACGGCGAATGCATTCTCACGCGTTTTGTTTCCGACCCTTACGACAAGGAAACGCTTGAAGAGCAGCAGAAGAAAGCGGGTCTGAAGTGAGTTCTGATTTTGCGAATCTTCCTTTGCGCGACGATTTGCGCGGCGAAACGCCTTACGGCGCTCCTCAGCTGGATATTCCCGTATGTTTGAATGTCAACGAGAATCCCTATGCGCCTCCGAAAAGCGTTGCCGACGCGATAGCAAAGCGCGCCGGAGCTGCGGCTTTAAAGCTTAACCGTTATCCCGATCGCGAACACGTTGCTCTTCGCGACGCGCTCGCCGGCTATATTAATGCGGAAACAGACGCCGGAATTAAAAGAGAGCAGGTTTGGGCAGCGAACGGAAGCAATGAGATAATGCTTCAGCTTTTCCAGGCTTTTGGAGGTCCCGGAAAAACAGCTTTGGGATTTTCTCCCACGTATTCGATGTATCCGGAATATGCCAGAGATACTTTTACGAAGTGGAAAACTGTGTCTCGCCGTGAGGATTTTACGATTGACACGGATTCGGCTGTCGAAGAAATAAGACGAATCGGACCGTCAGTCGTTATGATTGCAAACCCGAACAATCCGACCGGCACATATATTGAAAATGACGATTTGCGCGTCCTGCTTGACGTCTGCAAAGAAGTCCGGGTAAAAAATGCGCCCGAATCCGCCCGTCCTGTCGTTGTTGTAGATGAAGCTTACGCCGAGTTCAGAACGCCGGGACTGGAATCTGCGATTTCGCTTATAGGAGAATATCCCAATCTTGCCGTCAGCAGAACCATGTCGAAGGCTTTTGCATTTGCCGGAACCCGTCTGGGGTATCTTATCGGGAACGAAAATGTTGTGAACGCTTTGCGAATCGTTCGCCTCCCGTATCATCTTTCGGCATTGACTCAAGCGGCTTCGCTTGCGGCTTTGGAGCATTCCGGCGAACTTCTCGCTCAGGTTTCTCATTTGCGCGAAACCAGAGACAAAACCGAAAAATGGTTTAAAACGCTTCAATATTGCGGCCGGCCGATAAAAAATGCTGAATCGGAATCGAATTTTATAATGTTCGGAGTTTTCACAGATCGCGATTTTATTTTCGATGAACTTAAAAAGCGCGGAGTTCTTATTCGCGCTGTCGGTCCTGAAGGATATTTGCGAGTCTGCATGGGAACCGATGAGGAAATGAGAATTTTCCGCGAAAAATTCGCTGAAGTTTTGCAGCTCGCAAATGAGCGGGACGGCAAATAACGAAACAGCAAACCGCCTGCAGCGAACTTTCGGCAAATCAGACGGCATATAAAATGAATCGAGCAAAGGAGTCAGGATGAACGCGCGCATTGCTTCCGTCGTGCGGAAAACAAGCGAATCGTCTGTAGAATTAAGCATTAATCTCGACGGTACGGGCAAAACGGACATTGAAACCACAGTTCCGTTTTACAATCACATGCTTACGGCTTTGTCGAAGCATTCGCTTATCGATTTGACTGTTCGCGCCGGCGGGGATACCGATATTGATGCGCATCATACGGTTGAAGACGTTGCAATCGTTTTCGGGCAGGCTTTAAAGCAGGCTTTGGGCGAAAAGCGCGGGATAAAACGTTTCGGCGAAGCGACCGTTCCTCTCGACGAGGCTTTGGCGCACGCGGTTATCGATATTTCGGGCAGACCCTATGCGGTATGTTCGGGCGAGCCGCAGGGCTTTGAATATGCGATGATCGGAGGACATTTCACAGGTTCTCTGGTTCGTCACGTTCTTGAATCGATTGCTTTTAATGCGGGAATATGCATGCATATGAACGTTATTTCAGGACGCGATCCTCACCATATTGCGGAAGCCGAGTTTAAGGCTCTGGCCAGAGCCTTGCGCGAAGCAGTCGAAATTGACCCGCGCGTTGACGGAGTTCCCAGCACGAAAGGCGCACTGTGACAGGCGAAAATGATAAAAACAAGCCGGGCGGTTCTTTTTCTGAAGAAGAGCTTGCTTCCGCGCTTGCAAATATGGAAAACGAGCTGAACAGCATTCTTGAAGATGCTTCCGGTCTGCCGGAAAACGGAAGAAAAGAAGCAGAAAAATCAAATTCAGACGAAAAAGCGGGCGATCTTGCGGGCAGCAGTCATTCGGATAATGATCTTCCGAATGATGACATTTGCGATGATGACAGCATTCTTGACGATCTTTCGATGGATATGTTCGACGAGGAGCTTGAAGGCATTACGGGAGAACGCGCCGAATGCGCTTTGATTTTGACTGTTTTTGATTCGATGAAGTTTACGGCCGCGCTGTGCAAAGTCGTCGATGTTCCTTCTGTATGCATTGAAAGCGAATCCGGCGTTCTTGTCGCTCTGCGTCTGCTTAAAGGAAATCAGCCTGAAGAAGCAGCAGAAATAATCTCTCAAACCGCAGTATCGATTCCGTTTATTCTCGCTGTTGTGCGCGGCAAGAAAATCAAGATGACTCTATGGGCTGACGGCAAAGAAGAAAACAGTTTTTCGCCGCCGCTGATTCTTCCGAATGTCGATCCGCTTGTCGAAGATGTTCTTGTCGGCGTGGAAAAAGTTTTTGATTCTCAAGGCGGACTTCCTTCTGACAGAAAATGGAAATGCGTCGATTCTGACAATTTCACCAAAGAAGAATCCGTGAAAATCATAAGAGATTTTTTCAGAGAAAAACAGGAAGAAATCTGACGCCGAACAAATCTGACGCCGAAGAAATCATGCGCCGGATTGCAAAAACGGCACAAAGCAGACAGTAAACGCACTGTGCGCGCAGCGAGCAAAAATACGGCAAAAGCGCGGCAAAACAGTGCAAAACAGCGCAAAACACAAACAAAGAAAGAGATTCGCATATGACAACGGTTGTTGTTTTTGACTACGGTTTCGGCAATGTCCGTTCCATGCTTCGGGCAGTCGCTGCGACGGGCGTTCAGGCGGTTCTTACGGGCGACTGCTTACAGGCATCCGAAGCTGACGGTCTGGTCGTTCCCGGCGTGGGAGCGTTTGCGGAATGCATGAAAGGGCTTCGCAACGCGGGCGGCGACCGGGTCATATATGAAAGAATCGAAAAAGGCCGTCCTGTTCTGGGAGTCTGCGTCGGACTGCAGGTAATGTTTAATTCAGGCTTTGAAGGCGGTAAAGAATGCGAAGGACTGGGACTTGCCGCGGGGAGCGTGACCGAGCTTAAAGCCGATGTTGTTCCGCATATGGGCTGGAACACGGTCGAAGCGCCCGAAAATATGCGGCTTTTCAAAGGCATCGAAAACGAACGCTTCTATTTCGTGCATTCTTATGCGGTTCATGATTTCGGGCAGGAAAAACCGGAAAATGCTTTTGAATCGCTGCCTGAAAACAAGGCTCTTGCGGCGATGTGCGAATACGGCGAATCGCGTTTCGTCGCAGCATACGAAAACGGTGCTTTAAGCGCGACTCAGTTCCATCCGGAAAAATCCGCGCAAGCCGGAGCTGCTCTTTTGAAAAACTGGATTGACGGTTTTCCGACACTGTAAACTGTTCAAAAATAATTTGAAGAAAGGACAAAAATGCTTACTCTTCTTCCCGCGGTTGACGTAAGAAACGGGAAAGCCGTGCGTTTGCGTCAGGGCGAATCGGGTTCCGAAACGGATTACGGCAGTCCGCTGGAGGCTGCTCAGACCTGGGTTGACGCGTCTGCTCAGTGGATTCACCTTGTTGACTTGGATGCGGCCTTCGGCACGGGAGACAATCGGGGCGTGCTTCGCGAAATCGTGTCCGAATTGGGAAAGTCGGTTAATATCGAGCTTTCCGGCGGAATACGCGACAATGAAAGTCTTGTTTCCGCGCTGGAAGCAGGAGCGCGCAGAGTAAACATCGGAACCGCTGCCATGGAAAATCCGCAGTGGACGGCCGAAATAATAAAAGAATACGGCGACCGGGTCGCAGTCGGACTTGACGTTCGCGGACACACGCTTGCAGCGCGCGGATGGACTCGCGACGGGGGAGATCTGTTTGAAGCAATTGACTTTCTTAATGAAGCCGGCTGCTCGCGTTACGTCGTTACGGATGTTGCAAAAGACGGCATGATGACAGGTCCCAACATTGAACTTTTGCGCGAAGTTTCTCAAAGAACCGGCGCGGCCGTAACTGCCTCAGGCGGAATTTCAAGTCTTGACGACATTCGCGCGATCGCTGCTCTCGGCGGAAACGTCGACTCTGCAATTTTGGGCAAATCGCTGTATGCGAAGGCTTTCACGCTTGAAGAAGCGCTGCTTGCGGCGCGCGGATGATCCTGAAATGCCGAAAACGGCTTGCCGGAATGCGAACTGCTTAAAAGCGAATTATCGAAATAAAAAGCATAAAAAATGTGAGACAATGGGAACATGAATAAACAGCAAGAGTTTGCGCTGCGCACGGTAGAAGAACGCGATGTGCGCTTTATCAGACTGTGGTTTACGGATGTTTTGGGACAGCTGAAGTCTGTGGCGATTGCGCCTGCCGAGCTTGAAGCCGCTTTTGAGGAAGGTCTGGGATTTGACGGGTCGGCGATTGAAGGTCTGACGCGCGTGTCAGAATCCGACATGATTGTAAAACCCGATCCTTCCACATTCCAGCTTCTTCCGTGGAGAGGCACAAGACAGGGCACGGCCCGCATGTTCTGCGATGTTTTGACTCCCGAAGGACAGCCGAATCTGGCAGACCCGAGATATGTGCTCAAGCATACTCTTTCCAAGGCTTCCGAGCGCGGGTTTACTTTCTATATTCATCCGGAAATCGAATTCTATCTGTTCGAACAGCAGAATGATTATTCGGCCGAACCCAAGCCGATTGATCACGGCGGGTATTTCGATCATGTTTCGCGCAGTCCGGGAATGGATTTTCGCCGCGCTACTGTGAACATGCTTGAACAGATGGGGATTTCTGTCGAATATGCGCATCATGAGGCGGGTCCGGGTCAGAATGAAATAGATTTGCGCTATGCGGACGCGCTGACTATTGCAGACAATGTCATGACTTTCAGGACGGTCGTAAAAGAAATCGCGCTTGAACGCGGACTGCATGCAAGTTTCATGCCCAAGCCGCTTTTCGGCGAGCCGGGGTCGGGAATGCATACTCATTTAAGCCTTTTTGAAGGCGATTCCAATGCTTTTTACGAGCCGGGGCAGGAGTTTAACATGTCTGAAACCGCAAGACAGTTCGCGGCAGGCATTTTGCATCATGCGGCCGAAATCACTGCGGTTGCCGACCAGTATGTCAACTCGTACAAGCGTCTGTGGGGCGGGTCCGAGGCTCCCAGTTACGTATGCTGGGGACACAACAACCGTTCCGCGCTGCTTCGCATACCGCAGTACAAGCCGGGCAAAGACAATTCTGCGCGAATCGAATTCCGCGCTTTGGATCCGGTTACGAATCCTTATCTGTCGTTCTCGCTGCTTTTGGCTGCCGGTCTGGACGGAATCGAAAAGCAGATAGAATTATGCGAACCCACGGCGGACGACGTGTGGGAGCTTACCGATGAAGAACGCAAAACGATGGGAATCGAGCCGCTGCCGGACTCGCTGGACACGGCATTGAATCTTATGGAGAAATCTGATTTTGTCGCCTCTGTTCTCGGCGAGCGCGTTTTCGACTATTTTCTGCGCAACAAACGCCGCGAATGGCAGGAATACAGAATGCAGGTTACGCCTTACGAGCTGAACAAGTTTCTTCCCAGACTGTGAATTGGCGGGCTGCGAATTGGCCGGCTTAAATTTTGAAGGCCGCTAATTTGCGCTCTGAAAATGCGCGAATTGCGCAGCCGCATGAAACTGCAAAAGATAATGAACCATACGACATAACGGAGCAAGTGACATATGTCTGTTGATTTGCTGGGTCGCGAGTACGACACTTTCCCCGCGCCCGAACCCCTGCAGAAGCACGGATCGGCTAAAATCGTCGCTATGTGCAACCAGAAGGGCGGCGTGGGCAAAACCACGACTTCGATTAACGTGGCCGGAGCTTTGAGTCAGTACGGACGGAAAGTTCTTATCGTCGATTTCGACCCGCAGGGAGCCGCGACGGTCGGGCTGGGCATAAATGCGAACGCGACTGACACGACGATATATACCGCAATGTTCAATCCGGAAATGGATGTGCACGAGGCTGTGGTGCACACTCGTTTTCCCAATCTGGACATAATTCCCGCGAATATAGATTTGTCCGCTGCGGAAGTCCAGCTTGTTACCGAGGTGGGGCGCGAGCAGGTTTTGGCTGCGACTCTGCGTCCTTTGCGAGAAGAATACGATTTGATTATCATCGACTGTCAGCCGTCTCTGGGTTTGCTTACGGTCAATGCGCTTACGGCGGCAGACGGCGTTATCATCCCGGTTTCGGCAGAATTTTTTGCTCTGCGCGGAGTGGCTCTGCTTATGCAGTCCATAGAGAAAGTGCGCTCGCGAATCAATCCGAATCTGGAAGTTTACGGGGTTCTTGTCACGATGTATACGCGAACGCTTCATTCCGGCGAGGTAATGCAACGCATATACGAAGCGTTCGGCGAGAAAGTTTTCCATTGCGCGATAAGCCGTTCGATAAGGCTTCCCGATGCTACCGTGGCGGCTTCTCCGATTACGATGTATGCTCCCCAGCATGCTACTGCGAAAGAATACAGGGAAGTAAGCCGCGAACTTATCGCTTCGGGAGTTGTCGCGTAAAAACGCGGCAAAAGACGGCGGGCTTGCAGTGCGGGCGAAAAAGCAGACAGAAAGTCATTGGCCGGACAGTCAAAATCCGCGCAGCAATCAATCCGACAGTCCCTCCGGCAGTTCGGCCGGCAATTTGTCAAACAGTACGGCAGAATACGACGGTTTTGAAGTGTCCCTGGAAGAATACAGCGGACCCTTCGACGTTCTTTTGAGCATGCTTTCGGCGCGCAAACTTGACGTTACCGAAATTTCTTTATCGCAGATAACGTCGGAATTTATCGATTATGTGCGAAAAATGTCTTTTTCGGCGCAAAATAATAATCCTGATGACAGCAGTTTTGGAGATTCTGGTTTCGGCAATTCGGAATCAGAATCCCGGATAATGAGAAATGCGGAACGCATAAGCTCCTTTCTTGAGGTTGCGTCGATTCTTGTTGAAGCAAAATCGGCAGCTCTTATACCGCATGACGGCGAAATGCCGGCTGAAGCGGAGAGCATGGAAGCATTGCGCGAGCGGGATCTGCTTTTTGCGCGCCTGCTTCAATATCGGGCATTCAAACGCGCAAGCGAGGATTTTCGCGCGCTTTTCGCAAAAAATTCGGGAAGCTACGCGCATCCGGCTTATATTGGCGATTCTGTTGCAGCTGCTTTAAGGCAGTCTGTCTGTCCGATAAACCCTCTTGAACTGGCCGCTGCTGCCGCTTATGCTTTCGCGCACGTTCCCGCAGACAGGGTAAGCATTCATCAGCTGCATGTTCCGCTTGTCGATCCGCGCATTCAGACCGGTATTTTGCGCGAACGTCTCAAAGCCGCGGGGAAAGGCGTGAGCATTCCGTTCGGAAAACTTGCAGAAGACGCGAAAAACAACAGCGAAATCGTCGTGCGGTTTCTTGTGCTGCTTGCATTTTTTAAGCAGGGAATCGTGCAGTTTAAACAGGAAAAGCCTTTTGAAAGCCTTCATGTGCGCTGGACGGGAGAAACCGGCGATTCGCGGGTTTTTTCCGATATTGACATCGGATAAAATATCTGAAATATCAGACAGCAAAAATAAATCAGGGAAAGGCATATGAATTTCGAAAAGAGCGGCAATTTTGAGCCCGGCATCAGTTCTGAGCCCGGCACAGATTCCGGATTCGGCGCAGATTTCGACTCAGGCGCAAGTTATGACTCAGGCGCAAGTTGTGACTCGAGCGCAAGTTATGACTCGGGCAAAGGCTTGGAATTTGACGCAGATTCCGATATTTATGCCGCAGTCGAAGCGATTCTTATGTCCGCTTCCGAGCCGATATTGCCCGAAAGCATTGCAAATGCGCTCAATTCGGCGGGGATAAGCGCCGATTTCGGGCAGATTGAAACGGTTCTTAACGATTTGCGAGACGAATATGACGGCAATCAAAACGAAAGCAGTCAAAACGAAAGCAGTCAAAGCGATAACAGTCCTGTCAGAACTGTCGGGCGCGCTCGCGGTTTTTGTCTTAAGCGTTCCGTTCGAGGCTGGCAGCTTTGCACCAGAGCCGGCTTTGAGAATGTCGTATCCGCTTTTGTTTCGGGCGGCAAAACTCCGGGGCTGTCTCAGGCTGCGATGGAAACGCTTGCGATTGTCGCATACAAACAGCCCGTTACAAGAGCGCAGATTTCCTCTGTCAGGGGAGTAAACTGCGATGCGGTCATACGCTCTTTAACAGTTCGAGGACTTATTTGCGAAAAAGGATATGAGCCTGAAACTCGAGCCTCGTTTTTCGTTACATCGCCGCTGTTTTTGGAGAAAACCGGTCTGGAATCATTGGAACAGCTGCCGGGTCTTGCGCCGTTCCTGCCTGATTCTGTCGCTTCGGTTCTTCCCGAAGAAAACAGCCGTCTTCCGTTAAGTCAGCCTTAACCGGTAGAGTTATCGCGCAGATATTGTCTTTTATTTCCCGACAAAAAAGAGGTTTATGTAATGGCAGTGCGTTCGGACATAAGAAATGTGGCTATTGTCGCTCACGTAGATCACGGCAAAACGACTCTTGTCAATGCCATGCTTCAGCAGTCGCATGTTTTCAACGAGCGTGAAGAAGTTCCTGACCGCGTTATGGATTCCAATGATTTGGAACGCGAAAAGGGCATTACCATCCTTGCAAAGAACACGGCAGTCAAGTATGAAGGTCCCATGGCTGAAAAGCTGGGACAAAGCGACGGCATAACGATTAACGTCGTTGACACTCCCGGACACGCGGATTTCGGCGGAGAGGTTGAGCGCGGAATTTCCATGGTTGACGGCGTTGTTCTGCTTGTAGATTCGTCCGAAGGTCCTCTTCCGCAGACGCGTTTCGTGTTGCGCAAGGCTTTGGAAGCCAAACTGCCCGTAATTCTTGCGGTGAATAAAACCGATCGTCCGGACGCGCGAATCTCCGAAGTCGTTTCCGAGACGACAGATCTTCTTCTCGGTCTGGCTCAGGATGTTGTCGAAGAAGGAATCGAACTTGATTTGGATTCGCTTCTTGATCTTCCCGTCGTGTACTGTGCGGCAAAAGCAGGCAAGGCTTCGCTTGAGCAGCCTGCGGACGGATCAGAACCCGACAATGAGGATCTCGAGCCGCTTTTCGAATGCATGCTTGAAAATATCCCGGCGCCGACTTATGAAGAGGATGCTGCGCTTCAGGCGCACGTTACCAATATTGACGCTTCCGATTATTTGGGACGTCTGGGACTGGTTCGCATTTACAACGGAACTCTCGTAAAAGGCAAGCAGTACGGTCTGTCTCGCGTTGACGGTTCCGTGATTAACTTTAAGCTCACCGAGATTCTCGCAACTCAGGGACTTGAGCGCATTCCCGCAGAGACTGCAGGTCCGGGAGACATTGTCGCGGTTGCCGGGATTGACGATATTATGATCGGCGAAACGATTGTAGACCCGTCGGATCCGCATCCGCTGCCGCTTATTCATGTGGACGAGCCGGCAATTTCGATGACTTTCGGCGTCAACGATTCTCCGCTTGTGGGAACCGAAGGCAAGGATCACAAGCTTACTGCCCGCATGATTAAAGATCGTCTCGACCGCGAGCTTATCGGAAACGTTTCAATCAAAGTTGTTCCCACGGAACGTCCCGACGCTTGGGAAGTTCAGGGCAGGGGAGAGCTTGCTTTGGCGGTTTTGGCCGAGGAAATGCGCCGCGAAGGATACGAGCTTACCGTAGGCCGTCCGCAGGTTGTTACCAAGATGATTGACGGCAAAGTTCACGAGCCTATGGAATCTTTGACAATCGACTGCCCGGAAGAATACATGGGCGCGATAACTCAGCTTCTGGCTGCGCGCAAGGGACGCATGGAATCGATGTCCAATCACGGTTCAGGCTGGATTCGCCTTGAGTTTACGGTTCCGTCGCGCGGTCTTATCGGTTTCAGAACTCAGCTTTTAAGCAATACTCGCGGAACGGGAATCGCTTCTTCGATTTCTGCCGGATATGCTCCCTGGGCGGGTGAGATTGTAACGCGTCAGAACGGTTCGATGGTTTCTGATCGCAAGGGCGTGGCCACTCCTTACGCAATGCAGAGACTTCAGGCTCGCGGAAACTTCTTCGTGCAGCCGCAGTCGCCCGTATATGAAGGTCAGATTGTCGGCGTTACGAACAAGCCGGGAGATCTGGATATTAACGTCACTCTTGCCAAGCATATGACAAACATGCGTTCGGCTACTGCGGATGTTTTGGAAACTCTCACTCCTCCCATTGAGATGAGTTTGGAAGAATCGCTTGATTTTGCGAACGAGGACGAGTGCGTGGAAGTTACTCCTCAGGCCGTGCGAATCCGCAAGATTATTCTCAGCCGCGATTTGTGGCGCAAATGGAATGCCAAACAGCGCCGCGCAAATGCAGCAAATTAAGCATTTAAGCATTTAGCAATTAAGCAGATAAATGCTGTCAAGACCGTTCTTCGGAGCGGTCTTTCGCTTTTTGTCCGGGTTATGCAGGCTTGTGTTTATGCGATTCGTTTTGCCTGTGAAATGTTTTGTCTGTGAAATGTTTTGTCGAGCGTTCGAATTTGTTGTGCTCTCGAATTTGTTGTGCATTCTGCCGCATAGTCTGACATACAGTATTCCGCATAGTCTGCGAACCGGTGCATACTTGATATATGACATCAGAACAGAGAACAGCTGCGGCTGAAGCAGAGTCAGAGAATTCGAATCTGAAAAACGCCGATCTGAATAGTGCGAATAATGCGGATCGGATTTCGAACGAAGAAGAAATGCAAGACATTTCAGAAAAACGGGACAGCGCGAAGCCTGCCGATTCTCAGTCTCTTATGCCGTGGTCGTTTCGCATAGGATATTTTCCGCGTCTTCTGGTGAACATGTTCAGCGCTCTGGCAGTAAGCTTTGCGGGAACTTTCACATACAGAAACGGAATCGACATAAGCATTCCTTACGGTCTTGTTCTGGCTTTTGCGATTCTCGGAATCTCGATTTGGCTGTCGCGAGCCAGATCGGGAGCCGTCGGTCTGGGGCTGCATTTGTTTGTTTCGTCGTCCTTCATATGGTTTCTTGCTGCGCGCACCGCTTCCAACGGAAGCATTCTCATACCGGCAGGCGGAGCGGCGTTATCGACGTTTTTTTCGCATTATTCGGGATATATCTGGCTTTACGGTTCTATTGTTCTGCATATTCTGATTCTGATTGTTCCCAAACGTTTCGCTGTTGTCAGACCGCGAATGTCTTATGAAGAATACGACCGGATTAAAAGCGGAGGAAAGCAGAACTGCAAATAAAAGTTCGTCAGACAATTAAGCTGAATGACAGCAGGAAATAAAAGCAGCAAAACAGCGTAAGTAATGCTGATTAAGGATAAAGTATGAGTGAAAATCAAAGCGAAACCGCAGATTTGTATTTTTTGGGTCCGGCGGGTTCGTTTACGCACGAAGCCGCTTTGAAGGCTGCGCAAAAGCTGAAAAAGACACAGAATATATGTGCGCGTCCCGTTCCGGCTGACACTGCGGCCGATGTTTTTGAATCGGTTTGCGCGAATAAAGGCTGCGGAATAATCGCCTGGGAAAACAATGTCGAAGGCTGCGTGGTTCCGAATTTGGACGCGCTTATCGATTCGAGCGATGCGGTTGCGGTAAGCAGAATTTCGGTGCATGTTGCGTTTGACGCGTTTGTTCGCGAGGATCATGAGCGGCTGACAAATGTGACTGCGCATCCTCACGGACTTGCTCAATGCAGAAATTTTGCGCGAAAAGCCG
Organism: uncultured Actinomycetes bacterium; assembly: GCA_900314875.1. GTDB lineage: Bacteria > Actinomycetota > Actinomycetes > Actinomycetales > Bifidobacteriaceae > RUG039. The sequence continues at coordinate 14,086 of OMWX01000003.1, read as the reverse complement.
GGCTTAAACCCGTTCCCGCCAAATCGAATGCGGCAGGCTGCAGAGATCTTGCGAAAAATACGGTTGCGCTGGCTGCTCGCATATGCGGCGAAATATACGGACTTGAAACGCTTGAGCGAAGCGTGCAGGATTTTTCGTCTGCGCGCACCGATTTTCTTCTTCTCGCGCACAGAGACAGCGCAAAAGCTTTTACGGACAATATCAGACGCGCAAAAACGCAGAATGCGTCCTATGAAAGCATTCTCGCTCTTATTCCGCTTTTTACGGGCGCGGGAGTGCTGGCAAATCTGCTCGACATGTTCCGCGATGCAGGGCTTAATATGACAAGCTTTATTTCCAGACCGATTAAAGGACGTGACGGAACATACAGCTTTATCGTTACGGCAGACGCTGCTCCCTGGCAGCCGCAGCTTAAAACGCTTATGAAAAAAATAATCGACGGGGGAAGCTGGGTGAAAACTCTCGCGGTTTACGAACGCCCCCCGCGCGAAAATCCGCCGGCAGGCACGTGGAAGCTGCCTTCGGGCGGAGTGTTGAAAAACGAAAGCCGCGAAATTTGCGAAAAGGAGCTGTTATGGGATTGAAAACATCGCATGTTGCAATCGCGGGACTGGGACTTATCGGCGGCTCGCTCGCTTTAAGGCTTGTCAGATCCGGAGTGAAAGTCACTGCATGGAATCACCGCGAATACCCGTATGAAAATGCGCGAAAAAACGGCATCGAATGCGTTAAAAACCTTGAAGATTTAACAGCCTGCCGTCCTGACGCGCTCGTATTGTGCACGCCTCTTAAAGCAATCGCCCAAATCGCGTCGCGCCTTGAAAAAACATGGGATGAGAATATCGTTCTTATGGATGTCGGATCGGTTAAAAAACAGGTTCGCGAGGATATTAAAAAAGCGGGTTTGGGCGAATTTTACGTCGGAGCGCATCCGATGGCCGGAAGCGAGCATTCGGGATTCGGCTCTGCTTCGTATTCTCTTCTTGACAGTGCGCTGTGGGCGATTACGGTTGACGAAACGACGGATGCAAACCGTTTCTGCAAGGCAGCGGACATGATAATAAACGGCTGCGGCAATCAGGCAATCGTTCTTGACGACGATGCGCACGACAGGGCGGCGGCAATGATTTCGCACATGCCTCACGCGGTCGCAACGGCTATGGCGAACACTCTTGCGCAGTCTGAAGATTTGAATATCGCAAACGCGCTTTCAGCCGGAAGCTGGCGGGACATGACGCGGGTATCTCTTACCGACCCGCAGCGCACGCGGGCAATGATAGAAGAAAACTCGCAAAATGTTGCAAAACTTTTGCGCGGCATGGCTTCCTCTCTTGCCGGCTGTGCCGATGCGCTCGAATGCTCGGACGCGGCAGAAAAAAATGCTTTTTTGTGCGAATTTTTTGCATCCGCAGACAAATATCGCGATTGGAAGAAGAAAATAGCAAATTCGGCTGCCGCATACGAAATCTGCCGAAACACGGAAGAAAAAAACAAAAGGACGATAATCCCCGACGTTTTTTCGCGACCCGTCGGCAAACAGTCTGATTGCAATCATTCCTGTCAGAGTGACCGGGAAGCGCAAATTCCGGATTCGCAAACCGGGGATGCGCGAGATCAAAATAAGCATTGGCAGAACATTTTTATCGAGTCCGCACTCGCGGGCGAAAGAATAATAAGCCTTGATGAATCGGGAGTTTTTACGGTTTCAGACGCGGCAGCATTGCAGTCTTTCGCTCCGGAATCGGTTTGATTCGAACTATATCCTCGGCGCGTATTCTGACAATCTGTTCTTTGCGCGACCCGTTCGCGGCCGCGTCTCGAAGCAAAATAAGCGTTTCGCTCCCCGGACTGCCGCTTTGCGCTGTTTCTTTCTTTGCTGTTTCATGTCCGACAACATGTCCGACGTAATCTCTGTACTGCGCGCGTCCTGTTTTTTCGTCGATTTCGGCATAAGTTCTTGCGACAATTCGAGCCCCGGCAGGTATTTTGGAAATTAAAAAAACAGCGCGGTTTTCGTCTGTGCTGTCTGCGTCTGTGACGCTTTCGGCCGCTCTGTTTTCTTCAGCGGCTTTTTCGTCTGCAAATTCTTGAAATTCCTGCTGCATTGAGCTTATCCTTTCCCGAAATCCCGGCTTTTTCGGCATTAGCATTTTCTGAAATTGAAAAACGCATTATTAGAAATAATACGAAAAAGTGATGTATAAATAAAAATATGGGCGCGAAAAAAAGCAATACGCATCAAAACCCGGAAAAGAACTCATCCGGCATAAACGAGCAGAATGCGAAAATTGCCGGCGAGTTTTTCTCATATTTGAAATACGGCAGGGGGTTGAGCGAAAACACGATTCGCGCATACGAAAATGACATAAAATCCTGCTTGCAAAGCCTTGAATTGCGCGGAAAAAAAGATGTTTCGCAAATTAAAACCGCGGATTTGAGAATCTGGCTTGCCGATATTGCGTCCGGCTGTTCAAAAACAACAATGCGCCGAAAAATCTCTTCAGTAAAAACCTTTTTCGCATATCTTTATTCGCATGACATGGTCGGATCAAATCCTGCCGCCGAACTTTCGGCTCCGAAAACCGCTTCTGCTCTTCCTTCGATTTTGACTGTCGATCAGGCCGGCACAATGCTTGAATTTATTTCGAAAGAAATCGAAGCGGAAAAAGCGGCTGAAAAATCATCCTTAAAGCTTGCAATTCTTTTGCGAGACAGAGCTGTGACCGAACTTTTGTACGCTTCGGGAATCAGAGTAGAAGAGCTTGTAAATCTTACTTTTGAAGACTTTGATTTTTCTTCTCGAACCGTGCGCGTCACCGGAAAAGGAGACAAACAGCGAGTCGTGCCTTTCGGCGTGAGAGCCTGCGAAGCTGTCGAAGAATGGATTGAAAAAGGCCGGTCCGAATTGCAAAATTCGCAGAGAAATCCGCAGAGAAATCCGCAGAATAAAACGCGTGGCTGCTCTTATTTATCGGGCAGATATGTTTTTCTTGGAGTGCGCGGATCCCGCATTAATCAGCGTCAGGTCAGGCAGGCTGTTCATTCGCTTGCCCGCAGAGCGGGAGTTCCTGACATTTCTCCGCATGATTTGAGGCATTCTGCCGCGACTCATCTTCTTTCGGGCGGCGCGGATTTGCGGGAAGTTCAAGAAATGCTGGGACATTCTTCTCTTGCGACTACGCAGCGTTATACACATGTTTCCGTAGAGCGCATGCTTGCTTCGTTCAACCGGGCTTTTCCGCGCGCTTAACGATCAGGGAAAACATTTGGGTACGGGTATTGGTATTCTTTTGCCCAAGGTGCAAAATCCTTGTATTCCTATATTATAAGGAGGGTTTCATGAAAAAAGTTGCCAGAGCTGCCGTATCGGCAGTATCTGTTTTGGCTCTGAGCACAACGCTCTGCGCCTGCGGAGAATCATCTGACGGTCAAATAACGGATGCGATTATTTCCGCTTTCGTATCTGAGCCGCAAAACGGACTGATTCCGGGAAATACCAACGAATCCGGCGGCGGCGTTGTCGTTACTCAGCTTTTCTCGAATCTTGTCGCATTTGATGAAAAGGGCGACTTAAAACTCGAAGTGGCCGAGTCGATTACTCCCAACGACGACAATACAGAGTTCGATATTAAGCTTAAAGACGGCTGGAAGTTCAGCGACGGCACTGCCGTTACCGCTTCGTCGTTTACTCGCGCATGGTCTTACACGGCCACCGCGGTAAATGCGCAGAAAACATCCAGTTTCCTGGCTCCGATTCAGGGATATGAAGAAGCTCAGAAAGCGGATACTCCTTCCGACTATCAGCTTTCCGGTCTGAATGTTGTTTCGGACAGCGAATTTACGGTAAAGCTTAACGAACCCAATTGCGCATTCACCTCAATTGTGGGATATATGGCTTTCGCTCCGCTTCCCGAGGCATTCTATACAAAGGGTGCAAAGGAATTCGGCGAGAATCCGATTTCTAACGGACCTTACATTTTCAAGAGCTGGAATCACAAACAGAACATCAGCGTTGTCCGCAATCCTGATTACAAGGGCAATTTCAAGGTTCAGAACGGCGGAATCGATTTCAAGGTTTACACAGAAGTTGAAACGGGATATTCCGATGTTCAGGCCGGAAATCTGGATGTGATGGATACTGTCCCCGCTTCCTTTACCAAGATTTTCCAAGAAGATTCGTCCGTTCAGGCATACAACAAGCCCGGTTCGTCTATTCAGCAGTTCAGCTTCGCTCCAAATTACGAGCATTTCAAGGATAACGAAGAAGGACACTTGCGCCGTCAGGCAATTTCCATGTCCATTGACCGCGAACAGCTGAAAGAAAAGGTGTTTAACGGAACCGTCACTGCCGCTACCGACTTCCTTTCTCCCATGATTCCCGGATATTCCGACAGTCTCAAGGGCGGAGAAGTTCTTAAGTATAATCCCGAGAAAGCAAAAGAACTGTGGCAGAAAGCGAACGAAATTTCTGCATGGGACAATGAAAAAGACGCTTTCACTGTTTCTTACAATGCCGACGGCGGAAACAAGCCGGTATTCGACGCTGTTGCAAATTTTGTAAAGAATTCGCTTGATATCAAGGCTGAAGCCAATCCGATTGCGACATTCCAGGAGTTCAGAACTCTGGTGACCGAGCGAAAGCTCGAGGGCGCTCACCGTTCATCCTGGCGTCCGGATTATCCGTCTGCTGAAAATTACCTGTCTCAGCAATTCACGACTGCAGCCGCCTACGGAAACGGCGCAAACGATGCCGATTACTCCAACCCTGAATTCGACGAGCTTATCAAGAAAGCAGTCTCCGTTTCGGGCGACGAGTCGATCAAGTATTTCCAGCAGGCTGAAGAAATTCTTCTTCAGGACCTGCCGTTCATCCCTCTTTATTACAACAACGCTATCGGCGTGGCATCGACTTCTGTAAAGAACTTCGAGATGGACTGGCAGAACTGGCCTGTTTTCTACAAGCTGACAAAGTAATGAAAGCTGACATAGCAAGCTGAGATCGGCTCTGACAGCCGGCTTAAGGTTTTTAAAGAACCGGCGGCTGAAACAAAAAATCGAAGACGGCGAAATTGTTTGCGGGCTTTTTCGCCGTCTTTCCATATCTGACATTTAATAAGCAGTTTTCGTTTCGGGCTGTGCCGGATACTGAAAATACTGAATTGTGCACCCCCGGTGATAAACTGCCGTTGTATATTTTGCGGTCGAATTTATGACGAAAGTTTCGCGGAAATCATGCTGTTTTTCCGTATTCGAAAAGCTTGCCGCATCTGTTTGCTGCGCGACATACGGTCGAATAACAAGGAGAAAAAATCATGGGAAAATACATTCTGCGCAGAATACTGCAGATGATTCCTGTTGTTCTTGGCACGACATTGCTTATTTATGCGCTTGTTTTCGCGCTCCCCGGAGACCCCGTGGCTGCAATGTTCGGCGACAAACCCGTAAACGAAACCGTTGCGGCGCAAATTAGGGCGGAATACAATCTGGATAAGCCTTTTTTTGTCCAGTATCTGCTGTTCCTCAAGAATGCGATTACGTTTAACTTCGGAAAGACTTTCGCGGGTCAGACTGTTTCGTCCGTTATTTCGAGAGCATTCCCTCCGACTGTGCTGCTCGCTGTCATGGCTTTTGTGTTTGAAGCGCTTTTCGGCATTGTTTTCGGCATTATTTCCGGTCTGAAAAAAGGCAAGTGGTACGACACTGTTATTCTGATTGTGTCTCTGCTTTTGATTTCCGTGCCCACATTCGTCACAGGCTTCCTCATGCAGTACTTCCTCGGCGTGAAATGGAGACTTCTGCCCGTTACGGCCGGCGCTAATCCCGGTTTTATTCAGCTTCTTATGCCCGCCTGCGTTTTGGGCTGCGTGTCCATGGCATTCATAATCCGTCTTACGCGCGCAGAAATTTCTTCGAACATGCACGCGGATTACGTGCGCACTGCGTTTGCGAAAGGAATGAGCGGCAAAAGCGTTGTCGTGAGACATATTTTGCGCAATTCGCTTATCCCCGTCGTCACTTATCTGGGAGCCGATTTGGGAACCCTTATGGGCGGCGCGATGATTACGGAGCGTATTTTCAACATTCAGGGAATCGGCAACACGCTGTATCAGGGCATTCTTCGCGGCGAAGGCACGCTTGTGGTCTCGATTGTCACTCTTCTTGTTTTTATTTTTGTAATTTCCAATCTGCTGGTCGATATGCTTTATGCGGTTCTCGATCCGCGAATCCGTTATGCGTGAGGTGACGAAAATGGATAAAAAAGTATTGTCAGAAAAAAAGCAGAACGCAAAGACTCTTCCGGGTCAGGAACGCTATGTTGCCGAAACGAAAGACAATGCGGACATTGTCGTGGATTCGGTAGACATGAGTGCGCCGGCTGCCGGAATGTGGACAGAAGCATGGCGCACTTTGCGAAAGAATCCGATGTTTATCATTTCTGCCGCGCTGATTCTTTTCACGGTTTTCGTCGCTCTTTTTCCGCAGATTTTCACTAAAAACGATCCGATGTACTGCAATATATCCAACTCGCTTCAGCATGGAGATTCTGAACATCCGTTCGGATACAATCATCAGGGGTGCGACGTTTATTCTCGCGTTATCTACGGCACGCGCATTTCGCTGTCAGTGGGAATTCTCACGACTGTTCTGTCGGTTCTTATCGGCGGAATCATAGGAGCTCTGGCAGGCTTTTACGGCAAATGGGTTGATGCTGTTCTGTCGCGAATTACCGATATTTTCTTTGCTATTCCCTTCCTTTTGGGTGCAATCGTCGTTTTGCAGATGTTCCGCAAAAACACTTCGATTTGGAAAATTGTAATCGTTTTGGCTCTTTTCGGCTGGGTTCAGGTCGCGCGAATTACGCGAAGCTCGGTTATGAAAACAAAAAACCTGGAGTTCAACACTGCTTCAATTGCTTTGGGATCGTCCCCGATTCGCAATCTCTTCAAGCATATTATTCCCAATTCTCTGGCTCCGGTAATCGTTGTGGGCACTACGTCATTGGGCGGATTCATCGTTTCGGAGGCAACTTTGAGCTTCCTGGGTCTCGGTTTGGGCACGTCAGTCGTCAGCTGGGGAGGAGACATCTCCGATGCTCAGCAGCTTTTGAGAACCGACCCGCTTGTCCTTTTCTGGCCGTCGCTTGCTCTGGCAATTACGGTTCTGGCTTTTATCATGCTCGGAGACGCAGTCAAGGATGCTCTTGATCCCAAGAGCCGTTCTTTGTGAGATATTCGGGAGGAAAATAAAATGAGTGAAAAAAATACAAACAAAGCCGACAGTGCCGAATATGCGGCGCAGCCTCTTCTCGAAGTAAAGAATCTGCAGGTACAGTTTGAAACTTCCGCAGGAACGGTCAAAGCGGTGCGGGATGCGAATTTTACGGTATATCCGGGGCAGTGGGTTGCTATCGTAGGAGAATCCGGTTCCGGCAAATCTACGTCGGCCATGTCTGTCCTCAATCTTCTTCCCGGAACGGGTCATATCGTCGGCGGTTCGATAAAACTTGACGGCAAAGAACTGACTTCTTTGAGCAAAAAGGAATATGTTGCTTTGCGCGGACGAAAAATCGGACTTGTTCCTCAGGATCCGATGAGCAATCTTAATCCTGTATGGAAAATAGGCACTCAGATAAAAGAATCGCTTAAAGCGAATAATATTGACGTTTCGCGCGAAATGCGTTCTAAATTCGTTTCCGCGTTCGAACGCGAAGAGAATGGCGACAACTCGGGCGAAGACGAGCTTTTCCTCGGTTCCGAATCTGCCGCAGCATTGTTCCGGGAAGCTGAAAAAGCTGTAAAATCGGCGAAAAACAATGATAAAGAAACGAAAAAAATTCTTGATGAATTTAAACAGTCGTGGAATGTCGGCTCGATTACGCGCTGGCATGTGCGCGCCGATTTGGTAAAAGCCGGAGTCGAGCAAGAAAAAGCGGCAAAGATTGCGGCAAAATATGTGACAGGAGCAACCGAATCCGATCGCATTGCGGGACTTTTGAGCGAAGCCGGTCTGCCTGACGCGGCTGTTCGAGCAAAACAGTATCCTCATGAGTTTTCCGGCGGAATGAGACAGCGAGCTCTTATCGCAATGGGCTTGGCCGCGCGTCCCGAACTGCTTATCGCGGACGAACCCACATCGGCTTTGGACGTTACCGTTCAGAAGAGAATTTTGGATCATCTGCGTTCTCTTACGGACGCTTTGGGGACCGCAGTGCTTTTCATCACGCATGATCTGGGACTTGCGGCCGAGCGCGCAGACCATATCGTCGTCATGTACAAAGGACAGGTCGTCGAGTCCGGTCCCGGCCTTGAAGTTTTGCAGCATCCGCTTCATCCTTATACGAAGAAGCTTGTCTCTGCTGCTCCGTCTCTGGCATCGCGACGTCTGTCTTCAGTGCGCGAATGCGTGAAAAATGACGCGAAAAAAGATTCTAAAGACGCGAAATCCGACGAGATAATCAAAGTTTCCAATCTTGTTAAAGAGTTTAAAGTTCCCGGCAAAAAAGAAATGTTCAAAGCCGTGAATGATGTTTCCTTCAGCGTGAAACGCGGAACCACATGCGCAATCGTAGGCGAGTCGGGTTCAGGCAAATCGACTGTGGCGAACATGATTTTGCAGCTGTTTTCTCCCGATTCCGGAAAAATTCTTTATGAAGGAAAAAACATGGCTGATTTCAACAAAAAAGAACTGTTGGATTTCCGCAGACACGTTCAGCCGGTTTTCCAAAATCCCTACGGTTCTCTCGATCCTTCGTATACGATTTACCGTTCGATTGAAGAGCCTTTGCGGGTTCACGGAATCGGAACGAAAGAGGAACGCGTCGATCGCGTGCGGAAACTGCTGAAAATGGTCGACCTTCCGGAAGCCGTTATGACAAGATACCCGAACGAGCTTTCCGGCGGTCAGAGGCAGCGAATCGCAATCGCGCGCGCAATGACTCTCAATCCCGACGTTATTGTCTGCGACGAGGCTGTTTCCGCTCTTGACGTGCTTGTTCAGGATCAGATTCTGCGGCTTCTTAACGATCTGCAAAAGGAGCGCGGAATCAGCTATCTGTTTATTACGCACGATTTGGCAGTCGTAAGGCAGATTGCCGATGATGTTGTTGTTATGCAGCGCGGCCGTCTTGTCGAACATGCAGACACCGATTCTGTATTCAGCAATCCGAAAACGCAGTATACGCGCGATCTTTTAGATGCTATTCCCGGAGGAAAGCTTAAACTCGGACTGGACTGAGCATTTGAACCGGGCTGAGCATTCGAACCGGAAGACAAGCCTTTTTGCAGGGAGGAATTTTGACAGTATCGATCGCGACTTCGAATTTGAACGGCATTCGCGCAGCCTATCGCAAAGGCGTGCGCAAATGGGTGTCCGAATATGCGCCCGACATTTGGTGCATGCAGGAAGTTCGCGCTCCGCAGAATGTGGTCGACTCGATAATCGACGATTTTTGCGACGATTACGTTTCTTCCGGCAAAACTGACGGTCGCGAATCCTTGCATCGTCTTAACGAAGTATGCAAAATCAAAGGCCGGGCGGGCGTGGCTCTCGTGTCTGATTTGCAGATTCTCGATGTCAGACGCGGTCTTGACGGTTTGGATGAGGATGTGGATACCGGCCGATGGATTGAAGCAGATATTCGCACTCCTCAAGGGTATGAAATAACCGTCGCCAGCGTTTACGTTCATGCGGGAAACTCTTCCGATTTAGAAAAAATGGGGCAGAAATACCGTTTTCTGGATGTTATGCTCGAACGCATGGCTCAGTTGCGCGACGCAGCAGCAAAAGGCGGCAAACAAGCTGTTTTGTGCGGTGATTTCAATATTGCGCATACCGCGAAGGATATTAAAAACGCGGCAGCAAATGAAACAAGCGCGGGATTTTTGCCGCAGGAGCGCGCTTATGTCGACAAATGGCTTGAAGAATACGAGTTTGTGGACGTTATGCGCGACCTGGCCGGAGATATTCAAGGTCCTTACACATGGTGGAGTCAGCGCGGCCGGGCGTTTGACAACGACACCGGCTGGCGGCTCGACTACCAGTTTGCCACGCCGGAGCTTGCCGCTTCGGCGCGTTCATTCGTTATAGATCGGGCGCACAGCTACGATTCGAGATGGTCTGATCATGCTGCCCTGCGCATAGCGTATGATATTTAATCAGAAGAGCGGGTTTTCGCGGCGCACCGTCTTAAAGCGCGGCAAGTGCATGAATTGCAGCAAAAGCTGAAAATGCATTAAAAGCGAAAGCTGCGGTTTTAAAGAGAATTATTAAAAGGAGAGAAAAAATGGGATTGTTCGGATTCGGAAAAAAGAAAAAGTCCGCCGAAAATATTGAAGACGAAAATAAGGAAGAAAACAAGATTGATTCTTCTGCGGAAGACAGCGAAAAATCTGCCGATTCCGATGCTGAATCGCAAAACGATGCCGAACGAACTGTTCAGCGCGGTCCTTGGGACATAAACGACGAAAATGTTATCGAATTCGAAGATACTCATTTGCAGCTCGGTTCGATTTATCTGCCGTTTATGAAAGACATCAAGATTTTTGTCAAAAAAGAAAAAGATGTTGAATTTTTGAGCGGAATCACGATTTCTTTCAGGACATCCAGTCTTGAAATCGAGCCTTTTGCAGCTCCGCGCTCGTCCGGTTTGTGGGATAAACACCGCGAAAATCTTATCGCTTCAAATCCCGGAGCCGAGGAAACAGAAGGCACTTTCGGAAAAGAAGTTATATTGCCCGTATCAATCGAGGGCGGAAAAACCTTTAAAACCCGAATTGTCGCAGTTGACGGTCCTCGCTGGATGCTTCGCGGAATATTTACCGGTCCGGCCGCTTCGGAAAACGGAGAAGAGAAAGAGGCTCTTGAAGAGTTCTTCTCGCGCATTGTCGTAGATCGCGGAAGCGTTCCGATTGCTCCTGAAAGCCTGCTGCCTATGACAGCTCCCAAGACTCCCGAAGATCGCAAGAAAGAACGCGGTGAAACTGACGATTTGCAGAAGCCTGACGGTCCGCTTACTCCCGCCGAACAGGTTGAGTCTGAAACGGTTCTGCGCCGCGGACCGGTTTTCTCTGAAATGAGATAACAGATTTTCAGACATATTTAAGCGGTCTAAAACTTCGGGAATAACGGAAAATGAATGCAAAAAAAACTGCGGAAATGCCGGACTCATCTGTCAGGCTGTCCGTCGAATCATACGCAAAACAGTCCGCAAAATCTAAAGCGGGGTTTGCGGCTCTGGCAAACGGCGAAGATTTTGATATCGTCGCCGCAGTGGGAGGAAAACGCGGAATTGCAGAATCTGTTATTCCCGGTTTTGTTTTCGTGGTTCTTTTTGCGTTCAGCCGTAACCTTGGCATGACCGTCATCATTTCGGCTGTCGTGGCCGGTCTGCAGGTTCTTGTCAGGCTTTTTCAAAAACAGTCGTTTATGGGCGCGCTTTCGGGAATTTTTTCTGTGGGAATCTGCCTTATCTGGGCTTGGGCAAGCAAAGATGCGCGAAATTACTATCTTCCGGGTTTTATCACAAATGCGGTATGGACTGTTCTGCTGCTTATTTCGGTTGCGATAAAGCTGCCGGGCATCGCGCTGATTGTCGAATATGTTCGCAAACCCGTGCTGTCAGGCTTCGGCAAATGGATTGATTCTTGGAAAAACAATCGCGAGCTTTTGCGGGCATATTCGGTTGTCACATGGATTTGGATCGCTCTTTTTGCTTTGCGTTTAACAGTTCAGGTTCCTTTGTATCTGTCGAACAGAATCGAATGGCTGGGCACTGCCAGGCTTGTTATGAGCACCCCCCTGTTCGCTGCGACGGTTTGGGCAAGCTGGCTTATGCTTTTCAAACCCATGCATAATCGCAAGATTGCAGAACAGGAAGCGGCAGAAACGCAAGCTTCGCAGTCAGAATCTGCGCAGTCTGAATCTGTGCAGTCTGACACAGCCCGGTCTGATGAGTCTCAGTCCGTTGCGGCGCAGTCTGATACTGCATATTCAAAGACTTTTGAATAAAAATTGCTGAAGAAGCAGAAAAATTTTGAACTGAAAACGGTGAATTATGGATGCTGAGGTTGTTGTAGAGCGTTATGCCGATCAGGGGCGCTGCGTTGCGCATATAGAAGGCAGAGTGGTTTTCGTGCGTTTTGCATTGCCCGGGGAGCGTCTTATTGTCCGTCTTGACGAGCCGCATAATCGAAACGACAGGTTTTGGACGGGCGAAACGGTAAAAGTGCTTGAAGCGTCTGAATATCGCACAGAGCCGGCATGGAAACAGGCAGGTCCTTTGGAGTTCGGCGGCGGAGTGGGCGGCGCGGATTTGATTCACGTTTCTCTGCCGGGACAGCTTGCCTGGAAAAAGGCTGTTATCGATGAACAAATGCTTCGTTTGGGCAAAATTGAAACCGATACTGCAGTCGAAAGGCTTGAACAGGATGAGACTTCCGGCGGTCTGCATTGGAGAACCCGCATTGAGACTGCGGCAAACGAGCAGGGGTTCCCTTCAATGCATCGCAGAGGAACTCATGACAGAATTGCGATAAAAGACATGCCTTTGGCGACGCAGAATGTGCTTGAAGTTGCTGAAAAAACGGGTTTGTTTGACGGCGGTTTCAATGCGGGCGACCATATAAGGCTTTCTGTTCCGCAATTTTGGGCGCAGGATAAAAGTTCTGACAATTATGCGGTTGTCGTAAACGGCAAAGTGTGCGCGGGGCAGCGGCTGCTGACTGAAAAGGTGTCTGTCGGACTGCCTGTTTCGGGCGGTAAAAAGGATTTTTTCTATAAGGTGCACGCTTCCGGATTCTGGCAGATTCACAGGTGCGCTCCGGCTGCTCTTGTTTCGCGCGTGCTTTCGCTTGCAGCCGACGCGACGCAGGGTGTTAAAAATCCTTGCGTTTGGGATTTGTATTCAGGTTCGGGACTTTTCACTGTTCCGCTTGCATCCGATATTGCGTCTCGCGGGAGCGTTTTAAGCGTTGAGGGCGCAACTGTTGCCGTTAAAAACGCAAAGAAGAATATTGTTTCAGCAGGATTGAATAATGTTGTTGCGCGTTGCGGAGATGTTGAACGCGTTTTGCGCAATGTTCCTTCCCGACTTTCAAAGCCCGACCTTGTTGTTTTGGATCCGCCCAGAGCCGGTGCAAAAAGCAAGGTTTGCGCTCTCATTGCCGCGTCCGGCGCGAAACATGTGATTTATGTGGCCTGCAACCCTGCTTCGCTTGCGCGCGATGCCGGCATGTTTGCCCGTTTGGGGTATGAACTTGCCGACATTCACGCGGTCGACATTTATCCCATGACTCACCATGTCGAGACGGTAGTATTGATGTCAAGAGTCGAAGGAAAATAGCCGCGAAAGCCCAGTAATACTGCGGTTTTCGGACAATCGGGCAATTTGGCATCGGACAGACAAAACGCTTCTCGGTAACTTATCCAAGGGCAATCCGGCTCAAAAAGTGTGAGAGTTGAGTTGCCACGATAGATGTCAATAAGTTGAGTTGCCGAGTTAATTTATGGAGGCCTTTGGCATGGGAAAAGATTTATCTAAAATGACATTGGAAGAGTTATGGGCATTGTTTCCCATCTTTCTTGTGCCGCACGATGATCGGTGGAAAGATAGCTTCAATGAGATCAAGCAAACGCTGACCGGTCTTTTAACCGATCATGCTGTTGTGCGGATCAGTCATATCGGAAGCACCGCCATTCAGGGAATATGGGCTAAAAATATTGTTGATGTGATGATTGAGATTCCTAAAAGCACTGACATGAAAGATATAGCACAACTATTGGAACAGAGCGGTTTTACCGTCATGTACGCCGAGGCAAACCGGATTTCACTTAATAAGGGATATACTGAAAACGGATTTGCGGATAAAGTATATCATATTCATCTGCGGTACGCAGGGGACAATGATGAACTGTACTTCCGTGATTATTTGAACGAGCATCCTGCCGTGGCAAAAGAATATGAAACCTTGAAGCTCCGGCTTTGGAAACAATATGAGCATGACCGGGATGCATATACAGATGCGAAGACGGATTTCATCTCCAAATGGACGGCAGAAGCACGAAAGGAATATGGAGACCGATACTGACA
>OMWX01000001.1 GCA_900314875.1 uncultured Actinomycetes bacterium | reverse complement strand
CAAACCTTGAAGCCCAGCACCGCAGGGCAGCAAAAGAAAACTCTACCCCCAAACAAAAACAAACGCAAACCGCAACCCCGCAACCCCTGAAAAACAAGCACTCCACGGCGTGTCGCGAAATGTGTTATAACGTCCAAAAGTGACTTTACGCCTGAAAAAAGTGCGACACGCCGTAAAACAAACAAATTTTTTCAAGAGAACAGAACAGCGAAACTGGGGTCGAAAGCTTTTATTTGCAAAGGATTAGGGTCAGTTTACCTGTATTGCATGTTCCAGAAGTGATTGAGCGGACCGCTGCCCTGACCGATATCAAGCTCATCGGAGGTTTCGATTGCTCCGGACAGCCAGGATTTCGCGCTTTGTGAGGCTGTGAGCCAGTCGCCGTCAATGCAGATTCGGGTTGCCAGCGCGGAAGAAAGCGAGCAGCCGGTGCCGTGAGTATTGGAAGTTTTTATGAGAACGCCCGGCAGGAGCGCAATCGATTCGCTGTGAACTGAACTGAGCAGAGATGAATTGCGATGAGCTGAGCTGTTGTGAGGCGAGTCATTCTGTGGCAGGTCGCGCTGAGATGAACTGATATAAACCGGTCTGCAGTGAGATGAACGTTGCTGAAATGAATTTCGATAGGACGAGTTGCGACGGGACGAACTGCAATGGGACGAACTGATTGAGCCTGTGAAACCTGAGGAGGAGGAGGAGGAAGAAGAAGAAGAAGCGCAGGGAGAAGTTGCAGAATCCGCAAAGCCTGAGTCGGAACGCGAAAAACAGAACGGTCTGACAGGGAAAACAAAAACATCCGAGCGGTCGGGATCGGTCTCGTCGAAGTGACCCGATTTTGCATAGACGCCGCAAGAGTATTTTTCGCGTAGCCGCAAGGCCTGTTCTGTCAATTCTTCAAGCGAACGCGCAGGCTGACAGTTGAGCAGAAAGGCCAATTCGGGGATGTTGGGAGTTATCACGTCGACAAAGCCGGCAGAAAGAAAGTCGCGCACGCAGGATTCGCCCTCGGAATCAAGCAGGCTGGCTCCGGAGGATGAAATCATGACGGGATCGTAAACAACAGGAGGGCGAACGCGGGGTGATGAGAATGAGAATGAGAATGAGGAGGAGGAGGAAGAAGAAGAAGAAGAAGACAACAATGATAAGCGGGCAGAATCAGCCGAATCAGCAGAAGCAACATCAGCAGAAGCAACATCAGCAGAAGCAACATCAGCAGAAGCAGCGGCCGAGAATCCGGCAGAAACAGCATAATCGGCGGAATTATCAATTTTCCACAGCGGATTGAAAGCGCAGAAGTCAGTGTCGGAAAACCAGTCGGACACAGCACGGATCGCATCAGCGGTTCCAAGCATTCCGATTTTCACGACATCGACCGGCACGTCGTCGGTTACGGATTTCAGCTGACTGTACACGACTTCGCGCGGAAGAGGGAAAACGTTTGCGACCCGGCATGTGTTCTGCGAAACAACGGAAGTGATTGCGGTCAGAGCATAACCGCCGCAAGCCGTGATTGACTTGATGTCTGTCTGAATTCCGGCTCCTCCGCAGGGATCTGTTCCGGCGACAGACAGAACGTTAGGGATTCTTGTTTTGGCGACATTAGAGGTTTTTGCAGGGAGACATACGGGGAGACTTGCAGAGAAGCATATATTGGAAGCTTCATTGGAAACATCATTGGAAATACCGGCTTCTAAGGCGGATTTGTCGGATTCGGATATGCTCATAAAAATATTTTCTCACATGCAGGCAGAGAAGCCGGCAAAAGCAATCAAAAGCACACAAAGAGCAGCCAATGAGCGATCAATAACGACCAATGAGCACTCAATGAGCGATCTCAATGAGCAATCAAGAGCGAGCCGATATGCGCAAAACAAGATACGTGAAAATCAAGATGTCCGCAAAACCTGAATATGCGCAAAATCGGGATATGGGATACGCGAAACCGAGTCATGCAAGAGAAAACTTTTTCAGACGGCAAAACAGAAGAAGTCAGCCGAAATTAAACCCCTTCGCAGACTGACATACGGACATTCCGCGGACGAATATTTTTCTAAAACTGTTCGACATCATCCGCAGACGATACGAAAAAACCCAAAATCCCGCAAAATTTATGATTAAAATTTTTGATTGGATTTTATGATTGAACCAAAATTTTTACGCTCTGGAAGATTCTCGCAAAGCAGAAAGCTCAACAACGGGGTCTGAAGTCTCATCACACAGCAGATTCGAATCATACCGCAACTCGGAGACGAACAGCGGCACGTCGGAAGCCGCAACATTTCCAGGAATCTCCTCAGGAATCTCTTTCGGAAAAACATGAGGAGGCTTGAAACCTGTTCCGGACGCGTCACTCCACGCTTTAGCCAGTTCGGCCGTTGCAGCTTCGGGGTCAACCGCTTCGCAAATAGCGGAAATAACGCACAGCCCGTCAGCGCCCGCATCATACACGTCAGCAGCATCGGAAGCCGTTACGCCTCCGACTACGCAACTGGGAAGAAGCGATTCGGAAACAATCTTTCTGAACGAATCGCCATCTCCGACGCAAACGCGGCCGGGTTTGGAAGGATTTGCGCGATAGGAGCCGATGCTGACATAATCAACAATCGCAGGATTCGCTTTTTTTACCTCTTCAAGGTTCGATACGGTAAGTCCGACAATCGCATTTTCGCCCAAAAGCTTGCGAGCGGCATATGCCGGCACATCTTTCTGCCCGATATGAACGCCGTCAACCGGAAGACCGTCACAACGGGCAGCCCAGGCAACGTCAACGCGATCGTTGAGGACGAAGTAAGGTCTGTCAACACCCGGTTCGCCCTGCGGCAAAAGCGAGGAAATCTTGCGAGTGTATTTAAGAATGTCAAATGCTTCGGCGTGTTTTGCGCGCAACTGAAGGAATCTGATGCCGCCGGACAAGGCCGCGCGAACGACATCTGCAACATAACGCCCCTGAGGATCTGTATCCTCGGGCCCGATAATCAGGTAAGTCGACATAGAATCAGCGATACGATCGCGAGAACGAACGCCGCAATAATGAACCGATTTGCCCTCGGAAAAAAGTCTGTCTCTGCTTGCAACAGTATCCATGATAATTATCCTTAAATATAATTTTTTCTGAACTGTTACTTTTCTTTGATAGTACACGATAATCAGCGCAGAATCCATCGATTTTTTGTAAAACCGGTAAAAAAAAAAAAAAAAAACGGGGTGGGAATGCCGGAAGAGGCGGCGGCAAAACGGTTATTTTCAGTCAGAAATAAAGAACAGCAAAGAAACGGCGGCATTCAGGCGGAGAACAAATAAACAATCAAACAGATTCGCGGGCAAGCAGATAACCGGACAAGCAGACAACCGGACAAGCAGACAACCGGGCAAGCAGATAACCGGACAAACGAAAATGCGAATAGCCGAGTAAAGCGCAAATTAGCCGGACGAAGAACGACGAACAGATGAGAAGCATTGAAAATACGGGCAGAAACGGACAGAGACAGGCAAAGTCGGACAGAGACGATTGAAACTCAAATTGAAATTCAGAATAAAAGTCCGGTTCAACAAATGCATAACGTTTTACCGTGCGGATTAAGGGAGATAATGCGCGGATGATGTTTCGACGGCGAGAACGGTATACAATTTGTTATACGATTTTAAGAATTTGAGTCCGACAGAAAAGAGAGCAGGGATTATGGACGGACGCATACACAGAGAATCACTTCTTCATGAGGCATATGAGAATTATTTGCACGGAAGTTTTGACAGTGAAAAACTTGCCGACCTCTCCGATGACGAGCTTTCAAATTTGTTTTATCTGTATTTAGACGGGAAAGACGAATTTTGGAAAAAAGCCGCTATGGAATACGTAGACGAGTATTGTTTTGAAAACAAGTTTTGACAATATGTCTCAACAATGATTTGACTACAGCGGACTGCAGCAAGTTACATCAGACTGCAGCGGGATTTGCGAGAGCTGTTCGCAAGACAGCAGACTGTTGTGAACAGTTTTTTGGTTGCAAATGTTTTCGCAAATAGAATCACCGGACATAATCATCAGACAGCAAAATTGCCGAACAAAATATCAGACAGCACTGTTAGACAAGCAAAGCCGATAACGGGTAAAGTCGATACAGATACGCAGGGATTTGCAGATTTGAGTGTGCAGCTATGAACAATATGCGGGATAATTCGCAAAATGGGTTACCGGGTGAAACGCAGGGCGCAAACGCGGGCGGAATGCCGAATGCCGGCGAAATATCGAGCGCGAGTGCAGGCGCGAACACAAGCACAGGCTTAGGTACAGGTGCGGGCTTGAGTGCGGACGCGGGCATGAGTGCAAACATGATAGCGGAGACAATGCCAGGCGCGAACGAGAGCATGAGAGCAGACATAGGAGCAGCAAATACAGAAAGCACGCCAGCAAGGAATACAACTGCGGGAAACACCGGCGAATACGCAGCAGGCGCATCCGCAGCCGGCACAGTTGCAAGAAACACAGCCGCAGCAGGCGCATCCGCAGCCGCAGATCTGAATGCAAACGGGAATACGGCAGGCAACACAACATATGACAGCGCAACATTCGAAGGCACGGCAAACGGGAACACAACAAGCAGAAATAATGCAGACGGAAGCAAATTCGCAAAAAGCGCGGCAGGCATATTCACAGCGTTAAATACAGCCGAGAATGCCCCTGGCGCCGCAAACGTCGGCATAAACGATATCGCAAACGACAATGCAGACCGAATTGCAGATAATACAGCAGGCAAAGCGCAGACCAACACAATAAGCAGCGCAAATTCAAAAAACAGCGCAAATGCGACAGCAAACAGTTATTCACAGTCTGACTCTTCACCATCCGACTCTTCAAAGCCCGAATCTCAGCATTCAAACTCCCTGCCGGCTGACGAGGGAATGCAGGATTTCGGCACGGCACTGTCAAAATCGGAGGCAGACCGACGGCGAGACAAGTTGCGCAGGAAAAATCGCATTTATTCGCGAATTTCATTGTTTTTGTCCATAATCCTCGCTCTTGCCGGAGCGGGAGTTATCGCATATCCGTATATTATGCAGCAGATTGACAAGCGCAAACAGACGGAGACCGTCAAAGCGGCACGAGCCAGAGCGATGGAAAAAACCGCGCAGGAACGCGAGGAAATCCTGAAAGCAGCATACGAGTACAATCAGAAGCTTTTCGAGAACGGACAGCCGGCTTTGGGTGAGAAAGCCGACCCTTTTAAAAGCGAGGACGAAAGTTCGCAGACATCCGACGACAAAGACAGATACGACGAAGAATATCTAAATACGCTAGATATATCAGACGGACAGATGGGAAATGTCGTCGTGCCGTCAGTATCGATTAACCTGCCTGTAAAACACGGAACCTCGAAAGCTGTTTTAGACCACGAAATAGGGCATTTGTACGGGACTTCGCTGCCGGTCGGAGGGGAGAACACGCACACTGTGCTGACCGGACATCGAGGAATGGTCGGAAAGCTGATGTTTACGCGAATTGACGAGCTGAAAAACGGAGATTGCTTTTATATTCAGTTTTTCGATCAGACGATTGGCTACAAAATCGATTCGATAAGGGTTGTTTTGCCCGAAGAGGCCGAGCAGTATCTGAAAATCCGCCCGGGAGAAGATCGCGCAACGCTTCTGACCTGCACGCCTTACGGCGTAAACACTCATCGTCTGTTAGTGTCCGGAATTCGAGCGTCAATCCCCAACGAGGCGCCGGGACCGGATTATCCGAAAGACAAGCTGTGGCCGTATTTCTGGATAAATGCGGGAATCGGCACAATGACGCTGACCGGCTGGTGTCTGACAGGAAATCGCAACAGGTGGAAGATAATGCGGCACGCGTCTGAGCGGCGCGGATTGTGACATTGTCGGCATTGTGACGGAACTCGCTTTATTTAACGGTTTTACGGAATTTGCCGGGCTTAAATTTATCGTTAAACCGCACTTTTTTTAACCGCTTTTTCGCGCCGGAAAAAGGGCAGGCAATGCACACAATCGATTCGGGATCAAAACAGGCAGTTCCGTCGCCGCATTTGCCGGGCTTGTCATAGGTTTTGCCGGCAGAAAGCAGACTCGCCGAATCCATACGTTCTGCAATCATGCGCACAAAATCTGCCGTGACATGATACCGTTCAGCGCATTCAAAATATGAAAGACCGGATAGCAAATCAGCAGAAATATCATTGTAAATGCCCATAAAACAGCCTCACAAAATCAGCCTTAAACCCCAGAAAACAGCGACTGCAAGCAGATAAGCTACCGACAGACTGAGCGCAACATTCGCAACAGCCGTTTTCAAGCCGAATTGGCGTTTCATCTCGGCAACCGTCGCAAGGCAGGGAGTATAAGCGAGAACAAACAGCATAAGCGCAAAACCGGCAGCCTTAGGATGTCCGGAAGACGACCTGTCAAGCGAACTGCGTATGGCTTCGGACAGCTGAGCGCGAGAAGAGGATTTCTGCGCTGTTTCTTCCTGAGAAGCGGATTCCTGAGCCTCGCTTCCCTGAATTGAATCTTCCTGAACTGCATTTTCGGTTTCAGATGCTTCAGATTCCGACGGCTGCTCATTTTCTTCAGATTCTTTCTCATCCTCTTCGTAATCAATGTCATAAGACTGCGCGATCGAGCCGACGACAACCTCTTTAGCCACAAATCCGGAAATAAGAGCGGCAGACATATGCCAGTCGCCGAAGCCTGCCGGAGCGAAAGCCGAAGACACGGAGTCCGCGACAACGCCGTAAATCGAATCATGAACATCCTCAACCTCAGCAAAACTGCCGCCGCGCCCGGGAACGGGAATCGATTGCAGAAGCCACATAATCGTGATCGTTGCGATAATAATAACGCTTGCGCCGCGCATAAAACCGAGCAGACGAACAAACGTCGAGCGAATCAGCACAAGCGCGCGCGGAGTCTGATATGCAGGCAGACAAAGCACGAACGGCTGCGGTTTCATGTTATTGAAGGCAAACTTGCGCAAGCCCAAACCGATCAGCAGAATCAGGACAATCGAAAGCACATACAGAGAGAAAATCACCGGCGCAGCATGCTCGGGGAAAACCGCATGAGCCAGAACGAAATAGACCGAAAATCGCGCAGAACAGGAAGTGAATGGTATAAGCATTCCGGTAAGCAGACGCTGGCGAGAATCAGGCAGAGTGCGCGTGGAGGCCAGAGCGGGCAGATTGCAGCCGAAGCCCGTAATCAGCGGCAAAAACGCGCGGCCGTCCAATCCGACGCAGCGCATAAGTCTGTCCATGACGAATCCTGCGCGGGCAAGATAGCCGCAGTCTTCGAGAATCGAGAGAATCAGGAACATGATGAGCATTGGCGGAATGAATGTGCCGACTGTGACTATACCGCCGATCAAGCCGTTTTCAAAAAGCGAATGAATCACATTGATTGCAGAACCGCCGGAAACAGAGCCATTAGAAACAGAATCGCCGCCCGGGGAGTCGAACAGCCTGTCGGACAGGGAAATAAGCCAGTCTGAGAACGGACCGCCAAACCAGTCCGCGAACGGTTTGGACAGCTCGGTAACCGACCAGAAAACGCCGTACATCGCGGCAAAAAAGAACAGCAGACCGAAAACCGGGTGAAGCAGAACTTTGTCGATTCGGTCGGAAAGCGTCTGCTTGTCCTGCGCGGCCAGGTCAAGTTTTTTTATAATGTTCGCAACCCAGTCAAAACGCTTTTCCGCACGGGATTCAACCCAGACGGAAAGGTCGGAGATTTGGGCAGTTTGGGGGTTTTGAGGGGTTTGCGAGGTTTGTAAGGTTTGAGCAGGGTTTGATGTTTGAGCAGGGTTTAAGGGATTTGAAGGGTTTGCAACAGATTCCGAGACCAATTCTGCCAAGTTTTCTGATGCAGAATTTTTTGCAGCTTGATTTTTTACTGCCGGATCTTTAGCTGATTTTTTTGCAGAATTTTTTGCAGTTGGATTGCAGTGACGACAGACAGCGCCTTGAGGTTCGGATTGCATAGAAGCGCCAGACTGTGTTGAAACGCCAGACTGACGACGGGCAGACAGACCGGCAAAATCGGCAACCGACAAGCCTTTCGGCATTGCAGTTCCGCCGA
The DNA here is from genome assembly GCA_900314875.1 of uncultured Actinomycetes bacterium. Classification (GTDB taxonomy): domain Bacteria; phylum Actinomycetota; class Actinomycetes; order Actinomycetales; family Bifidobacteriaceae; genus RUG039. The sequence continues at coordinate 182,463 of OMWX01000001.1, read as the reverse complement.
AAGCCGCATTAACAGCTTCGAGCAGCGCGTCCTTGCCTGAACCCGTGCGACCGTTCACAGCAACAACCGGAATGCCATTCATAAGCTCAGACAGCATTTTCACATCAATTTCGATACCGCGCTTTTTCGCAAGATCGTTCATCGTCAAAGCGACGACGACCGGACGGCCAAGTTCGATAATCATCGACAGGAAATACAGCGAGCGCGACAGATTTGTCGAGTCCAAAACTGCAACAATCGCGTCGGGCACAGGATAATTTCCGATTCCGAACGCAGCCTGCGATGCCACTTCCTCATCAGGAGACAGCGGCAAAAGCGAGTATGTGCCGGGCGTGTCGAGAAGCTCCCATTTGGCGGAGTTTGCTAAGCCGGCGGAGTTTGCGCAGGAACTTGCACCTGCGGCCGATTTTTTATCTGACCTCGGCTTGGGTTTGTACTCATAATTCGCGCGTTCGACCAGAACCGTGGTTCCGGGCGCATTGACAACTCGCGAGCGCGAACCCGAAATAATGTTGAAAATCGAGGACTTGCCCACGTTCGGATTGCCCAAGAATACGACATGTTTTGTGCCGGAGTTTGCTTTTTCCTCGGAGGTTAAGCTTGCGTTTGCCTCTGTTTGCGAAGCTTCTTTTAGAGCAATTCTTCGCGCTGCTTCTTTGTTTGAAATCATTTTTCCGCCTTTAATTCTTTGCCCGCTTGCCTGTTGCTTGAAATACTTGGCTTTTACAGCTTTTACAGCTTTCTTACGCGAATCGCTGCAGCTGTTTTGCCGTCCAGTGCGATTCGTTCCTGTCCTCGGGCAACTACTTTCCCGCCGAAATTCGCGCGCTGGCTTATGCGTATGCGCATTCCTTTCCGCAGCCCGAGTTCGAACAGGCGGAAAACGTATTTTTCTTCCATGTCAACCCGCTCGATAACCGCTTCGTCGCCGGCTGCACAGTCTTTCAAAGTGCACAGCGAGGTTTGCGCCGAACTTAGCTCTTTCGCATTCTGCAGCTCTGACACGGTTCCTCCTTCAAAACATCGCCGATTTTCGGGATAATTTCCTTCACAAATCCCCTCGGATTCGCAAAAATCTCCCTGTATAATAGAACGACAGAAACCGTCAAAGTCAAGTATTGACAAAAAATTTTTTTGTGCTAAATACATCGTCTTATTAAAGACGGCAAATAAAAATCAAAACATCTCGCTCATAAGCGAATGAAAGATTGGGCAAACAAAATGCAGATATATGCGGACAAATGTTTTTCCGACCCCGAAGAGACGATAGAAGTTTTCTCGGCGAAAGATGTCCGCAGCGGCTTAAATCGGATAGAAGAGCTGAAAAATAAGGGATTTTACCTGCTCGGATATCTGCGATACGATTTGTTTCGCCGCGAAAAAACGGCGGATGCTCCCCTGATTTATTTCGAGGCGTATAAGGAATTTGAGAAGTTTGACGAATTTAGAGAGCATACCGATTTTAAGAAGTATGACAGCATGACCAAAACCGCAAAAACCGCTAAAACAAAGCCTTTCGGTTCAACGCTTGTCCCGATGATTGATTTTGCCGAGTACAGGCGCGGATTTGATTTTATTCAACAGCAGATTGCTTCGGGAAACACATATGAGGTCAATTACGCATATCCGATGATTCTCAAAGCGAGCGCAGACGGACTTCAGTTGTACGAGAAACTGCTTGAGAAGCAGAAAACACCTTATAATGCCTTTATTTGCAACGATTATGAGACAATTATGTCTTTTTCTCCCGAGCTGTTTTTTCGGCTGAAAGGCGACAAGATTCTGACAAAACCGATGAAAGGCACGATTGAGCGCGGCAAAACGCCTGACGAGGACGCGCGAAACAGAAGTTTTCTTTCGCAAGATACCAAGAATCGCACCGAAAATGTTATGATTGTAGACCTTTTGCGCAACGATTTGAGCGCAATTGCAAAGCCGGAGACAATCAGAGTCGAAAAGCTTTTCGAGGTTGAGCAGCATAAGACGGTTTTTCAGATGACATCCGAAATTTCTTCGCGGCTAAGGGAGGGAACAACGCTTTACGATATCCTTAAAGCCTTGCATCCGTGCGGTTCTGTGACGGGCGCTCCCAAGATTTCGACCATGGATATAATCGAGCGGGTCGAGCCTTGCAATCGCGAAGTTTACTGCGGAGCAATCGGGTTTCTTCACGGAGACGAGACTATTTTTTCGGTGCCGATCAGGATTTTGCAGAAGAAGGCTGCTCAGAAGCACTTCAGGTATTTTTCGGGCGGCGCAATTACGTGTGATTCGACTGCCGAGGACGAGTGGCGCGAGACAATTGCGAAAGCGAAATTTGCGCAGAGTTATTTTTCTCTGATTGAAACCGGGGTCGGCGAAAATTTACAAATTGGCAAGGATTTGCAGATTGGCAAGGATTTGCAGATAAACAGCCGATATATGAACAGACTGCACATAAACAGATTGCGAAAGTCGGCGAAAGAGCTGAATTTTGTTTGGAATAAACAGCTGGACTCTTTTGAATTCGCGAAAAATATCGTGTCGCGCATAGAGCTGTTCAAAGACGGGCATTATGAGGTTACAACAAGGCAGATTCCAAATTCCGAACCTGCGAACAAGGGTTTGCCCATAATTCGAATAAAAGGAAAAGTAAACTCGAACAATGCGCTTCTTTATCACAAAACTTCCGTGAGAAGCCGGGCGCCGAAAGACGTTTTCGATGAGATTCGCGTGAACGAGCGCGGCGAAATAACGGAAGGGACGTTTACGAATGTCGCGATTCTGCTCGACGGGAAAATGTATACACCTCCCGTATCGTGCGGACTGCTTCCCGGCACATTCAGGCAGCTGCTGCTCGACCTGAATCCGGGTCAGAGACTGCTTGAGGAAAAAGTGCTTTATCCGCAAGATTTAAGAACTGCCGAGAAGATTTTCTGCATGAATTCGGTTCGCGGAATATTCGAAGTCGCGCTTGAAGAAAAGTCTGAAGAAAAGCCTGAAAACTGATTATTCGGCGTACATTATGCGCTGAAGGCTTTCAATCGCTTCGGCCACAGCTTCGGGGTCGTCCTTTCCTCCGTCGCGCAGCCACAGCAGAATCACGGAAAATGCGGGAGAAAACATTATTTCGCACAAATATTTGTCGGGCAGGCCGCGCAGCGCAGACACGGCTTTCGAGGTTTCGGCGTGCGCAGTTCCGATTATGCTTCGCCAGGTTACATGCTTGACTTCATTCATGAAAAGCTGACCGTTGCCCGACTTGACAAGCGCGAAAACAAAAGCGAAATCGGCGCGAAGATATTTAAAAACCGCAATAAGATGCTCGCGGCTGAAAATGTCCTGCGCTGAAAGCCTTTTCGCGAAGGGCACGTCCCCGGTCAGAATTTGGGCAATATCGCCGGCCGCGTTCGCAATCAGCTGCTGCAACAGGTCATATTTGTCAGTGTAATGCATGTAAAACGTACTGCGGTTTATCCCCGCGAGACTTGCGATGTCGCTTACCGTAAGCGCATCAAAGCCTTTGCTTGCAAGCAGGCTTGTAAGGACTTTTTTGATTTTCGGCTCGGTGAGCGTGCGTCTTACGGCAGTCATGATTTTGTTTGAAGTTCAGGCGGCTGTCCCGCTATATAGCGCGGCGGACGCGTGCAGGCGGCAAAACCGGTTCGGAAGGAACGTCGGAAGGAACGTCGGAAACATTTGCCGCAGAAACAGGGACGGAAGCCGTCGCAGAAGTTATCTGCAGCGGCTGTCTGTAAAGGGTTTTTCTCCAGGAATATGCCGAAGCGTATGCGGATGCAGAGACTTCAACCTCGACTACCTGACCGTCGGCTGCAGCCGAGAAGAAGCTGTTTCCTCCACGGCGGCGAAGCCTGGAGTTTTCGCGGCGAAGCTGACGATTTTCTTCCATAAGACTTAAAATTCGCATTACGCCGGCCAAGTTTATCGCCTCATCTTGCGCGAGATGCTGAGCGGTTGTCAGCCGGTCTATATCGCGAAGAGAGTACCGCCTGGCTCCCCCTGCGGTTCTGTTCGGCACGACAAGCCCCAGCCGGTCATATTGACGCAAAGTCTGCGGATGAATAACCGCAAGCTCGCTGACCTGACCCACAGTGAAAACCGGTTCAACAACAGCAAAACCTTCGTCGTCGGCCTGCTCAAGACTTTTGGAACCGGAGGCGATATCGGCTGCGCATAAAAGATATGCTTTGCGTTCGTCAACAGTAAGTTTACGCATCAAACTCCTGCTCCGACTCCCTCCGAAGCGCGAACTCCGGACGCGCCTTCGGAAACGTAATCTTTTCCGAGCCGCTCGGCTGCGACAGCAGAGTTGAATTCGCCGGTTTTCTCGTCAAACGCACGCAAAGCCTCAAGCTGCGATTCGGTAAGCACTGAAGGCAGTCTTACGGATACAACGGCAACCAGGTCTCCTGTGTTTTGGGGGGTTTTGACGATTCCGTCCGCATCATTTCCCGTATTTACGGTTATTCCCAAGCCTTTTATGCGCACTTTCGCGCCTTCGTACGAACCTTTCGGAATGCGAACCATAAGCGGGTTGCCGTAATAATCGCGCGATTCGACGACTCCGCCGTTAATGGCTTCGCTTATCGTGACGGGCAGGATCATATGCAAGTCGCGACCGTTAATCGTGAAACGCCCCTGCACATCGGGTTCAACATTCACGGTCAGATATAAATCTCCGGCAGGTCCGCCGTTTACTCCAGGCTTGCCTTTGCCTGCCAAGCGCATTCTTTTTCCGTTAGTCACGCCGGCCGGTATATTGGCTCTGAATTTTTCATTTCCGAAGCTTAAGCTGACTGTCGCGCCTCTTACCGCCTGCGCAAAAGTAAGCTTTACGCTCGCGTTTCTGTCGGCACCTTTTTTCGAGGCAGATGCCATGGGCGTAAAAACATCTCCCGGGTTCTCGTGCAAATCGTAATCTCCGTCTCCATGATCGTACTGTCGGAAAATTCCAGACAAGTCCGGACCGGCCGCCGAACTGCTGCCCGCATAATGAACACCTTGCTGCCCCTGAGGCACGCCCGAATAAGTCGTTGAGCCTGCAGGCTGGAAATAGCTTTGGGAATATGCAGAATTCGCGGAGTTATTTGCAGCGGCCGAACCGGCTGAGTTTGCGCCTGCTGCTGCGCCCGGAAGCCCGGATTTGCGCACGCTTGCGCCCCACAGAGTATCGTATCTGCACTTGTTTTCCCTGTTGTGAAGAACGTCATAGGCTTCGGAAACCTCTCTGAACATATCTTCAGCTTCTTCCGAGCTGTTCACGTCGGGATGATATTTGCGCGCAAGTCTGCGATAGGCTTTTGTTATCTCGGCATCGCTTGCCGCGCTGTCGACTCCGAGAACGGCATAATAGTCCTTTTCAAGCCATTCATTGTCAGCCATAATCTACTTCTTTCCCGCAAGTCCGCTCCGCCCGTTTTCGCCGGCCGCACATCCCGCGCAGTCCTCAAGCAAAACTCTGAGGCGAACCCTAAAGATTCTCTCTAGTTTCAATTATGCACGAAAAAGAAAAACCCCGCCGGTGCATTAGAGCATTTTCAGCGAGGTTTTCAAGCTCTTCTGAAGAGAATCAGTCTTCCGCAGGCACGGCCACTACGACCCTTGCCGCGCGAATAACGCGTTCTCCCATGCAGTACCCGGCTTCAACTACAGTATCCACAACAGGTTTTTCAACATTTTCGTCGGTTTTCTGAAGGACGGCCTCATATCTGGACGGATCGAATTCGTCGCCTTTTGCTCCGAATTTTTCCACTTCAAACTTGGCGAATACTTTATCGATCTTCGAACCTACGGCAACAAGAGAGGAATCTGCATCTTCATGTTCCCTTGCCCGATCGATATCGTCCAAGGCCGGCAGAAGCGCGGTAAGCACGTCGGCAACACCGTATTCGCGAAACCTGTCCTGCTCTTTTCTGGCGCGATTGCGGAAATTAATAAACTCCGCTCTTTCGCGCTGCAGCGCTTCAAGGTATTCGGCAGCTTCAGCCTTGGCTTTGCCTAAAGGAGTCAGAGAACCGTCTTCATTCTCTTCCTTCTGTGCTGTTTTTGCATCGTCAGTCAACTGAGAGTCGTCACCGCCAAATTTCTTCTTACGCTTTTTGGAATTGCTCTTTTCAGAGTTCTTCTTTTTCGCTTCAGAAGCCGATTTGACTTTAGACTCTTTCATAATGCTGCTGTAAATGCTGCTGGCAAGAGAACCGGAAGACGGTTTATCGATTTCGTTTTCCGAATCTTTTGCGCCGAGAGACTCGACATCGTCCATATCAGCCAAGTAATCGTCCTTGCTGAAGTCCGACATTACTTATCCTCTTTCTTGTCCTTTTCTTCGTCGACAACCTGCGCGTCAACGACATCATCATCCGCTCCTGCAGAAGCGGCGGAACCAGCAGCGCCTGCAGCGTCCTGAGCATTCTGCTGAGAGTAGAGAGCTTCGCCGATTTTCTGAGCAGATGAAGTCAAATCACCCTGAGCCGACTTAATCTTCTCAATATCGTCGCCTTTCAGAGCTTCTTTAAGTGCTTCAACCTTTTCAGTCACCTCGGTTGCGACAGAATCTTCAAGCTTGTCTTTATTGTCGTTCACAAGCTTTTCAATCTGGTACGCAAATCCTTCTGCCTGGTTTCTGATTTCAGCCTCGTCGCGGCGCTTCTTGTCATCAGCCGCGTGAGACTCTGCTTCCTTAACCATACGGTCTATTTCTTCTTTAGGCAAGCTGGATCCGCCGGTAATGGTCATAGACTGCTCTTTGCCTGTTCCCTTGTCCTTTGCAGAAACATGCACGATACCGTTCGCGTCGATATTGAATGTAACCTCAATCTGAGGGATTCCGCGCGGAGCAGGGGCAATTCCGGTCAGTTCGAATGTTCCAAGCGGCTTGTTGTCACGGGCAAATTCGCGCTCTCCCTGGTAAACCTGGATAAGAACGGAAGGCTGGTTGTCTTCCGCTGTGGAGAAGACTTCGCTGCGCTTGGTCGGGATTGCAGTGTTGCGGTCGATGAGCTTAGTCATGATTCCGCCCTTGGTTTCGATTCCCAAGGAAAGCGGGGTTACGTCAATAAGCAAAACGTCTTTGCGGTCGCCCTTAATAACGCCGGACTGCACGGCTGCTCCGATTGCGACAACCTCATCCGGATTAACGGTCTTGTTCGCTTCTTTGCCGCCGGTCAGCTCGCGCACGAGTCCCTGAACTGCGGGCATTCTGGTCGATCCTCCGACGAGAACGACGTGATCGATTTCGGCAACGCTTACTCCAGCGTCGGAAAGAACGCTGTTAAACGGAGTGCGGCAACGGCCGAGCAGGTCAGAAGTAAGTTCCTCGAAGCGGGCGCGGGTAAGCGTCTCGTCCAAGTGAACCGGAGTTCCGTCGGGAGTCATTGCAAGATACTGCATTGAAATGCTTGTGCTGGAAGCCTGAGAAAGCTCTTTCTTCGCCTGCTCGGAAGCTTCCTTGAGACGCTGGAGAGCAATCTTGTCTTTGGCGAGGTCTACGCCGTACTTGCTCTTAACTTCGGAGACAAGCCAGTCGATTATCTTCTGATCCCAGTCGTCGCCGCCGAGACTGTTGTCGCCGTTTGTGGCCTGAACCTGGATTGTGGAGAAGTCGTCCTCATCCTTGCCGATTTCAAGCAGGGAAACATCGAATGTGCCGCCTCCCAAATCGAATACGAGGATTCGCTCGTCTTCCTTGCCTTTTTCAAGACCGTAAGCCAAAGCTGCTGCGGTAGGCTCGTTGATAATGCGAAGAACGTTGAGTCCGGCGATTGTTCCGGCGTCTTTTGTCGCCTGACGCTGAGCGTCATTGAAGTATGCAGGGCAGGTGATAACAGCATCCGTAACAGGCTCGCCGAGGTAGTTTTCGGCGTCGCGCTTGAGCTTCATGAGAATCTGCGCGGAAATCTCCTGGGGAGTCCACTTCTTGTCATCGATTTCGATTGTCCAGTCGGTTCCCATGTGACGCTTGACAGAGCTGATTGTGCGGTCAACGTTGGTGACTGCCTGGCGCTTTGCAACTTCTCCTACAAGAATTTCTCCGGACTTGCTGAATGCGACAACCGACGGAGTCGTCCTCGAACCCTCGGCATTAACGATAACGGTAGGCTCGCCGCCCTCCAAGGCTGCGATACAGGAATTGGTTGTTCCCAAATCAATACCGACTGCGCGTCCCATACTTTTTCCTTTCTTCTTTGCCCGCTTCCGCCGTGATTCTGTCTGGTTTTCGCGGCGGCACGTCGGGCCTTAACAAGTGCTCAGGTTCCGACAGCACTTTTCTCTTAAACCTGAGTCTACCTCACTCAACTTCATTTTTGCAAGGGGATGCGAGGAAATTTTTTGGAAAACAATACCACAACACTGATGTGTACCCCTTTCCCCGAAAATCCGGGAAAAGGGGTACACATCACACCTTTTTATGATTCAAAATTCAAGAATATTCTCATAAAAAAGAAACAACACCATGTTCCTGCAGGACTTCCAGACGACGCAGAAATAATTTTTCTGCATTATCCAACTTTTGAAGAAGCAAAAGAAAACTGGAATAGAAGAGCCGAACGAATAAACTGGGATAATATTCATAAAGAATTCTCAACAGAACGGCTGTACAGCCGGTATTACCCCTAATCCCGCTTAAACAGGTCGCGAGTGTATACTTTGTCCGACACGTCGGAAAGCTCGGCGTTCCAACGGTTGCCGACTATCAAGTCCGCGTCTTTCTTAAACTGATCGATATCGTGATAAACCTTCGAACCGTAGAACTCGGCTTCGTCAAGCGTCGGCTCAAAAACAATAACGGGGATTCCTTTTGCCTTGACGCGCTTCATAATTCCCTGAATCGAGCTTGCGCGGAAGTTGTCGGATCCTGATTTCATGGTGAGACGGTAAATGCCGACAACCGGCTTCTTGACTCCGCTGTAGACAAGCTCCCAAACTTTGTCTATAACCTGTTCGGCAATATGATCCTTGCGCGTTCTGTTGGATTCAACGATTGCCTCGATAAGATTTTGCGGCACATCCCGATAGTTTGCCAAAAGCTGTTTCGTGTCTTTCGGCAGACAGTATCCGCCGTATCCGAATGACGGATTATTGTAGTGAGAACCGATGCGAGGATCATATCCCACGCCCTCAATTATCTGTGAAGCGTCAAGTCCGCGAACATCCGCATAAGTGTCAAGCTCGTTGAAATACGCTACGCGCAAAGCCAGGTAAGTATTCGAAAACAGCTTAACCGCTTCAGCTTCCGTCGCGCGCATAATCAAAGTCGGCACCTCAGCATCTTCTGCGCCTTCTTTAAGCAGCTGCACAAACTGTTTTGCCGCAGTTTCAAGCTCGGACGCGAACGGCGACTCAGAAGGAACGCCCGCGATTATGCGGCTGGGATGCAGATTGTCGTACAAAGCTCTTCCCTCGCGCAAAAATTCCGGACTGAAAATGAATCTGCCCTGAGGATAGCGTTCGCAAATGCTCTTGGTGTAACCGACCGGAACCGTGGACTTTATTACCATAACTGCATTCGGGTTCACCTGAAGAACAAGCTCGATAACCTGCTCGACATATTTCGTGTCAAAAAAGTTCTTCTCGGAATCATAGTTCGTCGGAGTCGCAATCACGACCATGTCCGCCTTGCGATAGGCTTCCGCGCCGTCAACGGTCGGTTCGAGGTCAAGTTTGCGATTGGCAAGAAAATCTTCGATTTCGCGATCTGCAATAGGACTTTTATGCTGTTTAAGAAGCTCAATCTTGCTTTCGACCACATCGACTGCGAAAACATGATTATTCTGCGACAGAAGAACTGCCAGAGACAATCCTACGTATCCGGTTCCCGCAACGGCGATGTTTGTCATGATTTTCCCTTCTCTTTTTCTCAGGTCGCCAAATTGTTCTTTTTCGGCAATATTTGCAATATTACTCTACTTTTGCTCTTGCTTTTGCAAAAGCTTTTCAGCCAAATCCAAGGCTGCTCTTATGCAGGGAGCCATGTCGTAATATTTGTACGTTCCCAGGCGGCCTGCAAAAGTGACTTTTTCCTCAGATTCGGCAAGTTTCGCATATTCGGCATAAAACGCATTGTTCTTCTCGTCGTTGACAGGATAGTACGGCTCGTCGCCAGGCTTCCAGGCGGCCGAATATTCGCGGCTTATCACCGTGTCGGGCAGTTCGTTGCCGTTCGAATCTTTGCCGAACTCAAAATGCTTGTGTTCGATGATTCTCGTATACGGCACGTCGTGACTCGTGTAGTTTACGACCGCATTGCCCTGCCAATTCGGCTCGCCTTCCAAAAGCTCGGTTTCGAACCGCACGGAACGCCACTCGAGCTGTCCTAAACGAAAATCAAAATATTCGTCTACAGGGCCGGTGTAAATAACATGCTTGAAGCCGCTTAAATCGACTTGCGAAAACGATACGCCGGTTTTGACTTCGATTCCGTCAAGCATTTTTTCGACCATCGCGGTGTATCCGCCTTCGGGGATTCCCTGGAACCGATGGTTGAAGTAGTTGTTGTCGTATGTGTAGCGCACGGGAAGACGCTTGATAATGTCGGCCGGCAGCTCTTTGCAGTCGCGCCCCCACTGTTTTTCGGTATATTCTTTGATCAGCTTTTCGAAAATGTCTTTTCCGACGAGGGACAGAGCCTGTTCTTCCAAGTTTTTCGGCTCGCCGTCGATTGCGGCTTCAGCTTTCTGCTTTTCGATTATTTCGCGAGCCTGCGCGGGAGTCGCAACATTCCACATTTTCGCGAAAGTGTTCATGTTAAAGGGCAGATTGTAGATTTCGTCATGAAAAATCGCAATCGGCGAATTTATGTAATTATTGAATTTTGCGAATCTGCCGACATAATTCCAGACTTGCTCGTCATCGGTATGGAAAATATGCGCTCCGTATTTGTGAACGTTTATTCCGCTGATATTCTGCGTATAACAGTTGCCGGCAATATGGTCTCTGCGGTCGATAACAAGACATTTTTTGCCCGCATCCGTAAGTTCTCGAGCCAAAACCGTGCCGGTAAGCCCCGCGCCGACAATAAGAAAATCGTACATTATCCCGCCTTTAACAAATTCGTCTGCAAATTCGCCTGCATTTCTCTTTTTTATAAATTCGATTTCAGCGAAGCGGTTTTAAGAATCATTTCGCATAAATCCGCGAATGACATTCCGACAGCCTTTGCAGCGTCCGGCAAAAGCGACGTCGATGTCATTCCCGGCAGCGTGTTTGTCTCTAAAATCCAAGGCTCGCCGTCGGAATCGATGATGAAATCCGTCCGCGAAACACCGTCGCATCCCAATGCTTTATGCGCCGCAACAGCATGGTCAAGGCACTTTTTCGTTACCTCGTCAGGAAGCTGAGCCGGGCAGACATGAACTGCTCCGCCCTGATCGTATTTTGATTCGTAGTCATAAAACTTGTTTTTCGGAATAATTTCAATAACAGGCAAAGCAGTAATATTTTCTCCGTCGTCAAGCACTCCGACGGTTACTTCTCGTCCCGACACGAATTTTTCAATCAAGAACGGAGCACTTTTCTGTGCAAGCTTACTTGCGGCCTGCATAAAATCAGGCAAATTATCGCAAATATAGACATCTCTTGCAGAGCCTTCATCTACGGCCTTTACAACGACAGAGCCGCCGAAAGACTCGAAAATACTTTCAAAATCATCCGAATTCGCACTCGTGACAAGCGCAGATTCGGGAACAGACAATCCGGCTTCGGCATAAAACCGCTTAGAAGAATCCTTATTCATAGAAAGCGCGGAAGACATGACTCCCGAACCCGTGTAAGGAATACGAAGGTATTCAAGCAGTCCCTGCACAATTCCGTCTTCGCCGCCCGCGCCGTGCAGAGCCAAGAAAGCGGCTTCAGGCTTTAATTCTGTTATCTTGTTTATAAAATCAGCGTCTGCAAAGTCCAGCAAAACAACATCGTATCCTTTTGACTTCAAAGCCAAAGCGACTGCCTCTCCGGAATGCAGAGAAACCTCGCGCTCATTGCTGCTGCCGCCGTATACGACTGCTGTTCTGCTCTTGCTTGTCATTGTCCGACTCCGATTTCAGGTTTTAGAACTTTTAACTTATTTTCCGGTTCTTTTAAACACGGAAGCAAACGTCCTAAAGAATATTTTAATATCTTCTTTAAGTGAAGCGTGTTTTACGTAAAGCAGTTCGGTTTCCTGTCGCAAACCGTTTTCGAATGTCGCCGTATTGCGCGGACCGGTTTGCCATTCGCCGGTAATCCCCGGAGGAACGCTGAGAAGCGCGTTCTTGTATTTGCCGAAATGCTCCAACTCGTCAAAAGTAATCACTCGCGGTCCGACAATCGAAATTTGACCGAACAAAACGTTAATAAACTGAGGAAGCTCGTCAACCGAAAGCTCTCGCAAAATTCGACCGAGCTTTGTGATTCGCGGATCGTTGCGTACTTTGCGCTCTTTTTTCCATATCGCAAGCTGTTCGGGCGTGAAATATTTTTCTACATTGTCCGAGTCTTTAACCATTGTTCGGAATTTATATATGCGGAACGGCTTGCCGTTTTTGCCGACGCGAATCTGCGAATAAATCGGCGAGCCTTTTGTGTCGAAAAAAATGAAAATCGACAATATCAAACCGGGAATAAATCCCAAAATAACGGCAGGCACGCTTACAGCCAAATCCAAAACCCTTTTGAAAAATCTATATGAAAAAGGTTTCTTATTGCTGTGCCCTTCAGTCTTTCTCATCGTCATATCGGTATGTGCTTCCCGCATAGTCACCTGTAACATAATCCGAAAAACCGTCTTCCCTTATGAAACACGGAATATACAGCAATCCCGAAGCTTGAACCGCGATCGCAATTGCCGAAACTCCGTAAAATCTCTCTTATTTCGCCCGGTGTCGGCATATATGAAAACACACACAAATATAAATACGACAGATCTGCCGCTTTACAGACACCCGGCTTTTTCTCTCACTTATTAATTTAACACACGACATAGCTCCCTCAAAAACATCCGAAAAAGAAAAAAAAAAAAAAAAAAAAGTTGCATTCAAGCCTTTGCGCGCCAATTCAACAAGCGTGCAAATCGCCACGGAAGAAACGCCGCCGTCCGCATAACCGAAGTCATTAACAATAAAATCACGTTTTCATCGCATCTGCCGTTTGCAGTTTCATTACATTATTCATTGCGAACTTTCTTCCGTCCGGCACGGTTTCCGGCGAACCGCGCACAGCAGTCTATACAAAAATTGCCGACTTCTATCATATGACCTGTTTTGCACAATTCTTTCAAAACAGACAGCACAAGCTTTTTTCCTTCTCCGATTTCGCTCAGATTTCCGAGCTCTTCGGCATGCTTTTCCAGGAAATATCCGATTTGCTTGTTGCGTTTGTACTGCTGTTTGAAAGTGAAATTGTGCGAGTGAATCACTTCAGCGTCGGCCACGTAAGCCACTTTATAGCCGCCGTAGATAAGTTTCGCAGCCATAAGCATGTCTTCATTGGTATTTACTTTGCCGAAACCGCCGCATTCCAAGTAAGCAGAACGCCTGTAACACGAGCAGACATCAGTAGCATTAAAAGTCTTAATGCCGTATTTTGGAATGTCTTCTTTGCTTCTGACGTTGGATTCTTTGCTGTAGCTTTTTTCGCGAACAATGCGTTCAAACAATCTGGCATCATGACGGGGAAGCTGTCTTCCGTATGACATGCCGACTTGTTCGTCTTCCAAGGGTTTAATCAGATTGGCAATGAAATTCTCGTTTGCAGGCACAGCATCGTCTGTCAAAAAGCACACCAAATCACCTGACGCTTCCATAAGAGCATCATGGCGAGTAAGACCGTGATTAAAGTTTTTCCTGTCAATTACTTTAAGTTTTACGTCAGGAAACTTCTTCACTTCATCTGCCGTGCCGTCCTCAGAAGAAGAATCAATCACGAGTATTTCCAAGGGACTGACAGTCTGTTTTTCCAGTTTTTCAAGCAAAGCGCCTATTCTGCCGGCAGCATTAAGAGTAGGAATAGCAACACTTACAGATTGAGTCAAAATCTACACCTTACAATTAAAAATCTCTCCAAGCGAACATCATACAGCATTACATCATTAGATCAAAGAACTCACGGGCATTCGAACATTGGGATTCGAAATATCAATACCGGGTTGAGAAAGGATTGTTGTGATGCGCATCCCGTAAAGCGGACACCTTTCCGGAACGTGAAATTATGTTTTATTCGGGAAGGAATATTTCAAAGTGAAAAACAGGAAATTTACGCGTACGGAACCGGCAGAAGCGGGAGCATTCCGATTCTGCACGTTTCGACGCGGGTTTCAAAGCTCTCATGCCGCGCAGCCTAGAAACTCAAACCCGGCTTCGCGTCTGACAAGAAAAATTTCTTCTGTCAACTCCCGCGGGAACCTCCGCAGACCTTGCCCGCCAGGTACGCGCGAACACGCTTTTTCTTAAACTCATAAAAAGAACGCATAAAAATAACGCATAAAAACGCCTCTTCCCCGAAAGTCCAGGAAAAAGGGGTACACATCAGGGAGCGGGTTTTGGAAGACGTTTTATTTTATAAGGCTTGACTCGCTGCGCTTTGCCGTCTTTTATTCCGCGTCTGAATTCTTTCAGCTTTTCTCGTTTATTTTTTTCGCAGAGCAGGGTGCATATTACGATGAATGGTATTTGTTTTTCGCCTTCTTTGCCTTCTATTGCTCCTATGGGAGCATATTTTTTCGTATACAAAATCCTGTTTCTGACCTTGTAATAACAGCGGAAAGGCGAGTGTCCGAAAGAATAGAATCTTTTGAATTTACGCTTCCCGTTTTCGTCCCTGAATGGCAGGAAAAGCCATGTTTTTTCTGCTTTTCCGCATTCATGTATTAAAGCGGTTTCGTCTGTGCGAATTATGTCATATCCTTCCAAAAGCAGACGCTTGTTGAAATCGTAATCTACATAATCGATAAAAAATGAATCATCAAAACCGCCGATAAACGCGCAAGCTTTCAAATTCACCAGAGTTTCGGATGTAATCACGTCTCCGTGCGTTCCGGATTTGACTTTGAAGACCTTACTGTTCAAATATTTTTTCACATTTTTGATGTCATGTTTGTTTCTGTCCAGAATCATAGGGGCAATCATTCCGACTCTGTCTGAGGCGTGCTGCGCCAGAGTCTCAACCATGCCGGGAGTGCTCACGCTGTCCTGATCAAGCAGGAGAATCTGCTCAAAACCTGCTTCAATCGCTTTATTGCAGATAACATTCAAAGCGTGCGCAATTCCGCTATTCTGAGGTTCTCTGATGAGAGAAACGGAAAATTTGCCCGCTTCGCTTTCAAAACTGCGCAACAGTTCTTTGACTGCCTCTATATTCTTCGAACAATTATCCACGAGAAACAAATGCTCAACCTGAGGAAATACGGCAGAAATACTCTCGCTCAGACACCTAATATCCGATTAAACAGAACAATGCCGAAAGAAATATGCATACTGACCACACCCCTTGTTGCGACCAAGCAACAACCTTTAATCAAAAACAGGCAGCACAACGATACAGCTGCAGTCAATTTTTCAATTTTTTAAGCTTGCTGCCGATAAGAACAAACGACTTTCTGCTTATTGCAAAGAAAATCATATACGAAATTGCCGTTGCAATCATTGAAATAGTGAAGTTTCCATATATTTGAGAAATATAGAAAACGGCAGTAATGATTAAAACGGAAAAAAGAGATTTCACTACCGAACTTGATCCCATATATTTTGCAAGAATTATCTCCGATACAACGCTCCTCAAAACCGTAACAATAACAACAAGAACAATTGTTACTTCAATACTTTTGAACCAGTAAATACCGATTGCAGACGCCAATCCGCTTCCCAAAACGGTACAAACATTGATAATCAAAAGAAGCGATTCTTTCCGAAGAACCTTCAGATAGGTTATGCAAAGCAGATTCATTCGCGAATCAAAAACGCAAATCGGCAGAAGAAGACCAAAATATTTCAAGGAATCAGAATAATTTGGAAGCCATTTGCCCACAGTAAACACAATCGGAAAATACAAGATATAAGCCAGCGGCATCAAAAAAGTAAGAAGCGACTCAAAAACCGAGAAGAAAGAGTTAAGAATTTTTTTATCTGCCTGTCTTAAGGCAGGGAAAAGAACCATACTGATCTGTTGAATAAACAGCAGGAAAAAGTTTTCCAAAGATAAAGCTAAAGACAGTTGCCCAAATGTCTCTATGCCCCAGGCTTTGTCAACCATAAAGCGCATGATTCCGATAATAAGAAGACTAGCTATATTGGCAACGGTTAATTTTAAGCCGACGCGAATGCTTTCCCATACAAGCGGAACTGTTTTCTTGAACCCTAAATATTTGGCGAAAAGAATCTCTTTTCCTCGATAAAAACAGTATGCAAGAGCAACAGAACGAGAAACAATATACAGAACCGTATATATCTTATAGTCTTTTATTCCAAGCATTATCAGAAAGATCAAAGATAAAAGGAAGAAAATTTTGTCCGCCAAAACTGAGATCGAAAACAGTTTTGTTTCGTTTGTCATTTGGAAGACAAACCCTATAAAGAATGCGGCATTATTAATGCACAAATATATTGCGGTTGAAACTATAACAAACAAACGATCCTTATCGCCGATTTCGAAAAATGCGGCTGCAACGATCAAAGAAGAAATAATCGCCTGGTAAATTATGCCCAGTTTAAGTTGAGAACCGACATTTTTCTTGTCGAGTTCATTGTAAGATTCACCGCCGTGTATAAGATACACGCCATCATTCAGTCCGAAGTGAAAAAATCCGCAATAACTCGAATAGAAAAGAAACAATTGCCAGTATCCGAATTGACTGCCGCTAAGAACCTTAGGAACGACTAAAGAGAGAACTACACTGAGAAGAAGAGAAACTCCTTGTGCCAAAAAAGCAATCGACATGTTTCCCAGAAGTTTTTTAAAGTTCATTATTCTCCTAAATTATTTGTGTCATCCGCCAAGCAAATAATTATCGTGTATTGCTGACATGAGATAATTTTCAACTGAATGCATTTGAGTTATTTCAAAGCCGATTCCAAGCGCATATAAAAATATCAGAACAGAAAACATATTCTTCTGATTTTTTTTTGTGTGAATATCCATTTCAAAACAATAAACCGTAAGAGCCGTAAAAATAAGCGGAAGCATGCACCTATAAATCCTGAAGCACGAAGAAACATCGTACAGAAGCAAAGGCAACAAAGGCAGAAGAAGCCACGTTATTTTTTCAATACAAACAACAAATTCTTTTTGAAATGCAGACTTATTGTTTTCATCAGATTCTTTCATCTCCGAGACATCTGCGCGGTTTAATTCATTTCGTAAAAATGCAAATAAAAGAATTGCAGCTATTATAAAAAACCAGGCAATTATTCCTCCCGTGCGGAATGTCCCGGAAAAATAGTAAGAAGATTTGCTTTCGTCCATAAATAAAACGGCAATCTTTTTAATTATTCCCAAAGGATATAAAACAAACGAAAAGCAAAGAACAAACACTGCAATTTTACGAATTTTGTCTAAATCAAAATATCTGCAAAGCATAAAAATAAGGTACACCGCACATAAAGGATGTATGAGAGAAGCAACAGAGCAACAAAGCACATATTTAACAACAGCAGGACGACCTTCCTCAAACATAAAATGAAAAGCAAAAATAACAATAGAAGACGCAAAAAAAGATCTGAACTGCGTTACGTCAATAAAAAATGTGCTTAAGAAATAACATAAAAATACGAAAGATGCATATTTAGTATATTTAAATACAACTGATGATATAAAAAGCAGACCGATTAACGATATGACAGCACGAAACTGCATAAAATCCAAACCATGTTGAGAAGAAAACTCTATGAGTTTTCTATATAGAAAAGATTTTCCTCCCACTTCCATAAGTTCGGGACGATTATATTGAAGCTCATAAACCAGATAGTCTCCGTTATATGTGTTAAAGCCGAAAACAATCCACAGATATAAAAGAAAAATACACGCTATAACTTTGCTGTTTTTCTTAAATAACGTTGCAAAACTCAAAAACGATCCTATTGAAAAAATCACGGCTTCTTCACCTGTTAACTCACACAATTTCTAAGCTTGGAATAAAATTCGTTTCTGCTCGCAGTAAGAATCGAAGATTCGTATTTCTTTGAAATTTCAAACTGCTTTTTGCGCATATCTTCAAACGACTGAGCGTTTTGCAAAAACTTTTCAATAAGTTTAACATACTCATCCGCCGTATTCGAAGATGCAATGCAGTCATCTTCAAGCAGTTCAACAGTTCCGTCAACGCGCGAAGAAAAACACAAAACTCCGTTGGACATCGCCTCAATAACCGCTCTGGGCAAACCTTCCCCGTTCGTCGGAAGAAGCAGAATATCGCTTTGACGATATTTATTTCTGATTTCCTCAGCGTTAAGCATTCCCGTAAAAGTAACGCAGTTTTTCAGTCCTAAATCTTGCGCCTGCTGTTCGAAATCACCTCTGTTTTTCCCATCCCCGCAAAGACTTGCTTTGATTTTATAACCTTTTTCGCGCAGTTTCGCCACAGTTTCCAAAAATACGGGCTGTCCTTTTCGCATTCCTGTCATGGAACCTACATGCAGGAAGTTGAAATCTTTGTTCGCAAACTCGTTTGCAGACGAATAAGACTTTTCTTCGAAAAAATAATCCTCATCTGTAAGAGACACGGTCGAATACGAACCCGAAAAATAAGACTTGTTATCAGGTTCGACGATATGCCTGCACGGATACAGCTGCTGCAAAACGCGAGAAGTCACGTATGAAACTCCATTGGCTTCCATGCACATTTTTTTGACTTTAGACACATTCACATGCTGAATAAACGGCTGAAGAGGATGATTTACCGAGGCTTTTGAGTACATTGTTTCAGGATTGGCCGCCAGCTCGATCGCAAAAGGTTTGCCGGATTTGACAATTGATTTATAAGCAACGAGAAGAATCGGACTGGGAGCGCGAAAGATAATCTTATCTGCCTTCTTTGCGGCTTCATATACTGTTTTTCTTATTTTTCCGCTGTATTTCAGCATTCCTTTCGGACCGCGAAACTCGGGAAGCGCGACGAATGAGACATTTTCTCTGCTCGACAGACGCAGACCGGCTTTATTCTCAAGCTGAGCAACATTGCTTACGCGAGCGCAGACGATAACTTTTTCGAATATGTTCAGGTATCTTTCCCAAAATCTGCTGTCGCATTGAACATCAGTCCAATACTGTTTCCCGTCTGTATAAAAATGTTGCTCGACAAGCACTAGCAAGGTCTGCATAACGTGTTTCCTTTTAATAACGACCAAATAAAACTTTAATAATAGCATTGCACTTCGCATACCATGTTCGAAACGGTACTGCGACAATCATTTTTGCAATACAAACGCGATCTGCAAACGATTCTTGAAGAAACAGCCGCAGATATTCTTTATCATCTTTCAAAATACTGTTCCCATAATCATTAAGAAATTCTTCTGCGATGTTTTTATAAGAACTTGGCTTATTTGATCGCAATCTGCTTAAAATATGCGAAACGATCTTCTTCTTCTTTCGATTGACTCCCGCAGTGTTATCGCCGGTCAGCCGTCTTCTTACTCCTGCGTAATTTAAATCAAAAAGTACTATTCCGCCGCAATAAGCCGTGACCATATGCAGCCAAAAATCATGATAAATTCCCGGCGGAAACTTCGAAACAGGCTTTTCTTTCAAAAGAGCAAGCGTTTTTCTATTAAATAAAGCCGTGTTTCCGCCCAAAAGATTTCCTCCGGTCAGCAAATATTTTTTGTCGGTTATATCTTTGCCTGACTGAAACTTATTCGTCGGAAGATTTTTGTATAAAACATTTAAATCGGAATCACACTCGTCACGATTGGAACAGTAGACTAACGGTTTACCGGTTTTTCCCGCTTCCCGGATATATTCTACGGCATGAATCAGTTTGCATACATCCCAAACGTCATCTTGGTCGGAAAACGCATAATAGTCATAATTTTCAGGAGCTTCGTAAATCATTGACATGAAGTTTCCCGCACATCCCAAACCTTTTTTGCGCTGCGTGATAATTACGTTTTCCAGACTGCCGTAACGCTTTTGAAGAAGCTCGAATGTTCCGTCTGTTGATCCGTCATCCGAAATTCGGACTGTCACGTCAACTTTTTCCTGATTCAGAATGCTGTCAACCTGCTGTTCTATGTATTTAGAACCGTTATAAGAGGCAAGCATCACATATATTTTTTTGCGCTGTGCAGAATTTGACGATGCCGGATTCAGCCCTGTTGAATTCAAATCTGTCAAACTCAGACTTGCCTGCGCAGGCTGTACTGAATCTGAGTCTGCTTCTTTCACTGTAAACCTCAACAATTCGATTTATTCCGACTGTTTCACGTTATCAATCTGATAGTACTCTTTATACCATTTTGCGAACGAACGCAGTCCGTCTTCAAGCTTCGTTGACGGCTTGAATCCGAAATCGCACTCCAGATCGGACACGTCCGCAAACGTCTGATACACATCTCCGGGCTGCATAGGAAGAAGCTCATGCTCGGTCGGAGCCGAAATCACGCCTTCCTCAAGCAAAACATTTTCCAAGGTCTCCACGAAATACAGCAGAGACTCGGGAGTGCTGTTTCCGATATTGTAAACCTTGTACCGCGCTCCGTCTTCTGTCGGCTCGGGAATTTTATGCATTACATCCTGAATTCCGGTGACGATATCGTCAACATAAGTAAAATCGCGGCGCATGTCGCCCATATTGTAAATCTGAATGGGTTCGCCTTTAACGATTTTGTTTGTGAACTTAAAATACGCCATATCCGGTCGTCCCATCGGACCGTATACGGTGAAGAATCTCAAGCCTGTGCAAGGAATCGAGTAAAGCTTGGAATACGCGTGCGCCATAAGCTCATTGGATTTCTTAGTCGCAGCATACAGCGAAACCGGATTGTCAACTTTGTCTTCTACCGTATACGGCACTTTCTTGTTTGTACCGTATACGCTGGAACTGGACGCGTAAACGAGATGTTCGACCGGGAAATTGCGGCATGCCTGAAGAATGTTGAAGAATCCGACAAGGTTGGAATCAATGTATGCGCGGGGATTGTCAATTGAATACCGCACTCCCGCCTGCGCGGCGAGATTCACGACAATTTCGGGATGATATTTCTCAAACAATGCGTCGACAGCTTCTCCGTCCGCCAGATCTCCGCGCACGAATATCAGCCGCCCGCACGCGAAACCGTTCATGAGGCTTGCGGGAATCTGTTTGTCATCTTCTTTTGCCGCAGAATACAGCATTTTCAGGCGGTTTTCTTTAATGCCGGGATCATAATAGTTATTGCAGTTATCAAACCCGATAACGCGATAATCTGTCGTTTCCAGCACCTGTTTCGCCAAAAACGCGCCGATAAACCCGGCCATTCCGGTAATAAGAACCGTCTTACTCATTTTCTCCCTCTCATGCATGAAGTTTCGCAAAAAAATTATTTACACATCCAAACTTCGCAATAAATTCTACGACAATATTATCAGCAAAACAGCTGACGAAAATTGATTCGAACACAAAACATAAAATTCGAAGCGCACATATTTCATCCCGACATGTCCGTTCAAGTGTTATGCTCAATTGCGTATACGATTAATCATGTGATGGAGACAAAAATGCCGAATGTCGGTTCAACAGAGAATGTTTCGATAGCAAAAAACTCCGCAAAACCGAGAATCAAATTCTTGGACTGCAGCAGAGCACTGTGCATGCTGTGGATTGTCGGCATATGGCACATGCAGGAATATATGGGATTAAACTTTCAAAATCCAATCACTAAAAATGTGAAAGCCGGGGTCTTGGCAACTTTCACGCTGATTTCGGGGTATTTCATCGGAAAAAATAAGTTTGAAGGCAAAGAAAATATTCTGCGATTCTTCAAAAAACGCCTTCTGCGCATATATCCCCTGTTTTTCCTGTCCTGCACAGCTTTTTATGTTATGAACCTGCTGTTTCATGCGAGTTTTATTTCTTCGTTCAAGCAATATTTGTTAACTATTGCAGGTCTGTCATGCATAATAACTCCTGCTCCGCTGACGGTATGGTACGTAAGCATGCTGCTGTTTTTCTATGCAATTACTCCGCTTATCATGTGTTGGAAGCCTTTCAGCGCAAAAATTTTTGCTGCAGCATGTTCATACGGAATTTTTCTGACTCTGGCTTTACTGCAGATATCAGATAAAAGAACGGCTTTGTATTTTCCTTTTTATGCTGCGGGACTGGCTGCAAGCAACAAATTGAAATTTTCAGACAAAAACAATTGGATTCTTCTGGCAGCAAGCTCAATTCTGTTTTTTGCATTAAGCGCGAATGAACTGAAGTTCGGCGGCCAGTTTATGCAAATCTTGATTTGTTCCGCATTCGTTGTTTTCATCTTTGAAATCGGAAAACTCTGCACAAAAGCAAATCTGCTTGTAAAACTTCTCAATTATGTATGCTATGCGAGCATGTCAGCATATCTTTTTCACAGGCAAATATTGGGAGTTACCTATAAGATAATCGGGCAATTTTCTGTTCCGCTCGCTTATCTGATTATTTTGCCGGCAACAATATTTTTGGCATACGGGATTCAATTTGCGTACGACAAAATTCGGCAATACGGCAACTTTTCGTTTTGAAAGAAACGATTTGAAATAAAACACTCGAAAGCATGCAAGATTTGTGATTGAATTTTTGTCAATAATTCAATTTAATATCTGTGCTTAAACAATTTTTTGCATAATCAGATCAATTATGTGCGTCTGACTGCAAGGAGAAACGTCTGAAGCAAGGTTATTGTAGGAATATAAATGGGAAGAAAAAAGAAGCTGCTGCTGAACACTGTCTCCGGCATATCTTTGCAAATCACAACCGTTATTTGCGGCTTTATTCTTCCGCGCTATACTCTTTCATATTTCGGTTCGTCTGTTAATGGTCTGGTAAATTCCATAACGAAATTTCTCAGTCTGATAACTCTGCTCGATATGGGCGTAGGCGCGGTAATTCAGTCTGCTCTGTATAAGCCGCTTGCGAAAAAAGACAATGAGCAGATAAGCAAAATAATAAAATCAGCAAAAAAGTTTTTCAGAAGACTCGCATACATTTTTATCGGATACATAGCCGTATTATGCTTTGTATTTCCGACAGTAATCAACTCAGAATATGAGCCCTGGTTTTCTGCTTCGCTTCTGGTTATTATCGCGATAAGCAATCTTGCTCAGTATCTGTTCGGAATAACAAATGAGCTGCTGCTGAACGCCGATCAGAAAACGTATATTCAGACAAGCCTGCAAATCTGCACGATAATGCTTAACACCGTTCTGGCAGTCGTGCTGATGAAAAACGGTGCTTCTATTCAAACAGTCAAACTCGCAAGCGCAAGCGTATTCGTGCTGCGTCCGCTTTTTCAGTCGATTTACGTCAGCAAAAAATATAAATTGAATAAATCGATAGAAATCACCGAAGAACCGATAAAACAAAAGTGGAACGGGTTTGCGCAGCATATGGCCACTGTCGTGTATGAATACGCGGACATTGCAGCATTGACCATGTTTTCTACGCTTAAAAATGTTTCCGTTTATTCGGTTTACAATCTTGTCGTTTTCGGCGTGAGAATGCTGATTATGACTGCCATAAACGGTTTAGAATCACTGTTCGGCAACATGTTTGCAAATAAAGAAACAAAAAAACTAAACAGAGCGTTTAACACTTTCGAGTTTGCAATACATACGGTCGTCACAATTGTTTTCACTACGGCAGGACTTGCGTTGGTACCGTTTATTTTGATATATACAAAGAATGTTACTGACACAAATTATGAAAACTGCATGCTGGCAACAATTATGTGTCTCGCATATGCATGCGGCTGTCTGAAGCTGCCATACAATACAATCATAAAAGCTGCAGGACACTTCAAACAAACGCAAAACGGAGCTTTCATCGCAGCAGGTCTGACAGTGGTCACAACAGTTATATGCGTTCTGAAATTTGGTCTTGCAGGAGCTGCCGTCGGAACGCTGGTCGGAATGTTTTTCCATACATGCTATTTTGTGTGGTATCTGAGAAAAAACATTCTGAAACGCAGTGCAAAATTTTTCGTCAAATATTGCATTCTTGATATTCTGTGCGCTGCCGCTTCAGTCTTTGCAACAAAAAAATTGGTAACATTCTCGAACAGCAATTACCTGTCCTGGGGATTTTGCGCTTTGAAGACAAGCTTAATCGTAACAGCAGCAACAGCTCTGATCAGCTTGATATTCAACGGAAAACAAATCAAGGAATTGGTAAGACCGGCGAAGACAAATTAGTTTTGCGCAGTTAAAAACAATCAAAGTTTGTCTTCAAAAACCAGGTCGATTGTTTGCTCGGTTACTTTAGCTGCATAGCCCGAAGCGTATTTCTTCGCATCTTCAAATCCTGCTTTGGCAAACTTCTGCAAAAGACCGCGATCTTCAGCTAAAGTGCAAATACATCTTGCCAAGTCAGAAACGCTTCCGTCATACAGCAGACCGGTTTCGTCGTTTTTTATCTGTTCTGACGTACCCCCGCTGTTTCTCCCGATCATAGCCATCATACTCAGCATTCCTTCAATGGCTGTTCGCCCGAAAGCTTCGTTTTCCGACGTAACAAGACCCGCATCCGCTTTCTTTCTAACCGATTTCATATCTGAGCAGAATCCGAGAAAATTCACGCAGTTTTCAAGATTGTTCCGCGCGATAAAATCTTTAATTTCTGCTGCATATTTGGAATCAGATTCTCTTCCGGCAAGATTCAGAACAACTTGTCCCGGATATTTTTTGTTGACAGAAGCAATCGCTTTAACGGCTTCAAACTGCCCTTTGCCGGGTTTTATGTCTCCGGCAAGCAAAAGCCTTAAAGGTTTACTCGTATTAAAGCGGTCGCGAGGACATATAAAATCAGGCGAATAACTGTTATAAGTCACAAACATTTTCTTCGGGTCGATAATATCCGACTGGTAATTTTTAACAGCCTGTCCTACGCACAATACCGCGTTTGAATTTTTCTGAATAAAATTCTTAATCCATTTTTCGCCCAGATAAAAGGTAATTTTATGATCGAGAGTTCTGAATTCTCTTATATGCCAAATCTGTCTGCAACCCAGCTTTTTGCCCAATAATCCGCCAAAAATAATACTGCTTGTATTCGAATAAACCATGTCGAAATCATAATCCGCAAACGTTTTTGCAGCTTTTGATGCTTGCAAGCATACTTCAAGATGACGGATAACAAACAGCGGAAACTTCAAGATTTTTTTCCAAAGCGGAAATGTCAAATCTTTCATCAGTTTTCCATATCTGAACGTGAAAACTTTCACGCCCTTACTTTTCAAATATTCGGAAGCCGTACCCTCCTGATATGGGAAGACCGCACAAATCTCATACTTTTCGGTATCAAGCAGATCATCGACAATATTCATCAAAGAGCGGGTTGCCCCGCTTAACAAATCCGAATTGTGAAACACAAATAATATTCTTTTCATCAAATACCCTAAATCATTTTTTATCTGTTCTATTGTTTAAAACCGCTCATAGGATACGTTTCATGCGAAGAATTAAGCCATTTAATCACGTTAATATATCTATGAAAGAAAAGCGTATCATTGGTAACCTGACCACCTTCCTCATAACCAGGAAAATACACAGATGATTTAATTTCAGGATACCGATGAGATACAAATACAAACTTGTTTTTGAATGGTAATCTGTCAAATACACGCAATTCTTCTTCCGTTGTTCCGTTCATCTCGCTGTTTTTTATAAAAACATTATCCCAATTTATTCGTTTGGCTCTTCTGTTCCATTTATCAGATGCTTCTTCAAAAGTCGGATAATGAAGAAAAATTATCTCGATATCCCCCAAAAGCCCCAAGGGAACATTCGTCTGTCCTTTTTTTGCCAGCTTTTCTTTATGCTTGGATTCTTCAAACTTCAGATATTTGACTTCCTCTGCCATGTATTCGCGCAAGTTATAACACAGTTTGTTATAATCGTCAGGATAAAAATACAGTCCGACTGTAGGACTCAAATACGGTAAACCAAAATATTTGTATACCAAACCTGCCCAACAATTGTTAGAAATAATAGAAAAGTCTTGTTTTTCTAAAAAACTTCTTCTTAAAGAGGAGAAACATTTTATAGTTCTTCCGTCTACGGCTCCATACAATCTCGAATATAGATTTGCAATCATATTTTTCTCCTATTCTGTCGTTTCCTTGTGTCTCTTTGAATAAAACAATAGCATTATGTACAAAAATCCGACTGCATAACCGCTTCTTTCGAACCATAACATTGCAAAAGATAAAAACAGTCCATATGCACACATAGCATAAGCAGCTGTATCCTTTTTATTGCATATGATACCCCCATTCCAAACAGCCCGATGGTTGGATTGTTGTCTGTAATATATCCACATACTAAACATCCCGTATAAAAACATTATTATTATTTCACCGACATAACGACCGTCAACATACGCAATTGCGCCTGCCGGCATAAAAGAATTCATTCCGGTAACAGAGTAATCTCCTATACTGTAATAGGAAGCCTCCATAAATTCCCGGACGCTGACTGCATTTTCATATCCTTCAGGAGCGTGAATTCCGAAGTAATTCAGCAGCATGTAAATAGGCTGGAAAAAACCCTTCACAGAAAAAAATCCGTAAGAAAGATGAGAAGACACAAAAAGATCGTTTAGAAAAACCTGTCCTAATGGGATAGCAGTAATCATATACGCGTAAAATGACAGGAAAACATCGCTGATTCCTCTGGAAACTGATAAAGACACGATTAATACTGAACAGCAGCAAAACATTATAATCATATTGTTTCTTGTTGTTCTGGATATTTTCGTCTTCTTCCCAAAAAGCGTATAAACACACATATATGACACAAGCATGACTAATACGGTATTTCTTCCGCCTCTGCTTGCAACATTCAACATTACAATTATTATGTTGACGATAAAGAAAATAAATTTTTTATTGTCTTTCCTAGAAAAAAACTCAACAGCACATACCGGACTTACAATAGCAGTTATGGGGAAAACAACAAGCATATAAAAAGAAATTTGCAAAGGTCCGCTATAATTGACAGTATTCTTTCCTCCTGCCATTTTTTGAATATCTTCAAAATTTGCTCCGCCCAGCAAACTTTGAATAATGCTCAATTCATCCTTAAACATTATGATAATAGTGACAAAACACAATATGAGAAATAACTTGCTTCTGAGAGAATAAGAAGCGCAATCGTCATTTTTTTGCGAATTCTTTTTAGATGACTTTAAAAATTTCTCAAGAAATTGATACGCGAGAGCTCCTGCCGCAAAGCTGATAATCATCAAAAAAAGAATGATATTCATTTGCATTGTTAAAGGAGTTATATCAAACAGCTGAAGCAGATACAAGAAGAAAATCACCAGCCATGTGCCCGAAAAAAGCACAATCGGGTGTACCCAAGTTTTGTAGAAATACTTGGATAAACCAAAGATAATCAGAGTTGACAAAAACAGAAACAGCATCGCAGGCCTACAATCTCATCTTCAGTCAGTCAATCATTCAAACAATGCTTCCGCCAGCGCTTCGCAATACTTGTTTCCCCACTGCAGGTCGGGTTCCATGTAGTTGCCTTCGCCCCATTCGTTCCAAGCGCGCAAGAACACGATCTTATGTTCGCTGTTTTTATTCTCAATGATTCGCAAAGCGTCATTCACATGTTTTTTAAACAATTCCGGCGTAGAACCGTCGTAAATGTCCGCGCCTCTGCCCAAACGCGGAGTTCTGTCCCACCTGGGCATGATTGTGGGGAAAACATTTTCGCGAGAGTCTTCCTTGCAAAACCAGTTGTCTGTAATTGTTTTATACGAATATTTTTGAAGCGTGCTGCTGGGAATCACATGATTCAAAATTCTTCTGTAAAACATTTTGTTTTTGCCAGAAGAAAGCATTTCAGCTCGGCGCATGCTGAAAGTATTAACCGCGTCCAACCCCAAAGCCAAAGCCTTATCGATATTTTCGCCCGCATCCTGCGTGTAATCGTGACTGTATCCTCTATCCAGTCTTCCCAAAGTTTCCACAGTTCCGACAAAATAAAATCCGGGAAGCCCGTTTTCCTCAGCCAAAGACTGCCAGAGTTTAATAAAATGCGGAAGATTCTCAAAATGGAACGGCATGTAAATCAAAAACAGAAGACGCCCGTCCACGGTTATGTATCTTTCATCCTTAAAAGCAGGCAGAAGCGAGTTGAAATGAGCAATATAATCCTCATCGTCGCCGTAAGTCTGCTCGAGAAAAACAGTGTCCTTCTGGAATGTTTTATTCTTCTGCCATGTTTTGTTCGTCCAAGAATGATTTGCCCAGGCAAGGCAGAAAGGAAAATCGGGTTCGCCGGATTTCACGACGGATTCAAACGGCTTTTCAAGAATTTGTCTGCCATTCCCGAACCAGTAATGCCAGTAGCAGAAGCCTTCAACCCCGGCTTCGCGAGCCATATCGGCCTGAGCTTTGCGCACCTCGGGAAGCCTGAGATCATAAAAACCCAAATCAGCGGGAATCTTCGGCTGAACATGACTTCTGTAAAGAGGTTTCGCCTTTGCAACGTTCGTCCATTCCGTAAAGCCTTTGCCCCACCACAAATCATTTTCGGGAACAGGATGAAATTGCGGCAAATAAAAAGAAATCACTCTGGCTTTGCTCATCTCTCATGCCTTCTCTCTTATTGTCGTTTTTAAGTTTACGCGTTTTTGCAATTCTTTTTCATACGCCGCTATCAGCTGATCCGCATATTCATCTTTCTTTTCGGCGGGAATCGAAGGAGAGAAAACCAATTTTTCGCTTAAAAGCATTTTAGATTTCAAATCTTCAATATCGTTTACGTTGAAAACATAACCATTTTTTCCGCTATTGATATAATCTGTCGCAGCACAGTTTGACGATACTACACAGGGTATTCCCATTTCAAGGAATTGAAGAACGGTAAGACCTGCCGTTTCATACCACAGCGATGGAAACACCAAAGCTTTAATTTCAGGTATATGATCTGATATTTCTTTTTCTTTCAGCCATCCTGTAAACTCTATGTTCGGAAACTTTTCTTTTAAAAAACTCGATTGTTCCCCGGCTCCTATGACTATTCCGGGAACGTTCAATTCCGTGCAAGCCTTGCAAAACATGTAAGGGTTTTTTTCTGGATCTAAACGTCCGATAAACGCGAATTTGCTTTTTTGTTTCGCAGATTTAGCAATCGACCTTCTGCTGTACGGATTTTGTATCAGATACGAGGTTCTGTCTGAAAAATAGTCTTTTTCAAGAATTTTTCTGCTGAATTTCGACACGTAAATCAGTTTGAGATTTTTACTGTTTTTAACGTACCGGTTTTGTACTGCTTGGCGCAATATGCGATACACTTTTTGCAGATAGCTTCGTTGATCGCAGTTTCGCAACACGCATTTTGCAGACATCGGTTTTTCTCCGCAATTGACATTTTTGCGATAATCGTAAAAAGCACCGTTCGGACAGGCAGAAAAATAGTCGTGTAGAGTCAGGAAAGACAGAAATCCTTTTTCTTCGGCTGCTTCAAAAACGGATGAAGACAGACATTTGGTCCACGTATGAAAGTGAACTGCCGTATTTTCGACAGAATAGCGGGACAATAATTTTTCAAACTCACGTTTCGCTTTTTTATTCCAAAGCCCCGTAAGCGCTGCGTTGATTTTCGACGGATTATTCATCAGAGATTTTTGATCAGTGCATACGACATTTACAGAAGAGTTTTTCAGTTCGTCGCATACAGGAGCTTCGCCGCAGAAAAATGTTACTTTCAAACCTTTGTCCGCTAATTCGACAGCCGTACGAATCGCTACGGAAGAGGCGCCGCCGTCCACATAGCCGAAATCGTTGACAATGATTACGTTTTCAACGCGTTTGTTGACTGCAGAGTAAATCACATTATTCATTACGAGTTTTCTTTCGTCCTGCACGATTTCCTGCGAATCGAGCGCAACAGTCTGCGCAAAATTTGCCTGCCTCTATCATACGACCTGCTTTGCACAGCTCTTTCAAAACAGAAATCACAAGTTTTTTTCCCTCGCCGATTTCACTCAAATTTCCGAGTTCTTCAGAGTGCTTCTCTAAAAAATAACCCACTTGCTTATTGCGCTCAAACTGCTGTTTAAACGTGAAATTATGCGAATGAATCACTTCGGCATCTGCAGCATAGGCTACTTTATATCCGCTGTAGATAAACTTTGCAGCCATAAGCATGTCTTCATTAGTATTCACTTCGCTGAATCCGCCGCAGTCCAAGTAAGCAGAACGTCTGTAGCACGAGCAGACATCGGTAGCGTTAAAAGTTTTAATGCCGTATTTGGGGATGTCTTTTTTACTTCTCACGTTC
Organism: uncultured Actinomycetes bacterium; assembly: GCA_900314875.1. Classification (GTDB taxonomy): domain Bacteria; phylum Actinomycetota; class Actinomycetes; order Actinomycetales; family Bifidobacteriaceae; genus RUG039. The sequence continues at coordinate 152,031 of OMWX01000001.1, read as the reverse complement.
GAATCCGCGCTGTAACTTTTTTCGCGCACAATGCGTTCGAACAGTCTGGCATCGCTTCTCGGAAGCTGCCTTCCGTAAGACATGGCAACTTTGATGTCTTCAAGCGGTTTAATCAGATTCTCGATAAAATTCTCATTTGCAGGCACGGCGTCATCGGTCAAAAAACATACAAATTCGCCGGATGTCTGCATAAAAGCTTCGTGACGCGTAAGACCGTGATTAAAGTCTTTTTTGTCAATTATTTTTAGTTTTACATCAGCAATTTTTTTCACTTCTTCTGCCGTGCCGTCTTCGGAAGAAGAATCGACCACAAGAATCTCTAAAGGTTTAACAGTCTGTTTTTTCAGTTTTTCAAGCAGACTGCCGATCCTGCCGGCGGCATTAAGAGTAGGAACAACAACACTTACAGACTGATTCATAATCGACACCTTACAATCGTAATTTTAAACATCTAAAGATCCGAATGTCTTAAATTTTTCTAAATCTCCTCAACAATTCGCCAATCGACATTTTATACGCTTTGTCAAGCAGCAGCGGAACGCAGACACCGGCGATAACATATGCGAGAAAAGACAAATTCTTGCAATTTACTCCGCTTAAATTTGCAATATCCGCGTATTCGATATCCCCCAAACCGTATTTAGCCAGCGTAACAATTTTGAACGCGACCAAATGCATAGCAACAATCGGCAGAGTATTTCTCCCGACATATTCAAGCCATCCGGATATGAAAGTCTTTTCAATCAGCCTGGAAACAAAAACCGCAAAGTAGATGCCGGCTGCTGAAGAGACTAAGAAAAACGCAGCATTGGGAAATTCATTATGGTTCATGCTCAAATTGCCAAAACGCTCCAAAACACACAATGCAGCAAAGGAGAAGATTGCAGCATACGCGTTATTAAACCTGATTTTCTCCTTATAAACTCTCGCCAAAAACCCGAAATGGTAACAAATCATCATCGTGAACGCAGGCGCAACTCGCGGGATATTAACAGTTTTATTCATCACGCATCCGATAACAAAACAGGCTAAAGCCGCAATCCCGACAGCAGTCTGCTTAAAATGTTCATCCCTGCCGGCAAAAACAGCATTAACCGCAAAATTAATGACGGAATATCCGAAAATAATAAAAATCAGAGAAACAATAAACCAAAAAGCCCCGCAAAACGGTTCCCTGCCCATAAGAAACACTGTCTCTGCAATTTTCTTAAACAGCATTCCGAAGGAAGTTATGGGGCTTATCTTTTTATCCGCGTAGACAACTTCCGTACTGTAGAATCCGATTTTCAGGAAGAAATTGGTAAGCAAAAGGTAAAACAGCTCCCATTTCAAATAGAAAAAATACAGTTTGGGAACGCGCTTTTTCAAATGAAGAAGCAGATCTTTAAAACTCTTAATTCGATTTTCAGTGGAAACAAAACCGCTGATGAAAATGAACAGAGGCATAAAAAACAGCGTGTAGAAATTATCAAACGGACTCCACAATTTGCCGGTGTGATGCACGACAACCAAAATGATTGCAATGCCCCGGGCAATATCTATATATCCGGCTCTTTTGCGGAGCTTTGAATCCTTGTCTCTTTCAACAGCCGTTTTTTCTCGGGCAATGCCATGATTTTCGGCGCCGGCCCGCGGATTTTGCCGAGAAATATCCTCCGTTGAAACGGGAAAAGACATATTATCCTCTTTCATAATCAGTGACATGCATGATTTTACACATGAAAGCGTATAACAGCGCTGACTCTAATACAGACAAGGCGGATTCAGAAACACAATCCGGCCGGCCCGGACTTGCAAGAATAAGCTCAATACCTGTTTATCAGACAGGATTTTATGCCGGCGCGGCGAGCCCCGATCAGATCATGGCGAATCGAGTCGCCGATATGCAGGCTGTTTTTTGTCCAACCGTGCTTTTCTATCGCCGCTTTAAACAGGCCTCCGTCAGTTTTCTCTTTGCCCTCCTCGCAAGAAACAATAACAAACTGAGACTGTTCCGACTCGGCAGAAGCCGTGCCGGCAGCAGATCCGGAAGCCGCAAAACCGCCGCTTTTCAGCCCCTTATATCCGGCCGACACAAGAGCTTTGCGCAAAAATTCGGACGGCAGATACATGTCCGAGATAAAAGCGACTCGAATCCCTGACTCGGCAGCCTGCGAATAAAGCCGCAAAATCTCAGGTTTTGCAGTCAGATTCGACCTTTCCGCATTCAGTTCCATCTCCTTGAGAATCATGCGCATCGCCTCGCGCGTCCCGTCCGATTCCTCAAGCGGCAGTTCGAGACACTCATAAATATGCTCCAAATTCGTATGCTTGGCGTGAATCTTGCGAGCGCGCTCCTCCGCCTCAATCCTGCGCCGCGCGAAATCCGGCACATCGCAGCTTTGCGCGACAATATCGAAAATCGCGCGCGGTTCTCCGCAGCGGCGAGTCAGCGCGGTATCAAAAACGTCAAAAGACACGGCTTGAAACTGCTTAACCTGATCGGCAAGCTTCTTATAGTCGGTCGGGCGAGAGTGAGTTGCTTTCTTCAGCGCGGATTTCAGCGACTTTTTCAGCCTTGCGACGCTTGCTGCGGCTGACGGCCCGGCATGCGGTTTCTCATGTTTTGCTCCGGTCTTTGAATTCTCTCCGCCGCCTTTGATATCGGGAGAAGCAAGATCTGCCCTGCCCAGATCCTCAATCTGAGAAAACCATTGAGTATCGCTGTTTCGGGTTTCGCTGTTCTGCATGCGACTGCGCTTCCCGAAATCTTGCCCTCCGAAACTCTTCTCTTCCGAACCCCGGTTTTCAAAATTTTTATCGCTCATATTTTCTCTTTCCGCCGGCCGCGCACTGATGCTTGTATTCTCAGCTCAAATTTTTAATCTTTTTTAATCTTATCCAATATCGAATACACCCGGTCGTAGCGCATCGGGACTTTAAACAGCCGCTTGAGAAACGCGACTTTCCACTGAGACGCAATAAAATCCTCTTTGAACTCTTTCGGATGTTTCGCGTAAAACCTGACGGACTTAGGACAGGCAAGCGGATAAATATCTCCGTTTTCAAAATCCAAATCACCCAATATCTGCGCTTCTTTCAGCGTCGGGCGCATCCCAAGCCGCACAAGAGCCTTGACATTCTGCTCAATTCTTGCGATTGATTCGGAATTTTCGTCCGAATTTCTGTCATCCCGGCCGGCATTATCAGCAACATACTTCAAAGCAGCATCGCGCAAGGCGGCAAGATTCTCGCACTGCGCCTTGTTTTCCGCATATTCATAGGGCAAAAGAACAGGTTTAACTCGCCCGTTTTCCTTCTTATAACCGCTCACGCTGCCTTCGGCATTGGAAAAAATCAATTCGGGAAGCCCTCTGAAAGGAGCTTCGGGAGCGCGGCCGGGCTTCTGCCCTTTCAAATCAAACCAGTACCCCTCCGCACTGTCGCCCAAAAACGTCGCTTTCTGAGTCAGACCGAAATACATTCCCAAAACCGTTATATCCGAGTATCCGACACTGTCCAGAAAACTTTGCAAAAATTTTTGTATCGTCGCATTCCAGCCTATATCGATAATGACGTTTTTTGGCGAAGAACCCGCGTTACCCGCCGGAATAAATCCTTCCTGCTTAAAATATTCGAGAGCAAGCTGCGTCTGTTCGCGCGAATTCTCAATCATCTTCGGCTTTACGGCTTCAAAAATGCGGCGAAATTCCTTGTCGTCTTTCAGCCGTTCTCGCATAACTGTGCGAGACAAATCAGCATCTGCGTGACAATCTTTCGCTTCCAGCCCCAAAGCCCGGACAAATTGCGCAGCCGTATACGACGGATGCGGGTTAATCGCATTCAGCGCTTTTTCGTAAGTGTCCGCGCCGCGCAAAGACGGCACATACAAAGCCATGCGCGACACATACAGATAAGAGCAGCCGCGCAAAACAGGATACTTCTCACTTAAAATCTTGCACGCGCGCATAACGATATCGCCGTCGCGCGCAAGAAAGAAAAGCTTCGGCGGACAATCGCCCGACTTTTCGGCCTGTTCGGTCAATCTCTCCATGTTTTTCGCGATATGCCGCGCAAAGCCGAGCAGCGCAGGTCCGAAAACGCTGTAACCTATATCGCGAAAAAACTGTTTTTCAGTGCTGAGCGCATTTCCTCCGGCCGCGTTTTTGCTCATCGTCCGAATCCTTTCAAAGTCTCACCTTTCAAAGTTTCATAATCCCCGCGATAAGCGGCATCGAACAGCTTCACGGTCGAGTTTAAATCATATCTTTTAAACTTTTCGCAGCCGGAAATATCAACTCTGCCCGAATGCGATTTAAGATACTTTTCGATTTTCTCCGCCCAAACCTGCGGCTCGGATTCGAGGGACAAATAAAATGTTTCGCCCGTGAGAATCGCTTCCCGGTCAATCGTGTCGCTTGCAAAACAGGGCAAACCGGCCGCCTGAGCTTCCACAAGCGAAATAGGCAGACCTTCGTAAAGCGACGGAAAAAGAAAAACATCGGCCGCAGAATACAAATCTTTCATATTCGAGTAAAGCCCCAGGAAAACAACGCTTTCGGAAAGCCCGGCATCAAAAACCTGTTTTCTCACGTCCGGCATAAGCTCGCCGTCTCCGGCCAAAACCAAGCGCGAATTGAGATGTTTCGCATGATATTGCGCAAATATCCTGATAAGAAATTCATGATTTTTCTGTCTGGCAAACCGCCCGACATGCAGAAAAACCGTGTCATTCCCGCTCAAATTCAGTTCTTTGCGAATTTTCGAGCGAATCTCGGGCCGATATGCAAACGAAATCAAATCAATGCCGTTGGGAATAAAAACTGAGTCATCGCCCTTGAAAAACAAGGCTTTTGCAGACACTCCGCCGATATTCACGCGGCATGTGGCGTCCCTGCGGCACGACATTTTGCACAAAAAGCGAAACAGCGCGTTCAGCGGATTGCCGTGAACGCCGAACTCTCCGTTATGCGAATGCGCAATCCGAACCGGCACATGTTCTTCGCGCGCGGCGATAAGCCCGAAAAACGTGGAATATCCGACATTCGAATGAAAAATGTCGATTTTGTTGTCGCGTATAATTTTGCGGATATTTTTAATAAATTTGCGCGGATGACGGTAGCGCGACGGGCCGACTTTCACGATTTTCACGCCAAGCTGCTCAAAATCGCGCCCCAGCTCATTCTCGCCTTCGCCATAATATGCGACGATAAAATTGTAGCGATCCTGCAAGCGCGGAATCACGTTCAAATAAAGCGTTTCAATGCCGCCCATGTCCAGCTTGGCCATAAAAAGCAGGACGTTTTTCTTCTGCGGCGGGTTTTGAGCCGGCGAGCTTTGAGTCGGCTTTGAAAACTGTTGAGCCGGCTGCTTTTTCTGCAAATGTTCAGAAGCCGATTTTTTCTTCGGATTGCTTTCTTCCGTCGGATTCGTCATTTTCCCCCTCGATGTCATGTGCAGCATAATGTTTTGTGCAGCCGAATGTCGTTTATGCGCTTCCCGATATTGTGCGCAGAGTATCTGCATGCCTTTCCGGACTCTTACCTTTCTAAGTTTCGGCGATTGAAAACAGCCGAAACAGTCTGAATTTTATACAAGCCGGACAAAAAAACAAAATATTTAATTTTGTCGCGCCGGTTCAGCTGACAAAAAGGCGGACAAGCGCGCAATGCAAGCCGTTTCAACTCTGCCGCAGTGTTTTTAGCGGTCTGTTCGGAAGTATTTTTGCCGCCGCCGGACAACTGACTGTCGCTTGAATCTGCAGGCAGCCCTGCAGACGGTTGCGCCGGCGACTTTGAGAGCGATTGCGCGGATGATTGCGCGGGCGACCCTGCAGGAGACTTTGCGGGTGCGGTTGCGCAAATCCTGACAGCCCAGGAAAAGAAGATATGAAAAGCATGGAAATGATATTTTTCGGCTGCTTCGCCCGGGTTTTCAGCCATTATTTTCTCTAATCGCGATTCAACTTCGATAACGTCTCTCGCAGCCTCAATCTGCTTCGCCGAATCCGTCAAAGTTTTGTTCATCACGGATTCAGGCGCGGAAACATAAGCATACAGCGGCTTCGAGAGAAAGACGACAGAGCCTGATTTTTGCTGTCCGGCTCTTCTATCGGCAGCAATCAGAGCGCGAACAAACATCAGCAAATCCTCGGCAACGCAAATATTCTCATCAAAAACAGAGCTGCAACGCTCAAAATGCCGCGAATTTGATTGCAAACACGGCTTCACAACCGACTGCGAATCATTCGAATCATTCATCGATTCCAGCAAGGATCTCCTGAACGCAGCCTGCCACACATTCCAGCAATACCTGTCCTCAAAAAGCCAGGCTAGAGCCTTTTGAGGCGAAACCCGTCCTTCGGGAGGAAACTGCTCATGCGCAGAAAGCGAACTTGACAAGCCGTCTGAAGAAAAGCTGTCTGAATTTATTGCATTGCCCGCATTATCGCTTATTTTCAAAAAATCATAAATGATCATATCGGGAAGATTTTCAGGAAGATTTTCAGAGCGATTTTCAGGAAGATTTTCGCGCAACCCCCCGCATTTGCTGCTCAGCTGCTGCAAGGCTCCCGGCAAAAGCATGTCGTCGCTGTCTAAAAATATGACATACTCGCCCTCGCTTACTTCAATCCCGGTATTTCTGGCCGCCGAAACACCCCTGTTTTCAGTGTGAATCGCCCTTATTCGCGAATCTTCCGCTGCGAAAGAGTCACATATTTGCGCCGAACCGTCATCAGAACCGTCATCGACAAGAACAGCCTGCCATCCGCCGAAACTCTGAGCAAGCACGCTTTTCAAGCACTGTTCTAGCCGTTCTGCCGCGTTGAACACAGGAATAACAATCGAAAAAAGCGCCGACATCATCTCCCTTTCTTCAAGTCATTTTATACTTATATCAGAAAATCAGAACCGCCGCAGGGCAAAGACTGCCATGTCTGATTTGAAGAATAAAATTAGGGTTTGCTGCGAGTAATATGCGAAAAATCTGCTGATAATCCGGGAAACTGCCGACAATCCGGAAAAATCGCAAAAATCTGCGAAACAGGCAGAAAACCGCAAACCGCACGCAACAAAAAAGCACAAACACAAACACAACGTAACCGAACGTAACCGAACGCACGCAACCGCACTCACAATCCGAGGAGAAAATGGGCAAATATAAGGCACTGCTTGTAAACATCGGCCTTTTTGCAATAAACACAATTGCGACGAAGCTGATCACTTTTCTTCTCGTGCCGCTTTACACCTCATATTTGACTCAGAGCGAATTCGGCATAAAAGACACTTCGGCTCAAGTCACGACGATGGTTACTCCGCTTTTGACGCTTGCGATTGCAGAAAGCGCGCTGCGGTATGTAATTGACGACAAAAAACGCTCTGCCGAGTACATATCAACCGGATTTTACGTCACTCTTTTCAGCTGTTTCGCAGTCGCCGCAGGGCTTCCGCTGTTGGATCTGAAGGCTTTCGGCGGGCTGGGAAATTTCAAGCTGCTTTTCTTGCTCGCCTACGCTTCGAATGCGTTTTTCTACTTTCTCAGCGATATAACGCGAGGGCTGAATCACGTCAAACTCATGGTTCGCGCTTCAATACAATGCACGCTTACGATTTCGGCGCTTTCCGCATTTTTCCTGGTTTTCTGCCATATGGGACTGCACGGCTATTTTTACGGTTATATCATCGGCAACACGACAGCCGCGCTCGAACTGCTTTTCGGCAAAAGACAATACAAATACATCCTTTTGCGCGGTTTTCGCCCGTCGAAAAAGCTTTTCAAAACAATGATCTCATATTCGATTCCGCTTATCCCGAACTGGTGGCTGGGAATTTCGCTCAGCAGACTGGTTATCAATTACAAACTGGGCGCGGACGCTTTGGGATTATATGCGGCAGTTTTCCAGATTCCCAATATCATGTATTTCGTCTACAGAATTTTCATTCAGGCATGGCAGCTGACCGCTTTCCAAGAGTTTCGCAAAAAAAATGTCAGCGAATTTTTCTCCGTTATGTTCAAATTTCTCAACGCAGGGCTTGTCGTCGCTGCCGGACTTTTAATAACGTTTACAAATTTTTTGTCGTCTTTGCTGCTGAAAAACGAGTTTTATTCGGGACATATCCTGCTGCCCTTGCTTTTAATCGCGTTTTATTTCAGCTGTCTTAACGAGTTTTTCGGCACAGTTTTCACATCCGCGCTCAAAACAACGCAAAATTTGGTGTCCGTAATAATCGGGATTGCGCTGTGTTTTGTTCTGACTTTTGCTCTGGCCGACTCCTGCGGACTTTTCGGAGCCTGCTATGCGACGATTGCCGGGGCTTTCTGCGTTGCAATTATCCGATATACGCTTTCAAAAAAATATATTCGAATTAAAATCGATGCATTTTCAACGATTCTTCAGTTTGCTCTTCTTGCGGTTCAGGCGGCCGTCATAACTCGCGAAATTCCTTATTCAATCGCGATTTCCCTTGCAATTACTTTCATTTCGGCAGGTTTGCAAATTTTTGCCATGAGAGAAGAACTTAAGAAAATCAAGGCAATGATTTCCTCAAGGAAAGGCTCAAAAAATGGCTGATTTGAGCGCAAAAATTACGAATCTGGGCACAAGAGCCGTTTTGAAACTGTCTCACAAGCCCTATCCTCCGCGATTTTCCCGTCCTCTGTTCGATATGCAGACTTCGATTCTGCGCAAACATATCTCCCGGATCTGCGCTTCCGAAACAGCAAAAATCGCCGAAATGCCGGAAACCGCGCGCGCTTTTGACGACAACTCCAAGACTCCGATATGGGTTTGCTGGCTTCAGGGCGAACGCTGCATGCCTGAAAATCTTAAGCCTTATATCGCTACGATTCAGAAAAATCGCGGACAGCATCCCTTATATTTCCTCGATTTGCAGACCGCGAAAGATCTTGTGACAATTCCGCAGTTCATCTTGGACAGCGTCAAAAGCGGGCGGATTTCCCGCGCTCACCTGGCCGACTATATTCGTATATGCATTCTGGAGAAATTCGGCGGAATCTGGCTTGATACGACAATTATTCTCGACTCGCCTCTGCCGGATGCGATTTTCGATTATCCGTTCTGGTCCGTGAAAAATCTTGACTTTTTTCCGTATTCTCCCGTGATTCCGGGGGGACTGCAGTGGCAGATTTACGCGATTGCGGCACAGCCTGACGCACTGTTTTACAATGCTTTGCGCCGACTTTTCGAATTTTATGTCAGAGAAGAAAACGGGAAAAACAATTATTTCTTCGTTTATTATCTGTCTGAAATTTTGCGGCGAGACGTGCCGATTTTGCGCAACGAATATGAGCAGATTAAGTCAAATAATGCAAAATGCGAGCAAATCCAGCCGTTTTTAAGCGGATGGAAGCCGATATGCAGACAGAATCCCGACGAAGTATTTGCTTCCGTCAGCGCTTCCCCTGACGGCACCGGCGATGCCATCGATGCTGACGGCACTTTTCTGTATAAAATGTCGTCGCAAATCGATTTAACAAACATCGATTCGGCAGACAAAAAAGGCGATTCATCTCGAAACAGCAGAGCATCATACATAAAAAAGCGGTTCCTGACTGCAGAGTATGACAGTTCGGCATATTCTCCGCTGTCAGACCTGTTCACAAGCAAATCAATCAGTTCGCGCACTTCAAATTCAACAGACAAATAACGCGACAGACAAAAAGGATTTTTCCGGATGAAAAAAATACTTCTTATTACGCAGGGACATACGCCTAATATCGGCGATTATGCAATAGCGCGCTGCGAGGAAGAATTCTTCAAGTCGCAAGGATTCGAGGTTGTGCGCGCGCCCTACGAGATTCAGATAAGCGAAAAACTGCGCTTAACGGGCAAACTCGCGATTTTGACAAACAAAATTTTCTCCAAATGTTATTTTCTTAACGATATCTGGCATAAAAAACGCATAAAAAGCCTGCTGGCGAACGCGGACTGCAATCCCGAGGATTTCAGCTGCGCGATTATCGGCGGCGGCGAGCTGGTCGGCAGCCACAAGGGTTTCAACAGCTCTTTTTACAATTGGTGCAAGGTTTTATCGGACAAACGGATTCCGATTGCGGTTCACGGCGTAAGCGGAGATATAAATATGAATGCCCGGCTGCTCGAGCGATATAAGGTTTCGCTGCGAAAATGTTTTCGCGTAAGCGTGCGCGATCGGAAAACCGTCGCAAATTTCAAAAAAGCATACGATTTTGTGCCGTTTTACTCGCCGGATGCGGTCTTTGCGTTTCCTAAGCTGAGCGCATTTGCCGACAGAAGCGAAGGAAAGTCGGGCAATTTGAGCGACATAAACGGCACATGCGGCACAGACAGCGCAGACGGCACAGCCGGGAATGAGTCTCGCGCAAAAAACGTTCTGTGCATACCAGTTCCTTACGCGCAAGACATGGAAAAAACGCTCGGAACGCGCAACGAGCAGGCTTATTTTGATTATCTGATTAATGCGGCATGCAAAAATTCGACAGACGGAAATTCAAACCGATCACAGCCTTTTGAAATCAGATTAAATATAACTTCCACAGTTGCGGGCGACATGGATTTCGTGCAGAGATTTGCAGATTATGCGCAAAATACAGCAAAGAACAAAGCACGCAACAACGCTCAAAACATACCCAAACTGACCGCAAAAGTCATACCCTTTGCACAATTCGACGAATTCTTAACGCTTTTGGAATCATCAGATCTGATTATTTCCGCCCGAATGCACGCCTGCATACTTGCCTTGCTCAAAAACCGCAAGATTTGCGCCGTACCGTTCAGAGAAAAGCTCAAAACTTTCAAGGAAGAGCACACAGACTCGCAAAACACTGAAAATCTGCGCAAAATAATCGACGAAAGCTATGCGGGATTATGCGCTTTGGCCGACGAAATTCAAACAGAAAATATCCGCACAAAAGAGTAAAATGTCGCTGTTGTCGTATGTTAAAACACGTGCATGCGCGAACTGCAAAACGACAGCAAATGAAAAACACGGGCGAAGGAGGAAGCAATGAGCGAAACAAAACATTTTCCCTCTTTTTCGCGCCCAAAAACAGCCTCAGAACAGACAATGTTTCCGCAGACTGCCCATACATCACAAAAGCTTGACATAAGCAGAATGCGCAACGACGCTGCCATCCAAAAGATGCGTCATCCTTTTTTTGCGCTGTGCGTATGCTTCCCGTTCCTGCTGCCTGATTTCTACCTGTGGCAGACTTATTACGGAGCAAGCGGCAAAGGCATTTTAAATCTGCTGTACGCGTTCGGACTGTTGTCAAAAATCGTTTCCATGACAATCTCGTGCGTTGCGCTTTATGTCGCGCGAAAAAAGTGCAAAATCGAAATACCTCTCTGCGTTGCGCTGTTTTTCTTGCTTGTGACTCTGTCCAGCTGCATCAGCAATCTGGGAAGCGACATTCTGCGCTGTTGCGCCACTCAGATTATGCTGTGCGTGTCGCCGGTGTTTTATTTCCCGTCGGTATTCGGAAAAGGCTGTTCCGCACGCGATTTTGTGAGGGTTTTGCGAGCGCTGAGATGGCTTGCAACCGGTGTCGCGGCGGTCAATATCGCTGTTTATGCGCTGTATCCGCACGGATTCGGCATGTTTTTCAACCTGTGCGAAATTACCAGCTCGGACGGAGGAAGGCTTTGCGGAGTGTTCGTCGGCTGCCATACCGACACGATTCTGTACGGACTCGCTCTGATTCTGCTGTCCGCTATGGAAAGCGCATACACAAACTCGAAAGCCTGGCTTATCATATCTTTCGCCCTGTCTTTCTTAATGCTTTATTTCTCGCAGTCCGCAACGGCGAAAATCATAGCCGTTTTAGCGATGCTGCCGATAATTAACGTGCTTTTCAGACTGAAAGACAAGTTCTCGAACGCCAAGCAGCACAAGCGATTTTTGACATCAGTTCCGCTGTGGGTCATCAACATCTTTTTTGCAGCTTTCGCGCTTTACATTCCGACGATGACAACCCATCAATGGTTTATCAATATGATGAACGATTTGGGGCGCGACACGGGAATGACCGGGCGAGTCACGCTGTACGAAACCGCTCTGGAAATCGCGTCAGAACATCCGATTCTGGGAGTCGGATACAGTCAGGAATTTTTTAACAAAACCTTTATTTCCGAGGCGGGCGGGGCTCCATTCCCTCACAATTCCTATCTGCAGATTCTGGTTGAATGCGGAACGATCGGCATGGCTGTTTTCTGCATATTCATATATTTGATCGCTTCCGATCGCAGCGGCTGGAACCGTTTCCCCGTACAAAACCTGATTCTTCAGGCCGTTTTCATCGGAGCGCTTATCAGCGGCTCGTTCACCGGAGATTTTTTCGTCGGACGGTTTTATTTCATTCTCGCGCTGATTTACTGCGGGAATACTTATCTGAATGCGGTTGCCGAGCAGAATAAAACGGCAGAAAATGCGACGAAAAACGAAGCAGCGGAAAATATTGCCGGACATACTGCCGAAACTGCCGAAAACACTGAGGCAGAAAACGGGAAAACCCGAATGAAAACGCGCAAAAAGACTCGAAAAACAGACATGGGCATGTCTGTGATTTCAGATGACGCGCAAGTACTCAGGCTGGAAGGTCTGACAAGCTCGCATTCATTCAGTTCGGAGATTTCGCCCGATTTTAAGCAGCCGACCGGTTTGAATAATTCGCAATATTACGAACTTGAGGGAATTCCCGGCATTTACAGGCTTCCGCCGACAATCAGCGATTATTACAAGCCGGGCATGATTCCGGACAATATCCCGGGCGTTACATTGAATTTTGACGACATCGAGGATTCAGAGACCGGCAACAGTCAAAACATCAAAGAATAATCGATAAAGCTAAAAACAGGATCAATCAAAACCGGCAAAGACAGCGCAGCCTGAAAACTCGCAGACTGAAAGCACACAGCCTAAAAGCTTGCAGTGTATTTTTTGTTGCAAAACTTGGCTTTCAGGAAGGACGTTATCTTTGTCCCCCAGCGAACCGGCTCAGTGTTGACAACCGGCAATTCGGTATATTTATAGCCTTTTGTATTCAGCCAGACATCAAGCAGACGCTCGCTGACACGCCCGGGGAAACGCATTGCGAAAGCGTCATACCCCGACGAGTCTATCCGCTCGACAAGCCGATCGAGAATAGGGAAAAGCCAGGAAAGATATTCGTCGGTTTTCTCGGACGACATGATGAACATATTGCACATGTGAGCGCCGGTCGAATTCATCACCTTATCGAACGAAGGCAGGTATCCGGGCGCGATTTCGGCAATGATCTCCCGGGTAATGTCAAGATGATTCACATCCATGGTGTGCAAATAATGTGACCTTACGGTCTCTATATAATATTTGCGCTTGGAAGGCAGGATAATATCGGTTTTGCGCAGGATTTGAGCAACTTCGTCATGCCCCGCAATCCGCGCGAAGCGATCGCGAGAAAAATGCCTTTTCGCAAAGTTTTTCGTGCCGAAAAATCGCCGATAGTGAACCAGACCTTTATATGCGGCCGGATTGTTCTTCCAAATCCAGTACAGCGCGGTCAGCTCGGAATAATAGCTGTTTTTGCGAGAAATATTGTCGCCCGCATCGTCGTTTTGAAACCCCAGATTCGTTTCAGGACACAGCTTTTTGCCGACCTGTATCGGAAGATACATGTCGTCCTCAGGCATCCTGCTCGCCTTATGAGCTGCTACAGCAATGCAAATAACATTATTCACGCCTAGGAATTGTACATGCCCCCTGCGGAAAAATAAAATCGGCGGCTTCAAGTCAGAATTAAATCCGCATTAAGTCGGCATTAAGTCTGTATCAAATCAGCATTAAGTCCGGTCAACAGCGTAATTTTAGACATAATATATGCAAACAAAATTGCATAAACAAACGCAAAAACCGGGGTGCTTCTTCGGAAGCTGAGACAGGCGAGAGCCTGACCCGTCGAACCTGTTGGTTAATACCATCGTAGGGAGTAAAAGTGACTGCAAACAGCAATTACCCGTTCGAATCAATGCGCGACAGCTTTGACTTGAGCGCTTACCTGGTCGTAGGTCCTGAAGACTGCAAAAACAAGGCAATTACGGATGTCGTTGACGATGCTTTGCGCGGGGGAGCGACCTTTATTCAGCTGCGCGCGAAAAATTCCGACGCAGGGGAAATCACGGCTTTGGCGCGAGATATTGCGCAGATAATTGAGGATAACGGCAAGTCCGACTCGGTTGCGTTCGTTATCAATGACCGCGTGGATGCGGCATGGCAGGCGCGAAACAAGGGAATTAAGGTTGACGGCGTGCATATCGGGCAGACCGATCTCGAGCCGCGAGAAGCACGAGCTTTGCTGGGAGATGAGGCGATTATCGGATTTTCTGCGGAAACCGAGAGCCTGATTAAGCTGATCAACGAACTGCCGGGCGGATGTATCGATTATATCGGAGCTGGTCCTTTGCATCTTTCCGCTTCAAAACCCGAGGCTTCGGTGGGAGCAGACAATTCCGGACAGACGCTTGATTTGGAACAGATTAAAACATTGTGTTCGGCCTGTGATTTCCCGATTGCAGTCGGAGGCGGCGTAACTGTTGACGACATCAAACCGCTTGCGCAGACTGAAGCCGCCGGATGGTTTGCCATTTCTGCGATTGCAGCAGCAGACGACCCGGAAGCTGCCATGCGAGAGATGACTGAAGCGTGGAAAGCCGTGCGAGGCGAGAAAAAGCACGGATATGCGGCTCGTCCGTCTGACAGCGGTTCTGATGCGGATTCTTCCTCGGATTCGGTTTCAGGTTCGCCCTCAAGTTCGGCTGAGAAGAAATTCAAGAATGCAAAAGAAGCCAAGGAAGCAGCAAAGCTTGCCAAGCAGCAGAGAGTCGATATCGTCGCTCGCGGCTCAAAATATCGTGATAAAGCGCATATTCGCAAAACCAAGCCTGTGCATTTCGAAAATGAGCACGGTTCGTATGATTTGGAAGTTCCTTACACGGAAATCAAGCTTTCCGATACTCCGGGAGCCGGTCCGAATCCGCCGTTTATCGACTACAACACCGAAGGACCCAAGTGCGACCCTAAGGAAGGTCTGGTTCCCCTGCGCCTAGACTGGATTACAGACCGAGGCGACGTAGAGGAATACGAAGGCCGGCGCCGCAATCTTCAGGACGATGGAAAGCGCGCGATCGCCCGCGGAAAAGCTTCTAAAGAGTGGCGAGGCCGCACGCACAAGCCGATGAAAGCCAAGGATCATCCGGTAACTCAGATGTGGTATGCGCGCCACAATATCATTACGCCGGAAATGCGTTATGTTGCAGAGCGCGAGAATTGCGATGTCGAACTGGTTCGCTCGGAGCTGGCTGCCGGACGCGCGGTCATGCCCTGCAATGTCAACCATCCCGAGGCCGAGCCGATGATTATCGGAGCAAAATTCCTCACAAAGCTGAACGCAAACATGGGCAATTCCGCCGTGACTTCTTCGATTGACGAGGAAGTCGAGAAGCTGACTTGGGCAACCAAGTGGGGCGCGGACACTGTTATGGATTTGTCGACAGGAAACGACATTCATACGACACGCGAGTGGATTTTGCGCAATTCTCCCGTGCCGATCGGAACAGTTCCGATGTATCAGGCTCTGGAGAAGGTTGAGGATGACGCGACCAAGCTGAGCTGGGAGCTGTTCCGCGACACGGTTATCGAGCAGTGCGAACAGGGCGTCGATTACATGACGATTCATGCCGGCGTGCTTTTGCGCTACGTTCCGCTGACTGCGAACCGCGTGACAGGAATCGTTTCCCGAGGCGGATCAATTATGGCTCAATGGTGTCTGCAACATCATGAGGAAAGCTTCCTTTACACGCATTTTGACGAACTTTGCGAAATATTCGCCAAGTATGATGTTGCGTTCTCGCTGGGCGACGGTTTGCGCCCGGGTTCGCTTGCCGACGCGAATGATGCCGCACAGCTGGGCGAGCTTATGACCTTGGGCGAGCTTACCCGCCGCGCATGGGAGTATGACG
The DNA here is from genome assembly GCA_900314875.1 of uncultured Actinomycetes bacterium. GTDB lineage: Bacteria > Actinomycetota > Actinomycetes > Actinomycetales > Bifidobacteriaceae > RUG039. The sequence continues at coordinate 136,058 of OMWX01000001.1, read as the reverse complement.
TTCAGGTGATGATTGAAGGTCCTGGACACGTTCCGTTCGACACGGTTCGCATGAATATCGAGATGGAAAAAGCGCTATGCAACGACGCTCCTTTCTACACTCTCGGACCGCTTACAACCGATACGGCCCCCGGATACGACCACATCACTTCGGCTATCGGAGGCGTGGAAATCGCGCGTCACGGCACGGCAATGCTTTGCTATGTAACGCCTAAAGAGCATCTGGGACTTCCTAATAAAGATGACGTAAAACAGGGCGTAATCGCGTACAAAATCGCATGTCACGCGGCCGATATCGCCAAACATCATCCTCACGCAATCGACCGCGATAACGCCATCAGCAAGGCGCGTTTCGAGTTCCGCTGGCTTGATCAGTTCAATTTGAGCTATGATCCCGATACGGCAATCGCCTTCCACGACGATACGCTTCCGGCAGAACCTGCGAAGATGGCTCATTTCTGCTCGATGTGCGGCCCTAAGTTCTGCTCGATGGCAATCAGCCAGAATATCCGCAAACAGTTCGGAAACAGCGCAGAACAGAAGAAACTCTCCGATAATATTGCGGGAGAAACTGCAAAAATTGCGGAAGGAATGCGGGAAATGAGCGAGAAATTCCAAGAACAAGGCAGTAAACTGTATCAGTAAGGTTATTCTCTCTTTCCACGTTCAAGTTATATACAATAATTGCTGCAAAACGCGGCAGATAACTGAATAACCTCACAAAAATATTCCTCTTCATAGCGACCTGCTGCGATAAGCGGTCTGATGTGAAGAGGGATTTTTTTATGCTGTTTTTATGATATTTTATGCCGTATTGTTCAGTGTACTGCTCCAAGATATAAGCAAACCGGCAAAAGACAGGAAGACACAGGAAGACAGGAAGCCACAGGAAGACGTTAAACTGTGCATAAAACAACGCATATACATCGCATAACATATTTGCAAAAACGCTCAAAATCAGAAAACAGAACGCTTCAGTTGAAGTTTCGGCGGCAGCAGCGGCAACAGCAGCAGCGACAACAGCAGCAGCGGCAACAGCAGCAGCGGCAACAGCAACTTGAAACGCGCACAAACACACATAACAAAGACACGCAAAAAAAAAAAAAAAAAAAAGTGTCCTGCAGCCTGCCGCAAAGGCAAACCGCAGAACACTTTCCGCATTTATTCCGGCTTGATATATCCGTCCTCAGCCATTCAGCCGTTCTAAACAGCTTCAGACGCATATTTCAGCTTCAGCCGGCTGAGTTCAGTCAAACTAAACTCGTTTCAGAGAAATCACTCATATCATTCTCCGGCAAAGTCGAAGGTTACGCTCTTCGATTCGCCGTTAACAGTTGCAGTAACAGTGTACTTTCCTGCCGGAGTGTTGCCGCGCATGCAGAACGCTGCGCGATATCCTCTGAAATCGTAGATTCTGTGAACGTCTCCGTTTACGCCGGTGCATTCGACTGTCCAAGTTGCAAGCTGAGCAGCTTCAGACTCAGGATCGAGACTTTCAAGGGTGAACTCCACATTCTCGCCGTATGCGGGCGAATCGCCCGAGAAGGACTTAGAGATGTTCCAGGTTCCGGGTGTCGGCGCGGGAGAATCCGTAACGGTAACAGTTACGGAAGCTGTCTTTCCGTTGGTCGTTTTCACGGTTACGACAGCGGTTCCTGCAGCCTTGGCCTGCACGAGACCGGAAGCTGAAACCGTTGCTGCGCCTGCGTTGGATGACGACCAGGTAACGCTTTTGTCAGTAGCGTTTGCAGGTTTTATATCCGCCGACAGCTGAGCGGAATTACCTTTTTTTACCGAAAGCTTGCCTCCGGAAACTCCGGCTCCCGTGATGGACACGGATTCAGGCAAAACCTTGTCGCTGCCGCCGTTAATTACATTGTTTTCACGGTAAAGGAATACTGCCATCTGACCGCGGGTGCAGTTGTCGTTCACGCCGAATCTTCCGTCGGCATAACCCGTGCTGATACCCTGCGAAGCAAGCCAGAGAATGCTCTCAGCAGCAAAAGTGTCGCGCTTGACATCAGAGAACTTATTCCATTCTGCAGCAGTCGGAGTGTAATTAACAGCGGATTCGTTTCCGAGGTGCTTTGCCAGGCGGCGCAGGAATTTAGCCATCTGAGCGCGAGTACAATTGTCGTTCACGCCGAAACGTCCGTCAGTATAACCCGTGCTGATACCCTGCGAAGCAAGCCAAAGAATGCTCTCGCCGGCAAACGTATCGCGCTTGACATCAGAGAACTTATTCCATTCTGCAGCAGTCGGAGTATAAGTCATAGCAGACTTATCACCGAGAGATTTTGCCAGACGGCGCAGGAATTTAGCCATCTGAGCGCGAGTACAATTGTCGTTCACGCCGAAACGTCCGTCAGCATAACCGGTCGATATGGCGCTCTCAGCTGCCCATTCGATTTCCGTGTACCCCCAATCGCCAGGCTGAACGTCAGAGAAATGCCCTTGTTCATTCTTGGTTACCGTAACTGTTACGGAATCCTCGGCTGTATTGTCCGCATTAACTGTAATTACGGCGGTACCTGCCTTCTTTCCAGTTACAGTGCCGTCAGAAGCGACAGTCGCAACAGAAGTATTGGAAGAAGACCATACAAGCGAAGGAGAAGCAGGACCGTTCTCGACGGTAGCAGTCAGCTTGACGGTCGCGCCTTCCTTAACAGAGGGAGCAGACTGGTCGATCTTTACTGTTTCGACTGCAACAGAGCAGGGAGCAAAACCGGAAGCGCCCTTGATTGCGACAGATCCGTCGGCTGCAGAGTAGTTGCTGTCCCAGTTGCTGTCCCAGTTGCCGTTTCCGTTGTTGAATACGTAGGTAAGGTTTGAGCCGTTTGTCTTAACGGTTTTCTTTACCCAGCCGTCGCAGGCAGCTTCCATCTTTTCGCCGGGAACGGCTGTCCATTCGCCGGTGCCTATCTGATAGTGAATGTAGGTGGAGTCTGCTCCGAATGCGGAAGCAGGGTAGTAAACGGTTACTTCGCCCTTAACTCCGGGAGTTGCGTTGCAGGCATTTACGCCGGAGATAATGGTGCCGTCAGCCACGGTGAAGCTTCCGCCGGCCTTTACGAAGTAGCTGTTTTGGCTTCCTCCGTTATTGTCCCAGTTGTTTCCGCCGTCGTTGAATACGAAGTTGATTGCAGTGCCGTTCTTAACCTTGATGGTTTTCTTTACCCAGCCGTCGCAAGCGGAATCCATCTTCTCGCCGGGAACAGGGGTCCATGTGGTGCCGCCGTCGGTCGAGTAGTGAATGTAAGTGGAGTTTGCGCCGAACTTGGATGCGGGATAGTAAATTACGGTTCCCGCGTCGGGATTGGTCTGGACGGTAATCGTTTTCTTAGCGCTTATGCCGTCAGCAGTCGCGATAATATCGACGGTTCCGGCATTTACGCCCGTAACAGTTCCGTTGGAAGAAACGGTTGCCACAGAATCGTCGGAGGAAGACCAGGTTACGTTCTTATTTGTAGCATTGTCGGGCTTGACGGTCGCAGAAAGCTGAATCGTCTTGTCTTCCATAACGGAAGCGTCACCGGACACAGTCACGGATGTTACGTGAACAATACTGGGATCCTCGGCTACTTTAACGGTAATCGAATCGGACTTGCCGCCCGCAGTTGCAGTGATCGTCGCAGTTGCAGAGCCTGAAGCGCGGACAGCGGTTACAGTGCCGTCGGAAGAAACGGAAGCAACAGACGCATCGGAAGAAGTCCAGGTTACATTCTTGTCACTTGCATTGTCAGGCTTTACAGTCGCAGTAAGTTTGGAAGTCTTGCCTTCAGTAAGATTCAAAGTCTTGTCGGAAAGACCCGCGCCAGAAATTTCGACAGATTCAACGGGAATGGAACCCTTGACATTAAAGAATGCAGAGACCGCATATTCCTTAGCAGTTCCGGAAGTAATTCTTCCGCCGGAAACAGTAATCGAACCGCCATTGATCTGATCCTCATAAGTACCGTCGGCAAGCTTTGTATCCTGACCGGAAAGGTTTGCCTGACCGCCCATGTTTACAACGACCATACCGTCTGTGTCCGCGCTGCCGCCCGAAGACCTGTAACGCTCGATAGAAAGGCAGGAGTTGCCGTTGCAGTTGCGCAGATACTCAAGATTGCCGTTCATCTTGTTGCGGAATTTGTTTACCGCGACGATCGATGGGTCGTACCAGAGAGGAGAACCTTCGTCTCCAAGCTTTGTCTGTTCGGAGAACTGCGGCTGATTTCCGCCGGAGTTCAAAGGACGATCAAAGAACAAAGGCATTCCCTCAGCGCGGGCGCCAATTACTGCCCAGCCCATTGTCAGCTGCCAGTCATTCATCCATGTCGATTCGCGGTCACCATTGGCATAGTTATCGTGCGATTCCACCCATGTGGTCAGATTGTCGGGAGAGACGCTTGTCTGCCAGCCGCCGATGCTGCCGGCATTAAGGTTGCTGCTTGCAATCAATCCCCTCAAGCTGTGACCATACCTAGAAGCCGTGATGCCTCCTCCGCCTATTGAGGAACTGTTGAACATCGAAGCATAATCTCCGTCACGAGAAATACTGTCAGACAAAATTTCTCCGTACTGATACTGCGAGCCGTTTGCCAGAACAGTGTTCCAGTAGTTCGAATTGTTGTACTCGTTAGGAAGTTCAATATGCTTTGCCGCATCGTAACGGAATCCGTCTGCACCGTCACTCACGAGATTTTTAATAAAATCAGCCTGCATATTTGCAGTCGTCTGATTCTCGGTATTTATGTCCCACAAACCCGTAAGCTTGCAGTGAGTCACCTGATAACGGTCATTCCAATTCTGAATATTCTCGCCATTGCAGTCGTGATGGTAATAGTCATAATTCTGCCAACGGCCGGCAATTGCAGAATAATCCGCAGTCATATGATTGGCAACAATGTCCACAATGATTCGAACACCGTATTTGTGAGCTTCCGCGCACATATCCTTAAAATCCTGCTCGCTACCCATAACCCAGTTTCCGATGGTTGTGTCAGTAGGCTGATACACGAAATACCAGTTCTCGCCGAACATCATGCCATGACCGGAGTGGATAGCGGAAACAGGCTCGGTCTGAACCGAGGTATAACCGGCTTCCGCAATCTCCTTCATTTTGCTTTTAATAGTATTGAATGACCACTCCCATGCATGCAGCGTGGCTCCGTCTCGCATCTGCTCAGTCAGACCGTAAGTCTGTCGAGCAGTTTCAAATGTCGAGTTGCCGATCGTATCTGAAAAACTGTCACGGCCTTCCGCAGCATAAGACGGAGTCGCAGACATGAAATTCAGACCGCAAAAAAGCGTAGCAGAAGCCGCCAAAGCGGCAACAGCTTTCTTTGCGATACAGGAACTCTTGTTCCATCCGCCCATTGTCGAACCTTCTCTCTCGAAAATTATTGATTTATATTTACAAGACAATTCCGACAAGATGAATCCTTTCGGAATGGTGTTCCACGTACGCTCAAAACATTTAATATTTAGTGAAAACCCTTATTAAGTTAATGTGCGCACATTTATCAAATCATCGATGATTATCAAATCATCAATGATTATTCTACCGGATTCGAACCGGGAACCCAATCCCCGATTTTCTGCCAGCTGATGACAGCTTGCGAACAATTTCGACTTTATCATTCTTCTCAAAACGACAAGCGCAAGAAAAGAGCGAAAAAGCGATAAATTCACAAAAATCTGCGCAACGCTTTTACGTTTTATTTCATGCTGAAAAAACGTTATCCCCCGAGAAGATCGGCAGAACAAGACCCCGGAGCGGCAAAGGAGCGTCAGGAGCGCAAGCAACCCGCAGAAACAGGCAAATCGATTAAACGTGCAAGCCATATCATAGAATAGTCTGAAACACTCGCGAAAACGAAAGACGAACATGCAGGCAGAAAACGCGACTTTCCCCAAGGCCGTGCTTTGGGATTTGGACGGAACGCTTATAAACACGGAACCCTATTGGCAACAGGGCGAGGTCGAGATGTTCAAACGGCACGGCGGCCGAATGGAAAGCGATTTTGCAGTCAAAATGCAGGGGACGCATTTGGAACATGTCGCAGAACAGATGATTTTGCGCGGAATGAATGCAGACCCAGAGCAGATTTGCCGCGAAATTTCCGACTATGTTTTCCAGAAAGAAAAAGAGCACCTTCCGTGGAATCCTGGAATTTTGAACATCCTTGAGCAGCTGCGAGACGCGTCGATTCCGTCAATTCTCGTGACGGCTTCGCCCAGATGCATGGCCGAGAATTTCTTAAGCCAGGCTCCTAAGAATGCTTTTGCCGGCTATGTTTGTGGGCAGGATGACCTTCCGCACAAACCCGATCCGGCTCCCTACATGCGCGGAGCCGATATCGCCAGAACCGTGCTCGGCAACGACAGCATTGCCAACAGCGAAATGCTGGCTTTCGAGGATTCCGAGCCGGGAATTATCGCTGCGACGGGTGCCGGCGCTAAAACGATTGCGATTACAGGAACCAGTCGAATCGATATAGCAAACGATCCGGCTTATGCCGATTTGAAGCGAAAAACCGTTGCGCGGATTCCGAACCTGGAAGGATATACCCTCCAAATGCTTGCCGATTTTAACATCGCAGCAAACAAGGATTAATCAGTTTAACAGCTTAACGGCTTAATCAGGAGGAAAAGTGGACAACGCGGTTCAAAGCGGCAATTTTAACAGCAAAACAGACGGCAAAACAGACGGCAAAACAGACGGAAGCGAATTTAATTTTGCCGGTTATTTCGGCGCCGACTTGGGTGCGGTTTGGATGCCGGATGCGACTGTTTTCAAGCTCTGGGCTCCGACTGCCGTATCGGTTGAAACGGTTTTGTACGACCCGGGCGAAACCGGTCAGACTCAAATCGCCCAGGCTGTGCCCATGAAAAAATCGGGCGCGGAAGGCTCTGCAAGCGAGGTCTGGATCGCGCAGGTTCCGGGAGATTTGCGCAATGCTCATTACATGTATCACTTAACATTTGAAAACGGCGAAGAGACTTTCTCCCCCGATCCTTACGCCAAAGCTGCCGCCGCGAACGGCTTAAAATCCGTGGTTCTTTCGCCCGAACAAACGCAGATTGACAATTTTGAGCGAATGCCTTCATTCTCGTCTCCCTGCGATGCGATTATTGCCGAAATGCATGTGCGCGATTTCACTTCGCGTATTCGAGAAGGGCTTAATTCTGCGGAAAAAGGCAAGTTTCTCGGAGTTGTGCGCAAAGGGCTTCGCACAGAATACGGCAATCCTGCGGGTTTTGATTATCTTGTCGAGCTGGGCGTTACTCATGTGCAGCTTCAGCCGATTTTCGATTTCGGAAGCGTGGACGAAACAGCCGAATTGAATGACGACAACTACAACTGGGGTTACGATCCGGTCAACTACAATGTGCCGGAAGGCTCGTATTCCTCAAATCCTCACGATCCGGCCGTACGCATTATCGAATGCAAAAAAATGATTAAAGCTCTGCACGATGCCGGAATTCGCGTAATAACCGACGTTGTTTTCAACCATGTTTACGATGAGAAAGAACATCCTTTCGCGCTGACGATTCCGGGGTATTTTTTCCGCAGAAATCCCGACGGCACCTCAACAAACTGCACGTTTTGCGGCAACGACACGGCTTCTGAACGCGTAATGATGAGAAAATATATCGTTGATTCCGTGAAATATCTGGCTCAAGAGTATAATCTCGACGGTTTCAGATTTGATTTGATGGGTTTGCATGATTTGCAGACGATGAAAGATGTCCGCGCGGCTTTGGACGAAATCGATCCGGGCATAATCATTCTGGGCGAGGGATGGAATATGCAAAACCCCACGCTTGCGCAGTCTTCGATGGCGATTCAGGCGAATGCGCGCGAGCTTGCAGGTTCGAATTTGACGCAGAGAAAGGATTCTGCACCGGAAACAAATTCTGCGCGGGAAAAACAGTCTTACCCGATTGCATTTTTTAATGACGATCTTCGCGACGCTCTTCGCGGACCGGTTATGCAGGCTGAAGAAAAGGGATTTGTCTCAAAAAAGCACGGTCTGGAAACCGAGCTGGCAAATGAGGTTCTGGCTCATATAGAACCTTCGAAACGGGCGCATTACGCTTCGCCGCAACAGGTTGTCCAATATGCCGAAGTGCATGACAACAGAACGCTTTTCGACCATCTGCGCTTCCAGAATCCAAACGAGTCGAAAACTATGACGATTCGCCGCGCAAAGCTGGCAACCGTGCTTGTGTTCGCTTCGCAGGGAATTACCGAATTCGAACTCGGGCAGGAAATCGCAAAAACAAAAGAAGGAATCGGCAACAGTTATAAAGCCGGCGACTCGATTAACGGAATCGACTGGGAGCGGCTGGACGACCCGATTTATGACAGTTTCAGTCAGCTTGTCAAGCAGCTGATCAAAATCAGGAGATCGTCAAAGGCTTTCAGAATGAACGATTATGAGCAGATCGCAGCCTCGACGCGCATATTGCAGGCTTCCGACGGCGTTATCGCATGGCAGATAAAAGAGAGCAAAACCGAAACGACGCAGGATTCCGACAGCGCAAAATCGGATGTTTACACGATTATCGCAAATTCAAATGACGGAGTGCGCGAACTTATTGGTCTGCAGCCCGGCATTTATGATGTTTTGGCCAACTCTTCTTCGCATGAGGAACACCGTCACAAAAAAGACGACTGCGGCTGCACGACTGAAGTCTGCGTGAGAAACTCATATCAGATTTCCGGAGTCACGGCCATGATTTTAAAAAGCCGCAATAATGAATAACGCAGCCTGAATAGCAGAGCCTGAAGAAGCAAAGCTGACCCGCTTTTGCCGACAGGTCTCTTCTGTCGGCAGACCTCCGCGCTGCCTTGCTTCTGCCCTGCTTTTGCTGCGCTGATTTTTCGCGCACTGATTTTTCGCGCGCTGATTTTTTCGCGCACTGATTTTCGCGCGCTGCGCTGCCTTTCGCAATCCGACAGTTTTCTGCTATTTTTCGGATTTGCGGCGAAGCCTGCTGTCCTGCCTGAAAATATCGCAGACAATCCACACGGACAGCACAAAAGCTGCCGCATATCCCAAGAATCCTATAACCGGAATCCCGAAAATAACCGGCTTGATTCCCGCAAAATACACGATAGACGACCCGACATAAAGCCCTACGACGATAAGAGCCATAGTGATTCTGTCAACCATATTCGACAGCTGTCTTAAAGGCTCCTGCGATCCGACAAGCTCGATATTCGCTTTAAGCTGTCCGCGCGAAAGCTGATGAGTGATTATTTCCGCGTCAGTCAGAGCTTTGAGCATTCCGTGAAGAGCCCCCAGACTTTCCGTGCCCAGTTTCGTGCCCTCGTTTTTCACAGTTTCTTTTATTCCCGTATTCATGGCGATATGGTCAGAAATAATTTCGATCATGTTCACAGAGGGAATATACGCGGCAAGAACGCCTTCGAGAGTCACCAGAGCGCGGCCGACGGTCGTAACGGTTCCGGGAAGTTTCAGCTTGTGTCTGCGGGCAAGCGATAGAAGAGTTTCCAAGAAATCTGCCAAATCCAAATCCGACAGATCGACCGTTCCGTACTGCTCGATAATGTCATCCAAATCGGAGAGCAGCTCTGCCCGCTCGGTTTCGCGCCCTTTATTCTCAGACAGCCGCAGCAGACCCGACTCAAGCCCTTGCGAATCGCGCTTTGCGACAGAAAAAATCATATCGCTCAAAATAGTTCTCATGCGCGTATCCAGCCTGCCGGTCATGCCTAAATCGATAAGCACAATCTGTCCGTCGCGCACAATAATATTGCCCGGATGCGGGTCGGCATGAAAAAATCCGGCATCCAGAATCTGCGAAGCGTAATTATCGACCAGCTTGATTCCGATTTCTTCCAAATCGTATCCGGCTGCCGTAAGCTGTTCGGGTTTGGAAATTGAAATACCCTCAATATAATCCATTACCAGAACATGAGGAGTGCAAAGATGCATGTAAGGCTTCGGACAGTCCGCATACCTGTATCCTGCAGTGAACTTCCTGAATTCTTTCAGCCCGTTCGCCTCTACCGAAAAATCGGTTTCCGACTGAAAAGTTTCCCACAGCTCGTCCACAACCGATTCAAAATCTACAATTTGCGAATTACTCGCAAATTTTGAAGCAATCGAAGACGCTGACCGCATAATATCAATGTCTTCAGCCATTATTTCGCGCACGCCGGGACGCTGAACTTTCACGGCCACCAGCTCTCCGGTGACAAGCCGGGCGCGATGAACCTGAGCCAAAGAAGCCGAACCGAGCGGAGTCGGGTCTATCGAAAGGAAAATCTCTTCGGGCTTTTTCTTGTACTCCTGCTCCAAAACGGACAAAATCGTCTCATACGAAATCGGATTCGCATTCGCCCGCAGCTTAACCAGCTCATCGCAAAACTCCTGCGGAAGCATTTCCGACCGCATAGAAAGAATCTGTCCGACCTTGACATAAGTAGGTCCGAGAGCTTCTAACACAAGACGCAGCTTGACGGGAGTCAGTCCGTTAAAAATTTTGTGTTCGCGCAAAATATGAACTATCTCGCGCAAACGGCGAAGTCTGTGCCGGCGAGATATGCGAAACTTCTCGCTTTTTTCTGTTTTAAGAAAAGACATGCAGCCTCACCACAGATAATATTTATTTTGCGGAAGCATTCTTTTCGCCGGCAGCAGAATCCTTTGATTCCTCGTCAAATTCTTTTACCAGAGCCGCCACGCGATCGGCATACTGCGCTCTGTCTGCGCTGCTCATTGCCGCCAGACGCGTGCGAAGCATTGTGTCCTGCGCATTCTGAGTTTCTTCCTTAACCTTGCGCGTAAGCTCGGTATTCAAAGCCTTGCCCTCTTCGACGGACATTTTTCCCTTGGCAACAAACTCGTCGACCAGCTCCTCGCTTTTCTCAACTCCGATTGCAACCGCGCCAACGCCCGCGAGAAATGCCTTGCGGAGGTTATCTTTAATATCAAAGTCAGCCATTTCGATCTCCTTTAACCGCCGGTTTCCCGGTTTGTTTATTTTCCGATTTTCCTGTTCTTCTGTCTTTTCTGTTGCCCCGAATTCGAAGTTGCGGCATTCAAACACAGCTGTCCGAAACGCGCTAAATCCGGCAAACGGGTTTACAGACACTTTAGCACATAGACGCCCCCGACCATTTCATCCGTTTCGGCAAAATAACGGCACAAATTCCAGGGAAGAAATTCCCGACAAAAATCCAGGCTTGCATGATTTTCAGCGCAGCTTCATACTTAAATTTCACGCCGTGTTTTCTTGCCAAAATCGGACACACCGAAATTGAATTTTCCATAGAATGGTAGTACTGTGCTTGCAAATTGAATTTTGAGGGAAAATTGAAGATTTGAGAAAAAGGAGTTGACATATGTCAAAAATGTCAAATTCCGCGAAAAAAGACAGTTTTCTGAGGGATATAAAAATTTTAGGTTCATCTGTGAGGGAGTACAAAAAACCCTCGATAGCCACTCCGCTGCTCGTCACGGTCGAGTCGCTGATTGAAATTCTTATCCCCACGATAATGGCTTATCTGATTGACTACGGAGTAAGCCGCGCGGATATTGGTGCCGTATGGAAATACGGTCTTATTTTGTTGGGCTGTTCAGCGGTTTCGCTTGCCTGCGGAGTGTTCGAGGGACACGGAGCGGCTATATGTTCGGCGGGACTGGCTAAAAATCTTCGCCATGATCTGTTCAAAAAAATGCAGGATTTTTCGTTCTCGGACATAGAACGTTTTTCGACGGGAAGCATGATAACGCGTCTGACCACAGACGTGACGAACGTGCAAAATTCTTACCAGATGGCAGTGCGCATTGCGATACGCGGACCGGTAATGGCCATCGCAGCCTGCATATTCGCATGGAGAATCAGTCCGCAGATCGCGATGATTTTTCTTTGCATGATTCCGATTTTAGGCGGAGGCATGCTGCTGCTCGCTTCAAAAGCACACCCTGATTTTGTCAAGGTTTTCAATATTTATGACACTCTCAATTCTAAAGTCGACGAAAATCTTGCCGGGGTGCGCACAGTCAAATCATTTACGCGCGAAACGCATGAAGAGAACGAATTTAACGCTATTTCCGAGCGAATCTACAAAAACTTTGTCAAAGCCGAAAAATGGCTTGCATTCAACATGCCTTTGATGAACCTGTGCATTTACGGCACTCTGACATGCATTTCCTGGATTGCCGCAAAACAGATTGTAGCTTCGGGCAACAATCCTGCAAGAGGACTGACAACGGGCGATTTGACAAGCCTTGTCACATATTGCATCCAGCTGATGATGGCCATGATGATGGTTTCGTTTGTGTTCATCATGATAGTTATTTCAAGGGCTTCAACACAGCGAATTGCCGAAGTTTTGAATACGGAAAGCACTCTGACCAATCCGAAGAATCCGATTACGGAGCTTTCCGACGGTTCGATTCGCTTCGAAAACGTGACTTTCAGGTATTCAGAAAGTTCCGAAGAGCCGGTTTTGAAGAATGTCAATATCGATATCCCGGCAGGAAAGACGATCGGAATCGTCGGAGGAACAGGTTCTTCGAAATCGACTCTTGTGCAAATGATTCCAAGGCTTTACGACGTAAATGCCGGACATGTGTATGTCGGCGGGCATGATGTGCGCGAATACGATTTGGACACTTTGCGCGACGGCGTTGCCATGGTGTTGCAGAAAAATACGCTTTTCTCGGGGACAATCGCGGAAAATCTGCGCTGGGGAGACCCGAATGCAACCGATGAGCAGATTCGCCGCGCGGCTTCGCTGGCTGCTGCCGACGATTTTGTTCAGCAGTTCCCGGACAAATACGACACTTACATCGAGCAGGGCGGAACGAACGTTTCCGGCGGACAGAAGCAGCGTCTGTGCATTGCCAGAGCTTTGCTTAAGAAACCCGCGATTCTGATTTTGGACGACTCAACCTCCGCAGTCGACACAAAAACCGATGCACAGATTCGCGCTGCCTTTGCCACAGAAATTCCCGATACTACAAAGATAATCATTGCTCAGAGAATTTCTTCGGTTCAGGATTCAGATTTGATTTTGGTCATGGAGAACGGCAGCATTGCGGCTCAGGGCACGCATGAACAGCTTCTGAAAACATGCGCAGAATATCGCGAAACATTCGAATCTCAAAACAATGCGGCGACAGGCACAGCGGCAGCAGCGGAAGCGCAGGCTGCGGATGCGGATGCAGCGACAGCGAGCGCAGAAACTGCAACAGACACAGCGGCAGCAAGCTCGCCCGAATCCGCAGAAGGAGGCAGGCAGTGAGCAGAAAAAATTCAGACATCAGGAATATAAACGGCAGCAATGCCGGCAAACGCGGCAAACCGGGCAGAAGAATCGCTCCGGGAACGACAAAACGCCTGCTGAAGTACATGATGAAATTCAAGGCAAAGTTCATTCTTGTCGCTTTCTGCATTGTTCTTGTCTCTCTCGCGCAGACAGAATCCTTTCTTTTCCTGCAAAAGCTTATCGACGACTATATTATGCCGCTTGTCGGGCAGGAAAATCCTTCATATGCGGGATTAATCAGAGCAATCATATTCTTGCTTTCGCTGTATGCGATCGCCGTTGCGGCAAATCTGATTTATTCGATTGTTCTCGTAACAATCGAGCAGGGAACGCTTAAAAACATTCGCGATGACATGTTCCGCCATATGCAGCATCTGCCGATTCGCTATTTCGACACGCATCAGCACGGCGACGTAATGAGCCGATACACGAATGATACGGACGCGTTGCGGCAGGCTATTTCACAGAGCATTCCGCAGCTGCTCGCAAACTCGGTTTCCGCTGTCGGCGCGCTTGCCGGAATGTTTGTTTTGAATATTCCGCTGACCGGTTTCGTTATCGTATTCACAATCGTATTTCTGACTGTTTTGCGGCATTTGACGACAAGTTCCGGACGTTTTTTCGTGCAGCAGCAGCACACGCTCGGAGACGTGAACGGTTTTGTCGAGGAAGCCGTGAACGGACAGCGCGTAATCAGAGTATTCACGCACGAGCAGGCTTCCCAAAAGGATTTCGACAAGAAAAACGAAGCATGGTATGAAGCCAGTTCCAAGGCAAATATTTACGGAAATGTAATCATGCCGGTCACCGGAAACATGGGCTATTTGCTTTATGTTCTTATTGCAATCTTCGGGGCTTGGATTTATATCTCCGGCAATGCGGCTCTTACTGTCGGAGCTTTGATTTCTTTCCTTTCTCTGTCAAGGAGCTTCATCAATCCTATCGGCATTATTTCTCAGCAGATGCCTATGGTTATCATGGCTTTGGCCGGCGCGTCGCGAATTTTCGAGCTTATCGACGAGCAGGTCGAGGATGACGAGGGAACAGTGACTCTTGTCAAACCGACAAACGGCAGTCCTCTTATGTGGAAAGTTCCTTCTGACGTCAAGTTTGATTCACAGATCGCCAAGAAGGCGGCAGGCGGCGAAATTTCTCACGCTTCCGACGGTTCCGCACTGATTCCGGTGAGAGGAAACATCAGATTTGACAATGTCAATTTCGCTTACAATCCGGACAATCCGATTTTGCACGACATAACGCTGTTCGCAAAACCCGGACAGAAGGTTGCTCTTGTGGGAACCACGGGCGCAGGCAAAACCACGATTACGAATCTTATCAACAGGTTCTACGATATATCCGACGGTTCGATTCTGTATGACGGCATAAATATTTCCGATATTTCGAAGAAGGATTTGCGTCAGAGTATGGGAATTGTGCTTCAGGACGTGAATCTGTTTACCGGGACCGTTATGGAAAACATTCGTTACGGGCGTTTGGAGGCGACGGACGAAGAGTGTATCGCAGCTGCAAAACTGGCTCATGCGGACAGTTTTATCCGAATGCTTGAAAACGGATATGACACTGTTATTGACGGGGACGACGCAGAATTGTCGCAGGGACAGCGTCAGCTGATTTCGATTGCGCGCGCGGCTGTTGCCGACCCGGCCGTAATGATTCTGGACGAGGCGACCAGTTCGATTGATACTCGAACCGAGGAGATTGTGCAGAGGGGAATGGATGCGCTTATGGAAGGCCGCACGGTATTCGTTATCGCGCACAGGCTTTCGACCATTCGCAACTCTGACGTGATTATGGTTATGGATCACGGACGCATTATCGAGCGCGGAAACCATGAAGAACTGATGGCAGAACGCGGAAGATATTATCAGCTGAACACGGGAGCGTTCGAACTGGACTGAGACGCGCAAACCACTTAAAAACTGCCGGAGAGCTTCTTTTGTTCTCCGGCTTTTCTTATAAAACGCGTCACGGGCAAATGCGCTACCTGGCGAAGGTGAAGGCGCGCACGAGGCATACGATTCCCAAGACGGTCAGCGAAAACGCAACGAACCACGTGAGAAAAACTGCTGAAGCCATAGGCGCAGAAATCACGATAATTCCCGCAATAACCGCTATTACTCCGTTGAAAACCGTCAGCCCGGTTTTGAACAGCCCTGCCGACCCTATAAGCATTGTCATGCCTTCAATAATCCAAAATGCGCCCGTACAAACCGTGACAAACAGCAACAGAGCCTGAGTGCCCGTCTGAAGATTTTTCAGAATAAGAATTCCGGCTACAAACGATACGACTCCCATAATCACTTCGGAAGCAATCCAGCCTCCGGGCAGAGGAGTGCTTGCAGAAAACACGATACGCACGATTGCAGTTACAACAAAATATAATCCGACAACCATCGTCAGCAGCTGCAGCGTTTTTTCCGGTCTGACGAGCAGGATCGTGCCGCTTAAAAGAGAAAGAATTCCGATAACCGCATAGGTTGTGCGCACGCGCTTAATTGCTTCGGCAGCCAGGCGGCTCATGTCGATAGTGAAAATCTCAGTCAGAGAGCGGTATTGACGAGAAGAATTCGCGCCAAAATTCGCGTTTCGGGCATTCTCGGCATTTTTTGTATTTTCAGCGCATTTGGCACGATTTTCTCCGGTCGGATCTGCAGAACTGCCGGCGAGATCAACATCGATTGCTTCGTCGCCTGCGTTTCGGTTTCGACTATTGTTCGAATCGTATCGATTATCCGTCATTTCCCTCTCCTGACTCAGTTATCACAGTTTCGACGCGTAACAATTTTACCATCGATTCAAAGAGTTTATCGAGAAATCATCGAGGACGGGACAGAGCGGTTCTTGCCGCATTTTTCGCCAGAACATTCAGCCGCTCAAGCTCAGCTTTCTGCGCGGAATCTTGCTGCGGCTCAAAAACTCCGTACCGGTTAATTGCTGCCATCGAAATAAGAAAATCCGCGAGAGCAGGGTTTTTCGGCAGAACAGAACCGTGCATATAAGTGCCGATAACGTTGTTTTTCCGCGCCCCCTCAGTAAAATCCTCGCCGTTGTTTCCAGTCCCGTCATTGTCGACCCGACCCAGCGCAACAGTGCCCCCGTCATGCAGAAAAGTCTGACCTGAATGGTTTTCATATCCGACAATATCGCCGAAATCATCCGTATGCTCGACAAGATTGCCGATCATTCTGGTTTCCTGTCCGGTCGTATGAATGTCAAGAACCCCGATTCCGGACAGTTTTTCGCCGCCGACAGTCTCAAAATACCTGCCGAAAAGCTGATACATTCCACAGATAAGCAGCATAGGCACGCCGTCAGACGCGAGTTTTTTCAAGACTTCCGCACGTTTATGCAAATCTTCGGTTATCGCAGACTGTCCTTTATCCTGCCCGCCGCCGCCGAGAATCATGTCGCACCGGTCCGGCCATTTATCGCCCGTGTTGTACGAATGAACGACCGGCTCGTATCCGTAAAGTTTCGCACGGCGCAAAACGGTTAAAACATTGCCGTAATCGCCGTAAATATTCATGTCCTTCGGATACAGCGAAATGATATCCAAAACTCTTTTGCCGGCAGCTTCGCCGTTCGCAATATTGCCGCCTGCTGTTTTGCTGCACTCATTATTGCCGCTCATAATCCCGCATCCTCCACCGAAGTCATTTTCGCAAGTTTCGCGCGAACCGCAAGCATGGCAGTATACGTGCAATATATTCGCTTGGGAGTGCCCGGGTTAGAATTTGCGAATTTTTCCGTCGCCGATTCAATATTTTCCTCAATGCTTCCGGTTTTCACGCCGTCATATGCCAGACGCAAAGCCATGTCGGTTGCGCGAGTTCCGCTCACAAAAGACACTCCGCCGGCTGCAAGTCCTGAAAAATCAACATCCCACAGCCAGCTCATATCGCGCCCGTCCGCGTACTGATCATTTATGACAATCATCGTATCGTGATTTTTCGGATCGAACGAGGACAGAGACAGTCTGAATCCCATCGGATTTTTTACGAGAATCAAATCTGCGATCGTTCCGTTGATTTCTATGCTTTCTCCGCGCCCGAATGCGGGGGTCACATTCGACAAAGCCTTTATAAGCGCCGAATTGTCAATCTTTTTGCCGTTTTTTCTTAAAACCGCGCGAACGGTTGCGAGCGCGCCCGCAGCATTGAAAAGATTGTAAACGCCTTCCAGTTTCAGCTCTGCGGACATCTGTTCGCCGTCAGCTTCAAAAACGGCTTTATGTCCGTCAACTTCAGAAAGAATAACGTCGGCGGCAGGCATATCGGCTTTCTCGACCGAGCGCGACTCTGCTGAACACACTTCGCCCGCCTGCTTTTCATTTGAATACATTTCATCATCTGCCGGGAAAAACTTGCGAAGCCGCTGCGAAAGTCCGTAATACTGCACGTCTGCGCCGCCGCGAACATTCTCGGAGAGCCGCGCAATCCTGGAATCTTCGCGATTAAGCACAACCGTTTCAGTCGCAGCCGCAGCCGCATGAGAGAGCAGACGGGCAGTGTTGTCAATCTCGCCGAACCTGTCAAGCTGGTCTCTCATAACATTCAAAAGCAGGCAGTACTGCGGTTTTACTTCTTTCACAAAATGCACCGCATATGCTTCATCCAGTTCAAGAACAGCTATATCCGCGTCAAGTCTGCCGGAAATAGAAACTTTGTCGATAAGCGCGGACACGACTCCTCTCGTAAAATTTGAACCGGTCGGATTCGTAAAAACCTTATATCCTATGTTTTCCAACAGAGATGCGACTATTCGGGCGGTTGTCGTTTTTCCGTTCGTGCCGGATACGAGAATCGTTCCGCACGGCAATTGTTCCAGCATTCTGCTCAAAAACTGCGGATCGATTTTCTGCACGACTTTCCCGGGAAAAGCCGTTCCGCCGCCGCGCAGACGAGCCGCAGCGCGAACAGCTTTGCCCGCTGCGGGAGTAAGAATCGAAAAAACGGATTTTCGCCGGTTATTCGCCATTTTTCACACCTCCTGCCCGTCATAATCCCTGGGCATATCTGCAAAATGCGATTTCGCGCCCAAGAAAGAAAGAGCAAAAGTGGCGGTAGGTCCGTTGCGGTGTTTGGCCATAATGATGTCAGCTTCGCCGGGACGATCCTCATTATTGTAAACATCGGGACGATGAACCAGAAAAACAACATCCGCATCCTGCTCAATAGAACCGGATTCGCGCAAATCAGAAAGCATCGGCTTGTGATCTCCTCGTATTTCCGACCCTCGGTTAAGCTGACTGAGCGCAACAACCGGCACTTCGAGTTCTTTTGCCATCAGCTTAAGCGCGCGCGAAAACTCGGACACTTCCTGCTGGCGCGATTCGACCGCTCTCCCCGAACTCATAAGCTGCAGATAGTCGATAACAACCAGTTTCAAATCATCCGACTGTTTCAGCTGTCTGCATTTTGCGCGGATTTCCATAAGACTCATATTCGGAGAATCGTCGATAAAAAGCGGCGCATCCTTCATTTCGTCCATAAAGCGGTTAAGAACAGCCCATTTCTCCTGATTTATCTGATCCACATGACGCAAATCCGACAGATTAATATCGGTCTGCGCGGAAATAATTCTCTGAGCAAGCTCGTTTTTGCTCATTTCCAGGCTGAAAATAACGGTTGTCATTTTATGTTTAATCGCGGCTGCGCGCGCAAAATCGACGCCCAAAGTAGACTTTCCCATTGCGGGACGCCCGGCTACGACAATCATTTGCCCGGGCTGCAGTCCCATTGTCAAATCGTCAATATCGGCAAAACCGGTAGGAACGCCGGTCTGTTTTTCGCCGTTTTGCATTTCTTCCAGCATTTCGAGGCTGTCTCGCACGACTTCCGAAATGGGAGCATAATCCTGCCGCGCATTGCCGGTGCTCATTTCGTAAACTTCGGACTGCGCGAGATTGACAATATCCTCAGCTTGAGATCCCTCGGCAGAATAACCCATCTGCGCAATTTTCGTTCCCGCAGAAATAACATTTCGCAGAATCGAACGCTGGCGAACAATTTCCGCGTAATATGCGGCGTTTGCAGCTGTGGGCACTGAAGCGACAAGCGAATGAAGATAGTCCGCGCCACCGACTTTTTCCAGCTGGTCGTCGCGCATAAGAGCATTGGCCACCGTCACAGTGTCCGCAGGCTCGGACGAGGCAAAAAGATCTATTATCGCCCGATAAATCGTCTGATGTTTCGGCAGATAAAAATCATTTTCTGAAATATTCTGACTGACTTCCCCCACGGCATCTTTGCTCATCAGCATGCCGCCCAACACAGCCATTTCCGCGTTCTCGTCATGCGGAGGAACGCGGTCGAAAAGCACCGGCTGCTGCTCTTCGAAAAACGAGTCTCGCCGGCCGCGTTTTCGCGCTGATGAATTTTTTGCGGGTGAAATCATGTTTTGATTCTAGCAAAGAGACAAATCGACAGACTGTGGACAAAAAATTTGAGTTATCCACATTTCAACGATAAGCGGGTGGAAAAGTACGCAAGTTTTCCACAATATGGGGATAACTCGGTGGAAAAGATGAGGAAAAGTGTTTTTTGACGGCGTGTCGCAAGAAATTAAAACAAGGTTATCCACTTTTCCCTATCCCCGGTTTAACCATTGAAAACAAAGGAAAACCCCGGCTAATATGGATAAGTGTGGATAAAAATGTGGATAACTTTGTTTATAAACATTCCGTTTCAAGCATCAGCAGAAAAACAACCCTTTTCCCATGGAATAGGATACTTCCGACGGACGCGTCACTTAACTTCGCCTTTCTCGACTGCCAGACGGCTTCCCCAAAGAAATACGATAAACAAGCCGACCGCAATCGAACCGACAAGCATATCGCCGACTGCGCTTATGCCCTGTTTCCCGGCCGCGCCGTTGGCCGCCGACAAGGATATTCCCACGGGGAATGCCAGCAAAACAGCGGCAATAAACGATTCAGCAGCCAGTTCGAAAACCGCCGCAGAAACCATTTGCCGTCTGCTGATTCCCATTCTTTTAAGCGCAAGACGCGAATTGCGCGAAGCATAAGCGAAAGCATACATTCCCACAACATTCGAAACGCATGCAATCACCAAAGGAACCGCGCAAATCATCGTCATAAAACCGCGCTGACTGCGCACAACAGAAGAAGTATCAATTTCCTTCTCTTCTGCAGTCGCGCTGACTTTCGCGCCCTCTCCCCATGCCGTCTGCTCTTCGGCAACAGAGCGATTGCTGTAAATTCTGGCAGAAGAAGCCTGAGAAACAAGCGAATCGCCCGTGTCAAAATCCATAATAAAATTCTGAGTAAGCACTCCCTGCGGCTTAACTTTCGCAACAATCGTCAGCTCATGGACATTATCGTCTTTATCGGCAACAGTTATTTTGCTGCCGATTTTCTTAGAAGCGGTCGCGGTTGCAACCGAAGTTCCGCGAACAAGACTGAGATCGCCTTCCAAAACTTCGAAATCCATCACTTTATTAAGCGACGACAGGCAGGTTGCAGCCCCGAAAGGAGCATAAGACGAGTAAGGCGCATTGGGATAATATATTTCATTTATCGAAAAAAACGGCACTTCATCGTTCTGCGCAAACGTTTCGCATGAATTCACATTGCCGGAAACATTGCCCGCTTCGCCGCCGGCAGAAATATCGCCGTCGTCAGAGATGTTTCTCAGCGGGTTTTCAAGAGCAATTTCTGTCTGAGCAGCAATGCTTTGCGTCGACTGAGCCTGAATCATCAGTTTTCCCGTCGCACCAAAAATACCGAAAGGAAGCACGAACGCAAGCACATAAAGAAAAGGCGCAATCGTGCTGATACCGCCTTTTGTCTGCGAAATAATATTCGAAAACGCGATAAGTCCCTTGAAATTTCCTCTCGACTGCGCAAGTTTTGTTCCAAGATTCCCGAAAAATTCCATAATAAACGCAAGATTGAAAGAAAGCAGAAAAACAGGCAGAGGAATCAGGCAAAACATTATTTTTATTGCCTTTTCCGCATCAGTTTCTTTACTTATCGAAACCGCCAAAACAACAGTGAGAATCAAAAGAATAATTGTGGCAAAAAGACGGCGGATTGAATATTTTTTGGTATTTTTCTTTTTCGATTCAGAAATCAGACTTTTCGGAACAACAGCTTTAAATCCTGAGAATACGGCAAAAAGCGCAGTTGCGAGAATAACGGCAAACGTAATTAAAATCGCTTTTGCAGTCAGACCGTAAGCAACAAAATCAGGAGCCGCTCCCAAAGCTTTGTCGCAGCGAAGTTTTGCCGGAATAAGCAAAATTCCCGCAACCGTTCCGAGCAAAAATCCCGCGAATGTCACTATAAAAACTTCCGCGCAAAGCATTAAGAATATTTTCATACGCGAAAAACCGATAAGACGAAGCAATTTTATTTCGTCATGCCTGGGAGCAATCGCAAAACGCACTGTCGTCGAAAGAATAAATGTACACGACAACCCCCCAAGCATAAGCATCATAACATTGGAAGCAGTCAGACCTTCGAGAACGGCATTAACTTTTATTGCCGCAATCGGGGAACCGCTGTAAATCTTCTGTTTTTCCGTCTCGAAAATCGAATTCAAAGAAAGAAAAACCATCAAAGCGTCAAAAAATGCAACAAAAACAACCGAAATATAACGTTTCGAATGACATTTTAAAATGCTCGAATAAACAGAACGCAAGTCTTTAATCATTTCAAAATCTCCAAATTATAATTGCAGACTACTCGCCAAACGAGTTATTCGCGAACGGACTGCCAGCCGGTTCGTCCGAGACTGCATTACCGTACAAAACAGCCGAAATATTCTCTTCTGAAGGCACAGTTATATTATGCGAAACGCGGCCGTCTTCAAGGATTACAACACGATCGGCACAGGCAGCGGCAGCCACATCATGAGTTACCATCAGAATCGAAACCCCCGCAGCTTTGAGATCTCCGAAGGCTTCCAACGTTCTTTTGCTGTTTTTCACATCCAGCGCCCCCGTAGGCTCGTCAGCAAAAACAATATTCGGCTTCATGGCCAGACATCTCGCGATTGCCGTGCGCTGCTTCTGACCGCCGGAAATATTAACTGCGGGAGAAGAAGCTATCTTTTCAATTCCCATAATTTTCAATGCTTTATCCGTGCGTTCCTGCCAGTCAGACTGTTTTTCCACAAGCAGCGGCAAAGCGGCATTTTGGCGGACAGTAAGAGATTCGACAAGATTGTAATCCTGAAAAATAAAACCGATAACGGTTCTGCGCATCTGAGCGCGCTTCGCTTCAGAAAGGCTTTTCGGATTCATTCCGGCAAGATTCAAATCTCCTTCATAATCCGTATCAAGCCCCGATGCGCATCTCAAAAGCGTTGATTTACCCGCCCCCGAAGAGCCCATAACGGCAACCCATTCTCCGTTCGCCACAGAAAGAGACACCCCTTTAAGCACATCGACTTTGCCCGAGGGAGTATCGTATGTGCGCATAACGTTGTTCATATAGAGCGCATTGCCGGCATTTTGACTGACAGCATTCCGATCGACGGCATTCCGAGGCTGATAAACTGTCTGCCCGTTTGCCTGCCGGTTGTTGATTTGCAAGTTTCCGATATTCATTTTTCTTAATTCCAATCTTTCAAAAAATCACGAGTTGTTTTCGAATTTTCAACAGCTTCCTGAATTGTGCCCTGTATTGCAGTCTTTCAACTTCTCGCAACTTTTATCCATAAATTCTCCACAAAAGGTTATACTAACAAAAAAAAAAAAAAAAAGTGCAAACACAAGCCGGATTCGAGTCGGATTGCAAAAACGGTCATTCTGTCCTTTGCGATTCTTAGGCTTGAATTATGAGCAATACCGCAATAATCGCAATCATCGCGTCCGCCGTTATCATTATCGCCGTCGCGGTCGCATTAATAATCGGAAAAACGCGTAAAAAATCCGATAAAACCATCGATAAAACTGCTGCACAGCCGGCAGTCACACAGTCAGCCGCACAGCAGACAACAACTCAGGCACCTTCAAAGACAGCTGCAAAGAAAACTGCAAAACAGACAGCTGCAAAGACAGCTGAAGAGCCTGCCGCAAATTCGCAACCGAAAATAAAGAACGCCGGCAAAGCAGAATCTGCCGACGAAACAAAGTCTGAATCAAAACAGTCCGAATCAAAGAAGCAAGAATCAAAGCAGACTGCTTCCAAGAAAGCAGCGAATAAAAAATCAGCAGAAACCGCAGAAATCAAGGCTGAACCGGCAGAAAATACGGCAGAAAACACGGCAGCAAGCGAAGCCGAAAGCACAATCGAAAAATCTGCTGAAGAAGTCATTATCGAACAGACTGCCGAACCGGAGGAAGCCGAAGATCAAAACAGGGAAGAAACGGCAGAACCTGAAGAAATTGAGCAGATACCCGAGCCTGAGGTCAAGTCTGAGCCTGAGGTCAAGCCCGAGCCTGAGGTCAAGCCCGAGCCTGAGCCTGAACCCAAGCCCGAGCCCGAGGCCGAACAGGAATACGATGCCCCGGAGGCTCCCAAATCTCGCTTGCAAAGACTTAAAGCCAAGCTGTCAAAGAGCTCGAATCCGTTCGGAAAAGCCCTTTTCTCGATTCTGACCAAGGACAATCTGACCGAGGCCGACTGGGAGGAAATTGAAGATACGCTTCTTCTGGCCGACGTGGGCACGGATGCCAGCATGGATTTGGTCGATGATTTGCGTGCCGACGCTCGCGTGACAGGCGAGAAAAATGCAAACGCGATTCGCGAAATGCTTCGCGCAAAGCTGATGGAACTTGTCAATATTGACGCAGACCGCTCACTTGCCGCAACCCGCGAGGATGCTAAAAAGCCCGGTGTTATCATCATGACCGGCGTCAACGGTTCCGGCAAAACCACGACATGCGGAAAACTTTCGCGACTGCTCGTAGCAAACGGCAAATCCGTTGTTTTGGGCGCGGCAGACACATTTCGCGCGGCAGCGGCCGATCAGCTCGAAACTTGGGGAAATCGCGTAAACGTACCGGTCGTGCGTTCCGACAAAGAAGGTGCAGATCCGGCTTCGGTTGCTTTCGAAGCAGCCTCGAAAGCTGTCGAAACCGATTGCGACGTGCTGATTATCGATACGGCCGGACGCTTGCAAAATAAGGCAAATCTCATGGAAGAACTGGGCAAAATCCGACGCGTGACAGAGAAAAAACTGCCCGTGGACGAGGTTCTGCTCGTGCTTGACGCAACAATCGGGCAAAACGGTTTAGCACAAGCAAAAGTCTTTTCGGAAGCCATCGGAGTAACCGGCGTCGTCCTGACAAAAATGGACGGCTCGGCAAAGGGCGGAATCGTGATTTCCGTTCAAAAAGAGCTGGGAGTTCCGGTCAAGCTGGTCGGATTGGGCGAAGGTCCTGACGATTTGGCGCCGTTTGATCCTGAAACATTCGTGAACGGCATTCTCGAGTAAACCGGATTCTCTCGAGTAATCGCAACCGGCAGATCAATGATCATTGCGTTTTATTGGATTATTGCGATTGTATTGCCTTTTAATGCGATTGTATTGCAAACGCTTGCTTCATTGCATTGTTTGCAGTACGGTCGCATTTTTTAATAATAATAACTTTCGCTTCATGAATTGTGCGACGAAAACGGATTTGTTATTCAAATTTCAGATTTGATATTTGAGTTTGCGCCTTATTTTTGGCGTTTCATAATATCCGTGAATGCCGGAACCTTAAATTCTGCCGATTCCTCGGGAGCAGCAGAAGAGACAGCAGGCGGAGCAGCAGACGAAACAGACTGCCGGGAATTGTTGCCTGCATAACCGTTATTTGCGGGTTTAATAACCGCAGGTCTGCCGTCGGTCAAACCGTCGATCGAATTGTTTGTCAAGCCGTTTGCAGTCTGATTCAATGTCTGTCCGGCTTTTTTGACAGTTTTCGCGCGAACAGGCTTTACTGCGGGAGGAACCGAAGCGGGAACAAGATTCGAAATGTTCTGATTCGGGGCTGCCGCGTCCGTTTTAAACGGATTGGAAGCCGACACGACAGCAGAAACATCGGGAGAAACATTGCCCGAATTGCGAACGGCTGACGGCTGAACTGCGCGAACGCTGCCTGTTCCAACGTTTGCGGAACGATTATCGGCAGAGTTTCGCCTGCGGCTTGCAGCGGGGGGAATGGCAGCAGGGGGAATGCTTGCCGGAACAGTCTGCGTTCGCTGCTGAGACTGCGGTTGCTGCTGCGATGACTGCTGTGCTTGCGCTTGAGAATGCTGCAGCTGAACATGCTGTGCAGAATTATGCTGAACCTTCCGAACAGGCTGAACCTGCCGCGCTCCGGGCGCAGTCTCGCGATTTCTCAGATTCTGCGTTTTATGCTTCAGACTCTGCTGATGTATCAAATCGTGCTGATTCTTAAGATTCTGCGGCTTTACAACCGGATTCTGCACTGTGCTCATCGGCGGAACATCAGTTCTGGGAATCGCATTATCAGCAGCGGAGGGAACAGAAAGCGGAACCTCATGCGGACGAATCCCCCGCACCTCAACAACTTTATCGCTCACATAAACGGGAGTCGCCATAGTATCCGCGCCGATTTGCGCAGCGAGCCGGTTTTGCCGTTCTTTGCGCGATATATTCGGATCAGACGGAGAAAATGCAATGCCGCTGCCCGAAGTGCGCGGAAGTTTCTCTTTTTCTTCCTCTTCTTCCTCTTCCGGATGTTCAACCTGAGAATCATCACCCATAAGCCATGAAAAAAATCCGGAATCGGCTTCTTTCTGAGCAAACAGCAGAACACACCCGCCTCCGACGAGCACAACAAGAATAAAAGACAGAACGACAAACATATATATAAGTATGCCTTATACTATCGCCCAAACCGAATCCGACAATGCGACAGCCCTTAAAAAACGCCGATTTTCAACTCTGGCACAGCTGACCGCCCGAACGTCTAAACTTGACATCATGGGCGGAACATCGAGAATGAGTGCGCTGGAAAGGCGCGAACAGCTGATAAGCGTGGGACAAACGCTTTTCGCGCAGCGCGGATACGACACGCTCAGCGTAGAGGAAATCGCCGCGAACGCAAAAGTCAGCAAACCGATTATATACGAGCATTTCGGCGGAAAAGAAGGACTTTATGCGGTTATTATAGACCGCGAGATTACTGCGCTTTCGCAGATTATGACTTCTGCTCTGAAAGAATCCGGCAAGCCGCCCAGACAGATGCTTGAACGCGCGATACTGGCTTTTCTGACATATATTGAGGAGAACCCTGAGGGGTTTCAGGTGCTGCTCAAAGACAGCCCGGCGCAGGACGGTCCGGGTTCGCTGAATTCGCTTTTAAACAAAATATCGGAACAGGTTGCCGCTGTGCTTACGCGCGGATTTAAAACATCAAAACTGCCGGTGAAAAATGTCGATTTGTACGCCCAGATGATTGTCGGATTGGCAGTATATTCGGCACAACGCAGGATGCATGAACGCAAACTGAGCAAGGAACAGCTCGCTGCTCATATCGTCGATTTTGTCTGGCTGGGCCTGTCAAGAATTTCTGCAAAACCTAAGCTTTGGTTTGAAGGGAAAAACCCCGCAAAAGACGATTTTGACGGCGAATACAGTTTCTTTATAGGCGAAGATCGAAACAGCTCGAAAAATAATTCGAAAAATAATTCGAAAAACAGCTCAGATAAGGACGGCAAATAAAGGCAGCAAATAATTTTCAGCTCCGATATGCGGCGAAAATACCGCAAAGGTATATATCTTATGAAAAAATATAAGAAAAGGCGATATGTCTGACAGACAGCGCGTCTGAAAAGAAAGTGCGATGCCGGCCGGAAAAAGCGGTGCCGGCGCAAGTTTTTGATACGAATCGAGGAATCATGCTTCTCAGCGACCGCGATATTATCGCAGCACAAGCCGAAGGGCGAATTTCGCTCAGCCCGTGGGAACCCGCAATGGTTCAGCCTGCTTCCGTAGACGTTCGACTGGACAGGTTCTTCCGTTCTTTCAAAAATCACAGTTACACTTACGTCGACCCGGCCGAAGATCAGGGCGAACTTACCGAACTGTTCGAAGTTGCCCCCGACGAGCCGTGCATTTTGCATCCGGGCGAGTTCCTGCTTGGCGCAACCTGGGAGTATGTAAAGCTTGATTCAACAGTTGCAGCAAGACTTGAAGGCAAAAGCTCTCTGGGACGCTTGGGAATTCTGACTCATTCGACAGCGGGCTTTATCGACCCGGGATTTGAGGGACACATTACTCTGGAATTATCCAATGTCAGCACTCTGCCGGTTAAGCTCTGGCCGGGAATGAAAATCGGTCAGATGTGCTTTTTTCAAATGTCTTCGCCGGCGGAAAATCCTTACGGAAGCGCGAAAAACGGCTCACATTATCAGGGTCAGCGAGGTCCTACCGCTTCTCGCTCGTTCGTTAATTTCTATCGCGCCAATATCGCCGCTGCGGAAGAAACTGCGGAAAGAACTGCGGAATAAACTGTGACAAAACTGCTATAAAGCAGCTTGGAATAAATAAAGCTGCCGGCTGATTCCGACAGCTGATTATTCCGAACAATTGTTGTTCCGGACAATTGCTATTTCAAACAAGCGCTCAAATACTGTCAAGCGCGCAAATACTGCACGTACCGTTTCTGCTGATTTTTACTTCCTGAAGAAGGAATGTCAGGTCATATTCGCAAACGTGTTTCGCCATATAATTTCGGGTTTAATCAAATGGGTTTTAGTTTCATCTTTCGAAGGAGTTTTTCCTTCAATCTTGTCAACCAGAGACGAAACGGTAAGTTCTGCAATTTTTGCCAGAGGCTGTTTCACCGATGTAAACTTCATGGCTTTTGCCACTTCAGAATCGTCAAACCCGGTTACACAAAAATTTTCCAAAGTCAGCGTGCAGCCACGAATTTTCGCACTTCCGACTGCCATAAGAATACCGGCTGCCAAATTGTCAGAAGCGCAGACAACAGCCTCAATATCAGGATGTCTGTTCAAGAGTTCTTTAAACGCTCTAACGCCATCGCACATAGATTCTTCAACTTCCATCTTCCAAGATTCCAGCTCTTTCAAGGCTTTTTCCCCGCTGCCGACGATTCCCGACTCGAGATAAGCGTCCTCCCAGGCCGTTTCGCGGCTTAACGATATCGGAGTATCCGTTTTCCAGCCGATATAACCGATACGCTTTTTTCCTTGCGCAATAAGCGACGCAGTTATCTCTTTTACCGCAGAATAACCGTCCGTATCATGCCATGTGACAGAGTCGGCAACTTCGTCGGAAAAACCGCTGACTCGTCCGAAAACCGCGAATGGAACTTTGCTGTCCATAAGCCATTCCGAACGCTGTTTTCCCGCAGTCAGCTCATCGACAATAATCGCGTCTACATCAGACTGTTCGCAAAGCTGCGAAAAATATTTGATTTCTTCATGCTCATTAATTCGCGGATAAAGCATGATATGCCTGCCTCTTTTGGTCGCTTCATACGACAGCAAATGCAAAAATTCATCAAAAATAAGCGACTGCTTCCTCTGCTCTGACGCGGCAACGCCGATCGCAATAAGGTCAGATCTCCCTGTTTTAAGCCTGCGCGCGACTGCGTTAGGTCTGTATCCCAACTCTTCTATCGCCTGTTTGATTCTGACGCGAGTTTTCTCTGCGACAATCGAGGGAGAATTGATGTAGTTTGAAACCGTCTGATGCGAAACTCCGGCTTTTGCGGCGACGTCGCGAATGCTGACCATAAAATATCTTCACCTTATACTTTCAACTTTTCGCAATTGCCTGCACACGCCGCATTCAGACAGCAGACTGTGAACACAATCGCCCGACAAACAACCGTGATTTTATCACGATATTTTTCGCGAAATCAAATTATTTTGACATAATTTCTTGTAACCCATCCCATATTTCGGCAAAAGTTTCACATTTTTCGAAAATGTGATATATCGTATTCTTCCGCCCCCTCAGCAGGCGTACCGGCATATTTTACAGAATCGAACGAAACCAGCTTCGCAAATCAGAACATTCTTTGGAACAGATTTCGTGAACCATTGAATACTCATGAACATCAGCGGCGGCGTTAAGCTCAATCCATTGCCCTGTTTCGCGCAAAATATCAGGCGAAATCACATTATCCGAGTTGCCGTATCCGTAAAAAACAGGCTTTTTCATCGCACTTAAACGACTGTCGGAGGGAGAAGCCTCAGCGACAATCCCCGGAGCCTTAAAACCCGACAGACTCGCGGCAGCAAAATATCTTTCAGGAGCAATTCTGAGCAGACTGATGGCAAGCGTTCCTCCCTGCGAAAAACCGAGCGGAATAATCTTTCTGCCCGATCCGATAATCTCGGTATTTTTTACAACCCACTTGTCAATCGCGCGAGCGGCGGCATACGCATCCCTGTCCAAGTCTTCACCCGAGGGCACGCATTCATGAAACCATGTATTTCCAATGAAATCAGGAATTTGCATCGGAGCGCGAAGCGAAACGTAATCAGCCGGAAAATTCAGATATTCGCTAAAGAACAATGCCATGTCATTCTCATCTGACCCCCAGCCGTGAAGCAGCAGAAAAACAGGTTCATCCCTGAAATAAGAGCAATCGAAAAATTGAGAAAAACGCGCATGCTCAACGGTCAGAGGATCCCCGAAACGCCCCGGAATCACAGACGACTCGCGGCCGGGCAGTCCGTCAGGCAAATCGTCAGCAGGTCTGTCAGCAATGTTTTCAGACGCTGCAGAAGTTTTGTTCGCCGCAGATACCTCAGACATTGCCGACACAGCAGACATCTTACCTGAATCCGACATTAGTTCTCCTTTTTTTCAAAATCCGTATCGTAAAAATCCAAGATGCGCTCAAGCCACGGACGCAGCTGCTCGTTTTCCGATACTTCAAACTCATGACGCATATCATCAAAAACCGACAGCTGAGCACTGACGCCATTTTGAGAAACCGACTCGATAAACTTTTCCTGAGACTTAGGCAGTACATAGCTGTCCTTGCCGGCCTGCAGAAGCAAAATCGGCGTTATAACCTGCTCGCAAGCTTCTTTTTTCAGCAAATGCCCGGTCATTCCCGCCGCCTGATTCACCCACTCGTTCGAAGCCTGACAAGTATGATATCGCCTGTCTGACTTGCACAGCTCGAACTTGTAAACGGCTCTGGGTTCGCTCAGCCCTTTATACAGGGACTTGTCAAGCTCCTCGGGAAATTTGCGCTGGCCGGGAGACGCTTTGCGCCCTTGACCGAAAGCGCAGAGAATCTTAACCGCAACAGTCGAAAGAACTTTGCCCAGCAAAAGAGAAGGTTCAATCATGGGGGCTGCCAAAACGATTTTATCAAGCAGGTGCGGATATTGTTCAGCCAAAGCGACTCCGATGCCTCCGCCCATTGAATATCCGTATAAATACAGCGGCTTCCCGTCATCAAACGGACGGGCGACGGTTTTGCAGAAAAGCGCGGCATCCACCACATACCGGCGCCAGTTGTCAATCCACACGACATTCTCATCCCCGACATCATGCGGCGATAAACCGTGTCCGCGATGTTCCAGACAGCATATGTTGTATCCGGCATTCAAAAAATACCAGGCAAGTTCGCGATGAACATATGCATTGCGGGTAAATCCGTGCAAAATGACTATCGTAGCCTTTGCTTCATCCGGACGGTTTTGAGCGATTCCCGCCTGAGACGGCAAAAAATAACCGGCATCAAACTGTTTAATTTCTTTAGCAAAAACCGCATATCTGTAATTGACATAATGCAACTTTCCGTCATGCGAATCTTCCGGCGCCGGCAGTTTTTCCAGCCCGGGATGTTCGGCGGGATTCATCCATCCTTCAAAGCTGCAGGATTTTAAAACAGGTTCGACAACCGCGCTCATTACGGCGGCAAATTTGCTCTCATCGATAAGTTCGACCATCACATCACCTTAGCACTTTCAATTTTTTCGGATATAAACGCATTAAATCCGATTAAAGGTTTTCTCAATATCAGCCCCAAAAGCAGGGAAGGAATTAAAAACAGCGCAAGCAGCCCGATTTGAAACGCAAACTCGCTGCCGTACGACCCGCAGACAGCCGCATGCAAAGCGTCAATTCCGTGCGGAAACGGCAGGAATGGACAGCATTTGCGGAAGAATTCGGGCAGAGTTTCTATGGGAAATGTTCCTCCCGAACCGGCCACCTGCATAACAAGCAGAACAACGCTGACAGCTTTTCCGACATCGCCGAAAGAAACGGTAAGCGTATACATAATATTCGAAAACACGAGCGAAGCCGCAATGCATGCGAAGAAGAATTGAAAAACATTGACAGCCTGAACCCGCAGAAAAATCAAGTCTCCGAAAGCCACAAGCAAAGCCTGAAAAAGCGAAAGAAAAAGAAAAATCGCATATCGTCCGAAATATTCTTCATCCGCCGAAATGCCCGGGATTTTTTCTTTTATTTTCCGCGAAACGCCGGTTTTCATCATTGCGACAAGGACGACCGAACCGACCCAAATCGCCAGAATAGTATAGAAAGGAGCCATCGCCGAACCGTAGTTTTCTACCGGATACACGACTTCTCGCCGAAGAGCGGCAGGACTTGACAAAAACGCGGCGAGCGTGTCCGGATCTGCACTGAGAATATTCGTCAAATCTGCCGGCAGAGCTGAAGAATAAGCAGTTGTCAGCCGGGTTTTAAAGTCGCGCATTTTTTGCGAAAGCTCAGACAAGCCGGCTGCCGAATCGTTAAGAGTCGTTTTTATTCCTTCAATTTTTTCTCCGGAAGCCTCGGCAGCTTCGGACAGTTTACTCTCAGACAGGCTGAGCATATCGCCGGTTTCGCGCACATTTTCGGCAATCTGAGAAATAGAAGCAAACAGTGTCTGCGCATTTTGCCGGAGAGAAGAAGAGAAAACGTCGCGAACAGACTGTATTGAACCGTTTAACTCAAAAATCGCGGTTTTAAGGGCTGTTTTTCTTTCGGTTATTTTTGCTGCCGAATCAGCTGCCGTTTGCGCAATAAGAGAAGCTGTTTCTCCCATTTTTTCGCGGGCAGAGTTTAATTGGGACAATATTTTCTCGCATGCGGACAATATTTCTGTCCTGATGTTTTCCGGCACAAAACTCGAATCTGCGACGATTTTGCGCAATTCTTCGATTTTCTCAGTCAAATCCGAGAACGCCGAATCCGTTATTTTTGACAGATCCGCGACTTTTCCTTCGACGCGCTCGAGTTCTCCGGACACTGAAGAAGTCAGCGAATCTGCTTTTTCGCCGGCATCCGAAAGCGCAGATTTGACTGCCTGTAAAGCATTTTCAACGGATTCCAAAGAAGAAGCGAGCGCATCTCGGACCGATTCGAATGAAGAGGAAGCGTCTCGAACGCCGTTTTTTGCGTTTTCAAACGTCTGCGATGTGCCGCGCGCAAGAGACTGAGCTTGCGAAACAAGCTTCGCCGACGTGTCGGCAATGGAGGCGAACGCGCTTATCTGTTCGGAGGCAGAGCCGGTATCGTCGGCCATGTTTTCCAGATGAGAAACTGCCTGCTGCAAATATTCGCGCATTCTGTCGGATTTTGAGAAGCTTATCAGGTCGTCGGCCGCGTCAATGCAGATTTGCGAAACGGTTTTGGCGAAAAGCACGTTTATTTTCGACATTGCGCTCGAAGCGCCTTTTTTCGTAACCTGCGGGCTTACGGCATTTATTTTTTCGTTGACATAGTATTCGAGTTTTGCATGTTTGAACTGCGGCGAGAAAAGAGTCATTATGTCTTCGGTAAAAGACTTCGGTATAACGATTGCCGCATAGTATTCGCCCGATTTCACTCCCTCGAGAGCTTTGTTTTCATCGGTAAATTTCCAGTCAAAACTGCCGGCCTTGCTTATTTGCGAAACCAGTTTGTCGCCGGCATTGACGCGCACCGGCAAAAGTTCGGATTTATAGCCTTCGTCGCAGTCGGCAACCGCAATTTTCAAATTCGAGACGTTTCCGTAAGGGTCGTAGCTGCCGGCAATATTGAACCAGGCATAGAGAGGAGGAACAATAACAAGACCCGCAGCGACAATCAGCGCGACAGAATTGCTCGCGATATGCCGAAAATCAATAACGGCAACGGATTTTATATTCCTTATTTTTTGCGCAAAACTGTGCTTTTTGCCGCTTTTCATGCTTTTTTCGCCTCTTTCCGGTCAATTTTATTCTCTTTGCCGCCAAATTCGAATTTTGCCGGCTGAGCGGACAAATTATTTTTCTCGTCTTTGCATTCTTTGAAAATTATGCAGGCATCGGTTGCGATAATAACCGCTATCCACAACAGCAGATATATGATTTTTGCGTTTATGTCAGTTTTTTCAACCATATGTCCGCACAGAAGAAGCAGAATCAGAGCAAAAGACGGAATGCCGATTATGGCAAGTTTTTTGCGTCCGGTCAGGGTTTTTGCGGCAGTTTTGACTGCAGTTTTTCCCGCGCTGTCCGATACGCCGCTTTCTTCGATCTTTTCATTTTCCCCGATTTGCTCTTCCTCTTCATAAACCAGCAGATCGGTTTCGCCCAAGCTTTTATCAAACAGCACGATAATCCCTTTCAGGCAGCTGCGCAGGCAGAGCCCGACAAACAGCGAAGCTGCGACAAAACACAAAAGCATGCAATTGTTTTTTATAAATTCGCTTCCGTACAGTCCTCCGATTGTTTCTCGCAAAGCGTTGATTCCGTAGTAAAACGGCAAAAAAGCTTCTGCCCTGCGGTAAATCGGAGGCATAAGCTCGATGGGATACGTGCCCGCTGCTGCCGGAATCTGCAGAATAATAAGAATTACTCCAATCGCTTTGCCCACATGTTTGAATGCGGCGGCCAGCGAATAGATAATGCTCGCGTAGACAATGCCGATCCATACGCCGGAAAGCACAAACAGAACAGGTTTTTCGCACTGCATCCCCAAAAGCAAAGTTCCGACCGAAACGATTAATGCCTGCAAAATTGCCATAAAAACAAAAAGCAGTCCTCTGCCGAAATATGCCTGAGCGGGTTTTACCGACGAGCCAGATGCAGAGGTGAACGCCGAGCTGCTTTTCTCGAGATTTTCACGATCGACTTCGACTTTGAAAATCGCGATAAGCGCAAAACCGCCGACCCACAGCGCAAGGTTTATATAGAAAGGCGCAACCGCAGAACCGTAGTCTTTAACGGGATATACGGCCGTCGTTTCCGTTTCGACCGGAGCGGAAATAAAGGATGCGACCGATTCGAGACCCGAATCGGACTGAGTATCCGGGAAAGAGTTTTTCAAAGCGTCGATTACTGCTGCGGAATCCAATGCTCCCAAATCTGTCGAAACCGAATTCAGCCTGTTTTCGACTGAAGAAAGACTCGACTCGAAACGGCCTAAAATATCGTCGGATTCGGCGAAAACCCCGATTATGCCGTCAAGCAGTTCCGAAGCCTGAGAACCCAGCGTCTTAGCGGAAACAAGAGACGAGTCAATCGCAGAAACCAGAGTCGAAGCCGACTGCAGCGATGTTTTTATCGCCGGAGCAAAC
Source organism: uncultured Actinomycetes bacterium (assembly GCA_900314875.1). Lineage (GTDB taxonomy): Bacteria > Actinomycetota > Actinomycetes > Actinomycetales > Bifidobacteriaceae > RUG039. Next base: position 101,270 of record OMWX01000001.1, on the reverse strand, counting down.
GACTGCGAAAACCCTGATTTCAAGCCGCTTGCAGCGTTTTTTGCGCCGGACGCGGAAGCTTTAAAGAAACTCGCAAGGTTCCCCGCCGATTCAGCCCCGAAGCCGATTGCCCGCCCGGTGTCGTCATTCAGCGCCCCGATTCTCTCCTTCGCAGCCGAATTCAGCTCCTCAAGCCTGTCGACAGTCGGTTTGAGCAAACCGTAAAGCGAAGGATCTAAGGCCGCAAAAGCGCGGATTTTGCCGATTATCTCCGAATTGTCATCAGTAATATTTGTCAGACTGACCCCGAAATCGTTCGCAAGCGAGCGGTCTTTCTCAAGCCTTTCAATCACTTCGACGGCAGTGCTCCCGACTGAATTTTCTATCTCATCCAAGCCTGCAGACAGCGAATCTGCACGCGCCGAAATTATGCCGTCCAGCGCGCGCGCATCCTCTTGAATCGCATTTATCGCTCTGCCGATTTGCCCTGCCTGCGAGCGCACGGAATCTGATTTGGCTTCAAGCAGATTTATCGTGTTTTTCGCTTCCGAAAGCGCCTGCTGCGATTTTGCCAGATCTGCTCTCACGCCCGACGCGACCGAACGCGCTCTGCCGACTTTTTCAGCCGTTTGCGCGATGTTTGCCGACAGCGAATTTTTCCGGCTTTCAATCTTGTTTCCCATGCCGTCTGATGCTTCGGCTGCTTTTTCGACGACAACTTTCGCAACCGCGCCGACAAATGCGGAATTGATTTTTTCTTCAATGCTGCTCGCGCCCGTATCCGTTATTTTTGAGGCTATCGCATTCTTTTTCTCATTAATCAGATATGTTATTTCCGGCTTTTGCGGATTCCCCGACAGCAGAGAAATCATTTTTTCGGAAAAATCCTGTCCGAAAATAATCGCAGCATAATATTTGCCTGATTTTACGCCGTCTCTCGCAGTTTCTTCGCCGACAAATGTCCATCCCAGCTGCGTATTGTTCCGCAGTTCATCTTCTATCCTGCTTCCGGCGTCGACATGCCCGGCCGCTGGCGAGTCGGCGCCGGCATCATTGTTTACCACAGCGACGGAAACGCCGGCAGTGTTCGAATAAGGGTCGCGATTCGCAATAATATTGACCCACGCGTAAAGAGAAGGAATCATCGCAACGCCCAGAGAGACGATCAGCGCAATCGGATTCTTTATTATCCTGCCCAAATCGCGAAAGAAAATGTGAAATGCCATGCTGCAAACCCCCTCTTTTTCGCTGTTTTCCGCTCTCGGCTGCCGGCTGTCGGTCATATTGTTTTTTCAGCTGCCGAGCGTCGGTTCGCCGACGAACTTTCATTTTTATCAGTAATATTCTAATATCTGAACTCAACAAAAACACGAGCGAATGCCGCCCTCATATCAGAGGACTCATATCGCAGGATTCATATCACAAGACTCATATCGCAGGACAAAATTCGGCAGACAAAACAAGAAAATGTTTTCGGCAGCAATATGCCGTTCGATTTGTAATATTGAAACATAAAGACAGAGAGGGAACGAATATGACAGAACGTCACGACGAATTCGCCGCCGACAATGCTGTGAACACAGCCGCGAAGCCAAAGATTTTGTCTGCGAAAAAATGTTTTGAAGGCGCAATTTTTTCCGTCGAAGAAAGACAGATCTCGCTGCCCGGTCTTGCAAAAAACAGCAGCTCTTCTGAAGAAACAGCGGAAAATATAGTCATCCGCCGGCAGATTGTCTCTCATTCTCCCTGCGTTGTCATGCTTGTTCACGACTGCAAAGACGATAAATATTTCATCGAACGCGAATACAGAGTCGGTCCGAATGATTTTGTTTACGGGCTTGTCGCGGGTCTTATCGACGAAAACGAGTCGATCGAGACTGCAATGTTCAGAGAGCTTGCCGAAGAAACCGGAATCGAGCCCGACCTGACAGAAGACGGCTGTGCGGATGTGCAAATCGATTATGTCGGCGATTTTTATTCTTCCGAGGGCTTTACCGACGAACTGGCGCATATCGCGGTTATCCACCTGCGCAGCTGGCATAAAATCGAAAGAAAACTGGACAAAGACGAGCATGTCGACGTATTCAAAGTCGACTGGCAGACTTTGCGAAAAACAAAAATCATGTCTTCAAACAATTTCATCGCCATTCAGGCAGAAAAAATAAGAAGATTGAAAGAAAAAATCTGACAAAGATACAGAAAATACAGAAAATACAGAATTAAGCCGGAATTAAGCCGGAGAAGAAAGCGGGATTCCAGGGCAGGCAGACGCGCAATTTTTGCAGAAATATAAGATATTAAGCGAAAAATCGGGAACTCGTCGGCGGCTGTTTGCCCTTTCACGTATAATCCATATAAGAAAGGGGCAGTAATGAGCGTTCTCGACCGTTTTGAAAAAAGCGTAGAAGGTGCAGTAAACGGCGTTTTCTATAAGTTGTCGTCCAAAGAGTTAAGACCGGTTGACCTGGCAAGCGCTTTGGAAAGGGAGCTTAATTCAAAGGCTATGCCTATGGGACGCGACCGGACCGTCGCGCCGAACGAGTTTCGTTTCAAGTTGTCTACGCCGGATTTCGACCGCATTGAGCAGTGGGGTTCGGAGACGCTTGCAAACGAATTGGCAGACAATCTGACCAAGTATGCGGCAAGCCAGAATTATGCGTTTGTCGGACCGGTTGTAGTTATTTTTGAGGAAGATTTGCAGCTGCCCAAGAACGAATACAGTCTGACATCCGAGTCTGTCGAAGGAAATGTCGCTCCGCTAACTTCCGCGAACGAAAACAAAGACTGCCCGGTTTTGGAGATTAACGGCCGTCAGTATCTGCTGACCGCGCCGAAAACCGTTATCGGTCGCGGTTCGAACTGCGACATAGTTATCGATGACGCGGGAATTTCGCGCAGGCATCTGGAAATCGACATTACTCCCAACGGCGTTATCGCCCGAGACATGGGTTCGACGAACGGAATGTTTGTCGAGGGACATCAGGTTCCCGCCGCAACGCTTGTCGACGGCAATACGATTACAATCGGACGCACCAGAATTCTGTTCTGGTCTTCGCCGGAGCCGCAAGAGTAATCCGAACGACTATACATTTTTATGACCGAACTTACATTTGCGATTCTTAAGTACGCATTCCTTGCTCTGCTGTGGGTTTTCGTACTGCTTGCCGTAAGAGCGTTATATCGCGACGTGTCGGATTTGAGTCCGCATACATCGCGAAGAGCCAGACGAAAAGCGCAAGAAAAAGCACAAACCGCCATTGCAGCAGCAAAGGCGGCGCCGCCGGTTACCGTAAAACAGCAGACGCCGGAAGCAAATCTGCCTCCTTCAGGGCGGACTCAGGCGAAAATACTCGTTATTATTGACGGTCCTTTGGCAGGAACCACAATGCCTTTGGATGTTTTGTCTCCCGTAACGCTGGGAAGATCGGCTTCAAACACTGTTGTTTTGGATGACGAATTCGTATCTTCTCTGCATGCGAGAGTATTTTTCAACAAGCCCACATCGCAATGGGCCGTAGAAGACATGAATTCCACGAACGGAACGCTTGTAAACGGGCAAAGAATAACCGGAGCAACGGTTTTGCCCGAGCGCGTTCCCGTAAGAATCGGCGCGACAACCTTTGAATTGAGGTAATGCGCATGGCGAACAGAATAATCGGTATCAGAAAAAACGCGGACAATGCGGGCAGCGGGAACGCAGACAGCAAAAATACAGACAGCCAGACCGCAGACAGCAAGACTGCAGACAGAGCACTGACCGAACAGCAGGCGGGCGCTTCCTCAAATTCCGCAGACAACCTTGCAAGCAGCGCGCTTTTGCTTTATTCCGCAACGGTTTCCGACGTCGGTTATGTTCGCAGCAATAATCAGGATTCGACTTTCGCAGGCGAGAGAATAATCGCAGTATGCGACGGCATGGGAGGCCACGCGGGAGGAGACACGGCTTCGACAATCGCAATTCGTTCTCTTGCCCATATCGAAAGACCCGGGCAGAATACCGAAGTTGAAAACATTGCGCATACGATGGGCACTTCTGTTTTGGCAGCCCATGATGCGATTGTGGGCAAAGCCAAGCGCGAGCGCAAACTTCACGGAATGGGAACAACCGTTACGGCCGTTACTTTGACGGGCAGCCACTGGGTTTTGGCGCATATAGGCGATTCTCGCGCGTATCTGCTGCGCGACGGACAGCTGATTCCGGCTTCAAAAGATCACAGTTACGTTCAGCACCTTATCGATACGGGACGCATTTCCGAAGAAGAAGCGAAACATCATCCTCAAAGAAACGTGGTTATGCGCGTTTTGGGCGATTTTGACATCGATCCGCACCCGGATATTTCCGTTCGTTCCGCGCAAAGCGGCGATCGCTGGCTTTTATGTTCCGACGGTCTTTGCGGCGTTTTGAGCGACGATACGATTCGCGAACAGCTTGCGGGCATCCCGAACAGACAGGAATGCGTTCAGGTGCTGGTTTCCATGGCTCTTAAGGCCGGCAGCACAGATAATGTCAGCGCGGTTATTGCAGATGCGATTGCGCCTGAAAATCCTGACAAAATTGAGCCTCACCATCAGGTTCCGCTTGTGGGCGGAGCTGCGAGCGCAAATCTTGAACCTATTGCCGATATTGTCGATGAAGCAGTTGCGGCAGCTCCCGTTTTAAAAGAAACCGATTCTCCCGCAGAACGTGCGGCGGCTTTAAAATCTCGCACAAAAGGCGAGGAAGCCCCGGTTGCCGGATCAGAAGCGAAAGGCGCGGGAGAAACAGGCACAGCAGAAACAAACACAGAAGAGCCGGGCGAGGAAGCGGCAGGCGAGGGAACAGCAGATACATCCGAAGAAGATACCGGCGAGACGATTACAGGCGAAAAATCCCCGAATCAAAACAGTCTTGCGCAAATCGGCTTAAATTCGGACTCAGTTTCTAAAGACGGTTCGAATGGCAATTTGGATGATTCTGCGACCTCGAAGGTATCTGAGTTTGTCCAAACGCCTGCTGTTCCGCCTGTTCCTGTTTTTCCGTCCGCATCGGGCGCTGACGGCAGTACAGAAAATAATTCGGCGGCGCAAGATTTGCCGATTCCTCCCGCGCCGAACTTTTCAGACGCAGTTTCGAATGTCCCGCCGGCTCAGAACGAGACGAATCCGGATGCAAATGCAGACGCAAAACCCTCATCGGACTCAGCGGCTGCAACGGCAAATCCGGATACAGATTCAAATTCATCCGCGCAAGATTCAGCCTCGCAAGATTCGAATGCGCAAGCTTCAGCCGCCCGGGATTCAGCTTCCCAAGCCGGCGAATCTTCGCAAACCGATCTTCAGCGCATAGCATTCCCGTCATCGGACCGCGCGAAAAAAGAAGGCGCAGATGCTGTGGCAAACACTGGAGAAATACCTGTAGTCAAACTGAAAAACGGCGAAAAAACCAGCGATCCGGCAAATCCGGCCGTCAAAAAAGCGATTCTTCACGAAAAGAAAAACAAAGAAAAATCGCAGAAACGCACAAAACATGCGATAATCGCGTACACGATCGCCGCTGTTGCAGCCGTGCTGGCTCTTGCCGGATTTTTCTCTTACCGCTGGACGCAGACGCAGTATTATATCGGCGATTCCGACGGAAAAGTAACGATTTTCCAGGGCGTTCACACGGATGTTTTCGGAATGCAGCTGTCGCACGAAATCAAAAAAACCGACATAAGCACAGATGATCTTCCCGAATCCTGGCAGAAAAAAGTCGCCAAAGGAATTGTCGTAAACAACGTTTCCGAAGCAGAATCGCGTATTGAAATCATCAAAAACGAAATCGAGTTAAGCGATTCTCAATCATCGAGTTCGCAACCTTCGAGTTCAAGCGCAGCCGGCGCAAATCTCAGCGAATCTGCGATTGCGGGAGGCGGCCGATGAATGCACTGAGAACCGGCGAAGTAAGAAAGAAGCGCATAAAAGAATTCCTCCTGCTCATATTTTCGGCAGCGACGGGATTTTTGGCTCTTTTCCAGGTTTTCCACAGAACGCTGGGGCAGATACCGCACAATTACGCGATTTTGCTCGCAGTTTTGGGCGCGATTATTCTCGCAGTCTGGGCGACCGCATGTTTTTGCCATCCTTACGCAAACACGGCCGGTCTTTCTTGCGTTACTTTGCTTTCGCTTGTCGGAACCGCAATGATTATCAGAATCGACCACAGCAGCACAAGCCTCAAAAATGCCTCCGATGCGGGCAAATCGCAAATTATCTGGCTTATCCTCGGTTTTATCCTGTCCGGACTGCTGCTTGCATTCATGCGCGATTACAGGATTATGCGAAGATTTTCGTATGTGAGCATGATTGCGGGTCTGCTTCTGGTGCTTTCCCCGCTTTTGCCGGGAATCGGCAAAACAATCGGCGGCGCAAGACTGTGGATAGGCTTCGGTTCTCATACGATTCAGCCTGCCGAATTTGCGAAGCTGTTCCTTTCGTTCTTCTTTGCTTCGTACCTTTTCGAGCATCGCGACCAGCTTGCCGCGGGAGGACGCAAATTCTTGGGCACGCGTCTGCCCAGAACCAAGGATTTAGGACCTATCGTTCTCGTATGGATGCTGTCAATGGGAGTGCTTATTTTCCAGCATGATTTGGGAACTTCGCTTATGTATTTCGGGTTCTTCATCTGCATGCTTTACGTGTCGACCGGCCGCAAGAGCTGGGTTATCATCGGCTGTCTTTTCTTCGCATTGGGAGCATTTCTGGCAAGTCTGTTCCTGGTGCATATTCGCGCGAGAATCGGCGCATGGCTTACCCCGTTCGACACAGAAACATACAATGCGCCCGGCGGATCGTACCAGCTTGTTACGGGCGTTTTCAGCATGGCGGCCGGCGGAATGGTCGGCACCGGACTGGGGTCGGGAAGACCGAATCTTACGCCTCTTGCAAACTCTGATTTTATCTATTCTTCATTATGCGAAGAAATCGGACTGACAGGCATTTTGGCTCTGCTGCTCGTATATATGCTTATTGTCGCATGGGGAATCATTACTGCGATGAAATGTTCTGACGGCTTTGGAAAACTGCTTGCCGGCGGGCTTGCATTTTCGATGGCATGGCAGGTGTTTATCGTTGTGGGAGGCGTGACGCTGCTTATTCCGCTGACCGGTCTGACTCTTCCGTTCGTCGCGGCCGGAGGTTCTTCAGTGCTGGCAAACTGTCTGCTGGTTTCGATTATTTTAATCGTTTCATCAGCAGCAAATAAGCCCGCTGTCGATACCGAGTCCCCCGAATTCCAAGTCGAAGCGAAACAGCTTATTCACGAAGCAAACAAGCGCGCGAAGGAAAAAGCCGCGAAACGCGCAGAAGCCGGATTGCCGGCAGACACGCAATACGATATGCGGGCAATTACGGAAAATATTGCAGATGACAATGCTTTGAACGCAACGCCGAATATGGCTCCGAATACTGCGCCGAGCGATTCAAATTCCGACCGGAGCGAAAACGCAGAGGCTGACGCTTTTACGACTCAAACTGTCGCAATCGATGCTTTTGCGAACGCATCCGATGCGAAAAAATACAGCACGGCGCAAAACCGGACACAAAACCGGACACAAAGCACAGTGCAAAACGATTCAAGACCTGCGACTGCGGCATCATCTGCTCCGAAACCGCCGGCACACAGCGCAAATTCGCACGCTTCGAATGAAGCGAAACCTGAGAATACAGCCGAACGCCAGGTTCCGAGAAAAGCAGAAGGAGGAGCAAAATGAACAAATCGCTTCGCATAATCTTCTGCATTATCATCGCAATGTTTGCAGCAATCGGACTTTCAACCACAAATCTTATGGTTATCCGTGCCGACGATTTGAACGCAGACGGACGAAACGCGCGTTCGATTTACAGCAAATATGATCTTCCGCGCGGAGCAATTCTGGCTTCCGACGGCACGATTATCGCTTCTTCGGCAAAATCGGATGACGAATATGCGTTCCAGCGCACGTACCCCTACGGCTCGCTTTATGCGCCCGTTACAGGCTATTTCTCAATTCTCGCCGGCGGACAGAGCGGAATCGAAGAATCTCGCGATTCTCTTCTTGCCGGGACTTCGAACAGTTTGTGGATTGACAGGCTTTCCTCGCTTTTCAAAGGCACGCAGAATCAGGGCGCCTCAATCGAAACATCAATCAGCCCGCAGCTTCAGACGCTTGCAAACAGCCTTCTGACAAGCTCCGGATATCAGGGAACAATCATTGTCACAGAGCCTTCGACGGGACGAATTTTAGCAATGGTCAATTCTCCTTCGTATGACCCCGGCACTCTGGCCGTGCACGACGGAAAAGCCGCCGAAAACAACTATAATGCGCTGAATCCGGACAGTTATTCGTCGCCGCTTATCAACCGCGCAACCTCCGAGCTTTACGCGCCGGGTTCGACATTCAAGATTCTCGTATCGGCAGCAGCGCTGGAAACAGGCGAATACCAGCCCGACACGGAAATTCCGGCAGGCGCGTATTACACGCTTCCCGGCACGAGCGTGCAGCTTCCGAATTCGTCTGCGGCGGGAGCCGGAACCAACGGAAAAATGTCGCTTGAAAATGCGCTTGCATACTCTTCAAATACGGCATTTGCGCAGTTGGGCGTCGCTTTGGGACAGGAAAAACTCGAAAACATGGCAAGAAAGCTGGGCATGGGAAGCACTCTGACAATAGACTCAAGCGATTCGGCAAACCATGATATGGCGGCAACGGCCTCCGTGTTCCCGAAAAACATGACGGCAGACAAACTGGCTCTCGCTTCCATCGGACAGGGAGACGTGCAAATGACTCCTCTGCTCGACTGCATGATGGCCGCAACCGTCGCAAACGGCGGAGTAATGATGAAACCCTCGCTTGTCGACCGCGTGCGAGGAGCGGATTTGTCTGTTATTTCCGAGACGAAACCGCAAAAAATGTCTTCGGCATTTTCTGAAGACACGGCTCAAAAACTGACTTCCATGATGATCGGCGTAATGACAAAAGAATATCCGGAACTTGCTTTGTCAAACGGCACGAAAGTCGCGGCAAAAACAGGAACGGCAGAACGCGGAGACGGCACGAACGACAGCTGGTTCACAGGTTTTGCTCCCGCAGACAATCCCAAGGTCGCAGTTACGGTTCTTCTGCACAAAACGGCAGGACTTGCAAATTTCACCAACGGCTCGATTTTCAAAAAGATGATTGAGGGAGCGCTGAGTCAATGAAACTTATAAGAGGACAGCTGATTCACAGGCGCTACCGTTTGGACGAAAGACTCGCTCAGGGAGGAATGGGCGAAGTCTGGCGCGCTTATGATATGGATTTGCGCAAAAATGTTGCAATCAAGGCTCTGAGATCCGATCTTGTAGACGACAAGTCGAAACTGATACGTCTGCGCGCGGAGGCTCATAATTCCGCAAATCTTGCACATCCGAACATTGCGGCTCTTTTTGAGTATTACGAATATGACGGCATAGGCTTCCTTGCCATGGAATACCTGCCTTATCCGTCGCTTGCAGACATTTACAAGAAGCGCGGAGCTATTCCGGCAACAGAACTGCTTCCCATTCTCATTCAGGTCACTCGCGGACTGTATGTCGCACATTCGCACGGCATAATTCACCGCGATGTAAAACCTGCAAACATTCTCGTTTCCGACAACGGCGAAGTAAAAATAACAGATTTCGGCGTAAGCACGTCAACAGAACAGGGACAGATGACCCAGGACGGAATGGTAGTGGGAACCGCGCAGTATATTTCTCCCGAACAGGCGCAGGGTGAGCAGGCAACTCCGCAGTCCGATCTGTATTCGCTCGGAGTGGTTTTGTATGAGGGATTATGCGGACATCGTCCGTTCACAGGCAAAACGCCGGTAGACATTGCGGCAGCTCACGTAAACGATCCCGTGCCTCCGCTGCCGAATTCGATTGACAGGCAGCTTTCAAGTTATGCTTTCGTTCTTCTGAGCAAAAATCCGCACGAACGGCCCGCCAATGCTCTGGCTGTTTCGCAAACGCTTGCGCAAATAGAGCGAAGACTGCTGGACGAGCAGATGAATCCGATTGAAGAAAAGACCGTCAAACCGCGAAGATACACGTCAAACAGGTTTTATCCTTATCAGGTCAAAACGCATTCGGACTTGAGCAGAGAGTTTCCGTATCTGCCGTCAACAGCGCCGGACTGGGAACGCGGCACGGTTTTCGAACCGTATGAGGGAGCGGACAAAAATTCTCCTCCGTTCAAAGGCCGGGTAATACGAAGCCTGCCGCACGATTCGCCTCAGGAGCCTCCCGGTCAATCGTCTTCGCAAAACGAAACTCAATCCGTAAACCAAACCGTAAATAATCCGAATAACAGAAGTGAAGAAGGTTCGCAATGAGCATGTACATTCCGAAAACGCTGGCAAACGGCAGATACTCCGTCGGTGATCTTATCGGTCACGGCGGCATGGCCGAGGTTCACTTGGGAACCGACACGCGCTTGGGACGCGCGGTTGCGATTAAGATTATGCGCAATGATCTGGCCACGGATTCCATCTTCCTGACCAGATTCCACCGCGAAGCGCGTTCTGTCGCACAGATGAACAACCCGAATATCGTTGCAATTTATGATTCGGGCGAAGAGCATTTGAAAGATGAGGCCGACAGACCGATTTCGATTCCTTACATCGTTATGGAGTATGTCAGGGGACGAACTCTGCGCGATATCATCAAGGCTCAGGGAGCTTTGAATCAGGGCGACGCGGAACAGATTATGCTCGGAATGCTCAATGCGCTGAATTATTCGCACAGAATGGGCATTGTTCACCGCGATATCAAGCCCGGAAACATCATGATCAGCGAACAGGGCGAAGTCAAGGTCATGGATTTCGGAATCGCCCGCGCTTTGGACGATTCCGCCGCGACAATGACTCAAAATCAGGGTGTAGTGGGCACTGCACAGTACCTGAGCCCCGAACAGGCTCGCGGAGAGACTGTGGATATGAGGTCGGACCTGTATTCGGCCGGCTGCGTGCTGTACGAAATGCTTACGGGACAGCCGCCGTTTACGGGCGACTCGGCTGTTGCAATCGCATATCAGCATGTTTCCGAAGTATGCATGCCGCCCAGCGCGGTTGTTCCCGGATTGCCGAAAGTTTGGGACAATATCTGCGCCAAGGCCATCGCGAAAGATCGCGCAAACCGTTACGCAACCGCGACCGAGTTTCGCAATGATATTCTTGCGGTTTCCAACGGCGAAGTTCCGGCAGCAGCGAATTTCAACCCGCTTGTCGATCTGACTCAGGCAAAGAACAAGACTCAGGTTTTGGATCCCGCTGCGGGCGAAACCACTCAGGCTTTCGATCCTGTTGAAGGAGAGCCGAACGCTTTCGGAGATATCGACGCTTTCATCCCCGAAAGCGACGACATGGACGATGTCATGGCTCAGTCACGCACGGATCAGCGTTTGGAAGAGGAATATCAGAAGAAGCGCAAAAAACGCATTATTGCAGGCATTATCGCTGCAGTACTGTTTGTCGGCGCGGGAGTGGGCGCATGGCTGTGGTCTTCCAAGAAGTCGGATAAGCCTCAGAGCGTAAACGTTCCGGTTATTACCGAGCAGACATCTTCGGCAAGAGCCAAGGAGCTGATTGAGGCTGCGGGTCTGGTATTCCAAGAAGAACAGGATACGGATTCGGCTAAAGACAAGGGAACATTCACGAAGCAGGATCCTGCCGGCGGCACGTCCGTCGAGAAAGGTTCCGTGGTTAAAGTATGGTTCTCGGCAGGACCGAGACCGACCGCCGTCCCCGACGTTTCCAACAAGTCTCAGGATGAGGCAAGGCAGATTCTTCAGAATCAGGGCTTCAAGGTTTCCGATGTGACAAATATCGAAGACAGCGCGACTGTCACCGTAAACAACGTAACCAGAACAGATCCCGAAGCGGGACAGAACATCGCCAAGGGTTCTACCATTACGCTGTACATTTCCTCGGGTAAGACAAGCGTTCCCAAAGATCTGGTAGGAAAGACCCGCGAAGAAGCTTCCGCCGCGCTTCAAAAGCTGAATTTCAATATCACAATCCAGGAAGAAGCTTCCGACACGGTTGAGAAGGGCAAAGTCACGAGAGTCAACCCGGCTGTCGGTTCATCAGTCGACCAGCGTTCGATGATTACTTTGTACATCTCTTCCGGAAAGACAAAGATTTCTGTTCCAGGATTCAGCTCGGGCATGAAGTTCTCCGAGTATGAAAGCCAGCTCAAGTCGCTCGGGTTTAACGTCAGACAAACAGGCTCAAGCGGTTCGAACGATACGGTTGTCAGCACTGATCCCGCGCCGGGAACTTCCGCAGACAAGGGATCTACGGTGACGGTAACGACAAAGGCTTCTGAATCCAGTCCGTCGCCTTCGCCGTCATCCTCGTCATCAAGTTCGCCGTCTCCTTCAAACAATTAACGGCCGAACGGCTGAGATTAACGGCTAAAACGCGAACAGCAAAAAGCCGCGCTTCGAAAATTCGGAGTGCGGCTTTTTGTTTGCCTGTTTGCTTGATTGCTTGATTCTTTTTTTTTTTTTAAAAATCGCGTTCGTCGTGAACAATCGGATCAATATAAAGATCCGCGTCTTTAACGCTGGGACAAGTCCTCAGATATTCCGCGATTTCTTCCTCTACATCCGGGTCGCTTCCGGGCTTGTATCCGTGCGCCCAGCCGACGACTGCCACTTCGGCGTCATCGCTTACGGCAACCACGGCAATATCCTTGCCCTCAAACTGTCCCATGCCGAATACCGCAAAAACAGGAACTCCTCCTGCCAAACGGAAATACATGTTGTTATTGACGTTGTCGTCAACAATGGTCGTATAGTAAACGTGTTTTACCATGGCATTCCTTTCGCTGTATCGTTTCAGAGTTTAATCGAACAAAGCACCATTCGTTTTACGCGATACATTTTTTTCAATATGAATTTCACTCTGCATATCTTTTTTATCTCATGCCCTGTACATTTTACGCAACACAGTGACATATGCAACATTTTCAGCTGTTTTCCGCCCGTTCGTCCGCCTCTTTGCTCGCATGTTTCTTTTGGCATGCTGCATGCATTATGCCTGCCTGTATGCAGCATGCTTTTCTGCTGCCATCTTGTCTGCCGTCATCTTATCTGATGCCGGCCTGCTGCGAATCTTCAGAATAGTGCATCAGCCGCAATATAAAACATGCAAAAAATAAGAACTGACAGCTGGAATCAGCGGTCAAAATGTACGGTCAAAAAACAGAACGCTGAAATCCGATAACCGGATTTCAGCGACAGAGAAAAGAGAAAAAGAGATTTTAAGTTATACAGACCAGCGGAGGGATTAGCCGCTAAAAAGTCTGGCCGGTTAAAAAAGAAAGAATTTCAAACGACTTGTGCATTATATACATCCGAAACTGAATGTAATCCGGAAATAAAGCATAATAAAACCCATAAATTACCTGAAAGATTCCTGAAATCCCCGAATATAGGAACAGATTTTCTATAGAACACGCTTTTTATGCAGCCGGACTGTCATCGATCAATTCAATTTGCGCCTTCGCCAGCAGCTCTTTCTTTTCCGGAAATTTCGGGTATAAATCTTTTCTGATCCTTAAGTTTTTCCCATATTTCGACTCGGCCGGCAAGCAGAGATTTTTTCACGTCGATTATCCGCTGATTGGATGAACCGCGAAATTGAAGCAGCGAATCCTTTTTTTCTTCAATATAACGCCCGTCCACAAGCACGTCAACATAGGACAGCAGCCGCGCTTTGTCACCGGTTTCCCCGTCGCGCATAAGTTCTTCCCAGGTGTATCCCGTCCAAGACCATACGTCTTTCGCATTTCCGTATGTTTCGCGAACGCGCTCAAGCAGCGGCAGAAGAACGGGAGTATTGAGCATGGGCTCTCCGCCCATAAGACTCAGTCCTTGAATGTAATCAGGTTCAAGGTCAGCAATAATGCTGTCTTCAAGTTCTTTCGTATACGGTTTGCCGGCTCTGAAATCCCATATGGAGGAATTCCAGCATTTTTCGCAGCGGAACGGACAGCCTGAAACGTAAAGCGAATTGCGTATGCCTTCGCCGTCCGTCATAACCATGCGTTTGTAATCGGCGATAATTCCGGAGCTGAGAGTTCTTCCGTCCCACTGTCCGGCATAAGGATTGTTCGAGTATTTGTAAGGAATGCCAGGACCTCGGTTCGCATCGGACGGCGCGAAATCATGCCATTTTCCGACATGTTTTGCCGCATTCTCCAACGCGGTGCCGGCAAGAACAGAACCGGGCTGTGCAGAGTCTGCTGATTCAGAGTCTGCGGACACAGACTCTGCGGATACAGACCATGCCGTTCCAAAGCCCGCCGACGCTTCACCTGCCGCTCTGAAACCGTCAGACGCGCAACCCTCCGGAACCGTCATTTCGCGTCGTCCCACCATTCGCGAACCGTTCCGTCAGATTCGGTTACGCGGCCGATTTCGCCGGCCATATGCTTCACGCGATGCGATATTTCCGCATGTCTTCCGTGAACCATCGGACGCTGCACGGGATTGCCCAAATATCCGCATGTGCGCTTTGTCACATTGCATTTTTCGGGATCATTGTTTTCGCATTCCGGACATTTAAATCCGTCCTCGGTAGGCGCAAAATCACCCTCAAAACCGCACACAAAGCAGTGATCGACCGGCGTATTCGTGCCCAAATATCCGATTCCGATCGAATAAGCGTAATCCCACACAGCCTCCAAAGCCTTGGGATTCTGTCTCATCGACGGAAATTCGCAATAATTGATAAATCCGCCCGAAGCCAGGTAAGGGAAGTCCTTCTCGTAGTCAAGCTTCTCCATGGGTGTGGGACGAAGCCATACCGGATAATGGAAGCTGTTCGTATAGAAATCATGGTCGGTAACGCCGTCAATCTTTCCGAATTTCTCCTGATCCATGCGGCAGAAGCGGTCGGTAAGCGATTCAGCGGGCGTGGAATATACGGAATAATGATATCCTTCGGCTTTCGACCACTGTCTGCAAAGCTGGTTGAGTCTTCGCACAATATCAAGCGCAAACTCTTTTCCGTCCTCATCCCAGCTGTGATCGCGCATCCAATCTTTGCCAAAGAAAACGGCGGTCGCCTCATACAAACCGATATACCCCACGGAAACTGTGCATCGGCCGTTGCGGAAAAGAGTATCGACGCTGTCGGTCGGGTCAAGTCGGCCGAACGCTCCGTATTCAAACAAAGTCGGCGCATTTACAGGCTTAGCCTGCTTGCATCGCATGATCCTGAACTGCAAAGCATGATGAACGATATCCAGCCTTCTGTCCAGCAGCTGCCAGAAACGTTCCTTATTTCCGCGCGATTCAATCGCGATTCGCGGAATATTAAGCGTTACGACACCCAGATTCATTCGCCCGTCTTCCTCGTCTTCGCCTGTTTCGGGATTAACCCAGCCGTGCAGGAACGAACGGCAGCCCATGGGATTCTTGAATGAGCCGGTAATCGAAACGATATTCTCATAGAAAACGACATCGGGATACATGCGTTTTGTCGCACATTCCAAAGCCAGCTGCTTCAGGTCGTAATTCGGGTCAGATTCGTCGGCATTAATTCCGCGCTTAATCGCGAAAATCAGCTTCGGGAAGATTGCAGTATGGCGATCCTTGCCCAGCCCGCGTATGCGAATCAGCAGAATAGCTCTTTGAATTTCGCGCGCAAACCATGACGTGCCCAAGCCGAATCCGACTGTCACAAACGGGGTCTGACCGTTGGAAACGCGGTTCGAATTAATCTGGTATTCCATAGTCTGCATTGCGTCATAAATATTCTTGCGGGTCATTATCTTCGAATAAATTTCGCGCAGCTGCTCGAGTTCGGGCAAATCTTTGTCGAAAGCATCGTCTTCGGGAAGCGTCATGCCGTCTTCGAAATGCAGCCATGACGGCTCCTGTTTTTTCAGCGCGGCAACAACCTGTTTTGCGGTCTCGATTTCCATCCCGTCAGGCATAACAACTCGAGCCATGGCCATGTTTTTGTCATAATCCATCTGCGCATAGCGTTCAAGCATTTCGTCGGCGCGATTCACGGTCTGACCGCCGTACTGAGAGCCTGCAATATCCTTAATAATCTGCGTAATCTGAGTCGAAGCCGTGCCGATTGACTTGGGAGAGTCCATCATCGCATTTCCAAGCGCAAAGCCGCGGGCAAGCATGTCTCCGAAGTCAGGAAGCGAACAGTTGGTCATCGCAGTAAACGGCGAATAATCCGCATCATGGAAGTGAATATCGCCTTTAAGATGCGCATTCGAAACTTCCTTGGGAAGCATTCCCAAAGCCGAAGCCTTGCTTACCGTGCCGGCGAGCAGGTCGCGCTGAGTGGCGTAAACATTGGCATCCTTGTTCGCATTTTCGCGCACAAGCGACTCGTCCTGAGTCGTCAGACGCTGAACCGCATAGTTGACGTCCGTCGCTTTAGCCCGCTCGATATCGCGGTTGAGACGGTAACTCGTGTAAGCGCGTGCGATTTCGTATTCATGCGCGTTAATCAGCGCATGTTCGACAAGATTCTGAATATCGTCGATTCGAACCGGATTCGAATAACGATCGCGAATTTCAGACTGAACGTCATTCGTCAATTCTCTGATAAAAGCTTTTTCGGAAGGACCGATTTTGCGGCCGTTCTCAACGTATGCGCTTGCAACTGCATTGATTATATTTGCGGCTTCGAAGTCAACAATGCGGCCGTCGCGCTTTTCGACCAGAATGCCGCTATCTGCAATGCCCGCACTTTCGACGATATCGGAATCGTCCTGTGACAACATTTCAAATACCTGCATGTTCATGCGTTCGATACCTTCCGTACTTCGATTTCTTCCGTTTTGCAGCGCGTTTTGCAATACATTTTGCAATATGTTCTGCAATGCATTTTCCGGCTTTTTGCCGGCAGGTTTGCCGATTATGCAAAGCTTTCGACCTTGTCGAGTTTACCGCTTTTTCCTGAAAATGTCCTTAGCGATTTTTGCCAATTTCCACAACATATTGTGTTTCACGCAAGACACAACCACTACATATAGTGTTTTTGCAAATTCGGGCGGCTTCAATCTCAAACACCGAAAACCGCCCTCAACAGAGTGCAAAAATCAGACTCTGACCCGATATTTAGTAAGCAAAAAATTTTTTGAAAATTTTGTTCCGCGCTTAAATTTATTCTGCAAATTTATCCCACAGATCTATCCCGCAAATTCATTCCGGAAATCCGACCCGCAGAACTATCCCGCAGAATCATTCCGCATTCTCAGCCGAAAGCATTCTCGCTTTCTTCACTGAATAAAGCGCAATTCCGGCCGCAACCGACGCGTTAAGAGATTCAACCGACGAACTGATGGGAATCGAAACAATCGAATCGCAGGCTTCGCGCACAAGACGGCTTATTCCCTTGCCTTCAGAACCCAAAACAACCACAAGCGGGTCGGTTTCGAAACCTGATTCGCCGACTTGCGCAGACCCGCCGCCGTCAAGTCCTATCGAATAATATCCGCGTTCTTTCAGCGCTTCTATCGCCTTTGTCAGATTAACCACTCTGGCAACGGGCATGTGAGCCGCAGCCCCGGCTGAAACTTTCCATGCCGCAGCCGTAACTGACGCGCTTCTGCGTTCGGGCAGAATAACGCCGTTCGCGCCGAATGCCGCAGCCGAACGGATAACCGCGCCCAAATTCTGCGGATCGGTTACGCCGTCAAGCGCGATAAAAAGCGGGGTTGCGTTCGCTCTTGCCTTCGCAGACGCGCCTTTCATGGCTTTCATTTTCATGTCCGCACGCTTGGCAAGAGCTTCCAATGTTTCATATCGGAACTGCTGCGCTTTAAGTATGATTCCCTGATGATTGCCCGAATGTGCGATTCTGTCCATTTCCAGACGGTCGGCTTCCATAATGCTCAGCCCGATCGCTGCGGCAATCTTAATTATTTCTCGCGTGCGATCGTCATGCTCCAGACGCGACGCGACATAAAGCTCTTTCGAAGGAACATTCGTGCGCAACGCTTCGAGAACCGCATTGCGTCCGATAATCAGCTCGTTCGAATCCGACATAAACCTGTCCGCGCGTCTTCTTGCCGCTAGCCTGGGATCGGAACGCTTGCGCTTTTCGGCAGCTTTTTTCGCCGCATACGCCTTGTGATAAACGCGATCCTCAGCTTTCGGAGTCGGACCGTGTCCGCGCAGCTTGTTGCGATGTTTTCCTCCCGACCCCTTGGTCGGACCTTTCTTCGTAGCCATATTTTTATTCTCGCATAATACGTATACCGCCCCGAAAATCAGCGCGAAAACCGGCGCAAATAAAGGCTTTCAGCATGACCATACAGCCGCGTCCGGATCCTCGTTCACAATATCCGATCCCGCAGCGGATGTCTGATTGCGGTCGTCCAAAACTCCCGAATCCGCTTCCTCTGTTATCGCCCGAATAACGCGCGTATCTACGCGATAATCTTGCAGATACTGCTTAATGTAATCCTCAACCGCAAGCTGCGTGGAAACGTCATGCCCGGCTTTTTCGGCCATATACCATCTGTGATTAAGCACTTCATGAAAGAACTGCGCAGGCTCTATAAGAGCGCGATATTCCGGCGGAATCTGCTTTACGGCGGGTTCGAAAACCTCGCGCATCCAGTCGGTCGCCACAATATCAGGGTCTTCTCCGTCTCTCCACGTGGAAGCCCTGTAAGATTCCAAATCGTGCAGAAGTCTTTTTGCCTGATTTTCCTGCACATCAAGCCCGGTCAGCCGCAAAAGCTTGCGCGATGCATATCCCGCGTCAACAACGCGAGGCCGCACGCACACTCTGTTTCCGTCCGAAGCCGTTTTGACTTCCAGCTCATCGACATCAAAGCCCAAATTGTTAAGATTGTCGACCATTTTCTCGATTTTCCACATTTCGTCGGGATTGAAAAGAGTCGTCCCGGTAAGAGCCTGCCACAGCGAATGGTAGCGTTCGGAAAGCCTGTTCCCGATTTCAACCTCGTCCACTCCGTCAGGCAGCAGATTTCCGCAGTTCAAATCCATTAATTCGCCGATAATGTTGGTTCTGGCCAGCTCGACGTCATATTCGCGCTGTCCGTCAGTCAGCGAAGGATAAAGTTCTCCCGTTTCCGCGTCAACCAAAAACGCTGCGAAAGAGTCCGCATCCCGCAAGAAAAGCACGTTGGAAAGCGAAACGTCTCCCCAATAAAATCCGACCAGATGCAGACGAACCATAAGCACTGCGAGCGCGTCGATAAGCAATTCAGCCGTGTCCTGGCGCAGCTTGTGCGCGAACAGAGCGCGATAAGGCAGCGAAAACTTCAGATGTTCGGTCACCAAAATCGCCTCAAGCGGCTCGCCTTCGGAATTTTTCCGCCCCGTCACGACCGCAACGGGTTTCACGGCAGGCACGTCTGTTTTTTCCAGCTGGCGAAGCAGTTCGTATTCGCGCTCTGCAACCGATTTGTTTATCTCTTTAAAAGCGCAGTTTTCATCGCCTACGCGCACAAATCGCACGATATGCCTCGATATGCCTCGAGGAAGGTTGAGAAGCATGTCTTCCGGCCATTGCGACAGCGGAAGATGCCAGGGAAGCGTAAACATTTTCGGATTCGATATCGCTGCCGTAATCGTCAGATTTTCTTCCTTTTCAGAAGCGTATTCGCCCGAATTTCCCTCATTTTCCGCAGATGAAACCGACGTGGCATTCACAAGCCTCTGATCCAAAGAAATGTTTTCCATCAGCCTCTCCTCCCATGCAGAGTTTTTATGCGATCTTTCACATATGCAAAGCAGGGCATGAAAGTCTTGCCTTCATGCCCTACCAAGCGACTGTCGTCAGTTAAGACGCAATTCAGTAGCCGGAGAGAACAAATGCATTTTCTCCGGGTCGATTGTTACGCGAACCGTGTCTCCGATCTTCGGAAGAACGCGCGGGTTTACGCGAACGGTGGTCATCTTGTTCTGGTCAGACATCATGGTCGAATTGTCTGCTTCGGCATCGTTGAGAATATCACCGTAAATGTATCCGTCTGATCCCAAATCTTCAACATTCTTAACTACAAGGCTGAACGAATTCGGCGTTCCTTCGGGAGCCAGAGAAGCATCCTCGGGACGGAATCCGATAATAATCTGATTCTTGTCTTTGTCTGTAAGGCTCGAAACAACGCCGGCGGGAAGCTGAATAGCGTCGTCGCCCACCTTCGCTGCTCCGTTCACAACCGCATGAGTGCTGATATTCATCGACGGAGAACCGATAAAGCCCGCAACGAACACGTTGGCAGGACGCTCATAAAGATCGCTTGGAGCGCCGATCTGCTGCAAAACTCCGAGCTTGATAACCGCAATGCGGTCGCCCATCGTAAGAGCTTCAGTCTGGTCGTGCGTAACATACATAGTCGTAACGCCGAGCTTGCGCTGCAAAGCCGCAATCTGAGTTCTTGTCTGAACTCTCAGCTTCGCATCCAAGTTGGAAAGAGGCTCATCCATAAGGAACACCTTGGGCTGGCGAACGATTGCTCGCCCCATGGCGACTCGCTGACGCTGACCTCCGGAAAGAGCCTTGGGCTTGCGATCCAAATAATCGACCAAATCAAGAATTTCAGCGGCCTTTACGACGCGCTCATGGATTTCATCCTTGGGAACGCCGGCAATTTTAAGCGCAAATCCCATATTCTCTTCAACGGTCATATGAGGATACAAAGCGTAATTCTGGAAAACCATCGCAATATCGCGATCTTTCGCCTGAACGTTGGTAACATCGACGTCACCGATGTAAATATGTCCTTCATTTACTTCTTCAAGACCGGCAAGCATTCGCAGCGTCGTCGATTTTCCGCATCCGGAAGGTCCTACGAGAACAAGAAACTCGCCGTCTTGAATCTCCATGCTGAGGTCATCCACGGAAGGAGTATCATTACCGGGATAGATTCGACTCACATGATCAAAAACTACCTTTGCCATTTTTTCAATCCTTTCATCGGCAGGTACGTGCCGAACGATCCGAGTGGAAGGCTGTTGACGACAAACACTTCCGTCAGAGGAAATCCGGTTTCCTGACACTTTCACCGGCTTCTCGCCGATGAGCATGTGCCGATTGTGCAGGGACAATCACTGAGCATTACTGATTTATAATTATTA
Organism: uncultured Actinomycetes bacterium; assembly: GCA_900314875.1. Lineage (GTDB taxonomy): Bacteria > Actinomycetota > Actinomycetes > Actinomycetales > Bifidobacteriaceae > RUG039. The sequence continues at coordinate 80,178 of OMWX01000001.1, read as the reverse complement.
TACGCGAATATATGGATTTAAACTAAACTGAGTAAAAACATTTTTTGCATTATTTAATGCTGAACCGATTCTGACAGGGTCAAACGCCCGTCACATAATTGAATTACATTGTTTTATAAGGTATTTTCAGACTTTTGCGCATATTCCGGAAATTCAAAGATCCGAGGAAAGAGGGACATACATGACGGATATGACGGCATACTCCCTGAATCCGGGGGAAATAATCGGAGGATACACTCTTATAAACCGCCTGGGAAGCGGCGGAATGGGCACTGTTTGGCAGGTGCGCGACGACGGCGGAAATCTGTTTGCGATGAAAATTTTGCGCAACGATGTTTCCGATGATTCGCAGGAAAGCGACGAAGAATATCAGGATACGGTGGCTCGCGAGAGACTGCGGCGCGAAGCCGTGGCTCTGCACAGCGTGAATCACAAGGGCGTATGCCATATCGAGGATATGGAGCTGGACGATTCGCTTGCTTTTATCGTCACTGAGCTGATTGAGGGAACGAATCTGCGCGAAGACATCAAACGAAACGGAAGATATATAGCGGAAGACCTGGAAAGACTGGCTTCCAAGCTTATAGACGCGGTCGACGCGGTGCATGAAGCGAATATTATTCATCGCGATATTAAACCGACAAACGTTATGATTTCTCCGACCGGACCGGTTCTTGTGGATTTCGGAATTGCAATGGAGGAAGGGCAGACGCATGTGACCAGCACGGGTCTTGTTATGGGAACGCCCGGCTTTATCGCTCCCGAGGTTATTGACGGGGCCGAGTCCGACGAAGCGACCGACTGGTGGTCAACGGCTGCCGTTCTGGCTTTTGCGGCAACGGGACGGCCGATTTTCGGAACGCATCCGATGATGGCGGTTTTAGAGCGCGAAATGAGCGGAAACGCCAATCTTTCGGGACTTCCTCCCCGTACGGCTGCCGCTTTCAGGTCGGCTCTCAATCCCGACAGAGAATTGCGATGCAGCGCCCAGGAATTGCTTGCGGTTATCAGCGAAGACGCGAAAAACATGTCTTTGTGGGAAGATTTGAATTCGGATAATTTCCCCGGAGTACTCAACAACGCGGACAATGCGAATGCGGGCATCGCAAACGCAGACAATGCGGGTTTGAACAATGAGGGTTTAAACAATGCCGAATCCGCGAATGCTGATACAAATCATAATTACAGAAAAGTGTGGAATGATCGGGAACAGTCCGAACTGCCGGAAACTCGCGCAATTCAGACAAAAATGCAGGATTCGCCGGGAAATAAGCCCAATGCGGCAGTTCCGACTTCGGTTATGCAGCCGATCAGGGACGGCATTGCGGACAATATTGCAATAAATACTGCCGATAACACTGCCGAAACCGGAGAACAAATCGCAGCGACAAAAGCAATGCCCGAATCAGGAAATACGGCAACACAGAATACGGCACTGCAAAACATAGCCGCCCGCAACGCAGCCGGAATCGCAAACGCAAACGAGGAAACCCGCAAACCGAGAGTTGTTTCAACTCAAAACGCCGGCTCGCTCAATCCGACTGTAAAGAATCCTTTTTTGCAGGATTCTCCAGCACAAACTTCCCTTATGCAGACTCCTGCCGCGCAGCCTGTTTATCCGCAGCCGGCTTCTGCGCAGCCTGCTTACGAACAGCCTGCTTATGCGCAATATTCCGATCCGCAGAATCATGCCGCACAAAATCAATATGCGCAGAATACGCCCGTTCAGACGCCTGCAGATCCGACAAGAGTCAGCGAACCGCAGAACAGCAGATTCAGAAACAGAATCCTGCCCGTCGCCGCGCTGGCAGTTCCGACAGCTTTTGCGGCCGCGCTTTTCCCCGCGCACTGTTTTTTCATAATCCCGTTTATTTTATGGCTTCTCGCGCTTTTCGGCACGGCTTCGGAAGCTTCAAGACTGCGGCGCATGAAAAACAACGGCATTAAAAGAAAAACCGATACGGCCGTGTCCGTCATCTCAATTCCGTGGCATATGATTCTTTCGGTGCGATACGCTTTCAAGCCGATTCTGACTTATTTTGCCGTATCTGCGGCTTTGTCGGTTCTTTCGGTTGCGGCAGGCACAATGAATTCGAATGTTCCTTCAGTCGGTTTTCCGCAAGGCAGCATCAATCCGCTTCTCAACCTGCCTTCCGTAAGCGCGAAATCATTTCAGGGAACGCTTCTTTCGGCGAGCTGCCTTACGCCTTTTATACACATAATTCTTCGCGACAACACCGCAATCAGCGCGGGAATCGGCTCGATTTTCGCTTCGACGGAAACAGACGGACGATTTAAGAATAAAACGATTTTTGCGCTGTGTTTTGCTCTGGTCGCAACCGTTGTTTTGTTTATTCGATATGCTCAGGGAAGCATCATAAGCTGGCAGCCGCTGGCTTAGTTATTTTGCTTAACTATTTTGCTTAACTATTTTGCTTAATTCTCGGATTAATTTTTCGCGCAGCCGGAAGCTGTTTTGCAGTTATGCACATTCCGGGGATTGTTCTGCTCATTTCTTATTATTGATGTCATACTATTGAATAAGCAGTTTATTGAATAAGCACGGACTTGCCGCGTTTCAAAAAGAAATCCGGCGTCATGCGATTTTATTTGAAGGACAAAAATGAGCGACAAGCCAAACGGCAGCAAAAAAGCCGGCACCTCAAAAGCCGGCGCAAATTCGAATGCCAAATCGAATATAAAATCACAGCAGACGAAAAAGCTGTCCCGAAAAGAGCAGCAGCAGGCCGAAAAGGAAGCACAGGAGGCGCAGGCAGCGCGCGATCGCCGCACTCAGACGATAATCGGAGTCGTTGTCGTTTCGATTATCGCGATTATCGGTCTTACCATTACCGGTTTTGTGCTTTGGAACAATTACAAGCAGAGCCATGCCACCGAGCTGGCCGTCAAAGACAACAAGCCGAGCAACGCTACTGACACCGGCGGTTTTATTCTGTCTAAAAATGGCGTGAACAATCCGGTCAGCGACACGCCGACTTTGGAGGAATACATGGATTTCCTCTGCCCGGGATGCGGTCAGATTAACCGTTCTATCGACGAAGATCTGAAGAAGATGGTTGAAGCCGGTCAGATTAATGTCGAAATTCACCCCAATGCATTCCTTGACCGTCTGAGCAAGGGCGATCAGTATTCGTCCAGAACCGCTGCGGCGGTTGTTTACGTGGCTCAAAACGATCCCGACCATGTGCTGGATTTCATTTCCTCTCTGTTTGACGCCGACTTCCAGCCCGACGAGACAAATTACTCTCCCGTAACAGATGCGCAGATAAAGGATCGCGCGGTTAAAGCCGGAGTAAACAGGGATGTGGCCGACAAATGCACCGACGGAACATACGCGGAATGGGTTGAGGCTTTGCGCGTTTACACGCCCACGCGTCCCGAATTGCAGCATACGACCGGTTCTTCCAAAGGTTCTATGACTACTCCCACGCTGCTTATCAACGGCAATTACTGGATTGACGACCTTGACGCCAGCGGTCTGCAGAATGAGGAAGCGCTGCTTAAGGCTCTCGGCATAGAAAAGAATCAGATCGGCGACCCGTCGGTTAAGCCTTCAATCGGAGCAAAAGGCAAGCCTAATCCGCTTACTTAATGCGATTTAGCGCGGTTAAATGAGGTTCGTTTTATGCGCTCCGGCATATATTCCGATCGCATTCCAAATCGCATTTCGACTGCACATTTCAGTATGCATTTTTAATATGCATTTTAAGCATTTGATTTGTATGCAGATTTGATGTATAATATTTGTTTTGTGAGGTTCTTCCTCGCAAAACACTTGCCTCTTTAGCTCAGTTGGCTAGAGCATTCGCCTTGTAAGCGAAAGGTCGTCAGTTCGAGCCTGACAAGAGGCTCTGCGGCAAATGTTTTGTTGCAAATTTTTACAGCAAACTTTGCCCGCTCCAATCAAAATTTATCTTTGCTCAAAAAGAGCCGGGAAGCTTTCCGGCTCTTTTTTATGCTCTTTTGCTTATACTCTTTTTAATGCTTTTTTACTGTGCTTTTACTGCTTTTGCCAATATTTTCGCGACAGCACAGCAGCGCGGCAGCACGACATCACAGAAGGCGCAGGCAGCGCGGCAGCTGCGAAAGACAGTTGCAAAAGACGGCTGTTTGAAGCGAATACGAAAGGCGAATGCAAAAGGCGGGCGCGCAGTTTATTTTCAAAGCTGTTTGCGGCTTTTCACCGCATTATTCTTCTGCGGGAGCTACTTTCGGCTTAAGCCCTTCCGCCGCTTCGACGGCATTAGTCTGTCCGCATGAAACAAGCCAGTTCGCAAAAAGCCTGTATCCGTCTTTTGTCATTACCGATTCGGGATGGAACTGAACCGCTTCCGCAGGCAGAGTTTTATGCCTTACGGCCTGAATCGTGCCGTCGTCGCAAGCGGTCGCCGAAACTTCCAGACAGTCAGGAACAGTTTCGGGATCTATTACCAGGGAATGATATCTTGTAACTTCCACAGGCGAAGAAATACCTTCAAAAACGCCCTTTCCGTCATGCTTTATCATGCTTGTTTTTCCATGCCGAATCACGGGAGCCTTAATTATCGAACCGCCGGTCAGGTCGCCGATAACCTGAAGCCCCAAGCACACTCCCATAACGGGCTTTTTTATTTCCAGGCACATTTGAAGCACTTCGCGACTGCAGCCCGATTCGTCGGGATTTCCGGGTCCGGGAGAGATAAGAACGCCGTCAAAATCGGACAAATCATACTTTTCAGCGTCAAACGCATCATTTCTTACAACAGTCGTTTGCGCTCCGAGCGTCTGAAGATATCCGACAATCGTGTAAACGAACGAATCATAATTGTCTATAACAAGAATTCGAGCATGTTCCATAACAAAAACAATACCCGAATCCTTGTTCAAGTCCGGCAAACAGCGTTATTTTTCCGCAAAATAACGCCTGAACAGCAGCCGGACAAACAGCCGAATAAAGCCGAAATGCGGCAAATCGGGAAAATATCAGAACGCGCGAGAAATCAAAAAATCAGAAATAAAAATCGCGCATCAGACAGACACGTAGTGCGAAATAAAGCTCAGATAAGGAATCGACGTTGCCGCCCACGGGTAAAACCATTCAAACAAAGCAGTAATCGCAGCCAATATCAGCACAATATTCTCAATTATCCGAACAGGCTTTACGCCCGGCTGGATTCGCGCTATAAGCGAGAAAATCGACAGACTGTTTCTTCTGCCGTTCTCAAGACGTTCATCCCCTCTGCCCGAGCCTCTGCCCGAAACACTGCCCGAACGCTTTCTTTGAGCAGACTGCGCAGTTTTGACTGCGACTCCGACTGCAGCGCTTTCGAGCGGTCTATCATCCGATTTGCCGCGTTTTCTTCTGCGCAAAGCCGGATACTGCCATGCGATTGCCGCAGAAACATGCAAAACCGCATAGAAAATCATAAGTCCGGCAAACAGCTTTGACAGCTCGGGCAGATGTGCGGCAATGCTGGGAGAACCGTTTTGCGTGAATTTGGTTTTGCCTGACGAATCGGTTGTCGCCAGCTCGCCGGGAATCCCGTCGGAAACCTTCGCCCAGTACGACAGCTGCCCGTATGCAATCCACCGCTGAGTATCAGCTTCAGGTCCGTACTTGGGATGGCATGTGGTAAGAGTGATGTAATAATTGTCCGCAGTCTTGCCCGGATAATGGGGAACAGGCGAGAGAACGTCTGTCTGATTGGGCTGCACGATTTCATTGCCGGAATATTTGTACACAAACCAGTAATTCTTCGTGCGCACGACAATCGCGTCGCCTGCGCGGAATTTGTCAACGTCAGCAAACGGCTGCCCGTACCCGCCTCGATGTCCGGCAACCGCAAAATTGCCCTTTTCGCCGGGCATTTGCGTATCCTCATAATGCCCTGTTCCGTGCAGATTCAGCTGAGACTGTTCCGTGCCCTGAACCACATTGCGATGCCATGTGCTTCCGAACCTTGGAACATACATTTCCGCGACAATGCTGCCGTGCTGTGCGGCTGCTGGCTCTACAGGCGGCTCTCCTCCCTGCGGAGGAGCTATCGAATACGATCCGTTGCCGTCATTTTTCGGTTCTTCCCAATTTACAGAACTTAAAACCTCATTCTGCACCTGCTCCGATTTCACTCCTGTCCACCAGAACTGCCAGACAAGATAAAAAACCGCAATAAAAGCAGCAACGAAACAAATTTCGGTTAAAAGCTCGAAAACGGCATAAATTTTGCCGGCCGCGCCTGATTTGCGCGGCGAGGAGTTATGCCTGAGCTGAGTCATGTTTTCTCTTTCCCGCACGCAAAACGGGCGTACCTTACCGGCACAATCCCTATTTTTTCGCCCGCTTGCAAGTTTATTCTTTTATTTTCGCATATTTCATGCTTTGAAGCATCGGAACCGTTTCGGGAAATGTCATGGATTCTTCCCGCGAGAATTGAAACCCGAGTCCTTCTGCTCTCACATATTCCAAGTAAGTCTGCACGGCTTTCGATTCAAACAGAGCGCGCAGCATTCCGTCTTGAGGTCCTATAGCTTTAATCGCATACGGGGGAGCATATTGTTTTCCCTCGACAAGAAGAACCGTTCCGACGCACCTGACTGCCGTTGTGGAGAAAACCCTCTGATCCTGAATCATCATGGCTTCCGCGCCGCCTTTCCACAGCGCGTTCATAACTGCTTCCACATCCTGCTGGTGAACCACGTAATCGTTGACGTTTGTCAGCGAATCCGAACTGCCGATTCTCTGAGACCAAAGCGGCGAATCATTCAGAGTTACCGTAATTCCGGAACCTGTTACTGCCGAAATGTATGTTTTGCCTGAATCCGCCCCGCTGTTTTGCGTCGTTTCCGAAACCGACATGCCTGCCGTCCGGCTTAATTCTTCAATTTGTCCCGACAAGTTTTTGACGTCAGAATTCAGATTGTCAACAGTTTTCTGTCTTGCCGACAAAAGGTTTTCAGTGTCTGCCGCAACGGTAATCGAACCGTTTGAAACGACATTAAGCGCGAAAATCCAGCCTGTCACAGCGCATATGACAAATGCGGTTATATTGTTCAGAAAGCTTTGTTTTGATGATATTTTATGGCGGCCGCGAATTTTTGGACGGCTTGTTGCTTCAGAAGCAGATATATCAGATATATCGGTCATATCAGCCGAGACAGACTCACCGGAAGCCGTCTTGAAAGCATCCGTTTTTCGAGCAGGCGAAAAAAAGGCAGCAGCTTCCCGCACTGCCTCTGTTTCCAAGATTTCCGGGATTTCCGGAACTTTCGGAAATTCCGGGGTTTCCAGGGTTTCCGGGGTTTCAAAATTTTCCCCGCGTATGTCATTCTGCAATATCAGACCTGCCTGTTTCGCAAAATATTTTCGCTGTATTCGTTTCGCAAAAATTTGCCGCACAATATATCGTAGTTGATTTTTGCCCGATTGTCGCCGGGTAATCCGCTCTATCCGATAATATAGGCATTAGTTTAAGTTGAGGAGATTCTATAATGACCGACGAAAAAGAAAAGAATGACATCGAAACCGGAACTTCGACCGAATTCGAATCGGATGCTCAAAGCGCAGCCGACGATGCCGTAAGCAAGGCGAAAGCATACCTAAACAAGGAAGATGAAGAAGGACTGTCCGCACAGCAGCTGCGCATCCTGCAGCGGGAAGAGGAAGAAAATCGCCGCGTGCAGAAAGCGATTGAGGGAACCAAGTCAAATCCGGCATGGTTTGTTCCGCTTATCTGCTTCTTCCTGGTTGTGGGACTGATTTGGATTGTGACTTATTATCTTACAAGCAAGTATCCGATTCCCGCCATCGGCAACTGGAATCTGACTGTCGGATTCGGAATCATGTTCGTCGGATTTGTGCTGTGTCTCTGGTGGCGTTAAAGCATTAAAGCGTTAAAGCATTAATGCATTAAAAGCTTGAAAGGCAACAAACAAACAAAAAAGGGTTCATCGCGAACCCTTTTTCTTTTAATCACTTTTAATCATTTTGAAGAATATTTGATTTGAATAATTGCCTCAAATACATTCTTCAACTCAAATGCGTTCTTCAAATATTTGATTCGAGTCTTATGTTTTGAATTTTACTTTGACTCGTTTTCCGAAGACTCGTCGGAAGAAGGAGATTCTATTCCCAAATCAACAGGAGACGAGCTGTTTTCCCACGGCTCTTCCCACGGATCATACTCGGGATTCTGCTGCTTATAGATGTAATATCCGGTAATGCCCGCCAATATCGCACCAAAGAGAAGCGCAAAGAACTTCCAGCCGCCGCCTTGCTTGTTCTCCATAACTGCTCCTTTCAAAGAAAACGATTGCGTCATTTCAGACGCCCTTTCTCCTATTCTATATGCTTTTTCGCGTTTTTATCGCAGCGAGGCGCAAAAAATCGGATTTTCATGTATTGCTTTTGCTCTAAAGTAAGAATATGGATTTTAAAGATTTAAGCAGAAAAGTTAAGGAAAAATCCAAAATATTTTCCTTTGTCGCCAAGGATGCGCAGTCGGGAGGACCGGTTGCCGCCCGAATAATGATGCTTGCCTGCGTTTTTGTTTATCTTATCGAAGTGATTCTCAATATTGTTTCCCGCGATGCATACGGCAATATGATCAGGTACGGCGCGGTCAACTATATCAACACTCCGACTCACCCGTATTCGCTTCTGACAAGCGTTTTTATGCATGATCTGAATCCTATGCATCTTATCTGCAATATGTTTACTCTGCTGGCGGTTGCGCCTCCGCTGGAGAAAATGCTGGGACATGCGAGGTTTCTGGCTTTGTACTTGATTTCGGGCATAGGCGGAAATATTTTTTACCTGGTTTTCGGCGATGTTTTGTTCAGGCTGAAGCCTGAGAGCCTGGCTCAATCTGCATTTGAATATGCGCTGTCTTTTTCCGTGGGCGCATCCGGCGCGATTTTCGGACTGTTCGGCGCTCTGCTGGTCGTTTATCGCAGACTGGGAATTGATATGCGCTCTATGGTTGTTTTTGTCGCAATCAACTTTTCGCTTCCGATTTTTATGAAGAATATTTCATGGCAGTGTCATTTGGGCGGTTTTATTTTCGGAGGGCTTTATATTTGGCTTATTCTTATCGGTTTTAAGCCGCTGCGAAGGAAAAGCCTGACATTCAAGGCAACCGTGTACGGCATTTTTCTTGCTGTGATTATGCTTGTTATTTTCATGATTATTTATGCATATCACAAGTCCTGAATGCCGGCTGCGTGAGGCGGCAGCTGCGGCGGCTGTGAAGGTGACTGCGTGAGAACTGCGGCTTGCGTCACGCGCGGCTGAACAGCTTGCTGCGGCAACGATTACAGCAGCAACGATTGCGGCAGCTGTCTGCGGCGAGAAGAATTGCGGCGGCGACACTGTGAGGCGGCGGCGATCAGGAGAATAACCGCGTACAAGTTCAAACGCAAAGGCAGAATCGGCAAAAACGCGGCAGCTGATTGACGAGCGGCGAAAAAACGCTGTGAAACATACTGCAAATACACCGCTAATACGATGAAAAGCCGCTGCTAAAGCCGCCGTGAGACACATCCGAAGAGCCGCCGCTAAAGCCGCCGCAAGATAAAAAGAAACCCGGTTTCGAAGCAAAATGATTGTACTCCGAAACCGGGTTCTTTTTATGCAGTTCTCACGCGTATTTCACGCGGACGCCCATGCAGCCTCGCGCAAACATTCGCGCAAACAGTCGCGCAATGTTTGCGCGGCCGCACTTTTACGCAGCCGGCAGAGCGGACGTATGCCAAATGCGATCGAGATAATCGCGGATCGAACGATCAGAGGTGAATCCGCCGGAGTTGGCAACATTGAGAATCGCCATGCGCGCCCACTTCATAGGATCACGGTATGTCGCTTCGATTTCAGACTGAATATCCATGTAGGAGCTGAAGTCTGCCATCGTCATGAAGTAATCGTGAGTCAGCCAGTCGTTTACCAGTTCGGCATATACGCTCTTGTCGCCGTCGGAGAATGTTCCGTCTGCAACCATATCCACGGCTTCCTTAAGGCGCGGGTCAGCCTCGTAATACTCCTGCCCCAGACCTTTGGTGTCATATCCCTTGGCGTAAAGCGCGTCAACCTCTTCAACGGTCATTCCGAACAGGAAGAAGTTCTCTGCGCCGACATTCGCGCGAATCTCAACGTTTGCGCCGTCGAGAGTTCCCACAGTCAAAGCTCCGTTAAGCGCAAACTTCATGTTTCCGGTTCCGGACGCTTCCTTTCCTGCCTGAGAAATCTGCTCGTCGAGGTCGGTTGCGGGAATAAGATTCTCGGCCAGCTCGATGTTGTAGTTCCAAGGGAAGAATACGGAAAGCTTGCCCTTTACGTCAGGATCGTTGTTTACGACGCGCGAAACGTTGTTAATCAGCTGAATCGTCGTCTTAGCCATCTTGTATCCGGGAGCAGCCTTTGCGCCGAAGATTACAGTGCGCGGAAGCACTTCGTCAGCATTTACCTTGCCGCTCTTAATATCCGCATACTGCGAAATAACGGAAAGAATTTTCAGCGACTGACGCTTGTACTCGTGCAGACGCTTGACCATCGTGTTGATCATCGTGTTCGGATCGATGTCGAATCCGTAGCGGCGTTTGGCGAAAGCGGCGAAAGCATTCTTGTTTTCCTGCTTTACCTGAGCGAACTTCTTTACAAATTCAGCGTCATCGGCAAGCGGAACAAGACCCTTAAGCTGTTCCAAATCGCCGATCCAAGCGTCGGTTCCCAGACCTTCGGTAATAAGATTCGACATGCGCGGATTCGAAAGACGCACAAAGCGGCGAGGCGTTACGCCGTTGGTAACGTTTGTAAACTTCTGCGGATAAAGATCCGAGAAGTCCTTCAAAGTCACATCCTTAAGAAGCTGCGAGTGAAGCTCTGCAACGCCGTTTACGTAAGAGCTTGCAGCCGAAGCGAGGTAAGCCATGCGAACCGCCGGTTCTTTGCCGGACGTAAGAATTGCCATGCGCTCAATCTTCTCTTCATCATTCGTAAGAGTCTTAAGCTCGGCATTGAAACGCTCGCTGATTCCCTCGATAATCTCAAGATGACGGGGAAGAATCTCGCCGATAAGGTCTGCCGGCCATACTTCCAAAGCCTCGGGCAGAAGAGTGTGGCAAGTGTAGTTGAACGTATGAGAAGTGATATCCCATGCGGTATCCCAGTCATAATCGTATTCATCCATAAGAATGCGCATAAGCTCGGGAATGCCGATTACAGGGTGAGTATCGTTCAGCTGGAAGTTGATCTTCTGCGAGAATGTAGTCAAATCAGGCTTTTCTTCACCCGGATAGAATACGCGAATAGCATCATGCAGCGAAGCGGCAACAAAGAAATACTGCTGTTCCAAACGCAAAGCCTTGCCCTGAGGAGTCGAATCCTCGGGGTAAAGAATCTTTGTAATCGTCTCTGCTTTAACCTTGGGAACAACCGCGCCTTCATAATCGGACTTGTTGAAAGTAAGCAAATCAAACTCGTCGTAGGACTTTGCAGTCCACAAACGCAAAGTATTCACATTGCCGGAATTGTATCCGGGAACAAGATAATCGCATGGAACCGCACGAACAGACCACTCAGGCTCCCAAACGCGCTTTCCGTTCTTCTCGACTACTTTTCCGCCGAAAGAAACCTTCTGGTCGCGGTTATAGTCAACGTGTCCCCACGGCTCATCGTTTACCAGCCAGTAGTCGGAAGTCTCAATCTGCTTGCCTTCCGCGTCAAATTCCTGCTTGAAAATACCGTACTGGTAACGGATTCCGTATCCGAATGCGGGCACGCCGATGCTGGCGAGCGAATCGATGAAACATGCCGCAAGACGACCCAGGCCGCCGTTTCCGAGACCGGGTTCGTATTCCGCATCGATAACGTCTTTTGCGTCAAATCCAAGCGATTCCACGGTTTCATTGAACTGCTCCGTAAGACCGGCATTGAGCAGCGCGTTCTGCAGCTGCTTGCCCATAAGAAACTCTGCGCTGAGATAGGCGACGGCTTTAGTGCTGCCTTCAACCATTTTCTTGTTTGTGTCAATCCACGAATCCTGCAGGTAATTGCGGACAGCGGTTGCCGCTGCGGAGTAGACATCTTTAACGGTTGCCTGTTCGGCAGTTACTCCCTGACGATATTTAAGTTCGCGCAATACCGCTGCTTTGAATTCCGTTGCGGACAGCGAACTCTTCGGTGCGACGCTTGAGGCCATCTGACACCCTTTCTGTAATCGGTTTACACAAAACACCGGGCAGGACGGTCGTATTCTTTTTTCTGTTCGACCGATTGTTTCCTGCTTGTGCGACTTCAGACGAAAGGCTTCACTGCGATAAAGTATTCGCCTTTATGCACCTTTCGGACATCCGAGCCGGACACGAAAAATCATGCCTGATTAATCATTTTAACAAACAAAATGCAGATAAATCTCGCAATTCCGCATTGCGGGACGCTCCGCCGAAAAGCTTAGACGCGGCGCTCAAATTTCTTCCTTTTTAAGCCGGGTTTTTCAACGCGATTTCAAAACATAATCAAAACAAATTCAAGGGCGTTTCAAACAGATTCGAAGATGTTTAAAACTGTTTCAGGGGGAGAAAAGGCGACAAATCGTCTCTGTGTCCGACAGCGGAAATATTGCCGGCTGCCTTTTCTTCTTCCCATGACGTGATACCGGATGCAAGACGAAGCCACACGTCAGGTTCCAGCTCGATAACGTCCGGCGGGGTCAGATTATGAGGATCGGATTTCGGTCCGTCGCAAACCGTCACGGCTCCCCAGGGAGCAACACGCACCTCAATTCCGTCGCCGCAGGCAGCCTGTTCCAAAAGATGCAGAGAATACCGCACGGCAAGTCCTGTCGTTTTCCGGTCGTCTTCAAAGGGGAAAATATTCAGACGCAAATTTTCTTTCGCATCGGTTTTTTTACCAACATTTGCCTCGCCGGCTTCTGCAGCGGCAGCTTCAGTATCGGCTTTCCAAGCGGTCTGCCGACCGGTTTCCTGACCGCCTTCCCGAACGGTTCTCAGAGCAGCTTCGCGGGCGGCAAGAGTCCATTTTTCAAAAGATTCTCTGCCGGCAGGCAAATCCTTTTTCAAAATAACGCTCATATCGTTCTCTTCTCGCCGCTCGCCGAAGCAGCCTATTTTATGCCCCAAATAAGACTCTGCTTAAACACGTCTCAGTAGACCATTCCCATCGCCTCGCGCACTTCCTCCAAAGTCTGCTCGGCGATTTCGTTCGCTCTCTTGTTTCCGTCATGCAGAATGTCGCGGATAGTATCTGTATCGCGGGCAAGTTCGGCTCTGCGTTCGCGATGTTCAGCCAAGAAATTGTTTACAGACTCGATAACATAAGCCTTCAAAGTTCCCGCGCCGGCATTTCCGATTTCAGAAGCAATCTCGGCCGGTTCTCGTCCCGTAACCAGTCCGGCAGTCGTCAAAAGTGCAGAAACCTGCGGTCTCGCAGCCGGATCGAAAGTAATCATTCTCTCAGAATCGGTCGGACTCTTCTTAATCAGCTTCGCAGTCTCCTCGGCAGTCGCGCCCAGCATAATCGAATTTCCGTAAGATTTGCTCATCTTGCGCCCGTCAAGCCCCGGAATTTCGGGAGCTTGAGACAAAATAGCCGCCGGCTGAGGGAAAACAGGATTTTTCTTCGCATATCTGTCATTGAATCTGCGGGCAATCGTGCGGGTAATCTCAACATGCGGAAGATTGTCTTTCCCGATAGGCACCACATTCGCCTTGCAGAAAAGAATATCGCACGCCTGATGAACCGGATAAGTCAGAAGAAGCCCGGTAAGCGCGTGTCCTGATGACTCCATTTCCGATTTGACTGTAGGATTCCTGTGCAGCTCTGCTTCAGTAACCAAAGACAGGAAAGGAAGCATAAGCTGATTCGCGGCGGCAACCGCAGAATGAGTGAAAATCATCGTTTTCTTCGGGTTGATTCCCGCAGCCAGATAATCGAGAAGAAGATTGATGACATTATCCTGAATGTTATTCGTCGTGTCGCGGTCGGTTATAACCTGATAATCGGCAATGATGATATTAGTGTTTACGCCGCGCTCCTGCATTGCGACCCGCTCTTTAACCGAGCCGAAATAATGTCCCAAATGCAGCCGGCCGGTCGGGCGATCGCCGGTGAGCATCGTGAATTTTTCAGGGTTTTGCTCAAGTTTTGCAAGGGTTTTGTCCGAACGCTCTTTTGCCGCCAGGAAGCTGGCGCTCATCTCATTTCCCGCTGCCGTAACGGATGCGACATCCCTCTCATTCTGTTTTGTTTCCGAACCGATCGACATGCGACACATCCCTTCGTCATACTTTTGCTTAATTCGTATTCAATATCGTAAAATCTCAATCAGACATAAATTTCATGGTAATATATGCGTTGATGTAAAAAACATACAATGCGTATTAATGCGAGCCGACGTAAAGGGGGTCAGATGGGCCGCGGACGTCAGAAGGCTAAGCAAACAAAGATTGCACGAAAACTGAAGTATCTGACGACTGATACCGATTATGACGAATTGGCAAAGGAATTGTCGCACCAGGACGGAGAAAGTCCGTCGGCGGCAGATCCGTTTGCAAAAGCCGGTACATCGAAAGAAGAGAAGAAGGATTCATATTCCGAGGCGAATTATTCTTCTTCCGAAGAAATGGACGAATACGCGCAATGGGCTGCAGAAGCTGCGAAAAAAGCCGAGTCCGAGTCAGAATCCAAGGCTAAAGCTGCGCGCAAACCCGTTCGCATGCCGGTTCCGTCGGCGCTTATTCACAAGGCTGCCGTAAAAAAGACGGTTGAGACTTCTAAAGATTCAAAAACCAAGAAAGCCGCCGGCAAAGGAAAAAATTCGGATTCTGAAAGCTGAATCCGAAAAGTCAGACAAAATTTTCATGCCATTTTCCAAAAGAACATACCGAAGTGTATTGTTGTGCATGACTGCTGTGTGTCGTAAGGGGCTTTGGGCTTGGTACGGTCGGATTGCAAATAACTGCGGAGGAGCCGCAGAGATCCGGCAGACGAGCAACCCCAAGCGGCGCGGAAGGAGGATCTTTTATGGCAGGCAGTATTGAAAACGGCGAAATGCATATAGTTTCCGCCGACACGGGAATTATTTCCACAGGAACAGGCAAGAAGGGACCGGAAGAGCAGAATCTTCCCGAATCTCTTCAGAACAACATGGATTTGTGCCTGAAATTCTTGAGGAAAATCCTGGGAGAATATGATCAGAAACTGCTTGAGAAGTTCAACATTCTGCTTAAGGATGTTCAGTTCGCAAGCTCGGTTCACTGGATAAACAAGGATAGTCACGACAAATTCAAGTCTGAAGCGACAGACAAGCTCGATCAGATGACCAGCATTTTCAACGAGATTAATCTCGATGATTCTCAGATGATTGCTCGCGCTTTCACGACTTATTTCCACCTTGCAAATCTGTGCGAAGAAAGATATCGAGTCGAATCTTACAAGAAAAGACAGTCGCAGGTTCGCATAGGCAAGGAAGAAGCGGATCCGGTCAACGAATTGACGGTCGCTTACAAGAAACTTACCGACGAGATCGGGCAGGAGGGCGCGAGAAAGCTTCTTGACAAGCTCGAGTTCCATCCCGTTTACACCGCTCACCCCACAGAGGCCAGAAGAAAGGCTGTTGAAGGCAAAATCCGCAGAATTTCTTTGCTTTTGAATGCTCGTCCGAATTTGGGCGGCTCGGATTTGGTCGAAAATGACAGAATGATTTGCAATGAAATCGACGCGCTTTTCCGCACGTCGCCGATTGCTTTGAGGAAGCCGACTCCCGTCGAGGAAGCCGACACGATCATCAATGTTTTCGACACAACCCTGTTCACCATGATCCCCAATGTCTACCGCCGTTTTGACGACTGGCTTTTGGGAGAGAACGCGGGAAGAGCCAAACCGATTTGCCCTGCATTTTTCCATCCGGGAAGCTGGATTGCGTCTGATAGAGACGGAAATCCGAATGTTACCGCGAAGGTCTCGCGCACGGTTGCCCGCAAATTCTACGAGCATATGGTTTCCACGCTTGAGCGCGCGACTCGAGTCGTAGGACGCAATCTGACTCTGGAATCCGGCACGACTCCGGCGAACGACGCGATGAAAAATCTTTGGAATCATCAGAAGGAAATGAGCGAAAGGCTTACTTCCAAAGCTTCGATTATTTCCGTAAAAGAGCCTCATCGCGCGGCGCTTATCGTTATGGCAGATCGTCTGGCGGCAACTTGCGACCGCGATGCGGACCTGATGTACAACAGCGCGGAAGATTTCTTGCATGATTTGCGCATTGTCCAGCAGTCTCTTGTCGATGCAGGCGCTCTTCGCGCGGCTTACGGCGATTTGCAGCGTCTTATCTGGCAGGTTGAAACTTTCGGATTCCATCTTGTCGAAATGGAGTTCCGTCAGCATTCAATCGTTCATTCGAATGCGATAACCGACATTCGCGAACACGGTTTGAACGGAGAACGCGGCGATTTGCAGCCGATGACCGTCGAAGTTTTGGACACTTTCCGCGCTTTGGGCTCTATTCAGAAGCGCAACGGAAAGAAGTCCGCCAGCCGTTACATTATTTCGTTTACAAAGTCTGCTCAGAATGTGCGCGATGTGTTCGAACTGAACCGTCTCGCGTTCGCTCATCCTGAGGATGTGCCGGCTTTGGATGTTATTCCGCTGTTCGAGCAGCTTGAGGATCTTGAGGGTTCTGTTGACGTTCTTAACGAGATAATCAAAATTCCCGAGGTGCAGACGCGTCTTAACCAGACCAACCGTCATATGGAAGTCATGCTCGGATATTCTGATTCTTCTAAGGATGCGGGTCCGACGACAGCTACTTTCGCTCTGCACAGGGCTCAGGAGAAGATTGCCAAGTGGGCGCAGGATAATGACATCGATCTGACGCTGTTCCACGGCAGGGGAGGCGCGGTAGGACGCGGAGGCGGTCCTGCAAACCGCGCGGTTCTCGCGCAGCCCGCAGGTTCCGTAAATTGTCGTTTTAAGCTCACAGAGCAGGGCGAAGTTATTTTCGCGCGTTACGGCAACAATATTCTCGCTTCTCGCCATATCGAGTCAGTTGCTGCGGCAACTCTGCTTCAGTCCGCTCCCAGCATTGAGAAGCTCAACACGGATATGACAGAAAAGTATTCTCAAATGTCCGCGAGTCTGAACAACAAGTCGCACGAAAAGTTCCTGGATCTGCTTAATTCGGATAATTTCGCGCCCTGGTTCTCGACTGTCACGCCGCTTACCGAGGTCGGCTTGCTTCCTATCGGTTCGCGTCCGGCAAAGCGCGGTCTGGGAGCGAAGTCTCTTGACGATTTGCGCACGATTCCGTGGGTTTTCGCTTGGGCTCAGGCTCGAATCAATCTTGCAGCATGGTACGGTTTCGGCTCTGCCTGCGAGAGTTTCGGAGATTTGGAGACTTTGCGCAAGGCTTACAGCGAATGGCCGCTTTTCTCGACATTTATCGACAATATCGAAATGTCTGTGGCTAAAACTGACGAGCGTATCGCCAGACTTTATCTTGATTTGGGAGACCGCGAGGATCTTTCTTCGAAGGTTCTCAAAGAAATGAAGCTTACGCGCAAGTGGGTTCTTCAAATCGTCGGAGACGACTGGCCGCTGCAGCATCGTCATATTCTCGGCCGCGCTGTGCGTCTGCGTTCTCCGTTTGTCGATGCGCTGTCTCTTCTGCAGGTTAATGCGCTGAAGTCTCTGCGCCGCTTGTCTGACAAGGAAGAGCTGAGCGAAAGCCGCCAGGCGGACTTCATATTCCTTATTCTGTGCACCGTGTCGGGAGTCGCCGCAGGTCTGCAGAACACGGGCTGATGTCAGTTTAATGATTTAAGCGTCTTTGCGTTTTCTTGCTCGGAAGCGCAAAGACGCTTTTCTGATATTTCCGCAAGAGAAATGATTGAACAGCCGATGCTGCGTATAATTGCGCTGTCTTAATACTGCTTTTTGTCAGGAACCGAATCTTATTTTCCGACTTTTACTGCGGCTTTTTATCATGTTGATTATCGACAGCAGGATAACCTGCCCGTCGGCAGTTACAGGAATCAGATTAAAAACGTTGGTCAGACACATGAGCATAAAAATGGTCGTATGCGCATTAGTGCGGTTTATCAGGCAAAATCCGATTATGACAAGCGGCAGAGGACCCGCAAGAGCGACAAGCAGGTTATGCAGGTCGTTGTGCCGATTTTTAAATGAGACCGACGGAGTCAGTTTTTGAATGCTAAAACGCGGATCTGCCCCGCAGATTTTAGCCACCGCATAATGAAAGCATTCATGAATCGTCACAGCAGCGCAGACCGCATAACCTGCCTGTCTGCACATTGCAGAGACAATATTCTGTTTCCCAGATTTCTTCATTTTGAAAGTCTCCTGTCGGCATTAAGGAAAACATATATAAGAACGCTGAAAACAGCTGCGGATAAATACATTCCCCAGCTGGTTTTCATAAGAATGATTAACATGACTATTACAAGCATGAAAATAAGAGCGGAGAAAAACTCGTTCATGCCGCCTTTGGAACGCGGGAAAATAAACCCGATCAGTGTGCTGACCGCGCAAAGAGAAATTCCCATAAAATAATATAAAACTGTTTCATTGCTTCCGTAAAACAGTCCGACAGCAAGAGTGGGAAGCATGATAATCGCGAATGTCGATATCAGCATAAACCATTCTTTTACAGGTTTGATCCCGTAATGCAGATTCATGACCCGCATGTCAAACGTCGAATCGCAGTAAGGCAAAAACATCACTCCTGTCAAAGGCCAGGAATCAACAAAAGAATACATGCATTCTTTATATGTTCCCCACTGCACTCTGGCTATTACCAGAAAAATAAACAGAAGAAGGGTTATGCACGCGTGAGGAGTTCTTAAAACCGCCTTCAAATGCCATGAAACGCGAATCGGCATCGGCAGACAGGGAACCGAGATAAATTTCGGCTTAAAAACAATAATCTCTCGCAAATCGGCCAGCAGATGAAATGCAATTACAATCGAAGATAAAACAAATGCGGCAACGAAAAATATTATAAGAAGATTATTATATTGAAAACCCGATCTTCCAAAAAAATAATCGACCGTGAAACGAGTCTCTTCAAAATGCATCATCGTCAAAAAAGACACGACAATAAAATAAACTGTCGAAGCTTTTCTGTGTTTAAAAATTCTTACAGTCAGCTGAAGAAGAATATTCAAAATTCCATATGTGACGATAAAAACCATATGCAAAAGCAGAAAAACCGCAATCCATTGCCATGCATTTTTTGCAATCAGCTTTATTCCGTAAAATGCACACAATAAAAACAGTTCATATCCGACCGCCGCAAGCGTGATTTTAAACAATGCCTGCGCTCTTGAGACTTCCTTGTTTTTAAAAGGCAGTTTTTTCGCAAAAAACAAAGCGCGATTTGTAATAACCATACTTGCTTGCGAGAAAACAAACATCAAAGAAGCGGCTATTGTCATTACATTGACAAAGCTGCTGAGCGTGAGGTTTAAAAGCGAATCATTCACATCCCCCGCTTTAATGCCCATATCCGCAACAGACTTAACATTAAAGAAAATATACGCAGCATACGCGCCGACTATAACCGTCCCCAGCATTACCCTGCCGGATTTCTTCCGCAAGAAAGGCTTGTCAGCAATCCCGCGCAAAGCATCCTTTATAAAAAACCTATAAAGAAACAGCGTATCGTTCAACCTGCCTCACCTTCCCGTCAATATCCCCGGCCCTCCTCATATAATCAAGAAGCTGCCCCGGACCGCCGTCAAACCTTTCAAGACACCCATCCCTCATAACAGACACAAAACCCGGATACTTTTGAACCGTGCCCGCATCATGAGTAACAAGCACAAAACACCTGCCCTTGCGAACAGTCTCAATAATCTCCTGAAGCAAAAGAACAGTCTCAAAATCAAGACCGGAAAAAAGCTCGTCAGCCAAAACAAAATCCGCATTCGAAGCAATCGCGGCAATAATTTGAATCTTCTTCTTCATACCGAAAGAATAAGACTCGATACGCTTCCTCGCCGCAGCATTCATATCCAAAACCCGGCAAAGAACAGAAGCCAGCTCAAAAGAAGCAGAAGGATACCACTTAAGAACAAACCTTAAATATTCCACCCCCGACATGTATTCGGGAAGATAAAAATCAGACGGAACATAAAACAGCCGCTTCTTAAAACCGGCATCCCCCAAAGAACACAAAACAGAAGCATCAGCAGAACCGGCATCGGCAGAACCGTCCGAATTCTCTATGAAAACCCTGCCCGAATCCGCAGAAATAAGCTCATTAACCGCATTAAACAAAGTAGTCTTGCCCGAACCGTTCATACCCACTACCAGATACACGTTATCAGTATCAAAACCGGCACAGACGCCCTTCAAAACCCGCTTATCCCCATACGACACGCACAGCGAATCAACAACAAGCCTCAACAAAAACCTCCAAATCGGAAAGAGATTCAGCCGATGCCGGACACATTTTTTCAAACAGCGTCCGGCATTAAGCTGACTTTTAAATCAAAATACAGTTACAATCTAATGAAATCATTCACATTTGATACCCATAGATCTAATATCTGTCCAGAATAAATGCACCTCCCAGCCAAATTTATGACCCTGCGATGTGCAATAAAACGAATAAGCTATTATCCAAGCAAGTATTACCACTGCGACAAACATCCAAAACCAACGATTTTCGATTTTATCTCCATATTTACACATCAAATACGTCTGTATCGAATCCAACATTGTATGCATATCCTCCTTGTTTAAAGTGCATACATGCCGACACATGTTATGCCGACACATGTTATGCCGACACATAAAATAAATATACATCATCCAAAATATGACACACCGAAAAGTTAAATTTGTCAAAATCTTTGCTGATTTTTCGAATGCCGCATTGCCGCCTGACCGTAAGGTTGCGTCGTTTGCGACACAACTTTCAGGTCAGAATACGGTAAGAATACAGTCAAAAATAAAATCCGAACGGTTTTCGAACGCGATCAGTTTTTTTGTTCGGCAGATTTTTCTTTGTTCGCTTTTTTTGCGCAAACAATTTTTCATGATTGCATCAATGATTACATCCGTAAATGCATTCATAATTGCATTCATGATTACATTCATAATTGAATAAATTGTTTCAAATACAAGAGCAACGTCGCATAAAACAGGCGCACATGCAAAAAATCCCGCATTTCTGCGGGATTTTTTGTTGTTGCGAGTCCAGAATGAATGACTCAGTGGAGCTAGCCGGGTTCGAACCGGCGACCCTCTGCTTGCAAAGCAGATGCGCTACCAGCTGCGCCATAGCCCCATTTTTCATTCGTCTTCTTTCGAAGCCGTATGAAGTGGGCCCGGGGGGACTTGAACCTCCGACCTCATCCTTATCAGGGATGCGCTCTAACCAGCTGAGCTACGGGCCCGCTTGTGCATTGCACAAGGAAATATATTACAGACTTTTTTTTCAAACGTCAAATTTTCTTTGTCGGCGTGTCGCAGTTTCCCGGCCGATTTCCCGGCCGATTTTCAAAAACCCTGAAAATAAGCCGCAAAACAGCAAACAACAGGAGTAATTCACCAGCAATCCAGTCCTCAAACCGACTTTTCCCGCACATATGCAATTATTGTCACATGGCTTATTCGGCGGACATTAACACGGCAGAAAATCATCAATCAATAAACATCAGCGGAGTCGAAATAAAAATCATAAGAAAAAACATTAAAAACATTTATCTTAGGATTAAACCTCCTTTCGGCGAAGCCGTTATTACCGCGCCGCAGCATGTCAGTCTGACCAAACTCGCCGAATTTGCAGCAAGCCGGGAGCAGTGGATAAGAAAATCTCAGCAGAAAATCGCTAATGCAGACCCGAAAAAATTCAAAAAAGAAGACAAATTCGGAAATAAAAAATATTGGAGCGACGAACGCAAATCGGCGGCGGAAGCTAAACTTGCAGCAATTGCAGGACCTATCGCAGAGAAATATGCGCCGATTGTAGGGAAGAAGCCTTCCTCAATCAAATACCGTCTGATGAAGACCCGATGGGGTTCATGCACGCATTCGACAGGAGCAATCAGACTGAATCTTGAGCTTGCAAATATGAGCGAAGACCTTATCGAATATGTGGTTTTGCATGAGATGACGCATTTATGGGAATGCAATCACGGCGAGGGATTCAAACGCAGATTAAGCTTATATCTTCCCGACTGGAAAGAACGCAAAAAAAGGCTGAACAGCTTCTGATTTCAAGCTGTTTCTTCGGATTTTTCTTCGGATTGTTCTCTGACAGTTTTGCTGTTTTCCGTTTTTCTGACTTCAATCGTTTCGATTCTGCGTCGGTCAACTTTGGTCACAACCATGTCATATCCGTCATCACTGTGCAAAATCTCGCCTTCATATCCCATGGTTCCGGTTTTGGCCATCACATATCCGGCAACCGTTTCGTAAGGTCCGTCCGGAAGTTCGATTCCCGTAAGCTCCGCAAAACCCCCGATAGTCATTCCGGCGTCGATAACAGCAACTCCGTCTTTAAAAATTTTGTCAGGTCGGATATGTTCCGTTCTGTCGCCGATGTCATATTCATCGCGAATATCTCCGACAAGCTGCTCTGTCATATCCTCCAGAGTCACAATTCCGTCTGTTCCGCCGTATTCGTCGATTACGACTGCAAGATGAATGCCTTTTTCGCGCAAAAGACTCATGGACGGCAGAATTTTCGAGGTTCCGGGAAGCGAAATGCCCGCGCGTGTCACATCTTCGACATTTTTTTTCTTTTCTTTCGCGCCGAGAATGTCTCTTACATGCACAAATCCGAGCACTTCGTCAAAATCTTTTCCGATAACCGGATAGCGCGAATAAGGCTTGTCCGAAACAAATTGAGCAGCTTCATCAAGCGGCATATCTCCGTCAATAAACGTTACATCCGCGCGAGGGCGCATAACTTCAGCCACAGTCGTCGTAGAAGCTCCGAAAACATCGTCGAGAATCGTTCTTTCATCCGCGCTTAAATTGCTGTTGGTTGAAACCAGCATTCGAAGCTCGTCGTCGCTTACTTCGCTTTTCGAACCGTGCGGATCCAGTCCGGCAAGGCGCACGATTCCGTTTGTGCTTTTTCCGATAAGCCATATAAGCGGCTTGCAGATTTTTGAGAAAACGTCGATTGCGGGAACAACAGAGCGCGCAATCGATTCAGAGCGCTGCAATGCGATTCGCTTGGGAACCAGCTCGGATACGACAATCGAGAAAAACGAGATGATTACCGTCAGCAGAACCATGCTCAGAGTCGAAGACATAGATTCTGACATTCCGGCTTTTTCAAGCAGGGGAATGACATACGGAGTTATCGCGGAGGCTCCGAAAGAGGCCGAAAGAAATCCCGACACCGTAACGCCTATCTGCACTGTGGACAGAAATCTGTTCGGATCGCGCGCTATTTTGCCCACTCGCGCTCCTCGGGCGTCTTTTTGCTCCATTTGCTCAAGCTGCGATTCCCGAAGTGATATAAGAGCCATTTCCGAACAGGAAAAAACTCCGCCGAGAATCGTAAAAAATACGATAATAGCAATATTTATCCACAGTGTCATAATGTAAAAATTATCTCACAAAAATATGAAAGAAACCGACGATAATAAAAACGCCGAAACAGGAAACAGCATCTGATACAACAATATCCCAAACAGCGAAAATGGCGAAACAATAAAAATAACCGAAGCAACAAAAAGGCGACTCCGAAGAATCGCCGTTTTTCAGTTTATGTCATATATCCTGTCAGTCATCCCCGAGCGTGACGTGGATTCCGCCGATAAGCGAAGCCGAAATGTTATACAGGAATGTCGCAACAGTTGCCAGAAGCACGAACACGATTACCTCAAAAACTGAGAAAATCGTCACAAAACTGATGACTTTGCCGAACGACATGAGACTTTCCGCGCCGCCGTCCGAATCCAGACCCGTAGAAGACATAAGATCGGAGACAGTATTAAAAAGACCGATGCTCTTAAACAGAATCCACAATATGCTTGCGCAAATATCCTGAATAACAATCAGCGCAATTCCGAGAATAAACGTGATTTTACTGATTGACCATGGATCGACGCGCGTGACGGACAATTTCATGCGTCTTGCGCGCGGAATGCTTTTTCTGTGTCCTCTTCTCGGCGGCTCGCCTGAACTGCTTCTTGAAACAGAAGCAGCGCGAACGCTTCCCTGAGGGTTTACGCGGGCTGATCCGGGCGTTCTTCCGGCACCTGCCGTTCTTGCGCGCTGAACATTGCCTTGAGCGCGAACGCTCTGGGTTCTCGCAGCCTGCACGCCGGACGGACGGGTTCTTACGCTCTGGGTTCGTCCGGCTTGAGCGCGGGCAGCAGACGCATTATTCGCCTGACGCGCTGTTTGCACATTTCTTGCGGCTCCGGCGCGAGCAGCCGGAAAAATCGACGCAGGTTCTTTTCTCGCATTTGACGCAGCATTTGCATTTGATGCTTTTGCCGAATGCTGAGTCTGCTGCGCATTTTCAGATGCCTTGGCCGACAAAGGTTTTGCAACAATGCTTTCAAAGCTGAAATCGCCGCCCGTCCCTTTGCCGGTCTGAGGATTCTTATTTTCCATTGGTGCTCCTTGGTACGGTTTTCACCTTACGCGCTTTTCCTGCCGATCTTATTCTTGTCCGTTGCCGGAAGAACCGTTTATATCTGTGACACTATCAGCATTTTCGGACGAAACTTGTTCGCCCGATTCCGGCAATGAATTTCCAGCTGAATTCTCAGCCGCATTCTCATTTTCCAGATTGTCTTTTTCCGCATTTCTGGCAATAGATATAACGGAATCATTCTTTCCGGGTTTGACCAGAGTTACTCCCTGAGTATATCGTCCGGTGAGCTTAATCTCCGAGACGTCAGAACGGATAACCTTGCCGGACTTCATTACTGCCATAATCTGATCGTCTTCTTCTACGACGACAGCTCCTACAAGATTTCCTTTTCCTTCGGTAACATTCATTACTTTAACGCCGTATCCGCCGCGCTTCTGAACGCGATACTCATTCAAAGCCGTTCTCTTCGCAAATCCCTTGGAAGTAACTACAAGCAGGTCGCTCTTTGAATTTTCGGGAACGACATCCATGCTCAAAAGCTCGTCTTTCTCTGCCGATTCTCCGTCTGTTCCGCTTTCGCCGAACTTCATGGCGATAACTCCTCGCGTAGGACGTCTCATCGGACGCAGACTCTTGTCGTTCGCGCTGAATCTTACGCTCTTTCCGTTCTTGGAAACAACGATAATATTGTCCTCAGGATTGCAAAGCGCGGCTCCGATGAGCTCATCGATGACTTCGTTTTCTTTTCCGCAGGCTCTGTCATTGTTCACGCCGTCCAGACGAATCGCGATAAGACCTCCCTGACGCGGGGAATCATAATCGGTAAGAGGAGTTTTCTTGATAATTCCTTCTCTTGTGGCCAGCACGAGATATTTGGAAGCCTCATAATTCTTAATCGACAAAATCTGCTGAATGGTTTCGTCGGGATTAAGCTGCAAAAGATTTGCAACATGAGAACCTTTGGCATCTCGCGAACCTTCGGGGATCTCGTATGCCTTAATGCGGTATACGCGACCCTGATTTGTAAAGAAGAGCAGCCAGTTATGCGTGGATGTCAGGAAGAAATGTTCCACGATATCGTCTTCGCGAAGATTGGTTCCTTTAATGCCTTTTCCGCCGCGATGCTGAGCTCTGTATTCCTCAACTTTCGTGGATTTGATATATCCTCCGCGAGTAACGGTGACAACCACATTTTTCTCGGTAATAAGGTCTTCAAAATTAACTTCGCCCGAATCCGGCTTAATTTCCGTGCGTCTGTCGTCGCCGTATTTTTCAACGACCTCAGTCAACTCGCTTCCCACAATGCTGCGCTGACGCTCAGGACTGGAAAGAATATCGTTATAATCCGCAATTTTGCGCAGAAGTTCTTCATGTTCTTCAAGAATCTTCTGTCTTTCCAAAGCCGCAAGACGGCGAAGCTGCATTGCGAGAATCGCATCCGCCTGAACCTGATCGACCTTAAGAAGATCGATAAGTCCTTCGCGCGCGCTTTCCGCATCGCGAGAACTGCGAATCAAAGCGATTACCTCGTCAATCATATCCAGGGCTTTAAGGTACCCCTGCAAAATATGGTCTCGCTCTTCAGCTTCGCGCTTCAAATAAGCGGTTCTTCGCTCGATAACTTCAAGCTGATGATTAATCCAGTGACGAATAAACGCGTCGAGACTAAGCGTGCGCGGAACTCCGTCAACAAGAGCAAGCATGTTCGCGCCGAATGTGGTTTGAAGCGCGGAATGCTTGTAAAGATTATTCAGAACAACCTTCGGGACAGCATCTCTTTTCAGAACAAGAACAAGCCTCTGACCGGTACGGCCGGATGTCTCGTCGCGCATGTCCGCAATTCCCTGAATTTTCCCGTCGCGCACAGATTCGCGAATGGAAACTACCAGCTTGTCAGGATTGACCTGATAGGGAAGTTCGGTCACCACAAGGCACATGCGTCCGTTGATCTCTTCGGTATTGATAACCGCGCGCATTGTTATAAGACCGCGCCCGGTACGATATGCTTTCTCAATTCCGGCGCGTCCCTGAATTACGGCTCCGGTAGGGAAGTCAGGTCCTTTAATGCGTTCGATAAGAGCCTCGAGAAGCTCCTCACTGCTCGCATCCGGATTATCCAAAGCCCAATGAATTCCGTCGGCAACCTCACGCAGATTATGAGGAGGAATATTGGTCGCCATTCCGACCGCGATACCCGCAGATCCGTTGACCAGCAGGTTTGGGAATCGGCTGGGAAGCACAGTGGGTTCCTGCGTTTTGCCGTCATAATTGGGAATGAAATCAACTGTATCTTTGTCGATATCGCGAACCATTTCCATTGCCAGCTGTTCCATGCGACACTCGGTATAACGCATGGCCGCAGCGGGATCGTTTCCGGGAGAACCGAAATTTCCCTGACCGTCGACAAGCAGATACCTCATCGACCAGGACTGAGCCATTCGAACCAGAGTATCGTAAATAGCCGCGTCGCCGTGCGGATGATACTTACCCATTACGTCTCCGACAACGCGCGAACACTTGTTGTATCCGCGATCCGGGCGATACCCTCCGTCATACATCGCATAAACCACGCGGCGGTGAACCGGTTTCATGCCGTCTCGAACATCCGGCAAAGCCCTTTCCACGATTACCGAAAGAGCGTAAGCCAGATAAGATTCGCGCATTTCCTGCTGCAAATCCATATGCTGGACGCGCTGTCCGGACATCAGACCGAAGTCATCCGTCTGCTCGAGTTCGCCGCCGGCCGGTGCGGTCATATCGGACGGGTTCAATTCGTTATTGTCGTTCTCTTCTGCCATATTTCATTCCGCTTTCGAATTTTTAAATCTTTCGTTTTGCAGTGCTTATCGATTTATGCGTCGATAAAGCGGGCATCGTGAGCATTGCGCTGGATGAACAGTCTTCGCGGTTCGACTTCCTCTCCCATAAGCATTGAGAAAGTCTCGTCAGCCGCAGCCGCATCCTCTATGTGAATCTGCTTGAGAATTCTGTTTTCAGGATCCATTGTTGTTTCCCAAAGTTCCTGATATGTCATCTCTCCAAGACCTTTGTAACGCTGAATTCCTTCGCCTTTGGGAAGCTGCTTTCCTGCAGATTTCCCTTCTTCAAGCACGCGATCTCTTTCCGCATCCGTATACACAAAATCGTGACCGCCCTTAGACCACTTGATTCTGTAAAGCGGAGGCATTGCGACATAAACATATCCTGCCGTAATCATGGGTCTCATATATCTGAAGAACAGTGTCAGATTAAGCGTTGCGATATGAGCTCCGTCCACATCAGCATCGGCCATGATGATAATTTTGTGATATCTGACCTTGTCAATGTCGAAACTTTCGCCGTATCCGCCTCCGATAGCGGTAATAAGCGATTCAATCGTGTCTGACTTAAGCATTCTGTCAATCGAAGCGCGCTCGGTATTCAAAATTTTTCCTCGCAGCGGAAGAATTGCCTGGGTAAGCGGATTGCGACCCTGAATTGCCGAACCGCCTGCCGAATCTCCCTCGACGATGAACAATTCGCATTCGTCAGGCTGATTTGACTGGCAGTCTTTAAGCTTGTCCGGCATTCCTGCCGACTCAAAAATCGACTTTCTGCGCGTTGTTTCTCTTGCTTTTCTTGCGGCAATGCGGGCTCGGGCTGCTTCTATTCCCTTCTGAACAATCATTTTTGCTTCAGAAGGATGAGAATCAAACCAGTCGCTGAGCTTCTCATTCATTACGCGCTGAACAAAAGTTTTTGCTTCCGAATTGCCCAGCTTTGTTTTAGTCTGTCCTTCGAACTGCGGATTCCTCAGTTTAACCGAAATAACGGCTGTCAGACCTTCGCGCACGTCATCGCCGGAAAGATTCTCGTCTTTGTCTTTAAGAATATTTTTCTCGCGGGCATATCTGTTGACAAGACCGGTAAGAGCTGCGCGGAATCCTTCCTCATGCGAACCGCCCTCGGTAGTGGAAATGGTATTCGCAAAAGTATGAACTGATTCAGAATAAGCGCGAGTCCATTGCAAAGCAATTTCAGCCGAAATTCCCAGCTTCAAATCTTCGGCTTCCACATCAATTATTTCTTCTTCGACGGGAGCGACATTACGCTTTTCGACCATGTAGGAAACATAATCTTTAATGCCGTTCATGTACTGATAGGAAACGCTTAGCTCATTGCGGCCGTTTTCGCCGTCCTGACTGTTTTCGCCGGCAACTTCGTCTGCCGTGTTTTCTCTTTCTCGCAAATCTGCAAGAGAAATCTTCAGTCCCTTGTTCAGGAATGCCATTTGTTGGAAACGGTTGCGAAGAGTTTCAAAATCGTAAACCGTCGTTTCAAATATCTTCGGATCTGCCCAGAATTTGACTTCGGTTCCGGTAGATTCGCCTTCCGCCATCGGCTCGCCTTTTTTCAGGGGAGCAAGCGGCTTCTGATCCACATAAGTCTGAGTCCAGTGATACCCCTGTCTGCGAACTTCCACTTCCATTCGCGTAGACAAAGCATTTACGACAGAAATACCCACACCGTGCAAACCGCCGGAAACCGCATAGCTTCCGCCGCCGAATTTTCCGCCGGCATGCAGCTTGGTCATAACGGTTTCAACGCCGGACACATTTTCTCCGGGAACGATATCAACCGGGATTCCTCGTCCGTCATCAGTAACGCAAATACTGTTGTCCGCGTTGATTTTTACTTCGATATGGCTTGCGTATCCGGCCAAAGCCTCATCAACCGAATTGTCCACAATCTCGTAGACAAGATGATGAAGACCTCGCGAACCGGTCGAACCGATATACATGCCGGGTCTTACGCGAACGGCTTCCAATCCTTCGAGAACTCTCAGATCCGATGCATCGTAATGTTCCGGAACGGCTGTGGAATCAAGCTGGGCATCAATGAGCTCTCCGCTCAAGTTCGTCTCAGAACCGGACATTTCTTCCGATACATTTTCCGTCGAAGATTCAGACAACTTTTCGTCCTTTCCGGCCAAAATAACATTTATCGCCATTTGCAGCGCGTGCAGCGTTTGCGACGTTTACAGCGTTTAAAATATGCAGTGTTTAAACTCTGATGTTTCATTTTCCGTTCAAACAGGCATGTTCTAAACATGTCATGCACCAAAAACTTGCAAAAACATGCTTCTGAAGCACTTGACACATATACAGATAGTCTACTGCAAGACGGCGACTAAAAAGGCTTACAGTTCTTTTATGCGCATATATTCTTATCTGTATATTTTTCTGACCGTGCGACCCGAATTATTATTTTCTTCTTCTTCAAACTTAATATTTTGAGGTCCTGTCACTTCTATCCTTTCAACATTGATTTCAGGGACGACCTCCTTTAGATTTTTTTGAATTTGAGGGACATAATACTTTATTTGCACAGAATAATTGGTTGATCTCGCGCAAATTTCAAGAACTCCGTCTCTAAAAATCTTGGGCTGACAATTGTAAGCAACATTTTCTCCGGCTATTTCTTTCCATTTTTGTTTAATTCGCGCGTCTTCCAAGTAGGGACGCCACCCGTATGCATCGGCTATGGCTTCAAACAGCGGAACTGCAACTTTAACTTCTCTTCCCGGTTTTCCGAAGTTTTCTCTTGCCGACTCGGCACGTTTTTTTCTCTGAGAAAGTTTCTCGGAATATTGAGTGAACCGTTCAAAAATCTGTTTTTCCAATACTGAGGGATCAAGTTTCAAAGCCGCATAAACGGGTTTTTGGATTATCCTGCTCTTCGCAGCATTTTCGGAGGCGTTCATTGCATTCGCTCCGCTTTTATCATTCCGGCCAGCCTTTCTTCTTCTGTTTTTTCGTTTTCGCTCTTTTCCTTTCCGCCGGAAATCAGGCTTGAAACTTCGATAATATTCACTTTCTGCGAATTTTGATTGATAATTTCGCCGGGAATATCGTTTTTCGAAGCAGCCGTGATAAAAACCTGCCCGCATTTGAGCGCATAATCTGTTATATTTCGTCTTCTCAAATCGTCAAGCTGAGAAAAAACATCGTCAAATATAAGAACCGGCTCTTCTCCTTTTGATTTAAGCAGTTCAAACAAAGCAATTTTCAGCGCAAGAGCCAGCGTCTGCTTTTCTCCGTTCGACGCAAATTCTCGCGCGGTCATTCCGTCAAGAAAAATATTGAGATCGTCGCGGTGAGGTCCTATAAGATTTCTGCCTCTGCTCGCTTCTCCGGCATAAATTCGAGCAAAATGACTGCTTATTTCAGATTTAATCCGCTTTTTTCCTTCTGTTTCAAATATAATGGCTTCCTCAAAAGAAGGAGAATATTCTATTTTTGCATTCTGCTCTTTTGCGTTTTCAATTGTGTTTTCTTCAATTTCATTTCCGAAATTTTCTTGCGAAAAAACTTTATATACCCTTGAAAAAACAGGGGAAATCAGTTCTGCGGCTTTTTTTCTGAAAAATGTCAGTTCAATTCCTCTGTCGATGAAATGACTTGTCCAGACTTCCAGCTCGCTAAGTCTGTCGTTTGCAGAATTCGGATTTTCAGAAAGATTTTTTTGAATACTTTTAAGAAGAGCAGCTCTCTGTTTTGCTATGTAAGAAAACTTTTGCAAACAGTCAAAATAGCCGTCGAACAGCTGAATGCAGACTGAGTCGATAAAATCTCTTCTTTTTGCCGGATCCGCCGAAACGATAAGTTTGTCGTCGGGAGAAAAAACAACGGTTTTCAAAATTCCGGCAATTTTTTTCATATATACAGAAGGTTCTTCGTTTATTCGCGCCCGATTTGCTCCGCGAGAAAAAATTGTTGCCTGCAGATTCACCTCTTCAGATTCTGCTGATTCGAGCTCTGCCGAATAAAAATCTGCCGATTCAGATTTTGCTGATTCAGATTTCTCCGAATATTGAGAAGATGTTTGAATTAAAGCTCTTACAGAACCTTTTGATGCCCCGCGCCGGATAAGGGGAAGGGAGGATGAAACTCTGTGAGTAGTTCCGATTGACAAAAACTCTATTGCTTCGACAATATTTGTTTTTCCCAGACCGTTTTTTCCTTCGAGAATATTGATCCCGGGAATAAAATCTGCAATGCAGTTCTCCCAAGAGCGAAAATCGTCCAAAGCAAGACGGCGAACAATTTTCGCTCTCATATTTTCCCCTTATTCTCAAGTCCGATATGTTGCAAAGGATTTAGAAAAATTATATTTTTCAGACAACTTCTTTTCTGTGTTGTTTTCTTTTCCTGACCGCATTATCTGTTTTTGCAGTTTAAACAGTTTTCCTTTGATTACATTTCTCTGACAGGAACGATTATGTACGCGTAATCTTCAGAATTGTCTGAATCTGCTTCCTGCTGTCCGTTAATCTGAGCAAGAGTTGTCGGATCGGTTACTTTGAATCGAAGATAAGGCTCATTTATCGCATTAAGACCTTCAAGCAGGAAGGCGGGATTGAAACCGATTCTGATTCCGTCTCCGTCCAAATCGGCTTTAATAGCTTCAGTTGCCTGCGAATCGCCTGCTTCTCCCGAAACTATAGACAGCTCGTCGGAACTGAAAGTAAGCCATACGGCAGTCTGAGTTCCGGTGTCCGCAACGATTGAAGCTCTGCGAAGAGCTCCGATAAGAGTTTTGCGTTCCACAACGGCTTCTATGGGATGCTTCAGAGCAAGAAGTTTTTCTACCTGAGGAAATTCTCCTTCGATAATCTGAACCGTGGAAATTCTTCCGGCATTCGAAAAACTGATAAGATTCGGTTTTTCCGCATCAAATCCGAAGGAAATATTTTGATGAATATCAAAAGTTCGGGAAATATCTTTCAAAGTTGAACCGCTGATAAGAATCATTGCGTCAATATCAGGATCTGTCGGCGTCCATTTAAAGCGAGCCTGAGCAAGGCGATAACGATCCGTGGAAGTAAGAATAATTTCATCTTTTTTGAATTCCATTCGAACCGAGGCCAAAACCGGGCGAGTCTCGTCTTTTGCAGCCGCAACGGAAACCTGACTTACGGCATTTGCAAAGGTATCGGCATCAACCTGACCGGCTTCTTTCGGAATTTCAGGCAGCTGAGGATACTCGCTTTCGGGCATCAGCTGCAAAGTGAATTTTGATTTGCCCGATTCAACCGTCAGATTCGAACCGGATGAAGTTAAAGTTACAGTTTCGCCGGGCATAAGTTTCGCAATGGACTCAAGAAGTTTTCCGGCAACTACAACAGTTCCGGTTTCTTCTGTTTGAGCTGCGATTTCGTTTCTTGCGGATTTTTCGTAATCGAACACAGACAAGTGCAGCGAATCTTGGGAAGCTTCAAGTTTTATACCCGAAAGAACAGGCACAGCAGGCTTTGTCGGTATTATGCGAGCCGCCCAGGAAACGGCCTCGGCAAAAGCTGAGCAATTCAGTTCGACCTTCATTTTTCCCTTTCTTTTCGGATTTCAAGCATGTTTTCAGTCAAAACTTGAGTATGACAATGTTTTGAGTTTTTGCAAACTTTTGTTCGGACTGCATTCGGCTTGCAAACTTTGTTTGTTTTCTGACGAAATTCATCCGAAAAATAATTTTAGCGAATAAAATTTTCTTTTGTTTTTCTCATCTGAGACATTTGATCATTGCTGTGAAGAAATTTAAAAACAGAAAGAAGTTAGCAGTAATAAGGGCTGTGGATTGTGTGCAAAACTGCGGCCGGACTTTATTTCTCAACAAAAGAAAGCGAATTGAAAATGTGAATAAACCGGAGAAAAAATGTGGATAAGTACCCCAGTTATCCACACTTGCATTTCAGTTCCGGAAAAATGTTGATTTATAAACAATTTATTCACCTGTTATTAACAAAATAAACATGATAATCCACATACTTTTCCCCTAAGTGTTGATAAAAATGTGGATAACTTTTTTGAAAATAATTTTTCTCTCGGCGTGTCGCGTCAGGAAAATTTACTTATTCGAATCGTTATGAAGTTTCGCAGTAATCGCGGTCACCATATTATAAACATCCAATTTTTTGGCCATTGCCGAATCAATTTTTTTGCATGCATGCATAACGGTCGAATGATCCCTGCCTCCGAAAACTTCTCCTATGTTTTTCAAAGGCATATTAGTAGTTTCGCGCGCAATATACATCGAAACCTGACGGGCGAGAGCCACATTCTTCGTTCTGGAAGGACCGACAATATCATCGAAACTGATCTGAAAGTATTGAGCGGTGGTCTTAATAATATCCGTGGGAGTAATGTCAACTTCCGCCGAAAAATAATCTTTGAGAATCTGCTGAGCCAAAGAAAGAGTAATCGGCTGATGAGTAAGCGAAGACATTGCGGCCACTCGGGTAAGAGCGCCCTCCAAAGTCCGCACGTTAGTCGTTACCTGCTCGGCAATCAAATCGATTACCTCAGATGAAATATCGATATTGCTGCGAATGGCTTTCTGCCGCAAAATAGCTGTTCGCGTCTCAAGATTCGGCGGCTTGACATCCGCGACCACTCCGTTGTTAAACCTGGAAATAAGCCGCTGCTCAAAGCCGTTCAAATTAATGGGAGCCACATCCGAAGCGATGACAATCTGCTTGTTTGCGTCATGCAAAGCATTAAAAGTATGGAAAAACTGCTCGAGAGTCTGCTCTTTTCCGGACAAGAACTGAATATCGTCGATAAGAAGAATGTCAGCCTTCCTGTATTTGTTGTTGAAGTTGTTCACAGCCTGCCTGTTTTGAGCCGAAGCTCCGACCGCGTCGATAAATTCGTTTGTGAATTCCTCGGCATTCGCATAAACAACTTTCAAAGAAGGATCCTGCTGAAGTGCATAATTGCCGATCGCATTCAGAAGATGAGTTTTGCCCAGCCCCGAATCTCCGTAAATACACAGAGGATTCATTGTCGTTCCCGGCTGTTCGGCCACCTGCAAAGCCGCCGCATAAGCGAAAGAACCCTGCTCGGGGACGAATGTGTCGAAAGTTGCGTTCAAATTCAAGTGAGTAACGCTGTCTCTGGCAACCCGCTGATGAGCAAAATCCGAAATATCGGTATTTCCGATTTGAATATTCTCAGGGTTTTCTGCGCTTAAGTTGCTGCTGTCCGGCAGATTATTTTCGTTTAAAACAGGCAAATCTGTGTTTTCTGCGGAAATATTAGAATTTTCTTCCGAAATAATTGCTATCGCATCCGCGCTTGGCTGAATTTTTTCAATTTTTGCGGGTTCGGTTTTTTCCGGTTCGGTTTTTGCCGATTCGCTTAGAACAGATTCGGTTTTGTTTTGAGTCAGAACAGCCTGAGTTTGAATATTTTGAGACTTTTCAATTTTTGAGGGTTCATTTTTCGGCGATTTTGTTTTTTCTTTCCTGCCTGAATCATCAGAAAATTTTTCCTGCTTTTGAGGATCAAGTTTAATAACAAAAGTCATCTGATGACCTGCTGCGCTGTTCAGAGCAGAACTTAACTTCTGCGAAAGATTGTTCTCCACATTCGATCTGGTGAAATCATTTGAAGCGGACAAAACAATCATCGAATCATACAAAGCCTGGGGAAGCAGATCGAAAAAACAGCTTTTGTCGCGCATAGACAAAGAAGAATCCGCGAGAAGTATCTCAATTGCGGAGGACCACAGATTTTTTGCGGCCTCCAAAGGAGTTTCGTTTTCGTCAGTTTTTGAAAACTGTTGCTGTTCCAACGCAATTCCCTTCTTAAATTGCAGCTTTTGCTTCATTGTTTTTGATTCAAACAGAGTCTTTTGCGCTGTCTGAAAAAAAGAAGCGAATTCAATTGTATACGCTTATGTGGAAAAGTTATTCACACTCTTGCGTGTTGAAAATAGCCGAATGTTAATAACACCGGTGTAATTTGTGGATAACTTGCGTTCCGGAAGCATTCGAACACGCGAGATAAAGCTGTATTAATTACATTGATGTAATTA
This sequence comes from uncultured Actinomycetes bacterium, assembly GCA_900314875.1. GTDB lineage: Bacteria > Actinomycetota > Actinomycetes > Actinomycetales > Bifidobacteriaceae > RUG039. The sequence continues at coordinate 44,722 of OMWX01000001.1, read as the reverse complement.
TCCTCTTATCCACATTTTTGATGTTGATAACCTGCAAAAAAATGTTAATAACTCCGGTGATATCTTGTGGAAAAACAATTTTTGACACTAAAAAATCTGCAATTTTTGATTTAGTCCTTATTGTCATATAAATTGGAAAGGCTTGACATACAGGATAACTGTATAAAAATACGGTTAATAAACAGGAGCGTTAAAATGAAGAGAACATTTCAGCCGAATAATCGCCGCCGCCACATGAAGCACGGCTTCCGTCACCGCATGCGCACACGCGAAGGTCGCGCTCTGATTAATCGTCGCCGCGCAAAGGGCCGCAAGAGACTCGCAGCCTGATTTTTTGCGAACAGCTTAACCGAAATTATCGGATCGAAATAAGAAGAAACAGTGGAAAGACTGAAAAGTCATAAGGAATTTGTTTCCGTACTTAAAAAACGAAACAAATTTTCCGGCGCAGATATAGTCGTCCATTACAAAATAAATAGCGAAGATTTTTTTGTAGCGGACGACTCCGGAGACGATTCTGCTTCCGCTGTTTCTGAAGAATGCGCAAAAAGGACGAATCGGCGTTTAGGACTTGCCGTTTCCAAGTCGGCAGGGAATGCCGTTAAACGAAACAAAATAAAGAGAAGATTTCGCGTTATCGCAAAAAAATATGAAGATTTGCTTCCTTTGAATTGCGATATTGTTCTAAGAGCGAAACCTTCGGCTTATTATGCCCGATTCGATTCGCTTGAAAAGCAGACAGAAAAAATTTTTCGGCGCATAAATTCGGTTTGTGAGAAAAAATGACGCGAAATGTGCCGAATAAAAAATCAGGCTGAAAAAATAGCGGGAAAAATAGCGGGAAAAACAGTAAAAGCGCTTGTCTGCCTGCCCGCATTTTTTGCCGTAAAAATAATTCGGTTTTATCAAAAGCATATTTCAGTCTGTTTTCCGGCTCGATGCAGATATTTTCCCACATGCTCGTCTTATTGTCTTCAAGCAATAAGACGTTTTGGCGTATTTAAGGGAGGGATTCTTTCTATTTTTCGTCTGCTTAGATGCAATCCGTTTTCCGACGGAGGAACAGATGATGTGCCGGAAAAATTTGAAGTTTTTCGTCTGAATAAGAATCATAAGAAAAACCCAGAGAAGAAAAAGCCTGAAGAAATTGCGAAAAACTGAAGTCTTTTTGATTTTTTGAGATCGGTTTCAAAAAAATAAATCGGAGGAACCTTTTAATGAATTTAGACAGCGGCTTGATCGGCATATTATACAAGTTATTCCGCCCGGTCGAATTGTTAATTACTTATATTTTGAGTTTTTGGCATAAAATATTCGTATTTTTGGGAATGCCTGACGGGCCGGGAGCAGCCTGGGTTTTGTCGGTTGTTTTCCTTGTAATTCTTGTCAGATTGTGCATACTTCCGCTTTTCTTAAAACAGCTGAAATCAATGCGCAGGATGCAGGCTTTTCAGCCTGAGATGAAAAAAATTCAGAATAAATACAAGGGCAAAACGGACCAGGCAAGCAAAGAAGCTCAAAGTCGCGAAATGATGGAGCTTTACCGCAAAGAGCATATAAATCCTATGGGTTCCTGCCTTCCTCTTCTTTTTCAAGGTCCGATATTTATGTCCATGTTTTATGTGTTCGGATCGATAAATAAAATTGCGGAAGGACAGCGGGATTCTTTGGGATCATTCGATGCTGATGCTGCAAAAGATTTTGTTGATTCTCCTTTATTTAATGTGCATTTGTCCACATTATTCAGCCAGGCTGATTCTGCCGGAAAAGTCACAATGGGAATTTTTGTGGCTTTAATGTGTGCTTCGATGTTTTTGACGCAGTTCTATTCGCTGAAACGCAATATAAACCGCGACGGAATGGACGAATCTCAATACAAAATGCAGCTGGGAATGGCATTTATTTTCCCGATTATGTATATTTTCTCGGGTCTGAATATGCCTCTTGACGTTTGCGTTTACTGGCTGACCAACAACATCTGGACTCTTGCTCAGACAATAATTCAGGTTCATATTATGCCTAATCCCGGTTCTCCGGCAGCGAAAGCCAAAGAAAAACGAGATTTGAAAAAGGACAGAGAACGTCGCGAAAAAGAAGGTTTGCCCACAATTGAAGAAGAGCAGCTTGCTCTTGCGAAACAACAGCGAGAATTGAAAAAAACACAGAAAAATCAGCGTGTTCAGCCTGTGAAAAAGAAGAAGAAAAACAAAAAATAAGTTTCTCTTTTTCTGAAAACTTCCTACATTAAGGAGAAATCATGACAGATGAAAACAGCAAGTCAATCGACCGTTTGAATGACGAAGCAGAAATTGCTGCCGATTACCTTGAAGGACTTCTCGATATTGCTGATTATGAAGGCGATATCGAGCTGGGGATAAGAAATGATCGTCCCATTATTCAAATAGTGTCCGACGAAAGCGATGATATTAAAAATCTCGTAGGCAAAGACGGCGAAGTGATAACAGCTCTTCAGATTCTCACTCGTCTGGCCGTTCAACAGAAAACCGGCGAAAGAACAATGCTTATTGTCGATGTCGACGGATATCAAAATCGCAGAAGAGTGCGTTTGCGCGAAGAAACTTTGGATGCGATTGAAGAAGTAAAAGAGCTGAAAGAGCCGATTTCGCTTGATCCGATGAACTCTTTTGAGCGCAAAATCGTGCATGATATTGTGCGAGAAGAAGGGCTTCGCACGCGTTCTCACGGAGTTGAACCCAAGAGATACGTTACTATTTATCTGACTCCCGCTGTGAGAGCCGAGCTTGAAAAAGAAGAAGGGGAATATTCTTCTGACGAGGATTATGATTCTGACGTAAATTATGAAGCCGGCGAGAATTATGAATCCGGAGAAAATTATCAGCCGGATTCCGAAGCTGAATATGAAAAGAGCGACCCCTCCGATGAAGAATAAATTCAGCAGCAAAAACTGATGTTGACAGAAAATTCTTTTAATAAAAGTTTGCTCTGAAAACGCTGTCTGTTATTAAGCAAATAGTTGATTGCCGGTATGCAAAGTGCCGGCAATTTTTCTTTATAATATGAGTGTTTTGTTTAATTTCAGCCGCTTAATTGCATATGCTGCGAACGCTTTCCTTTTGTGAAAAACCCTCGGTTTTGCCTGTTTCGATTTTTTCCGTTTGATAAGCGGTATGCCTCGTGAACAGTTATTCCTTTGAAATGAGTTTTCAAAAGTCTTTAAAACCATGAGAAGCGTGTGCTGTTCAAAGTATCGCACAAGCCGGCAAAATCCCTGATTTTCTCCGATAGTTCAATTTATATTGCTTTACTGCAAATTTGTATGCAGAATCAAGCTTTAGGGAGAATTAAATTTTATCCTGGGAAAAGAATTTTCTTTTGAAAGAAGAATAGTGAAATTTATTCATAAAATACAGCTGAAAGAAGAAACTCAGGATAAAAATGTTTCACGTGAAACATAAAATAATATTGTCAGAATGTTGCAGATAAAACAGCCGATTCACGCAGCGAAATATATAAAACAGAAAAGCCGAACAAGAAAAGGAATATCAAATGACAGATCGCTTGGATTCGTCTCCTGTGCTGAAAGAAGTATTGGGCGGTTCTCTGGAAAAATTGCAGATGTTTCATGACATGCTGGAGAAAGAGGGTGAAATTCGCGGTCTGATAAGTCCCAACGACATCGATATTATTTGGGAAAGGCATATTCTAAATTCTGCGGCTGTTGTTCCTTTTATTTTGAAATCTGCGGAACGGAAAAAAAGCGAAACAGAACAAAATAATGAAAATGTTTCACGTGAAACATCAAATAAAAAATTAAGAATTGCAGACATAGGTTCGGGCGGCGGATTTCCGGGAATTATAATTGCAGCAATGATTCCCGAAGCGGAAGTTTATCTTGTGGAACCTATGGAAAGGCGCACCGAATGGCTTAAAGAAGTTTCGGAAAAATTAGGATTAAATAATGTGAAAGTATGCAGATGCAGAGCAGAAGATGCGCTTTCTTTTTTGCCTGAAGATAAGAATATTTCGGCAAATCATGATTTAAATTCATCCGCAAATTCTGATATAAGCAACAATGTGAACAGAAGCGGAAAAAACAGAAAAAAATCAAAAGACGTAAAAAATAAAAAATCGCAATCTCGTCCGGCGACGGCTTTTGATATTGTTACATGCAGAGCCGTTGCTCCGATGACAAAGTTATCGGGATGGACTCTTCCTCTTTTGAAAAAAGGAGGACAGCTGATTGCATTAAAAGGAAAATCGGCTGAAAATGAGATAGCAAAGGCTGAAAAAGAAATTAAAAAGTATGGGGGAACAGATCCTAAAGCGCATATTGCGCCTGCGGGTCCTGATTTAGAAGACACTCACGTTGTCATAGTAACGAAGAAGTAAGCTGATTTTGCGGGTTTGAAAACAGAAAAGCCGGCAGAAAAGCCTGCGAAATCATAAGAATATTACAGACTTAAGGAGGAAATAATGGCAAATGTTTCACGTGAAACAAATTCGCAGAAGAATGAAATAAAGAACGAAAAAGAGCCGAAATTTGAATCGGTAAATGAAGTTATAAGCAGAATTTTCAACGATTCCAAGTCTGATGTGGGAAATCAGCTGGCTGAAGATTATATAAAGAAAAGCGACGTAATTAATGATTCGAATTTTCCGCGACCGGACAGAACGCGTCTTTTTGCGGTTGCAAATCAAAAGGGAGGCGTAGGAAAAACCACGTCTGCCGTAAATATCGCTGCTGCCTTTGCCGATGCAGGAATGAATATATTGTTTATAGACATGGATCCGCAGGGCAATGCTTCGACTGCATTCGGCATTTCTCATTCTGTCGAAACTGATTCAGTATATGATGTAATCGAAGGCAGAAAAACCATAGAAGAAGTAATTCAGACTTGCAATGAATTGCCGACTTTAGATGTTGTTCCTTCTACGATTAATTTGACGGCTGTTGAAATTGAGATTGCAGATTTTGAAGACAAGAATTTGCTTTTGCGCAAAGCGTTAAACTCGTTCCTTGCTGACAGCGAAAAACATTATGACTATGTGATTATCGACTGTGCTCCCAGTTTAGGGCATCTTGTGCTTAATGCTCTGTGTGCAGTTGAAGAGATACTTATTCCCGTGCAAGCCGAGTATTATGCGCTTGAAGGATTGGGACTGCTTCTTAACAGTGTTGAACTTGTTAAAAAAGAATTTAATCCTGACCTTCATATTTCGGCTATGCTTGTGACGATGTATGACAAGAGAACAATTCTCAGCCGGGATGTTTATGATCAGGTGAAAGAATATTATCCGGATGTTTTGCTTGAAACTACTATTCCCAGAGCTGTTCGCATATCGGAAGCTCCCAGCTTCGGGCAGACCGCAATTACATATGATCCCAAAGGGACGGGAACTCTTGCATATAAGCAGGCAGCATTGGAAATAGCAAATAAGTACGAACAGAATAATTCCTGAGAATTAAGCGAGGTAAAATAAATGTCTTTATCTAAAAGAAGAGGAGGACTCGGCCGCGGGCTGGGAGCTCTTATCGGAACTTCGTCTTCTCAGGAAAAGGAAGTATCCGAATCGGAAAATGCTGTTATAAAAAGCAGCGAGAATCAAAATAATTCTGTAAAGAATAAAATAAACAGTCATTCAGTAAACGGACAGTCGAGTTTGAATGTTTCACGTGAAACATCGAATAATGATGTGAAAAAAACTGCTAAAACGTCTGTAAAAACATCTGATAAAACAGGGAAGCGTCCCAGTATTCCGGATATTGCATCATCTATTTCCGGAACAGATTTCTTTTTTGAGAAAACTGGAGAAAGAACATCTGAAAAATCATCGAAAAATAACGGTGAAAACCTTGAAAACACAGGCATTAAGCATGGCATAAAACAAAATGTTTCACGTGAAACATCGGCAGATAAGTCAGAAATGTCACCGGTATTAAAAACCGATAAACCGACTGGAAAAGTCGAGAAACCAGCAGATCATCTGACAGAAAAATCAACAGTGAACTCTGCTGAAAAATTATCTGAACCGCTTCCGATAAAAGGCGTTTATTTGGAAAACGTGTCCGTTGATGACATATGCGCAAACAAACATCAGCCGAGAACGGTTTTCAATGAAGACGAATTGCAAGAGCTGTCGGAATCGATAAAAGAAGTAGGGATTCTTCAGCCGATTGTAGTGCGAAAAGCCGTTAATTCGGATAAGCATTATGAGCTGATTATGGGAGAAAGGCGTCTTCGAGCAAGCCGTCTTGCAGGAATGAAAGAAATTCCTGCAATCGTGCGTACAACAACAGACGATAAAATGCTCCGCGATGCTTTGCTGGAAAATCTTCAGCGAGTAGCATTGAATCCGATTGAAGAAGCAGCTGCTTACGATCAGATGATTAAAGAATTCGGGCTTTCGCAGGATCAGATTGCGCAGTCGGTTTCAAAATCCAGACCGTATATTACCAATACAATGCGTCTTTTAAGACTTCCTTCGTCCGTTCAAAATAAGCTGGCTGCCGGGGTCTTGTCGGCAGGTCACGGACGCGCGCTTCTCGGTCTTAAAGATAAAGAATGGATTGAGCCGCTCTCCCGGAGAATAATTGCCGAAGGATTGTCCGTAAGAAGCATAGAAGAAATTGTCGCTTTGAAAAACGGAAATGCGTCAAAGAAAAAAGCAAAGGAATCAAAAAAAGAAAATCCCTGGCTTAATTCCAAAACAATTCAAGATCTTGAAGATAGATTTGAAACAAAAGTTAATATTCGCGGAACTAAGAAAAAAGGAAAAATTGAAATTTCTTTTTCTTCTGCAGATGATCTGAATCGTATTTTGTCATTGCTTGAAGATAAAAATGACGACTCTGCAGGTGACGGATGGGTCTGAAATTGTCATAGTAAAATTTTCTCAGAGCGATCCTAAGAGATGAGCGAGAAAAATTTTTAAATATAAAACGTCTGTGTATCTCTTAGAATTGCTCTGAGGAAACTGCCAAATAGCTCTGAACATCGATTGCAGCTTTGCATCCCATGCTCGCAGCGACGACTGCCTGCTTGTAAACCGAGTCTGAAGCATCTCCGGCAGCAAAAACTCCGTCAATAGAAGTTCGCGTTGAATTGCCTTCAACAGTCAGATAACCGTTTTCATTTTTAATATTTGAATTAACGAGAAAACCTGTTGAGGGAACAGAACCGATTGCAATAAAAATACCGTCAGCAGAAATATTCTTCACAGTATTGTCAAGAACATTTTTCACGGCAATGCTTTTGACTTTATTTTCATCGCCGATAATCTCCTGAACAATACAGTCGGTCATTACAACAATATTTTTTATTTTTGAAAGTTTGTCCATAGAAATTTTCTCGGCTTTGAACTGTTTTCTTCTGTGAATAAGTATTACTTCAGAACAGAATTTGCTCAAGAAAACAGCTTCCGATACTGCGCTGTCTCCGCCTCCTACAACGGCAGCAATTTTATTTTTGAAGAAGAAACCGTCGCAGACTGCGCAATAGGAGACACCGCGTCCCAAATACTGGTTTTCGCCTTTAACATTCAAAGTTTTATGCCTGGAACCGACCGCAAGAACAACCGTGCGAGCTTTGTAAACATCGCCGTTTCCGACATATACAGACTTGATTTTTTCTGACAAATCAGCCTGAATAACTTCGTCTTCGAGAATTTGAGCGCCAAATTTTTCAGCTTGTTCGCGCATATTATCTGTTAAGTCAAGACCTGATATGCCGTCAGGAAATCCAGGAAAATTTTCTACAATATCCGTATTGGCCAGCTGACCGCCCGTAAAAGAACCTGCGATAATCAGTACAGACAATCCTGCGCGTCCCAAGTAAATTGCTGAAGTATAACCAGCCGGACCGGAGCCGACTATAACGCAGTCATATATATTATTTGATTTGCCGACAGTTGCCGAACCTTCGCTGTTCATGATTTCCTGCCTTCCAAAAGTATTTATTCCGAGTATTGTCCTATATTTAAGTATTTAATACTTTTAAATATGAACTGCTGCAGTTAATTTTACCGGTAAAGGAATGAAACGCGCCCAAAAAAATCAGCCTGAAAATGTGATCGATTCATTTTCTGCACTTATGTATTTATCTGTGATTTCTGCGGTTCAATCACAAATTCCGCGAGGTTCCAAGTTTCTTTCGTATTATCTGCGGTCAATATCGAAAGTCAATGTTGAAATCTAATGTCGACCGGTTTAAGAAAAAGTATTCGTTGTCGGGATATCCGTATGCGTGTCTGCGAAGTGTTTTGATTTTCCGGCTGATTCCTTCTGTTTTGCCGTTTGATATGAGGCATGCGGTCGGTGTCGGCGGCTTTTCTTCTGAAAAGAGCTTCCCCTTGAAATGAATTTTCAAAAGTCTGGAAAACCACGAGAAACGCGCGTTGTTTAAAGCATCGCACGAGCCGGGCTGCTTTCCGGTTTGTGTATAAAAAACAGAAAATTTTCTTTATGATTGGGAAAACAAATCTCATTTCATAAGGTTCATGCGATTCATGAGGTTCATGCGATTCATGAGGTTTAAACAGATTCAAACAGGAAAATCCTTTTTTATTTCAACCGTCTCAGCAGACGCCTCGAAACAAAACACCTAAAATTCCGCAGAATATAATTGAACCTTTTATCCGATAATCCGTGTTAAATCTCGAATTTGATTTAAATGTTTCACGTGAAACATTGGAGCAGATCAGTATACTTTCAGCGAATTGATAAAGAAATTTCCTTTCGGGAAATCGCTTTGGGGAACCCATATAACCAGATTCTGCGTGCGTGTCGGACGAGCAAGCACTACTGTGGTTACATTTTTGCTGTCCGGAGAAAGTTCGAAGTCTGCAAGAGGGCTGCCGTTCTTCGGATTATTCGCATCGGAATTTGCATAAACCTGCAAATGACCGCCGGTTGCTGCAGTATTCAGCTCAATCTTCGATACGAGTTCAGCCTGGGTGAGCTTGATAGTAACTGCTGTTCCGCTTTGTCCCGCAGGATTATTAGTAAAGCTGAAATCAGCTACGGAATAAGCATTTTTATTGTCAGGAACATTCGGAGAAGGAACTTTGGAGGTAGTTTTATCTCCCGAAATTGTCGGTTCAGGGGTCGAAGAAGGATCTGCATTAGATTTTTCTTCGGCTTCCTTCTTGATATCTTCTTCCTTATTTCGCTTGTCATCTTCTTCAGCCTGCTGTACCAAATCGCTGGGCCAGTCGCCCGGGTTGCTGACGGGTTTGCTCTTAAAAAGCCCTGTTCCGATTACCGCGCCGAACAAAACGCCTCCTAAAACAAGAATTCCAAATAAAATTCCCGCAGGCTTGGTAATCTTTGATTTCTTTTTAGGTTTGTTTTCTCTGCTGTCGTTGTTTTCGCTGATTTCTTTGTAATTTGAGTCAGTATTTTCTTCGTTTTCTTCAGTCTGAGGAACTTCTTCTTCTTCTTCTTCTTCTTCTTCTTCCTCGATAAATTCATCTTCAATGCGATATGGCGCAAAGCTCGGGGGAACGGCATTGCTGTTTAGAGCCGCTGAAGACGAATAATAATTTGAAGCAGCAGTCTGAGCTGCAAAAGAAGAAGCGGAAGAAGCGGATCTTCCCTGCGAGGGCAGTCCCTGAGCCAATCTTCCCAGTGAGGTTCGCCCTTGCGAAGTCATTCCCGGAGTTTTGTTTTCAAGAGTCTGGTTTTCCTGTGTTTGATTTTTCTGAGCAGAATTATTCTGAGCATCATTATTCTGCGGCACAGAACGAGTTGCAAGGCTTGCCAGACTTGCGGATTTGACAGAGCGGCTTGTATTTGAAACAGCAGCATCGGCAGCCGAAGAAACTCCCGCTGCAGTCGCGCCTGAACCTGTATTCGCCTCAGCACCCGCATCTGCGAATGCTGAAGCGCCGGCAACAGAATCGTCTCCGGTATTTTCCAAAGCGGGATTATTGCCGAAAACAGTGAATAAATCCCCGTTTTTGTGTTCGATAATATCGGACTGACCGGCAAGCGAACTTGAAGCATTCGGGAAAAGAAGCTGTGCCGGCTCCCAATCTGTCGACGACTCTTCTTTTTCGTCGCTGTTCTGAATTTCCTTTGAATTTACAAGGCTTTCAGGAAGTTCGATAATCTGATTTTTCTTCTGTTTTGCAAAATCCAGCATAGGAGCTACAGCCAGGAATTTGCCTTCAGAAGGCAGTGAAATATCTTTTTTTGTAAGCTGTTCAAACTGTTTCCAATCTCCCAAAAGAGCCTCAAATTCGGCAATTGTGAGAATAGGAACGACCGGCTTGGAATCTTTCTCGTCTTTCAGACCCAAAGAACGTCTGCATAAAATAACAAATTCTTCGGGGACATCTTTAACAGAAGTAATATCGGAAAGTTTTGAGGATTCGGGATCGAAATATTTGCCGGTGACAAGACGGAAAAGTAAAGCTCCGATTCGTCTGACCGTCCAGGCTTCGTCGGTATCGTCGACAGACCTGTGTTCCTCGGAAAAATAGGGGACAACTATAGCCGGAGCCATGGGGAAAGCGTCGATTTTAATCGAGTTTTCGCACATAATCATCGTTTCGGGAGCAGCCAGCTTCCAAGCGATTTTCCAATCATTGATAAGCGTTAAAGTTTTTGTAAGCTCGCCTGCAATAGTGCGAACTGCTTCGAAGCTGATTTTGCTTCCGTCGGGCGTTTCAATGAATTGAGCCAGCGAGATTCCTGTGTTCGACGGCATTGTAAACACAAGAACATTGCCGGTTGTACAGATTTGAGAAACGCGAACAAACCTGTCCTCGGGCAGTCTTGCCAGCACAGAAGCGGCTGAATCTATCTGTTCGGCAAGCGGATGCGAATTGATGATGTAAAGAAGACATTCCTGCGCGAGAACCTTGTCTTTGGTTTTCCAAACGGATATGCCCGCAGTTTCTCTTACCTGACTGATCAGCGTGTAGCGATTCAGTATGGTATCGGATGGAGAGAGGTTCATAGCAGTTCTCTTGTCGTCTTTCTTGTAGTTTCTTCTGTTCTATTCTATAATCCGCCCGCCCCGGAGCAAAAGGCTTATTGCTCTTTGTTTATATGATCCGAGTTTGAGGCTGTTCTTGCCGATGTTTTGTCGAATGTTTTTGAGCCTGAACGAACCGAGCGAACTGTTCTGGGCTTTGACTGCCGGCGGTTTGTTTTCTGCTGCGGCCGGTGTTGCTGCTGCTGATGTTCAGATTTTTCCGAATAAGGTATTTCGGTTCTCCGATTCGACAATGCTGATTTTGCTGCAGCAGATTTCGAATTTCTTAATCCGGAATTTCTTAATCCGGAGTTTCTCGGTTTTGCATCTTCATGCTTCTTCCCTGAAACGGCTTCATCCCATGGAATTTTAGGTCCGCCGTCGCCTCGGCTAAGTCCGGATTTGCTCGGAAGTCCGCCGAAAACATCAAAATTGCCGTCATATGAGCGAGAATAAATTCCCGCAGCCGGCACATCGGTCGAACTGTACGGATTTGCGGTTGAAGGAACCGTGTCCACAAGCGGCAGCGCCATAGTCATATCCGGCACAAAATTGTTGATTTTCGCAGTTCCTCGAACCGTTCTGACAGCTCGAGAATATATTTCGCCCTCTGTCTGCGCTCTGCTCATGCCTGTTTCGCTGTCGATAACGGTTTGCGAAGCATCTTCCTGGCTGACGGTTTTTCTTCCCAGCCGCACAAGCACGATATTCAAAATCGAATTAAGCTCCTCCGTGCGCATGACAAGAAGCGAAACAATATAAATCGCGCCCATGACAAGAGATAAAATAAGACAGCTGACGAAAGCGGAAATCCAAGAAACTTTGACATCTCCGGCTGCCGTTCCGGCGGTTTGTTCTGCTGTTCCGATATTTATTGTCATGCCGCTGCCCGGCTTTAAAATACGGGATGAAATCGCTTTCCCGGCGAGGAATGCTGTTCCCGCTGCCAAAGCTGCTTTTGTATAGGTTAAGCATATTCGCTTCCCGTCAAGCAATCCGTTGAAACGCTTGCGAGCAAGGACAAACAGCATCGGCATTGAAAGCAAAAATCCCAGTGCGACAGCCATTCCTACCATTGAAGTCCAAATTTTTGGCGGGAAAATTTTGATGAATATAAAAATCAGAATGCTTTGAACAATATATTGGAATGTTTCTGTGATGAAAGGACTTTTGCCGTCTTCGAATGCGAAGAATGCGCGTTTTATAAGCAGAACGATACTCGCTGCCGGCAATCCCAGTGACATTGTCATAAGAGGCGCTGCCATAAGAGAAATCTCATTTTGCGATACGCCTGGCGTAAGCACGGAAGCAATTTCATTCGGCAAAGCAATCAGCATTGCGGCGAAAAAAATCATAATCAGACCGGTATGTCGCAGGGATTCGCTCAGCTGGGCGCGAGCCGCCGATATATCGTTATTGGCAACAAAATGGGAAAGCCTTGGGAAAGTGGCGGTTGTGATGGAGACGGCGATAAGGCAGTAGGGAAGCATGTAAATCGTTTGAGCATATTGGAAGGAACCGTTTCCCGCAATATTAAGCAAATCGCCGCCGCGCTGAGGAGCTCCCGTGGTGACCTGGTTTACGAAAATTGTAGCTATATTGTCCGTAATGACGATTCCGATTGACCATGCCGCAACTGTGCCGACGGATTTAAGACCGCTGTCGCGCAGACCGAAATTAAAGCGGAATTTAAAGCCCGAACGGATAAGCGGGATGAAAAGAACAAGTGCCTGAAAAGCGACTCCCAGAGTCCAGGCTCCGGCGGTAAGAGCGATTTTGTCTCCTGTCCAGAATGAAAGCGGCTGGGTTTTTGCATTGCCGAAAAGTTTGAGAAAGATGAAAAATCCCGCACAAGATATAACGTTTGCACCAACGGAACTCCAAGCATACGCGCCGAACTGACCTTTTGCGGCCAGAATCTGTCCCAAAATCGCGTAAAGTCCGTAAAAGAAAATCTGCGGAGTACACCAGAGCGTGAACGCGTCGGCCAGAGCTCTTTGCTCGTCAGTCCAGCTGTCGTTGACATAAATCGTCGTAAGCAGATGAGTGCAGGCAGTCATAATCAGCGTGACGGACAAAAGCAGCGTGACAGACAGCGTAATAAGCCTGTTGAGTCTGTCCTGCGCATCTTCGCGTTTTAAAGCTTTGATAATCTGAGGAACCAGAACCGCATTAAATACGCCGCCTGCCAGCACATTAAAAAGAATCTGCGGAATGGCAGAACCCGTCTGATAAGCATTTGCCGCGATTCCCGTTGTGCCGATTGCCAGCGCGCACAGAATTCCGCGCAACTGTCCGGTAACTTTCGAAGCAGCCGTGCCGACGGCCATGATAATTGAATTGCGTTTTACCGAGGAACTCATTCGTTCGGATCCTTCACTCTGTTAAATTGTCTCCACAATCCCCAAATTCCGAGGAAAATCGCCAGTCCGATGATGATATATCCGGTTTTGTCGCTCAGGCGAAGCGAGCTGTTCAGCCGTGCAGTTACGGATTTGCCGAAATTTCTTCCGATTGAATCTGTCAGATTAAGCGAAGCTGTCCCCGCTCCGGCGGAATTGCTGATTACCGGCACTTGAATCTGTTTGCTTGAATGCGCTTCGATATATCCGGCTTTGACTCCCATGACTGAAAAAACATTTAAGTCGGCTGAGCCTGAAATTCCTGCGGTTACGGGGAAAGGCAGGCGGTTCGTGACCGTGACCGGCAGGTTGGCCGTTGTGGTTAAAAGATGCATTTCGGTCGGCTGTTCAACCGAAATCGAATCTTCCAGCTTGTCGAACAAGAAATTCGCAATATCTGTTACTGAATCCGCGCCCGACATCGAATTTCCGAAGGCAAAGAAAGCCAGCTCTTTATTGATGTTTTTAAGTTTCTGCTTCCAATTTTCGATGTCTGAAGCCGAATCGGTTTGGGATGGAGAAGATCTGTTTTCCTTGTATTCTTCTCTTTGCGCAGATAAAACAGTGTCGGCTGCGAATGATTCGATTCGTTTCTCGGAACTGAGGAAAAATTCGGCCGTGTTGTTTATTTTTTCTAAATATTGGTCCGTTATTTCTTCATTTTCCGCAAGCAGTCTGGCTGAATTCGTGCCGGTCGCCGAGGGGGATGAATTCATAAGATCTTCCCATGAACCCAGGCGGATTTTGTTCAGTTTTTCCAAAGCGGAAAATATTTTGTCGGCAGCTTTGAAGTCTTCGCTCGAGCCGAATGACATGAGAATTGTTCTTTCGGAATAGGGAGATTCCATCTGCGTGAACGTTGCCTGCGCGACAAGTCTTGCGAGCCTTCCCGATTCGCTGTTTTCTGCCTGAGAAGCGGCATGGTCGGAGGTCGGTTTACCCTTTGCGATGTCGGAAAGCGTTTTGTTTGCCGGCAGAACCGTGATGTCTCCTTCTTCCGTAGGTACGGTCAGTTTTGTCGTCAGTGTCACGGGGGTTTCGTGATTTTCGAATCCGGACTCCGCGACAACAGTGTCATATCCCAGTTTTTTGGCTTCTGCCAGGGATTGCGCGGTCCATTGAGCTTCCTGCTGCCATGCTGCCGCAACGGGTCTGTCGTCTTCCCGGAACTTGTTTTTCCACATTTTCTTGGCATATTCTTCGGCTTTTTTTGCCGTGAGATCGTCATTTGAGAAAAAATGCGAGAGTTTTGAATATGCGCTGCTGCGGCTTGAATTTTCTTCAGAATCGTCTGCTGAGCTGTCAGCTGAGTCGTCTGAATAGCTGTCTGAATAGTCTTTTTGACCGGAATTTTCGGAATAATATGAATTTTGTTCCAAACTTTTATCTGAATTTTGTGCTGATTTGCCCGTTTTAAGCTGTGAAACAGCGCTTATGTCTTCGCCGCCGGGCTGTATGATTCCTTTTGCATTTTCGGCTATTGAGAAGCTGTCGGCTGAAGATTTTTCTTCGCTTTTTTCGCTCGAATCAGAAGGTATGCTCGAATTAGAAACAGTCAGATCGTGAACGGTCGGATCTGCAAAAATATTCAGCGACGGATATTTTTCCGCAAGCGATTTCAGAGTAAGAGAACCGTTGTTTTCGCTGTCGCCGTCCGCTTTATTGCCGTTGCTGCTCTCGTTTGAATTGCTGTCTGAGCCGTTTATGCTGTCTGTGCTGTCTGTGCTGTTTGCATTATCTGCATTATTTGAACTGCCGGCGTCTGCAGAATCAGAGCCTGCTGAATCAGAACTGCCTGAATTATTGCTGCTGCTGCTGCTGTTCCCCGAATTCGACGGAAAAGTGATCTGTCCGTCAAAATTTGAATTATTCCGGATTATGTCGGTAATTTTGCTTTTGTCCGCGTCGCGATTTTTTGCCGAATAAATTATCGCCGGAACGATCGTCAGCTGTTTTTCGTCGCTTTCCTGCGAATCGTCATGCAAAAATGTAACGAAAGTCCGAACCGTCTTTGAAACTGAATAACCTTCGGAATCTGTTGTTTCATAAGTGATTTCAACGGGTTTGGGGCCGGTTGTCTTCATGAATTTCAAAATCGGATTGTCTGCCGGGATTTCTGCGGCTGCCGATACGGTTTCGCCGGGTTTGACTGTCGGAATCTGAATTTCGCTCATTGATGATACGGGCAGTGAAATTTCGCCGTCTGCCCAGCTTTGAATCACAATTCGCCCGTTGAATGAATATTCTGCGGACAAGACGGAAAGCACTCCGGGATTGAAGTTTTTTGTGCCGGTATTTTTAATGGAAATCGTTGCCGACCAGCCCTCATTTTCATGCAAAATCAAGGTTTGTGATTCGATAACCGCTTCGACATCGTCAGAATCGCGCGTATTTTGATTATTTTGATAATAAGGATAAGCTGCAGCTTCCGAAGGACAGATCAGCGCAAAACCGGCAATCATTGCGAACACTGAAAAAACCGTGAAAATCGGCATAAACAGAGAGCATAATGCCGGCAAGTCGCGCAGACTGAATCGGGAATAATCTTGACTTTCGCGCTTTTTATTCCTCATTGCCGCCTTCCTGCCCGCTGTTCCGATATTTTTTCGTGTAAATCCACACCGCATGACGCTCGTTGGGATAGCTCAAAATGTTCGACAAATCATCGAAAGCCACCCAGGCAGCGTCCTCAGCTTCGCCATCCGGATCTCCCAAAACGCTCAGCCGTCCGCCGATTTTTTGCAATGCATAATGATGAACCATTTTATGAATGCGCTGGCTGACTCCCGTGAACCAGTAGTCGATTGTAGCAATTGAGGAGGTTATTTCGCCGACTATCCCCGTTTCCTCGCTTATTTCGCGCACGGCCGCCTGCTCGGGGGTTTCGCCTTTTTCAATGTGTCCTTTGGGCAGACACCATTCCAGGTTTCCCGCTCTGGAATATCTGGCGATGATTGCAACTCTGTCATTTTCGTCAAAAATCAGCCCTCCGGCTGAGTATTCGCGCACAATGGGAAATTCTCTGGAATCGAGGGAAGGGAAGGTTGCGGCAGGTTTTTCTTCGCGTTTTTTCGCCATTATTGCGGGAGTGGGCGCGGATGTCGGTTCCGGCTTAGCTGTCGGCGCGGCTGCGTGTTTGACTGCGGCCGCGGCTGCCGATGATGTTGCGTCTGTTTGATTTGACGATTCTGCCTGTTTTTCAGGCTGTTCATAATGATTTTCAGATAACGGCGGCACAGACGGCTGCTGCGGCACAGACGGCTGCTGCTGTGCGGACGGCTTCGGTTGTGCGGATGACTGCGGCTGAGAAGCCGAGAATGAAGAGTAAAACGGCTGTTTATCGATATACTTCGGTGTTTGTGCGGCATTTTTCAGCATGCGCGCAACATTAGCCGGAGTAATATTCATACATACTACTTTACGTACAGGTATGTGCAGGCGGGCAAATAACAGGACACAATGCGCAAAAAATACTGAAGTTTGTATATTATTGGGCGTTGACGGGTTTGCGTCCGGCGAACGGCGCGAATAAGTCTGCCTGCGCGAGCATTGCGAACAGCAAAGCGAAATAATGCAAAAATAAAGCAAAAAATGCAAAACATTGAGCGCGGCAAAACAGCGAAAGCGGTTGGAAAAAACCGGAAAAAGCAGGAAAACCGTCAGAAACCGGCAAAACAAACCGGCAGACAGGCAGAAAAGCTGCACAACGGGCGACACGGCGAAAAGAGACGAAAATGAATTACACACATTGCGCGGAATCAATTTCGCTTGAAAATATTGACAGACAGAACATTGACCCCGTTATCGTCGAGCTGGGGGAGCTTTTTGACTCGCACGGATTCGAGCTGGCTTTGGTTGGCGGGCCTGTGCGCGATTTGCTTTTGAGACGTCCCGCGCATGATTTGGATTTTTGCACGAATGCGCACCCGGAAGAATTTGAGCCGCTTCTGCGCAGCTGGGGCGACGGGTTTTGGGATATGGGACGCAAATTCGGCACTTTGGGAACCGTGAAAAAACTGCCGTCCGGCCGCGAGGCGCAGATTGAAATAACGACTTATCGTTCGGATGCTTACGATCCTGACTCGCGCAAGCCTGAAGTGAGCTTCGGAAGCAGTCTGGAAGGCGACCTGTCCCGGCGCGATTTTACCGTGAACGCAATGGCTTTGCGCGTTCCGCAATGCGAATTTGTCGACCCGTTTGACGGTTTTTCGGATTTGAAAAAAGGCATTCTTCGCACGCCGATTGACCCGTACCGCTCGTTTGACGACGATCCTTTAAGAATGATGCGCGCAGTCAGATTTGTTTCGCAGTTGGGATTCCGCATTGCTCCCGACGCTGCTGAAGCTATTTTTGACATGACCGGCCGCATTGAAATCGTTTCTGCAGAGAGAGTGCGTGACGAACTTGTCAAGCTGCTTAACGGAAGTTATCCCAGACGCGGTCTGGAAGAGTTTGTCGAATCAGGGCTGGCAGATTATGTTTTGCCTGAATTTTCGAATCTGCGCAAAACGGTTGACGAACATCGCAGGCACAAGGATGTTTATGAACATACTTTAACCGTGCTGGAACGGGCGATTGCGCTGGAAACCGGCGAAGACGGACCGGTTCCCGCTCCCGACTTGACTTTGCGGCTTGCGGCGATTATGCATGATGTGGGCAAGCCTGCGACAAGGCGTTTCGAGCCGGGCGGAAAGGTCAGTTTTACTTTTCACGATGCGGTCGGCGCAAAAATGACAAAAAAGCGGCTCAGAGCATTAAAATTTGACAATAATCTGGTCAAAGACGTATCGACGCTGGTTGCGAAACACCTGCGTTTTCACGGATATGCGGATGAGGAGTGGACAGACTCTGCCGTTCGCAGATATGTTCGCGAGGCTGCAGATTTGTACGAACGTCTGAACAGGCTTACACGCGCGGATGCTACGACGCAAAACATGCGGAAAGCTCAAATGTTCGCGCGAGCGATGGACGATTTGGAAGAACGGGTTATCGAGCTTAAGAAAAAAGAAGATCTTGAAGCTGTCCGTCCGGAATTGAACGGCGACGAAATAATGACGATTCTGGGCATTTCGCCGGGTCCGGCAGTCGGCAAAGCCTACGGTCACATGCTCGAATACAGACTCGACAACGGTCCGGTCGGTCATGAACTTGCAGTTGAAGAATTAAAACGCTGGGCAGCGGATAATCTGTGATTATTTCAGGTATTTCCTGATTATCAGACTGCTTCATGCGGCGGCGCGATAGGCAGATTCGTCATCAAGTCTGAGGGGACGCAGCCTTTGACAGATTTCAGAGGCTGTCCGACTGATGTTAAAACATCTTTCTCGGGATTCAGATTGTCAAACGTATCGCCGATAACCACGTCTACCAGCTTGTCTTCGCGGTCATCCATGTGCAAAGCTGCGTCGTTGAAGTGTCCTAGCAGAGTGTAAGCATCGACTATCGAATTCTTGCCGAAAATAATCTCGGTTCTCGAGACGGCGGTATCACTGTAATTTTCAGCATCTTTTGTGATGAAGCCGCGCAAGTCCAGCGCTTCCTGGACTGCGCCGCCCAAACCTACTTTTAATGTTCCGTTAAGAACGCGCACGGTTATTGTTTTGGTGTCTGCAGCTACCGTGTCTTCGGGAGCGCAGGGCGCGGTAACTCCGAAATTATCCGAACTAGACGCATCCGTAACCTTTGAATTCGAAGAACTTAGGACAAACGGCAGAGAGATAAGCACTGCTGCGGCGATAAAAGCGCACGCGCCCGTAAAAACGACGCGGTGTCGCGCATGAATGAACTTCTTGCGCGCTTCACGTTCTTTAGCGGTTTGCGGATTCGCCATTTTTCACCTCGCCTGCCGTGTTTCGTTTTTTACTTCCGTTTTTGACTGTTCCTATTTTAACCGTCGCTTACAGACTAGTTTATGTCCGCAACTTTCTTAATTTGCGTCATGACCGGAGCTTCGGCGAAAAAGATTCTGTCCGCCGAACCTGATTCCAGCCATATGCTGCAAATATTTTCAAGTATTTCCTCAGAAGCAGCGCAAGCAATAACAGTAGGACCCGATCCTGAAACAAACGAAAAATCGCAGCCTTTTTCGTATGCCTGACGAATTGCCTGAGCCGAACGCGGATTAAGCACGCAAGCAGCCTCTTCCAGGTCGTTTGCAGAATAAATCGGCATTTTTGTGCCGTACACGTTTTTCCGAAACAGAGAAAAAGGCTTTTCTCTGTCTTTCGCGTCGGGGTGATATTCCAAAGCCGCTTCATGATTGTATTTCCTTGCATTTCGCAAAGCGTCGCATGTCTCATAAACTTTCGGAGTGCTTAATCCCTTATCGTATGCGCCGACAATAATATGTTTTACCGCCGAACTCCATTTGCGCCCTTCGAAAGATTCTTCGTCTATGGGAGCAATAATTTCGCCGTATCCCGAACCTCTGGCAAGACCTCCGGCTAAACAGAAAGGCACGTCTGCTCCCAAAGAAGCCGCTATTTCGCGCAAACGCTTATTCGGCAGATGAAGATTCCACAATTCGTTGATTGCCAGAATTGTTCCTGCTGCGTCTGCCGAGCCTCCGCCCAAGCCGGCCGCAACGGGAATGCGTTTTTTAATTGCGATTTCCAAATCAGGTTCCGTGTCAGGCTTTGAATCAAATCCGTCTTTTTCCGATTTGCGCGCTTCATCATGCATTGCCAAAGCTGCCTTAAAAGCATGATTTCGTTTTTTGTCGGATTCTGTAGAATTTTCCAAATCTCCCAGATGATCCCCTGAAATGCTAAGTTTTATCCCGCTGCCTTTTTTTCCGTTTTGCACGGTTACTTCGTCTGTTATTCCGACTGCGCAATAAACTGTTTCCAGTTCGTGCCTTCCGCCCCACTCTGCGCGCGTTTCCCCGACGTGCAAAATCAGATTTGTTTTTGCCGGACACCGGACGACATACTTTATATTCTCATTTTTCGCTGCCGCATGTTTTGCATCGCTCTCTTGCTTTTGTTTATGTTTTTGCTCATGCGTTTGAGCAGATTCTTTGCTTTCGGATTCGTTTTGCTGACTGTTATCCTGTTTGTTTTCCGCTCTCAAAACTTGGGCAAGCTTCGCAAAATCGTCTGTTGTCAAGGTTTCGGCGCGAAGCGAAGAATCAATTCCCGCGCGGCTGAATGTTTTGCTGTTTATCGTTTTCTTGAAAATCGCATGAAGAGTTTTCCGTCTTTGTCCGAATGCGGTATCGACAAGCGAAAAAGTCAGTTCTCGCAAGCTGTCGTCAAATCTGTTTTCGCGCGTAAATTTCACAAGAGCCGAATCGACGTGAGGAGCCGGCCAAAAAACATTTCTTCCTACAAGACCCGCTTTTTCGGCTTTTCCGTACCATCCGAGTTTTACTGACGGAACGCCGTATATTTTGCTTCCTTCTTTCGCCGTGAGTCTGTCTGCAACTTCTTTTTGCACCATTACGACAAAGGATTTCAGATTCTTAAAACGCTCCAAAAGCGTAAGAATAATCGGCGTTGCGACATTATAAGGAAGGTTTGACACCATTGCAAAACCCCGTGCGCTCGCAAGTTTCGGCAAATTTTCCGCATTGCATTCAAGAGCATCTGCATTAATAACTTCAAGTCTTTTCAGCGCGTGCGGCGTAAATTCTTCGACGGTTTTCGGCAGACGCTCGGCAGGAGCAGTATCAATTTCAATTGCCGTGACGTTTGCGCCGGCTTCCAGCAGTCCCAAAGTAAGAGATCCGAGTCCCGGACCTACTTCCAAAACTTCGCTTCCTTCTTCAATATTTGCCGCACGCACAATTTTTCGCACGGTTCCGGGGTCGATAACGAAATTCTGTCCGTATTTTTTTGTCGGTTTTATTCCTGCTTCAGCCGCGATTCGTCTGATATCGGCAGCTCCCAAAAGGCTGTGTTTCTCTTGTTTTTCGACTTTTTCAGGGTCGCCGAACGTTTTATTGGAATTCGAATCGTTTATCGCATTCGAAGCAGTCAATCGCGTTCCCCCTGTGAATGAGTGTCGTAATCATGTGTTGACGCAGTCTGCAAAAACACTATTTTATGCCATATTCTATGACATTGCACTTCAATATTGCACTTTCCGTTGCGCAAATGAACAGCAGATTCGCGCACTCTTTCGTCAAATCAGTACCAGTTGTGTTCTTTCCAATGTCTCAGAGCTTCTGTCGGTGTGCCGTATCTGCTTGAAAAATAGCTCATTCCCCACTGGATTTGCACTGCAGCATTGTCATGCCATCCCGCGCCCATTTTATTGCCGGGCAGAGCTTGCGGAATTCCGTAAGCTCCCGAATACGGATTTTCCGCATTCCATCTCCAGTTCGACTCGTGTTCCCACAAAAACAGAATCGCTTCCCAGTTGCTGCCTGTCCATCCTCGTTGTGCGGCGACTGCCTGTGCATAAACCTGAGCTTCCAAAGGCGTTGCATGCCACTGATCTTGGGAGGGTTCAGGCGAAGGTTCGGGTTCCGGTTCAGGTTCCGGAGTCGGGTCGACAGTCGGAGCCGGAGAAGGCTCAGGCTGCGGATTTACGGTCGGCGAAGGCGACGGATCGACTGTCGGATCGTCCTGCGGTTCCGGAGTCGGGGTTGCGGTCGGATCTGCGGAGGGCGCCGGATTCGTCGAAGAATTATTGTCTGACTGCGAATTGTCTGACTGCGGATTTTGCGAATCCTGTTTTTTTGAAGAATTGTCAGAATCTGAATCTGACAGCGAATCGGGCTTTTTTCCGCCCTTTGCGACAATTTCGACAACAGGATCTTTTGCAATCGTTTCGTTAACGACTTTCCTGCTTTCTTCAACTCCGTCAACAAGCGTAACGTCAAAAATTTGGATTTTCTCCCCGTTTCGCCCGTTTAAACGCACTTCAGATTTGCCTTCTTCAAGGTTCGGATCGATTATTGTCTGCGTGGTATACGGAATAGGCACGGTTTGCGTCTGCTGTTCGTGTTTTACCCTTGAAACGCGCAGAATCGGCTTATCTGAATTTTTCTCCACGCTCACGCGATCTTCTTTGTCTAATGTGATTCCCTGCTGATCCAGAATTGAAGCAGCCGGAAGCTTGCCGTCGGGCGCTTCTGAAATTTTTCCGTCGCAGATAACAGTTACCGGACCGTTTTCGTTAATTGCGAAGCTGCCTGAAAGCTTGTCGTAAATATTGTTTACCTTCAGAGAAACATCAATCGAATTCTCCCTGGCAGAATCGAAGAAATTCAGGATCTGAGTCGCGTCTGTCGCGTAAGTCCAAAAAGGAACTTCGACTCCGTTTATCGAAATCGCGGTCTGATATGCGGTTTTAAAAATAACAACCGCATTATTTTCAAGCCGGCTTCCGCTCGACGAATCAATAAAATCATGTGTTTTCACATCAACATGCCGTTCCGCAAGCAGCGCTTCGGCGGTCATTGCAAACGTGGTTACCGTGCTTTTCTCTCCGTTGATTTCCAATGCGACGGTTTTTCTGACTCCGATAAAAAAAGTCGCTGCAAATAAAACAAAAGTCAGCAGAACAGCCGAAACAACTCTGATTCTGCGCATAATCGCAACTCGGCGGGGAGTCCATCTTTTAAACATAGCGTTCCCTTCTGTCTGTTTATTCTTTTGCCATTTTTCGATTGCGTCAATTTTATCCGAATAATTTTGCCTGCGCATAATCGCAGCTTCACAATGTGCATAAATGAGACCCCCGAAAAAATCGTGATGCATTCTCGCGGCCGTCATCGACGGTATGCAATGCTGCGTCCGTATTGCGCAAAACGTAGAATAATATGAGTTTGAACAAAAACCGAACAGCACAGCGAAAGGAAACCGATGCGCCGCCTGCAAGCGATATTGTCCAAAATTTCAACAAGGGCAATCGTTGCGATAATCATTATTCTTACGGCTGAAATTGCCGTGTTTAACCTCGGTCATTGGCGCACATGCGCAGCGCAGTCCGTTTTTGCGGGAGACTTTTCTTACGGTTCGGGTCTTGAAAATAAAGGCGGCGGGCATTATCTGATAACAGATCCGGAAAATGCCGTGATCGACATTCCGATTTCCGCTGCAAATAATTTCACATCAAATATTTCTGCTTTAAAATCTGACTCAGCAGACTCTCAATCGGACGAATCTGACTCAGCAGACTCTCAATCAGACAGCTCTCAACCGGCAGACTCTCAACCGGCAGACTCTCAGCCCGCTCAGCTCGAAAGCCTGCGGCTTGTCCCGGCTGACGGCGAATGCACATTCAATACGGCGAAATTTTACACATCGAATAACGGCGGAAAATGGCGCGATTTGGGCGAAGGCGTCTGGTTTGACCGCACGCGCGAACTGACATATACGCATTTGAACGAAACTCAATATATCCTCGCAGGGCAGAAAAGCGACAACAATCGCCTGTCCGACACTTTGCGCATAAGCTTCGAGAAAGAAGACAAAGGCAAAACCGTCAGCCTCTCGCGAGTCGAATTCAATCCGACCGTGCCGTTCAAAATCGCGCCCGAACGCCTGCTGATAATGTCTGCAGCCGCTGCATTTATAATTGCATTCCGCCCGAAATCCAAGCTGTATCGCATGAAGTTGAACCTTGCTTTGCGCTCGCAAAAAATTCTGTTTGCGTCAATAATTGTTGCGCAATCGCTTATTTTGCTGATTGTCAGCCAGCTTACCGGCGGAATTTTCTTCAAATCGGACAATATGGAGTTCGGGTACGGATTTCAGCACTGGTTTGAGCCGGCGCAGTATCAGCGGCTGGGAGAGTCGATTCTCAACGGCCGCGCTTGGATTGATTTGCCTGTTGATAATGCGCTTTTGCAGATGGACAATCCCTACAATTACAACGCTCGGCAGGATTTAAATCTGGCAAACGGCGCTGTTTTTTTCTGGGATCATGCATATTTTCAAGGGCATTATTACAGCTATTTCGGCGTGATTCCTGCGGTGATTCTGTTTGCTCCTTATCAGGCTCTGACGGGATCCTGGCTGCCGATTTCTGTCGCAAGCGTTATTTTTGCGATCAGTTTCACGATTTTTGCAGTTCTTCTGATTTTAAAGCTGATAAAACGATATTTCCCTGAGGCTTCGCTCGGCATGAGTCTGCTTTCTCTTATCGCCTTTATGTTTGCAAACAGTCTCTGGTATTACGTTTTCTGCCCGTCTTTCTACGGAATCCCCGTTCTTTCTTCGATGATGTTTACCTGCGCCAGTCTGTATTTTTGGCTTTGCGCAAGGCGGGTGAGAAGCGGTTCTGAAGAAAATAAAACCTCGCGCAAACCCGGCGAAATATACCTGTCGAATTGGCGTGTCGCGCTCGGATCGTTCTGCATGGCGATGAATGTCGGATGCCGTCCTCATTTCGCGGCTGCCGCCTTGCTGGCTTTCCCGATTTTCTGGGATGAAATCAGGCATTCTCGGCTGGTTTTTTCAAAGAAAACATGGAAAACCACTCTTGCAGCCATTTTGCCTTTTGCGGCGGTTATAATTCCTCTTCTGGCTTATAATTATGCGCGTTTCGGGTCGTTCCTTGATTTCGGATCTAACTACAATCTGACGGCATATGACATGACTCGCGACCGTCCGTCGCTGTTCCTGCTGGGCGCAATGCTGTTTTTGCAGCTTTTCCAGCCGATAAACCTTACTGCGGCTTTTCCCTTTGTTCAGGCGGCAGACAATGCGGTTGCTGCTCCCTGCGAGCCGTCTTTCGGCGGATTTTTCGCTCTTGCCCCGTTCGCCCTTTTCGGTCTGTTCTTTTACGCGGTCAGAGGAAGGCTCAAGAAGCGCGGAGTTTACGCTATGACCGTCATGTCGCTTGTTTTGGGCTTTGCGATTGTTTTTGCCGATGTGAAAACATGCGGAGTAAACAATCGATACATAGGCGATTCGGGATATCTGTTTATGTTTGCGGCGATTTTTGCCGCGTTGTGCATGGAAGAAGAAATGCGCGAATTTATCGGGCGGAAAGCCGATAAAAAGGCCGAAATTAATGCCGATAAAAATACCGAAACAGAAGTCAAAAAGAAAGCGGCTGCCTTGAAAAAGAATGACGCAAAGCTGTCTTCTTCAAAAGTATTTTCTGCAAAAGTGTCTTCCGTTGAAATTCCTGCTGTCGCAAGACTGTGGAATATCGCGGTTTTCGCGGCTGTGTTTATTTCTGTCGCTGTCACATTCTGCGGATTCTTTTGTCCGAACAGATACGATTCTCTGGCAACAACCGATCCTTTCCTGTTTAACTATGTGAAAAGCTGGTTTATGGGATTATGCGCATGATTGGCTGCGCATGATTGGCAGTGCTTGAATCGGCTGCGCATACGGTTGTGCAAATGATCTGCTTAGCCTTAACAGCCGCGCGACTGAGTGCATTATGCTGAGTGCATTATGCTGAATGCAGAATCGGATGAGCGGTTGCCGTGTCTGCTGCCGAATGCGAATCACAAAAGAATAAAAAGTCAGAAAACGTCAAAAAGTCAGAAAACGTTTGAAAAAGCTCGAAAAGAAAGAAGTGACATGAATTCTTCCGATGGTGACAAAGATCTTTCGGTTCATTCTTCTGCTTGTTCCTCGAACAATTCCCCGACTTCTTCCTCGAACCTTTCTTCGCGAGAAACCGAGAATCGTTCCGCGCGCGCTTCCAAACGCGCTTCCAAACGCGCTTACCGCTTTGATTTTTGGGCATTTGTTCCGGCTTTCGGCATTTGCGCATTTTGTCTGTACGGAGAATATGTTCACCGCGTTATGTTTTCGCAAAACATAAAGGACAATCTTTCAAATTCGTCTGTTTTCGCTGTCGGAGCCTGTATTTTATGCGCTGCCGCAACGGCGATTCTTTATTTTTTGTTTTCTTTTCTGTTTCGCAAAGCAGATTCTGCATTGGATTCCGCAGCGGTTCCCGGTTTGACGTCAGCTTCTGGCTCTGCTTTAATTTCTGATTCTGCAGCAGCTTCAAATTCAAATTCTGTTTCAGATTCCAAGCCCTTCCTTGCATATGCTTTTGCGAAAGGCACATTTTTCAAGCCCTGCGCAATAATGCTCGTCTGCTGGCTTCCTTACATGATTTTTCGTTTTCCCGGCAACCTCGACCCGGACACTTTCTGGCAGCTGCTGCAAATGCACGGTCTGGCCGAGCTGAGCGACCATCATCCGTTTTTTGATACGCTTCTTTTCGGCGCATTCTGGAAAATCGGCGCAATCTTGGGTTCTTACGCATGGAGTCTTTTTCTGTATTCGCTGTTTCAAATGACGCTTACGGCGGCTTCTCTCACGCTTTGCCTGCGTTTCATGTCTTACATCGGCACTCCTGCAAAAATTATTAAAATTTCTCGGATTTTCTGCTGCGCATTCCCCGTTATTCCCGTTTTCGCGCAGACGATGGCGAAAGATTCGATTTTCGCGGTTCCGTGGGTTTTTGCTTTGATTTTCTTCATGGAAACCGTGCGCTCTTACGGCAAATCGCTTGAAGACAAAAAATTTGCGGCCGCATTTTTCGCTGCTCTGTGCTTTGTTATGCTTACGAAACGCACCGGATTCTATGTTCTTCTGCTTTCGTGCGCCGCGCTTTTCTGTTTTATCAAATGCTTTCGCGCCCGATTTGCGGCAATTTTTCTTGCTTCGGCAATCCTGATTTTCGGACTGTGGCAGCATGCGGTTTTGCCTGCTGTTCATGTCGAACCCGGCACCGAAACGGACATGTTTTCGATTTCATCGCAGTCGACCGCACTGTATATTTCGCGTTACGGCAGCGAAATGACCGAAGAAGAATGGCAGATTATTCGCGGAGTTTACAAGGAAGCCGACATTCTTGCCGAAGTATATGCTCCTCAGCGTTCCGACAGTACAAAAGACCGCTGGCGCACCGACGCTTCAAAAGAGGAAAAATCCGCTTTTTTCAAATGGTATGCGACTGCAATGACCGGACATCCCGACGCATTTTTCATGGCTTTAAGCGCGAATGCGCTCCCTCTTTACTATTCGGACAAGGATACCGAGGGCGACGAGTCGGCGATTTATTACAGGAACAATCTTCCGTCGCGCGACAATGCTCAGTCTTCCGACGAAGGTTTCCTTGTAAGCGTTTCCAAGAGCGGCACGACTCGCGAGGATGTGCAGAAAATGACGCAAAGCGCGTACAGGCTGCCGATTGCAGCGAAAATTGCGCAGGGCTTTGACACGGTTTATCTGTTTCTTGCCGAAAAAACTCCGCTGCTGTTTTCGAAGGCTTTTTATGCGACCTGGCTTCCTACTGTCTGTCTTGCTTTCTGCATTCGCCGCAGAAATTTGGGAGGAATTGTCTGTCTGATTCCGGCTTTTGTCACATTGGCGACTTTGATTGCAGGTCCTATTGTTTTGCCGCGATATATGGTTCCGGTTGTGTATGCTGCTCCGCTGTGCGTTGCGGCTTGCTTTGTGTCTGTCGGAAAAAAATCGGCTGGCGGATGTTTTGCGAAAGACTATGCGAAAAATTTTGCGAAAAACAAAGATTTTTTGAAGGATTCAACGGAGAATTAATTAGAAAATGCGGGAGAAAATCAAACAGAAAATCAAACAGAAAAACAGACGGAAGAACATTAGCGAATAAAAAAAGAAAAACAAACCGTGCGCACGGGGGGACTTGAACCCCCACGACCGTAAAGGTCACTGGCACCTGAAGCCAGCGCGTCTACCATTCCGCCACGTGCGCAATCGAAACAAAATTATACCGGCGGCAGCTGTTCTATGCAAATCGTGTCGTGACTGCGTTGCGACTGTGTTTCAACTGTGTTGAAACCATGTCGCGAAACCGCCGGCAAACCTGCCGGATATTCAATATGTCAAGCTTTCAGGACTTTGTCTGTTTTGTGTTCTGCTTTGTTCTGCTTGACTTACCTGCTCAGCCTTTTGAACCGTTTTTATAAAATCTTGCCAAAGTTTCGTCGCGGAATTCCTCAAAATATCCGCCGTCAATCGATGTGCGGATATCGTCCAGCAGCCGGATGAAAAATCTTTCGTTGTGAATTGTCGCCAGAGTCGAACCGGTCATCTCCCGGGCGCGAAGCAGGTGGTTCACGTATGCTCGCGAATAATGAGCGCATGTATAGCAGTCGCAGTCTTCTTCTATCGGCCGAAAATCGCTGATCAGCGCGGCTCGCTTGACGTTGCGTCTGCCGTCCCGAGTGTAAATCGCGCCGTTTCGCGCAGTGCGCGCCGGAGCAACGCAGTCGAACGTGTCGCCGCCGTTTTCCACGCACGCGAAAATATCGTCGACTGCTGCGATTCCCAACACATGCCGGGGTTTGTTTTCGGGCAATTCGTCGCATATCCAGGAACAGATTTCTCCTATAATGCGTTTCTCGATTGCGCCTCCGATTCCGAAGCCGTCAAAGTCGAGCGAAGCGATCTCGCTTGCTGCAAGTCTGCGCAAATCCTCATAATTCGCGCCCTGAACAACCCCGAAAAGCGCCTGATACGGTTTGCCGAGCCTCTCCTCGGTCAGCCTGAGGTGTTCGGCAACGCAGCGTTTTGCCCATCGGAATGTTCTCTCAATTGATTCCTCCTGATATGCGCGCGTATTCATCAGAGTTGTCAGCTCGTCGAAAGCAAACATGATGTCAGCCCCGATTTTATGCTGAATTTGCATTGAAATTTCTGCGGAAAACCTGTGTTTTGCACCGTTCAGCGGTGATTTGAAAGTCACGCCGTCCTCGTCGACGAAAGCCAGCCTTTCTTTTCCTTTCGCGATGATATCGTCAGATTTTTTGTTCTCTGTGTCCATTGCCAGCGTCTTTTTGAATCCGGCACCCAGCGAAAGCACCTGAAAACCGCCCGAATCGGTGTAAGTGGGTCCCTGCCAGTTCATAAACTTTGACAGTCCGCCTGCCGCATCCAAAATATCCTGTCCCGGTCTTTCAAAAAGATGAAAAGCGTTTGCCAGCAAAGCCTGAGCCCCGATTCCCAGCATCTGCTCGGGAAGCACGGCCTTCATCGAAGCCTGCGTTCCGACCGGAATAAAGGCGGGCGTGCGAATGTCCCCGTGCGGAGTGTGAATTATGCCGGTTCTGCCGTGTCTGCCGTCGTCCAGCCGCGTATTTATTTCAAATCCGAACGCGCTTCTGTCTCCCGGCTTTCTTTCTTTTGCGCCGAGCGGAATTTTCGGCCATGAAGCGTCCGGCTGTTCTTTCCAGCCTGTAATGCCGTCTGTTTTAAAGCTGTCTGCAAGGCTGTCTGCACTCTTGTGATTTATATTGTCTGCAATATTATCTGCGCACATGATTCAACATTAAAAAACCGGCAGGATATTCGCTTTAAGCCTTGCGCGTGAACGGTTTTCCGGGTTTTCTGAGTTTTTTTTGGGGGGTTTTTTAAGGTTTTTCAGCTTTTCTGAGCTTAAATCCGCAAAATTTTCGGTTTTATGTCGGGAATTAATTTGAAAATTTGCATTATGTTTTATGAAAATCTCCGGAAAACATTCAGAACTTTGCGTTTAAACTTGTGTTCAACAGGTAAAATCGGCTTTTAACAGGCGTATCTGATTTCGATGCGATGAAGGAGATTGCATGACTGAAGACAGTATTGAAAAGAATAATGAAAACATTTACGGCGAAGCCGGGCAGACTTCTGCACAACAGGGCGAGACGGAAAATCCCGCTGAAAGACAGTCTTCCGGCTATGTTCCCGCTCCGGAATACGGTGCATATGCGGCTGATTCCGTGCCTGCCGATCTTGTATTCGGTCAGGGGTCTGCTTCTTCAGATTCTGTTTCATCGGATTCTGCTTATCGGGCTGATTTGAATCAGACAGCGCAGAGCATGGCAGTTCAAAATATGTCAGCGCAGTCATCTGCTGTTCCTTCGGCTGAACAGGCAGCCGACGTGACAGTTGTTCCGCAATCTGATGTTTCTCGTCAGGATGTTTCGTCTGAATCGCAGCAAAGTACGGCAGCACAGTCATATCAGGATACGCAAACATATCCGGCAGCATCGCAATATCAGGCAGCTCAGCCGACCAATCCGGCTCAGTTTGTAAATTCCGCTCAACCGGGAATGATTCAGCCCGGAATGGCTCAGCCCGCATCTCAGCCGTCAGCTCAGCACGCGCAGGGTGCTCAGCCCGGAATTGTTCCTCCCGGCTATCCTGCGGGCGGCTACTCGGCAGACGGCTATCCTGCGGGCGGTCAAAACCCGCTGAACGGTCAGCTTCCTCAGGATGCTCAGCCTGCCGCAAAACAGTCTTCAAATTCGTTCTCTTCTGCTTTCATAGCGGCAGTTTTGACTGCAGTCTTGTGTTTCGGAGGCGTATATGTCTCAATTTCGAACGGCTGGCTGAAAGTCCCGTCTTCATCTTCGATGTCAAAGCTGTCTGACTCGACCGGCGGCGCAGGCAGTGCGGCAGTAAGCGAGGGACAGGCAGTTGACTGGGCTGCGGTTGCAAAGAAAGTCGCCAATTCCGTCGTTGCGATTACTGTCGGAACCTCGTCCGGCAGCGCAAAGGGATCGGGTGCAATTGTTGACGCAAAAGGCAATATTGTCACCAATAATCACGTTGTTTCCGGCGGCAAGCAGATTGCTGTTGCGCTCGCGGACGGTCGTCTCTATTCGGCTTCGATTGTCGGCACGGATGCGACGACCGATTTGGCTGTTATCAAGCTCGAAAACGCTCCTTCCGATCTGACTCCCGCAACTTTTGCAGATTCCGACAAACTTGCAGTCGGTGAGAACGTTATGGCAGTAGGTAATCCGCTCGGATATGCAAATACTGTGACAAGCGGAATCGTTTCTGCCCTGAATCGTCCCGTAACCGTGACTGATGATTCTTCGAATACGGTTGTAACCAACGCGGTTCAAATTGATGCTGCAATCAACCCCGGAAACTCGGGCGGTCCGACTTTCAATGCGGCCGGCGAAATCATCGGCATTAACTCATCTATCGCAACCGCTTCTCAGAGCACGGATTCAAGCTCATCCTCCGGTTCGATCGGCATCGGATTCGCAATCCCGGCAAACCTCGCGAAGAGAGTTTCCGACGAAATCGTAAGCAGCGGAAGCGTAAAGCACGTTTCTCTCGGCGTGACTGTCACTGCGGTTCAGGTCGAGGCCGACGGAGTTACGCGAATCGGCGCAAATGTCAAGTCTGTCGTTTCCGGTTCTGCTGCTGAAGCTGCAGGAATCAAGGCGGGCGACACGATTGTCGCTTATGACGATCATGCTGTTGCTTCCAATTATTCGCTTCTCGGATTTGTCCGCGCTGCCGCATACGGAAGCACTGCAAAGATTACGGTTGTGCGCGACGGAAATACACTGGATTTGAATGTGAAACTTGATAAAGAAGAGACCGCAAGCAACCAGAGCAAGACGGAATCCAACTCAAATCCGTACAATAAGCTGTTTGGCGGAAATTAAGAAAACCAGTCAGAAATTAAGAAAATGAAGGAAAACGCTCAAATCGGCGAAACTGATTTCAACTGATTTTCTTAAAATAATGCAAAACCTCGCGAGTTTGAAAATTCGCGGGGTTTTCGCTTGCTTTTGCTTGTTTACGCATTTGCTTTGTCTGATGATTCCGGATTTGCCTCGCGCTTCTTCGGTTTTGCAATGCGCGCATGTTTGCCGTGTTTTCTATTAGAATTATTAAAAATTGCTTATCTTTAATCTCGGCTGAAGAGAGAAGAGAAAGAAGAGAAGAAAGCGGAATTTTTTTCGGGAAAGCAAAATCCGAAAGGGCGGAAAATGAGTAAATTCTTGCGTTTTGTCAAAAGCGAGCCGATGCTGCCGATCGTCGTGGCCGCTTTGATTCCTGCTGTTTTTTTCTGGAAAACCAATCAGCCGGCCGGCAATTGGATAATCGCAGCGCTTGTTGTCTGGACTGTTATCGACATTATTCGCACGATGATAGAGGATATTAAGCACGGTCATGCGGGAGTCGATATTTTGGCTGTCATGGCGCTTATTTCAACCGCGTGCGTGCATGAATTTCTTGCTTCCTGGGCTGTGGTTCTTATGGTTTATTCCGGGGGGGCGATTGAAAATTACGCGAATTCCAAGGCGGAAAGCAATCTTAATGCGCTGATGTCTGCGGCTCCGCAGATTGCGCATGTTCTGAAATCTTCGCCTGATTCTGCGTCTGGTTCTTCATTCGCTTCCGCGTTCGAACATCCGGCGTCTGAACAGTCCGCGTCTGATCGATTCGTGTCTGCGGGGTCTGCCGGTTCGGTATCGGCAAACGATTGGAAAGATGTTGCTGCCGACGAAGTTCAGCGTTTGGATATTCTTGTCGTGAAGCCCGGCGAAACGGTTCCTGTCGACGGCACGCTGCTGAGCGAATCGGCGACGCTGGACTTGTCAATGGTCAACGGAGAACCTGTTCCGCGCACAGTATATACAGGGCAGCGCGTTGTTTCCGGCTCTGTCAATGCCGACGCGCTTTTCACAATGCGCTCCACTGAGCTGGCTCGAGATTCGCAGTATCAAAAAATTCTCGACCTGGTTAAATCTGCGCAGGAATCGCGTCCGGCCGTAGTTAAGACTGCTGATCTGCTGGCGGTTCCATTTACCGTTATATCCCTTATGATTGCTGGTATAGCTTGGTTTATGTCTGCTACTCCCATGCGCTTTGCTCAGGTTTTGGTTCTTGCCACTCCGTGTCCGCTTCTCATTGCTGCGCCGGTGGCTTATATGGCCGGCACGGGACGTCTCGCAAAAGCCGGAATCCTGATTAAACTTCAGGATGTTTTGGAAAATTTGGGCAGAGTAACTCATGTTTTCTTCGATAAAACAGGGACTCTTACGGTTAAGCAGCCGCAGGTTACAGGCATAGATCGTCCCGGTCTCGCAAACAAACCGTCCGGCTATGACAGTTCTGCAAAGTATGACAGTTCTGCAAAATTTGAAGCCGACAATACCGAAATTGTCGACGGATTTACCGATTCGCAGATTTTGGCGCTCGCGGGAATCGTGGAAACATATTCCATCCATATTCTGTCAAAGGGAATTGCGAAGGCGGGTGAGCGCGAACTTGCAAAAAATCCGGACATTAATCCCTCTGTTTCCGATATGACCGAAGCATCGGGTTCTGGAGTTTCAGGAGAGGTCGACGGGCATTCGATTCGCGTGGGACGCTTTGATTTTGTGATCAATGACGATTCTGCAGGCTTTCGCAAAGCAGGATATGTTTCCGCTCCCAGAAAAGTCCGTGCCGAAAAAATCAGACGTTCCGGACATGCTGTTTTGAGGGGAAATCAGGAATTATTTGATTTTTCATCGAAAGATACATCGGGGAAACTGTCAGCTGAAAATCCGGTTTCTGAAAAAGCGTCTGTTGAAAAAGCGTCTGTCGAAGATTATTTCGCTCCTCTTCCGCCGGACTGCATGAGCACTTATGTTTCTGTTGACGGAAAACTCGCCGCCCGCATTGTTTTGAAGGATTTGCCGCGCGACAATGCGAAACAGGCAATCGAGGATTTGCGCGATTTGGGAGTGAAAGAGCTGACAATGCTCACCGGAGACAAGTCTGCGGCCGCGCAGTCCGTAGCTTCTCAGGTCGGCATAACGGATGTGCATTCCGAGCTTTTCCCCGAGCAGAAGGAAAAAATTGTCCGTCAGGCGGGCAAGCGGAGCGTTAAAGCCAAATCGGGTTTTGATTCGGTTATTGAAAAACTTTCCGGCGAGGATCCTACTCGCGCAGTGACCATGATGGTCGGCGACGGAGTAAACGATGCTCCGGTTTTGGCGGCTTCCGACATAGGAATGGCCATTACCGACGGCTCGTCCACGGCTGCTTCCGAGTCGGCTCTTGCGGTGATTATGAATGATGACATCTCGTCGGTTCCGCGTGCGGTTTCAATTGCCCGACGGACAAAAAAGGTGATGATTCAAGCGGTTTTGGCAGGCATTATTCTCGCGATTGTCGGAATGGTCTGCGCTGCTTTCAATCTGATTCCGGTCGTAATCGGAGCTTTTCTGCAAGAAGGCATTGATGTGGTTTCGATTTTGTGGGCGCTGACTGCTCTTATCGATAAGGATTGAGCTGGCAAAGATTGAGCCGGTCAGAATTGAATCAGCAGGGATTGACCTGATAAAAACTTGCCCCGGATGAACCTCCTCTTGCCGGCTCTTGCTTTGCTTTGCCCGCCGGTTGTATTATTTTATGCGAATCGCGTTTATGCGAATCGCCGTGAATGAAACAAGAAAACATATGAAAGTCGGAAATATGGAAAATTCCAATCGCCCTTTGCGCATTGCTGTTGTCGGTTCCGGACCTGCGGGAGTTTATACTTCGGATATTCTTCTGCGTCAGATTTCGCAGCGCGGAGAAGAGCTTGGAATAGGAAATCAGGCCGTTATTGATTTGTATGAAAAGCTGCCTGTGCCGTTCGGACTGGTCAGGTACGGCGTTGCGCCCGATCATCCTTCGGTGAAATTCATTACCGGAGCTTTGGAAAAAACTCTTAACAACCCGAATATCCGTCTGTTTTGCGATATTGAAATCGGCAAGGACGTCACTGTTGAGCAGCTGCGCGAATTTTACGACGCGATAGTATTCGCTACCGGCGCGGTCGACGATCGTCCTCTGCGTCTTCCCGGCGCAGATTTGGACGGCGTTTACGGCGCGGCAAAATTTGTTGAATGGTACGACGGCTATCCTGACGGTCCGAAAGAATGGCCTTTGAATGCCGAGTCTGTGGCTGTTATCGGCGGCGGAAACGTGGCTATGGATGTGGCTCGAGAGCTTGTTCGCCGCGCGGACGACCTGCTTCCCACAGATATTCCGCAGAATGTTTACGACGGAATTGATGCAAATCCCTGCCGCGAAATGCATGTTTTTGTCCGCAGGGGAGTTGCTCAGGCGAAATTCTCCGTTCAGGAGCTGCGCGAACTCGAAAAGCTGCCGGGAGTGCGCATTATCGTTAACGAGGATGACTTCGAACTCGATGAAGCGACGATTGAAATTGCGGGACAAGACAAACTGACCCGTCAGATGGTCGAAGAAATTTTCGCAATTCGAGACCTGGCTGAAGACATGGAATATGAGGACTGCGATTTTCGCGGAGAGCCTGCAGATCGGCGTTATTATCTGCATTTCAACTCAAATCCGACCGAAATTTTGGGCGAAAACGGCAAAGTCTGCGCGATTCGCGTCGAACGCACGCAAACTTCGGCAGAGGGCAAGATGTCGAATACGGGAGAATTTACGGATTATCCCGTTCAGGCTGTGTATCATGCGATCGGATACCGTCCGGCTGCCGTTTCGGGTGTTGCATATGACGAGAAGAAATATCATCTGCTCAATGAACGGGGACGCATTCTTGAAGATGATGCTCAGACTGTGATTCCCTTTGTTTATGCGACAGGATGGGCTAAGC
The DNA here is from genome assembly GCA_900314875.1 of uncultured Actinomycetes bacterium. Lineage (GTDB taxonomy): Bacteria > Actinomycetota > Actinomycetes > Actinomycetales > Bifidobacteriaceae > RUG039. Next base: position 9,048 of record OMWX01000001.1, on the reverse strand, counting down.
GCGGACCGGTGGGTCTGATCGGCTCGACCAAATCCGATGCTTTGGAAACCGTAAACAATATCCTTTCCGACTGGGCAGGCACTGAACAAAAAGGCCGCACAGCTCCCAAAGGCACGGATGAGGAAGTTGCGAAATTCCTTGAATCTGAAGGTCTTGCTCCTATTGATTATCAGGGCTGGCGGCGAGTTGACGCTTATGAGCGCGCGCAGGGAGCCAAAGCCGGCCGCGAGCATATAAAGGTTACTGACAGCGAGCAGATTCGCCGTATTGCAAGAGGGGAAGAAACCGCGTGATTTCTGCGTTTTCACTCTGTATTCCCCTGGGTTTTATCCGCTTTTATCCGGTTTTCATACGGCTTTAACCCCGGTCTCCATCGCATTTTCACTAAACTGCAACCATAATTCTTGGTTACTTTATGTTTTCTTACAGTGAATTTTAAGGTTGATTGACGAGACTTGCTTACATGATGTCGGCGGAGAATCTTCACAAGTTTCGAAACGAGCTGACGGCAGTGCTTTTTCACGCTTGTATCTGGCTCGCTATTTCATTCGTCTGGTTTAGCATCATCAAAAACCCGGCGACTGTGCCTTTTTGCGCTGCTGTTTGCGCGGCAGCCAGTTATGCCGCATATCGTTTTTCTCACAAAATCGTGCTTTCTTCAGTTCGCGCTCGCAGGATTTCCGAGCGGGAAGAACCGCAGCTGTACGCAATTGTGCGTGAATTGGCTGCAGAATCAAGCCTGTCTATGCCGCGCGTTTATGTTGTTCCCGCGCTGTCTCCCAATATTTTTGTGACCGGCCGCAGTCCGAGTCATGCGTGCCTTTGCTGCACTGAAGGACTTTTGATGATGATGAACCATCGCGAATTGCGCGCGGTTGTCGGACATGAATTGCGTCATGTTGCCAACCGCGACATCGTGCCCGCGTCGATTGCCTGCGCTTGCGCCCGTATTATTTTGGATGCCGCCTGTTGCTGCATGAAATTCGGGCAGCGCAAATCTGACTCTCGAAAAACTACGGTTTATTATTTGGGCAAAGTTCTTTTTATTCTGACGGCTCCTTTGGCTGCGTGCATTATTCGAACGGTTGCTTCGCAGGAACGCGAGCTTGTTGCCGACGAGGAATCCTGCGAGCTGACGTCCGATCCTGAAGCTCTGGCTTCCGCTTTGCACAAGATTGAATCGGTTACGCGAATCGATCCGATGGACAAAACGGCGGGAGTTCGCGCTGTTCAAATGCTTATGATTGCTTCGCCTTTTGCTGTCGAAGGCGCAGACAGGCTTCTTTCGGCTCATATGCCGGTTTCAGAGCGCACAGCTTACCTGCTGGGCAAAGATCTTTATGCTGCTTCTTCGGATTCGGCAGGTTTTTCGGGCGAATATGTCGGTGGTTGTGTCGGCGATGCGGTTGCATAATTTTCGACTGCACATAATTATTTTCTGTCTAAATCTCTATAATTAAACATAGATTTAGACAAAGAATAAAACTTTAGACAAAGAATAAATTTCACATCCGGAGCGGGCGACGGGAGTCGAACCCGCCTCTGAAGCTTGGGAAGCTTCCGTTCTACCGATGAACTACGCCCGCAGAAGTCTTTGCAGATATCAGTTTCTGCAGATATCAGACGACATTCTACCGGAAAAGCAGAACTTTTGCCGTTAAGCCTGATATTATTGCCGAACTGGCCGCACTGTTGAATTTGCTCCCTCTGCTGAATTTATTTCGCCGCCGAACTTGTCCCCGCTGCCAATCTGTTTCCGTCTCGAGCTGCAAATCCGTTTCCGCATTCTCGCTGTCAAACTTGACCTCGCCCCGCATGTTTGCCGAAAGCTTGTACAAGTTTTATGCTAACTTTTTTTTTTTTTTTTTTCAGAGATATGCACAGGGATCGTTAAAGGAGAATGATTGTGCTTTCTTTGAGCAATATCAGGCGCAGTTTCGGCGCGAAGAGCGTGCTGAACGGCGTTTCGTTTACTGTCCGAGAGGGTGACAGGGCGGCTCTGCTGGGAAGCAACGGAGCCGGGAAATCGACTCTTTTGAATATTATTGCCAGCCGTGTCGCGCGGGATGAGGGCGAGATTTCGACGAATCTGGATTTTAAGTCGCAGGTTTCCATGATGCCTCAGGGCGATATTCTTATCGACGACCTTAAGGTTAAGGAAACAGTCGAGCTTAAATGTCTTATGAACGGCATGAAGGGCTTTAACGTCGATTCTTTTCTTGACAGGGTCGATTTGCGCCGTCAGGCCGATGTTTTCGTGTCGGCGCTGTCGGGCGGTCAGAAAAGGCGTCTGTCGTTTCTTTTGACTGTTGTTAACGATCCGTCTCTTGTTTTTCTTGACGAGCCTACGACCGGCATGGATTTGGAGTCTGTGGACAATTTCTGGCAGCTGCTCGGGAACGGGAATTATACTTCGGTTACGGTTACTCATGATTTCAATCAGATCGACAAGTTTTTTACCAGGGTTCTGATTCTTAAAAACGGCGTTATCGCGGCGGATGAGCCGGTTGAGAGCATTCATGCGCGCGGTTTGAGCATTGAGCAGTTTTACAGAGAGGTCAACGGGAAGAAGGCGTGATGAAGATTAATAAAATTCAGCTTATGCAGGTGTTGAGGAATAAGCGTTTCTTGCTTTTCACGGTTTTTGTCCCCGTGTGCTGGTATGCGTTTTTCTTTAATGTTCAAGAGGATGCGGTGCCTTCTGTCGTGCTTGGGATTGCGGTTTTTATCGGAATTATCGGCAACAGTCTGGCTACTTTTTCCAAGCGCGTTTCGGCGAATATCGATTTTTATCGTTTCGAGTCGTCTTTCACGCATTACAGTCTTTCCCGCTGGCTTGTCGCGCAGTCTTTCGTGCAGCTGGTTCTTAATGCGCTTATTTTTGCGGTTGTTTTTGTGTGCGCGATTCTGTTTTTCAAGTTTCCGGTTTCGGCCGGCGCTGCTGCGCAGTTTGTTCTTCTTATGCTGATGGGAGTCTGGTTCAGTTTTATCGGTTTTGTTCTCGGGGTTCGCGTTGATTCTAAGATTATCGATACTGTAAGTTTCCCGGTTATCGTTGTTGCCGCTGTGACGATTTTTCCGTTTTCCCGGTTCGGAGCGACGGGCGGTTTTGTCGATGTTGCTGACAAGGTTCAGATGATTTTTCCCGGTTACTGGTACAGCGGAATTGTTGACAGTCTCACGGCCGGCAGTCCGGTTGAGGTTAAGCATGTTTTGCTGTTTGCTTTGACTTTTGTTGCAGATCTGATTCCTCTTTATCTGCTTATTCCGAACAGCTGCCGAAAAATCAATTCCGGCACGCGCTCGTAAATTCGGTAGAGTGCTTCATGTAATCTGAAATCGGCGAATAGTCGCTCGAATTTATAGATACCGTTCGGAGGTGTGTGATGCCGGGAATCGTTCTTATTGGCACCCAGTGGGGTGATGAAGGCAAAGGAAAAGCGACCGATCTGATTGGTACTAAAGTCGATTATGTCGCCAGATTCAACGGAGGCAACAATGCCGGTCATACTGTTGTTGTTGACGGCAAAAAATATGCTCTGCATCTTCTGCCTTCGGGAATCATCAATCCCAATGTGATTCCGGTTATCGGAAACGGCGTTGTAGTCGATCCCGAGGTGCTTTTGCAGGAGGTAGACAGCCTTGAATCGGAAGGAATCGACTGTTCTCGTCTCCTTTTAAGCGAATCTGCGCATATTATCGCGCCTTATCATCGCATTACGGACAAACTTACCGAACGCTCCTTGGGAAACAAGAAAATCGGCACGACAGGCCGGGGAATCGGACCGTCTTATGCAGATAAAGTGAACAGAACCGGAATTCGCGTGCATGATCTGCTTAATCCCGATACTTTGAGCGAAAAAGTTGAGGGTGCTCTTGAGTCGAAAAATCAGATGCTTGAAAAACTTTACGGCAGAGAGCCTCTTGACCCGGCCGAAATTACCGAAACGCTTCTTAAGTGCGCTGAACGCCTGCGCCCGTATGTTGCGGATACCGGTCTTATTCTCAATAATGCGCTTGACAACGGCAAAACCGTTTTGTTTGAAGGCGGTCAGGCGACAATGCTTGACATAGATCACGGAACTTATCCGTTCGTCACCTCCTCGAATCCTACTGCCGGAGGAGCCTGCACAGGCACAGGCGTGGGACCGACCAGAATTTCGCGCGTTATCGGAGTTTCCAAGGCTTACGTGACCCGTGTGGGCGAAGGTCCTTTCCCGACCGAGCTTTTTGATGAATCGGGCGAATGGCTTCGCTCTCACGGCGGGGAATTTGGCGTTACTACGGGACGGCCCCGCCGCTGCGGCTGGTTTGATGCGGTTATTAACCGTTATGCCGTTCGAGTCAACGGTCTTACGGATATAGTCCTTACAAAACTGGACGTTCTTACCGGTCTTAAAACCATTCCGATTTGCACGGCTTACGACATTGAAAATCCCGACGGAACGCATACACGCACGGAAAACATGCCTTCCGACCGTGACGTATTCTCGCGCGTTTCGCCCGTTTATGAACAAATGCCCGGCTGGACTGAGGATATTTCGGGCGTCAGCTCGTTTGAAGAGCTTCCCGCGAACACTCAGGCGTACGTAAAGCGTCTCGAGGAGCTTTCCGGCTGCCGCATTTCTGCAATCGGCACGGGGCAGGATCGCGAAAACATTATCTCGATTCGCAGTCTCCTTGACTAATGCAGTCTTCACGTCTCGAGCCTTTGCGCGATTTCACCGTTTATGCGGTTGTTTTTGCGGGAGGTTTTTTCGGCACTGCCGTGCGAATTTTCTCTGATTCGATTTTTTCTGATGTTGCTGTGTGCTCGCATCTGATTTCTGCCGATAATGCTTTTAATCTCGGGATTTTTGCTGCAAATATTGTTGCTTCGTCGCTTGTTGCGTTTCTTTCGGCTTATATTCCCAAACGTTTTTCGCGCCGCCCCCGGGCAGCCTGCCTTATAATGCGCGGCTGTTCTATGGGTTTTTGCGGCGGTTTTTCTTCGATATCCTCGCTTGTCGCCGACGCTTTGACTCTTGAATCGCAAAGGTTTTCTTCTTTTCTCGCATATTATTTGCTCTCATTTGCCGCAAGTTTTGTTTTTGTATGGGTTTTTGCGGCTCTGGGCAGTCATATGGCGAATCGCAGTGCAGATCATCATGCGAATCATCATGCTTCCTCGAAACATTCGTCTTTGAAAAAGGACTTGCGATGACATCGGTCCTGTTTTTGATTGCAAGTTTTTGCGGCGGCTCGGGTGCTGTCTGCCGTTTTGTTGCCGATGTGTGCATCAAATCTGCATTATCTGAGTATGCAATATCAGAATCAGCGCCGTCAAAACGCATTCTGCTGAAACGCATTCTTTCAAAATTCAGTTTTGCAAAACGCGATTTGTCTGATTTATTTGTTCTGTCTTCGATGCTTATAAATTGCGCTGCCGGATTCCTTACCGGCTGTTTAATCGCTTTGTTTTCTGCTCAGATTATCTCTGTCGGTTTGGAAACTGTTGCCCTGACAGGCTTTTGCGGCGGTTTTTCCACATTTTCCACAGCTGTTTCAGATCTTGCGCAATTGCTCCGCGAAAAATATTTCAAACGTTTTTTCTGTTTTCTTGCGCTTGCGCTTATTCTGCCGATTTTGTTCGGGTTTATGGGTTTGCAGGCTGTTTCTTCATTAATTTCGCTGTTTTGATTTTTATTTTCTGATTTTGTATTTCCGACTCTGTATTTTGAACTTTAACCTGTGCCCGCATTTTGATGTGTGCTCCTTTTCAGGGCTTTCGGGGAGACGGACATGCAACGGCAGGCTTTCGCTCAAATCCTGTTCTAAGCCGTCTGTATTGTTGCCGATGTAGTATTTTTGTATCGCGTCCGATATTTTTTGTGCAGCTCGCGAAACATATTCGAAAATATCTGTAACGGAGGGATTTTTCATGGAACAGTCGAAGGTTGAGGCTTATCTTCAGCGCGACCACAAAACCGACCTGCTCGATGCTCAGAAGCGTCTTGCCGGCACGGTTTCGCGCACGGAAATTATTTCTTCGCCTCAGCTTGCCGATTTTCCCGACTGTTCTGTTTATCTCAAACCTGAGAACCTCCAAAAAACAGGCTCTTTCAAAATTCGCGGAGCATATAACAAAATCGCGTCTCTGGATGAGGAATCTCTTTCTCGCGGAATAGTCACCGCGTCGGCAGGAAACCATGCGCAGGGAGTCGCATATGCTGCCCGAGAGCGCAATGCCAAGGCGATTATCTGCATGCCCCAAATTACTCCTCCGCTTAAAGTCGATGCCACTCGCGCATACGGAGCGGAAGTTGTTCTGCACGGCGAAGTTTTCGATGAGGCCAACACATATGCGATTAATCTGGCCAAAGAGCGCGGAATGACTTTCATTCCGCCTTTCGACGATTACGAAGTTTTATGCGGTCAGGGCACAATCGGTTTAGAAATCCTCGAAGATGTTCCCGATGTTACTGACATTCTTGTCCCGATGGGCGGCGGCGGTCTTGCTGCGGGAATCGCGCTCGCGGTTAAGATGTTCCGTCCGGAAGTTCGCATTATCGGAGTTACTCCGATCGGTTCTCCTGCATGGCGCGAATCGTTCGCGGCCGGTCATGTTGTTCCTGTCGATTCGGTAAAAACCGTGGCTGAAGGCGTTGCCGTCAAACATCCCGGCGACCTGACTTTTGCTCTTCTGGACAAATATCTGGACGATCTTGTTCAGGTTTCCGAGCGCGATATTTATGAAACAATCCTTTTCATGCTTGAAAAGCACAAACTGGTCGTAGAAGCTGCCGGCGCTGTTGCGGTTGCTGCAATTAATCAGCTTGAACTGCAGTCTAAAGTTTTCAATTCTTCTACCGGACCGCACAAAATCGTATCCGTCATGTCCGGCGGAAACATTGATACTGTTGACATTTCGGCTGTTATTCAACAAGGTATGATTGCTCGCGGCCGCATTATGCAGTTCTCTGTCGAGCTTCCTGATGTGCCCGGTCAGCTTGCCCGCATTTCTGAGATTCTGGCTGATTTGCGCGCGAATGTTATTGAGCTGAATCATAATCAGTTCAAGGCTCAAGCGCATTATTCGAATGCTGTGGTTCTTGAAGTGACTGTGGAAACAAACGGGCCGGATCATATCGCTCAGGTGCTTGACACTTTGCGCGGCGAAGGTTTTAACGTTATCCAAACCTACTGATTTTTCTGCTTTTTCGCTTTATGCTGCTTTTCTGCGGCAGTCTGCGCGATTGCATTTGCAGCCGAATTTGCCATTCTCGCAGAGTCGATGAAAACTGCAATCCGCGTTTGTTTGCCCGCATCGGTTTTCGGCATCGGTTTTCGGCATCGGATGCAAACAATGCGAAAGAAACTCTGAAATCTCGCAGAATTTGTGGTTGAACCGGAATAATTTGAAGTCGGAGTTTTACAAATGCAAACAATGCGAAAGAAACTCTGAAATCTCGCAGAATTTGTGGTTGAACCGGAATAATTTGAAGTCGGAGTTTTACAAAAAGATTTTATTATGCTATTCTTGTGTTGCTATTCCTTTTAATTGCAATGAATTTCACTTTCTGTGCAATTAGCGGGCGGAGATTGAAAGATTCCCGCCCGTTTTTTTTTTTTTTTTCTTGCTTAATTTCTCGCATTCTGCGAAAGTTCGAAGATTATTGGAACAGACATAAATTCCCGAATGTTTGATTTGCTGATCAAGACCGAAAGAAGCGTCGGGAGGAATTCTGGAAAGATTGGACTTGTGTTTTTCGAATTAATCGGGGAAACGCGTTTGTCTGCCGGAATCCGAACGGGTTTTTCCCGTGTCGTTTCGTGTTATTGCAGCAGTTTGCATGTCTGACTGTTGCGAGGCCTGTTTTCCCGCTCTGAGCCGCGCGGCTCGTTTTCCCGCTTTAAAGCTGTCTTTTTATGTGCGCGTTTTTGAGCGCAAATACTCGTTTTTCTCGCGCAGTCCGGAGTTTTTCTGTCTGACTGTTTCGCTGTCGGGTTTCTCGTCTGTTATTCTGAACCCGTCCTGATTTTCGAGTCTGCTCATGCTCAAATTCCCGACTTTCGGACCCGGCTTTAACGGATAACTTTGTCTCGCGAATCTTCTTCCCCGATTGTTTTAAGAATCGTTTTCACGCTCACCGTGCCTTGCTTTACTCCGAATGCAGCGCAATTGTGCGCTCGACCAGTTCGGGCAGTGCGTTCTGTATCGGTTCTCGAATCAAATTTTCCGCAAGCCGGTCATATTGTGTCGCACCCATGTTCATAATCGTTATCGGCTTTCCGCACTGCGCAGCAAACGGTGCCAGCGAAGCCGCCGGAAACACTTCCAACGTAGAGCCGATAATCCAAAACTCGTCGGCATCACTTATGCGTTTCATGCTTGTCTCGATTGCACCGTCCGGCAGCATTTCCCCAAAATAAACCACATCGGTTTTAATCATCCCGCCGCAAACAGTGTTTCCTCTGTACGGCAGTTTCCGCGCGCAATGCGGATCCGGATGTTCGTCAAGTCTTCCCATAATTTCAGAAGTATCGTACTTATGCCGGCATTTCATGCAATGCGATGTTCCGATGGTTCCGTGCAGATTGATGATCACATCATTGCTGTTGCCCGCTTTCTCATGCAAGGCATCGAAATTTTGCGTTGCAAGCAGATTCAGCATTCCGGCTTGCTCCAGCTTTGCCAGTGCTTTGTGCGCAATCCCGGGTTTTGCGTTCCATACGGGCGACTCTTTTTGCCATCGCCACGAATATTCCCGTTCTTCCCGGTCAGTCAGAAACTTGTCGATGTCGTATACGCTCATCTGTTCCGGATGTTTGGTCCATACGCCGTCAGGTCCTCGAAAATCAGGAATCCCCGCGCTTGTAGATATTCCCGCGCCCGTCAATATTGCAATTTTGTAACCCATAATCTTGTTTTACCATTATCTGAACCTTCATTCAAACACAAAAACGTGCAAAACAGCCTTTCGCGACACGCCGTGGAGGGCTTGTTTTTCAGGGGTTGCGGGGTTGCGGTTTGCGTTTGTTTTTGTTTGGGGGTAGAGTTTTCTTTTG
>OMWX01000012.1 GCA_900314875.1 uncultured Actinomycetes bacterium | reverse complement strand
GGCGAGGATGAGAAACCGTATTCTGCAGGCTTCAGACGCGAATCCTCCGGAAAGCATTCGGGAAAACGCCCGGGAAACAGAATAAAACGCGCGAAACGGCAGACGGTTTTTGCGCGGGCAAAAAATTCTGAACGCGCGCACAATCTGTTTTTCGGCAAAACCCCGCGCAAAACTATGTAAAACGCGTGTTATTGTGTATAATTGATATCGAATTCCTTTCTGGGTCTTTCTACAATTGACTGCTTCAGGCGCGGGCGAAAGTTCGCGCCTTCTTTTTTATGATACTTGTTTTGCAAGTTCACATCTTTTGTTTGTTTTCTTCGGCAAATTTTAAGATGTGGACTTCTGTATCATAAATCTGTTAGCGCAAATCTTTTAGCGCAGTATTCTTAATGTGTTTCCTAGTCCCGGGGTTCTTCCGAATAGACTTCTTTTGCCAGGTTGAATGTTGCCCAAGCTTTCGGCCACCCCGCATAAAAAGCTGCATGGGTGATAATCGCCGCCATCTCTTTTTGCGTTACGCCGTGATTTTTAGCGTTTAAGATGTGGTATTTAAGCGAACTGTCCGTAATGCCCTGCGACATCAGCGCGACCACAGTAATTATGCTCCGTGTCTTCAAATCAATGTCCTCGTTGTTTCCAATTATCGCCAAACAGTATATCGTCGTTGTAATGAGCGAAATTGGGCGCGAAATTCCCCAGTGCGTCCCTTCCGGCTGTCTGCACGATTTTCTCAGTCATTTTATTTCCTCCTTGCAATTTCTTAAAATCGACATTTCTGCTGCCGAAAACATCAGACAAACGCTGCCCGGTGATTCGATATTATAAAGCAACCTTTCTAGTGTCAATCGGCTTTGAAAACATATTTTAAAAGAAATCAGATTCCAATTTTGTTATTGTGTGTGAATGTGTTATTCTAATGTGTTCACTGTTTAACGAAATGATCTTGTTAAACGGCGGACAGGCAACATGACTTTGTTTTGTCTTTGCTTGTTTTTACAAAGATTATTAATCAGCGAAGATAAGCCTGACGGGGAATGTTTGTCAAAGATAATTTGCGGTACACGCGCCGGAAGTCAGGTCTTTCGAACTTGAAAACGCGGCCGGGCGGGACGGTGTTTTGAGCCGGGAGGCTGATTCCGCTGTCTTGCCGGTTTTGAATGTTGAGGCCGGCGGAACCGATGCAATATCCGAAATAAAACAGCAGAAAGAGAGAAATTATGACTCCTCAGGAGAAGAGAGAATCTTGGATCAGAGCGCAGCGGAAGATTCGCGACGGCTGGACGAAGGAGGAGATGGAGGAAACCAGACGCCTGATTCGCGGGGGCGCGACCGGGAAAACGATTTGCAGGATGAGCGAGAAGGGGTGGCGTCTGGCGCGGCTGATCTGGCTTCAGGACAATTATCCGAAAGTGTCCGCGCAGATGAGCCGGGACAATACTCTGGATTCGCATTTGAAGATGATAAAGCTGACGGCGGAGAGGGTGTACGGCGAGGAGGTGACGCGGCTGGCGAAGGAGTCGGGCGTGACGGATTTGATAGGCCGGGGCGACTGGATTCGCGGGGAGTCTCTTATGGAGCAGTGCAGGCTGCGGGCGCAGGAGACGGTGATGAGAGAAGTTATTCAGAAATTGTAGCCGGCATAGAGTCGCAGGCGGCTGTTTCTCCGTTTGAAAGAGCAGAGAAAAATATTGCAGCTCTGAAAGTCCGGAAAGCCCTGCTTATTGACGAGTCCGGCGAAAACGTCACATTCCGGCAGCCGTCTGACGCGCAGCGTGCCGCTCTGCGTCAGTATTCCGGTTGGGGCGGCGCGGCCAAAGCGTTTTCGGATGATCCGGAGTGGGCGGGCATTCGTTCCCGGCTGCTTGATCTTTTGAGCGATGAAGAGTTCGCTCAAGCGAGAAGCAGCGAGAAAAGCAAAATGGTCGGGCTGCGGCGAAGCCGCTGCCGGCGGCTGCGCGAATATTTGGAAAGTTTGCCGCAGCATAAGATGCCTGTAAGCGTATGGCTGCCGAATGCTCGAGGATGGTCGCGCGGCTGCCCATTTTGCGAGGCGGTCCTGAAGAGAAAAAGAGAGCGTCGGAGAAGAAAAGTGTTCGACATGGCGGAAAATGAATGGAATTTGCCGAAGCGTCAGTCAGATTCCGTCCGTGTCCGAAGTCTCCGAACGCATAAGCCGAGACATGAAAAAAGCGCGGAATCGCGTACATGGTCACTGTGATTGCGTGCTCTTTTATGCGGTCGGTCGGAATAATCGTCAACGATCATTCGCAGCCTGCGAATACAGGTAAAGCCGGCTTAAAACAGCAGAGTCAAGCAAAAACATGCACGAAAAACCGCACAAAACCGGCAAAATATGCAGGCAAAAAGTCACAGATACAGGCAAATCCGGTCGCGACATGCCGCAGAAAAAATATGCAGAAAATTTTGGCTCAATCCTCTTTCTGCAGATGCCTCTCTTTCTGCAGATAACGCCGCGTTCGTCCGCTGCCTTCGGTTTGCATTTTGCCGTCGTTAGTCAGTTCGGAGAGAAGCACTCTTGTCCGCGCGAGGCTCAGTTTTATGTGTTCGGCGATGTCTGCTGCTCTGCTGCTGCCTTCCGTCGCGAGATAGTTCATAATTTGTCGCTTGTTTTCAATGGTTTTGGAGGTCTGTCCGTTTCTGCTTGTTTTTTCTGCTTGTTTTTCGATAAAGGAAAGTTTCAGAATCGTCCGGTCCGGGTTGAACTGCTCTTTGAATTCCGGCGCAAGCCATCCTTGACTTTCCCATACGGAGAAAATATCAGGCACTCCGCTTCCGACGCGTTCTCCGATGCCGATCATGTTGAATATTTTCATCAATGCTTTGTTTTCTCGGGTCGGAAATTCCGCCTTTGATCATTTGGTCTCTGCCTGTTCGAATATATCCGGGATTTTTAATTGTGATTTTTTTTTTTTTTTTTTTTTTTTTAATGACGTCGCCTCTTTTTGATGCCAAAATCCATGTGCGCCGAATTTCCTTCTTGTCTTCATTATGTCAGCAGAATCATTATATTTGCAAAATCATTATGTCTGCAGGACGGGTTTGAAAGTTTTCTTCTGTCGCAATGTGCAGTCTTTCGCAGTTTCTGTTTTATCGGCATTTTCAAGGTCTTCGTCGAGAAATAAAAGTTTATCATGTTTCGTTGTCGTGAAAATCGTCTCAGTTGCGGTTTGCGCAGTTTCGGTTTTGGTTATGCGGTTTGTTTACGATTCGGGCGCGTGTTTGAAGCGAACTATACAAAGTCTGAAGCGCGACACGCCGAGGGAGCAGGTTTCTTTGAAAAAATTTTAGAATTTTCATGGTCAATATTTTGAACGGGTATACTCTTATACCGTTAAAATTTTTTTCCGGCAGGGGTTGCTTTCTTTTTTTCCCTCCATTATTGTGGATATCACAAGGTTCGCCCGAAACGGTTCAAGCCGGACGGCATTACAGCCGGAAAAGCTTCTGAAGCGACGGGTGTCTCGTTTGAAGGGATTTTATTTTTCCCCGGAATTTTACCGATAAGATAATCTCCCCGAAGAATAATTCAATATTAATAATTGAAAATTGATTAATTAAATTAATTGAATAGATTAATTAAATTAATTGAATAATTTAATTAATCAAGTTATTTATCCTATATCAACAGATAGTTATCCATTTTAAGGAGAGAAAATATGCGTAAGACACTTTCTGCTGTTTTGGCTGCTGCTGCTTTGTTCGGCGGAGCTGCAATTTCTAACGGCGCTGCAAATGCTACTGACGGTCAGCGTCCTTCAGGTGCTGATTATGTTATCAAAGACTGCTTCGAACAGGGTGTTGTAGACGGCATCCAGTACGAGAAGTGCAACATTATTCCTGACGGTAAAAACACTCCTTACGTATATGCGATTGCTTACGGAATTGCTGATAAGGGTGCTACTGACCTTACCATTCATGAAACGTACAACAATGTTGACGTTATTCAGATTGGCCGCTATAGCAACATGACTGCAGGTACCAATCTTAAGAACCTCACAATTAATGGTAAAGGATATATTTCCGGCTGGCCTACGACTCGCACCAATCCTCGCGTTGTCGATTCCTTCCAGAGCAAGCTCGAAAATGTAAACTTCAACGGTACTTTCTCTGTTGCTGATAATGCTTTCAACGGCGCATATGCGAACATTTGGAAGCATCTTCCCGACGGCAGCGGCCAGGCTGTATTCGTTGATACGAACGAATTGTCTGCTTTCGCTACTTGCAATGTTGCATAATAAGTTAATCTGATACTGCGAATAAACAGTAAACAAAAATAGGAGAATCTGCATGTAAATGCAGGTTCTCCTATTACATTTTGTGTTCGCATATGTATGACGCAGAACCGCGGAACATCAAACAGTGAAGGGAAGTTTGAAAAAATTGCAAGCTTCCTCTTGCTGTGTCGAAGTTGTGCCGGATTGTCCTGCAATAAATCGATGTCAGCCGCGGCACTGTTAATGTGTTGTATTCGCTAGTCTTCGTAAACCGGGGCGGTTGCCGCGTATCTTTCCAGAGCCTCTTCTGTGCGCTGGTGGTATCGCTTGCCCTTATCCAGCTGTGCAATCTGTGACATTTCATCGTTGGTCAGCTTGAAATCAAAAATGTCGAGATTATCCTTGATATGCTCGATATTTTTGCTTCCAGGAATCACGACAAAACTCATTTGAGTATGCCATCGCAAAATAATCTGCGCCGGCGACTTGCCGTACTTCTCGGCAAGCTGCACGAAAATCGGCTCTTCGACAAGCGACTTGTCTCCGTGTCCCAACGGATACCATGCCATGAGTTTCATATCAAACTCATCCAGTTCGCTTAGCAGATCTTGTTGCGTGAAATACGGGTGCGCCTCAACTTGAATAAACTGCGGAACAATCTCCCAAATCTCCTTAAGCTGTTCAAAATATTTGCCTTCAAAATTTGAAATACCGATTGAACGGACTGTGCCGTCGCACACAGCCTTCTCGATCTGACGGTACCCTGCTATCCAGTTGCCCGCCGGCTGGTGCACGTAAAGCAGGTCAATGTAGTCGGTTCCCAGTCTTTTTAAGGTGTCGTCGACCGCGTTCGGGTTTTCGTATTCGGTAGGCCAGAGTTTGGTCGAAAGGAAAATGTCTCCTCGCGCAACGCCGGAATCCTTAATCCCTCGCCCGACCGCGCGTTCATTGCCGTAAGCATTGGCCGTGTCGACAAGCCTGCAGCCCAGCTGCAAAGCCTCGCGGACGCTGTTTTCTGCCTCATCTGGCTTGAGCAGGAATGTGCCGATTCCGATAATCGGGCATTCGCGGCTGTTGTTCAGCTTGATTGTTTCCATCGGTCTCTCCCTTGATTTTCCTTGGTTATCTTCTTCTCTGAAATTTCTGCGAAATCTCTTCCGGGATTTCTTTATATTCTCAGTCGCCATTCGTTTTGGCAGTCGTTTGGGCAGTCAATCTGCGGTTTGCACGGCTGCGCTGTCGTTTTGAGCGGCTAACACGATAGTAACATTTTCGGCATGTTATGTTAATTGATTTCTTGAAGTTTTGCGAGGAATTTGTCGGTTTCTTCAAAAGTTAGGAAAGAGTTTTCCTGTGATGTTCGTGAGGGACATCGTGAGGGACATCTTGGCGGACACAGCCCTCATGATGTCTTTGGGAACAGACCGGCAGTTACGTCAGTCAATTTTCCAATGACCGGTGCGTCCGTTGCCTGCATAACGGACATTTCGAGTTTTTTTTTTTTTTTTTTTTTTTTTGCATGTTACGGTTCTCGCGTTCAGATTCAGTCTCTCTCTCTTCCACTTCTTTGCGGGTAATATTGGGATTTTCTTTTATCAAAGCATATATTATCGTGTCTGTTATATCTGTCGCATTTTCGCGAGCAGCATTCTGGCGCCGGCGTTATCAGGGACATTCTGAACAGCATTGCCGGAACTGCGAACAACATCTTGCGAAATCGGCACGCGAATGTGAAGTATCTGTTTTTCGTTAATCTCGTATTGTTTGAGAGTGAGATAGAGCGGCGGATACATTTTGCTTTCGTTGTTTATTGTTGTGATGAACTGTTTTTTAATTTTTAATTTTTAATTTTTAATTTTTAATTTTTTTTTTTTTTTTTTTTTTTTTTTTTTTTTTTTTTTTTTTTTTTTTTTTTTTT